>NZ_FNKY01000001.1:0-1200000 GCF_900103165.1 Nitrosospira multiformis | reverse complement strand
GGCCGATAACCGTCACCCATTCCGAGGTTACACGCTACTTCATGTCCATACCTGAAGCCGCGCAGCTGGTGCTGCAAGCCGGCTTAATGGGAGGGAAAGAAGGTGGTGGAGAAATTTTCGTGCTGGATATGGGCGAGCCCATCAAGATTGCAGACCTGGCAAAGGATATGATTCGTCTATCAGGCCTCACCGAGGGAGATATCAAGATTGTCTACAATGGATTACGCCCTGGGGAAAAGCTCTACGAAGAGTTATTGGCCGACGATGAAAACACTTTGCCTACACCGCATTCCAAACTGCGCATCGCCCAGGCTCGCCAGGTAGACGCACAATGGCTGACAGATCTCGTAGCATGGCTGAATGAACACCCGGTACTCAGCGATGAGGAAGTCAAACAGGGGTTAACAAGATGGGTGCCGGAGTACAAACAGGGAATCGAGCTAGGCAATCAGTAAATAACGGGTTCAACCTAAATCCGGTAGTTGGACGGGGTGAGGTGTGCGGTTTTTGGGGTGCAGGGCAAGGCGCAACGACGCGGAATGGTGCGACCGCGTAGGGCGGAGCAGTGCCTTCCGCAGGAAGGTGTGACCCCGCAGCGGGATGCGGGTGCCTCGGAACGCGGTCGCGGCATCCCCTGCGCTGCCCGATCCCCGCTTCGCGGGGCCCCTCGTGCCACGCTCCGGGGCGCCCCATTCCAAGAAGTTGCAACGCAGCTATGTGCCGCAAAAACTGTGCAATTCACCCCGTAGCAGCCTCACCCGGAAGGTGAGAGTCAAATAATAAGAAATATTGTTATTAATCAAAACACTGATCTATTAAATGAGCGGTCAACTACCGGATTTAGGTTCAAACAAAAGTTCGAGCAAGCCTGGCATAAGCACCTTCTTTGGTAAGTAATTCCCGGTGACCGCCGATTTCGGCGATGCGTCCTTTTTGCAGCACTACAATACGATCCGCTCTCTCCACGGTGAATAAACGATGCGCTATGACGAGCGTGGTGCGTCCGTGCATCAGGGCTTCCAACGCCGCCTGCACATGATGACTGGTTTCGAAGTCCGGCATCTGAAGCGTCTCGTCCATGATCAGGATAGGCGAATCTCTCAGCAATGCCCGGGCAATGGCGACACGCAGCCGTTGTCCGCTGGAAAGTTTTACGCCTCGCTCCCCTACTAAGGTTTGCAATCCCTGCGGCATTTCCCGAATGAATTCCATTGCGTGAGCAGCCTGTGCCGCGGCAGTGATCCTGGATTCCGTTTCACGTCCCATGGCGCCATAAGCGATGTTGGCCGCCACCGTATCGTTGAATAGTGTTGCGCCTTCGGAAACCAGCGCGATATTGGCGCGTAGACTGGCTAGCGTGAGGCTTGCCAGATCATGGCCATCAAGCAGAACTCTCCCCGCCGTGGGACGAATGAAACGTGGCACCATATTCACGAGGGTGCCCTTGTCGCACTCGGAGAGACCCACCAGCGCCAATGTCTCCCCCGGTTGTATGGTCAGCGTGATATCCAGTACTTCGCCCGCACCCGAGCTTATTCCGGAACTTACGGAGCCACGGCAAAAACTGACCTGTTCGAATCGCAGTTCCCCAAGCGCACGGTCGATGATAATTGTTCCTGTATCCGTTCCTGTATCCGGTTCAGCCGCCTGATCCAGTAACGAGAATATGCTCTCGGCAGCGGCAAACTCCTGCTGCCGGAACTCTTTTACACCGGCGATACGCTTCAGCGGCGCACTCAGCATCAGCATGGCCACGACGATGGATACTAAACCGCCCACCGTGGTTTCATTGGCGAAGGCTTGCTGCGTCGCAAGATATAATATGATCACCAGCGCAACGGAGGTTGCAAATTGCACCAGCGGAACGCTTAAAGCCGAAATGGCGATCTGCCTCATGGTAAAGTCGCGCACCCGGTTTGCTTCCTCTCCCATGCGATGTGTTTCGTATCGCCGGCCTCCGTAAAGCCTGACCACCCTATGGTTTTCAATGGACTCCTTTAATACCTGAATGATGCTATCCGCTGTTTGCCGCGCTTTCCTCTCCACACTTTGCAGCCGCTCGCCGACGGACCGCATGATCAGCAGGATCACGGATACCATCAATAAAGCCAGTATCGAAAGTTTCCAGTTAAGATAGAGCATCCACGCCAATAACCCGATAACAGTCAACGTGTCGCGCACCATTACGGTTATTACGCCGATGACGGTACAAGTGAGCCGGGCGATATCGGACGTGAGTCTGGCAACGAGACTGCCACCGGGCTGGCTGGAATAATAACAATCAGGCAGGATCAATAACTTATCGAACATTTCCGCCCGCAAATCCACCACCAGTTTGCTGCTTACCCAGTTGATCGCATAGGTGCTGATATAGCCTGCCACACCGCGCGCCGCAAACAACACGATGATTGCCAGCAGAACCAGCTGCATCGATTCCGTGTCCTTATTGACAAAAGCGCCGTCCAGCAGCGGCACTGTCAATGCGGCTATCATCGGCGCGGTAGCCGCCATCGCAATCATACCCATCAGCGAGAATACGAACACTTCCCAATAGGGCACGATATATTTCATCAGGCGCAAGTACAACTGGCGGCTGTTCATGGCTTAAGGATCTTGCGTGAATGAAAAGATAAAACCGGGAACCAGCGGACTTTAGCAGCGTGAGCGTGACTAGGCAATGCGTGGAGTTGCCGGATGATGCGATTTGGGGCTCATTGTTTCCGTCAGTCACGACTCCAATTGAGCCCCCTGATCACCTATGACAGCCACGACGGTCAGAAAGTGTATGTGATACTTCCCCAGACCGTTCGGGGAATTCCGTTAAACCCGATTGCCGGCTGGTATTTTTTATCGAGAAGATTATCGATCTGGACTCGCAGGGTTGGTCCTTGCTGAAGCTTGTAGGATGCACTAAAGCCCACGATGACCATTGCCGGCAATTTGTGCAGATTTTCAATGTCGTCATACCTCGCACCCTCGCCTCTCGCTATGCCCTCCACCATGAAATTTTCTGTCGCGTATCTCATCGCCACGGTGCCGAACATCCTGGATCTGCGTGGAAGAATCGTATTGAGCTGCTGGTTGCGCGGATCCTGGAAGGTCATATTTGTCCGTATCGTCCAGTTCTTGCCGATGGGTTGAGTTCCACTCACTTCAAATCCGTCAATGCGGGCCTCGGAGATATTCTCCACCTGCGAGAATATGTTGTTAATCACGATGGCATCTTTGATGGTATTCATAAAATAGCCAAACCGATAGTTTGCACCAGCCCCGTTATATGACACAAATGCTTCGTGCATCCTGCCGCGTTCCGGCTTGAGATTAGGATTGCCGCCGAATCCGAACATCGTAGGAAAATAGAGATCATTGAATGTCGGCGCCTTGAACGACGACGAAGTCAGCCCTCCCACCCGCCAGGAATCGCCCAATTTCCGCGCCAGAGAAACTGAATAGGTGTTGTAGTCTCCGAACTGGCTATTATCATCGTGGCGAAACATGCCCTCCACCACATGCCGGCCGGTATCCAGTTGCGTTCCCGCAAATCCCGCTATATTGCTCCGGCTTGTGGAAGTAAAATTCGTTGTGCCGTTCACACCCTGAATCTCGTAATCAATTCCGGTAAAGATACGGCCAATATTGAGTTTTTTTTCCAATTGTCCCGACGCCTGCAAGGAATGGCTATTGAATACGGCGGGAAAAGCGCCTCGCACTGTTGAATTGTCGGTGGATGCGCCAACCGTACCCATCACGCTGAAATCACGGGGAAGCGAATAGATGCCCCTGAGATTGGCCATGGCGATCGATTGTATGTTCATATCGGCAGTTGTCGGCGAAGCGTCAAATGAAGTCTTGACCTGGGAACCCAGGGCGGTGGCTTCCACCTGGAAATCCGGTGTTATCCAGCCCCCTGCCTTGGCTACCATCCCTATCCGTTTTCGGGGATCGTTATCCGGATTGTAGGCGAAAGGATTATTGCTGTTCGTCGCGGACCCCTGCCGGATAATATCCTGCACCATGCGTACCCCTGCATAATAGGAATCTCCCCGTACTCCGAAGCTACCGGCAGCTCTCTCTGAGAATCTCGACCCACCCCCGCCTGAAAACATGATTCCTTTCGGTATGTCGATATTTCCCCTGATCACCCCTCCCACCGCGTTAGACCCAAACGCGGCTGACGTTCCCCCCTGAATAACGTCAACAGATGATAATAAACCTGGCGCAATGGCAGCAAAGTTTGGCGCTCCGTTGGTTGCTGAATACATCTTGACGCCATCGATCATAAACAATGTTTGATTCGAGTTGGAGCCGCGCATAAATAGGGACACCGGACCGCCTGGACCGAGCTCATTGATTTGTACCTGTTCCTGCAATACCGTCTTCCAGTCGTTATCCTCAACCTTCAATTTCACCGTGTTAATCCGTAGATTGGTCAGTTCTTGATTCATGGGAATCCGATTCCCGCCATAAATAGTCAGTTCCGGCAGGATCGTCTTAGGAACGTCGTTTGCCAGTGCCAATCCAGCCTGATTCACTATCAACCCAAGGATTAACATGCGGCCTGATTTCATTCATTACTCCTCACGGGTATTGGTATTAATATGCCCTTCACTTCAGATCGGGACGCATGTTTCGATATCGGGTGTCGCCAAAGAGCGCCTTTGCGTATTGGCACGCTCGCGTTTATCGATGCGTAGACCCAACCGGGTATATACGAACCACAAAAAGCAGCCGTTTATCTGAAATGAAATGCACGAACTCGGTGTTAAGCAGACGCCCCGTCCACTGTTTTAATAAACGGAGAATTACCGCGCAGATGTCGTGAACGAAAAAGGATCGATCAGGATACCGCCCCACGCGATAGTTCCCCATGCCGTATGCGTTTGAGGCCGGTATCCGGGCTCGCAAGTTTTGACGTATCGCCTTCCCATGAACTGGAGAATTCACAGTGGCATCAGAGAGCCTCTAAACACACGAAAAACTTATTCAGAGGTCCCTGGTTGATACGTCCGCACTTGCTTACCGTTGCGGGGGCAGCCCAGGCATCAAGGAACCTCTGAATGACTTATTCAGAGGTTCCCTTTACCTGGTTCCCGTTTAACTCGGCCGCACAGCGGCCAAAGCACCTTAAACGTGGCGGGAATTCTACCAGAATCAGACTGCCTGACTGAATCATTCGGATAGGTATTTTCGTCATACGGGACCCGCAAATGAAATTGGCGCGGCAGACCTGGAAACAACATTTGAACAACTCCCTTATCAGTTGACTCAACAAGGATTTCCGAACTATAGTGAGCCGATGGAATCCGAACTCAGCTCTCTGGAAGAGAAAATTAATCAATTCGTGCGATTGTGCCAGCAGCTGCGATCGGAAAATATTCAGTTGCGCCAGCAATTGGCGAGCGCCGCTAGCGAAAATAAACATCTGGCGGAAAAAATAAGCGCCGCAGCTGGCCGTCTGGACGCCCTTCTGACGCAACTTCCCGAAAGCGAAGAATGAGAACCACCGCTACCATGGACGTCACGATTATGGGACGCGAATTCCGGGTCACCTGCCCTGACGAGGAACGCGAGGAATTGCTGCAAGCGGTTGCTTATCTTGATAAAAAAATGCGTGAAATCAGGGACAGCGGGAAGGTGGTGGGTTCCGAGCGCGTCGCCATCATGGCGGCGCTCAACATCGCTCATGAATTGCTCACGACAAGAAAAAGAGGAGGCTTTGACATGGAAGAATTTAAGCGTAGAATCGTTCACATGCAGGTGGCGCTTGATGCCGTAATGCCGGAGCAAGACAAGCTGTTTTAATCCGTATTATGAAGCTTTCAGGTCAGCCAGGTTAGGTTTCCAGCTTGCGCTCAAGGCGGAATGTAGTAAGCGGATTATTCTGTCTGAGGGTGAGAACGGGTAAAAGTTGTTCCCTGCGGTGTTCGTTTAGACCTATATTCTTTGAACCAACTTTTTTAAGAATCGGTTACGAACCAAAGTGACGCTGTTGTGCGCATCCTATTGGAAGC
This sequence comes from Nitrosospira multiformis, assembly GCF_900103165.1. Taxonomy (NCBI): domain Bacteria; kingdom Pseudomonadati; phylum Pseudomonadota; class Betaproteobacteria; order Nitrosomonadales; family Nitrosomonadaceae; genus Nitrosospira; species Nitrosospira multiformis. The sequence continues at coordinate 1,193,989 of NZ_FNKY01000001.1, read as the reverse complement.
GCCTGATGCGTCCGGCTAGTGACCACCTTGGACCTTAAGGTTCAAGATAAATGGTCTGACGGCATCTGCGGGGACTTTATTGCAGAAGACAAAAAAAGCGGCCATGCCGCTTTTTTTGTCTTCAATCTGTTTCGCTGCTCCAGGCATGCGGCCATATGCGATGAAACGCATGACCCGCTCGTGAAGTGAAGAAAAGATTTTCGTCCTGTCTGTTCCATATAGAAAAGGATCTGCCTATATGAACCCATCCAACTCCCGCATTGATCCCGATGGCACCCGCCTCCCCATCAAACTCGACACAACCTCGAACGGAGAATTCGAGCCGGTGCCGTTATCGCCCGCGAATAACGCCGCAAACCGCCTCGCTCACGAAGCTGCGACCTCCAATGCGAAGTGTTTAGCTGTTTCACGAAGAGATTTTCTCATTTCCGCGTGCGGCGCGGCCTCCACGCTTCTTGCTTTTAATGCGGCAAATGCCGCGGCTGGCAAATTAGGCGGATTTTTCGATCTACCGGCTGAAGCCGCGCTTGAGCCGTCGCTCGCGCAAGCTGCTATCGGCGGTGGCAAGGAAGAATTCATCTTCGATGTGCAAGGCCACTTCGTGGACCCGAATGGCGCCTGGCTGCGGAAACTTCCCGCCGGCAACACCCCGTTAAGCCAGATGCCCAAGGCAGGCTGTGCGCTCGCAGCAGAGCCCGGCTCGCGCAGCTACTTGCGCTGCCTCGGGCCCGAGGAATTCATCAAGGACGTATTCCTCGATTCCGATACTGACATGATGGTACTCTCTTTTGTCCCCTCGGCACCCGATGCCGAGCCGCTTACCATCCAGACTGCGGATGCGATACGCAGGATCGTCGACCGGATGGAAGGCATGCATCGTCTGCTGCTCCATGGACGCGTCAATCCCAACCAAACGGGTGATCTCGACGCAATGGATGAGTTGAAAGAGCGCTGGGGTGTGTCCGCGTGGAAAACTTATACCCAGTTCGGTCCGGGCGGCAAAGGTTATTTCCTGTCGGATGATATTGGCATCCAGTTCATCGAAAAGGCACGCAAACTCGGCGTTAAGGTCATCTGTATCCACAAGGGGCTGCCCTTCGGCAAACAATCCTATGAACATAGCCAATGCAGCGACATCGGTGTTATCGCCAAACGCTTCCCCGACGTTGCTTTCCTGATCTATCACTCGGGTTTCGTCACCAGCGTCCCCGAGCGTGCCTTCGAGGGCAGGGGCGCGGATGATGGCATCGATACCCTGATCCGCTCACTCATCGAAAATGGCGTCGCACCCAACAGTAATGTTTACGCCGAGCTCGGCAGTACCTGGCGTTACCTGATGCGCGACCCGGAGGCCGCGGCGCATGCGCTAGGCAAGCTTCTGAAGTACTGCGGCGAGAATAATGTCCTTTGGGGCACGGACTCCATATGGTACGGCTCCCCGCAGGACCAGATCCAGGCGTTCCGCGCATTCCAGATCTCTGCCGAAATGCGCGCGAAGTATAATTATCCTGAAATTACGCCACGGCTACGCGCTAAAATCTTTGGACTCAACGCAGCGAGGGTATATTCGATCAGCCCGGAGGAAGTGAAACGGTATACCCAGCGCGACCGAATCGCGCGCGAGCGGCTTGCCTACCTTGAGCGCCCTGAGCCGCACTTTCTTACCTATGGACCGAAAACACGGCGCGAGTTTCTTAGGTTACCCGGAGCCGGGCAACCTTGATTCATCAATGAATTTAAACAAAGCTCTCCATGGAGTATCGATCTCCATTAATTATCCGTCCGCCCCTCTCTCCCATCGTCATTCCCGCGAAAACGGGAATCCAGTCCTCCAGCTGTATAACGACTGATAAGCCACGGATAACTAAACATACAACCCAGTCCAGCGCTAAACAATCCCCTGCCATAAATCCCTCCAATCAGGATTGGTCTTCTCGATCAATTCAATCTTCCACAACCGGTTCCATTTTTTGAGTTGTTTCTCGCGCCGGATCGCCTCGGTCATTTCATCGTGCATTTCGAAGTAAACCAGCGTATGCACACCATATTTGCGGGTAAAACCTTCCCCGAGGTTTTGCTTGTGCTCCCACACCCGCTTCACCAGGTTACTGGTCACACCGATATAAAGTGTGCCGTTACGCTTGCTTGCAAGGATATAGACGGCGGGACTACGTTCCATCAGTACACGTTCCAGATTGTAATTTTCATCGAATTGAAAACCCAGTCGTCATTCCCGCAAAAGCGGGAATCCAGTAGCTCCATAAAAACTGTGGATTCCCGCTTTTGCGGGAATGACGAAGAAATAATGTTAGCCGTCTGCATGTCCTTAAGTCCGTCCTCACATTACGTAAAACTTACTCAAAAAACCCTTCAGTCTGCGTTAACTTAGCGATATCCACTGCAGCATCAAAGAATTATCGGCGTTAAGCTCCACCGAAGTCCCAGATCTTTTGCCTTCCCTACTGAGGGTATCCCTCAGCCAGATGGCATCATTCGCAGATGCGCGATTTAACCTGAACTTCTTAATCTGCATGGGCGTCATGTGCAAGCTGATCAGATTGCCGGTCGAGGACTCCATCCTTGCAAAATACATCAGAGACAAATCTCCCCGGTATGCCTCATGCCCCGAAATCCCTTCATAGTCATTCATAAAGTCGCCGCAGCCGTAGAGTATCAATTTCCCCTTATAAGTCTCGATCCGTTTCACATGATGCGATGAGTGACCGTAAACGACATCCACAGCGGCTTCATCAATTAATTGGCAAGCGAATTCCTGTTGATCACGCGGAATCTCATAACCCCAGTTATTGCCCCAGTGAATCGAAGCAACCACAATGTCGCCAGGGAGCTTTACGGATCTGATGTTATCGTGAATGCCTCGAACCGTTTTGGAAGAAAAGTCGCGCAACAAATTGACCCCCGGTTTCTCCGCCGAAGCGGCCCAGCTCCAGGGTATGCCGCTGGTTTCAGAACCAAATGAGAATACAAGCACCCTTCCCTTTCCCCGCACGGCCGACACCGTGGAAGCCCGCGCCTGTTGAATATTCAAACCCGCCCCCGCCACTTTGATACCAGCCATTCTCAAGGTTTTCAGCGTCTCGACAAGGCCGGCATATCCCCAATCCAGAACATGATTGTTGGCAAGCGCGCAGCAATCGATACCTGCCGCGGTAATACAGGGAATATTGTCCGGATGCATCCGGTAATTGACTGCCTTGTTCTCCACCTCGTCGCTGCGGGTGATCGCAGTTTCGAGATTAATGATGCGCACGTCGGGCTTCCTTCGCTCCAATTCGGCAAGGGCATCACCCCAGATATAGGAAAAATCCACTGGCTTCGGAATTGGTCCACTCACTTCTTCGGCAAGTTCCATGTAACCAGTCGCACTTTTCATGTACCGCTCGTAAAGAACAGGGTTGCCGGGATGGGGCAAGACCTGGTCTATCCCCCTGCCTGTCATGACATCGCCGCATAGAAACAGCATGATGGAACCGGAACCCTGCCCTGAAGCATCATGCTCGCGATCCTCCGCGCTGGCCCCTGCTTCATGGGTGCCGACGGTCATGCCATGGGTCGTGCTCATCAGCGCCTCAAACGGGCGAACTATCATGGCGAATCCTGTAGCGAGGGCCGAAACAAGAAACTCACGACGCTCCAGCTGTGGGTTTGTTTGAGCTTCATTGGGTTTTCTCATGACAATAATCAACAATCGCATGACTGTGATCTTTATGTTAGACGATAAACCAGAACAAGTTCGATATCCGGGCAGATCTGGCATTAGTCCGTAATTCCGTACTCCGGGAGTAGCGCGGCTATCCAATGCTCACGTGTACGGATGTCAATCCGTGACTACGGAGGATCTGTCCAGTACACTAATCATTAAGAACGATAGCCGCTTCAAATAAACCCGATTCCGGATACAAGGAGATACCTATGAGCAATGACAAGAAATTGACCACCAACGCAGGCGCGCCTGTTGCTGATAATCAGAATGTCATGACCGCGGGGCTGCGCGGTCCGGCACTCCTCCAGGACGTATGGTTCCTGGAAAAGCTCGCCCATTTTGACCGCGAAGTCATTCCTGAGCGGCGCATGCACGCCAAGGGTTCAGGCGCCTATGGCACGTTTACCGTGACGCACGATATTACTCGCTACACACGGGCAAAGATTTTTTCTCAGGTAGGCAAGAAAACCGAGTTGTTCGCCCGCTTCACGACGGTAGCGGGTGAGCGCGGCGCCGCCGATGCCGAGCGCGATATTCGCGGATTCGCGCTGAAGTTCTACACCGAGGAAGGCAACTGGGATCTGGTAGGCAATAACACACCGGTATTTTTTCTGCGTGATCCGCTTAAGTTTCCGGACTTGAATCATGCCGTCAAGCGCGATCCGCGCACCAACCTGCGCAGCCCGCGCAACAACTGGGATTTCTGGACATCCCTGCCGGAAGCGCTGCATCAGGTCACCATCGTCATGAGCGACCGCGGCATCCCCGCCAGCTACCGGCACATGCACGGGTTTGGCAGCCACACATTCAGCTTTATCAATGCCGCTAACGAACGCCACTGGGTCAAATTCCACTTCAAGACGCAGCAGGGAATACGCAATCTTACCGATGCGGAAGCCGCTGCCATCATCGGGAAAGATCGCGAAAGCCACCAGCGTGATCTGTACGAAAGTATCGAAAAAAGCGACTTCCCCAAATGGACGCTGTTTGTTCAAATCATGCCGGAAAAAGAAGCAACAACCTGTCCGTACCACCCCTTTGACTTGACCAAGATCTGGCCGCACAAGGACTACCCGCCGATTGAAGTGGGCGTGATGGAGTTGAACCGCAATCCAGAAAACTTTTTTGCCGAGGTGGAACAAGCGGCCTTCAATCCAGCCAACGTCGTGCCAGGCATCGGTTTCTCTCCCGACAAGATGCTGCAAGGCCGGCTGTTTTCATATGGCGACGCCCAGCGTTACCGTCTCGGCGTCAACCATCACCTCATACCGGTGAATGCGGCACGTTGCCCGTTTCACAGCTACCACCGCGATGGCGCGATGCGCGTAGACGGTAATTATGGCGGCACACTTGGCTATGAACCGAACAGCTACGGCGAGTGGCAGCAGCAACCGGATTTCTCCGAACCACCGTTGAGCCTGGAAGGCGCTGCCGACCACTGGAATCATCGCGTGGACGAGGATTACTACTCCCAGCCCGGTAATCTGTTCCGCCTGATGCCCCCCGCACAGCAACAAGTGTTGTTTGAGAACACCGCACGGTCGATCGGCGGTGCGCCTCGGGAAATCCAGATTCGCCATATAGGAAACTGCCTGAAAGCCGACCCGGCCTATGGCAAGGGAGTGGCCGATGCACTGGGAATCCCGCTTAATGAAGTATCTTAGGAAGGGAAGAGCCCTGGCGGACGGCATTCCAAACCTCAGGACTCCCAAATAATTGGGGCCGACTTCAGCTATTGAAGTCGCGCTGCCGTGCTGTGGCGGTTCCGTTATACTATCCCGGGCGTGGCACTGGAATGAGTGACGATAGTGTACCTACAGGTGAATAATATATGCGTTACTGGCTAATGAAATCGGAGCCTTCCGATGTAAGCATCGACGACCTTGCGTCGATGCCCAAGCAAACTGTCGCATGGTATGGGGTGCGCAATTATCAGGCACGCAACTTCATGCGCGACCAGATGCGCGTTGGCGATCAGGTTTTTTTCTATCATTCGAGTTGCGAGCAACCGGGAATCGTGGGGATTGCCGAAGTCTGCAAGCGCGCGTATCCCGACACCACCCAGTTCGATGCTGGCAGCAAATATTTTGATCCGAAAGCGATGCCGGAGAATCCACGCTGGTTCAATGTGGATGTGCAGTTTGTCAAAAAAACCCGCCTGGTTGGCATCAAGGAATTACGCAGCTACCCCGAGCTGGCCAGCCTGCGCATCCTGCAAAAAGGCAGCCGCCTGTCCATCACGCCGGTAGATCCGGCAGAATGGAAATTCATTATGGGAATTTTGTAATGACCTGCTTTCAGCGACTGAAACCGTACAGCAAAATTTGACGTGGAGTGGTGGCCGGCGTATTTGCTGTTAGGCACGATTGTCGGTTTCTTCGCCGGATTGCTGGGTATCGGCGGCGGACTAATCATGGTGCCGGTGCTCACTTTCATTTTCAGCGCCCAGCATTTTCCTCCTGATCGCATCCTGCATCTTGCCCTCGGCACTACCATGGCGGCAATCATATTCACTTCCGTTTCCAGCCTGCGTACTCATCATGCTCACGGCGCGGTAAACTGGCAAGTCGTACGATATATAACGCCGGGAATCATCGTTGGCACGCTGGCGGGGGCGACGCTGGTCAGCATGCTTTCCAGCCAGTTCCTGAGTGTGATATTTGTCGTATTCATTTATTACGCTGCCACCCAGATGCTGTTAAGAATTACTCCCAGGCCTGGCCGCACGCTCCCCGGCAGGCCAGGAATGTTCGGGGCCGGCAGCATTATCGGCGCGGTTTCCAGCTTTGTTGCGATCGGCGGGGGGTTGCTGACGGTGCCATTCCTTTCGTACTGCAACGTCAGGTTGCAGCATGCCATCGGCACCGCCGCGGCAGTGGGCTTTCCCATCGCGATGGCGGGGGCCATCGGCTACATTGCAAATGGCATGGCACAATCCCAGCCGCTGCCGGAATACAGCCTGGGATACGTTTATTTACCGGCATTGGGGTGGATCGTACTGGCCAGTACGCTGACTGCACCCTTGGGTGCAAAAACGACTCATATCGTACAGACCGCCACGCTCAAGAAAATTTTTGTGGTGCTGCTTTATTTGCTGGGGACAAAGATGCTGATCGGGCTTTTTTAGTAAAACAAATAAATTGTCTGGACTTGTAGCAAATGATCAGTACGGTGTTCGTTTGTCCAGCATCCTGGTCTTTGGCGGTACGTCAATCTGGTTTTTTCGCCTGGATAATTGACCAATATCAGGGTAGGGCGTCAATAAGCGAAGCGCATTGCGCCACATGAGTTGCTATCGCCATGCCTGACTATCTCACGCCTGGCATTCAGGCGGTACATATCTATATCCATATCAATCCGATCAGACATGGTTTAGTCAGATGGGTAAGCGAGTGGCCGTATCCGACTTTTCATCGATTGGTTGAGAAGAGTGTTTATCCAGCGGATTGGGCAGGGGGCGATGAAGATAGGCTTGAATATGAAGACAAACATACGGCGCAATGTGCTTCGCTTATTGACACCCTACCCTTCAGATGCCGATCGGACTGCCTGAGCGAGTCGTACCCTGACGTCCAGCGCTCAGCCGCTAGGTACCAAGCGCCGCAAGGCTTCCTGATATTTCTCCGCAGTCTTGGCGAGAATATCCGGGGGTAATGCGGGAGCAGGCGCTTTTTTGTTCCAATCCTGAGTTTCCAGCCAGTCGCGCACGAACTGCTTGTCATAGCTGGGCGGATTCTTTCCCGGTGCGTATTGATCGGCTGGCCAGAAACGGGATGAATCGGGGGTAAGTGCCTCATCTATGAGGTAAAGCCCATCCGCGTCATCCAGACCGAATTCGAACTTGGTATCCGCGATAATAATGCCTTTTGTTATCGCATAATCCGCCGCTTCGACGTAAAGGGCGATGGCTTTATCGCGCACTTGCGCCGCCAAGTCTCCACCCAATAGCGTTTCCACTTCGGAAAAAGAAATATTTTCGTCATGCGCACCCGCCACGGCTTTAGTGGATGGGGTAAAAATCGCTCCGCCAGGCAGTTTGGCGGCTTCCTGCAAACCGGCTGAGAGCGCGATGCCGCAAATAGCGCCGGTCCTCTGGTAATCTTTCCATCCGGAACCCACGACATACCCGCGTACGATAGCTTCTACCGGCAATGATTTCAGCCGCTTGACTACAAATGCACGGCCGGCTACTTGTTCGCGTTCCATTTCTGTCACCACCGATTCGGGGGCGATACCGGTCAGGTGATTGGGAATAATGTGATCAAGTTTTTCAAACCAGAAACTGGACAATGCGGTCAGCAACCTTCCCTTGCCTGGTACCGGGGTTGGCAGAATAACGTCGAACGCTGACAGCCGATCGGTCTGGACAATCAATAGCTTGTCGTTATTCACCGCATAAATGTCGCGTACTTTGCCCCGATGCAGGAGAGCCAGGCTTTGTATGTTTGTTTCAAACAGTGCGATTTGATCAGTCATGATTTTTGGAGATCTACACTGGACAGTGCCTGCTTGATTTCCAGCGCAAGCTGCAATGCGGCATCAGTGGTATCAGCGAGCACGGTATAGTGGCCCATTTTTCGCCCGGGCCGGGCGGCTAGCTTGCCGTATAAATGAAGCTTGACAGACGGATGCCGCAGCACCTCTGCCCATTTCGGCTCTCCCCGTTGCCATAGATCGCCCAACAGGTTCACCATCACCGCCGCACCGTGCATGGCGGTACTCCCAAGCGGTATACCGCAAAGTATTCTTAGCTGTTGCTCGAATTGGGAGGTGATACAGGCATCAATGGTGTAGTGGCCACTATTATGGGGGCGTGGCGCAATTTCATTGACCAGCAATTTGCGATGGGGACCATCGGCGAGTATAAAAAATTCCACGCACAGCACGCCGCGATGATCAAGCTTCTCCGCGATGTCGACCGCAATCTCGCGCGCGCGCTGAATAATTTCCGATGATATTCTGGCAGGAACGATACTGACGTCCAGGATACCATTGCGATGCTGATTTTCGGATACGGGAAATGTAGTTACCTCCCCATCGAATCCGCGTGCCACGATAACCGACACTTCACTCTCTAACGGCAACAATTGTTCCAATACGCACGGTTCGTGGCCCAAACTGGTAAATGCGGCGTCAAGCTCCGTCACATTATTGACTCGTATCTGACCCTTGCCGTCATAACCGAAGCGGCTTACTTTGAGAAGTCCGGGAAACAATTCCGGATGCGCTTGCAACAATGCTCCGTTCGAATTGTGCGAATTCTGAATTACCGCATACGGCACGGCCTCAAAACCATTGGCCACAATAAATTTCTTTTCCAGAATACGATTCTGGGCAACGGCTATACTGCTTGCGGCGGGACTTACCACGCCATGTTCAGCCAGGGTCCTGATAGATTCGGCCGGCACGTTTTCGAATTCCGTGGTGATACCCGCGCAAGTAGATCCCAGCTTATACAGGGTATCCCCGTCGAGGTAATCGGCACGCAAATGCCGGTCAGCGACACTGCTTGAGGGGCTGTCTTTGGCGGGATCAAGTACCGTGACACGGTAGCCCATGCTGTGCGCCGCCATGATGAACATGCGCCCGAGCTGTCCGCCACCCAGGAGCCCCAGCATCGCGCCCGGCATGATGCTCATAACTTGGGCAATGTCATGGCCGCAACCGCCGTGGCCTGAGTTTTACGAAACTCCACAAGAAGCGTGGCAAGCCTGATGTCTTCCACCGCTAACAGTGCCGCCGCGAACAGGCCCGCGTTGAATGCTCCCGCCTCACCAATGGCAAAAGTGGCAACGGGGATGCCTCGCGGCATTTGCACGATGGAAAGAAGCGAGTCCATTCCCAGAAGCTGTTTGGATGGAATGGGCACCCCCAACACCGGCAGAATAGTTTTGGCGGCAACCATACCGGGAAGATGCGCCGCGCCACCGGCGCCGGCGATAATGCATTTTAGCCCGCGCTCGACCGCAGTTTCAGCATACTCGAACATGCGGTCCGGTGTGCGATGGGCGGAAACCACCTCGGCTTCGTAAGGCACATTAAGATCCTTTAATATGCCCACCGCATGTTTCATCACTTCCCAGTCGCTATCGCTACCCATGATCACGCCAACTAAGGATTGTTTCATTAATCTAAATCCGGTAGTTGAATGGACTCACCCAGAAGATGAGAATCAGGTAACACAAAAAAAATTTACGAATCATATTGCGGGTTGGCAAACGAGCGGTTAACTACCAGATTCAGGTTTAATGCCTTTCGGGTATCAGTCGCGCAAATTGTTTTTTTTGGAGGTAGCATCCGCCAGGTCCTCCAGATCCTCAAGGTAGGGATAACGCACATGCCCGTAACGAATCACCAGCACCGCCACCGCAACAAGCACTATCGATGCGGATACGCCCAACAACCGTATGTTGTCCATCTCCTTGATATCCACGATCACATAGCGCGCCATGGCCACCATCGCAATATAAAGGGGAAATCGTACCGGTAGCTTACCGGACTCGAAATATAACCCCACCATGGTCAGGATTTCCAGATAAAGAAACATCAGCAACAAATCCGCCAGGGTGACTCTGGCGTTGTTGATCATCAACATGGTTTCCTGATAACCCGCATATATCGTGGCAAGCGCGATAACAACCAGCCCGGCACTTTCAAAGAAATATAGAGTTCGACGGGAATAGATGGCGGCGCGAGGGTGCAGCATATTTTCTTGTCAGAGATTGTTAGGGTAAGAACATGCCAATACTACCTTTTCCATATGACGATTCCAATTGCAATTTGAAACTGATGAATCGATTGAGCGTATTACTCCGCGAGTACCCCACGCTGAGCTTTCAGCTTTGCCAGCAGCTCCGTATCCACCCATCCGCCACTATCGACATTTCCCTCGAATACAGTAAATGGCTGCGTTGGTTCGCCCAGATCCGACAACACTACCGCTGCGCCCGTGAAATCCTGCAGGCGGGTATATTCATTGACCGTAACCACGGTATCCAGGCCTGCTGCAAGTGATGCTCTCAGTCCGTTTTCAGAATCCTCCACTGCGATGCATTGCTCTGCCGGCAGCCCCAGCCGTTCCAGTACCCAGTGGTAGATATCCGGCTCAGGTTTTTTCCCAGGAACGATATCACCCGCGCCGATGACGTCAAACCAGCCGGGAGAATCTTCTCCCAAGGTGGATTTTAACAAGGATGTTACGTTTTCCGGCGTAGTAGTGGTGGCAATGGCAATTTTTATTTTGGCTTCACGCAACTGATGGATCAAGCGGGCAACACCCGGGCGCAATGGTGTCTCCCCGCGTTCAAGCAAGGCCACATAGTGTCTCGTTTTAGCTTTGTGCAAACCGGCGATCCAGCTATCCAGTTCAGCCCTGTTCAATTCGGCAGGCGCATATTTCTCCAAATAATGACGAATACGCTCTTTGCCGCCGGTGATGGCCAACAACTCTCCATAAAGCGCCACATCCCATTCCCAGTCAAGACCCCGTTCTTTAAATGCGGCATTGAAAGCGAGACGATGGCCATCCCGCTCAGTATCAGCCAGCGTGCCATCAACGTCAAACAGTACCGCGCGAAGGGGGTTATTTCTATCTCTATACGATTTCATTTATATTCCTATCCTCTTGTGATGGGGCGCAATCATCAGTTTTAACCTCAGAATCCGGGATGCAACTCGCAGCACGCTGCAACCGATCCGCAATAGCCATCCAGGCAGGGGCATCAGGAGGCGCTTCGATCAATAAGCGATCAAAATGCTCATGATCTAATCGGCGCAAGGTTGCATACAACCGGCTACCGTAAACTTCGGGTTCCGCGGGCATGGCAAAATGGGTCCCATTTTTTCTTTCCGGCCGCTCAGGATTCTGACCTGACCACGTCATTATTGCCGTGCGCAATCCTTCCGTCTCCAATTCGATGGCGCGCTGCCATAAGGACTCCGTGGGCCAAAGCTCCAGCGGCGTATCCGGGGCATAGTGGGAGGCGAGGGAGCCCGGCACGCGCACGGCTTGCTTCTTCCTTCCGGTCGCGACAACCTTGCTACCCAACACTTCCTCCAGCGCTTCCAGGGAAATGCCTCCCGGCCGCAATACGAGGGCGGTTTGATTGTTAAAGCCGACAATTGTACTTTCCAGGCCAACCTTGCACGCCCCGCCATCAAGAACCATATCGACAGCGTCACCCAGCTCCTCGCGCACATGGGTTGCCGTGGTGGGACTCAACCGCCCAAAACGATTGGCTGAAGGCGCGGCAAGGGCTCCTTCCGGTCCCAATGCATTCAACAAGGCAAGCGCAACAGGATGATCCGGCACCCGGAGTCCAACGGTGTCCTGGCCCCCTGTTACATTTTCAGGCACATGGTGACTGCGCGGCAATATCAATGTCAGGGGTCCCGGCCAAAAGTACTCAGCCAGTTGCCAGGCCTGTTCCGGTATCTCGCGCGCCCAGTGGTGCAATCGGGATGAATCGGCAAAATGAACGATTAGCGGATGATCGGCAGGCCTTTTTTTGATTTCAAATACCCGTCGTACTGCGGAAAGATTAGAAACATCCGCGCCAAGTCCGTAGACCGTTTCCGTCGGGAAAGCCACTATCCCGCCGGCCCTTAGCAGAGCGGCGGCAGCAACAATCTGATCATGATCGTTCGGTGTCATCTACGAATCATCCGTGCCGATAGAATTGCGTGATCGGAGATTTTGGACCAAGGACGGCCTCGATGCACCTGCGCGTGCTCTACGTGAAAACCGCGCACATAAATACGATCGAGACGAAACAAAGGCAAAACGGAGGGGAAGCTGCGCGCCGCTCTCCCTCCCATCATCTCGAAAGCTTCGCTCAGGTGCAGCTGTTTAACCAGGATCCGGCTCGCCATTTCACGCCAATCATTGAAGTCTCCGGCGATGATTAGCGGCGCCTGCTGGGGCACCACCTCCTCAATATGCTGCTCCAATGCCTGCAATTGTTTTGATTGCCCGCGCTTGAACAGCCCCAGGTGCACACATATGCAATGCAGATTCTCCGGCCAGCCGGGAATACCCATTTCGCAATGAAGCAAACCACGGCTCTCGAAACGATGCGCGGAAACGTCCATGTTATCCCAACTCATGATCGGGTAACGGCTTAGAATCGCATTGCCGTGATGCCCTTCATCGTATACCGCATTTTTTCCATAGGCAAAATCTGACCAGACCGAATCGGCCAGAAACTCATGCTGCGGACCGCACGGCCAGTTCTCGAAACGGGCCGCATGCCCTGTATGCTGACCGACCACTTCCTGCAGGAAAATGATATCGGCATCGAGAGTCCGCAAATTCTCGCGCAGTTGGTGCACCGTCATGTGCCGCTTGAAATGCGAAAAACCTTTATGAATATTATAGGTGGCGATATGCAGCTTATCGGGCATGTGATGAACGACAGGCTTAGCTCGGAAGATTGTCCGGGGATTTAGTATCGGTGTCGCGCGGAAACACTTGTTTCCCGTCAACCAGTGAAAAATGACGCTTTCTCATCCCAGATCATCCATCAGGACGCGAAATAATGGCGAGGCAGGTTGCGAGAAATCCATAGTTGGGTCCATGAGCGCCGCGCAGTGATAAAAACGGCGGCGAAATGGCCGCAAACTGACCGCCCGCACTCGCGTAGCCTTGGAGAACCGCCCGATAGACTATCCGAGTCCATTTCTCTATGAAGCCTCCAGCATCCGTTCCAATGCAAGCTTCGCAAGTGCCGCTTCGGCCATCGGTACTTTGATCTGATTTACCACTTTTCCTGCCACAAGATTTTCCAGCGTCCAGGCCAGATGCTGTGGATCGATGCGAGCCATGGTGGAGCACATGCATATCGTCGGCGCCATGAACTGCACTATTTTTCCTTCTGGCTTGAATTCCTCGGCGATGCGGCCAACCAGATTCAGCTCCGTACCAACCAGCCAACGAGTTCCCTTTTCCGCATCGCGGATGGTATTAATAATGTACTCGGTGGAGCCGACGAAATCAGAATTCTTGCATACCTCAAAACTGCATTCCGGATGTGAGATGACTTTTCCATCGGGGTACTGGTTGCGAAAGCGTAGTATGTGCTGCGGCTGGAACATCTGGTGTACCGAGCAATGTCCCTTCCATAACAGGATCTTGGCTTTCCTGATTTGTTCCGGAGTTAGTCCCCCCATCGGCTCGTCAAAATCCCATACCAGCATTTCGTCAAGCGGAATCCCCAGCTTGTGACCGCTCCAACGTCCCAAATGCTGGTCCGGAAAAAACAGCACCTTCTCGCGCCGGGAAAAAGACCACTGCAAAATCTTGACAGCGTTGCTGGAGGTGCAAACGATACCGCCATGCTCGCCACAGAAGGCCTTCAGGTCGGCGGCGGAATTGATATATGTCACAGGCGTGATTGTCTCATCAGGCTCAAGCACTTCCATCAATTCGCGCCACGCTCTTTCCACCTTGGAAAGGTTAGCCATATCAGCCATTGAACAACCGGCGGCCAGGTCGGGAAGGATGGCGATCTGCTCCGGCTTGGACAGAATATCGGCTACCTCAGCCATGAAATGCACACCGCAGAACACCAGGTAGTCCGCATCCGTTGCGGCGGCGAGGCGTGAAAGCTTCAGGGAATCACCGGTGAGATCGGCATGCTTGTATACATCCGCCCGCTGATAATGGTGCGCAAGTATGACCGACCGCTTTCCCAGCGCGGCTTTGGCCTCAATGATGCGTTGCTCGCAATCATCGTCCTGCAAGGTGTCATAACGTTCAAAAGCAATGGCTTCTGCTTGCATGGCTACTCCCATTTTTTCTTTACCCATCGGAAATACATCGAACCCTATAAGACCGGCATATCGGCTATCGGTTCTACCGGATTCCTGTTTCCCTCTCTTTCCCTTCCTAACCTTTCCCGCCGCATCTATCCGCGGCCAGCTTTCGTATCGCCTCCGCATTACTGGAAGAAAAAACCTTCTCCGCCGCCTCTCGCCAGGGTAGCCATACAAAATTCAAATGCTCTCGTGCAGCCACCGAGACGGGAATGGGTTCGGGTAGTAACAAGGCGAAAACATGCTCGGTGTTGCGCGTCACTTCCGGTGCGTAACGCCAGCGCCATTCCTCATAAATTTCATATTCATTCTGAATGTTGCAATCGGCTAACGGGTAGCAGGTTGCATCCAGTCCCGTCTCTTCAGCCACTTCCCGCACCGCCGTTTGCACAAGTGTCTCACCCGGATTCCGGCTACCCGTCACCGACTGCCAATACCCCGGATGATCGGCCCGCTCCAGCAGCAGTATCTGCATATCGGGCGTATGGATCACTACCAGAACGGAAATCGGGATTTTATACATTTTCACCCCGGAAGCAGAGATTCAAGCATACTCCTGCGGATAGTTCCTACTGTCCGGATGCTACAGTTTAACCTTTACCCTTAGCTCCTAACTTTTTAGCGCTTCCACGTGCCGCAACTTGATATGCAGTTCCCGCAACTGCTTCTCACCCACCCCGCTGGGTGCGTGGGTCAGCAGACATTGGGCGCGCTGCGTCTTGGGAAAGGCTATCACATCACGGATCGACTCTTCACCCGTCATCATGGTAACGACACGGTCAAGACCGAATGCGATACCACCGTGGGGCGGTGCGCCATATTGCAATGCTTCCAGCAGAAAACCGAATTTTTCATGCGCCTCTTCGGCTCCAATATTCAAGGCACGAAATACCTTCGACTGCACTTCCTGGCGATGAATACGCACCGAGCCGCCACCAATCTCCGATCCATTCAGCACCATGTCATATGCCTTGGATAACGCTTTTCCAGGATCGGTTTCCAGCAAGTCTTCGTGACCATCGGCGGGCGAAGTAAAGGGGTGGTGCAGGGCTTTCCAGCGATTTTCTTCGTCATCATGCTCGAACATGGGGAAATCGATTACCCACAAGGGTTTCCATCCGGCTTCCGCAAGCCCCCGGTCGTGCCCGGCCTTGGCCCGCAACGCACCCAGTGCCTCATTCACCACATGGGCCTTGTCCGCGCCAAAGAATATGAGATCGCCATCTTTTGCACCCGTACGCTCCAGGATGACTTTTATCACCGTCTCCGGCAGAAATTTCAGTATCGGTGATTGCAGGCCTTCAAGGCCTTTCTCCAGCGCATTAACTTTAATGTAGGCAAGCCCTTTCGCACCATATATCGCCACAAAACTGGTGTAGTCGTCTATCTCCTTGCGCGACAATTCCCCCCCGGCTGGTACCCGCAGTGCCGCCACACGCCCGCCCGGTTTTTGTGCTGCCTCGCGAAAGACTTTGAATTCCACATCCCTCATTACGTCGGTGAGCTCAGTCAAAACCAGCGGCACGCGCATATCGGGCTTATCGGAGCCGTACCGGGACATGGCCTCGGCGTATGTCAAGCGCGGGAAAGGGTTTGGAAGATCGATATTCATTACGCTTTTGAACAAACCACAAATCATCTCTTCCATCAGTACCATGATTTGAGTTTCATTCAAGAAAGAGGTTTCGATATCAATCTGCGTGAATTCAGGCTGGCGATCCGCGCGCAAATCTTCGTCACGAAAACATTTGGTGATCTGATAATAACGATCGAACCCCGCAATCATCAGTAATTGTTTGAATAGCTGCGGCGACTGCGGCAACGCAAAAAAATGACCGATATTGACGCGCGAGGGCACAAGATAGTCGCGCGCACCCTCCGGTGTCGATTTTGTCAGCATCGGCGTTTCGATATCGATAAAACCGTGCTGGTCGAGAAATACACGAACCGCCATTGCCACCTTGTAGCGCAAACGCAAGTTTGCCTGCATCTGAGGACGCCGCAGATCGAGATAGCGGTGTTCCAGGCGCACAGCTTCGCTGAGATTTTCATCGTCCATCAGGAATGGTGGCGTCAGTGAAGCATTGAGGATCTCGATGGACTGTACCAGCACTTCAATTTCACCACTGACGAGATTAGGATTAGCCGTACCAGCAGGGCGATGCCGCACCGTGCCGGTAATCTTCAGCACGAACTCATTACGAATCTTTTCCGCACTTTGGAAAGCCGTCACATTGTCCGGGTCACACACTACTTGCACCAGACCCTCGCGATCACGCATATCAATAAAAATAACACCACCGTGATCGCGGCGACGATGCACCCAGCCATAAAGAGTGACCATCTGGTTCAGATATTTGGAATCAATGAGGCCGCAGTAGTTGGTGCGCATAACGTGTCGGAAAATCAGAGAAAAATAGGAATCAGGATTTGTCGCTTGCTGTGGAGCTGGCGGGACTGGCGGAGCTGTTGCCATGCAGTAATACGGCTTGTGACTGACCGGGTTTTTTGCCGTTGCTGGGTATTACGACACCCATGGAAATAATGTATTTGAGCGCCGTATCCACGCTCATATCGAGTTCTATCACATCGCTTTTGGGCATCATCAGGAAAAATCCGGAAGTGGGATTGGGCGTGGTCGGCACATATACGCTCACATACTCCCCCTTGAGGTGATTGACCACATCACCGCCTGGGGAGCCGGTCATGAACGCGATGGTCCATGAACCCTCACGTGGATATTGCACCAGTAGTGCCTTACGGAAAGCCTCACCCTGACTTGAAAATAACGTGTCACTGACTTGCTTGACACCATAATAAATCGATTTCACCACCGGGATGCGCCATAACACGCCTTCCCAGAATAACACCAGTCGCTGGCCGATAATATTGGTCGTCAACAAGCCAGTGATAAATACCACCAGCAACGTCAGCACCGTGCCGACACCGGGAATATGAAAACCCACCAGGGCTTCGGGATGAAGCCTGCTCGGTAATAGCAGCAACGACTGGTCCATGGTGCCAATCAGAAAATTCAACGCCCAGGCGGTGATGCCGAGAGGTACCCAGATAAGGAGTCCGGTGACGAAATAACGTTTCATTATTGAAAGATATCTGCGCCCGGGATTCAATCAGTGGTGCAAGCCGGGCTCGCAGCGCCGGCGGCAGGTGCGGTTGTACTGGTGGTTTCGCTCTTTGTAGCCGCAGCAGTTTCTGCATCGGGTTTGGGTTTTGGCTTCGCTCCATTCTTAAAATCGGTCGCATACCAGCCACTGCCCTTCAACTGAAAACCCGCGGCGGAAATAAGT
Source organism: Nitrosospira multiformis (assembly GCF_900103165.1). Classification (NCBI taxonomy): domain Bacteria; kingdom Pseudomonadati; phylum Pseudomonadota; class Betaproteobacteria; order Nitrosomonadales; family Nitrosomonadaceae; genus Nitrosospira; species Nitrosospira multiformis. The sequence goes on along the minus strand of NZ_FNKY01000001.1, from coordinate 1,176,145 downwards.
TTCGTATAAACATTGCTGCCACACGCGGGACAAGCCGCAACCGGCGCGTCGTTCACTTTCTGCAGATATTCTTTTTCAAATCCACAAGACCCACAGCGGTATTCATAAATCGGCATGGCAACCTCCAGCAAAGCGGAATTTGAAAGAAACAGGATTATACCTCAACCACTTGGTTTTACCGGATATATGGACTGCAATTGAGATTACAAGGGGAAATATGGCTACGACGGCGTATTAAAATATAGGCATGAGAGCAAAGCGCATGGAGGTCTATAATTCGCATCAAACCGGCTCTCCACGGTTGGCTTGCCAGAATCCTTCGAAATCAAATGAAAGCTGACGGCAATGACGGATCGCTAGCAGGTAGACCGTGATTCCGGGATGAGTGCATGAATGACCATTGATTCTCAACCTTACATGAAGCCCGCGCTCTGATCGAGGCATGGCGAAAGGATTACAATTCAACAAGACCGCATAGCTCGCTTGGCAATAACACGCCAGCCAAATTTGCGGCCCAACACCCATTTGCAAACCAGCATTCTACCATGCCGTGTAGCTAATTATGAGGAGCAGGTCAGGTAAGCACTTCGGAGAGGATTTAGCTCTTCAGTTCAATGCCTTTGCGAAAGAAGCCTCCGAAAAAGTCAAACATGATCGCCCAGAAGCTCAAGAATGGTCTTTCCTGCATGTAAAAAGGCAATTCGTTAATCGGATAGGAACTCGGACTTACCAATCATCACATCCTCGATGGAAAGAACTCATCCGTTTAGAGTGATAATTTTCCCGAATAACTAACGACTGTATAGCGTAGGATGCTCAAAGTCTTGCGGATTAAGAGCCCGAGTCAAACAATACTTCACAGCAATCTGCAACAAATCAAAACAATTTAATCAGCAGCTTATTATTTGGTTTGTCTTTTTTTGCAACTGAGCCTTATCAAGGGCGGTGAATTGTAGCTTCGCTCCCAATAATCATATAATCGTTTTGCGCGACCGAAAGTGATTATGAGGATCCTTCACGTGGGTTTGCTTTATCTTTACCAGGTCTTCGTAACTTTTATCAAAGTAGGTTTTCGTAGGCACCGAGCTGTCTTTGAAGCTGATGAAGGCACCTGATGTATTGGGGATAGCGTAATCGCGACAAACATCCATCCAGTCGAGCGCACGGTTTACGCGGGTGTACACGTGATTGTTCTGGCCTTCCTCCATTTCTTTTTCAGTTTCGTTCCACCAGGTTTGGTATTGTATGGTGAATAGCTTGTCCTTGTAAGGAAAGGCGCTCTTTGTTTTCTGCTCTGGGGTAATCACATGCTGGTAATAGTTACCGATGATCGCGCCCAAGGTAATATAAGTAAACAGCCCGAAATGTTTGTTGCCGGGTAGTACGAGCGGAGAGGTGAGACTCTCCAGTAGCTTATGACGTCCTTCCTCGCCAAGGCCCTGTGCATTGACCAGGCGAGAGGTGATTTTATGGGGCGCTGGCTGATCCTCATCAGGAGGGAACGGTAGCCCTTCCAATCCTTGCTTCAACTGGTTCATATTGTGAAACGAATAGCGATCCCAAGAGCTCATCAGGTGCTCACCATAGGGCAAGTGCTTGTGGTTGCACCCAGCCTTACCAAGAATCTTAACGGTGTATCTCCCCGTTAACTCGAAACGGTGACGTATAAACTCCCACAGGCTGTTTTCATCTCCCTCCCAGTAGCCATACATCACACAGTTGTGACTTACGGTACAAGGATTAACGGGTCCATCTTCGCGAGCATGATGCTTAGCGGAAATTTTCAGATTGGTCCCTACCAACTGATTGGCTGTCAGATCGGTAGAAGCAATCACCGCTTCCCACGCTTGCAACACGGCAAGGGTAGGGGTTGAGTCGCGTAGAGCAAACATCTTATTTTCAGGGACATAGCAGTATTCGTTCCACTCGATCTGAAACTTGATCATCTCGAAAGGTAACTCAAAGGTTTCAATGACAAATTCGGTAACGATGCCATAGCTGAAGCCACCGCCACCTTTAATGGCCCATAGGAGTTCTCTTTCGTCAAGATTTCCGTCCATGCTCAATTTGCGTATGGTGCCATCACCAAGGACCAGGGTAGCGCCTACCACACGTTCGCAGCACATACCGTGCTTACGGGTCCAGGGGCCCCAACCTCCGCCCATGGTATAGCCCGCTATACACACCGTGGCGCAGGTTCCATGTGGAATCATGACATTTACGTCAGCCAGTAGCGTGGTGAGTTTCTGAAAAGATGTACCGGGTTGTATTTGGGCAATCCCGCGTGCAGAATTAATTTCTACCTTATCCATTTCAGAAAGATCGAGCAGGATCGTATCAGTACCAGAGCATTCCCCTTCATGGTCGTGTCCGCCCGAGCGCACGCGTAAAGGCAGGTTATGTTTACTGGTAAACTTAACTGCCACACTTACCTGTTCGGTAGTAACACACAGCACAATGGCGGCAGGCATAAACTCAAATCTGCGGTTAAAGATCTGGCGATGTTTATGATACTTTTCCTGATTCTCCGAACAGTTATAAAGAATTATGGGACTCGGCACTTTATCTAAGTGGTAAGCTTCTCTGAGTTTTTCAACGATGGCATTCATGTTATTTATTAATAATCGGTGGGTTTGAACAGGCGACCGCTTTACTTAACCTCGGTAGCGGAACGGTGATGCTGTTGCTGTACCGGGGTCCGGGTTGCCGAAAGGGATTGATGTAGATCATCACATAAATAGCGCCGCGCAAACCCCGATTTTTCCCGCGTACCAGGCCGGACCTCCCTAATGGTCTACAAAGGCTTTCCAAGACCAAGACTTTGTTCAATCCAAGCTGTGCCTGAGACTACAGTGTTGTTAAACTCGCCCTCGCAGCTTGCGACACCCTCATATACGTCCGATCCGGCGGGGTCTATAAATAATTGGTCCGGCATCAAGCTCGTTACCACAAATGATGCTTTCAACTCGGGGTTACTGATCTCAACTTGAAATTGTAAATAATACTCAACGTTTTTCTGGCTTATAAAAGGCGAGCCGAGTGGTGTGGTGACAGTGTCTACATATATGCTTCTCCCGTCAGGCCACAATAGAGTAGCAGTTGAGTCCATCTTTACGTTTTCTACAGGCTTGATGCCGACATTTGTAAAATTCGATAGGTGTACACCATTGCTCAATTGCATATCCTGTAACACCCATATTACGGGCGCACCTTTAGGAAAGAAGCCGTACTCGTGATCCATCCAAGTGAGTCCCGTGACCGCAAATTTCTCCGCTCCGATCGTAAGGAAGCCTGAGGCTTTAAGCCGAGTGAGGGAATAGTAGTAGTTGTTCCTTGTGAGCGGCGTCGTGCCATCTGGTTTGACCTCTCTGCAGCCTGTTCCCCAAACAAGAAGGGGAAGGCCTTCCTGGTAAAGTTGGAGATTAAGTTCGCACGGTGTATGGGTTGCAGCATCTACAAAAGTTGTCTCAACATTCATATTCAGTGGATTGCTATCGATGGCCTGCATCGATATAGCGCCATCTTCCCGCTTCTCGATAGATCCGCCGAGGTTCACGTACCACCGTTTTGTAATATCCGATTCTGCCCAGTCGGGAGGCAACGCTGCAACAAAGTTGACTTTCTGATAGTGAAGCTGGCTCTCCACATCGGTGATTTCTATCTGTGTGAAGCCATAAGGTGTTTCGCCGGTCGCATTGATCTCGAAACCAAATTTGCGCCCATCCTCGGCGAGGAGAGAGCCGGTGTGCCACCACCACTCCGTGGGTGCGCCCTCGTGAGCATACTGATCTTTAGGAAGTGAAATTTCCGCGTTGTCCGATGTTGATGGCATTATTCTTATGCTCCGATTTAATTATGCTGCACTAGGTTGCGGTCAGGACCGAATAAATATTACGCTCTTATTCAAGCTCAACAACCTGTAAGTTCTTACAGCTATTTTTCCATCAATATATCTCCGACAATACCCAATATGAGCAATATATCGGGGTTTAGTTCTTCATTGTCATACTTCGGTCATGAGTACCGAGGCATGATGTATGAGTATCCGAATTATTCCGAAGGGCGGGTTATTTAAAAGGTAACCCCAGTTTCGCTCAAGCCGAGGGAAGCCAACCTATTAGTGATTTATTTTCTTAATGAAAAGCTAAGTTTGATATTTACTATTCTCTTTTGAATGAAACAAGAAAAATAGGAAAAACACTATGATCGCCGGTTTTAGTTTAATGTCTCGTGCCCTAATCTGTATTATCTTAAGCGCGCCGCTGCTAGCTGCGCATGCGGATGGAAAACTTGATCCGGCTATAGATCAGATCTCATATTTTCAGGCCACCATTAAAGATGCTGAATACTGTTCAATGACTGTTGCGAACGGAGATCTGGTTCCCATCAACAGCCGTACCGGCAAGGCGTTGAGTAACGCTGCTATGCTCTGTCCAGATATGTTCTCATGGAAACTATTTGCTGAGGCGATCCTAGGTAAATTCTGGTCAAACTGGGCTGACGAAACAAACAACTGGCCAGACCAACCTTATGCACTATGTAAAACTGACCAATCACCCGATAAAGATGGCTGTTGCAGACCCGGATCAGCTAACAACGACCTGGATCATTGTCCAGTATACCCAGGTACTCAGTACGCTACTAAACTCAAGAGCCTTACTGATGCACTGACCGAAGATGCACATAAGTTAGCTCGTGATCCCGCTCTGCGACGTAATACCCGTTTGCCATTCCACGACTCGCTTACTCCTCTTAGCCGCTTTGTTAAACTCAAATCTATGAAGGAGCCAGCTACTGAGACTCTTGCGTGTTCAACGAATCAGGTAGCAGAAATTATTAAGAAATTTAACCCAACCGATGCGGAAAGTATTGGCAGAGTCATCCGTCAGACCAATGCTGAGTTGACGGTTCGTAACCGAGAATTTCATGATTACCTCTTCGCGAACAATTTATACAACGCCGATGGTGTGTTAGAAGTGTTCGCCGCTAACCAGAGAAATCTGCAGGAGGAAGCACCCTATCGTCGTGCTAATCAATCATCCAAGAATGGGAAGCCAGGCTCACTTTACCGTGTGGATTTACCACCTGATGCAGTGATGATCAAGAGTAACTGGTTGCACCAAAATCTTGCCAAAGCTTTGGGATTTCCGAATGGCCCCAACTTGTACATTAGCAAACAATTACAAACAGACATTAATCTGACAGCGCTCGGCATCAGCCCCCAAAAAAACAACGAAGATTTGCACTGCAATTTTGAGGGCATCCATCACTTGGTGGCATTCCACATTTCCTCTAAAGACATTCCCAACTGGGTGTGGACCACCTTTGAGCACATAAACTTGCCGGGGCGTTGCGACATCACCGGCTGCAATGACGCTTACGGGTATGCGAGTAGTGACGAAAAACGCCCAGCGGGTACCTCAGCCAATTATGTCAAACCGAATCAACGTTCCGATCGGTTGAATGCCGACAGTACGGTGTTCGATTCCGGAAAAACTTATCCTCCAGAGACGATCCGCCCGGAATGGAATGAACTGCTTGTTAAATTGAGTATCGGTAGCGGCGGCAGCACCAGTCAGGTTGAGCCTGATTCTGAGGATAAAGCTTGGCGTAACTACCGCCTCAAGGGGTCTCAGGTCGAGTTTGTCAACTCAATTGGTCAATCGACGCTATTGGGCAATTCGGTTACCGAGGCGGGTTTTATGGATGGCTCTAGCTGTATCAGTTGTCACGCAAGGGCAGGTGCGGCGACGGAAACAGTTAATAGTCCTCCTCCACTCTCAGTATTCGAACGCAGCATGACCAGCTTTGGTTATCGGCGCAGTCATCATGGCATTCCTAATCAGTTCTGGTTTTACAACGATATCAACGGTGGACCAAAAATGCTGGTCATGCAAACAGACTTTGTTTGGGGTTTCCTCAATGCGAAGCGCATCCGAAACAAAGAAACTAAAAGGGCCCCTTAGGGAAAAGGTAAGGCGGAGTTATATCTCATTATGCGATTAGTTTGTGTATGACAGGTATTCCCGGGTTCTTCCAGAATCATCAACCTTATGCAAGCCGGGAATCCTTAGCAGGTCAGAAGGTTTCTACACTGACTCCAATTAACTCATTACGGAGATTTTCAATGCAAAAATCCGACCAGCCACCCTTCGCATCCAAGCTTCCCCCCATGAACAGCGCTTGGATTTTCCTCAACGAGGATCAGCCTTCTGGCACAAATTATAATGACCCCTCAAGCCAGTTTCAGCGCATGATCAAAAAAGACATTTACCAGTGCTCAGATATGATCAGCCTTTGCTTCGTGGATATTGTGCCCACTAGCGCTGATACCATTCCAGCCGGTGACGGCAGCAGCTACACGTTGTTTCTTGACAAGGTCACCCATCCAGCTAGCCCAGATGGCAGCGTACCTACTAATCAGGACTATATGGAATGGATTGTTCGTGACGCAAAGAAGGCCAACCCGAAGGTCAGGGTCTTGTTGACGTTACTTTACGGAAAACAGTGCCTGATTTCGCAAATATATTCCGACCCAGCAAATCCTGACCAAGCCTCAGCAAAGGCATTCGCCAAGAACGTCGTGACCTATCTGAAGCACTATAACCTTGACGGTTTCGACATCGATTGGGAATGGGATTATTTGAGCACCGACACCACGCAAGCCCAGTTCAAGGCAACATTTTCCGCCGTCGGCCCGGCACTGAAAGCCGAGGGAATGTTGCTGACAATGGGTCCCGCGACTAAGGACAATCTGGACCCAGAAACTGTAAACAATCATTTCGATATCATCGCGTTTCAGATGTATTCCAGCACCTCTCTGCCCAGCGCATTTATTGACTTCGGCATCAAGCCTGATGCTTTCGCCTATGGCGCTAAGTTCGAGGCAGGCTTTCAGACAGCCGATAATGCCCATCGACAAATGCAGCGGTACGGGTTTAAGGCCGTGACTACGTGGCGGCTGAACTCAGAGAACTACGTTTATGAGCAAGACCAATATTTGACCCTTGCGAAACTGGTTTTCGGCTGAGTTTCCCTGCTTAAAATAGTTGGATCACTATTGCCTGGACGCGCCCCGAAGGCTGGCTCCATCCAATAGCTTAGGTCTCCACTCCAAGAGTGGGCCGATATCCAGCAGAAAGAAACCACACAGCTAGTGTCCAGGAATACAAAGTCACGCAAAAAACGCGGCTGGTCGCAGGAACAGCTCGCTCTTGAAAGTGGACTGGCCCGCAGCTACCTAGGCGGGATTGAGCGCGGGCAGCGAAATATCGCATTGCTCAATATTTGTCGGTTGGCCGAAACTCTTAATGTACCGGCATCAGAGCTGATGAATTTCGAAAACATGCTATAGCGTCCTAGCCTGTCAAAGTTTGGGTACCCAAGCCATCTGCTGGGTATTATGGAACGCGTCTGGAATTACTTCAGGCGATGTAATAGCTGCTACACTCAATCATCGGTTTTTAAGCTTCATCCTCCATCAGTCGTCAAGGAAGTAATGGATATGAACCCTTCCTCGGCAAATCCATGCTTTCGTTGCACTGAACAGTACATATCCCAATGAAGCGGCTAGAATTACGCGACTGACGGCGACACCATTTGAGCGAATCTGTCATTAATGCCTGCTAGCAGGTGTAGATATTGGGCCTGTGACCCAGCCGAATTCCCCTTCCCAGAGTTGGCGTTACCAGGGTTCTTCTCGTCTAAAATTTGTCCTGATCTCTTCCATACTCCTCATGATAAGGGCCCGCCGGTAATCCTTTGGGCGGTAGAAAAACCTGGTTATTCGCCCGCCGCGCCAGTGGCTGATAGTCCGTCACCATGGCATTCATTGCCGCAGCAACGGCCATTCCTATCAATCCCCCTCCGGCATCGCCGGAACCCTGAGACACCTGCTCAGTCGCTTGCCACAATGTCGTGCCGGTCCGGGTATCCTTCAGTACATAGTCCATCTCGACAGTGACCGTCGAGGCGACCACAATATACTTGCTGCTCCAGTCCTTGATGGTAACGAATAGCGCTGCGTCCGCGCCAAATAGTTCATATAAACGTCGAGTATCGAGTTGATGAATATGTCCGGCTTCGGCTAATCCGAAATCTCGCAGGACGAGTTCAGTCAAATAAACAGGAAAAACATAATAACCGCGCTCGGCCAAAGGCCGGGTGATGGTCGAGATAAAAACCGGCGAAGCGCTAATCTCAGTGGTGTCGTTGAGTACCGGCACGACCAGTATCGAGCGGGGTTTGTAAGTATGAATTGCTGCCAAGTCGGGTTTTGCGGATTGTACCGCGCAGCCTGAAAGCAGGCCGAAGATGCACACTGCCGCGATTACGCTGCTTCTCATGGCTGGGCTCCTCCCGCATTGTCTTGGGGTTTTCCTTTTTCCTTGGTCTCAGCATCCTTTTGTTTGACGCGTTCGATCAACTTGGTCATGAAGGCGCTGGATTCGGGAAAGAGCCGTTTTTCTTTCTCGAAGTAGGCGATGGCTCCCTCCCGATCACCCCGTTTGAATAGCAGAAAACCATAATCAGCATAGGCGCCGGGCGGAACTCTCAAGTTCTGTTGCTCTGCGGTCCTAATGGTTTCAAACAGGTAGACGTCGGCTTGTGCCTGGTCCTGGGTTATGTAGCGATTGTGGAGACTGTCTTCAAAATTCCCCCAGTAGTAAATCGATGGCGTGGCGCAACCCACCATCATGCATGCAAGCACACTCATGAAGCAGTTGAAAAACGCCTGCCTCGCCGTGGCCGTGAGGCGAGGCTGCCTGATCTCCATGGCCATCTATTGTTTGACGTTGCGGCGCGAGTCCAGTGTCGTCATGACGCTGTGCATCATGTTAACAATTGCGGCATCGATGGCTTTGCCTTCCAGCGTCGAGTCGAACCCGGTGGCACCCCCAAACCCGAACGTACTGCTGGATGACAAGTCAGCTTCTCCCGAACCTTCCTGTGTATAAAACACTTGGCCAGTCTTGGGATCAACCAGTCTGAGGACCACACGCGCCCGGGCGCGCTGGGTTTTGCTCTTGCCGAGAAGCCAGGTATTGCCAGTGGTATCCCGTCCCAGTTCGGCAACAGATCCCATGATCAGGGCATCCACGCCCTTCAGATTCTCCTTGAATTGTTCTTTGCTCAAACCCATGAGATCGGCTTCGGCCGCGAGCTTTCCGATATCCTGCCGCTCGACCACATTGAAACGCTGGGTGGCCATCAGGTGTCGTGCCAGGAGATCGGCTGCCTGCTTGCCGATACGGTCGCCGGAAGCATCCGTAAAGAGGCCGCTGCCATAAATCGATTCATTGGTGAAGCGGGCTATTCCTAGCGTCATTCTCTCCGCTGCCGGCAAGGGATTCGCCACCACGCGAGGTCCCGGATCTTTGACACCTTCCTGGACAGTGCGGCTAGGGCTGGCGCAGGCGGCTAATATGAGTGTTGCGCAGAGGATCAATATTGCTTTGTTCATATGAGGACTCTAGGTGATTGAGCAGCGGATTGTTCAAATGATGTAAAAAGGTAATGACTTCTTTGAAGTTGGAATTTTCTTAGTGTCACATTCCTATTATGAAAAGAGGTCCAAGTATCCTATCAGCCAACAGCTCCGGATCTTCCAGGAATGTTAATTTCCAGCGTCAACCTCGCACCGATCCCGTTTGGCAGCCCATTCGTGTTATCTAAGGAGTTGTAACGGACATACCTTCGACTGCATCATGACTTACAGAATCTTACACGAATGACTCTTGCACTGAGGTACATCTCTTAAGAGGTTATGGGTGTTATCGTCTGGCCATGATCGTGAATGGTTGCGAGCAGATGTGTTTGGCGCATATAATCAGATCGTCAAGGGTCGCCTTGGCTTGGGGCTGGCGGGAATTATACCCGCCTGAGTCTGCAAGCCAATCGCGGCCTTTGCGTTTGGTAGTTGCCATCCTCCCTGCCACATGGAACCATCTTTTCCCGGCATTAGCTAACCACTGGCAGCTCGTGCCAGTCACCGGCATAATTTGGATTCATGAAACTGCGGCGCATAGACCCGATGATCTGTTAATAATTTTATAGCAGACTCAGATTTTCTTTCCATTCCACAATAAGTAAGCCAAATACAGCTTTTGAGTGTGCCAATGAGAAACGCTTCCTTCTTGCTATTTGGATGGTCAATGCTGTTTACGGCATGGTCGTCAGCGGATTCGCTGGAGGGTAGGGACATTGAAGTTCAGGTGAACATGGCCGGAGAAAATATTATCATTGACCTTAATTTTGCTGTTCGAGCAACCCGGCAGGAGGTCTGGGACGTACTCATCGACTTCAACCGTATGGCTGATTTTGTCTCCAACTTGAAGGAAAGCCGGGTGGTCAGTACTTCTGCAGACTCATTCACGATTTTCCAGCGCGGCGCTGCTACGTACGGTCCTATTAACTTTCCATTCGAATCAACACGGGAAGTAAGATTGATCCCTTACCATAAAATACGGACGAGTCTGATCAGTGGCAACATGCGCAAATTGGAAGGGACCACCCATCTGATTGAGGACGGCGGACAAACTCGCGTGATTCATCGTACTGATGCCACCCCGAAGATCTGGATTCCTGAGATAGTGGGAAAAGTGTTCATCGAACATGAAATGCGGGAGCAATTCAACAAAATGCGAAATGAAATAATCAGGAGGAAAAGGGATTCGCTTCGTCCACACTAGCCGGTCGTGGATTTAGTACGTAATGCCATACTTTCTATTACCGCGAACCGGACACCCGTCAGGCCTTGTTTACCTTGCTTATTATGCGGCGCTTGGTATCGTGGCAGGTATCAATGGATGCTGGCAACCCACAACCGCGATCTCAAACCTGAGGAAATAGAAAAGGCGCTTAAGCCGCCATGGCTCCTCGTAAAAACGAAGGGACGTTTCTGCCTTTCTGCTTTGCTGAAGACTACTAGTGCGAAAAGCAGTAAAGCAGCTACTTCCTCTATTCACGCCCGCTAATTATGCCGGCCCTGACCGGCTTGCTGAACCTCGGCCGGGAGGTCTGAAATTTCAAATACCTGGCGGATCTCGATCACATCGCCCTCCTGCGCCGGACAGCGCTTCATCCAGTCGACGGCGTCTTGTTTGGACTTCACTTCGATCATCCAGTAGCCGCTGAGCACTTCTTTCGACTCGATGAAAGGACCATGGGTGACGGCCAATCTGTCACCCAGTAGTCGCCTTAGGTTAGAGGAATAAACAAGTAATCATGTTAGCCAACGCAAGTCCGCAAGCTCCGATTGTGACAAGGCGGATACGCCGAGAGGTTACACTGTCAAATATCAAGGTAAGGCCACTAATTACGACACCCATCAAAAGAATCCAACCCGACCAGAAGGAGGTGACTTGGCACCAATTTTCATTCGGAGTTTCCCATGGCGTACCGGCAGTCGATGCAGCAAGCACCGGGCCAGCAACCAGAGTTAAACAAGAAATTGTCAGAACAATCATGGCAAGGCATACAGAATCATGTTTGACTATCATTTGTCCCCCTATAAGTATGTATGATTGCTCTCATTATTATTCCTTATTCTGGCTCTGTTGTAGAAAAAGAACAAAACCAGAAGCCATGCGTTTAATCTGATTAATTATGTCCTGAAGATGGGCAGCGGTCATCTTGCCGTGAAGCCAGATTACCCGAGTGCTGCATAAGGAGACCTGAAATGTCCGACGCCGTCGTCCAGGAATGTGCTTCCGGCACCATCATGGGTACCTTTGTTGGCGGCGCCTCGGGAGTTGGGTGTCACCTGATACTGACCTGGGGAGCTTCACGCGACTATGACGATGAGATCACAACGCATACCGATCCTAAGCCCGGCCGCTACCACACAGGCTATAAGGCGGGTCAATTGCCGCAACCTTGCTTTATTCTCAAGCTTATGCTCTACTCACTCTTCGATCAAGGTAGTTATGACGAAGCGGATTTCTGCGGCGAATGGACGAAGATCTCATTCCCTCGCTGAACGATACTCTGGCGAACGGCGGCTACACCAGCCAATCCATCCGAATGGCGGCATGATAGCTGATCGCTTCTCGCAGTTGCACCAAGCTTTCCACCCGCTCCCCAAAAGACAGGGAACTCATCACTTGCCAGGCCATGGGTGTTTCCTCATCCAGTTCCAACCACGCCTTACCATTAAGCTCCTGCACCGTGCGTTGTATGGTGATGCCGAAGCGTTCGCAAATTCTCTTCCTCCCGCGCTTCCGCAAGTGTAAAGCGCCGACCACCGCGACGAGCTTGATCAACGCGGATGTATGGAGGCTAGAAAACCTGACCTTTTCAAGATATATGGGAATTTCGTTGTTCGTTGAGGTGCGGAGCAATCCAACTAGACGTTGAATCGGAAATGCATCACGTCACCATCCTTGACCACATATTCCTTGCCTTCCAGCCGCATCTTGCCTGCTTCCTTCGCGCCCTGTTCACCTCTGCAAGCGATGAAGTCGTCATAAGCAATGACTTCAGCGCGGATGAAACCTTTCTCGAAATCGGTATGAATCACGGCGGCTGCCTGCGGAGCGGTATCGCCCCTGGATATGGTCCAGGCACGCACCTCCTTCACGCCGGCGGTAAAATAGGTTTGCAGCCCGAGTAGCTGGTAGGCGGCACGAACCAGCCGATTCAGCCCCGGTTCTTCCAGATTCATATCGGCCAGAAAGACCTGCTTGTCCTCGTCCGGCATTTCCGCGATTTCCGCTTCCAGGGCTGCACAGATCGCCACCACCGGCGCGCCCTCCTGCGCGGCGTATTCCTGCACGCGTGCCAACAGCGGATTTCCGGTGAAACCTTTTTCGTCAACGTTGGCGACATAAATAGCGGGTTTGCCGGTCAGCAGGCAGAGCGGCTTCAGTAATTGCTGTTGCTCCTCATCCAACCCCAGGCTTCTGGCGGGATTGCCCTGATCAAGGTGAGCCCGTGTCTTTTCGAGCAGCGCCACCAACTTGATCGCCTCCTTGTTGCCGGACTTGGCCAGCTTGGTTTCGCGTTGCAATCCCTTTTCCACTGTCGCCAGATCGGCCAGGGCCAGCTCGGTCTGTATAGTCTCGATGTCCGAAATCGGGTCCACGTTGCCGCTGACATGCACGACGTTGTCATTGACGAAACAACGCACCATATTGACGATGCCATCGGTTTCACGAATGGTGGCAAGGAATTTATTTCCCAGCCCTTCCCCCTTGGATGCACCCGCGACAAGGCCGGCGATATCGACGAACTCGACGATGGCGGGCTGCACCTTTTGCGGGTTGACGATTGCACTGAGTTTGGATAAGCGCTGATCCGGCACTTCGACGATACCGATATTCGGCTCGATGGTACAAAAAGGATAGTTTTCTGCCGAGATACCCGCCTTGGTCAGCGCGTTAAACAGTGTGGATTTTCCTACATTGGGCAGACCCACGATACCGCATTTCAGGCTCATAAGTTTTTTGAGTTATAGATGATGGATTCGGGCCACAAGTGGCTGGAGGGGAAAAATGAGATGTACACCTTCCTTACATATCATCTTTGATTACTTTTGTATGCAGCTTCAGCATGGCCGCCTGGCAATTGCCTTCCGCAATAAGCGGCCAGACTTCCAGGCTGCGATGGATCGCTTCGTCTATCAGCGGGGTTTCTTCCTTGCGCGGCGGCTGCAGCACATAATTTACCACGGCATTTCTGTCGCCGGGATGGCCAATGCCAATGCGCAGGCGCCAGAAATCCTTGGTCGCAAGGTGGGCGGCGATATCCTTCAAACCATTGTGCCCGCCTAGGCCGCCACCAAGTTTCAGTCTGGAAACACCCGGCGGCAAATCCAGTTCATCATGAACCACGAGAACTTGTTCAGGCTGAATTTTATAATAGCGGCATAACGCCGCAACGGCTTTCCCGCTGGCATTCATATACGTCTGCGGATTGAGCAACCACAACTCCGCATCACCTTGACCGGTACGCGCACACAAACCATGAAACCTCGCCTCGGCTTTTAACGTCATGCGCAATTCATCTGCCAGGCGGAATATCCACCAGGCGCCGGCATTATGACGCGTGGCGGCATATTCTCTGCCTGGATTGCCGAGACCGACGATGAGCTTCATCGAACGTTACAGAAGTGGCTACATACTAAAAAGAAAAGCCCGCCGGAACTGAGGAACCCAGCGGGCTGCATGAAAAAACGACAAGTTACTATTTCTTTTTCCCTGCGTCTTTCTTCTCGCCTTCTTTTGCAGCACCCTCTTTCTTCTGTACGGTCGTCGGAATGTCCCCTGCGGCCACGTGGGCGGCCGCTTCCTCGGCGGCCACTGCACGCGGAATGACGATAGTTGCCACCGGCAAATTTTCGCCTTTGATCAGCGCGGGAATCTCCACGCCTTCCGGCAGTTTCAGATCGCTCAGGTGCAAGGTATTTCCAGCGGCAAGGTCGGTCAGATCAACCGTAATGAATTCGGGCAGATCTTTCGGCAAACAGGAAACATCCAGTTCGGTGAGCACATGACTGACGAGACCGCCAGACAATTTCACTCCTGGCGAAATCTCGGCGTTAATGAAGTGCAACGGCACTTTCATGTGTATCTTCTTATTCTTGTCCACACGCTGGAAGTCGATGTGCAGCACTTGCAATTTGAACGGGTGCATTTGTATATCACGCAACAGCACCTGCTCTTTTCCCCCATCCAGATCCATGGACAGGATGGAGGCATGAAAAGCCTCCTGCTTGAGCTTGTGATAAAGACCGTTATGATCCAGCTCAATCGCTTGCGCCGGATTTTCTCCGCCATAAATAACGCCCGGCACCTTGCCGGAACCACGCAGGCGGCGGCTCGCACCTTTGCCCTGTAACGTGCGCTTGTTGGCGCTGATTTCAATTTGCATCTTGCTTTCTCCAGAATGGGGAGCATCCGCGACCAGATGACTCCGATTAATAAACGCTTACTCCATGAACAATGAACTCACTGAATCCTCGTTACTGATCCTCAACATCGTTTCCGCCAGCAGGCTCGCCACGCTCAGCTGATGAATGCGAACGCAGGCTTTGGCATCCTCACGCAACGGGATAGTATCGGTGACGACCAGCTTGTCGAGTGAGGAATTCTCAATCCGCTCCACCGCTTTGCCCGATAATACCGCATGAGTACAATAAGCCAGCACGCTTTCCGCGCCCTCCTCTTTCAAGGCACGGGCCGCTTCACATAATGTATTGGCGGTATCCACCATGTCATCCATGATGACGCAGGTGCGCCCATCCACCTCGCCAATGATGTTCATCACCTTGGCAACGTTAAATTTGGGACGGCGCTTGTCGATGATCGCCAGATCGCATTCCAGGCGTTTCGCCATCTGCCTCGCTCGCACCACACCGCCTACATCGGGCGAGACCACCACCAGATTCTGATAATCGCTTTTCCACAAGTCTCCCAGCAGAATCGGCATGCTGTAGATATTATCCACCGGGATGTCGAAAAATCCCTGGATCTGGTCCGAATGCAAATCCATGGTCAGCAGCCGGTCTATCCCGACCGTGGTCAGCATGTTCGCCACCACTTTGGCGGTAATCGGCACTCGTACCGAACGCGGCCTCCTATCCTGACGGGCATAGCCGAAATAAGGCATTGCCGCGGTGATACGCCCCGCGGATGCCCGCTTCAGCGCATCCACCAGTACCAGCAATTCCATCAACGTATCGTTGGTGGGCATACAGGTGGATTGCAAAACAAATACGTCCTTGCCGCGGACATTCTCGAGGATCTCCACCATCACCTCGCCGTCGCTGAAACGGCCCACCGTCGCACGCCCCACGTGGATGTTGAGATGCCGCACCACATCCTGCGCCAGCTTGGGATTGGCGTTGCCGGTGAAAACCATCAAGCTATCGTAGGCCATGGGCAAGTGACTATTTGAAATTCTTAACCGGCACTGAAGGACAAAAGAGATACGAGCGGCTCCTCGCATATCTTGTATGACTGAACTGGCACTTCAAAACTTGGCTGGGGAGGTAGGGATCGAACCTACGAATGCCGGAATCAAAATCCGGTGCCTTACCACTTGGCGACTCCCCAAATTTACTGCTCTGCAAAATCATGCATGGGATGGCGATCCAATCCTTGCGCCATAAAACCTGTCATATCGGCCGGAACTTTTGCCAAAGCCAATTGCGCCGCCGGCTCCGTGGCAAACTCGGCAAATACACAAGCGCCCGAGCCCGTCATCGCCACCTTTCGGGTGTTATCGAGCCGCCTGAGCCACTCCAAATGACGCGCTACCTCGGGAAAAGTCCGGCATACCACCGGCTCCAGATCGTTATGCCCATGCTCGACGGAAAAGGGCGGTATTTTGATTGGAATCGTGTTTCGTGTCAATTCTTTACTGGCAAAAACCTGCGGGGTGGATACGTGCACAGGTGGCATCAGGATGAGATACCACGCGGGCGGGAGCATGATGGATGAAAGCTTTTCACCTATCCCTTCCGCAAAAGCATTTTCACCAAAGATAAATACAGGTACATCCGCACCCAGTCCGAGCCCAAGTGTCAACAACTGATTTCTTTTCCAGCCCAGTCCCCATAAACGGTTGAGTGCCAGCAGCGTCGTCGCCGCATCGGAACTACCACCGCCCAACCCGCCTCCCATCGGGATACGCTTTTCCAGAAAAATATCGACACCCAGGGAAATGCTGCTTTCCCGCTGTAGCAATTTTGCGGCGCGTACACACAAATCTTTATCTTCAGGTACACCGGGAGTAGGCGTATGAAGTTTGATCACGCCATCTTCCCGCAAAGCAAAATTGAACCGGTCCGAAAAATCCACGAAGCGAAAAACCGTTTGCAATAGATGATAGCCATCTTCTCTACGCCCGACCACATGCAGGAACAGATTGAGTTTGGCCGGGGCGAGGCAAACGAGCTTGGTCATTAGTTCAAGATTGGCTTCATTGATTACCCGGATTCCAGCTATCCACCATGAGTTTTATTTGAAGGCCGGGACGTTTAAGCATCAACAATTTTGGACGTGCGGTTTGCGCCTGCTTGGTTTGTGTTTCCGGCACGGGAAAATGACTCAAATAACTAATCTCCCATCCATCCTGACGCATAGCCACAGTGGTCCCATCGATATCCCTATCTACCTCGGCTACGGTCGCGGGCGAATTCACGCTTTGTACCCAATATTGCAAACCCATGAGCGGCAGCCGCCAGCCCAATACCCGTTCTGTCAGGGTTTCCACATCAAAAGCATAAAAGGTTTCCTGCTCGGAAGTCGTCAGATATACGCCTTCATGATTGCGTTGTATCTGTGCTACAGCCTGCCCAAGCGGAGAAAGGAGAAGGATTTCATCGCTCGTATCGGCATGATGCCATTGTACGCCACCGGAAAAACTATCTTTGCCACCTGTTACCGAGACTCTGCCAACCAGCCTGAAAGCCGCCGGCTTTGCTTCCACAGCACCCGTCATGGGTTCAATGACGATGGTACTGACAGCGGTGCGTTTATGAATAGGGGTGGTGCAACCAGGGAAAAGAAACAACACACATAACATCAGGCCCCACCACGAAACATCGCGCCACTCCTTAGAAAGCGAAAATGGCCGAGATCTGGATTGCACCGGCGTTACACCAGCATGACCCATCATCTGTACTACTTCATGAATTTCTTCATGGTACTAATCAACGTCTCGTTACCGGGATTATTTTTGAGTGCGGTTTGCCAGATTTCTTTTGCCTCATCCTTTATTCCTTGCACCCAGAGAACCTCGCCGAGATGGGCAGCAATTTCCGGATCGGGATTCATTCCGAAGGCTTGTCTCAGATAACTGAGCCCCTGATTGAGGTTGCCCATACGGTAATGCACCCATCCGAGACTATCCATGATATAGGGATCATTAGGGGAAAGCATGATAGCTTTTTCGATAAGTTCCAGTGCTTCCGGCAGACGATCGCTGTGTTCCGCAAGGCCATAGCCCAGCGCATTATAAGCATGAGCGTGATCAGGCTTCAATTGTATGAGCTTGCGCAAATCCTGCTCCATGATATCGGATTTGCCGATTTTTTCTGCCGCCAACGCACGGTCGTAGAGCAGGTCGACATGATCCGGCAGCTTCTCCAGGCCATCACTCAGCAACTGAAACGCTTTCTGATAGGCACCCGTCTCGCGCAACAATTGGGATTCGGCAATTATCAACTGGGCACGTTGCTGATTATTCGTAGCCGGCAATTGCTGCAAGTGCTTGAGGGCCTCATCCGCTTTTCCCTTCTTGGTCAGCAGAACGGCATACCGTATCTGTGCCGGAATGTATTGACTTCCACCGGTGACGGAGCGGTACCACTCCATCGCCTCATCAGAACGCTGGGTTTTCTCGCATATTCCACCGAGATAATAGCGCACCATACCCGGATCCCTGTAGTCCAGCTCCAGCGCTTTCTTGAAATTCGACTCGGCAATATCGTACTCGCGTAACTCCATGGATAGCAAACCCACTGCCAGGGCGACGTCGGCGTTACCCGGATTCTCCGCCAGCAATCTTTCAAATTGTTCGCGCGCCTTGACATAATCTTTTTCGACCAGCAATAGCCGGGCGTACGTTATGCGTGTATCGTTGGCCTTGGGATAAGTTTTGAGATAGCCTTTGTAAAATTCCATTGCATCGGCATTGGAAGTTCGCGCCAATATCCGCCCTTGATAAATTGCCGCCATCTCCCACTCCGGGCGAAGTACCAAAGCCTGCTTCATCTCGGCCAGTGCAATATCAAAGTGATTAGCAAACCACGCCGCCTGAGACACGGCAAAATGCGCCTCCGGTAACTCGGGATAAGGTTGAGCAAGCTGTCGTACCAATTCGAATGTCGCATTTTTATTGGAATTGCGTACCAGCAGGCTATTCAATTGCATGAAAGCCTCGTCGATACTGCCCCCCTCCGATGCCAGCAGCTTCTCCAGATGGGGCCGCGCCTCATCCAGTCTGTCCGAATTCACCAATAGCGCCGCAATCGTCTGACGGGCAGTTACCGAATTCGGATCGAGTTCCACCCAGATTTTTGCTGCTTCAAGCGCGGGCGCGGCTTGACGTGAATGAAGCGCGATTTCGGTGGCCCGCTGGGCGACGCGTGGATCGCGGGTGCTTCTCGCCAGCTTGAGATAAGTGCGGGTGGCGATTTCCTGATCACCGCGCTGTAAAGCCGTTTCACCCAGTAAAAAATCGAACAGGATGGGCGGGGTCAAATCCTGATTAGGTAATTTTGACTGTCCAGCCTCAGCTTGCTGCGTCGGCTTGCTCGCATTGAGAGCGGTCTTGCCTGGAATCTGCGCACAGGCGGCAAGAAAAAACAGCAGCAGCAATGCGCCGGGAATTTTAAGATTCATGGAAAATTAAGACAGGGTCCGAAAATAAGGCTAATAGGGAAATATAGAGCGGAATCGACCTTCAGCACAGCCCACATATTAGGTATATTTTACACTTCTCACAAGTGGACGTTGCCAAGCAAGAATGCTCGGAGCGCACATTCATAGGCAGCCTTATAAATTCAAAGTTCCAAATGAGTCTATTTACCGGGCGAACAAACGTAGAAAACAATTAATGAACCTCTGAATATGTCCTTCATGAAGCACGCATCGGCAAACGAGTTGGCACATGACTGGGCAAAATCGGAATGAACACAAAGCATGCAACGCAGGTTATGGTTGGACCCGCCAATTGCCTGGGGAGTGTACCGCAGTGAGATCTGATTTTACCACAACCCATATCGGCGGTATTTTGCGGGCGACCTGCCTGACCAGGCTTGTACCCAAGGAAAGGCACCCCTGATACGGAAAGAGGCGATTGTTTGCAAATTCCGGTTTATAGTGATGCTCTTCCGCACACGCCGCCCAGTCAAACCACCGGACTCAGATGACTGAACCAATCGCTTCATCAACCATTTCCGCGCGTGGCTTATCCCGCTACTTCGGCAACCGTGTCGCCGTGCGTGAAATCAATCTGGAGCTCAAACATGGGGAAATTCTGGGATTTCTCGGCCCCAATGGTGCGGGTAAGACCACCACTATGCGCATGCTCACCGGCAATCTTGCCCCGAGCGCCGGTAGCGTTGAAATCTGTGGAATAGATCTGCTGGACAGACCCCGCGATGCCAAGGCGCGTATTGGTTATCTACCTGAGATACCGCCACTCTATCGGGAGTTAACAGTCAATGAATACTTGCAACTTGCCGCCAGGCTGCATCGGGTCAACAACGCAAAAATCCGTTTTGCGCTGGACAGTGTTGTACAACGCTGCGGGTTGAATGATACAGGCAAGCGTCTGATTGGTTCGCTGTCAAAAGGTTATCAGCAGCGTGTGGGAATTGCCCAGGCTATCATTCATGATCCGGATGTGATCATTCTTGATGAGCCAACAGTCGGACTCGATCCCAACCAGATACGGGAAATCCGTACTCTCATCCGTGAACTGGGTACGGAGCGCAGCGTCATTCTCTCGACGCACCTCCTGCCGGAAGTTGAGAGCGTGTGCGACCGGGTGCAGATCATGCATAAGGGAAGCACGGTATTTAGTGACTCCGTCAATGGCCTAAAGCAGAAGGGAATCAGTCTGGAAGAGATCTTCATGCAGTTCACCATGAATAAGTAAAATTCCAAAAGTTTTCATCGCCATGATTCTGATTATTACCCGGAAAGAACTAAAAATCTTGTTTGGCTCGCCGCTAGCCTGGATATTGCTTGCACTGGTGCAATTAGTGCTGGCCTGGATTTTTCTGGTACATCTCGATACATTTCTGCAGATACAGCCGCAGCTTATGACAATCGCCAATCCGCCAGGCGCGACGGAAACGATTATTGCGCCGGTATTCGCCATGGCCGCGGTGGTATTGCTTATGATCACCCCCCTTTTAACCGCACGCCTCATCGCCGAGGAGCGCCGCAATCACACCATGACCTTTCTCATTTCGGCACCCATTTCGATGATCGACATCGTTCTGGGAAAATTCCTCAGCCTGATGATTTTCTTTTCAGTGGTGATTGCGCTGGTCATAACACTGTCAATGTCTCTGCTGGTGGGGGGAGCGCTGGATCTTGGCTTGTTGCTGAGCAATGTCGCCGGCCTATTCCTGATAACCGCCTGTTTCGCCTCCCTCGGACTTTATTTTTCCTGCCTCAGTGCCCATCCGGCGATTGCGGCTGCCGGCGCGCTGGGCACACTGCTGATTTTGTGGGTATTGGACATTGCGGCGGGGGACGACAGTGACAGCGTCACACGTGATTTCTCTCTGCTCGCACATTATGAAAATTTCAATCGTGGCATGATCGATACATTTGATCTGGCATACTTCTCGCTGTTCATCCTTGTCTTTCTGGTGCTATCTGTTCGCCGGCTGGATAAGGAGCGGCTGCGTGGTTAACCCTGGCGTCATGTGACTAAATGGCCATGATCACTCACCAACGACGCAGGTACTGGTTGATACAAAACAGCGTGTTTGTAGTGCTGCTGATATCGTTGGCCGGGTTGCTAGGCTATCTTGCGCATGAAACCCGTATTGAGTGGGATATCAGCCAGAATGGGCGCAACAGCCTAAGTCAAGCAAGTATGGAGGTACTAGAAAAAATCAACGGCCCGCTTAACGCCACCGTCTACGCAACCGCTCAAGATGCGCAATTGGGAAATATTCGTAAAATCATCCATGAATTCCTCTCGCGTTATCAGCGTGTCAAACCCGATTTCATGGTCACATTCATCGATCCCGCCGAGCAGCCGAAACTCACACGGGAAGCGGGAGTTCAGGTCAATGGGGAAATGGTGGTAACGTTCAATGGCAGAAGCGAACACCTCAGCACGTTCAACGAGCAAACGTTCACTAATCTGCTGATGCGATTGGCGCGCCCCAGTAAGAAACTCATAACAATGCTCAGCGGCCATGGTGAGCGCAAGCTGGACGGTAGCGCGAGTCATGACCTGGGAGAATTTGGCAAGCAATTGATGGGGAAGGGATTCAAGACCGGAACGCTCAATCTTTCTATTGCCCCCGATGTACCGGCCAACACGAGCTTGCTCGTCATTGCCTCGCCGCAAATTGACCTGCGGGAAGGAGAAGTGGGTAAATTGCTTGCGTATATCGGCCGCGGCGGCAACCTGTTGTGGCTAATAGATGAGGGCCCCTTGCATGGCTTGCAACCGCTTGCCGAGAAACTGGAGGTGACGCTCACACCGGGCGTGGTGGTCGATCCTCAGGCTCAGCAGTTGAAATTGCCCATCACTGTCGCGTTAGGCGCGAATTATGGACAGCATCCGGTCACACACAATTTCGACTATATTACGATGTTTCCTTTTGCTCGCCAGATAATCGTCAATGAAAATGAGGTATGGCATAGCGTCTCGCTGGTGGAAGCGGCACACCGCGGATGGGTGGAAACCGGCAAGCTGGATTCCGGCATCGTCTTCGACAAAATGTATGATGTATCCGGTCCCGTAAGCATCGCTGCCACCCTGCGCCGCACTCTGCAAGACCGTGAACAGCGCATCGCTGTCATCGGCAGCGGGAATTTTCTTGCCAATACGTATCTGGGCAACGGCAACAATCTGGATTTTGGCATTAATCTCGTCAACTGGCTCACTGGCGACGAAAATCTCATTGCTATTCAACCCCGGGCCACACTCGACAGCAACCTGGTATTAAGTGAATCAACGCTTATCATCATTACTGGCGGTTTTCTCATCGTTCTGCCACTGGTTTTCCTGGCAAGCGGATTGATCATTTGGTGGCTGCGTGGAAGAAGATGAACCCCGAACTTTATAGAGATACTCCAGTTGCCTGAACTACCAGAAGTCGAAGTTATCCGTCGTGGCATCGTCCCTCATCTGGAGGGGCACCGTCTTGCTGGTGCTACGCTGCGAAATTTGAGCCTGCGCTGGCCGGTACCTCACGATCTCGGACACACGCTTTGCGGGTTGAAAATCAATACGGTGACCCGGCGCGGCAAATACCTTCTATTCGACTGTGGCACCGGAACACTGATCTTGCATCTCGGCATGTCCGGCAGCCTGAGATTGCTTCCCGCCGCCACGCCGCCGCAGAAACACGATCATATCGACCTGATACTGGATACCGGCATAATTCTGCGTTTCAAAGATCCGCGCCGTTTTGGCGCAGTGCTATGGAACACCGGTGATGTCATGCACCATGCTTTACTGGCTCAACTTGGACCTGAGCCGCTTACCAAAGCGTTCAATGGGAAATTGTTATACGAAAAGACTCGAGGCCGCAGCGCCAGCATCAAGGAAGTACTGATGAACAGTCGCATTGTCGTCGGCGTTGGCAATATTTACGCCAGTGAAGCGCTCTTCAGCGCGGGCATCAGTCCCATAACCCCCGCAGGGCGGATCGGCGTGCGCAGGTACGAGAAACTGGTGCGGGCAATAAAGGAAACGCTTAATCTCTCGATCGAAGCAGGCGGCAGCAGCTTGCGCGACTTCGTTAACAGCGACGGCAATCCCGGCTATTTTCAGCAACAGTATTGGGTGTATCAGCGAAACGGGCAACCATGCCGGAAGTGCGGTGTAATCATCATGCAAATCAGGCAGGGACAGCGTTCAAGTTTTTATTGTCCACATTGTCAAAAATAAGGGGAGAACAGAACAGCGAAATGCTCAGCATGACCCCCTCGCTATATCATCACATTTACGAGACTTCACAATCACAGGAGCGACATGAACATCACATTTATCGGCGGCGGCAATATGTCTTTCGCCTTGATCGGTGGCCTATTGCAACAGGGTTATTCGCCTGGGCAAATATGTGTAGTCGAAATCAACGCCGAAAGGCGTGAGAAAATAAAGCACGAATTTGACGTGGAAGCCGTGGCGGAACTCGCCAAAGGCTTATCCGGCAGCGACGTCATCCTGCTGGCGATAAAGCCGCAGCAGCTGTCAGCTGTGGCACGGGAACTCGCGGCACTGCTTAGAAGCCATCTGATTATATCTATCGCTGCCGGTATTCGCGCGACTGATATAAGCCGCTGGATGAGTGGTTATGCACGTGTGGTGCGAGCCATGCCCAACACGCCGGCATTGATTCGCGCAGCGGTTACGGGACTATATGCCCTGGATGGGGTCAGTGCGGAGGATAAGCGCAACACGGAGACTATACTTGGCGCGGTCGGTTCCGTGCTATGGTGCAATCACGAGGAGCTGCTGGATGCGGTGACAGCCTTGTCGGGCAGCGGTCCGGCTTACGTATTTTATTTCATTGAGGCCATGCAGAAGGCGGGGCAGGAACTAGGGCTGGATGCGAGCCAGGCACGGCAATTAAGCCTGGAAACCTTTGCCGGCGCTGCCCGGCTCGCAATTCAGAGTGATGAACACGTCGCCACGCTACGTGCCCGGGTAACTTCCCAGGGTGGCACCACAGAGCGCGCGATCCAGTCTCTCGAAAATGACAATGTCAAGCATGCGATCGTGCGTGCGATTCATATGGCGAATCAACGCTCGCGTGAATTGGGTGACGAGTTTGGCAGGACATAAAACTTTATCACCTAGGGCCTGTTAACACTTATTTCGCACCCGCGACGGCGACGGATTTCATCCAGTACGAGGCGTGAGCCGCGCGGCGGAGCGGGCCTCCGTAAGCGGCGAGTAACGAAGGGCTGGATGAAATCCGTCCCGTCCCTTCGGGTTGCTACACAAAAAACGCGGGTGCGAAATAAGTGTTAACAGACCCTAGGGTTATTATTTTCCAGGAACGTATATGCTCAACCAGATACTGATATTTCTGCTCGACACCCTGCTGGGTCTGTTTTCTCTGGCGCTGCTGCTGCGTTTTTATATGCAATTGCTCCGCGCGCCCTACCGCAACCCATTGTCTCAATTTCTCGTGGCACTTACCGATTTTATCGTACGGCCTGCCCGCCGGGTCATTCCCGGATATAGCGGAATGGATCTTTCCACGTTGTTATTGGCATGGCTTGCGCAATGCATGTTGCTGACCGGCGTGCTTATGCTTCAAGGATATGAGTTCAGATCGACTATCGGCATCGCGATCACGGGACTGGTGCTGCTGGGATTGATAGAGATTATCAAAATGACACTCTATATTATTTTGGTGGCGATCATCATGCAGGCGGTACTTTCCTGGTTCAATCCTCACACTCCCCTTGCCCCGATGCTCGACAGCTTCACACGGCCATTCCTCGGCGTTATCCGCAGGCGTATTCCACCGATCGGCAATGTCGACCTGTCGCCCCTGTTTGTGCTGGTGATTATTCAATTACTGCTGTTCGTCGTAGCGGGGGCAGGCAAGGAGATCTCTCTTCTATTCTGATGTATGAGTCTGTCGAAGTATTGATACCTTACGGGAGTTTTTTTGTGTCGTCAGCATTGTCGCACCACGCCTGGCACCACTGCGCTGATGGTGGTCAGCGGCTTATCCTTAGGGTTCACATACAACCCGGTGCGAAACGCACCGAAGCCGTCGGGCTGCATGGCGACGCACTGAAAATCAGGCTTGCCGCGCCACCGGTGGAAGGTGCGGCCAACACTGCGCTGCTAAAGTTTCTTGCAATGACTTTTGGCGTGCCGCTAAGTCAGGTGACACTCAGACACGGAGTCAAATCCCGGCGCAAAGTCGTTGAAATCTGGCAAACGGTATTAGAACCGGATGTATTGTTTAAGACACCCAATTCCGGAACGGATTAATCCTGAATCCTGCAGGTGAGTTTGCTGCAACTACTGGATTCAGGTTAATTTCTATTCCATATTTCCCGGTAAATACCGTGCAGTCCTATCGACAAAAATCATGTCTCGCCTGATTCTTTTCAATAAACCTTACGGAGTCATTTGCCAGTTCACGCCCGAGGCCGGATACAAGTCTCTCAAAGATTTCATACCGCTGTCAGGTTTTTATGCCGCCGGACGACTCGATGCCGATAGCGAAGGTCTGGTACTCCTCACCGATGATGGCAAATTGCAAAACAGGATCAGCAACCCCGAGCATAAGCTGCCGAAAACATACTGGGTGCAGGTAGAAGGTGTACCCGATGAAGTTGCACTGGATAAATTGCGCCGGGGTGTGATACTGAGGGCTTTCAAGACCATGCCCGCGCAAGTACGTCTACTTCTACTGGATGAACCGGGGAACCTCTGGCCGCGCACACCACCTATTCGCTTCCGGAAAAACATCCCTACTTCATGGATCGAATTGACGCTCATGGAAGGCAAGAACCGCCAGGTCAGACATATGACGGCGGCTGTATCTTTCCCTACGCTGCGGCTGATCCGCCATGCGATCGGCGCATATTCCCTGCACGGCCTTGCACCGGGTGAATGGCGCTTTTCGAGTATGCAGCCACTGCTTTAGAATAGCCGGGGAACACCCTTGTCAGGCACACCATGTGTAGATCGACTGGATGCATTGCCCACTATTTGCTCTCTCCCAGCGACGCCGCACATTCGCAGCAACGCTAGAAGGGTTGAATTACTTGGCAATCGTGATACTCGGCACGCCGGTACGCGGCAAATCCGTGATGGTCATTTGAAACAACAGGTACAACATCTGGAAGGCATCCCGGTTCCAACGAGCAAGCGGGCCAGCGGTATTCACGGAGTAGTACCGATTATGCGAACGGATCGAAAGATCGGCTTCCAATGGCGGTTTATCCGACACGACGAGTCCCATGGTAGCGATCGGATTTTCATCGCCTTTGATGGCGAGCGTCCGTATGTCTTTCTCGACATGATACTCCGGCTCGTCGCCGAGGGAGCGGCCGAGGAAGTTGAGAATTTCGTGAAAACTTCTGAGCCGGAAGGTTCCTCTCATTGGCCACTCTCCCCCTGGAAGGTTAGAGCGAATGTCGAAAGCAACATCGTGGGGATTCCAGGTCCCTCCTTCATTGTTCAACTGCGCACGTTCCTCCAGGGATAGCGTTTCGGGATCATAGTTGGTGATGAGAATCGGACCTGGCACTTGTTTACGAAGCATGTAAGTATTGTCCTGCTTGTTATAGAGCACGAAAAACTCTTTCTCCAGAGCCTGAAAGCCTTCCGCCGAAACTGAACCAGCGGGGATGATCCAGGTGCGTTCCAGATTCAGCGGTTCAGCATAGAGCTGGTTTTGGTCCTGAATGGCCGAAAGATGCAGCACCACGCGACGGAACATTTCGTAGCCCAATGAATCAGAGGGTCTATTTCGATACGCAACCTTTGGTGTGGAATCCTGAATACGCACTTCCTGCGCCATCAACCTCAGCAAGAGATCGATATCAAAGCGCTGACGGAGCAGAAGCGTGAGCTTGCCTTGCTGAAACGGGGTGAGCAGCCGCCTGGTAAATTCTTCGCCTTCGATCGGGACAATGCTGATGGTGGGATTTTCCGCGACGCTGCCGCCAAATGTGGGCATCAACACCTCGCCGGCAAGTCCCCCCAGCGCGGGAGTGGCCCCTGCACTGAAGCGGAAATCGAAGGTAGCCGCGACATTCGAAACCCCGGTAAAGTGAATTGGTTGATGGTGATGAGCGCGGGCGATATTTGTCAATAGCTGTCGGGAAGCAGCGGTGGTGATGGCTTCATCATAGGCCCCGACTGCACGATTGAGCGCGATGGGCGAGACACAACCGGAGAGCGCGAACGCGGATACAAGACACAGCGTCAAGAATAACGAGCGCAGAGGGCAAAGGATATCTATATAGGGTATTTTCATCTCAGCAGGGGGAGTAGCAGACAAGTTATTGTTATACGGAGTAAATATAGATACCAGCACACCTGTGCGGCCGATTCGGTTCATAGCATGGCATTTGGCCAAGCTATACCGGATTATGTGGAGTTCGTTTAGTACAGACTGAAAACGCTTAACGGCTGGCCGGTCTATATTTCGCCGCTTTTTAATTAATAAACAACAATCGGCTCTCGATATCTGTCCTCTCCGTCATTCTTTTCGCTTCGATTCTTCAAATCCCACAGGCTGCCCAACCATTAAAAATAGGAACTACAGAGCCGCTTTGCAGTCTATCACGCCATGACATTACATCTGCCCAATCCTACTGATCAAGATATTTTAACCATTGATAGCGGCACAAGGTAATAAAATATGTTCGCGTCCCAGATTTAAAAGCACATCAGATACGTCCTTGTTAGAATAAAATGGGTGGTGGTGCGTTTTCTTGCTATATTGACATGAAGGTAATCATAATAAGTTTGATGCTTAAAAGAGGGGTATGGGATCTCTACGGAAAGGAGAACACATGAAGCACCTTTTGATCGTATCTGCACTAACCTTGGGCTTGATGTCGGCCGGAATCTCCGCCGACGAGAATCATCCGGGTGGAGATAGCACCGTCGGCAGCCCTGGTGATCTGAGCAAAGTGTCACGCACCATTGAAGTCACAATGGTGGAGAACCGGTTTAAACCTTCTGAAATAAAAGTGAAACAGGGTGAAACGATTAAATTCTTGCTTAAGAACACCGGTAAGAAAAAACACGAGATAATGATTGGCACCCCGGATGAAATTGATAAGCATGGAAAAATAATGAAAAAATTCCCCGACAAGGAACACCCCGATGAACCCAATATGATCTCCGTCAGCCCGGGCAAGACCGGGGAACTGGTATGGCATTTCACTGAAGCCGGCGTGGTCGACTTCGCCTGCCCGCTGCCAGGCCACTTCAAAGGTATGGGTTTCCCGGGCATGAAAGGAACAATCGAAGTAGAGGCCAAATGAAAAAACTAACTTACACCTTATTAGCTGGATCCCTTCTCGTCGGCGCCTTGTCGAGTGCTGCCGCTAACGCCACCTCGACAACCGTCGAGGTCTACAAAAGTGCAACCTGCAAGTGCTGCGCAAAATGGGTCGACCATATGCGTGCGAATGGCTTTACCGTCAACACCCACGATGTGGGCAACAAGGAGGTACGCGAGCGTGCGGGTATTTCCACTACGCTTGGTTCCTGTCATACCGCCCTGGTTGATGGTTATGCGATTGAAGGTCACGTGCCCGCACAGGACATCAAACGGTTTCTCAAAGAGCGTCCGCGCGCGATTGGCCTGACCGCTCCGGGAATGCCTCATGGTTCTCCCGGCATGGAGGGCGCGCGCAGCGATCCTTATGACGTGCTCCTAATCAACAAACAAGGCGATACGACCGTGTACAGCCGACATCTACCATCTGATCCAAAAGAATCCCTGATGAGATTGAAATGAGGGGCATGAAATCTTCCCTTACTCTCGCTGTCCTTGGGAACCAGCAAAGAAAATCTTCAACCTCCGCATTCATGCCGATAAATACGAAGGGTAACAAGAGTCTGCTCTATGTCCTTCTGGCAGGCATGGTAGTTGTCTTGATCGCCGGTTGCGGTGAATCGAAGCCTCCTGCCGCTGCGCCGATACCCGCTGTCGCACCCGCTGCTGCACCGGAAACGCCCTCTGCCGGCTCAATCTCACCCGCTGCTGAACCGGCACCACCTATTGCCGCGCCAGCGGAGCCAAAAAACCTGGCGGCACGCAAGCTTGATCCCGAGAAAATCAAGCGTGGTGAAGCTGTTTATCGTGCAAATTGTGCCAATTGTCATGGACCCAATGGGGAAGCCACGCCAGGCTGGCGGAATCCTGGCGCTGACGGCAGATACCCGCCACCGCCGCTGGACGGCAGCGCCCACGCCTGGCATCACTCAACCGAGACACTGGAAAGAATGATCCGGGTAGGTAGTCCGGCAGATATCGGAGGCATGCCATCGTGGGATGGCAAGTTGACAAATCAGCAAATCGATGACGTGATTGTCTGGATCAAATCACTGTGGCCAGATGAAGTCTACGATATCTGGCACAAGGAAATTGAGAATAAGCCGGAACCGAAGAAAAATTGAGTGCTATTGGTTGCCGGTAGCGATAGGCCAAGGGCAGAGTCGGTATTGGCTACTTCAGCAGCCGGGTTGTAACCAGTCCATGCTGACCGGCGCATATAGGGTAGGGTCAAGCGGCCGACTCCCGCTTGACCCTTGATCTTTTCGGTGCTTGACTTCGCTCCAAGGACTCGGAGCGTTGCGATTGAAGCTTAGGCCAGCTCCGCTTTCGCGGGTCCCTTCTTTACCGCGGCACGAGCCGGAAGCTTCTCGCGAATGCGCGCCGATTTACCGGAACGATCCCGCAGGTAATATAGCTTGGCGCGGCGAACATCGCCACGACGTTTGATTTCTACGCTGGCAATTAGCGGTGAATAGGTCTGGAAAGTTCGTTCCACACCCTCACCACTGGACACTTTGCGTACGGTAAAAGCCGAGTTGAGGCCGCGATTACGCTTGGCGATAACAACGCCTTCATAAGCTTGTACGCGTTTACGGTCGCCTTCAACCACTTTGACGTTAACAATTACCGTGTCGCCGGGGGCGAAATCCGGAATTGTCTTGCCAAGACGGCTGATTTCTTCGTTTTCAAGTTGTTCGATCAGATTCATTTGCCACTCCTTACTTTATTTCGCTTGGTTTCTATTACTTCAGTTCGATTCATAAGCGTGCTTGAACGCTTCCAGCAACTCGGTTTCCTCTCCGGTCAAGCCGCGTTCAATTTTCAACGCCAGTAAATCCGGTCGCCTCAGCCATGTTCTGCCCAATGACTGTTGCAAACGCCAGCGCTTGATTCTGGCGTGGTTGCCGGACATGAGAACCTCCGGCACGACTTTTCCCTGATAAACTTCCGGTCGCGTGTACTGGGGAAAATCAAGCAACCCACTCACAAACGAGTCCTGGCTGGCTGAATCCGCGTCTCCCAGTACGCCTGGCATCTGCCGCACCATACTGTCTATCAGCACCATTGCCGCGAGCTCTCCGCCAGAGAGCACATAATCGCCGATGGAAACTTCGTCATCCACCTCACGCGTTATCAAACGCTCATCCACGCCTTCATAGCGCCCGGCGAGTAGTACCAATGATGGCAATTCGCACAGTTCCATCACCAGGTCGTGGTCTAACAAACGTCCTTGGGGAGAAAGATAGATTACCTTTGTCCCATTAACACCATTACCTGTCTGCCGCGTCCTGGCTGCAGCGACGGCTTTTTCCAGCGGCTGTGCCAGCATCAGCATTCCCGGGCCGCCGCCGTAAGGACGATCATCCACTGTACGGTGATTATCCTCAGTGAAATCACGCGGGTTCCAGGTATGCAACCGGTAAATCCCGTTTTCCTTCGCCCGGCCGGTTATGCCGTATCGGGTGATGGCATCAAACATTTCGGGGAACAGCGTAATGACGTCGAACTCAAAAGCCACGGCTAGTAGTCCACACCCCAGTCCACCGTTATCCGGCAAGCCTTTAAATCCACCTTGACAATCACCTGGCTGACAAAGGGGATCAATCGTTCCTTCTCACCTTCTATCAGACTTTGCACTTGAAGCACATCGTTGGCACCAGTTTCCAGTAACCCGGTTACTTTCCCCAATTCTTCATTCCGCAGATTAATGACTTCAAGGCCGATTAGATCCGACCAGTAGTAGCCATCCTTACCGCTCTTGGACAAACTCGGCAGCTGGCTGCGAGGTATCGCAATCTGCATGCCCTTCAACCGCATTGCCGCAGTACGGTCAGCGTATGGCTCAAGCGCGGCCGTCAACGTATTCCCGTGAACTTCGCATCCGGTAACTTTTACCTCGCGCCATTCCCCATTGCCTTTGCCCAGCCACCAGACTGGATAGTCAAGCAGCCCGTCTACATATTCAGTAAAGGGAAAAACCTTGATCCAGCCTAACACACCAAAGGGGCCGGCAATACGCCCCATCACCACCATTGGCTCGGCTGCTTCGCCTGATTTAGCTGCTTCCTGCGGCTTTTTGTTTTGCACCGAACTGTCTGACCAGCCTTGTAACGGTATCGGATAATCGTGCACCCTGTGATTGCCAATGGGTGACACGATCCAATTGAACACGCAATGTGTCTTCGCCTCCAGCCGCCCTGGGGTTATAAAAACCAATGCGCTCAATGAACTTGCCGTCACGGGCGTCTCGGGAATCCGCTACTACCATGTTAAAAAACGGACGTTTCTTGGCACCGCTTCGCGCCAGTCGAATAATGACCATGTATATGCCTATGTGGGTCCGGAACCGAAAAGGGTGAGATTTTACGGTAATCTTTATCCTATTAGCAAGTATATAATATTGCTGACGGTATAAAACATCTCTGCCGGGAGCGGGATTAACGACATAAAACAGAATGACTTCAAATCTGTTTGAATGGTTGGCGTTGGCAGCGCTCCTACGCTGCTTCCATGGAAGGACTTGTTGTACGATTCCTCAGTGCGCTTGCTCCCAATTCGGACCCACACCCACCTCCACCAGCAGTGGTACATCAAGCGTCGCCGCACCACCCATTAGCCGCGGCAGCTCATCTTTTACCGTTTCGATTTCGTCATCCGGTACTTCCAGTACCAGCTCGTCATGGACTTGCATGATCAATTTGCTACGCAAGCCTGTTTTGGCCAGCCAGCCATGCACTGCGATCATGGCAAGCTTGATGATATCGGCCGCGGTACCCTGCATGGGGGCGTTGATTGCGGCGCGTTCCGCACCCTGTCTGCGATTGCCGTTGGAACTGTTGATCTCCGGCAACCATAATCTGCGTCCAAATACGGTTTCGACGTAACCGTTTTCTCTTGCGGCTTCCCGGGTACGTTGCATGTAATTCGCGACTCCTGGATAGCGGGCAAAGTACCGGTCCATGTAAGCACGGGCGGCGGAGCGTTCGATGCCGAGTTGCGAGGCGAGGCCGAATTCGGACATGCCGTAAATCAGCCCGAAGTTGATGATTTTTGCGTAGCGGCGCTGTTCATTATTCACCGCTTCCAGCGCCGCGCCAAACACCTCCGCTGCAGTGGCGCGATGTATGTCCTCGCCTGCGGCGAACGCTTTGAGCAATCCCGCGTCCTGTGATATGTGCGCCATGATGCGTAGCTCGATCTGCGAATAATCAGCAGAGATAATGCGATGCCCGGGCGATGCGATAAATGCTTCGCGGATACGGCGGCCTTCGGCGGTGCGTACCGGGATGTTTTGCAGGTTGGGCTCATTGCTGGCGAGCCGCCCGGTCACCGCCACCGCTTGCGCATAATTGGTGTGCACGCGGCCGGTTGCGGCATCCACCATGCGCGGCAGCTTGTCCGTATAAGTGGATTTAAGCTTGGCAAGACCGCGGTATTCGAGCAGGATTTTTGCCAGGGGATAATCCGGCGCGAGCTGTTGCAGCACGTCTTCGTCGGTGGAGGGTGTGCCGCCCGGCGTTTTCTTGATAACGGGAAGCTTGAGCTGATTGAACAGTATCTCCTGAATTTGCCTGGGTGAATTCAGGTTGAATGGCTGCCCGGCAATTGCGTGTGCCTGCCCTTCCAGCGCCAGCATTTTCTCGCCGAGTTCGCGGCTTTGGATTTCCAGCAATCTTAAGTCCAGCAATACGCCGTTACGCTCCATTTCAAACAGTATGTCCAATACCGGCATTTCAAGTGCGCGATAGATGTAATCGAGCTTCGCGTCCTTCGCTATTTCGGGGTACAAGTGTTGATGCAGTTGCAGCGTGATATCGGCATCTTCCGCCGCATATTGCGCCGCACGTTCGATGTCTACCTGATCAAAACCGATACGCCCGGCCCCCTTGCCGGTGATCTCATCATAGCCAATGGTTTTGGCTCCAAGATGCCGCAACGCAAGATTATCCATATCATGCGGACGATGGGATTCCAGTACGTAGGACTGCAATAGCGTATCGTGGACAATCCCGTTCAAGGTAATGTCATGATTGGCAAGAATGTGTTTGTCATATTTTAGATTCTGGCCCACTTTAGATCTGGTGGGGTCTTCCAGCCAGGGCCTGAGCTTATCGAGCACGAGATCCACCCCCAGTTGCGGCGGCACACCTGCGTACCGGTGGGTCAGCGGCAGGTAAGCCGCCTGATGAGGCGCAATGGAAAACGAAATTCCGACGAGCTGCGACTGCATCGGATCCAGTCCGGTGGTTTCCGTATCCAGCGAAACCAGCG
Source organism: Nitrosospira multiformis (assembly GCF_900103165.1). NCBI lineage: Bacteria > Pseudomonadati > Pseudomonadota > Betaproteobacteria > Nitrosomonadales > Nitrosomonadaceae > Nitrosospira > Nitrosospira multiformis. The sequence continues at coordinate 1,142,172 of NZ_FNKY01000001.1, read as the reverse complement.
GCGCGGCATGAATGCGTGCGATCCATTCATCCAGTTGAGATTGCGTGAGAATGGTCCGATAGTCCGCTGACACCCTATCCGAAGATTGCCGATCCGCATCCACTGCCGGATATCCGGTGGCCGAAGGCGCGTCGCCAATCACTCTTGGATTCCCCGAGCCCGAGCCCACATTCTGCCGTATTTCCCGCAACCAGGTTTTAAAATCCAGCCGCTCGTACAGCTCGGCCAGTTTTACGGTATCCTGCGGTTGCAGCCCAAGATCGTGTAAAGCGACAGGGAGTACCACATCACACTTTATCGCCAGTAATTCGCGCGATCGGCTCAACCAGTCGAGCGCCGCACGCAAATTTTCCCCCACCGCGCCACCAATTTCATTTGCATGAATGATAAGATTGTCCAATGTGCCATATTGGGTGAGCCATTTCACCGCGGTTTTGGGGCCGACCTTTTCCACGCCCGGAATGTTGTCCACCGTGTCACCCACCAATGCCAGATAATCGAGCATGCGCGCTGGCGTCACGCCAAATTTGGCAAGCACCGCCGCTTCGTCGAGCGTTTCATTGCTCATGGTATTGATCAGCGTCACTTGCGGATTCACCAGTTGCGCAATGTCCTTATCACCGGTGGAAATGACACAATGCATGTTTTCGAGCACGGCTTGTTTAGCCAGCGTGCCAATCACATCATCCGCCTCCACGCCTTCCACAATCAGCATTGGCCAACCCATGGCGCTTATGCACTCATGCAGCGGCGCGATCTGCGCCGCCAGATCGCCCGGCATGGGGGGACGGTGCGCTTTATATTCCGCATAGAGGTCGTCGCGAAAAGTCTTGCCTTTTGCATCAAATACGCAAGCGCTATAATGAGCCTGGTAATCCTTGTGCAAACGGCGCAGCATGTTAAGCACGCCATAAATCGCACCGGTCGGTTCGTTATTGCGGTTGCGCAAATCCGGCAGCGCATGGAAAGCGCGATACAGGTAGGATGAGCCATCAACCAGCAGCAATGTTTTCATTTAACTTCCAAAGGTTTTCAATGAGCACGCAAGATAAGTTAGCCCGTACCATGACAAATGATTTTCTGGAAAAAACCTGGTCGGCGAGGGAGTCGTGGCGCGTGTTCGGCATTATGGCAGAATTTGTCGAAGCTACGGAACGCTTGAATTCAATTCGGCCCGCCGTCAGTATTTTCGGGAGCGCGCGTACGCTTCCCGATCATCCCAACTATATATTAACCGAGCAGATCGCGCGGCAATTGTCCGATGCCGGCTTTTCCGTCATCTCGGGCGGCGGTCCAGGTATCATGGAGGCGGCCAACAAGGGCGCTTACTTTGGCACGTCGCCGAGTATCGGCCTGAATATCCAGCTCCCACACGAACAACATCGTAATACTTACCAGGACGTCAGCCAGACTTTCCGCCATTTTTTTGCGCGCAAGTATATGTTCGTGAAATTCGCTACTGCTTACGTCGTCTTACCCGGCGGATTCGGCACGCTGGACGAACTGATGGAAGCACTCACGCTGGTTCAGACCGGCAAGACACGGAAAATGCCGATTATTCTGGTTTGCTCAGACTTCTGGCGCGGCATGCTCGACTGGCTGCGGCATACCCTCATAACCGAGGGCATGATTGCCCCGGAAGATATGGATTTGATACAGGTGATCGATGAACCCCGCGAAGTAGTCAAGGCAATATTCAGGTATTATGAAACCAGCGGCTTCGAGCCTTCCACAGCTGAACGGGAAGTTCAGCTCAATCTGTAAAACCCGTGTCATTTCAGATAGAATGAGTGCGTTGACCCCGCCGGAGCAGCCATGCGTCTAATAATTCTCATCGTGTTATTGAGCGCTGCCCTGCCGGCAGCGGCACAATCCAAACCCAAGGATTTGCGGCCGATACCGGAAGTACCAGAACCGCCTGAAATAGCCTTGCCTTCACCGGGCGCCGACCAGGATGATGCCGCGCTTGAACCACAGGTTACGATTACCAGGCGCGGAGAGGATAAGATCGAAGAATACCGCATCAATGGGCGTCTCTACATGATCAAAGTGACTCCCCGCATTGGTCTGCCGTATTACCTGATTGATAATCAGGGAGATGGTACATTTTCCGCTGGCGGCTCCGGGGGACTTGATCAGAATATTCGGCCCCCAATGTGGATATTACGCCAGTTTTAAATCCGAATCTGAATCCGAAGTAGACAAGGGCGGGTGCGGAAAATCCATACGCATCATGGCGCTCAAATTGATAAATGAACTGAAAAACGAAGCGGCCAACCGCTAGATTTAGGTTAAATACCCTTAAAGAACAAGAAGTTCGATGGGATTAAACGACTTCTTCTCTCCCTTTTCCTCTCGCTCATGTCTGTCTTCACTACCGTCACTCAACATCAGCTTTCCACATGGCTGAATAACTATTCGCTGGGTGCGCTGATTGATCTGCAAGGTATCTCCTCCGGCATCGAAAATACGAATTATTTTGTCACAACCAACCGGGGCAAATATGTTCTCACCTTGTTTGAAAAACTAACCTCGTCCGATCTGCCCTATTACTTGAACCTGATGGCCTATTTGTCGCAACGCGGCATTCCTTGCCCTTGTCCGATAGCCAATCTTGACAAGGGATTCCTTGGCGAACTCAATGATAAGCCGGCAAGCATCGTTACTTGCTTGCCCGGCAAATCACAGGAACGTCCCACCCCTGCGCATTGCGCCGAGGTCGGCGCGCTCCTCGCGAACATGCATTTATCCGGTCTGTCCTACCCCGAAAGAATGGAGAACCCGCGGGGTCTCGAATGGTGTAAAGCCACGGCGCCTTGTGTCATCCCGTTTCTTACGGGGGAGGAAATAGCGATTCTTGAGGAGGAACTCCATTTTCAGTCGTTGCATTATTCCGATGATCTGCCGTGTGGCGTAATTCATGCGGATCTATTTCGTGACAACGTACTATTCACCGGCGATACGATAGGGGGGGTAATCGATTTCTATTTCGCCTGCAACGATAGGTTGCTGTACGATATTGCTATTACGGCCAATGACTGGTGTTTGAGTGAAAATAGCGAGTTAGACGTAAAACGTGTGCTGTCGCTACTCGAAGCCTATCACCGTATCCGCCCGCTTACCGCTATCGAGAAGGGTGCCTGGCCGATAATGCTGCGAGCCGGGGCTCTGCGCTTCTGGTTGTCGCGGCTGCATGATTATTACTTGCCGCGCATGGGAGAACTCACTCATGCCAAGAATCCCGCTCACTTTATGCGCATATTGAAGAACCATGCGGCATCCCATTCAAGACTGGCACAAGTTTGGGTGTGAACGGTAAACCGCACCACAGAATTGGATAGCAGGCGCTACTCAACCGGAGATACAGAAAATGGAAGTCAGGCAGGTCGATGCAAAACAAGGGTGGCAATGGATTGTGACCGGATTCTATATATTCCGCCAGATTCCACTGGTGTGGATTTTGCTGTGCACCACTTTGCTTCTTATCGCCGTCACCTTATCGCTTATTCCAATGGCGGGACAGTTCATCTTCACCCTCCTTTCACCGGTGTTTCTAGCCGGGTTAATGATAGGATGCAGAGCCCTGGAACAAGGCGAGAAACTGGAGATTGCTCACTTGCTTGCAGGCTTCAGGAGCACCCCTGGACCGTTGATCACGATAGGAGGAATTTATCTGGTAGGGCAAGTGTTGATTCTTGGACTATTCATGCTGGTCGGGGGTGATGTTCTGATGGATCTATTGATAGACGGGAAACGGGTGGATGAGAATGAGTTGAAAAGCGTCTCCGGCAATATGTTGTCCGCCTCGCTGGTCGGCCTAACGCTTTCCGTTCCGCTGATGATGGCTACCTGGTTTGCACCTTTGCTGGTGATATTCAACGGCATGGCCGCAGTGGATGCAATGCGGCTAAGTTTTGTCGCCTGCCTGAAGAACATCATCGCATTCCAGATTTACGGCATTACGCTAGTAGCGCTGGTAATACTTGCCACGATGCCCTATGGCCTGGGATTGTTTATACTGATACCGACTCTGTTTGGCTCTATTTACGCAAGCTACCGGGATATTTTTGTGGATACGGCCGAATCAGCCTGAGCGGTGAATCACGCAGGGGTCAGTTTGGCATATTCCAGCAATAACCACTTCGTGCCGATGCGGCCGAATCTGACCTCAACGCGAGCATCCGCTCCGTGACCTTCGCAATTGACTATCACCCCCGCGCCAAACTTGGCATGCATCACATTCTGTCCTATGCGCCATTGCGACGCCGTCGAATCCCGAATATTCGATGTGCGAGCTTGAACGCCAGGCTCCTGGATTACCCGGCCTGATCCTTGCCTCCCTCTTCCCCAATCCTCATTCCTGATCGTTGCCTTCTGCATCGGTTGCAGCCACTTGAGCAAGCTATCCGGAATCTCATGCAGAAAACGAGAAGGGATGTTATAGCGGGTCTGGCCATGCAACATGCGGCTTTGGGCGAAACTCAGATACAGGCGTCGTCGTGCCCGGGTCAACGCTACATACATTAGGCGTCTCTCCTCTTCCACGCCACCTGCTTCGTTACGACTATTATCGTGGGGAAATAAACCTTCTTCCAATCCGCTCAGAAATACACTGTGAAATTCCAGCCCCTTGGCCGAGTGCACCGTCATCAACTGCAGTGCGTCCTGACCACTACCAGCCTGATGCTCGCCCGCTTCCAGCGATGCGTGACTCAGAAATGCCGTGAGACTGTCATCCTCGGCTTCATGCACAAAGCCGGTGGCAGCATTAATCAATTCGTTCAGGTTCTCCAGGCGGTCCGCTCCCTCGCGCTCAGCGCGATAATGTGCCACCAGCCCGCTATGCTCCAGCATATGCTCGACGGCTTCCGGTAACGGCAGCTTTTCGCAAACCTGGCGCATTGACTCGATCAGCACAGCAAAGCCCTCAACCCCTTTTCTTGGCTTGTCCAACCGTTGATTGCTCTCAAGCCTGATCGGGGCTTGATCTCCCGAATTCGGGATGAAGGCCGCATCGTTTCCATACTTCTGTTGCATTGCCGCCCACAAGCTGCCACCCTGCCTCTTAGCTTCGTCCTGCAATTGCTCCAGGCTGCGCATGCCAATACCGCGTACGGGAAAATTGATGATCCTGAGCAGTGCGTTATCGTCCTCAGGATTTGCCATCAGCCGCAGATAGGCCAGGGCATGTTTGATTTCCTGACGTTCGAAGAAACGCATACCGCCATATACCCGATAAGCCAGTGAAGCATTGAACAAGGCATGCTCCAGCACGCGCGATTGTGCGTTGGAACGGTAAAGCAACGCTATCTGGGACAGCACGACGCCTTCCGCGCGTAGCGACTTCACTTCGTCCACGATGAAGGAAGCCTCATCAAAATCGGTCGGTGCGTTATACACGCGTATCGGTTCGCCGTGGCCTTCCGAAGTCCAGAGATTTTTGCCGAGACGGCCGCTATTGTTGCGTATCAGCGTATTGGCCGCATCAAGAATGTTGCCATGCGAGCGATAGTTCTGCTCGAGCTTAATGATTTTAGAGATATGGAAATCCCTCTCAAAATCTTTCATATTACCGGTGTTCGCCCCACGGAACGCATAAATGCTCTGATCATCATCGCCGACCGCAAATACCGCGGCGCGGTTACCGGCAAGCAGCTTCAGCCATTTATACTGCAAGCGATTGGTATCCTGAAATTCATCCACAAGAATATGATCGAAGCGGCCACGATAGTGCTCGCGCAGATGTTCGTTGCGAGTCAGCAATTCATAACTGCGAAGCAGGAGCTCAGCGAAATCCACCACACCTTCCTTGTTGCACTGCTGCTCATAAAATAGATAAAACTCAACCATCTTGCGGGCGAAATCGTCGTAAATTTCGACCTGCGACGCTCTGAGTCCTTCTTCCTTGGCATTATTGATGAACCATTGCACCTGGCGTGGAGGAAATTTTTCATCGTCCGCGTCGAGTACCTTCAGCAAACGCTTGATCACCGCCAACTGATCGGCAGAATCCAGAATCTGAAAAGCCTGTGGCAAGCCGGCATCCTGATGGTGGGCGCGCAACATGCGGTTGCACAGACCGTGGAAGGTACCTACCCACATGCCACGCGTATCGATCGGCAGCATGGAAGCGATGCGGATGAGCATTTCCTTCGCCGCCTTATTCGTGAAGGTAACCGCAAGTATGCCGTGAGGACTGACTTGACCAGACTGGATCAAATACGCAATACGAGTGGTGAGTACCCGTGTCTTGCCGCTGCCTGCACCAGCCAGCACCAGCGCTGATTGATGTGGCAGAGTCACGGCTTCAAATTGTTCAGGATTTAATTCTGAAATTAGGGAAGACATTGGAAGAAAACTATTTCCGCTTAAATAGCGCCGGAATTACTTGAGTTTCATCGAACCGTGTAAAGGAAGGAATACAAAGATGGTATGCCGGCACAACGTTTCGAGGCACTCAAGAAATTTCTAAATTCCGGGTGAAGCTCACATGGAGCGGAGGGTAAATAACGTGGACGGGCAATCCGCATAGCGGATTGCCCGTCCCTTTGAATTCAAAAAGCATCCTTATCGGCAACGGCTGCCGGATTATTTACTCCGGCTTTTCGTGACGAGATCCAGAATCAGCGGTGTTAATATCAACTCTATGGCCAATCCCATTTTCCCGCCCGGCACGACAATTGTATTCGGACGCGACATGAACGAATCGTGGATCATGGAAAGAAGGTAGGGAAATTGCACGTTCTTGGGATCGCGGAAGCGGATCACGACAAAACTTTCATCCAGAGCCGGGATATCACGCGCAATAAAAGGATTTGACGTATCAACTGTCGGGACTCGCTGAAAATTGATATGAGTCAGTGAGAACTGCGGGGTAATGTAATGCACATAATCGTGCATACGGCGGAGAATGGTATGAGTCACCGCCTCCGCCGAATAACCACGCGCATTCATGTCACGATGGATTTTCTGGATCCATTCCAGATTAACAATCGGTACGACACCCACCAGTAAATCCACATACTTTGCCGCATCGGCGGTCTCGCTCTTGACCCCGCCATGCAAGCCCTCATAAAACAGCATATCGGAACCCGGCTTTATTGATGTCCAGGGGGTAAATGTCCCAGCCTTCTGCTGATAGGGCGCCGCTTCTTCATCATTGTGCAAATACAGGCGCGTCTTGCCGCCGCCGCTCTCGCCATATTCCTTGAATAACGCTTCCAGTTTCTCGAACTCATTGGCCTCGGGACCAAAATGACTGATGGGATGACCACCGTCTTTCTCCGATTCCGCGACGGCTGCCTTCATTGCATCACGATCATAGCGATGAAAACTGTCGCCCTCTACCACCGCAGCAGTCAGTTTCTCGCGGCGAAAAATATGCTCGAAACTATTTTTGACTGTCGATGTACCGGCACCTGACGATCCAGTAACGGCGATAACAGGGTGTTTTTGTGACATACAAACGCTCTCCTCAGACAATAAGATAATAGGATGTTACCGTATTTTTCACGCCGATAATCTACAAGTATCAGCAGACTTTTTTACGGTATTGTTCTCCCAACATGATACCCGTTTTCCTAAAAATTTTGGTGAGAATAGATAAAGATTCACGCCCTCGGACAGGCATAGCGACGGGCAGTATCGACAGAAAAATGCCGGGTTAAATGGCCCGGCATTTCAGATAAGGTATGCCGCAATTCGCAGCGAGTATGATGAATACCGGGAGAATCGCTCGCGGACCGAGCTCCACTGGTAATGGCGTATGAGCGGCGTATTCCTTTTCTAGGGCCTGTTAACACTTATTTCGCACCCGCGACGGCGACGGATTTCATCCAGCACGAGGCATGAGCCGCGCGGCGGAGCAGGCCTCCGTAAGCGGCGAGTAACGAAGGGCTGGATGGAATCCGTCCCGTCCCCTTCGGGTTGCGCACAAAAAACGTGGATGCCGCGTTACGAAGCTTGGCCATAAGCCTGCTATGGCCAAGCTTCGCGCCTTGCCTCCGCATTTTTTGTGTAGCAACGCGGGTGCGAAATAAGTGTTAACAGGCCCTAGATCCATTTGTGTAATGGTCCGGTTTGACATTCGACCTGGTCTGGCATAGAATTCGCGGCTTTATTGAAATCAGCAAAGGCGGGCGTTGTGAAAACCTTTTCAGCCAAACCACATGAAGTAATCCACGACTGGTTCGTGATCGACGCGGCGGACAAGGTGCTCGGGCGCCTCGCTGCGGAAATTGCCCGTCGTCTGCGCGGGAAACATAAACCTATTTTCACGCCTCATGTGGATACCGGCGATTTTATTATTGTAATCAATGTCGACAAGCTGCGCGTCACCGGAAATAAGATGGAAGACAAGACTTATTACCGTCATAGCGGCTACCCCGGTGGTATTTACGAAACCAGTTTCGCCAAAATGCATACACGGTTTCCGGAACGGCCTCTGGAAAAAGCAGTGAAAGGTATGCTGCCAAAAGGTCCGCTCGGTTATGCCATGTTAAAGAAGCTTAAAATCTATGCCGGTGCCACGCATCCGCACGCGGCGCAACAACCGCGACAACTTGAAGTCAGGGCTTAAATTATGAGTACAACGTATAACTATGGTACCGGTCGTCGTAAAAGCGCGGTGGCGCGGGTATTCATGAAACCTGGCAAGGGGTTGATTACTGTCAATGACAGACCCGTCGACGAATTCTTTTCCCGTGAAACCGGCCGTATGGTGGTTCGCCAGCCGCTTGAGTTAACCGGAAATCTTACAAGTTTTGACATCGTGGTCAACATCCATGGGGGGGGCGAATCGGGACAAGCTGGCGCAGTGCGCCATGGCATTACCCGCGCTTTGATTGACTTTGACGCCACGCTCAAGCCCGTATTGAGCAATGCCGGGCTGGTAACGCGCGATGCGCGCGAAGTGGAGCGGAAAAAGGTGGGGTTACGTAAGGCGCGTCGGCGTAAACAATTCTCCAAACGATAAGTTTTTTTGCGTGTCCCCTATTCAAAAGCCGCCTGTTTCTGGCGGCTTTTTTACTTGTTGCTTATAATTCTGAATTCAGCGGCTGTTCGCTCATTTCTCAGCTCGACACTGTGACCCGCAAAGACTTTTTTCATCACCTGTCTTCGCGTCATGGTGAGTTTGTTACGCGGTGAATTTAGGGTAATTGATCAACCGGTTGCATTTTCCCTGCAAGGCATCCGGCTAATCGAACCAAGATATATAAAGATGTCTCTAAAAATTCAGGATTCTGGGCAAAGCCTATTTATTATCTGTAACTAAGGATACGAACGAGAACGCGGATACAAAATAGGCCCGATATGTAATATGAAAAATGGTGATGGAGAATCCCATTCTTCGCATAGAAACTGGAGATTTTATGCTTAAAGTTGGTATCGTAGGTGGAACCGGTTATACCGGCGTAGAATTGTTGCGCATTTTGTCGCAGCATCCCGAAGTAAGCATACACGCCATTACCTCGCGCAAAGAGGCCGGAATGAGTGTGGCCGAGTTATTTCCCAGCTTGCGCGGACGGGTCCCACTTAAATTCTGTGATCCGGCCGAAGCGGAACTCAACCGATGCGCCATCGTGTTCTTTGCGACGCCCAACGGTATCGCCATGCAACAGGCCAGATCACTGCTCGATGCGGGAGTGCGGGTGATCGACCTCGCCGCTGATTTTCGTATCAAGGACATAGCGGTGTGGGAAAAATGGTATGGGATGACACATGCCTGCCCCGATCTGGTGGAAGAAGCTGTTTATGGCTTGCCTGAAATCAATCGTGACAAAATCAAAGGTGCGCGGCTCATAGCAAATCCTGGCTGTTACCCCACCGCAGTGCAATTGGGATTCCTGCCCTTGATCGAAGCGGGTATTGTAGACTTGGAGCATCTCATTGCCGATGCCAAATCCGGTGTCTCCGGCGCGGGCCGCAATGCGGCAGTGCCTACATTATTTGCCGAAGCTTCGGATAATTTCAAGGCCTATGGGGCATCCGGACACCGGCACCTGCCCGAAATCAGACAGGGACTGTCTCGTATGGCAGGAGGCCCGGTCGGACTGACATTCGTCCCGCACCTCACCCCCATGATCCGGGGCATTCACGCCACGCTATATGGCAGGCTTAACAAAGATGCCGATTTACAGGCCATATACGAAAAGCGCTACGCCAACGAACCATTTGTTGATGTGCTTCCAGCAGGCGCTCATCCCGAAACCCGCTCAGTGCGAGGTTCGAATCTCTGCCGCATCGCGGTTCATCGTCCGCAAGAGGGTAATACCGCGGTAATATTGTCGGTAACGGACAACCTGGTCAAGGGAGCTGCGGGACAGGCCGTACAGAATATGAACCTTATGCTCGGTTTTCCGGAAACCCTTGCGATCGATCATGTCCCACTGCTGCCATAACCGCTTGGCCGCTTGCCCGGCTTGAAGAATCGAAACTTAAAGTGAGGCCGCGAAGACAGATATTGAAGGCCGATGGCTATTATATTGGCCAAAAGAATGGCGGAATCACCGGCCAGATGCTTCTGCGACCAAATTCCTCTAACCTGGGTCCGGCAGAATTCTTCCAACCCTCGGTGTCTGGCTGTCATAACAGCGTAAACTGACGGCCATGATTAAATCACCTAAAAGAAAATCTGGCATTTTTGCCCCGAAAGTGGCGATACGTCCACACAGGCCTGAATATTTGCGCTGGCTTATTATCGGCTTGCTTACCGCGCTCGCATTGGCTCTGTCATGGGGCATGTACGATGCCGGGCATCAGTTTGCGGGTTTTGATAAAAATGAGATAAACCATGAACTGGACCGGCTATCACGATTGAATAATCGTTTGGAGAAAGAAAACAGCGAGCTACGTATGAAAATGGCCGGGCTTGAACGCCAGTTGCAGATGGACACGGTCGCACGTGAAGATATTACCAAGCATGTCAAAACCCTGGAAGATGAAAATATCCGCTTGAAGGAAGATGTCGCATTTTTCCAGAATCTCGGATCGGTTACCGGGAAAACCGAACAACGGGTTTCTGTTAGCCATTTAAAGCTGGCGCGCGGCCAGTTGCCCGGAGAATATCGTTACAGCCTGCTACTGGTCCAGGGCGGGCAACGCGCCAAAGATTTTCAGGGTAGTCTGGAATTCGTCGTCAATTTCCGGCAGAATGGTGAGAAAATGGTCACGCCTCTTGTCAGTGAAAGCCCGTCAAATACATTTGACGTTAACTTCAAGTTTTACCAGCGAGTGGAGAGAAGTTTCCGGATGCCGCCGGATGCTTTAGTGGAGAGCATACAGGTAAAAGTATTTGAAAAAGGCGTAGCGCAGGCAAGGCTAACACAGACCGTTAATCTGTCTTTGTGAAGGAGAGAAAATGTTTGGTGGAAAGAAAACACCCACGCCTCAGAACCAGATTGATTCGCTAATCGGCGCGGGAACCCATATCGACGGCAATATCAATTTCAGCGGAGGGTTGCGCGTAGATGGCCATATTACAGGAAACATTACCGCGGTGGGCGACAAGCCCAGCACCCTGGTATTGAGCGATCAAGCGATCGTAGAGGGGAAAATCCAGGTTTCTCACGCGGTTATTAATGGCACCGTAGCCGGCGCCATATATGGAACCGAGTATGTGGAATTACAGCCCAAAGCCAAAATCTCCGGAGATGTACATTACAAATCCATGGAGATTCAGCTTGGCGCATCGGTTGACGGCATGCTTCATCGTCTTCTGGACAATGCCCAACTCGAAAATAAGGTGGTGGCATTGATACCCGCCACCCATGGTGAGTGACGTTTATTTGACAGGAGGACATAATTTGTTCCCCTGGATTAATTTTGATGCGGATAACTCGATATGAACGCTGCAGCTGGGGAAAATTTAGTCGCGGGAACGCAAGTCCCATTGATCTTTACCGATAACGCGGCAAGCAAAGTCAGGGAGCTGATTGAAGAAGAGGGGAATAATGATCTCAAGCTCAGGGTATTCGTTGCGGGTGGAGGCTGCTCCGGCTTTAAATACGGCTTCACCTTTGACGAACTGATAGGCGAAGACGATATGGTAATGGAAAAGAATGGCGTAAAACTGCTGGTCGATGCGATGAGTTTTCAGTACCTGGCCGGGGCGGAAATCGACTACCAGGAAAATGCTGAAGGAGCCCAATTCGTTATCAAAAATCCGGGGGCTGCCAGCACCTGTGGTTGTGGATCTTCATTCTCCGTTTAACTACCCGTGCGGCTTTATTTAAAAAACGGAAGCCGCGGCTTCCGTTTTTGTTTATAGAAAAATAGTGCCGATCAGTCAATGAGCGGTCAACTGCCGGATTCAAGGTCAACCCGGATAGATCGCACCGAGCAGGCGGGCGCCGCGCGCACCGGTTACCGCGGGAAGACTGGCAGGAACTCCTGAAATGACCTGCCTCGCTAGCCAGGCAAAGGCAAATGCCTCCAGCCAATCCGCGTCGACGCCGACACTGTCTGTCAATTCCACCTTCCTGCCAGGGAGTGCCATTCGTAATCGTGCAACGAGTGCCGTATTACGCGCACCCCCCCCGCACAGATAGATTTCCGCGGCATCCGGAAAGTAGGCAAGCACTGCCCCGGCAATTCCCGCTACCGTCAACTGCAGCAAAGTTGCCTGAACGTCTGCCGGCTTCTCATCTCCAGATAGATAGCTCTCCAGCCAGACCAGATTGAATAATTCCCTGCCTGTGCTTTTTGGTGGAGCAAGAGAAAAAAACTGAAGCGCAAGAAGCTTCTCAAGCAGTTCCGGGATCACTCGGCCGAATTCAGCCCACGCGCCGTTCTCATCGTATGGCTTGCCGGTATGATGCAAACACCATGCATCCATCATTATATTACCGGGGCCGCAGTCGAATCCGGTAACCTCTCCATTGGGCGTGAGGCTGGTGAGATTGGAGATTCCACCAATATTAGCAATTACGCGATGAACTTGTGAATCCTGGAACAAAATTTGATGGAATACCGGAACCAGAGGAGCACCCTGGCCGCCCGCGGCGATGTCACGACTCCTGAAGTCCGCTACCACGGTAATACCTGTGAGTTCGGCCAGCAATGCGGGGTTGCATAGCTGAATGGTATAGCCTCTCTCCGACTCGGGGCAGTGGCGCACAGTCTGGCCATGGCAGCCAATGGCAGTTATCTGCCGAGGTTCTACGCCGCACTTATTCAGCAAACCCGTCACAGCCTCCGCATAGCGGCGAGCAAGCTCATTACCAAGCATGGCTGCGCGATGCAGCTCGTCATTACCCGGATGGTTCAGATCCAGCAATCGGCCGCGCAACTCACTGTCGTAAGATAGATAACAGGTTTGTAGCAGAAAGGGAGGCGACGAACTAAAATCAGCCAGCACCGCATCAATTCCGTCAAGGCTGGTGCCCGACATAATGCCGATATAGTAAGCGGTTTTCAAATCCATCCGCCTGCGTGCTCTGTTATTTTCGCCTCTATGGGTGGGAGTGGGAACGGAAGTGGGAGAGCGAATAGGATGAAACTGGCTAGTCCAGGAAAGCCAGGCTCGTACCACGCAGCATATCCAGCCGAGCCATCAATGGCTTTGTGTACTCATAGAATGCGGGCAGATGTTTGGCCGAAACGGGATTGGCGGTGGGCATGGCCATCCGCGTGGGGTCGCGTTGAACACCATTGAAGCGAAATTCATAGTGCAGATGCGGACCTGTGGCCATCCCGGTTGCGCCGACATGACCGATGACATCACCCTGGCTGACACTTTGTCCCGAGCGCAAACCTTTGGCAAAGGTCGATAAGTGGCCGTAAACCGTAGAGTACTGCCCATGGTGTTGCAGGATGACGACATTACCGTAACCGCCCTGCCAACCGGCAAACAGCACCGTCCCGTCCGCGGCGGCCTTCACCCGCGTTCCCGTTGGCGCGGCGTAATCAATGCCGCTATGAGCACGCCATGTTTTCAGGATAGGGTGGAAACGTGCGCTGGAAAAGCCCGAGCTGATGCGGGAAAACTCCAGCGGCGAACGCAAGAATGCTTTTCTCAGATTTTTTCCGTCGGGTGTGTAATAACCGCTTTCCCCGTTGTCAGCCTGAAAATAGACTGCCCGATGAGGGGTACCCTGATTAATGAACTCCACCGACAGCACTCGGCCGGGCCTGGCGGGCTCGCCATTACCATAAAGTGAGTCATAAACCACCGTAAAGCGGTCGCCCTTGCGTAAATCCCGGTGAAAATCAATGTCAGACGCCAGAATATCGACAATCTGCGTGGCAACGCTGTCGGGAACACCCGCACCATCGACGGCTGCAAACAGCGAGCTGTTTATCACCCCGGATTTCATCTGAATGTGTGTTTCCAGTTTGACCGGCTGCTCGCTTACCTTGAAGACGCCGTCAATCTTTTCCATCACCAGTTGTTCACTGCCGCCGGGGAAATAGCGCAACAAGAGCAATTCACCCGCCGCGGTAGTCTGCACATGGACGATCTTGCCGGCCACCAGTTGATGCGTGGCCTTGATGCTTCTCGAATCGCGCAGGAAACTGGCCGCATCCTGATTATTCACCTCAAGCCGGGACAGCAGGGTTGCGATGGTGTCGCCCGCCTGAATGCGTTCCTGGCGCCAGAATGTCATATTTTCGCCGGAGGGCGGAAGAATCTCGGGGAGCTCAAGACCACGGATAACTTCCTCGACGGGAAGATCCTCCAACGAGGTATCGGGCGCAATACCAAAGGCAGCCACCATTCCAAATAATGGAAAACTGGATAACAGGATTAACCAGCGTAGTCGTTTTTTTGTCAGCGTAAGCGGTTTATGCGCTAAAATGCTGATTTTGTCGCCCGGCATGCTTACCTCACTTTTGGGAACGTGAAGTTTAACATAGAAATTGCCATCCATATCGACTACAGGGTCATTATGTCACCTACGGGTACGGAAAGTTTCCCTGGCTGCGGCCGGCAGAACTTAGCGTTGAGCAAGAAGAACAGTGCGAGTATTTGCCTCTAGGCTGAAATCAGGGTTCCTTGAACTATCGCGCTAATTCATATAATCCCGCTTTTCTGAGCGTTTTATATTGCCAATGGAGAGCATTGCATGTCCACGGAAGACTTGACGCTTGATCTCCTGGCCTACCACGCGTTCCCTCACCTCGCATCTGCCTTAAGGCTGCGGCAGGACGCTATCGTCCAGGCGTGGGAGGCCGCCGTGGTTCAGACGCTTCCCGCTGCCGACGCACTCACCCTCCAGAATCTTCGCAACTCGATACCATTGATCCTGCAAGAGATCATAGACGCATTCGCCTCGGATAAACCATCCGTCACTCGCAATCTCGTTGAAGGCAGCAAAATGCATGGCGAGTCCCGCTTCCAGGAAAACTATAATATACGTGAGCTGGTCGTTGAGTACCGTCTACTGCGCCGGGTCATCATCGAGCAAGTCACGGAAGCAATGGATGAGCGGCTGGATATGCGGAGTAACATCGCTTTGAACATGGCCGTGGACACCGCGCTGCAAAGCGGAGTCATCAGGTTTATCGAACACCTGCAGCAGCAGAATAGAACCTCCACCGAGGTTCAGGCCAAGTATCTTTCGTTTCTTTCGCATGATCTCCGCAACCATCTGCACCACGCCATGCTTCACGTGCAGCTTCTCGTCAAAAGGCTGACTCAAGTACCTGAGTTCGCGGATAGCGTCGCGGACCTGGAATCCGTCAAGCGTGCGATACTCCAGACGACCGCCGGGATGGATCGGATGCTTCAGTCGGAGCAATTGCGGAAAGAACCTGTTCATCACACAGCGGAACCAGTGGATCTGAAATTGTTGCTCTCCGAAATTACCAGCCAGTTTGCGCATGAAGCCAAAGCCAAAGGGATAAAGCTGGATTCGGACGTACCCGATGGAGCGCAGGCCATCGGTGACGAAGGGTTGCTGACGCTGGTATTGCAGAATCTGCTGGGTAATGCGATGAAATATAGTTCCGAAGGCGAAATAAAAATACTGGCCCGGAAGGATGCGAATAGTGAAGAAGACATCGATTGGGTATTAAGCGTTAGCGATCAGGGGCCGGGTATCGCACCGGAAAACCTGAGTCATTTGTTTGATGCCTTCCGCCGGGGTGATACGTATGGTCAACCGGGCGTAGGTCTGGGGCTTGCCATCGCCTCGGAAGCGACCCGGCTTTTGGGCGGCAAATTGGAAGTTCAGTCCAAAGTGGGAGTGGGTTCCACGTTTCGATTAATGCTGCCCAGGAAGGATCAGGACCAGAACGTGATTCAGGGCAATAAGCCGTGAAGTCACCTCATCGTCTTGCAATTTTGTCTGTCTCCCGCGCAACCGGTTCACTTATATTGGCTCACCGTTAGATCGCCATGAGCGTTTATACCTTGAGTGAATTGCACGCCCTTGTTCGCACCGAACCCGATAACATGATTGATTGAAGTGTCGAAAAAAACACTCCGTTCGCAATTAGCCCTCTCATTTCTGCTCGGCGCAATTACTGTTCTCGGTTTTGCGCCGTTTTATCTTTTTCCAGTTCCCGTTTTCACGCTCGCGCTGCTATGCCACTTCTGGCGCATAAGCGCGACATCCATGCGCGCCGCCTTACTGGGCTTCATCTTCGGCATGGGCATGTTCAGCGCGGGAGTCACCTGGATTTACATCAGCCTGCATGACTTCGGCGCAATGCCGATGCCAGCCGCGGTGCTTGCGCTGGTCGTTTTGTGCGCCTATCTCGCTTTATTCCCCGCATTGACAGGCTGGATATTGACGAAGTTGCGCATCAGCGCGCCCATCGTCTGGTCATTGGCCGCAGGTGCGTTATGGGGGTTGTCCGACTGGCTGCGCAGCTTCTTGTTCACCGGCTTTCCGTGGCTGACACTGGGCTACTCGCAAGCGCCGGCCGGCCCATTGGGAGGTTTTGCCCCCGTCATGGGTGTTTATGGCGTATCACTGGTACTCGTTCTAAGCGCGGCACTGATATGTCTATTATTCGAAAAGCGATTTCGGGAATGGCGTTACCTGCTGCCGCTTCTGGCAATCTGGTTTATCGGTTTCGGCTTGCAGCAGATCCGCTGGACTGAACCACAAGGTGAACCGGTCACAGTAAGCCTGCTACAGGGAAATATCTCGCAGGATTTGAAATGGCGGGAAGATCAGCTCGTCACGTCGATGGATACGTACGCCAGACTCACGCTGGAAAGCAGCAGCCGCCTCATTATCACGCCCGAGATTTCGATACCGCTGTACCGTGACGAGGTACCGTCGAGTTATCTGGCACGACTGGCTACTCATGCCAAACGGAATAATGGCGATATCCTGGTCGGCATGGTTGAAGCCCCCGGCGGACGCAGCGAATACTACAACTCCATGTTCAGCTTCGGCACATCTCCCGATCAGAGCTACCGCAAGTACCATCTGGTGCCGTTTGGAGAATTCATTCCATTGAAGCCTGTGTTCGGCTGGGTCATCGATGTATTGAAAATCCCGTTATTGGATTTCTCGCGCGGAGGGCTTGACCAGCAACCGATGAGTCTGGCCGGACAAAGGGTTGCGGTGAACATCTGCTACGAAGATGTATTTGGAGAGGAAATCATCAAGCAATTACCTCAAGCCACGCTCCTCGCCAACGTCAGCAATGACGCCTGGTTTGGCCGGTCCATCGGTCCGCGGCAACACCTGCAGATTTCGCAAATGCGCGCAATGGAGACGGGGCGTTATATGCTGCGCGCCACCAATACCGGCGTTACCGCCATTATTAACGAACGCGGCATCGTGTTGCAGGAAGCGGAAGTATTTACCACAACTGCGCTGCACGGTA
Source organism: Nitrosospira multiformis (assembly GCF_900103165.1). Taxonomy (NCBI): domain Bacteria; kingdom Pseudomonadati; phylum Pseudomonadota; class Betaproteobacteria; order Nitrosomonadales; family Nitrosomonadaceae; genus Nitrosospira; species Nitrosospira multiformis. The sequence goes on along the minus strand of NZ_FNKY01000001.1, from coordinate 1,124,385 downwards.
TGGCGCAAGGATACGCCGGTGCAACGCCCTATGTCCGTTTCGGCAATAATCTGTTATTCATACTCGCCGGCGTATTGCTGGTTATCGGCTTGTTGCCGATTTTTCGCGGCGAGCACAAAAACCTGTAAAATCCCGGCATGTTGGCTTTAAATCAGCACGATTAACCCTGAATTCGTTAGCTGGACGGGGTGAAGTGCGCGGTTTTTGGGGTACAGGGCAGGCGCAACGACGCAAAATGGTCGTTCCATTCCAAAATTCCAGACTGATAAATGAGCGATCAACTACCGGATTTAGGTTAACTCAGGCATTTCCATGCTCACATTCCAGGAAATTATTCTCACCCTGCAACATTATTGGGACAAACAGGGTTGCGCGCTGCTCCAGTCCTATGACATGGAAGTCGGCGCCGGCACTTCACACACCGCCACCTTTCTTCGCGCCCTCGGGCCGGAACCCTGGAAAGCCGCTTATGTTCAGCCTGCGCGCCGGCCCAAGGATGGACGCTATGGTGAAAATCCAAATCGCTTACAACATTACTATCAATTTCAGGTCGTGCTGAAGCCTCCTCCTCCCGGTATCCTGGACCTGTATCTTGGTTCACTGGAAGAACTCGGCTTTGATTTGAAGCAAAACGATATTCGTTTTGTTGAGGATGATTGGGAAAACCCGACGCTGGGTGCGTGGGGTTTGGGTTGGGAAGTATGGCTGAACGGGATGGAGGTGACACAGTTTACGTATTTCCAGCAAGTCGGCGGATTGAACTGCAAGCCGATTACGGGCGAGATCACGTACGGTCTGGAGCGGCTTGCCATGTATCTCCAGGGAGTGGAAAACGTGTTCGATCTGACCTGGGCGCAAGGTCTCTCCTACCGTGACGTATACCATCAGAATGAAGTCGAGCAATCAGCCTACAATTTCGAGCACAGTGATATGGATTTTTTGCTGAATGCCTTTGCCAGTCACGAAACGCAAGCCCGGTATCTGGTGGAACACGGGCTTGCGCTGCCAGCCTATGAGCAGGTGCTGAAAACCGCGCATACATTCAATCTGCTGGATGCGCGCGGTGCGATCTCCGTTACAGAGCGCGCGGCCTATATTGGGCGAATTCGCGATCTCGCCCGTAGCGTAGCGCAAGCCTACTACGAGAGCCGCAGACGGTTGGATTTTCCGATGGCGCCGCGCGAGTGGGTCGAGCAAATGACGGAGAAAATCGCTTGAGCAACGCAACCGGAAATCTGTTGATTGAGCTGCTCGTTGAGGAACTGCCACCCAAATCACTTAAAAAACTGGGTGACAGCTTCGCGGAAGTAATAGCTGCAAACCTCAAGGCCCAGGGCTTGGCCGAAAATGATGCCGTCATCACGGCTTTTGCCTCACCGCGTCGACTTGCGGTGCATATTGAAAACGTGGCGGCGCAAGCGGCTGATAAATCCGCTTCACAAAAATTGATGCCCGTGTCAGTTGGCCTGGATTCTAATGGGCAGGCCACACCCGCCCTGCTCAAGAAACTCGGGAGTCTCTGCATCGATGCCATGGATATGCCAGTGTCTCAGCTTAAAAGAACGTTTGATGGCAAGGTAGAGGCCCTGTTCTTCGACAGTGTAGTAAAGGGCGTGGTACTGGCAGAAGGTTTACAGAGAGCCATTGATGAAGCTCTCATCAAGCTGCCAATTGCCCGGATGATGACCTATCAACTGGCCGACGGGTGGAAGAGCGTGAATTTTGTGCGCCCCGCGCATGGTTTGGTCGCCCTGCACGACGCGGAAATCATACCCATCAGCGTCTTGGGTTTGACCGCCGGACGAGAGACACAAGGGCATCGCTTTGAAGCAAGGGTTAAGGCGGTGATGTTGAAGAATGCTGATAGCTATGAATCGCAACTAAAAAACGAGGGTGCGGTTATTGCCAGCTTTCCGGCACGGCGTGCCGAAATTGTCCGGCAGCTTCAAGCCGTCTCGGCTGAGACAGGCCTGCAACCCGTGGAAGACGAAGCATTGCTGGACGAAGTGGCCGGACTGGTCGAACAGCCGAGTGTTCTGGTGGGAAAGTTTGATAATGCATTCCTGGAGGTGCCGCAAGAGTGCCTGATTCTGACCATGAAGGCGAATCAAAAATACTTTCCGCTTCTGGATGCAAGCGGCAAGCTCTCCCATCAATTCCTGATTGTCTCCAACATTCGTCCGGCAGATGCCAGCCAGGTAATTACCGGCAACGAGCGCGTGCTGCGCTCACGCCTGGCGGATGCAAAATTCTTCTTCGATCAGGATCGCAAGAAAACGCTGGCTGCGCGCGTTGCGGGTTTGGATAAAGTTGTTTATCACAACAAGATTGGTACCCAGGCGGAGCGTGTGGAACGGATTTGGGCAATCGCGCAGGCGATTGGATTGCGATTGGGCGGTAATGTGCTTGCGGCCCAAGCCGGCGAAGCCGCCATGCTATCCAAAGCAGATCTGCTTACCGGCATGGTAGGCGAGTTCCCCGAGTTGCAAGGCATCATGGGGCGCTATTATGCCCAGCATGACGGACTGTCACACGATATTGCATTTGCCATCGAAGATCACTACAAACCACGATTTGCGGGTGATGAGTTGCCGCGTAATATGACCGGACTCTGCGTCGCATTGGCAGACAAGCTGGAGACGCTGGTAGGCATGTTTGGCATCGGACAGACTCCGACCGGTGATAAAGACCCATTTGCATTACGCCGTAATGCCTTGGGCGTGACGCGTATGCTGACAGAAAAAAAAATCGAAATCTCTCTGGAAGAGGTAATCAGAATTTCAAGTGGAGTGTTCAATAACAAGATTAATTTCGGTGATGCCGAGTCTCATCAGTTGCTTAATTTCATCTATGAAAGAATGTCCAGTCAGTTGCGTGAACAAGGCTACTCACCACAACAGATTGAAGCGGTTATTGCCAAACGGCCGCAATTTTTGAACGAAATTCATCAGCGCCTTGCCGCCGTCCGCGCTTTTTCCGCTTTACCGGAAGCTGAAAGCCTTGCGGCTGCAAACAAACGGGTAAGCAATATTCTGAAAAAGGCTGAAGGTGCGGTCAGCAGCGCGGTGAATGCCGCACTTTTGCGGGAGCCTGCCGAGCAGGCATTGCATGCCGCACTCAATACCGTCATGCCAAAAACAGACATCGCCTTTAAACTCGGAAAATTCAGCCTTGCTCTGCAGGAACTCGCAGCATTGAGAACACCGGTGGACACATTCTTCGACAAGGTGATGGTGAATACGGAGGATGCCGATTTGCGCGCCAATCGTCTTGCTCTGTTGGCCCAGTTACGGCAGGAAATGAATCGCGTGGCTGATATTTCCAAGTTGGCTACTTAATCTGGATCCCTATTATGAAACTGGCCATTCTCGATCGCGATGGTGTCATCAATTTTGACAGCGACGCATTTATTAAAACGCCGGATGAATGGAAGCCGATTCCTGGCAGCCTGGAAGCGATTGCGCGTCTCACCCAGGCAGGTTATCGGGTCGTGGTCGCCACCAACCAGGCCGGCATCGGCCGGGGGCTGCTGGACATGGCCGCGCTCAATGCGATCAATGACAAGATGTGGAAAGCGGCAAACCAGGCGGGTGGACGCATTGATGCGATGTTTTTCTGTCCGCATACCACTGCGGATAATTGCGATTGCCGCAAGCCCGCAACCGGAATGTTCAAGGAAATTTCTCAGCGCTTTGGCCTGGAGCTGGGTGGCGTACCCGCAATAGGCGATTCAATGCGTGATTTACAGGCTGCGGCGGCGGTAGGTGCTATTCCGGTTCTGGTGCTGACCGGCAAAGGCAAAAAAACGAAAGCAGAGGGTGGACTGCCCCAAAACACCCGGATATTCCGTGACCTTGCAGCAGCCGTTGATGCACTGACGGAATGAATATGATCCTGCCGGTGTTGCGTTCAACGCTATATAGCCTATTGCAGATCGTCATCACTCCGCTTTATTTCCTGATTGTATTCGCCGCGTTCCCACTATCGCCCATGAGCCGCTACCGCATCACTTCCGGCTGGGCGCATCTGATGCTGTTTCTGCTGCGCATTATCTGTGGCATACAATATCGCGTTATGGGCGCGGAGCACATCCCGCAAGCACCGAGCATCATACTGTCCAAACATCAATCGGCATGGGAAACCCTCGCGTTTCAGCAGATTTTTCCGCCCCAGGTGTGGGTACTTAAAAAAGAGCTGCTGCGTGTACCATTTTTCGGTTGGGGATTGGCAATGAATAGTCCCATTGCGATCGATCGCAGCTCGGGAAAAACGGCACTGAAGCAAATCGTCGAGCAAGGAAAAGATCGCCTGAAGCAGGGTTTCTGGATCGTGGTTTTCCCGGAAGGCACGCGCATTGCGCCGGGGAAAAAAGGGAAATACCACATTGGCGGCGCATGGCTCGCTACGCATACTGGCGCGCCAGTGGTCCCGGTTGCGCACAATGCGGGGGAATTCTGGGGCAAGAATGCGTTTATCAAACTTCCCGGCACAATTACAGTGAGCGTCGGCGCGCCGATAGATCCCCGAGGAATGGAGTCCGGCGATCTCAACACCATGGTGGAAACCTGGATCGAGGCGGAAATGATTCGTATTGGCGACCAGAATCGGAAGGCATATGACAACAGCAAAATTATTCCGGTCTCCGAAGGATAGGCGGACAACGCCCGCAGGTGAAATCCGCCATGTCAGCTTGAATGGCAAGGAAGTCGCTTATACGCTCAAGCGCTGCAAACGTAGAACGATTGGTATGAAAATTGACAGCGAGGGCTTGACTGTCCGCATTCCATTAAGAGAATCGGTGTGCTGGGTCGAATCGGTATTGCAAAACAGGGCCGATTGGGTGGTAGAAAAACTCGATGAATGGAAAAGCAGAAAATCCAGTGAACCGGTGTGGGAGGAAGGCGCCGTTTTTCCGCTCCTGGGCGAACCCTGGCGGCTGGCGGCGATAGCTACCGGGGTGATGCAAATGACTCGGGCAACCATGAAGGCAGGAGCCGAAGACAGGCAGATGCAATTGCCACTGCCATCCGTACTGACCGCCCGCCAAATCGAAAAAATTGTGATGGACTGGTATCGCAACAAAGCATTGGCATGTTTCAGCGAACGGCTTGCGCTGTATGCGGACAAGCTCGGCGTTGCACTGCCGCAGTTGCGGCTATCGCACGCCAGAACCCAGTGGGGCAGTTGCAACTCGCGTGGCATTGTTCATCTCAACTGGCGGCTGATTCAAATGCCGCTTCATCTGGTGGACTATGTGGTAGCGCATGAATTGTCGCACCTCATCGAGATGAATCATTCACCAGCCTTCTGGCAAGCGGTGGGACGCGTCTATCCGAATTATGCGGAGGCGAGAAAAGAGTTGAAGAGGTTTGGGTGAAGGCGACGTACGTCATATTTATCCTCCTGTACAAGGCATATACATAAACATCGCTTCAATTAAGATGGAGCAATGGACAATGAGATTCGGAACGGCTTCGTTAGGTTCAACTGTTCAAGGATCTCGGCGACGCGGGAGTGTATGGCTCCGGACAGCAAAAAAAGAAAGGCACAGAGGGGCGGATGCTCCTCTGTGCCTCAGGACCAAGCTATGCTTTAGCCCCATTATTGTACATAATGGCGCGTGATAGAATTCCAGCTCTCATAACGCTTTGCCGTCAGCCCATGATTCGATCGCGCATTCCATCATTGCTTCTTGTCATCGTGGTGGCCGTGCTCAGCGGTTGCGCGACGCGCCCGATCAACCCTCCGCTCGAGTGGGTCGATCTGAAGGGAGGGTTTCGCTATGAAACCCGCTGGCAGCACCGCATTGGCTATGACACCGAGAACATAATCATCCTCGCCTTCTCCGGGGGTGGCACCCGTGCTGCCGCATTCGCATACGGAGCCCTCGAAGCCCTGCGGCGCATGGATCTCATCTTCCCGACGGGCTTGAACATCCGCATGCTGGACGAAGTGGACATCATAACCGGAGTGTCCGGGGGTGCGTTCACCGCGCTGGCTTATGGCCTGTATGGCGACAAGCTATTTAATGATTACGAGCAGCGCTTCCTGAAACGCGATGTGCAAGGTGAGATCATCGCGCGCACGTTGAATCCAGCCAACTGGGGAAAGCTGTGGACGACGGGTTGGGGCCGTTCTGAATTGGCGGCCGAGCTGTACGACGAAATCCTCTTCAACGGCGCTACTTTCGCCGATCTCGACCACGGCGCGAGTCCAATGATCTGGGTGGCGGCCACGGACATCACGACGGGCTCCCGTTTTGTCTTCAGCCAGCGCATTTTTGACATCATCTGCTCGGATCTCAATGCGCTGCCGCTGTCCCGCGCCGCTGCGGCCTCGTCCGCCGTGCCGGTAGTGTTCTCACCCGTCGCTATCAACAACTATGGCGGTACCTGCAACAAGATCAGACCCGCTTGGGTGGCGCCATTCGTCGACACCGCAGAACCGCCACGACCGGCGGCGCGGGCGGTACGGCAACTCCAAGGAGAGGAAGCGTACGGCGACGGTGTCAATCGGCCCTATCTCCATCTCGTCGACGGCGCTGTATCGGACAACGTGGGCATGCGCAGCGTGCTCATGTCACTGGAAATTCTCGAGGCGCTGCAGGAATCCGGCGTGCGCACGCGGCTCGACACTGCGAAGAGAATCGTGGTGTTCATCGTCAATTCGATGTCTTCTCCCACGACGAAGTGGGACCAGTCGGAGAGCATTCCCGGTGTCCTGAACATCCTAGGCAAAGCGGCCGGCACGCCGATCGACTCGTATTCATACGAGACGATAGAACTGTTGAAAGATACGGCAGCGCGTTGGCGAACCTTGCGGATGATTCGTGATTGGGCCGCATTGAAGGGCAATAAGCCTCCAGCAGTTGCCGCCGCGCTGCGCGTCCCGGACGCCGAAATCTATGCCATCGACGTCTCGTTCCCTGCGCTGGATGACAAGGCGGAACTCCATTTTTTGAATCAGCTGCCTACGTCGTTTATGTTGCCCGCCGAAGCCGTCGACCGTCTGCGCGCCGCAGCGGGGACGCTCATCATGGCGTCGCCAGAATTCCAGCGGTTCGTGAGGGATGCCGGCATTAAGCTGATCGTAGCACCAGCGGCTGGTGGCAACCCGGCGACAGCGCGCTAGGTCCTAAAGACGAGTGTCTGCATTCGAGGTACGGCGACTGACTGTTTGTGGCACATTTCTGCCGTCTCGAAGGTCGTAAACCGACACCCATCAGGCAGCTGCGCTTCTCGATGACGAATGCTCGATGTTCAAGATCGCCCGCAGGCCGGTCCGATACATGAGGGTTTAGGACCCAAAATAATAGCGCTCATTTGTCTTTGATTTTCCAAGAATGCGTGAAAGAATTTCGAAGAGCATGAGCCAAGTCATATGCTGCCTTCTGAGCTTCGGTCATATTCAGCAATTCTGGGTCGATTATCGAGGCGAGTGCCATCATTTCGCCTTCGACTGCAGGCGCCTCGACCATAGCCAACTCTGCGACATACAGCTCCCTAAATCTAATCCTGGACTTCGCGATCTCTTCTTTCGTGTGTACTTCGGGGTTTGACAGGACTCCTGCTGACTTGACGGCCTCGGCGTACAAGTTTTGTCTAAGTGTATAGAACGGCTTTGCCGTTTCAAGCTCTCTGGCCTCTGCTTCTTTCCGTTGGGCTGCATTAAAGCTCATGATGCTAATAACAATCCCAGCAACAATACTGAGTGTTTGAACCGTAGTAGCAATTATCTCAAATGTCGACTTGGTATCCGGCATGGGTTCATTCCAGTGATTGATGGGACCTAACGTAAAAAGTGACTGGCGCTACGCGTCTTTATCTCACAGTATTTAGGATAGATTTCATGTTTATCATAGATGAAGAATCTGATTTGTAAAGCAGAGGCAACCTCTGCGTTGGCTATCCTATTAAGCGTTACAGGTGAGTTGCTCTCGTGCCATGGTTATTGAAGCGGATTTATTAGGCCAAAGCTGGTGTGATGCCAGCCGAGCAGCACGAAAGGGGGTAGCAAACAAACTCGTTCAAGTTTTTCATCATCGGCTTAACGTCTGAGAGTCCGTTCCTGGCACGTTTCTGCCGGTGGCAAAAGTTGCGAATCGACACCACTGAGACTTTCGGTGCATGGCAGACAGCAGTGGCATAAATTAAGACGACCATAGGTACCGGAATAATTTTATCAGCCGCTAAAAACAAAAAAAGCCACAAAGCGGCCCCCCTCTCTGTGGCTCAGGATCAAGCTTAGCTTAAGAAGTCTTGTTACGACGCGCCATAAAGCTTATCAGACCCAGGCCAGCCATAAGCATGGCATAGACTTCAGGTTCGGGGATGGGAGAAGCTATGTTGATGAAGCTCTCACTGCCACCCGCTGCAAACCCTTGCACATGCACACCAATGCGCAAGTCGCCGTCTCCGCCATTGTTCGGGAGTGCAAGCGCGCTAATAACATTGCTGTATGTCTGACCGGCAGTCAGGTTGAAATCGATGGAGAGCCATTCACCCTGGGTAACACCGTTGGGCGAGACAGGTGCGTCGGAATCCGCCAGAAAGCCTGCGGTTGTCACAAAGGCTGGGCTGACGGTATTGCCACCAGGAAGATTGAGCGGAGTGGCCCCTTGCGAGAAACTCACCCCCGATGAGGACGAAATGGATGCAATCCCGAGCAGCGTACCGTCATCAAAGTAGACATCGGCCAGGGAAGAGGTGGAGGTATTGGTAAAAGTGAACCTCACCTGACTGCCGCCAAGATCTATCATCTCAACATTCAGATTCGCTTCCCCATCCGCCTCGGCTCCAGCGTTGCTATGCGTGATATTTGCAAAACTATAAGATGTCGATACCGCCGCGTGTCCGGGCGGTTGATAAACCGATATCGCGAGGGCAAACAGTAACCCCGGCAATGGCCTCAAGTAACTCATGAACGATCCTCCCAAGAATTTGGTTTCAAAGATTTATGTTGCAAAGAAATGGCGTACCAGCATTCTGGCTATCTGTGCACACACAGGCTTCTTCATCAATCCGTGCGCTTCAGCAGACCCTGGATTTTCCGGCCCCGGCTCACAACGGGTGTGGCTTTACGGTACGTCAAAAGCTTAACGAGGGAAAATGACAGCACATACTCCATCAGAATTCATAAACATGAGCTTTAAGGCGCATGCCTGGATTCTACTAAGTGCGGGGTGGAATGCTTTTGGGGTCGATCCGGCAAGCTTGATACCGGCATAATTTTATCAGTCGCTAAAAACGAAAAAAGCCACAAAGAGACCCCCCTCTCTGTGGCTCAGAATCAAGCTTAGCTCAAGAAATCTTGTTACGACGTGCCATAAAGCCCATCAGACCCAGACCGATCAACAGCATGGCATAAGTTTCTGGTTCAGGTACAGGCGAAATGTTCAATACCCCCGCGTATGAGCCGCCAGCTGAACCAGCAACCGTTCCCTTGACTTGAAGGGTGTAGGTGCCAGCATCCAATGTCAACGGATTTAAAACAACGGTTGTTGCAGATACTGCTGGGCTGTAGTTAACGGTGGTTCCCCATGCTTCCATAAGCGTACCCGGGACAACTGCCCCAGTTTGATGCGTGCTACCCGTGTATAAGCGAGCCCTAAGGTCGGTAAGACCCAATATACTACTCAGGTTTATTGACGAAGTGACTGAGTTGGCGGAACCATTAGGAATCGTAAAAATAAAATCATCAAAAAATGTAGAGCCTGAAGATGCGCTAGCGAATGAGTTGCTATACGCGAGCGAAGTTGGCAAGGGCCCAACATTAAGATGGGTAATTGTGTCAGCGAAAGCACCGGCACTGGAAATGCAAAATATACTTGTAAGGACGAAACTTTTAATCAACTTCATTTCTAGTCTCCCTATTAAAAAAATTACTTGTTGGTATTGATGAGTTGGGGGAGTGGCCATCATATGAAATGATTATGTCAATTGTTGAGACTGGGATATAGTTAACATGGCCTGCATTACCCAAGGCTATTAGCTCCTTGTAGCTAACCCCCATACTGGTATTTCGGCTATCTGCATGTTGACAGGCTTCTTTAGCAAAGCCATGGTTTTGGCATATTCTGGGTTTTCCGGACCGGCTCAAAACGGGCGTGGCTTTACAGCACGTCAGAAGCTTAACGAAAAAAAATGACAGCCAATGCCGGCCAGGATTCATATACATAAGCTATTAAGCACATGCCATAGAGGAAGACAGTGAAGTGAATGAAGCAACTGCGGTACGCAATAGCGCTGTCAATCAACTGAATAGAATTGTCTGTGGTGGCTGGCTGATCTGGGAGGGACTTATTCAGAGATTCTTACCCTTTATGTTAGTATTTCGTATCAATCATTCCGGTATCGTTCCATGCATAAATTCTGTACCGCTGCTCTGCTGGTTTTGCTGCTCAATGCCTGCGGCCTGAAGGGACCCCTCTATCTTCCACAAGAACAACCTCCACAGCCATCGCAACAATCTCAGGGCGAAGTGAAAAAGAAGTGAGCGGTTTCCCTTCATTTGACTATCGCAATGGCAGACTGTACGGCGAATCGGTTCAACTGGACCGCATTGCCCGGGAATTCGGCACACCCTGTTATGTGTATTCACGCGCGGCGCTCGTTGCGGCCTACCGGGAATTCGACACCGCTTTTGGCGGACACGACCATCTGGTGTGTTATGCGGTCAAAGCCAACTCCAATCTGGCCATTCTCAATTTATTCGCCCGTCTCGGCAGCGGCTTCGATATTGTTTCCGGGGGTGAACTTCAGCGAGTGCTGAAAGCGGGTGGTGATCCGCAAAAAATAGTATTTTCGGGAGTAGGCAAACAGCCGAGCGAAATGCGGGCGGCACTTGCCGCGGGGATATTCTGTTTCAACGTGGAATCGGAAGCGGAATTGGCCGTACTAAACCAGGTAGCAGGCGAGTTGAATAAAATCGCGCCGGTAAGCCTGCGGGTCAACCCCGATGTGGACGCAAAAACGCATCCTTACATTTCCACCGGTCTCAAGGAAAACAAATTTGGGGTGCCCTTCGACGAAGCGGAGAAGCTTTATGCCTCCGCACAAGAGTTTGCCAACTTGCGCATCAGCGGACTGGACTGCCACATAGGCTCACAATTGACCAAACTCGGTCCCTTTGTCGAAGCTTGCGGGAAAATACTTGACCTGTTGACTCGCCTTGAAACCCAGGGACTCACTATCGATCATCTGGATCTGGGCGGCGGTCTCGGGATTCGCTATTCGGGAGAAAACCCGCCAGCGGTGCAAGACTATGTCACGGCATTGTGTGCCGCGATCGGCCGGCGTAACCAGCGTATCCTGATCGAGCCCGGCCGAGCGCTGGTGGGTAATGCCGGAGTATTGCTTACGCGTGTCGAGTATCTCAAACATACCCCGCATCGGGATTTCGCTATCGTGGACGCCGCCATGAACGACCTGATGCGTCCGGCACTGTATGACGCCTACCATGAGATCCTGCCGGTTATTGCGAATAGCGGCGGCGATAAAATTTATCAGGTTGTCGGACCCGTTTGTGAAACAGGCGATTTTCTGGGGCATGACCGAAAGCTGACATTGGCGCAGGGCAATCTGCTCGCCATTATGTCCGCCGGGGCCTACGGCATGAGCATGAGTTCAAACTACAATACCCGCCCCCGCGCCGCCGAGGTCATGGTGGACGGTGACCGCATTCATCTTATTCGCCAACGCGAATCCCTGGAACAGCTAATTGCCGGCGAGAAAATTCTACCCTGAGTGAAACTTATCCGGTGGTTCCTGGCTATATCAGAAAAAGAGTTGCGAGTCCCAGGAAAATAAAAAAACCCCCGCTATCGGTGACGGCGGTAATCATCACGCTGGAGCCCGCTGCCGGGTCACGGCCAAGTTTAGTCAGGGTCAGCGGAATCACTACCCCCAATGAAGCCGCCAGCAGCAAGTTCAACATCATCGCCAGTGTCATCACCACCCCAAGTGAGGCATTGCCGTAAATGAAAAAAGCAAATAATCCGACCACACTCCCCCATACCAGACCGTTCACCGCGCTCACACTAATCTCCTTGGCAAACAGTTTACGTGCATTGCCTGGATGGAGTTGGCCCAAAGCGAGGGCGCGCACGATCATTGTAATTGTCTGATTGCCGGAATTGCCGCCGATACCGGCAATAATCGGCATGAGTGCCGCCAGTGCCACCAGTTTCTCGATTGAATCTTCAAACACGCCAATCACGCGTGATGCAATAAATGCGGTAATCAGATTGACAGCCAGCCAGGTCCAGCGGTTCTTCACGCTTTTCCATACAGGTGCGAACAAATCCTCTTCTTCCCGCAAACCCGCCACATTCAGCGCTTCGCTTTCCGCCTGCGCGCGGATAAAATCCATCACCGCATCAACGGTAACGCGTCCTACCAGTTTGTCTTGGGCGTTGACCACCGAAGTAGAAACGAGATCATAGCGCTCGAATGCCTGCGCTGCCTGGTGTGCATTATCTTTGGGGTGAAGCTTCACCATTTCTTTGGCCATCACCGATCCCACTGTGGCATCGGGATCACTTACCAGGAGCCGGTTCACCGGGAGCACGCCTTTGAGATGCTCATTCCGGTCCACCACGAACAATTGGTCGGTATGGTCAGGCAGCTCATCCAAACGGCGCAGATAACGCAGCACGACTTCCAGCGTCACGTCCTCGCGGATAGTCACCACGTCGAAATCCATCAGCGCGCCCACCGCATCCTCCGGATAAGACATGGCGGCGCGTAACTGCTCGCGCTCCTCCATCGGCAGCGACCGGAATACATCCTCCATAACATCACGCGGCAAATCAGGTGCGAGATCAGCGATCTCGTCGGCATCGAGCTGTCCCGTCGCCGCCAGCATTTCATCGCTGTCCATCGTGGCGATGAGTGTTTCGCGAACCGCGTCCGAAACTTCCAGAAGAATCTCGCCATCGCGCTCCGCCTTGACCAGCTCCCAGATCATAAGACGATCTCCGAGGGGCATGGCTTCAAGGATATAAGCAACGTCCGCGGGGTGAAGCCTGTCGAGCAGGTTTTGCAGTTCCGCCAGATTCTGCTTATGCACCAAGGCTTCGACCAGTTCCTGGCGCGGCATTTGCTGTGTATGCACCAGACCTTCTACCAGCTTGTGTTTGTGCAATAGATGCGTCAGGCGCCGCAAGTTCTCTTGCAGATCTTCGGTCTCCCTAAGGGTATTTGCTTTAGTCATCGCCCATCGCTCTGGTGTATTGCGTCAAAAGTACCGCTACTTTAAACGGGCTGCATTGCCGCCATGCGACATTATCCTAAATCCGCCGGTTAACCGCTCGTGTTTCATTTTAGTGTCAGGATTCACAAAAGACTTCTTTCGTTGTTGACCCTCACCTCTTGGCGAGTCCGCTAGAAGGCGAATTCAGGATTGTTCGTCGTTGCGTATGGATAGATATGCGTTACCCCGCTTCTCGCTCGACATCAGTCCCGTCATTTGTAGCACCTATTTGAAACCGTTATGCGCGATATTTCTGACGCACTCGCTTCTCGTTTGGCGGGAGCGCCTGTTTGCAGGGAGACTCAGAATGCAGAGCAAATATTATGACAGGGCGGAGAGTGAACGCAAAGTATGGTTCATGTTGCCGGACGAACCGGTGAGGAGTTGTCAGGGAATTTGCGTAGATGCCATACGGCTAAGGATAATATCAGTTTTTCTCAATAACCACGGCGTATTGCGATTACGATCGTAGAATCTCGGATCAGGAACCATGGCGGCGAGACGGGCGGCTTGTTCCGCGGTGACAGAAGTAGCGGAAACACCGTAATAGTAGCGAATAGCGGCCTCGGCGCCGAATACTCCATTTCCCCATTCAATGATATTCAAATAGATCTCCAGGATGCGCCGTTTGGACATCACCCTTTCCAGCATCAGCGTGATGATGGCTTCCTGGATTTTGCGCCACGGCGTTTTCTCGCCGGAAAGAAACAGGTTCTTCGCAAGCTGCTGGCTGATAGTAGAGCCGCCCGCAACCAGCTTGCCCTTTTTCAGGTTTTTCTCGTATGCCTTCTGAATAGCTTCGAAATCGAAACCCTCATGTTCCAGGAACTTGCCATCCTCAGCGGCTATGATCGCACGCTTGAGATGAGGTGAAATCCGCTCGTAAGGCATCCACTGGGTGCGTAACGCCATTGTGGAGTCTTTATTTCGTAAATCATGCAACCGATCCTGCATGAATGCACTGGTGGAAGGATTGTAGAAGTTCCAATAGACAACATGGCCGAGAATCCATAGCTGATAGGCAAGTACCGCGGCGATTAATAACAGGAAGAAACGCCATAACCAACGCTTAATAAATTTCTGCATGCACCAGGGATTATGCTGTCAGGTTTTCAACCTAAATCCGCCCGGTAACGAGCTCACCGAAAAGATGAAGCTCGAATGGCGTGAAGGGTTTTGATGGATCATCCTAAATCCGGTAGTTGGACGAGGTAAAGCGGTCGGCGGCCGGACTTAGGTTCAGGTATGTAATTTGAGCATTTTAATTATCGGCCCGGTTTCCGGCCTTACCCCACGCCACAGGAAGAAAGATTCCGCCGCTTGCTCCACCAGCATACCGATGCCGTCAGCCAGACGTGATGCGCCCTGTTGCTTCGCGAATTGCAGAAAAGGTGTATATCCATCGCCATACATCATGTCATAGGCCAGCGATTCAGCCGCGAAAATACCTGGGGATAACGGCGGCAGCTCGCCCTTCAGGCTGGCGGAGGTGGCATTAATAACAAGGTCAAATTTTTCCCCAAGAATATCCGCGTAATCGCCAGATACAATGGTTCCGTAGCAGGAAAATTGCTGTTGTAACGCATGCGCTTTTTGTTGAGTACGATTGACGATTGCCAGAATACTGGGGTCGTGTTCCAGTAGCGGCAGCACCACACCCCGGGCCGCTCCACCCGCACCCATTAACAATACCCGCTTGCCAGTAAGAGAGAATCCCAGATTAACCATGATGTCGCGCACCAATCCAGCGCCATCGGTATTGGCGCCTAGAGTCCCATCAGCGTTGAATACGAGTGTGTTTACCGCTTGGGCGGCATCGGCTCGCTCAGTCAAACGGCCGGCAAGCTTACAGGCTTCCAGCTTGAATGGAACCGTCACGTTCATGCCTTTGCCGCCGCGCTCCCGGAAAACCGCCACCGTTGCAGGAAAAGCATTTACCGGCGCAAGTATCGCTTCATATTGCATATCCTGGCCCGTCTGCCGGGAAAACTCGGCATGGATCCACGGTGATTTGCTGTGAGCGACGGGGTTGCCGATGACGGCATAGAAATCGGTCATGAGTCAGTAAACGGCGTGAGCGGGGTGAAGTGTGCAGTTTTTGGGATACAGGGCAAAGTGGCAACGACGCGGATCTTATTGGCTTGTCAGTTCATCCGAACGGGTAAACGCCCAAGTACGGGTAATATGCAGGACATCAGTATCTCGGCTGATGTCCGGCGGAAAGGGGGCAAATCCATTTTGTCCCGCCAGATTAACAATGCGTAACGCCGCTTCATCCAGAACTTTCTTCCCTGACGAGCGATTTATTTCAAGCGACTCGAGACTGCCGTCAGACCTGATACCAACGGTGAGTTGCAGGTCTCCATAGACTTTTTCCCGCCTCGCCGCTTCAGGATAATTCATGTTGCCGATCCGCTCCACTTTGAGACGCCAATCTTCCACATAGCGGGCAAAGCGGTATTCCTGCGTACGAGCACCGATAAATCTGCGTTTTGGACGATGCTGATAAGCTTCACCATCCCGTGCGGTCTGAGCCCCCAGGCGAGCGATCTCGATACTACGTTGAACCAGGTCGCTACCGTTAATACCGAGGCTGTTTTGTTCGGTCTGATTCGAAGGGGGAGTTGTTTGATAAACGTCCTGACCGCTCTCGACCGCGGTCATCATTTGCTTTGTTTCCTGTTCAGGCTGATCCGTTTCTTCAGTAGCCGCGTGCTGATGTTCTGGCGACGATGGAAGATGCGTCTTGGCCCGGCGATTGCTGTCAGTGGCTCCCCCACCCTCCAGGTTAGCTCGCGCCAGCGTATCCGCATTGCGCGACTTCGATGCGAATTGACTGTTGACCAGCACGACTTCCAGCGGCATAGCGGTCTTGTCGATTTCTGGATAGGGGAGTTTGAAGGTAATCCCGAACAAAACAATCGCGTGAAAAATCACCGAAATCAATATCGTTAAGTTCAGGCGCGACGAAGGATCTGACAGCCATCCGCGAGATAAGGCTGAGCTAAAATCCGATATGTTTGGAGTGACGCTCAATTTAACAACGCGTGTAAATTTAGACCGATGTCTGTTTAGGAAACAACATTCATACTACATCCGGTAATTGGACGAAAGGTAAGAGTCAAATAGTACGAAATAATACTGGTATTAGTCATAACACTGATCTAATGAGCGGCCAACTCCCGAATTCAGGTTCATTGTAAAACAACAACGATACGCTCGTCACACAGGTTGACAGCCCAATCTATGCATCCAATTTGCGCAGGAATTTTGCGTGAAAAGTGAGTTCCAGCAAATCAATCTGAGAAATCTCCACTTCAACAGCCGTTTCTGGCGACAATTCCGGTAAGGAGGTTATTCGCGCGACCAAAGGGAGGTGATCCAGTTTCACCAGATTCTCCTTAATTACCTGCGCTCCCGTCGTATTGATATTCTCCTGTAACAGCCAGCGCAAACACCAGTAGCGCTCCATTCTTCGTTGAAAATCTCCATAGACTTCATAAGCCGCTTCGAAATCCCGCATGGATATCCGCAGACTATCACTGTCCCGGGTATAAGGTGGCGTTTCCTTTCGCAGCAGCGCGACCAATTGCCGCTGATTGATGAAATCCACATAGCGGCGCATCGGTGAGCTGATCCAGGCATACTGGGAAACACCCAAACCCTGGTGCGGCGCGGGAGAAGTGCCCATCCGGACCTTACCGCCACCCTGGCTGCGATAGATGCCGGCGATACCGCTATCGGCCAGTTGCTTGCCCCACTCAGTATTCACATAAATCATCAATTCCGATACCACCTTATCGATCGGCGAACCTCGCCGGCGCTCGCTGATAGTGATACGATCATCTTCAACGTGAAAGCTGTAATCGATCTTCTCATTATTGCTGTCGTTGGTCTTGCCGCGAACCGCTTCCATCTTGCAGGCAAATTTCCATAGCGCCAGCAGTGCCTTGCCAAAAGGATGATCGAGACTTCCCGTCGCCAGAGTGTGTTCGTTAAAACGCTCCTCCAACACGTCGTGCCTGAGATTGGCGGCAACCTTTACTCGTTCGATGCGGCTGGTTGTGGCAATAACGGTGAAATCGTCCGCCACATCGATATACATTGAAACCGCCGGGCATAACCGTTCTTCGCCCAATGTATAGTGGTGTATCACTACTTCCGGCAGCATGGTTATTTTGCTGCCCGGAAGATACACGGTTGAAAGACGCTGTGCCGCTGCAACATCCAGGAGCGAACCGGGTGCGATTCCCAACGTGGGAACGGCAATGTGGATACCGATGCGAAAGCTGCCCAGAGTCAGCGGCGTGACCGAAAAGGCATCATCGATCTCAGTTGTGGTGGCATCATCTATACTGAAGGCAGTCACATCCGCCAAGGGCAAATCTACCGCGTCATGCAATTCGCCGCGCGCGTCAAGCGCACCGAAATCTGTTCCTTCGGGAAAATGCTCTAGCAGGAACCGGTTGACATGGTAGTCATGGGTAGACGGTATCGCACCACATTTTTCGAGCAACCCGGGGACACTTAGCTTGGCCGACGTGCAAACGGCATCAAGCGCCTTCCATTCCACGGTATTCTTGTCGGGCCGGTAGAGCAAATTGAACAGCGATGGCCGGAATTCTTCCGGCAGGGCAAACGCGCCCAGCAATTGCACATAGCGAGCTTGCTGTTCCGCCTGCAGGCGCTTTCTTTCTTGACTGGCAAGCGCCGCCTCCAGTGCTTTCGATGGCGCAGCTTTATAGCGCCCCCGTCCTTTTTTGTAAAAATACATCGGCGCGCTGTGCAACCGGATCAGCACCGCGGCTGCTTCCTCAGAACTGGCTATGTGACCGAAATAATCCGTAGCCAATGCATCGCTGGCGAACTCGGCCTCACTTTCGCAGCACTCCCAGAGAAAATTCGGATCGAGATCCTCCGCCATTTTCTGGGCGATATCCATCAATTCGGACGGCGATGGTGCGTCAAACCGCAGCAGTACCGAAGCCGCCTTTATTTTTGCACGCTTACCGTGAGGCGCCTCCACTTGAAGAGACGTCGTATTGTCGGCAAGGATTGTGCCTACTTTGAAGATACCTTCCTCTTCGTAAAAAACATTCATAAAATGGTTTTTTGCGGGTGCTGCCGGTAAAAATCATGAACATCGCGAACGAAACATGATGTTTGGGAGGATTGACTATGGGATTATAGCCTGAAACGCACTTGCAACGAGACAAGACGGACCAGACAGTGTCCGCTCTGGTTCTGATTGCTCTAACCAGCTTAGCGGGAAACGCGGCATTATGTGCAGATTTCTCTACGATGATGCTCCTGGCAACCTGCCGGACTTGAAGAATCAAAGCGAAAAAGTGACTGAGGTGAAGGTAGATTTTGACGGTAACGATTGTTCTATCGGTCGAAAAAAAACGGTCCGGGGCAACACGTCAAGACAACGGGTCGACATTTATTGGTTTTAACGACGCAAATTGGAGTTCTAGAAGAGGTCGCTCAAAAACAGCAAAAAGACCATAAGCTTCGGAACGATCAATCTCAGCGTTATTTTATGAATGATAAAGGACGTTATCATTCATAAATATGAACATGCTCAGCACCGGCCGCCTTCATAAGAATCCTGTACAGTTAAAGATTCCGCTGGTTTGGGCTTAGAGCCCCATACAAAAAACGTCGTTAAGAAATAATTGACATGGCAGATAGAATTTGACCAATTACTTTGTGTATCTATAGGTTTTCCAATTCTATATGCACACATTAACGACCTCGTGTTGCATTTCCTGTTTTCCCTACTACTATTAAATAGAATTCACACCATCTATTGGCAGGTTAAAAACGGAGAATAGCATGAGAATAAATTATTCTATATTGGCATTAGTTATCTGTTTGAATATTTCATTCAGTGGCTTGGTCCGAGCCAATCCCATATTTCAATTCTCGGGCGACTATACAGGACAGATTAATGGTGTACCAATTATCGCAACCGCGACCGGCCAGACGGATGTAACAGGTAATACTCTTAGTCATGTTCAAGTTGATTTTACGTCGATTCCTAGCAATATCAGCCCATTCGCACTTGGAAATTCCTGGACGACCTCAAACAGCGCATTAGGTGTTCACACGTCTGGGGGTGCCCTAAACCTCTTCGATCTAAGTGGAGGAAATTACGATGCAGGTCGAGTAGCGATGTGGCCTTCGCTGCCGGGCGACCAAATTAGTGTAACGACTCATATGTCGACGATAGGCAACATGTTGAATTATACGGCCGATGTCAATGGTACATACAATGGTCCAACCGACCTTGTATTCGTAACTGACTACCACTGGATTTGGACACAGCTTGATCCTACAAGCATCGAAGTTTCTACTACGGCGTCGCTAGTACGCGCGAATGGATCATCTTTTGTGGTAGATCTACACACGCTATACACCGGGTTATCGGTTCAAATGCCGACTCAGCAGCAGGAAGGCAGAGTTATTTTCAGTAACATGTCGTTCAGCAACAATATTATGTCTTACGATTGGCAGGGAACTTTGGTTCCGGTTTCAGAACCGCCCACCCTTGCCCTTTTGAGTCTTGCAGCTTTAATTGGGCTAGTATTTAGACGCCAACGTAGGCCATAAATTTGATCGATGCTGTTGAACTGCTCAAGGAGCTGAACCATATTGACGCGCGCAAGGTACCCACTGATGCGCCGGGAATCCCGCCAGGTTGTGCTGGTAAGCTGGTAGAACAACTTTTTATCCAGCCTATCGCCCGCCAGCAGGTTGATGGCGGCGCGTTTCAGGCGTGCTTCATTTTTGGCCACTTCGATTAACAGGTTTTTCTTGTTTCTTGCTGCCAATGGTATCTTTGGCACGCGATTGCGCGAGCCACACTTGTGTGAACTGGTATTGCGCATACAGCCCCGCCGTGTCTTGGCTAGACGCCATTGGGCGCGGCTGGTAGATTTTCCCGGGTGGCTGCGGGTCGTGTACCGATTGCACAAACGCCCCCCAATCGCTGCTCAAGCTGCTACCTGAAAAGGTCCCGCGCGAGGGAGCTCGTGAAATATGGACCACCTGATACTTTTTATCCGGCTTTTGCAGCCGACTTCCTTTAAGTCCGACGAGCTCCCCTGACACGTTAATGTGAGTTCCAAGTCAATCCGATCTAAAAAACCCTTGTACTCTGATGCTGCGCTCAATATAAGCTCATCCATGACAAGATATTTTTCAGGAATCGACTATAATAAATTTGTACGAAACCGCAATCTCGCCATAAAGGGGACACCGTGAACCAATTTTCAATCGCGTTGGAAAAGCGACGTAACTCTTCCATTCCTGTCTTGATTCTTTTGACCGCGCTCTTGCCTGCCTGCGCGGCTCTTGACGCCGATCCCGACAGGGGTGCAACGATAGTCAAGCAGGATGTTTTTGGCGACAGCTTTACGGCGATAAAGTACCTTGATCAAGGATGGACGCCCACCGACAGTCTCTGGTTTTACACCATCACGCAGGGATCCGACATGATGCCCTACGATTTTTTCCTGGCGCTGGAGCAGGTGGATAAAGCCGAGCCGTTCCGCTCTAACGAGAACATGAATCGATATCGTTATCTGCCGCAGAAGGTGACTTCCAGTAATCCGGATGGACTGCCGGTTGGATTTGTCAAGGATGATTATAAGGGTAAAGAATATCTCGGTTTGACTTGCTCCGCCTGCCATACCGGACAAATAAACTATAAGGGCAAGGGGATACGGATCGATGGCGGTCCGGCAAGCGCAGATATGGAAACCTTCATGGCGGATATTGTCCGCGCCTTGATAGCAACCCTCAAAAACGAGGAGGTTCGAAACCGGTTTGTGAAAAATGTATTAGCCCGCGGCAATTACAAGACGGAGGCCGAGGTCCTCGCAGACCTCAAGAAATATCGCGAACGTCTCGCCAGTTACATTACGATCAACTACAGCAGCCTCCATTACGGCTACGCGAGGCTGGATGCGTTCGGACGCATTTACAACAGGGTTCTGGAACATGTCATCAACGTCAAAGAGCTCCAGGAACTATTGCGCGACCCCAGGATAATGGGAAGCCACGCGATGACAGAGGAACAGATAAGATCGATAACAAATGGGGCGGGTGATGTCCTGAGTGGCGCTGAACGAGACAGTATCGTCGAAAATATTGTGACGACTCTAAACGAGAATAATGGCTGGGAAGCACTCGGGCGTTTACGGAAGAAGCTGTTTAACCCCCCTGACGCACCGGTAAGCTACCCATTCCTATGGGACACACCTCAACATGACTATGTTCAATGGAACGGCCTCACGGAAAATGCCGGGCTTAAGGCGATTGCACGCAATACGGGGGAAGCGATAGGCGTATTCGGTACACTTGACTGGACGGAAAATAAAGGATTTTCGATATCCGCCTTCATTAATGGGCAGGGTTTGTATGGTCGTCATATCAGCTATTATTCTTCCGTTAATGTTCAAAATCTGCGCCTTATCGAAGCGCGTCTGTTGAGTCTTCAATCTCCGCTATGGCCGGAGGATATCCTTCCGCCCATCGACGAGACCCGCCTTGCGAATGGGCGGTCCTTGTTCAATAAGCATTGCGTGAGCTGCCATGCAAGAATCCAGCGCGACGATCCTGATCGCCGCGTCGTGGCGCATATGTCGAGGGCGAGCGATGTGGGTACGGACCCCCAGATGGCCGAAAATAGCGTAAGTTACCAAGGCTTCTCCGGCATTCTGCGGAATCAGTATGTTGGCATGAGTGTGGGCGATGTCTTGCTGGATCGGCGGGCTCCGGTTGCGGCCTTGCTGACCCGGGCGACTATTGGGGTTGTCGCCACCCCCGATCAGGACAAATGGTTTCTACGCCGCTGGATCGACTGGATCTCCAATTTAGCAGCAGGGTTCCGCCATAACGAGATCAAGCCATCGATCAAGCACGGTGATTACGATCCAGACACCACGGCCAATCCAGTCGCATCTTTAAAATCTTATAAGGCGAGGCCACTGAATGGCATCTGGGCAACCGCACCTTACCTGCATAATGGCTCCGTACCAACGCTTTATGATTTATTACTGCCAAAAAGACGTCCGGGAGATCCGCAAGACGGTGAATATCGGCCTGACGAGTTTGAGGTCGGTGCACGTGAATTCGACCCTGTGAAGGTAGGCTTAAAAAGCAGCGGATATGGGGGCTTCATGTTCAAGACCAATATCCGCGGCAATAATAACGCCGGGCACGACTACGGCGTCAGACGTACCGTAGACGAGTCTGATGGGCCTGTGGATCAGAAGATCAAGGATCAATGCATGGATGAGACAATTAAAGACGAACTTGTGGATAAATCCATCAGGGATAAATGCCTGTACCCCATGTCGAAAGAACAACGTCTTGATTTGCTCGAATACCTGAAAACACTATGATCGACTTCCCGATTTCTGATCAGCACGATTCTTAATATCTATCACCTACAAACCATAAGGGAGCTACCGATGAGTGCGAACTACTTGGAGCAGTACGACGCCGCTGCCGATGCAGATAAATCTCCGTTGGCACGCCGCTGGATCGACACAGAACCGTTACCATTTTTCAAGGAGCTGCGTGAAAAACGCCCCATTCTGATAACGCCCAAATTCACCCTGGTCACACGCTTCGACGATGTCAGGGAAGTGCTGAGCATGCCTAAGGTATTCACGGTTAAGCCCTATGTTCCGAAGATGGCCGATTATCTGATGATGCATGACGATGATGCCCTGCATACACGCGAAAAATCACTGATGCAATGTATGCTGAATCGCGATGACCTGCCTGCTGTGCGCGAAATGGTGGCAAATGTCTCCAAGGAGATACTCGACACCGCCAACGGCAACATTGAACTGGTCAACAACTATTGCCGCATGGTGCCGGCAACGCTGGTGCGAGAATATTTCGGACTAACCGGAGCGAAACGGAGTGATTTGATCGAATGGTCGTACTGGAACCAATGGGATACCTTCCACAATCAGCCTTTCGATCTGCTGCCCCCGGAAAAATCCCAGCACATCATTGATCGCCATAATGAAACTTCCAAAGCGCTCGGTATGTTCATCGTTGAACTTATTGCTCGCCGCCTGCTACAGGTAAAAGCGGAGGCAATAACCCTTTCAACCCTCGTGCGGCTGGACGACGATATCGTAACCAGAATGTTGCGCACGGATTACCCTAAACAACTGGATTTCGACATCAAACGGCTCGGGCTGAATGCTGGCGGTCTCTTGATTGGTGCAATCGAGACCACTGCACAGGCGGTTGCCCAGATCATCCAGTATCTGATGGAACGTCCGGAATGGCTGGGCAAAGCGAAGACTGCCGCGCTAAAGGATACGCCCGCCGAATTCGATGGCATCGTCTGGGAGGCTCTGCGCTTCGTCCCGATTACTCCCTATTTGTTTCGCACCACCGCGAGCGATTACACCGCGGCCAAGGGTACCGGACATGCCACCGTCCTTCGCGAAGGCACTCATGTTTTACCGGTTACCCTGTCGGCAATGTTTGATGAGCGGGCGTTTGAATCACCGGACGAATTTATGCCGCAACGCAATTGGTACAATTATTTCCATTTCGGTTTTGGTAGTCATGAGTGCCTGGGACGCTACGTTGGAATGGTCATGATTCCCGAAATGGTGCGTCAGGTCCTGAATCGGCAAAATATCAAGGCCAATGCACCGATCGACTACAAGTCCGGCCCTTTTCCGGAACAATACGACCTTTCCTGGACCTGACAAGCTGTCGGATTTGAAGGAAATCGGCTACAAAAAGTCCGGCCGGACATATTTCGTCGCTTTTTCCAGCTCCACAGGCTGCCAGCAATAGAGACCTTGAATAAGCTCCCTGGAACAGGCTGCTGGTCGGGCTGCTGGCAAATGAAGGGGCCATTGCCAGATTTTGGGATTATCTGGCACCCGCCTCCTTAAGGAGTTTTTCGACGTCCTGGTGGCGATACTTCGATGCCAGCATCAGCGCTGTCGCGCCATTACCCGCCTTGGCGTTCACATCGGCCTTGCCTGCGAGCAGTATTTGTACCACGCCTGCATGACCGATCTGCGAGGCTAGCATCAACGCCGTCGCACCGTTGCCCAGCCGGGCATTCACATCGGCCCCAGCGGTAAGCAGCATTTGTACTATCTGACGATGCCCTTCCTGTGAAGCCTGCATCAACACCGTGACGCTATCGCCCCTCCTGGCATTCACATCAGCTTTGGCGGCAAGCAATTCCCGCACTACCTCTCCATGGCCCTTCTGCGACGCCTGCATCAATGCGGTGGTGCCGTTACTTGTCTTGGCGTTGATGTCTGCTTTGGCTTCTATCAATACCTGCACCACCTCTTCATAGCCATTCTGCGATGCCGCTATCAATGCGGTAACACCATTATCCGCCTTGGCGTTCACATTGGCTTTGGTCGCGAGCAGCGTCTTGACCCGAGAAACATTACCGTTTCCGGCAGCAGCGATGAGTTCGCTATCACCCATGTTTGCCCACGTGCCCGGTGAAGCGCAGAGTAAGAGCATGCTCAAAACATGCCTATATTTCTGCAACCCGATCATTTTAATTCTCCTTTCCATGACATGTTCCTGATTCCGGTTCATATAGAGCAACGACAACGTTTTAGCTTCGTGTCGGCTTAGCATATGCTACGTGCACCCCTTTTAACGCGAACCATCTCAGATTACGTTGATCAAACTTCAAGTTCAAGCGGTAATACGCTAGCAGCCTGCCGGTTTTAAAGATCGAAGCGAGAAAATTGACAGCGTGAAGACAGAGTCCGACGATTTTGAAGGCCGATAGTTGTTCCATTGGTCTTTATGGGTTGAAAGCGGCAAAATACAGACCCGCCCGATGGTTTCACAGTTGGCCTTTGCCGTCGATTTCCTTTAAGTCCGGCAGGCTGCTAGACTTATCTGATCTAATACACGTTCAAAGTCATGTATTACCGTTTTCGGGAGACTCGATGCGAAAAATCCTGTTATCACTATTCCTGTTATCCGTAGCTTCAGCAGCCGGCGCGGCCGAGAACAACATACGTCCCGGGTTATGGGAAGTCACGACAACGTCGATGTTGTTGGCCTTGGTGCCCCAGATTCCGCCGGATCAAATGCAACAATTGACAAGCCTGGCCAAGCAATATGGATTGGACATGCCGCAGATCCAGAATGGAGCGGCAACATCCAGAGTCTGCATCACCCAGCAAATGGCGGACGAAAAAATTCCTTCCTATTTTCATCAAAATCAAATCGGATGCAGTTTTAAAAACGCGGTCCGGACAGAAAATAGCTACGCGATGGATCTCGTCTGTACAAATCCTCAATTAAAGGGCAATGGAAGAGCTGAGGGCACGTTTACGACTCCCGAGAACTTCTCGGGATGGACGATATTCAAGGGTACTGTACAAGATCGTCCTATCAATGAGCACGCCGATACGAGTGGCCGATGGATCAGTGCAAGCTGTGATACGGTGAAGCCACCCTACTGATTTCTGTCCATAGCCGTTCCTTCGCTCTTCAGGTCATAGCGGCCACAACATAATCATTAATTTGTAGTGGTTTCTCCTATCGCCTTGAGCAATTTCTCGTGGATACCGCCGAAACCACCGTTGCTCATGATGAGAACACGGTCGCCAGGACGAACCGCAGCCACGATGGCTGCGATTAGCTGCTCCAGATTGTCATGGCTCGCCGCCCGACTGCCCATGCCGCTCAATGTCTCTTTCGCGTTCCAGCCGAGATTGGCCGTATAGCAAAACACCAGATCAGCCACCGCAAGGCTATCCGCCAGGCTGTCTTTCCATATGCCCATTTTCATGGTGTTGGAACGGGGCTCCAGCACAGCGATGATACGTGCGCCACCGGTGTTGCGTAAGCCTTCGAGAGTCGTTCGGATGGCAGTGGGATGATGCGCAAAATCATCGTATACCGTAATGCCATTGATTTCGCCGCGCACTTCCATGCGGCGCTTCACGTTTTTGAATTGCATCAGCGCGGCGATAGCGATGCTGACCGGCACACCGGCATGACGAGCTGCAGCCAGCGCAGCCAGCGCATTCATGCGGTTGTGTTCTCCCAGCAACTCCCAATACAATGTTCCCTGGACTTCGCCCATGAAATGGATTGCAGCCCCGCCATCGGCCAGGATATCCACCTGCCAGCCATCGGCTATTCCTACTCGTTCCACCAGCGTCCAGCATCCTTTGGTCAACACGCGTTCCAGGTTTCCCTCTTTCCCATTGCTGACGATAAGACCATTACCAGGAATTACGCGTACAAAATAGTGAAACTGCTGTTCGATTGCCGCAAGGTCCGCAAATATATCGGCGTGATCGAATTCCAGGTTATTGAGAATCGCGGTTCTGGGGCGGAAGTGAACAAACTTGGAACGCTTGTCGAAAAAAGCGGTGTCATATTCATCCGCTTCGATGACAAAAAAGGGCGAACCGCCCAGTCTGGCCGACAACCCGAAGTTCCGTGGTATGCCTCCAATCAGGAACCCCGGTTTCATGCCGGCGTATTCGAGTATCCACGCCAGCATCGAACTGGTCGTGGTCTTGCCGTGAGTCCCCGCGACCGCCAGAACCCATTTGTCGCGCAATATATTTTCAGATAGCCATTGCGGACCTGAAATATAGGGAAGGTTGCGGTTGAGGATCTCCTCAATCAGCGGATTGCCGCGAGTTACCACATTCCCGATTACGAACAAATCAGGATTCAGCCGGATTTGTTCGGGGGAAAATCCCTCTATCAGCGCTATCCCCTGGGCCTCCAATTGCGTACTCATGGGTGGATAAACGCCTGCGTCGCAGCCGCTCACCTCATGACCCGCTTCGCGTGCGATTGCCGCGACGCCACCCATGAATGTGCCACAGATGCCGAGAATATGAATATGCAAGGCTCAACTCCTGAATATGAATAAACGATAGCGGCTTTGGCGCAAAGCAAAGTTGCGGTCTTTACCAGCTATTGCACAAGGAAATGGCCAGTGAGGGCCTAAATTCCTGGCATAACCGGAAGAACTGGGCCAGACCCGGGACGGACTCACCCAAAAGATGAGCATCAAATATCAAATAAATTCTTTACGAAATCATAATTCTAGACTGAAAAATGAGCGATCAATCACCGGCTTTAGGTGAAAGCAACCCTCGCGGAATCGCCATTCCACTCCTTCCGGCCAGCGGATCAAACTGAGCAAGTCCGCCATGGAGCGCAATGCCGGGGGACCTGTTAAGAGATTCCTTCGCGTCTGCACGCAAGCATGCGATAGGTTGTCCTTCATTTTTTGTTACACTTACGGTTTTGCTCTCGTTAATTCATCATCAAGGTCCACCAAGCAACTGGGCCTAATGCGGAGCTTTCTCGATTTTCCTAACCCGACCCCACCAGGCTACGTGTTGTCGCGCCCTCATAGCTATGATGCGAGACTTATAAATCCGGAAATGGTAGCTCATCCGTGTCAAGATGCCGTTTCAGGATGAATATTCACACATGAAATCGCGTTTCTCCCGCTCCATCCGCTGGTCTGCCTGTTTATTCTGCCTTGTATTCAATGCACATGCCGACACGCCACCCTCAACATCGAAAAACAGGAGTGAACGGGCAGACCCGGCCGCCAAGGCAGAAACCAAGAATAACAAACCTGTATTCATCGATGCGGAACGCATACAAGGTCATCATGAATATGAAATCGAGGCCAGGGGCGATACCGAGTTGCGCCGCGGCCCTGTTGTCTCAGCCGATCAAAATAACGTACCCGTCAAACAGTCCGGCAGTGCGCCGGACAGTGCCCCATTGCAGCCGCAGCAGAACTATACACTATCGCCGGCTGCAAAAGATGGACCCGCTTCAGGATTGCCTGTTACCGCTGCGGAAAGCAAAGACGATGCGTCTGTATTGGCTGGGGTCGAGCACTTGCCAGGACATCTTGAACGGGAGGGAGAGGCTCAACTGCGTAGTGGTGCCCAAGGCGGCCAAACCGGACCGGCGCCGGCCCCATCGGCGCCGGCCCCCGCGTTAAAAGATGGAAGCAGGCTGGCAATGCCGGGTGCGGGGACAGAACCCGGTAAAAATAAGCCCGTAACCATCGGGACCGAGCAAATTTGGGGACACCTTGAGCAGGAAGGCGATACCCGGCTGCGGCTGGGCGGCGCGGTGGCGCCGGGCGATGAGCCCCGATTGGTGGCGTTGAAAGATGGAAGTGCATTGACTGCTCCATCCACCAAGCCGGAAAAGAAAGAAGCTAGACCTGTGTTTGTTTCGGCGGATCGCCTGGAGGGTCACACCGGACAAGAGATTGATGCAATCGGGAAGGCTGAACTGTTTAACGGCGACCAGTTTATCTCTGCGGATCGAATGAAATACCATCAGGATACGGATATAGCCGAGGCCCAAGGCGGTGTGCGTGTCGAACAACGTGGAGATATATTGGAAGGTTCACGGCTCACGTTCAATCTGGCAGATAAAACCGGGCAATTGAGCGATCCCAACTATCGTTTAAAAGATGCAAGCAGCCGGGGCAACGCCAATATGCTGCTGTTTGAAGGCGAGGATCGATACCGGCTTCGGCAGGCGACCTATACAACATGTCCGGCTGGAGATGATGATTGGTATCTGCAAGTCGACGACGTCGAAATCGACAACGCAAAGAAAGTGGGTACCGCCCGGAAAGTGAAACTGACATTCAAGGATACTCCAATCCTGTATACGCCCTGGATGGATTTCTCGTTCAGCGGGAAACGCAAGACCGGACTTCTGGCCCCCCTGTATGGGTACAATGTCCGGACGGGTATAGAACTGACGGTGCCGTTCTACTGGAACATCGCACCCAACGTTGATGCAACAATCTCTACGCGCGCGATGTCGCGGCGTGGTGTCGCATTGAACAGCGAGTTCCGCTATCTGGGAACCACCTTAAATGGCAACTTGATTGGCGAGGTATTGCCAACCGACCTTGTTACCAAAGAAACCCGCTATCGTGTGTCGTTCGGGCATAATCAGACCTTCGGTCAGCATTGGTTCACCCGCCTGGACTACAACAGGGTATCCGACGACACCTACTTCCGCGATCTGGGTAATACCATGAATCTGACCTCCCGAACCAATCTATTGCAGCAGGGTCTGGTCGCCTACAATCGTAATCTGGGAGACAGCGGAACGCTGAATGTCACTTCACTTGTGCAGCAATTTCAGACTATCCAGGATCCCCTGAACCCGATTGTGCCTCCTTATAAGCGGCTACCGCAGGTTACCCTTACCGCGAATAAAGCCGATGTTCTCGGACTGGATTTCAATCTTGTCAGCAGTTACACGAACTTTTCCCACCCTACTCTGGTAAGCGGTCAACGGGTCACGTTCTTTCCCAGCGTCAGCTATCCTATGCGAAGCGCATTTGGTTATATCACTCCGAAGGTTGGTCTGCATCATACGACATATAACCTCGAGTCTCCTGGCTCATCCTCCGGCGTACCACAAGATACGGATCCGTCTCGCACCCTGCCACTGTTCAGCGTGGATAGCAGCGTCATGTTTGATCGAAAAACGGAATTGCGCGGAGAACGGTTCACTCAGACTCTCGAGCCACGGCTCTTTTACGTTTATGTGCCATTCCGTGACCAGAATTCACTACCCAATTTCGATTCCGCCAAGACGGATTTCAGTTTTGCCCAGATCTTGACCGAAAATCGCTTTAGTGGCAGCGACCGTATCAACGACGCAAATCAAATGACCTTCGCGCTTACATCCCGTCTGATTGAGGCGGATACCGGCAAAGAGCGTTTGCGGCTCGCCGCCGGTTATCAACTCAGCTTTATAGATCGCCGCATAACGCTGGACGCACCTTCGACAATCAACAGAAGACCGGATTTTATTGCCGCGATCTCGGGGTTTATCACCCCAACGATAAGCACCGATACCAGCGTGCAATTTGACCACAGCAGGCTGATGGCTGACGTGGTGCGTTCAGGCTTGAGCTATCGCCCCGAACCTGGCAGGGTAATAAACTTTGGCTACCGGTTTACCCGCGATGTGTTGCACCAGGTCGACGCGTCGTCACAGTGGCGGTGGTCGGAAAGATGGCAAACTGTGACACGGCTGAATTACTCGGTACAGGATCAGAAGATTCTGGAAGCGCTGGCGGGACTTGAGTATAATGCCTGTTGCTGGTCATTGCGGTTCGTGGTCCAGCATCTGACTCTTGCCACTCAGAGAACAACGACTGCGGCTTTTTTGCAACTTGAGTTGAATGGCCTGATGCAAATCGGATCAAATCCGCTACAGGTATTGCAGCGTAGCATTCCTGGATACACCAGGACCGGCAGCCAGGGGAGTGGCACAGTGGAGGGGCCATAGCCCGGATCATAAATTGCGAAGGCTCGCGGATTGCCATGATTTCCTTACTCTGCAATCTTTGAACTTAAATCGGCAGTGGACTGCTCGTTCTCCAGTTTAGCGCTATGATCCATAAAGGCTTCTTGCGCCACTTGACCTTCACCTTCATGGTGAGTACGCTACAATCACCAGATTTTGGTTGATACGCTTATTCGCATGGGCACGAAATTTTTGTTACGTCCCCCTGTTCTGCTGGCTATGTTCACGGCCGGGATCGCTATTGCTCAACAACCGGCCTATTCCAGCGGTATTCAATCTATAGACCATATCGTCGCGGTTGTGAACGAGAATGTCATTACACGCAACGAACTGGATGAAATGCTTAAAACCGCCGTTAAACAATTAGAGAAACAGGGTATGCAGGCGCCCTCGCGGGCGGTAATGGAAAAGCAGATGCTGGAGCGCATCATCGTCAATCGCGTACAACTGCAACTCGCGAAAGAAACGGGCCTGACCGTCAGCGATACCGAACTCGACCAGACTATCCGCCGCATCGCCCAGGAGAACAAGCTGTCATTGTCGGAATTTCACAGCGCGCTTGAGGAGGATGGGATCAGCTTCAACAAATTCCGTAATGAAATTCGCGACGAAATTATCTTGGTACGGCTGAAAGAACGCGAGGTAAACAATCGGATAAGCGTAACCGAAGGTGAGGTGGACAATTTTTTGCATACGCAGGAAAACTCGGCAGACAGCAGCGAATACCGCATCGCCCATATTCTGATCCAGTTACCGGAGCAGGCGGATGCCATAAAAATCGAGGCTATGCGGCAGCGAGCAGAAGCGGCTCTGGCTCAATTGAAGGATGGCGTCGAGTTTGCCAAGGTTGCCGCCGAATTCTCCGATGCAAGCGACGCCATGCAAGGCGGCTTGCTGGATTGGCGCCCCGCCAGCCAGCTGACCAAGAGATTCGCCGATTACGTGACCCCAATGAAACCCGGTGAATTATCTTCGATAATCCAGAGCCCGAACGGCTTTCATATCCTCAAGCTGGTCGACCGGCGCAATCAAAACGAAGCCATAACGATGGTGGACCAGACCCATGCTCGCCATATTCTTGTCAAAATCAATGAGCTTACGTCCGAAGGCGATGCCCGGCGCCGAATAACGGACCTGAAAGAGCGTCTGGACAACGGTGGTAAATTTGATGAACTGGCGAAACTGCACTCTGAAGATGCGAGTGCTGCATCAGGAGGCGATTTGGGCTGGGTCTCGCCGGGTGACACCGTACCGGAGTTCGAGCACGCCATGAGCGCACTTAAGGACGGAGAAATCAGCGGACCGGTACAGTCCCCATTCGGCTGGCACCTGATTCAGGTAATTGAACGCCGTTCCCAGGACATGAGCAAGGAACGGCAGCGGCAAACGGCGCGCCAGGCAATCCGTGCGCGTAAAGCCGACTCGGCTTTCCAGGACTGGCTGCAACGATTGCGTGATCGGGCTTACGTCGAATACAGGCTGGAGGAAGGCTAATATCGAAACGCTGTTATCAAACGCGTTCGATAGCATAAGTGAAGAAAATGACTTCCTTCCAGTAGTGCCATGATCTCTCCTGGAATTTCCGTAACGCCCAAGCTGGCCCTCACCGCGGGTGAGCCTGCCGGAATCGGTCCGGATTTGTGTGTACAAATCGCTCAGCGGAATCTGCCATGCGGGCTGATCGTTATCGCCGACCGTGAGTTGTTGCGAGAGCGCGCCCGGTTGTTACGGCTTCCACTGGAAATAATAAACTACTCCCCGCTCAGCAACACCGAACACAGAATCGGCTGCTTGCAAGTACTGCACATACCGCTGGCTGTACCGGCGACTTCTGGAAAACTTGATCCAGCCAATGCGCGCTATGTTCTGGAAACGCTAGAGCATGCCGTTGATAGGTGCATGAATCGTGAATTCGATGCGATAGTAACTGCGCCGGTACATAAAGGTATCATTAATGACGCCGGTATCGCGTTCACCGGTCACACGGAATATCTTGCCCAGCTCACGAACAGCCGGGTAGTCATGATGCTGGCGGGCGGCGGCATGCGGGTAACGCTGGCCACCACTCATCTACCGCTAAAGGACGTCGCGGCGGCCATCACCCGCGAAATACTGGAGCAAAAACTGCGAATTATTCATCACGACTTGATCACACGCTTCGCCGTCGAGAGGCCCCGCATCGCCGTGGCGGGACTGAACCCTCATGCGGGTGAATCAGGCCATCTTGGAAGAGAGGAAATAGACATTATCATTCCTTTGCTGGAAGAACTGCGTGACGAAGGCATGAATTTAATTGGCCCGCTACCCGCCGACACGCTATTCAATCCTTCACACCTGAAGAATTACGATTGTGTATTCGCCATGTATCACGATCAGGGACTGCCGGTGCTAAAACATGCCAGCTTTGGCACAGGCGTGAACATTACATTGGGGCTTCCTATTATCCGCACATCGGTAGATCATGGCACTGCCCTGGATCTAGCGGCAACCGGCCGGGCCGATCCCGGCAGTTTACTGGCGGCAATTGATATGGCTATGATGCTGGCCGGAAATCGGAAGTAGTTCAGGAAAAATGGGTGCTTTACCATAAATAACAAGCCGGATTCCCGCGACACCGGTTGCCAGACAGGATTCATGCAGCACACTCCCCGTAAGCGTTTCGGCCAGAATTTCTTGATTGATCGCCCAATCATCGCGGATATCGTTCGCGCCATCCATCCGGGCAAAGACGATCTTCTAGTGGAGATCGGACCTGGATTAGGGGCCCTGACGCGTCCTCTGCTACAATCGCTCGATCATTTGCAAGTGGTGGAGATCGATCGTAATATCGTCGAACGCCTGCACCGGGAATTTTTGGAAGAGCGTCTGACGATACATTCGGCCGATGCGCTGGAATTCGACTTTTCCGTGCTTGGAAAGAATCTTCGGGTGGTGGGTAACCTGCCCTACAATATTTCCACGCCACTCCTGTTTCATTTGGCTCGATTCGCAGACGGTATCCGCGATATGCATTTCATGCTGCAAAAGGAAGTGGTGGCGCGCATGGTGGCTCAACCCTCCACTCCGGACTACGGACGGCTTTCGGTCATGCTGCAATGCCGCTTCGAAATGGAACAACTCTTCATCGTCTCCCCAGAATGCTTCCATCCCGCGCCAAAAGTAGAGTCGGCGGTTGTGCGCATGATTCCGCGCAGGCAACCGTTAATTGCAGCGAACAAGGAAAGCATATTTGCTGGAATTGTCTCCGCCGCGTTTTCGCAACGGCGTAAGACCCTGCGCAATACATTGCACGGATATCTCAAACCAGAAGACTACACGGCACTGGAAGTCGACCCGGGAAAGCGGGCAGAGAACTTATCCGTGACACAGTTTGTCGCGATTGCAGATTACTTAAGTGAACGGCAGCTTCTGCCGTAGTACAAGATGGCCCATAGACTTTCAGTAGAAATTTATCGGCTCTCATTCGGAATATGAAGAGCGATTTCTTATTTATTTAATATTCCGGTCATGAGCCTGAGTATAATTCAAGAAAAGACGCAGAAAATGAAGACACTCCTTCTTCAGCCATCATCATGAAACTTCTTTCGCCCCTTGCATTCACCTTTACGGTCTTGTTGACCTACAGCCTGGCGCAGTCAGCCAATGCGACTATCTATTGGTTTACCGACGAAAATGGTGTCGCACATTTCAGCAATGTACCCACGGATAAACGTTACGTTCCGTTTACGTCGACCAACGACACCGTTGCCAAGAAAACAATTCCCGGCACACGTGACAGGCAGCCTGATATGCCGGCCAAGGCTCAGTATGGCGCCATCATCGAAGAAATTGCCGGGATTTACGCCCTGGAAAGTGCACTGGTACATGCCGTGGTTTCCGCGGAATCTGCTTACAACGCCACGGCAGTATCGAAAAAAGGCGCGGCGGGCCTGATGCAGCTCATGCCGGATACCGCGCGGCGATATGGCGCCACCGACCGTTTCGATCCCGTACAGAATCTTCATGCCGGTACCCGATATCTGAGTGACTTGCTGAAAATGTTCAATGGCAATGTAAGCCTGGCACTGGCTGCTTACAATGCAGGGGAGAACAATGTCGTTAAGTATGGAAATCAGATTCCGCCGTTCCAAGAGACCCGGATGTATGTGCCAAAAGTACTGGATCTTTATCGCAAATATCAGGTCAGCATGAAGCTGCCCCCGGTACGACGAGGAATCTGAAAAAACTAGCGACTAACGAAGATACTGCGAATAAGAAAGCTATCGAAGACAGACACGGCTTTTCTCACCCAAATAACCCGGAAGTAATAGGTCTTCGACTTAGGCAGTCATATCATTCGAAATTGCTCTTATTTCTTCGGCATATACAGGTCAGTAATCGACCCTTCCGCAATTTCGGTAGCAAAAAATACGGTCTCAGACAAGGTTGGATGCGGGTGGATGGTGAGTCCAATGTCTTCCATATCCGCGCCCATTTCAAGCCCCAGCACTGTTTCGGCGATCAGCTCGCCGGCGTTCACCCCTACGATACCCGCACCAAGAATACGGCGGCTCTTTTTGTCCAGCAGCAGTTTGGTCAACCCTTCGTCGCGCGCCATTGCGATCGCGCGGCCACTTGCCGCCCAGGGAAACACCGCTCTTTCGTACTCGATACCTTGTTTGTCAGCTTCGGTTTCGGTCAGACCCATCCAGGCGATTTCCGGGTCGGTGTAAGCCACAGAGGGAATGGCGCGGGCATCAAATGCCGCTTCTGTAGCATGTTCTCCACCCGCAATGATTTCCGCGGCGAGCTTGCCTTCGTGCGACGCCTTGTGAGCGAGCATAGGCTCGCCGCAAATATCACCGATGGCAAAAATATGTGGAACATTGGTGCGCAGCTGTTTATTTACCGGGATGTAACCACGTTCATCGACATTGACGCCGATGTTCTCCACGCCGCTATCGCGGCCGTTGGGGCGGCGCCCCACCGCCATCAGAATGCGGTCGTAGAGCTGCGGTTCAGGTGCAGGGACGGTATCGGACGCGCTTTCAAATGTAACTCTCAAGCCATCCTCCCGCCTCTCGATCCCTGTAACCTTGGTTCTTAGGTAAATCGCTTCGTAGCGTTTCTGTATGCGCCGGTGCAGAGGCTTGACGAGATCCGCATCTGCGCCGGGAATCAATTGATCCATCAACTCCACCACGCTGATTTTGCACCCGAGTGCGTCATAAACTGTCGCCATTTCCAGGCCGATGATACCCCCGCCAATGATAAGCATGCGCTTGGGAATATCTTCCAGCTTCAGCGCACCGGTCGAATCCATGAGACGGGGATCGTCATAGGGAAAGCCGGGAATACTTGCCACGCTTGAACCTGCAGCTATGATGCAATGCTCGAAAGATACGGTTCTCAGGCCATCAGGCGTTTCCACCTGAATCATATTCGGAGAAACGAACTTACCCGTTCCTTGCACCACTCGCACCTTGCGCTGCTTCGCCAACCCAGTCAGCCCTTTGGTAAGTTTGGCGACGACAGATTCTTTCCATGCCCGCAACTTATTGAGTTCTATGGCGGGCTTGCCGAAAACAATGCCTTGGCGCCCTGTTTCTTCAGCTTCGGTGATGACTTTCGCCACATGCAGAAGTGCCTTGGAGGGGATGCAGCCGACATTGAGGCATACACCGCCGAGCGTGGGGTAACGCTCGATCATGACGACTTTTTTACCGAGATCAGCGGCGCGAAACGCGGCGGTATAGCCGCCCGGTCCCGCACCCAGTACCACGATATCGGCATGAATATCGCCCTGTGGAATATCGCGAGATCCGGCCGGCTTGGATTCTGAATTTACCTTGGCAGACGAGTCTGGCGGCATCCCGGCCTTCTTCGGTTCGGACGCAGATGATGGAACAGGCGTCTCAATCGGCTCAGCCGACGAAGCTGGCTTGGCCGGTTCAGCCGCTGTTTCCAATACAAGTATGATCGTCCCCTCCGACACTTTATCGCCGATCTTGACTTTAATCTCCTTCACGATGCCCGCCTGAGGCGCGGGAATCTCCATCGTCGCCTTATCGGTTTCCAGCGTGATAAGCGATGTTTCCTTTTCCACCGTATCGCCCGGCTTCACCAGCAGTTCGATAACGGGAACGTCCGTGAAGTCTCCGATATCAGGGATTTTTATTTCGATCAACTGAGTCATGACAAACTTTATATAAGGAAAAAATCCGAGCTCTCTTAATTTCTCGTGGCTCTCTTTGTTGGAAATATTGTTGCCTGATTTGTTTATTGTCTGATGTGTCCATCGCCCAGTACGATGAATTTCTGGCTGGTCAGTCCTTCCAATCCCACCGGGCCACGCGCATGAATCTTGTCGGTGGAGATGCCGATTTCCGCACCGAGGCCGTATTCAAACCCATCGGCGAAGCGGGTAGATGCGTTTACCATCACGGAGCTGGAATCAACCTCGCGCAGGAAACGGCGGGCGCGGCTATAATCCTCGGTAATGATTGAATCGGTATGCTGGGAGCCATAAACGGCAATATGCTCGATGGCTTGATCCAGTCCGCTTACCACCCGCACACTCAGAATCGGCGCAAGATACTCGGTGTGCCAATCCTCTTCCACCGCTTCATTCATTTGCGCGATGATGGCGCGAGATGGCGCATCACCACGCAGCTCCACTCCTTTATCTAGATAGATTTTGCACAGAGGAGGTAGCACCTCCCTGGCAATGGCTTCATGCACCAGCAGCGTTTCCATAGTATTGCAGGTTCCGTAACGCTGCGTCTTGGCATTGTCGGCAATGCGGATAGCCTTATCCAGATCGGCTCCCTCGTCTATATAAACGTGGCATATACCGTGCAGATGCTTGATGACCGGAATACGTGCTTCATCGGAAATACGCTCGATCAACCCCTTGCCGCCACGCGGTACAATCACGTCAACGAACTCTTTCATGGTAATGAGTTCCCCCACAGCCGCCCGATCAGTGGTTTCGATCACCTGAATCGCGGTCTCAGGCAACCCGGCGGCTTTCAATCCTTCCTTTACGCAAGCCGCGATGGCCTGGTTACTATGAATCGCTTCCGACCCACCGCGCAGTATGGCCGCGTTACCCGCCTTAAGGCATAATCCCGCGGCGTCGGCCGTAACGTTGGGACGCGCTTCGTAAATGATGCCCACCACCCCAAGGGGTACGCGCATTTTCCCTACCTGTATGCCAGCGGGGCGGAAACTCAGATCGCTGATTTCCCCAATTGGATCCGCCAGCGCGGCAATTTGCAGCAGACCTTCCGCCATGCCGGCAATACCTTTCGAAGTAAGTGTCAAACGATCAATCAGGGCCGTATCCAACCCTCTTGTTTTTGCGTTTTCCACATCCTTTGCGTTCGCGACCAACAGCTCCTGCTCATCGCGCTGGATGGCCATCGCCATGATGGCGAGAGCCTGGTTTTTAGAGGCGGTCTCCGCTCTGGCGACGAGGCGCGATGCGCTACGAGCCTCGCGCCCTATTGATTGCATGTAAGTTTTAATGTCTATGATATCCATATCTCACTTCCGCTTAGACAATGAATTGACTCACTCATGACTGATCCAACAATGATGGACGCTGTCACCGCTTGCCAGCTGCCAAACGCAATCCCAGTTGCAGTAATTCATCCCATGCGTCACCTTGCGCCACACCCTTGCTGATCCTATCTATTTTCGCGGTATGCAACAAGGCCTGCACCAATTGCTTCATACTGAGACGACTGACTGCGCTTTCCACAATTTTCTGTTGATCTCCCCCCCATACCCTGGCTTGATTCATCAGTTGCATGAGTGGCCTGCCTGAATCCCGTCCTTCAAGAATGACAATCAGCGAGCGAATCTGGCCCGCGAGTGTAGCAACAATAAACGGCAATGCCGTACCCTCGCCCTGCAAGCCTTCCAATATCCGGGTATACCGGACGGTATCCGCCGCCATCATCGCATTGGACAGTTTGAAAACATCGTAACGCGCCACATCCAGCACCGCATCCTTCACCTGATTGAAAGATAGCATGCCCACCGGGTAGAGCAGCGCGAGTTTCTTGAGTTCCTGGTGGGCCGCGAGCAGGTTGCCTTCCACTTTGCCGGCAAGAAATTGTAATGTCTCAGGTTCGGCACTTTGCTCCTGCATTTCAAGCCGTTGACTAATCCATGCGGGCAAGCGGCCACGCTCCACCGGAGAAACCGGAATCATTACACTCGATTTCTCAAGCGCCTGAAACCATTTTGCCGCAGAACCCTGCTTGTCAATTCTAGGCAGGGTAACAAGCGTGACAGTGTCGGGTGGCAGCGAATGGCAATATGCTTCTATAGCCGCGCTACCTTGAATTCCTGGTTTGCCGGACGGAATACGTATATCCATTATACGTCGTTCCCCGAACAGTGAAAGACTACTGCTGCTCTGCCGCAAGTCAGCCCAATTGAAGTGATAATCTATCGTGAAAATCTCACGCTCACTATAGCCGGCCTGACGCGCCCTGGTACGAATTAAATCGGCTGCTTCAATGGACAGCAGCAGCTCGTCGCCAAATACCGTATAAAGCGGCGCAAGCTGTTTCTGAAGATGCCGGGAAAGCTGCTCGGGGCTAAGACGCATGGCTTTAAGCTATTATCCTAAAATCCGCTGGTTGGCCGCTCATTTTCCTGGATAATACTTTGATTCATATAGATTTCTTGCGCAACCCGATTCTCACCTTTTGCGTGGGTCCGCTACGAGGCAGATTGCACCGTTTCCAGGTCTTCACCTGAATCCGCGATTGAACCGCATTGCCGGATTCAGGAAGATTTGGCGGGTGCTACTTTCACCGCCTCCAGTCGCCGCAAGATTTGCTCCGCGGAGTCGTTTTGCATTTCCCGGACGAGCATTGCCTCCTCTCCCTCCTTTGCCACGACCTGCGCATCTGTATAGGGAATGATGCGACGCAGGGCAATCTCATTGGTGGGAATGAGATCTACTCCTTTGGCATCATAGAGGCGAAAAGAAACCCGGTACCGCAATTCGAACTCGCGCACTCTTCCGCCTCCCGATACCGACATGATTTGTTTGTCATTCACTACACTGATAATATCCAGCGTAGCTTGCGCGTCTTTTGCCTTTTCAACCACACGCGTGGTGGTACCCGCCTGAATGAGACGCCTAACATCCATGCCAATGGGATGCCCTACGGGAAAAGAAACATAAATGGTTTTAAACGGCAGCGAGGCTTGACCGCGCAACTGAAAACCGCATGCGGTGAGCACGAAACACAATGCAACCAACAAGATATTTTTCATGGTTAAATCCTCACGGGTGACGCTTATATCCTTACACAACGATATTCACGAGCCTGCCCGGCACTAATATCACCTTCTTGACCGTCTTTCCGGCAATGAATTTCTGTACTTGACTGCTTTCCAATGCCATACGTTCAATCGCTTCTCGCTTTGCATCATTGGCAATACATATCTGACCGCGTAGTTTACCGTTGACTTGCACTACCAGCTCAATTTCATCCTGCACCAAAGCTGTGCTATCGGCTTGCGGCCATGGTTGATCGAGGAGCTCGGTTCCCGGTTTGAGTTCACGCCACAACGCATGACAGATATGAGGAACGATGGGCGACAGCAGCAATACGATTTTCTCCAGCGATTCCCGCATCAAATCACGCGCTGCCGGACTGGAGTCTTCCAGTTTTCCGAGAGCATTCATTAATTCCATCATCGCCGCGATGGCGGTATTGAAAGTGTGGCGTCTGCCCAGGTCGTCGCTTACTTTGGCGATGGTCTGATGCAACTGAAAACGCAATGCCTTGAGTTGGCCGTCAGTATCGTTACCTTGCGCTGGATCGGACGCCGGCACGTCTTGTTGCAGGTGCTCATACACTTGTTTCCACAACCGTTTCAGAAAGCGGAAAGCACCCTCCATTCCAGTATCCGCCCATTCCAGCGTCTGCTCTGGCGGACTGGCGAACATCATGAATAGACGGGCGGTATCGGCACCATATTGTTCCACCAGTTTTTGCGGATCAACACCATTATTCCGGGATTTCGACATGGTGCCAATGCCACCGGATTCAACCGGTTGGCCATCCGCGCGCAGCAGCGCACCGATGGGCTTGCCTTGCTCATCCGTCTGAATATCCACGTCCGCCGGATTGAAATAGGTGACGCGTCCGGTTTCGGTTTTCCGAAACATGATCTCATTCAGCACCATGCCTTGCGTCAGCAAGTTGGCAAATGGCTCATCAAACTTTACCAGCCCGAGATCACGCATGACTTTGCTCCAGAAGCGGGAGTAGAGAAGATGCAAAATAGCGTGTTCGATGCCACCGATATATTGATCTACAGGCAGCCAGTAATTCACGCGCGCATCGGTCATGGTTTCAGCCATCGCCTTGCCTTGGCCAGTACAGGCATAACGGATGTAGTACCAGGAGGAATCCACGAAAGTATCCATGGTATCCGTTTCCCGGCGTGCGGGTTTGCCGCAGGCCGGGCAGGAACACTCGTAAAATGACGGGGTTTTTGCCAGCGGATTGCCAGCACCATCCGGCACAAGATCCTCCGGAAGCACTACGGGAAGCTGGTCATCCGGAACTGGTACCACGCCGCATGTATCGCAATAAATCAGGGGAATGGGACAGCCCCAGTAACGTTGGCGTGAAATGCCCCAATCGCGCAGGCGATAGTGCACCCGTTTTTCGCCCAGTCCTTTCTGTTCCAGCACTGCCGCTATCGCGTCCACCGCTGCCTGGAATTCAAGGCCGGAAAACTCACCTGAATCAAAGGTCACACCATGCTCTACATACGCCTGCGTGAGGGGGATTGCCAGATTGCCGTCACTCGGCTTGATCACCGGCCTGATTCGCAGTGAATATTTTGCTGCAAACTCGAAATCGCGTTCGTCATGGGCCGGAACAGCCATTACCGCCCCTTCGCCGTAGCCCATCAATACGTAATTAGCGATCCATACCGGCAGCTTCACCTCGGTCAGCGGGTGAATAACAAACAGCCCGGTGTTCATCCCTTTCTTTTCCTGGGTGGCAAGTTCCGCTTCCACGGTGGCGCCGTGCTTGCAAACCTCAATGAATTCGGCAAGTTTTGGATTGCCTCTCGCGGCGTATAACGCAACGGGATGCTCGGCCGCGATGGCAACGTAGGTTACGCCAAGCAGCGTATCGGCACGGGTGGTAAAAACTTTCAGCGCCTGTGGCATGCCCGAAAGCGTATCGGCAGGAAAGATAACGTCGACACCAAAACTCTTGCCGATCCAGTTGGCCTGCATGGTCTTGACCCGCTCCGGCCAGCCGGGCAGGACACTCAGTGTTTCCAAGAGCTCGTCGGCATAGGCGGTGATTCTCATGTAATACATCGGGATTTCGCGTTTCTCCACCAGCGCCCCGGTGCGCCAGCCGCGCCCATCTATCACCTGCTCGTTGGCAAGCACGGTCTGATCGATAGGGTCCCAATTTACAATGCCGGTCTTTCTATAAGCCAATCCCTTTTCCAGCATTCGCAGAAAAAGCCACTGATTCCAGCGGTAATAGTCCGGTGCACAGGTAGCAAGCTCGCGGTCCCAGTCTATAGCCAGTCCCAGACTCTGCAACTGTTTACGCATGTAAGCGATATTGTCGTATGTCCACCGCGCGGGGGGCACATTATTTTGTATCGCTGCGTTCTCCGCGGGCAGACCGAAAGCATCCCATCCCATGGGTTGCAACACGTTGTAACCTTGCATGCGGCGATAACGCGATAGCACATCGCCAATCGTGTAGTTGCGCACGTGTCCCATGTGCAGCTTACCGGATGGATACGGAAACATCGACAGGCAGTAATATTTCGGCTTGCCAGCGATCTCAACGGCCTTGAAAGCGGCACTCGTCTCCCAATGCCGCTGGGCATCCTGCTCGATTTGCTGCGGATGATATTTTTCCTGCATAATCCGGCTCGCCATAAAGCTGAGAATTATACCGCGAACAAATACCCCCGGTGCCATCCGTATCGTCTCATTGATGAGGAATTCCGTTCTGCGTCGGCCTCCAGACAGGGTAGCGCCAGGCGCGCCGCCGGAAGTGGCCTGGTCTATTCACCTGAATCCGGGAGCTGGACAGAGTGAATATGCGATTTCTGGGATACAGGGCAAGGCGCAACGACGCGGAATAGCGCGACCGTGCAGAACGAGCCGTGTCTTCCACAAGAGGATTTGAGCGCGAGGCGGCATGCAGACGCCATGAAAAAATGTTTAGCGGATTACAATTGTCAGCCTGAAGTCCCCGCGCAACAGATCGAAAATGAGGGCATCTTCGCTTGCTTTCAGAACTGCAAGGAGCTCCTGTATCGAGCGTACTTTCCTGCGATTAACTCCGATGATGATGTCTCCCGGCCTGAACCCATGCAGCCAGGCAGGACTATTGGCATCCACCTCGGTCACCAGCACACCTTCAGTTCGCCCGCGACCCGCTTTGAGATTTGCTACTGCCGCACCCGCAAGCTGAGGCACCGCTACCGCCCCGCTACCGGCCAATTCAGGCGGCTTGTCGATCTTTATTTTTACGGTCAGAGGCTTGCCATCTCTTATCAGCCTGAGGTCTATTGTTTCTCCAATCGGTCTCATCCCTACTTTATTGCGCAAATCCACGGCACTGCGCACCGCGCGCCCATTGATCGCCGTTACCACGTCACGTGGCTTCAGCCCCCCCTTTTCCGCAGGCGAGCCGGGATCAACCGTACTGATGATAGCGCCTTCGGTGGAAGCCAATCCCAGAGAGGATGCAAGATCGTAGGTGATATCTTCACCGTTCGCGCCCAGCCTGCCGCGGCGCACCTCTCCAAAGCGCACAATCTGATCCAGCACCGACTTGACCATCGCACTTGGCACCGCGAAACCGATGCCGACGTTGGCGCCG
The DNA here is from genome assembly GCF_900103165.1 of Nitrosospira multiformis. NCBI lineage: Bacteria > Pseudomonadati > Pseudomonadota > Betaproteobacteria > Nitrosomonadales > Nitrosomonadaceae > Nitrosospira > Nitrosospira multiformis. Next base: position 1,080,865 of record NZ_FNKY01000001.1, on the reverse strand, counting down.
GAGGGGCCGATAATGGCCGTGTTGATACCGATCAGCTCCCCTTTGAGATTCACCAGTGCGCCGCCGGAGTTGCCCGGATTGATGGATGCATCGGTTTGTATGAAATCCTCGTACCCTTCGATATCAAGTCCGCTTCTGCCCAACGCGCTGACGATACCGGAAGTGACGGTCTGTCCCAGACCAAACGGGTTGCCGATAGCAACAACAAAATCCCCTACCTTAAGCAAATCGGAATCACCGAGGCTCAGAGCCCGCAAATTCTTTGCTTCAATTTTCAGTAAGGCAATATCGGTGCCGGGATCCGTCCCCACCAGCTTCGCCTGAAACTGGCGCCTGTCCTTGAGCGTGACAAGAACCTGCTGGGCATCCTTGACCACATGAAAATTGGTAATGACATACCCTTTGGCCGCATCCACGATCACCCCCGATCCGGCGCTGCGCTCGGGACGGGCTGTCTGGTCAGGAAGTTCGAAAAAGCGGCGAAAAAATGGATCGCGAAACAATGGATTGTCTTCGATGGCGGAGCGGGTCTGCACCGAAATATTTACCACCGCCGGCGTCACATCCTGAAGCAGCGGAGCCAGAGAAGGAACGCCACTCTTGTTATCGAATGGCAGAGCAGAGCGTGTGGGCAACGCTGTCGTTAGCAAAACAAGGAAGACCGTTGGGAACACAACGAATCTGAACGATCTCTTCATCGATATGCCGGGAAATTTCATTCAGTCAAATTGAAGTGCCGGAAATCAGCCTTTGTTCAAACTCAGGATCTCTGCCATCGCAGGCTCGAAAGTTTCCGGGTCAAACGCCTTATCGCCATCAGCGACAGGTCCATTTCCCGTTTTGAGTCCGCAAAAATCATAGAGCGCAGGATCAACCAAATGCGAAGGCTGCACGTTCTGCAACGCCGTGAACATCGTCTCCAGCCTGCCTGGAAATTTCTTATCCCACTGTTGCATCATTTCTTTTACCGCCTGCCGCTGGAGGTTTTTTTGAGCGCCGCACAGATTACAGGGAATGATCGGAAAATCCTCAATCTGGGCATAGGTTTCCAGGTCTTTTTCCTTGCAGTAGGCAAGTGGACGAATCACAATATGCCGTCCATCATCACTCACCAGCTTGGGCGGCATGGTCTTCAGCTTGCCACCGTAAAACAGATTGAGGAACAGTGTTTCAAGAATATCGTCGCGATGATGCCCCAGCGCGATTTTTGTCGCGCCCAGTTCGCTGGCAACACGATACAACACCCCCCGGCGCAAACGCGAGCACAGACTGCAAGTCGTTTTACCCTCCGCAATGACGCGTTTCACCACGCTATAGGTATCTTGTTCGACAATGCGGAAAGGCATGTCAATGCTGGTTAGATAGCCCGGCAATACATGCTCGGGGAAGCCGGGCTGTTTCTGGTCCAGATTCACCGCAATCAATTCGAACGGCAATGGCGCGTGGGCCTGCAAGCTGCGCAGGATATCGAGCAACGCGTAGCTATCCTTGCCACCCGAGAGGCACACCATCACCCGGTCTCCCGCCTCGATCATATTGAAATCGGCAATGGCTGTACCGACAAGACGCCTCAGCCGTTTGTGCAGCTTATTAATATTATGTTGTTCTTTTCTGGACACGATTTCCATTTTTTATCTCATCGCTCGAAAACATTGATTTGCCCAAAATATAGTAGATGCCATAAGGCCCGGACGATCAGCAGCGCCCTACTTCTGGATCAACCCGCCGCTAGATTTTAAGGAAAATCTTCCGGATAGCAACAGTTTGTTCGGAAATCCTTTCCAAAAGCCGCCCCAGGCACGAAAGAAACGTGCCCCGGCAGCCCCTTACTTACGACTATTGCCCACGAAGTCCGGTGGCACAAACTGGATTTCAACACGACTCATCAAGTGCCATCGTTCATGCCACTTTTGATAATTTTCGGACCAGGCTGATGAAAATATCCGGGCCAGAGACAGCATGACTAAAAGTCAATACGTTACATTTTTTTGTTCTTTGTGGATTTCCTGGTTCATGTTTATCCTCTGAACAGGAATTATGCGAATCATTTGCGGATAAATATTCAGGTTATGAAATCAGCTCATTTCCTAATGCAAATATGTTGTTTTCATTTATGAAAATTTCCCCCTAGGATGCAGGTGCAGTTCGGTTACTTCATCAATTGAAATCAAGGAGTGTTTTTAATGAAATCCAACAAGATCAAATATCTCGCGGCCGTGGTGGCGCTAGCCACTTCAGGTTCCGCTTTTGCCGCATATACCGGTACGGCGGGGAATAGCTCGGTATTGTTCAATGCATATGAATCCGTGAGCGGTTATACCTTTGCATGGGATACCGGCTTGCGCAAAGATGACATCAATTCATCCTTCGCGGGAATCTCCCACAACCTGGCCGCCGACGCGAACTGGAATACGTTTCTCTCCGCTGTAGGCCCATCCCATGTGGCGGATATCAAATGGAACCTGATAGCAGCGGATACCAATGGCGGTTCGATAGATGGAGATCCCGTCAGCTATTTGACCACGGGTCCCGCTGATGGCACTCCTGCAGGCACCCGCAATCTTCAATTGCTTGCTTGGGCTGGTAACGTCAATTCTTATATTACTGCGGCAAGCGCAGCGGGCGCGAACGGAGGCCAAGGCGCCATAGACGCCCCCGGGTTTGTGGGGGGAAATACCTACCTGCATCTGAAAGACGGCTCCGCCGACTATGCATCCTATGAGTTTGCGCATGGTTCCAATTGGAATACCAAAGCTAATTTCGATACGACTGCGGGATTAGGACAGAGCCTGAGTTTTTACGAAATCACAAGAAACGGGACCTCCAATACCGCTATCGTGAACGCGGCGTTATTGGGTACGGTGACACTGAGCAGCGCCGGAGAGCTTACCGTTTCTCCTGTCCCGGAAGCTGAAACCTGGGCGATGCTTCTGGCCGGTCTGGCTCTGGTGGGTACTATCGCCCGGCGCCGTTCCAGCCCCCTGTCCTAGATTTAAAAACAACTCACTCCCCGTTTTTGTAAAAAGCCCGGCACACTTTCGCCGGACGGGGAGTAGCTTTGCCTGAATAATTCCAAAATATTCGGCATTCAACTTATTTAAAAGGATATTGAAAATGAAACAGCAACTGAAACTTTTCGCTGCCTCCCTGGCACTGGCTTTTGCCGGCCAGGCATATGCGGTGGGTCCTACCGTCACGCCGGATCTGATCCTCTACACAGGCGGGGGCGCGGAGCAAAACAATGTGTTTGAAACCATCGCCAAGTCGTTGTTTACCCCGGGCACCATAGACTACTACACTGATCAGGCGGACAATTCCAAGGGCAGGTCATTCCGTGCCGTATACGGCAAACTGGCCGCTGCTGCCGGGTCCCTGCCGGCTGGCTCGAACGTGCTGATTGTCTATCGCTCCCTGGGGGGAGTGTTTGCCAACGGCATCGGCCCGCTGGTTCGCGGCCAGACCCTGCCTTACTACCGGGTTATCGGCAACGCGACGCTTATCAGCGCCGGGGGCAATCCTTCCTACCGGATTACCAATACCGGCCTGACGGATCCCAAGGCGCCGGATATCGGTCTTGCGAACCAAGAGCTTGCGCTTTTCACCGGATTGAACCTGCCTTCCGGTGTTTCGCCCGTCACTGCAGCCGAGTTGGGCCATGTTACGTCCCAGCCGCTTTATGCCGTGGTGAACGGCATTGCGGTCACCAACAATCTAGCGGAGCAGCGCCCGAACGGGTTCAGCAAGGCTGAAATCGCCGCGATCCTCTCAGGCGGTATCCAGGATTGGAGCCAGCTGAGAAATGCGACGGATACCGGGAACCTGCCAGCGGGTCCCGTGGTGGTGATCGACCGGAACTTCGGTTCCGGTGCCAAAGCCGCCGCCAACCAGTATTTCCTGAATAACCCGGGTGGAGCCGCCTTTGGTGGAACGGTTGAGCCGATTAATATATCAGGTGATTTGGGCGATCCGGTCAATTATGGCGAATACACCGTGCGCACCGAACCTAGCGCGGGCAACGTACCCAGCGTCCTGGACGGTGTATTCGCCAAGGGCAAACGCGCAATCGGCATCCTCGGCCTGGAAAATATTCCGACCGGAGCCAACCATTGGCAATTCACCAGCATTGATGGCGCAAGCGTCGGCACCACCACCTTCAACAAGGCACAGGCAATCAGCGGGCGCTACGACTACTTCTACCAGGCTTCCGTCAATACGCGCAAGAATGCGGTGAATGGTCAGCGTTATCACCAGAGTGGCACTGCCTGGGGCAGCGTAACCACCGCCTTCATCAACAAGGCGCTCGATCCGGCCGTAATCACCACCGTTCCCGGCACGATCCTTGATCCCATCACCTTCCCTGAAACGGGGAATGCCGCACTGGATGCCTTCCGCGCCAAGGGCACCCGCTTCGGCAATTCGACCGCTCCACTGCAACTGGTGGAGTAAGGAGGTCACCACCGAGCCCCGCGTCCTGCGGGGTTCGGGTTGGAGCCCTGCGTCCTGTAAGGGCTCTGGTTTGAGGTCCCCACGTTCTGTGGGGATTTGTCGGTTTTTGATCGGTAGAGATGACTGCTAAAACAGCGAATATCCGCCGTGTTTATAACTGGTTGAAAGTGCTTACTTCAGGAATTTTTTTATTCGCGACAATCCTGCCCCACGCTGGATAAAGATTAATCCTGAATTCAGTAATTGATCGTCATTTTCTTGATAGCCTCATGATCCATAATGAATTTTTTATATATTTTGATTTTCGCCATGTTAGCGATGCCGCTACAACTGCCGAATTCTGGTTAAAGGGTTTCACCGCATGAAATCACCGCGACACAATTCGGCCAAATGCTCCCGTCCCGAGCACTTGCGTCACCGATTAACCACCAGCTTCAAATTGCTGTGGGCCGCCAGCGCGGTGATGCAGGCATGGTCGAATGTAGCTTACGCCATCGACCCGGCGTCATTGCCGACGCCCTGCGCGGGCGGCGCATGCGGCGCGGGCGGCGATCTGCCTTTCGTGGGCCACGGCCAGATAGGTCATGGCGGCATGCCCGAGATCAACGGCCACACCATGACGGTGCGCCAGCTAAGCGAACAAGCCATTCTCAACTGGAAAGATTTTAATATCGGCGCCGACAAGGCGGTGGTCTTTGACCAGCCCAGCGTCACCGCATCTACCCTGAACCGCGTGTGGGGACCGGATGTCAGCACGATTGCCGGACAATTGAGGGCAAACGGGCAGGTTTACCTGATCAACCAGAACGGCGTTCTCTTTGCCAACGGCGCACAGGTCGACGTTGGCGGGTTGGTCGCGTCAACGCTCAATATCAAGGATTCAACCTATCTTGGAGGATTGCTCACGGGCAACACAGGTGTAATAGATAATACATTCCCGGCAGTATTTGAAAGCGGGACCGGTTTCACCGGCAATATCGAAATCAAACCGGGTGCCATTCTCGCTACCGCCAACGGTGGGCGCATTATGCTACTGGCGCCCACGGTCACCAATCAGGGAAAGATCAGCACGCCGGACGGGCAGGCCATATTGGGCGCTGGAAAAACCGTCTATCTGGCCGCCAGTAGTGACCCGGCGCTGCGTGGCCTGCTGATCGAGGTAGATGCGGGCGGGCTAACCAATTCAACCGCCAGCAACCAGGGAACAATCACGGCGGAACGCGGCAACATCACCCTGGCGGGGCTGCTGGTGAATCAATCCGGCCGCCTGACCGCAACGACTTCGGTGAATGCCAATGGATCCATTCAACTGTCCGCCGGGGATGTTTCGCGGCGAAACCCTTTGGATAGTAGCCTTTCCGCTGGATTTGTCAATGTCGCGGAAAATGGCAGCAACAAACTGTTGCCCAATCAGGGCGGCACTTTAACCATGTCCCATGGTAGCGTCACCGAGATCATCGCCGATGCGACTGACAAAAAAACCGTCACCGATGCTCAGGTTTTCCTACCCTCAGCAGTGTCATTAGTCGGCAAAGAAATAGCCCTGCAGGGGAGCGCCTCCATTATTGCACCGGGTGGCAACGTAAGCGCATTGGCGGCGGATAATCCTTACGACCGGATTCGCGATCGCAATAACGCTAAGCCGGTACCCATCGAGCCCGACGGCAGTCGCATCTACCTCGACACGGCCAGCCGCATTGATGCTTCCGGTTTGCAAGGCGTGCAACTCTCCGCCGAACGCAATCTGGTTCAAGTAGAGCTGCGCTCGAACGAGTTGCAAGATGCCCCCTTGCAACGCAACGGCTTCCTGAAAGGCAAAACGGTCACGGTCGATCTCCGCAAAGGCACCCCATTGGCGGATATCGCTCCGTTCCGTAATAATCTGGGGCGTGGGATTTCCGAAAAACTCACGCAGGCCGGCAGTATTTCGCTGGACTCCGGCGGTGACGTGATCACCAAAAGCGGCTCGATCCTCGATGTCTCCGGCGGCACCATCCAGTATCAACAGGGACTTGATCGCACCACGACCCTGCTGGGGAGCGATGGGAGGATCTACAATATCGCCGACGCGCCCATCGACATCAATTACATAGGCTTTGCCGACGGATATACCGTCACGTCAGGCAAATGGGGTACCACCACCATCGTGGCGACGCCCCGCCCGGTATTACAGGGATATACGGAAGGACAATCCGCCGGGACGATCTCCGTAAGTACGCCCTGGGCGGCACTGCAAGGGGCGTTGCGGGCGCATGCAACCCCGGGACTGTTGCAGCGCATTGAGGCCGACCTGCCCAAGGGCGGCACGCTGGTGATTGGCGAAGCCAGCCAGGAAGTAAACGGGGGGGAAACCCCGGATTTCCGCGCCCGGAACATTGTACTAAGCCAGTCGGCTCCCGGTCTGCTGCAGGGATTCGATTCCGGTACCCCGGCGCCGCCGGAATCCCGGCAAAGCCTGCAGCTATCGGCTGATTTAATAAAACAGGGCGGTTTCTCCAGCCTGCATTTGTTCAGCAATGACACGATCCATCTCTCTGCCGCCACGGATTTGCGGCTTTCGCCCGGCGGAGCCTTTTCTGCGCTGGCAACCTCAGACATTAATGTAGCCGGCAACATCACTATCCTTTCAGGCGAGGTCAGCCTGAAAAGCCGGGAAGGTAGCGTTCAACTGGCTCCGGGCACGCAAATCGACGTGCGCGGCGGATGGGTCAACAATTCTCCGCTTATTTTCGCCACCGCAGATAATGCGCCCCTGTTGCTCGACGGCGGAAAGGTGACTTTGACCGCCCTCAAGAATGTGGTGGTCGGGGCCAGCAGCCAGATCGATGTGTCCGGCGGCGGGTGGGTGGATAGCAATAACAAGCTGACTGCGGGGAAGGGCGGAAACATCCAGTTGAATTCGACAAGTGTTGATAACGCCGGCAATATGCTGGGCGCGGTTGAAATGCGCGGAGTACTGCTGGGCTATGGATTATTCGATGGCGGCACGCTCGCCATCACTGCCCCCACGGTCAGGATAGGCGGAGCGCCTTCAGGAAACAGCGGGGAATACTGGATCGATCCGGCCGCGTTCCGCCAAGGCGGCTTTGCGTCGTATAGCCTGACTGGAGTAAACAACCTGGAGATTGTAGCCGGTACGCAGATCCGCCCGCAAATGCAGAACTGGATACCGGATGCAAGCTACCTGATCAGGCCCACCGGAACCGCCATGTCGGCTTTCAGCCGCATCGGTACGCTGGATGAATTGTTCCGCAGCCCGGTGAGCCTGACACTGGCGTCGACCAGCGCCCTGAGCCGGCTGGGACTGGGCAACCTGACCATGGGGGTGGGAGCTTCCATTATCACCGACCCCGGTGCGTCGGTATCGCTTTCCGCACGTGAGAATCTGCAAGTTCTCGGCTCCATCGACGCGCCGGCGGGTCACATCAGTCTGCGTGTGGCGCCGGGATTGATTATCGCCAGCGAGGATGACAATACGGAAGGCTTCGTAAGCAATCAGCATTTACTGGTAGGCAGTAGCGCAAGATTGCAGGCAGGCAGCGTGGCACAGATCCGCAGGGATAGCGCGGACGGCCTGCGCAAGGGCAGGATGCTGGACGCGGGCAGCGTAATCTTGAGCGCGAATAAAGGCGATCTGATTCTGGAGTCCGGATCGTTGATCGATGTTTCCGGAGCCAGGGGCGAGATAGATCAGTTCACTACCACAGGCGTGCAAACCATCGCCATTGCCGGAGCGGGAGGTGAAATCAGTCTGCAAGCACGGGAGGGCATGGCTGTCAACGGTAGTTTGCTTGGTAAAGCGGCGTCCGTCCCGGGCGCTGCCGCAGGCAGATTGTCCATCGGGCTGGATTTATATGATCGAACCATCAATCCGAATGGAGCATTGGGAGGGGGCGCGGGAATTTACCCGACACAGGATCGCATCCTGACGCTCACCTCGGACCCGGTTACCGGCCTGCCTACCGCTCCGGCCAACGGCACCGCCCGGATCAGTGCGCGACAGCTCCAGGCTGGCGGCTTCGACCAGATCGAACTCAAGAGTACGGATGTCATCGCAATCGATGGAGGCGTGGATCTCGCTGCCAGGCGCAGCCTGACGCTGGATGCGCCGGTGCTGAGGGGAAATCCGGGCGCCTCCGCCAACCTGCAGGCGGCCTATGTGGCATTGGGAAATGTCAATGGTAAAAACCAGCCCGGGGCAGGCACGTTGCCGGTCCGCGACCCGGCAACTGGCAATGCGACGCTGACAGTCAGCGCCAAGCTGGTGGATATCCGCGGCAACAGCCTACTCGACGGATTTTCCACCGCACGCTATCACAGCGACGGCGATATCCGGTTTTCCTACAGCTTGACCGATTCAACCACCAATTTTACGGGTTCGCTCAAAACCGCCGGCAACCTGATATTCCAGGCGGCTCAGCTTTACCCCGTAACCCGGGCGAATTTCACCCTCAATCCGGAGGGCGCCTATGCGCCCGGTGCGGTAACCTTCCTGTCCAATGGCGGCAGCCTGAGCGACACACCGCTTTCCGCGGGCGGCAAGCTTACGGTCAACGCCACTACCATCAACCAGGCCGGAGTAGTGCGCGCGCCGCTGGGGCAGATCGCCTTCAATGCGACCGGCGGCGTCACGCTGCAGGATGGCAGCGTGACCTCGGTATCCGGCGATGGCAAGCTAATCCCTTTCGGCAGCGTGCAGAATGGAAAATCCTGGGTGTACCAGGTCGACCCGGCAACATCAAACCTCATCTCATCACCGTTAGCGAAGCAAATATCCTTGAATGCGCCCGCCGTGACTATCGCTAGTGGTGCAAGGGCTGATCTTTCCGGTGGCGGCGACCTGTATGCGTATGAATTCGTGGCGGGACCGGGCGGTTCGCAGGATGTGCTGGATAGCCGTTATACCGCGGCCATCCTCCCCGCCTTCAGTTCAACCACCTCACCATCGGTATTTGCCCCGCTCGACCATCAGTATCAGATCGGCTCCGGGGTGAGCGTCGGTGACACGGTCTATCTGAGCGGCGTGCCCGGCCTGGCGGCGGGCTATTATGTGCTGCTTCCGGCCCGCTACGCCCTGTTGCCGGGCGCGTACGCGATTTCCACCGTGAAGGGGGTGCGGGATATGCCGCTTCCTGTGCTTACCGCCGCACTTGGGTACCAGGATCTCCCCCTCGGGACCGTGTTCGCGCAGATGGATGGTTCCAGTATCGTGGCCGGGCGCACGGCGGTTGCAGGCACGGATATTGCCGATAGCCGAACCTCCCTGTTTCACGTCACGCCTGGCAGCGTAGTACGAACGCAATCGCAATATAACGACAGTTTCTCGAACCAGTTTTTCTCTGAAACGGCGGTTTCCGCCGGAACGGTCATTCCCAGAATCGCCGCGGACGCTGGACAGCTCCAGCTTGCCGCCACCGATGCACTATTATTGAATGGCACTATCGGTTTCAGCACGGCTACCTTCGTCGTTGGGAAGGATGCAAAGGGTAACGCCATTGTGCGCGATGGCCGTGGTGGCGAGGTATCGGTGGAAGCCCCCTACATCAGTCTGGTGGACAGTCTGGGTCCGGACGACGGTACGTTGCAGTTGCAGACTTCGGGACTCAACAGCCTGGGCGCCCAAAGCCTGCTCATAGGCGGGAGACGCACCACCTCTTCTTCAGGCGACCAGCTCACGGTGGGCGCCGAGCGGGTCGAACTGCGCAATAGCACGGCGGCTACCCTGCTCGCGCCGGAAATCATCCTGGCGGCAAAGCAGCAAGTCGTCGCACGGTCCGGCAGCTCCATTCGCAGCCAGGGAACACTGGATAACAGCGCCGGCGCGCTGCAGGTGAACGGAGATGGCGCCCTGCTTCGCGTCGCGGAGGCGCCTCAGCCCAACTTCAACCGTGCGATCGCAGATCCCTCGGTAGCCTTGCTGGGCACCTTGATCGTGGAAGATCAGACAAGGATCGCAAGCACCGGCAGCGTTATCCTGGATGCCGCGGCGGATAGCCGGATCGCACCTTCCGCCCGCATCGACGCCCACGCCATCGCGCTCTCGTCGAGCAGGGTCAGTATGGGCGATGCGCCCCCTGATACGCCGGGCGCCGGTCTCAACCTGACCTCCTCTCTGCTGTCAAGCCTTAGCGAACTCACCGAACTGACCGTGCGCAGCTACAGCACCATCGATTTGTATGGCTCCCTGGTCCTGGGAAGTATCGATGCGGATGGCAAGCCGCGTCTCGACAGTCTTCATCTCGATGGCTGGGGGCTGGTGGGTCATGGTGCCGATAACAAACTATTGCAGGCGGCCTCCGTCAATCTGACCAACCTCAATCAGGCGGCTTGCGCCACGGTGTGCGCGGGCGACGGCAGCGGCAGCCTGACCGTTCTTGCGCTCAATGGCGATGCGCCCAACTCCGGCCGTCTGTTCATCGGTGAAGGCGAAAAACACATCGATGGCTTCTCCTCCGTACATATCCAGGCGCAAAAGGATATTGTGGCAACTGGTGATGGCAAGCTCGATCTGGCGAATGCGGGCGATCTGCAATTGCAATCGGCGCGACTGGGCACATCGACCGGCGCGGACCAAAGTATCACCAACGTGGACGGCAGGGTAAATATCGATCAAGCAGGGTCGGGTACCGGCGCTGGTACAGCACTGGCGGACGCCGGCATAGGCGGAAAACTTGCGATCAGCGGCACGCAAATCAGCCAGGGCGGCTTGATCTCGGTACGTGCCGGGGAACTGGCACTGCAGGCCACCGGCGCTCAATCCGAGGATAACGTTACCCTGCAGGCAGGCTCGCGCATTGAAGCCTCGGGCGTCGATAAGAAGCTGGGAGGGATAAGCGCTTATGCCCCCGCGGGCAAAGTGAGCCTCCAGTCCGCCAGCGGTAACGTCGATATCAAAGCAGCGGCCGGGACGCTATCCGCCGCCGTGGTTGATCTCGCCGGCGCGACAAACGCGGCCGATGGTAGCGTGGGCGGCAATGGCAGCGATGCCGGGACTTTATCCATCAGGGCCGGGCACGGCTCCCTGTTCCTGGACGGAGACCTGCGGGCCGGCACCGCTGCTGCCGGTAAGCATCAAGGTACGTTCGAACTCGATGTCATGAATTTGGGTCTGGGCAGCTACTCCGCGTTGAACCGGTCGCTGGCCGCCGGTGGCTTTACCCAATCGGTCGATACGCGTATTCGCACCGGCAACATTCTGATAGCGGCCTCCGATATCGTTCATGCCCACCAGTACAAGCTTAGCGCCGATCAGGGCGCCATTACCGTAGCTGGCACCATCGCCGCCGGCGGCGCCACCGGTGGGCGGATCGAGCTTCATGCAAACAACGGCGTGACGCTGACCCAGGGTGCGACTTTGCGGGCCGACGCCACGGCAACCGGTGAGCAGGGTGGAAAAGTCGTGCTGGGCACGGCAGCTGGCACGCTCGACCTTCAAACCGGCAGCCAGATCGATGTCCGCGCCGGCACAGGTGGTACGGGGGGCGAAGTGCTGTTGCGCGCACCGCGTACTGGCAGCGGTGCAGGTGATGGCGTGGCAGTGAGTGGGCTGAATTCGGCTATCCAGGGTACTTCCGCCACAGTGCTGGAAGCAGTCCAGGTTTACCGTAACGTGGATACGCTGACTGCGGGCGGCACGAACGGCGCCACGCTGGGCTTCGGCCAGATCGATGCCGATATTGCAAGCTTCATGGCTCACAAGAATACGATCCTGGATACATTGGGCAAAAGCGGCGACAGTGCCTTCCACATCCGGCCCGGGGTGGAAGTCCTATCCCCCGGCAACCTGACAGTCGACAGCGACTGGAATCTCTATTCGGCCAGCCGTGCCGGAGACGAACCGGGCATGCTAACCCTGCGTGCAGGCGGCGATCTCATCGTCAAAGGCAGTATCAGCGATGGCTTTGCCACAGCCGCGCCGGGCGCCGCGCTGGGGACCGGCCCCTCGTGGTCCTACCGGCTGGTTGGCGGCGCAGACTTATCCGGCGCGGACCCATTGAGTGTTACCACTACGCCGGATGGCCATTTCATTCTTGCACCCGGCAAGCTGATACGCACCGGCACCGGCGATATCGATGTCGCGGCCGCGGGTGATGTACGGCTTGGCTACGACCAAGCCACGGATAGCTTTACCCAGCCCAATGCCTCCGCTTCGGTGATCTATACGGCTGGAACAGCGGGTATCGCGATCGATCCAGATCTGTTCAAGCTGCCTGTCAATCGCCTGAATGCATCGCTGGGCGCAAACTACACCGTAGGTGGCGGGGATATCAGTATCCAGGCGGGACAGGACATTACCAGCGCGCCCAGCAAGCAACTGGTCGCCGATTGGCTATGGCGCCGCGGCAAAGTCAACACCGATGGCGATGGCACCATAGCCGCAAACCAGAACACGACCTGGTGGGTCAATTTTGCCAGCTTCCAGCAAGGGATCGGCGCACTGGGCGGCGGCGATATCGCGGTAAAAGCCGGCAATAATATCAATAACCTCTCCGCCGTGATTCCAACCAACGGGCGGCTCGCAGGTGCGGCCGGTTCCGTCCCCGATCCCGCCAACCTGGTGATACAGGGCGGCGGCGATCTGACCCTGCTGGCAGGGGGGGATGTCAACAGCGGCATATTCCAGGTTGATCGCGGCCACGCACTGATCAGCGCCGGCGGATCGCTGGGTTCCGCACGTGCCGTACAGGATACCGCTGACGGATCTTCCTCTGATACCACTCCTGTTTATACGCTGCTGGTGCTGGGCGACGGCAAAATCGATGTTCGGGCGCGCAAGGATGCTACCCTGGAAGGGGTGTTGAACGCTACGACATTGCCTGCTGCTCGCGCTAACACACTCGGCAACAATCTAAACAATACGCCCACGTTTTTCTATACCTACTCAACGACAAGCAAGCTTAATCTTGCCAGTGTTGCGGGCAATCTGACGCTCAATAACAACGTTGGCGCGATCCTGGACAGCTTGCCCGCTAGTGGGTTAACCAAGGCTGGCTTCAAAAACCCGAACTTGCAGGTCTATCCTGCAGGCCTTGAGGCCGTAGCATTGTCGGGAAATGTGCAGGTCAATGAGACCCGTCTATTTCCTTCTCCCAGTGGTGGGTTGACTCTGCTGGCCAATGGCAACATCACCTTTGGTGGCATGACACGAATATATGAAGCCGATCCCGGTCGCGTTGCCAACCCGCTCAGGCCGGCTCCATTTTTGAATGCCGTCGGCACTTCCACAATCCCGGGTTTAAGTGCAGACATTCATTTGGATACTGCCGCTTTGCCCATCCTTCCCTTATATAGAAATGATACTCAGCCAGTCCGCGTTATTGCCGAGACGGGCAGTATTTTTGGTGACAGCCAACTGATCATCCTGCCCAAGCAAGCGCAATTCATTGCCGGCAAAGATATCAGTAATCTCAATCTGGATAGCAAAAATTTAAATGTGGCCGATTTAACTCTGCTTCAGGCCGGCCGCGATATTATTTTCGACATCAGGCAGGACGCCGCGAGCAATAAATTGCTTGGTAATTATGATCGTATCCGCGTGGGAGGACCGGGTTTGCTGGAGCTACTGGCAGGTCGCAACCTTGATCTGGGCAACAGCGCGGGCGTGACCACCCGGGGCAGCACCGACGACGCGCGCCTGCCGGCGGGTGGCGCCAGCATCGTCGCGGCAGCGGGCCTGGGTAGCGAAGCGACCGGGGGATTGCGCACTCCCAACTACACCGCCTTCATAGACCGGTACTTGGTGGCGGGCACCGCACAGGCTGGCACGCATCCGGCGGCGCTGACCGCCTATATGAGGCAACTCACCAGCCAGGGCGGCCTGACGGATGCACAAGCGCTCGCAGCGTTCCGTTCCCTGCCCGATCCGCAGAAGCTGCCTTTCGTCTCCCAGGTTCTATACAGCGAATTGAGGACCACCGGCCTGGAGCATAATCTTAGCGGCGCCAGTTATGACCGCGGCTACGACGCCATCCAGACCTTGTTCCCGGCAGCTGATTATGCTGGTGACATCAATCTCTTTTTCAGCCAGATCAAAACCGAACAGGACGGCAATATCTCGCTGTTGGCGCCCGGCGGATCGGTGGTGGTAGGACTGACCAACCCCCCGGCGGAGCTGGGAGCGTTGAAAATCGATGAGTCTGTCAGACCCAATATCCCCGCGGCGGCCAATCTGGGCATCATGGCATTTGGCGAGGGAGCCATCCGCGCTTTTGCCAAGGAGCATTTCACCGTCAATCGCTCGCGTATCCTCACGCTGCAGGGAGGTGACATTCTGCTGTGGTCTTCCGATGGAAATATCGATGCCGGAAGAGGAGCGAAAACTGCATCGGCAGCGCCGCCGCCGGTGATACAGACGGATGCCAATGGCAATATATTTGTCAATCCAAGTGGCGCGGTCTCGGGCAGCGGCATCGGTCAGCTGCTGACAGGCGCCGGAACCACCGTGGGTTCCGTCGATCTGCTGGCGCCCAGGGGCATCGTCGACGCCGGGGATGCGGGAATTCGCGTGGCTGGCAACCTGAATGTTGCCGCGGTGCAGGTAGTGGGCGCGGATAATATTCGTGTGGGTGGCGTGGCAACGGGCACCCCGGTTTCGGATAGCGGCGTACTGGCGGGCGCCGCGGCTGCAGGGTCCAGTGTCGGAGCGTCGGTTACAAGAACTGTCGATGATTTCGGGCGTGGTGCGGCAAGTACCAACAATTCCGGTCTGTCCAACACCCGCCAGCTCATGCCTTCATTTATTCGCGTTGAAGTGCTGGGTCTGGGCGAATAATTATCCATAGGCGAGGCCATAGGAAACTCCTCACCCCTTTGATCACTCCGACCCAACTTCCCCAAAATTCGGGCGCGGCACGCTGCTCGCATTTCCATCCTCCTGATCCGGCAGCAAAGCTTCCCCAGAAGGCAAGGGTCAAGTCAATTGAGAGATTTAGGGCCTGTTAACACTTATTTCGCACCCGCGTTGCTACACAAAAAACGCGGAGGCAAGGCGCGAAGCGCAGGCCATAGTAACCTATGGCCAAGCTTCGTAACGCGGCATCCACGTTTTTTGTGCGCAACCCAAAGGGACGGGACGGATTTCATCCAGCCCTTCGTTACTCGCCGCTTACGGAGGCCTGCTCCGCCGCGCGGCTCATGCCTCGTGCTGGATGAAATCCGTCACCGTCGCGGGTGCGAAATAAGTGTTAACAGGCCCTAAGTTCATCTATCGCACCGGTCCCTAATTCCCCTTCCTTATCAGGCAAGCCTGGCAAAAAAGCCGGCGGCCACCACCTTCCCTTCACCGAATCGCATCTTCTATTTTTGGCCTCTTTTAGAGAAGAGCCCGTGAATTCCCTTAGCATAAAAATTCATATTAAAACCATTTTTTGTAGGTTCATTTAAATCCGCTTCAATCGTATATTGCTATCCCGTCTGAATGCTTAATGAAGGAATGTCCGCATGATATGACTTTTGGTTGATTTAGCGGATACCCATGCGTAATGAATTTTTTTCGCATTTCCGCAGGCCTTCCCCCATGACGGCATATATGAGTCAGACGATGATTTGAATAATTTTGTAACAACGCATTCATCAATTGAATGAGGCCCTAAGGACAGGCAGCCGCAGCCCGCTTCGAGGTCCGAGCGAGATGCTAACGCAATTTATTCTCATATGCATCGTGCATTAAGGCGAGCGCGGTCGCACGTCTATCCGCCGCTGTATTGATGAGACGGGAAACAATACTGGGTCACCGAGTGTTTCATAATTTCAGGATACTTTGCTTGTTCGCACTAACCGCCAAATTCGGATTCTGGTCGAGCGTTTCCGTATCAGCGGAAACGCCCTCGCCTGCTCGTGAAGCAAACACGGAAATTGCGGAAACCGAGAAGAAGTTACTTTTCGATATTCTCGATATTCAGATTGAAGGAAACACCGTATTACCACAGATGGTCGTGGAGAGGATTATTTACCCTTTTATGGGAGAGCAAAAAACAATTGACGACCTGGAGGCGGCGCGCAAGGCGCTGGAGCAGACATACAAGGACAGCGGTTTCGTCACGGTCTTTGTAGATATTCCCGAGCAGGATGTCAAGGATGGTGTCGTTCGATTAAGCGTTACTGAAGGCAAGGTGGGACGTTTACGCATCAAAGACTCGCGTTACTACTCGCTGGGCCTTATTCGTGAAGCGGTGCCCTCCCTTGCCGAAGGAAGCGTTCCCAATTTTCCGGTGGTTCAGAAAGAAATGGCCTCGCTGAACCGCTCCGCCAGCCTGCGTGTCTCGCCTGTACTGCGCGCGGGTACAACGCCGGGTACCGTGGACGTCGATCTGAATGTCAAGGATCGATCTCCACTTTACGCAAGCATGGAGTTGAATGACCGCTTCAGTCCCAATACCAGCCGGTTGCGGCTGATTGGTACCCTCCGTTATGACAATCTCTGGCAGCGGCGGCATAGCCTGAATGTTCAATATCAGATTGCGCCGGAGAATCTTGATCAGGTTCAGGTCTTTTCGGGAACCTACCTGATGGGTTTGGGAGACAGCGGCATCATGCTCGCCGTCTACGGCGTTCATGCGAATAGCAATGTCGCGGTTCTGGGTAGCACAAACGTGATCGGCAAGGGTGATATTGTCGGAACCCGGCTCGTTCTGCCGTTAACCGGTTTGGATAATTATTATCACAGTTTAGCAGTTGGTTTCGACTATAAAAATTTCAAACAGGCGGTGCAACTGGGAACGGACAGCCTCAACACGCCGATACGTTATTTCCCGATCAGCCTCCAGTACAACGGCACCCAGCAGGATACAAACGGCACCACGCAACTGGGGTTGGGAGTTCACTTCTCAACACGCCCTTTGAGTGAGCGCAGGATAGAGTGCATACCAGGAGTTTATGAAGATCAGTTCGAATGCAAACGGCATGGCGCCCAAGCTGATTTCATCTACCTTCGATCCGATTTGCAGCGTCAGCAAACCCTGCCGAAGGATTTTATTCTGTCGGGAAGAGTATCCGCACAGATAGCCAATCAGCCGCTCGTCAATAATGAACAGTTTAGCGCCGGGGGGGTCGAGACGGTGCGCGGCTACCCGGAATCCCAACTGCTCGGTGACAACGGTTTTCAAGGCTCGGTGGGGCTGCAAACCCCCCGTCTGCCGGGGGATCTGATTGACTGGCGAATGCTTGTATTCGTCGACGGTGCTTATACCCATAACTACCAGACCCTGGACACCGATTTGTCATACGGCATCATGAGTACGGGATTTGGCATGAGGATCCGGTCGCCGGACAATCTGAAGGGCCAGAGGGGGCTTAGCGCTTTCAGCGGCGCACTTGATTTTGCCTGGCCTTTACGGAATTTCAGGAATAGCACCACCAACATCCAGACCGGAGATATGCGTGTGCATTTCAAAGTACTGCTCGAGATGTAGCGCATGCCGGTTCAGCTCGAATTATCAAGGATATATAGCCTGATGAATAAAGTATTTTTCTTATTGTTAGCCTTGCACTTCATTTCATTTTCTCCGGTTGCGGGAGCTTATTGGGACGAGGCATGGCCCGCCAGAGCAAAAATCACGCTTAATCCGCAAGGTGGGGGGACGGCGGTGGATCAGGTGCCGGTGGCAGTACGCCTGCATTCAGGCAACTTCAATTTTCTGGATGCAGATGCAGATGGCGCCGATCTGCGATTTGTCGCGTCGGATGACAAGACCGAACTCAAGTTTCATATCGAGAAATTTGATTCCATCAACGAATTGGCGGTGATCTGGGTGCTGCTCCCTCAGATTAATCCGGCGGATAAGTCGGCACATTTCTGGCTCTATTACGGTAACGAGGCGGCCACCAGCGCAGCTGACAACAAGAGCAGCTGGGATTCAGGGATTGCAGCCGTTTTCCATTTCAGCGAGAAAGCGCTACTGCAGGATGCCTCAGCGAATGGGTTGGCGGCAACCGGTGAAATAGCCGTGCAAAAGGCGGCCTTGCTTGGCGCGGCAGCCGTGTTCAATGAAAAGCCCCTTAGCATCCACCCTGCGCCTGCGCTCAAACTGGGAGCGGGAGGTAATTTTTCGTATTCCGCCTGGATCAAACCGGGCGCGCTTCCTCAGCAGGCAGTGCTGTACCGCCAAGAACCGCTTTCCCTCAGAATCGACAACCAGAAGCTGGTACTGGCGTCTGGTGCGACCGTCATTTCCGGCGGTGAAATCAAGGCCGCAGCCTGGCAGCATGTGGCTGTCACGGCAACCGCAGGCAAGGCCACGCTGTATGTGAACGGCGCACCGGTAGGGACAGGCGATCTTACGCTGCCGGATGCGCAGGGCGGCGTGGAGATCGGTGCCGGCTATACCGGCGAACTCGATGAGATTCAGATAGCTAATGTCGCTCGCGGTGAGGACTGGTTCAAGCTGGCCGCGGCGGGTCAGGGAATGGACAGCCAGCTGCTAAAAATCGGAAAACCTTCCACTGACGGCGAAGAAGAGGATGAAAGCGTTTCCTATTTCGGCATTCTTTTTCAAAGCCTGACCGTAGATGCGTGGGTGGTGATCATTATTCTTGCCGTCATGTTTGCGATCAGTCTGGCTGTTATGGTTGTGAAGGGCAAGCTGGTTGTTCGCACGGATCGCGGCAACCGTCTGTTCCTCGATCGTTTCGCAAATGCTGGCAGCGATGATCTGTTGACACTCGACGAGAATGATAATTATCCCGATTCTACCCTATTCCATCTTTACGGCGCGGGGCTGAGGGAAATCCGCAAACGCTACACCAACGGCAATGAACTTACGCTGACGGGTGCATCCATTGACGCCATCAAGGCATCGATTGATGCCAATCTCATACGGGAAAACAAAAAGCTGAACGCCAACATGGTGCTGCTCACCATTGCCATATCCGGCGGCCCATTCCTGGGACTACTGGGTACGGTAGTGGGTGTGATGATTACCTTTGCCGCAATCGCCGCGGCGGGCGACGTGAACGTCAATGCCATCGCCCCCGGAATCGCTGCAGCGCTACTGGCTACGGTCGCCGGTCTGGCGGTCGCGATACCCGCGTTATTTGGCTACAACTACCTGGCCAGCCGCATCAAAAACATCACAACTGATATGCAGATATTCGTGGATGAATTCGTAACCCGGGTCGCCGAGTTGTATGGACGCTAAGAAAGGACTGAATCATGTCTGGTGATGTCAAGGAAGACAATCAACCTTACGACGAGATCAACATCACGCCGATGCTGGATCTTGCCTATGTGTTGCTGGTGATATTCATCATTATGACCACAGCATCAGTGCAGGGAGTGAAGGTAGAGCTGCCGCACACGCGTAACACGGCAAGCCTGGCCCAGCCGCAGACTCGTGCGATCACCGTCACGCTGGATGGAGCGGTTTACCTGGATGCGTACCCCGTGGATATGGTGATGCTAGAACAGCGCCTGAGCGAATTCAAAGGTAACAATCCTTCGCTGCCGGTGGTACTCAAAGCCGATGCGGCAGCACATTACGACAAGGTTTCCGAAGTGCTCGAGATCTGCAAGAAACTGGGCATTACGGAGATTGGCCTGGTCACTAAGAAGAGTTCCGAGTAATGCAGATACAGAACGAATCGCAACCCTACGACACCATTAACATCACGCCCATGCTGGATCTTGCGTATGTACTGCTTGTCATCTTCATCTTGATGACGACCGCGGGTGTGCAGGGGCTCACCATGAACCTGCCCAAGCCCTCCAGCAAACCCAGCACAGAGCAGCATGAAGTGAAGATCGTCCAGGTACAGGAGGGTGGGAGCATGTTGATGAACGGCGTAGGGGTGAGTCTCGCCGAACTCGAGACCCACCTCAGTGCAACCAAAGCGCGAGACCCCAAGTTTGCCGTAATGATCAAGGGCGATGCCAAAGCGTCCTATGCGGGAGTAATTGCCGTGGTGGACCTGGTGACGCGCCTGGAGATTGAGAATGTGGGTTTGGTGACGGCAAAAATAGGAAGTTGATGGGCGGCCAGCTTCAAGGCATATCGATGCCCATAGCTAAAGGGACGGCGAAAAGGACGGCAGAGGGCAAGATCTGGCTGCGACGCATTGCGCTCGGATTGGGGTTATTACTGGTGGTGGCAGGTATCGGCCTGGCTTTGAAGAACCTGATGACGGGAAATACCAGCCCCAAGAAAGCGGCGACCACCATAAAGATCATGTCCGATACGCCGCCTCCGCCGCCTCCTCCGCCACCAAAAGAACCACCTAAGGAGCAGCCAAAGGAGATGAAGGTTGAACAGCCCAAGCCGCAGGAAGCGCCCCAGCCTCCGGCCGAAGCTTTAAAGATGGAAGGGGCGGCGGGTGACGGTCCAAGTCCGTTTCAGGCCGGTACGGTCACCAATGAGTACCAGGGGGGCACCACGATCGGCGGCAAAGACCCGTTCTCCTGGTTTACCGGATTGCTTAAAGGCCAGATCGAAAGTGCTTTGGCCAAGGATAGAGATCTAGCCAAGGGGGATTACCGGCTGGTGGTCAAGGTCTGGGTTGCCGGAAACGGAAAGATTGAGCGCTTCGAATTAGAAGGGAGCAGCGGGAACGCCCAGATAGACGGGTTGATCAAGGCAGCGCTGAATAATATCGCGCCACTTTCAGAACCGCCTCCGGCAAACATGCCGCAACCCGTGAGATTGAGAATCACCTCCCGATCAGCGGGCGGCTGATGAATGACGATGCAAGAGATAATATGAAAATCAGATATTTACTACAAATAATTCTGGGCATCTTCAGCCTGCTGTCTTCAGGCATGGTGATAGCTGACGCGAGTACGGTCAAACTGGTGAATCTGCTGGTGCAGGAAGGAATTCTTTCCAGGGAGAAGGCTGATATTTTATTGAAACAAGTAGCGGAAGAGGTTTCGCCTAAAGCAAACGATGCGCCGCAAAAACTCACTGGTGAGCAGGCACTGCAAGGTGGTGAAGATAAAGGCAAGGTCATTCGCATGCAGTACGTTCCAGAGTTCGTCAAGCAGGAGATGCGCGAGGAAATCAAGCAGGATGTGCTGGCACAGGCGAAGAACGAACATTGGGGAGACCGCAAGCCCCTTCCCTCATGGCTGGATCGGTTTACCTGGAGCGGGGATGTTCGACTGCGTTATGACACCGATTTTTTTTCCCAAGCAAATGCCCCGCCAGGGGTATTCCGACTGGCAGGGGTTGATGTGGACAATACCCAAATAGATCGCCTCCGCTGGCGCGTGAGGGCCAGACTCGCCGTGGATGTGAAACTTACGGATCACTTCACTGCCGGAGTCCGTTTGGCAACGAATGGGGCAAGTGAAAATCCGGTAGCGGCGAATCAGACGCTCGGCGATAGCGATCGTTCGTTTGCCGCATTTTTCGACAGGCTTTATATCAACTACAGGCCGAACGACTGGCTGCTTCTCAGTGGCGGGAAGGTAGCCAATCCGTTTTACCGTACCGATATGGTGTGGGATCCCGATCTGAACTTTGACGGGGTCATGTTTTCAGCGAGGCCAAAGGTCAACGACCGTTTGCTGGTATTCGGGGCTGGCGGTGTATTCCCCATCCAGGAAGTCGATCTGGCAAAGAATGATAAATGGTTATTTGGGGGGCAGGGCGGCTTGGAATGGAATATGAACCCTCAATCCAAAGTTACGCTGGCGGCAGCCTACTATCACTATGAAAACATGACTGGAAAAATCAGTCCTCTGAATGGCGATGTAAATTTAAACACCACCGCGGTGCAGTGGCGGCAAAAGGGCAACACCTTGATACAACTTAATAATCCACCCGTTGCCGGACTGGATGCCGGAGGCGTATATGGATTGGCATCCGAATTTCATCAGTTGAACCTGACCGGCGGAATAGACCTGGCCACATTTAATCCTGTGCGCATTCGCCTCATGGGCGACTATGCGCGGAATCTTGGTTTCGACCCCGGCAAGATGCGACAGCGCGGTGCGAACCTGACCGGAAAGGAAGGCAACACAGCCTACCAGGTGCGCCTCGACATCGGCACGACCATGCTTCAGGACATGGGCCAGTTGCTCGCGGCGAAACGCCATGACTGGCTGCTGTTTGGTGCATTCAAACGCATGGAATCCGATTCGCTGCTTGATGGTTTTACCGATTCCGAGTTTTATATGGGCGGCACGAATGCCCAAGGCTGGATTGGAGGCGCCGCTTATGCGATTGCCGATAACGTCTGGTTTACCGGGCGCTGGCTTACCGCCAATCAGATCATCGGACCAAAACTGGGTATCGATATTCTTCAAATCGATCTTACCGCGAGGTTCTAAGGTGTTTTCCAACCTATTGCGATCTTCTTTTTTCCCGAATATCACATGGATGGTCATGGCTTTATTCATATTTCCGATGAGCCCGACGGCACCGGCGTGGTCCGCCGATAAAAAAGAAACGCGGCAACGGGAAGCGCAGCGCCGTACACAGCAGGCCATCAAACAGGCTCAAGCAAAAACAGCGGAGCTGGAACAGGCCAATACCGAGCTGGGCAACAAGCTAAAGGAACAGGAGCAGCGAGTGAGTGAAGCGCAGCAAAATCTGGATGGATTTTCACGAAAGAACAAGCGCCTGGCGGAGGATTACGCGAAGGAACAAGGTAAGGCTGCCGACCTTGAAGCCAGGCTGAAAGAGGCCGAAAGCAATTTGCGGCAGACGCGAACCGAGCTGGCTGAGGTCAGTACATTGCAACTGGAAACCCAGCGTCAATTCAAGACAATGGCTTCGGAGAAAACAGCGCTGGACGCCACCTTGGCAACTTGTTCCGGTAAAAACGAACAACTCTATCAGTTCGGACGTGAGCTGATCAATCATGTCGAGAGACCGGAAGGCTTTACCAGTATTTTGCGAGCAGAGCCTTTCACCCAGATTAAACGCGTTGAACTCGAAAACATTTTTCAGGATTACCGCGACAACCTCGATCAGAACCGTATGAAACCCCTCAGTGTGCGCTCTGCGAACCCCTGATGATGATCCCAGATCCTCGCGACGCACTTTCAATCACTTTCACGGCACCGGTGGCAAGGCCTGTTGGTAAATTTACGGGCATCCGGTTTAGCATGTTCTTATCACAAAAACTCATATGGAAACATTTTTTTATAACTTTATATCTCTTCAATAACCACGTAAATTCTCGCTTATGAATTTTCAGCAATTAAGAATCGTTCGTGAAACAGTTCGGCAAAACTTCAATCTGACCGAGACGGGGAAGGCGCTGTTTACTTCCCAATCAGGCATTTCCAAGGGGTTGAAAGAACTGGAGGATGAGCTTGGCGTCGAGATTTTTTCTCGTTTTGGCAAGCGTCTGGTGGGATTGACCGAGGCAGGCAGTGATCTTCTGAAAGTGGTGAATCGCATATTGCTCGATGCCGAGAATATCAAGCGGGTGGCTTCGCAGTTTTCGGGACGCAAAAAAGGAAATTTGACAGTTGCAACCACCCATACGCAAGCCCGCTATGTCCTCCCGGATGTCATTAAGCGCTTCATGCTGGACGTACCCGAGGTTCATCTCTCCCTGCACCAGGGAAGTCCCAAGGAAATCGCTGAACTGCTGCTCAGCGGTGATGCTGACATCGGTATTGCCACGGAAACGCTCGCCCAAATCCCGGATTTGATCAGCTTCCCTTGCTACGAATGGGAGCATGGAATCATCGTTCCGAATGACCATCCTCTTTTGGCAGTGGATAAGGTAACACTGGAAGATTTAAGCAAGTTCCCGGTGATTACCTATCATCCTTCATTTACTGGCAGATCCCACGTGGATCATGCATTCCGTAAAGCTAATCTTGAACCGGATATTGTCATTACGGCGATGGATGCCGACGTTATCAAAACCTATGTAGGGCTTGGGCTGGGGATAGGCGTTGTCTCATCTCTGGCGTTCAGTCCCGAGCGCGATGTGTCCCTGGCCCTTATTCCGGCAGGTCATTTATTTGGATCCAACTTTGCCCGCATCGCCGTGCGGCGTGGGCACTATCTGCGCGCGTATGCCTATGATTTCATCGGGAGACTGGCACCGGATCTGACCGAATCCGCTTTAAGGCAAAAAATATATGCTTGAACGCCGAAATATTCCGGAACGCGGGGCTCAATCCGGATTTACCTTGCTGGAACTATTGGTTGTTCTCGTCATTCTTGGTTTGCTCGTTGGGTATGTCGCACCCAAGTATTTCGCCCAGCTTGGCAAATCGGAAGTAAAGACCGCTCGTGCCCAGATCAATTCCCTGGAAAAGGCGCTGGACCAGTATCGTCTTGATGTTGGCCGTTATCCGACGGGTGAACAGGGACTGGCGGCGCTGAATGTTCGACCGGCGGCTGAGTCGAAGTGGGCAGGACCTTATCTCCAGAAGGCCGTCCCCAATGATCCATGGGGACGACCTTATCTCTATAAAGCGCCCGGTGAGCATGGCGAATATGACTTGTCTTCCTTAGGCAAGGACGGCCAACCCGGGGGCGATGAAGAGAGTGCGGATATCGTCAATTGGTAAAATGCGATATACCGTTCGCGCCCTTTCCGCCGGTCAATTGATATCGCTGGACCTTGATGCTCCGCATGAAGAGGATGCCGCCCGGCAAGCGCAAAGTCAGGGATACGAAGTCATCTCGACGGAAGCACGGCCCGATAAGCTGCGCATGGGAAGGCATGGGCGATTTCCATTGCTTTTGTTCAGCCGGGAACTGTATGCGTTGATGAAAGCCGGGCTCGGCCTGATCGAATCACTGGAGGGCATTGCCGAAAAGGAGCATCGTCCTGAAGTACGCGCCACCTTGCAAGGCATACTCGATGCCCTATACGCAGGGCAGACATTCTCTGCCGCGCTGGCGGGCCATCCCAAGCAGTTTCCGCTCCTCTATTCGGCCATGATACGAGCCAGCGAAAGAACCGGTGACCTGCCGGAGGCGCTCATGCGCTATATCGGCTACGAGCAGCAGGTCGAAATACTCAAGAAGAAACTGGTGGCTGCCTCGATTTACCCATTTCTCCTGATAACGGTCGGCAGCCTGGTAATCCTGTTTCTCCTTGGCTACGTGGTGCCGCGATTCTCCCAGATCTATGCGGACGCCGGAACTTCACAATCCTGGATGTTGCGCATGGTGCTGGCCTGGGCGGGATTGATCGATCAGTATGGGAACACCATCCTGATATCCGCGCTTATTGCTATTACGGCCATGGGTTACGCACTGTCGATACGGGAAGTACGCGGCTATCTGGTGGGACTGCTATGGCGCCTTCCCATGATTGGTGAACAGATGCGAATTTTTCAGCTGGCTCGCTTCTACCGCACCTTGAGCATGCTGCTGGTAAGCGGCATCACGGTGTCGCAGGCACTGGAAATGGCGCGCGGACTGCTGGCCGTTTCCTTTCACGTCAGCCTCACCCGCGCCAGCGCGCTGATCCGTGAAGGCCGCGCCATTTCCGAGGCGATGGAAGCTGCCGGGCTGGTCACACCCGTATCGTTGCGCATGCTCCGGGTCGGAGAAAAAAGCGGCGAAATGGGTCCCATGCTGGAGCATATCGCCACGCTGCATGATGAAGAAATCGCGCGCTGGCTGGAATGGTTTACACGCCTGTTCGAGCCGCTGCTGATGATTTTTATCGGGCTTGTGATAGGTGTCGTGGTACTCATGCTGTACATGCCTATTTTTGAATTGGCGGGTAGCCTGCAATGAGCACGCCGTCAGCCGCGATGACGCTTTTCTCGCCTCAGGGCATTGCCGAGGCCCGCTTGCTGGCACAACGCAGCGGACGTTCCGTGGTGGATGTGCTGGAAACCAATTCGGAACTGGATACCTCCCATTTTGTCGCCGAGTTGGCACGCGCGGCACGCTTGCAAGCGATGGATATGGCAGCCCTGCATGCGTTAAGCCCGGCTTTCGACATCATGAGTTTTACACTTGCAACCCGGCATGAGTGCCTCCCGTTGCGCGCTCCAGGGAAACGGCTACGCCTGGTTGTAGCCGATCCATTTCATATTGAATTTTTCGACTGGGCGATGGAATGCGTACACGAACCCTTTGATCTCTACCTGGCCCATCGCGCCGATATTCTGGCCTATCTGGCGCGCCACGAAGAGAGTCTGCACGCGATGGACGGGGCCATGCTGACTTCAGCGGAAACCGGGAAAACTCACGCCGGCGATATAGAGCATCTCTCGCTGAAAAATATTAATGCGGATGCCAGTCCGATCATCCGGCTGGTCAACTCTACGTTGTATGACGCACTTAAAAGTGGAGCGAGTGATATCCACATGGAGAGCGTAGCCTCGGGGCTGGTCATCAAATATCGTATTGATGGCGTTCTCGCACAGGTTGGCGCCATGCAGGGGGCGGAGATGGCCGAACAGGCGGTATCTCGTGTGAAAGTCTTGTCAGAACTGGATATCGCCGAGCGCCGGGTACCGCAGGATGGCCGCTTCAAGGTGATGATGCAGGGGCGGGACGTGGATTTTCGGGTTTCCATCATGCCCAGTATCTATGGAGAAGATGCGGTACTGCGGGTGCTCGACCGCAAATCTCTGTCGGATCAGGCCACCGGCCTGTCCCTGGCACAACTGGGTTTTGACGACTACATCATTGAAGGCTTTCGCCAACTCGTAAGCGAGCCCTACGGTATGGTGCTGGTCACAGGTCCCACCGGTTCCGGCAAAACCACTTCTCTGTATGCGGCGATCAGCGAAGTGAATCACGGCCATGACAAGATCATCACCATCGAGGATCCGGTCGAATACCAGTTGCCTGGCGTGCTGCAAATCCCCGTCAATGAAAAGAAGGGACTGACCTTTGCGCGAGGTTTGCGCTCCATCCTCCGGCATGACCCGGACAAAATCATGGTGGGTGAAATTCGTGATGCCGAAACCGCCCAGATCGCGGTGCAGTCGGCATTGACTGGACACCTGGTTTTCACCACGCTACACGCCAACAATGTATTTGACGTGATCAGCCGCTTCCTGCACATGAATGTGGAGCCCTACAGCCTGGTGGCGGCGCTGAACGGCGTAATGGCCCAGCGCCTGGTACGTCTGGTCTGCCCGCACTGCGTTGAAGACTATACGCCTTCTGCGCAGCTGCTGGCGGCGTCCCGCTTGCTGCCGGAGGCCACGAAAGACTTCCGTTTCCGCCGGGGCCGCGGATGCGGACAGTGCCGTGGCAGCGGGTATCGAGGCCGGAAAGCGGTGGCGGAATTGCTGGCATTGGATGATGAACTCAGGGAAATGATAATCGCCCGTGAGCCGTTAAGAAAACTTAAAGAAGCGGGCCGTACGCGCGGCATGAAAAACTTGCGTGAGGCGGCGTTGGCAACCGTGGCAGATGGCAAAACCACTCTCGAGGAGATCAATCGTGTCACGTTTGTGGCGTGACCGGCTTGTTCTGGCGATCTATCCGGATCGCGTGGTATGGCTGCACGCAACCGGTGGCTTACATCCGCATGTCACCGCCAAGGATACGATTTCGTGCGCCGTGGACAAAGCCACGTCCTGGCGCGGCGCGCTATCCATCCTACCGGAGATTTTGCGCTCAGTGCAGGCAGGGGGGATGCGGGTCACGGCAATGCTTTCCAATCGCTTGCTGCGGTATGCGATTGTTCCCAATCCGGATAGCGCACGCAACCGCGAAGAACTGGATGTACTCACGCGTCATGCCTTTGAGCGGGCGCACGGCGATGTTGTCGCCGGCTGGGATGTCAGGTTGAGTGATGCCGCACCCGGCCATCCCGCTCTGGCAAGCGCCGTGGATCGCGAACTCGTCGTCACCCTGCGCGATGCAGTGGCTGCATCGGGCGCACGGCTGATTTCGATTCAGCCTTACCTGATGGCGGCGTTCAACCATCTGCATCGCACCCTGCGGACACCCAATGGAATATTTGTACTGGCGGAGCCCGAACGGCTCAGTCTGCTGGCGTGGAAGCAGGCAGGCTGGTGCGGAGTACAACAGGTTTATGCAATAAATGACTGGGGCAGCAGCCTGCCCAGCATACTGGATCGCTTGACGATTACCGCCGGACTACACGACCACCATTCGCTGCGGCTGTGCGCACCGGAGCTGGTCGATGGAGAATCTGGCGATCTCGTATCCGCGGGGAATGACTGGGAAGTCCAAATGGCTAAGCCGGCATGGCCTTCAGGATTGACGCCAATCCAGGACCGGGTCTTTGCTGGCGCCATGCTGGTGTTGTCCTGATGGAACAGCCTACATGAAAATCCATCTTGATCACGCCAAGGCCCAACATGCCGTTCCATTCTGGGCGTGGGGACTTTTGCTGTCAGCCCTGCTACTTTTTTCCACTGCCGGTTTGGGGTACCTCCGCCTGGAAAGCGAACGTACAAATCTGCAATCGCGAGTTCGAAATGATCCTCACGCGGCTCGCACCTCGAATGTGCCACCTTCCCCTGAGATTCAGAAAGCGCTGCAAGAGCAGGTCCGTCAGGCCAACGCCGTGCTGAGCGAGCTGGGCCGGCCGTGGCCAACACTGTTCTCGATACTGGAAGAAACCACTCAACCCGAGATCGCACTGCTGGCCATACGCCCTGATGCCGCCAAAGGACGTTTGCGTATCGCGGGCGAGGCGCGGCGACTGGCCGATGCGCTGGAGTATACGCGCAAACTGGCAGCTACCGGGCACATGACTGACGTGGTTCTGGAGGAACACGAGGTGGTCGCTTCGGATCAGCAGAGACCTGTTCGTTTTGCGCTGAGCGCGCGGTGGGCTGGCTGATATGGACGCGATGACCTGGAAGATAAGGCATCTGACGCGCCGGCTCGGTCCGGCTGGACTGACCGGGATCACGCTCCTTGCGGTTACGTTGGCTGTCCTGTTCATCGGAATACTTCCTCTGCGCGACGAGATCGACAGCTTGCGCACGGAATTGGCTGCGCGCCCTTTGAATCCCCTTCCAGTGGTCCCGGTTTTGCCGCCGGACCAGATTCTGGCGCAGGAGCTCGCGGTATTTCAGGCGAGGTTTCCCACAGTGGATGAGCTTTCCGACGAATTGGACGCGCTGTTTATATTGACCAGGGATAAAGGACTGGAGCTGAATAAGGGGGAATACGCGCTGGTGGAGAAAGCGGGAGGAGCCTTGCGACGCTTCGAGGTCACGCTGCCGGTAACGGGGACTTATTCACAGATTCATGGCCTTATTCTGGATGTACTGGAGAAACTTCCCTCAACAGCGCTCGCTGACATTGCATTGGAACGAGGAAAGGTGGCGGACGGGCAGGCCGCGGTCATTTTGCGTTTTGTATTCTTTGTGAGAAAACGCACATGACATCAGCATTAATCAAACGCCGGATGGCAATGGCGGCAGCCTTAGCCCTCACAGGTTGGCTCGCCATTCAGGTCGATGATCAAGATGAAGAAGGCGTGATTCAGCTTGCGCATTCAACCCAGCGAACGCCTGATCGCTCCAGGACCGCCACCTCGGATGCCACCGCAAGCGGAGCGGCATCTCAGGAACTTTCCGCTGCATTGAACTGGAGCGTGCTGAGTGGACGTACACGCCTTGTACAGGAACAAGACAGCCGATCCGCGGATTTATTCAAGCCGCACGACTGGTATGTGGCTTCCAAACCCCTTGAAGCGCCTGCGCCGCCCCCCAAGCCGGTGGCACCGGAGGCACCATTTTCCTATCTTGGAAAACTCGAGGATAGTCCGCAGGGGACGACATTTTTTCTCTCCGAAAACAATAAAGTATATTCGGTTGTAGCTGGCCAGAATATCGACAGCATGTGGCGCCTTGACACAGAAGATGCAACTACCTTGAATCTCACCTACTTGCCCCTGGGGCAGCCACGGACGCTCCTAAAAACCGCTAAGCCCGCCTTACCCGCCGAAGATGGTAACCAGGGAGCTTTTTGATGAACTCTACCTTCGGGGCGCGCAGTCTGGCGGTCTGCGTGCTGATGCTGATGATTTCCTCTTGCGCCTTTTCGCCGTGGCCGAAGGAGGGCGTGCCGGGCGACACCCCAGAGGAGCGCATAGCCAATGCGGATGCAGCGCGGCGTGCAAAACCGGAGGATATGCCCACGCGCAGGGATGTGCATGTCACGCATGAGCGGGCCGTCTATGAATTGCTGCAGGAAGCTGACCGGGCGTTGCGCGATGGACGGACTGCCGAGGCAGAGGCATTTTTTGCACGCGTGCTGTTCGCAGACCCGGCTAATGCACGTGCTTTGACAGGCCAGCATGCGATAACAAGCGAGCGTAAACATGCCGATCGGGTGGAGTCCGCACGCAACCTGTTGAATGAAGGTAATCTGGATGCAGCGCAGGCCGTGTTGCGGACGGTGCTGCTCGAAACCCCTTCCCATGGCGGGGCACTTGAGTTACAGGGGGAGATTCGCCGCAAGCGCGAGTTTGTGCGTAATGAACCGCCTCGCCTCAAGTCGCCTTTCGACAAACCCATTTCGCTGGAATTACGGGACGCCAATATCAAAATGGTATTCGAGGCGCTTTCGCGTACCACCGGGATTAACTTTATTCTGGACAAGGACATCAAACAGGATGCCAAGGCGACGGTATTTGTTTCCAATGCCCGCATTGAGGATGCCATAGAAATGGTACTGGCGACCAATGGCTTGCAGAAAAAAGCCTTATCCGAAACCACTGCACTGGTGTTTCCCAATACATTGCAGAAACTCAAAGATTACCAGGATCTGATGATCCGTAGCTTCTTTCTCACCAATGCCAGTGCCAAACATGTGTCAGCGCTACTTAAAACCATGCTCAAGAGCAAGGATGTTCATATAGACGAGCGTCTTAACATGCTGGTGATTCGCGATACGCCAGAGGTGATCCGCATTGCGGAAAAATTGGTGGCCGCCAATGACATGGCCGATCCAGAAGTCATGCTTGAAATAGATGTACTGGAAATAAGCCGCAATCGCTTGCAGGAACTGGGAATCGCATGGCCAACGACGTTAACCAGTACGGCAGGACTTACTTTGAGTGCAATTACGGCCAATATGGCATCGGCCCCGCTCGAATTTCTTACCATCAACCAGAATGCACAAGCCACTTTCAGGAAAGTCATAAGCGATATCAATATACTTGCGAATCCGCGCGTCCGCGTGCGCAATAACGAAAAAGCCAGGGTACAGGTCGGGGACAAGATTCCCCTGATAACTACTAATGTGGCAGGCACTACCGGCACCTCTTCCGAGAGTGTTCAGTATATCGACGTGGGTCTCAAGCTTGAGGTGGAGCCTCGCATTGCCCTTGATAATCATGTCCATATCAAGGTGGGGTTGGAAGTGAGTTCGCTGGGAGTCCCCACAGTTTTAACCAACGGCTCCCGAGTATTTCAGATCGGCACGCGGAACGCCAATACGCTGCTGCGCCTCAAGGATGGCGAAACTCAGGTGCTGGCAGGCCTGATTTCGGATGATGAACGGAAGAATGCGAGCAGGGTGCCCGGGCTGGGAGATCTCCCGGTGCTGGGGCGATTGTTCTCCAACCAGGAAGATAAAAAGAACAAAACAGAAATCGTGCTGGCGATAACGCCACGTGTTATCAATAACATCCGGCGTCCGGAATCAGAACTTTCAGAATACTGGTCCGGCACGGAACTGAGTATTAATGACCGGCCGCAGATCGTTGTTCCAGGTGCCGGAGGAAGCGGCACCGGACGTAATTCGTCGCAACGCCCGTCTCTTCCGATCGAACAACCTTTACCGCAGGAGGTCATTCAGGATCAGCCGCAAACACCGGCGGCTCCATCACCGGCCGTCAGTCCGCCTGCGGACAGTTCCAGCCCTGCAGGCGGCGGACAACCTCAGCCTCCCGATCCATTTCGTTCTCCAACCAATATCCCATGAAAGGCTTTACCCTGATCGAACTGGTGGTGACGGTGACTATCGTGGGCATCCTTGCCATGGCGTTGCTGCCACTCGGCCAGTTAAGCGTCAAGCGCATGAAGGAAGCGGAATTGCGCGCCGCGTTGCGCGACATCCGGACAGCACTGGATGCTTACAAGAAGGCTGCCGACGAAGGCCGTGTGGAAAAAGCGGCGGAGACTTCTGGCTACCCGGCGTCACTGGATATGCTTGCCCAAGGCATTCCGGATGCGCGCGATCCCAAGAAGCGGCTTGTACGCTTTTTACGCCGCGTGCCTCGCGATCCGATGAATCCTGACACGGGCGCCAGTCCGCAGGAGACATGGGGCAAGCGCAGCTACGAAAGTGGTCAGGATTCTCCCCAAGCCGGGGACAACGTGTTCGACGTCTATTCCTTCAGCCGGGAAATCGGACTGAACGGTATCGCCTACAACGAATGGTGATGACATGGGCCGCGCATTTCCAGGTTTCACGCTGATCGAACTGCTGGTGGTGCTGGCCATCCTGATGCTCCTGCTGACAGTGGCTGCACCTCGCTATTTTAGCGGGGTGGATCGGGCAAAAGAAGCCGCGCTGAAGCAGAACCTTACCGTGATGCGTGAAGCGGTGGACAAGTTTTATGGTGATCAGGCACGCTATCCCCACACGCTGGAAGAATTGGCGGAGCGTAAATATATTCGCAGCATACCGGTGGATCCCGTAACGGAAAGCGCAACAACCTGGGTTATTGTTCCGCCGTCGGACGATACCCCGGGCGGTGTGTACGATTTGCATAGCGGCGCCCCCGGTGCCGCTATGGATGGATCAAGCTATGGCGACTGGTAGGCATACATTCGTCAGGCACCAGCAAGGCTTCACTTATCTCGGGCTACTGATGTTTATCATTATCTCCGGCATTGCCCTCGCCTCTACCGGTCAAGTCTGGCATGCCGAAGCCCAGCGGGAAAAAGAAAGGGAACTCCTGTTCATCGGCGAACAATTTCGCAAAGCCATAGGAAGTTATTATGAAAATACCCCAGGCGGGGTCAAACACTATCCGCTCACGCTGCAAGATCTGCTGGATGATAAGCGCTTCGTCAAAACGCGACACCATTTGCGCAGGATCTACCGTGATCCGATTACCAGAACGGTTCAATGGGGACTGGTCAGGGAACAAGGGCGCATTACCGGGGTACACAGCCTATCCACCGCCAAGCCCTTCAAGCGGGATGGATTCCTGCGTGAATTTGTCGATTTCACCAACGCCGAAGAATATACGGATTGGCGTTTTATCTACACGCAAAATGCCGCAGCCTTATCCGCTATCGCGGCAACCCAGCCAGGGAATGCCGGCACGCCTCCGTCAGGTCCTGCGCGGCCCAACCCCAGCGGCCCTTCCGGACCTGTCGCACCGGCAAAACCGGGCAACCGTTTCGCGTTGTGCGGAAGTCAGCTCACCATCGCAAATGCCCAATGCCGGGAAAGTTGCGGAGATTTGACCGGACCGGCATGCCATGCCTGCTTTGACGCCGCATCCGATGCTCGCCGGGCTTGCTTGCGTAATTAGCCACGATATTCCCAGCTACCGAGTAAAAATGGCTGGGATGAAAATCATCATCCACCCCACACTAATGCGTGAGTCCATAATTTTGGTCGGTGGCGCTATCGGGGACGCAACCTCGCCTATGATAAAAAAGAAATAAGTAAACCCGATTTTATTGTTTCCTCATATAAGGAGGAGCTGGTAACTTCTGCTTTTTCAACACTCCCTGACATTTAATTCAAGGCGCCTGCCCCCCGGCGACACTGCTCATTGATCCGGGAGGCTAAGTCAGACAAAACCATGGAGGAAGCATGTATCGAACACTGATTGCCGGCTTGCTGCTAATGGGCATAGCACAAGCGGAATCTCGAGAAATCTCTCTGCTGAATGTTTCCTACGACGTGACCCGCGAGTTCTATAAAGATTACAATCCGGCCTTCGCCGCGTTCTGGAAGCAAAGAACCGGAGAGACAGTGACCGTCAATCAATCTCATGGTGGATCGAGCAAGCAAGCCCGAGCAGTTCTGGATGGCTTGGAGGCCGACGTAATTACCATGAATCAGTCAAATGATATCGATCTCCTTGCAGAACGAAGAGGATTGATTCCACAAGATTGGGAGAAGCGTTTCCCACACAACAGCGCACCTTATACATCCACTACCGTATTTCTTGTTCGCAAGGGCAATCCCAAGAACATTCATGATTGGGGTGATTTGGTCAAACCTGGTGTGTCCGTGGTGATTCCCAACCCGAAGCTTTCCGGGAACGGCCGTTACAGCTATCTTGCTGCATGGGGATATGTGATCAAGAGGGGCGGCAACGAGCGGGGCGCGAAAGACTTCGTTGCCAAGTTATTCCGGAATGTGCCCGTGCTGGACGGTGGAGGACGGGCGGCTACCACAACATTCGTTCAGCGGAACATCGGCGACGTCCTTCTGACTTTTGAAAATGAGGCATTCCTTACCCGAAAAGAACTCGGTGACGATAAATTCGATGTGGTGTACCCATCGATAAGCATTCTGGCCGAGAACCCGATCAGCATCGTGGACAAGGTGGTCGAAAAACGCGGCACTCGCAAACTCGCTGTCGCATACCTGGAATATCTTTATTCAGAAGAGGGCCAGGAACTTGCCGCCAGACATTACTTCCGACCCCGTAATGCAGTGATTCTTGCACACCATCACGCGACATTCAAAGAACTGGATCTGTTCACCATCGGCGAGATATTCGGTGGTTGGAAAGCGGCCCAGATTAGGCATTTCGACGATGGCGGTCTGTTCGATCAAATTTATCACGTGAAGTAACAACGACGAATACAGCGAAGCCGCCCAATAATGTAGACCTGCCTGCGATGCCTGTTTTGCCGCGGACTCCGATGCTCATGGGGCTTCTTTACATAAATAGCGGAATTCTTAATTCATTTTAGACAATTCAAGGGGGGATAGAGTCGCGAAAGATTATTCACATAAAAACGATCGCCGTTGTTCGCATTGCAGAATCTCCGCGCAACTCCCTCATATGAGAAAAAGAGATAAACAAATCAAATCTTATTAGTTCCTTGCATAAGGCCACACTGGTAACTTCCATTCCGTCACAGCTCCTTGGTTTATTTCAAGGACCTGTCGCCAAGCAGTGCCTTTTCTTGTCCCGCAGCGGTAGCCAAACAGGATTACGAGAGAGCATATTTTTATATGGGTCGCGGGCTTGTTGCTGATCGGCGCAGCACAAGCGCGAAAACGACGCAGACGACCTATCCGGAATACCGGGAGAGTCCTTTTGGAACATATCAATGAAATGCTATTGTCAAATCGCGTTTGCATCCGCGATCAGCGTATTACCTATGGGTTCGATTCAAGCGGAGGAATTCAACATTCCATCAGGCAAATCCGGGGTGATCCAACAAAGAGCGCAGCAGATAGGTCAAGCAGGAATATTGGTTGCAGATAAAAAAGCGGTCGATTCAACAGACGGAAACTTCAAATGGTCGATCAAACCGGGGCATCGACCTGCTGAACCGTCTCCTCCGAGACCCGCTATGAATACGGATCGCGAGTATGACTGGTGGGAAAAATCTGCTGCGGCTAAAACGGAAGCCCCCCAAAACCCACCAGCTATCACCGGCGTTCCAACAGCTATGCCACTAATCCCGACACCGATCCGCCCAGATATGTGCGCCGGTTGAGCGACATCGGCATTGAGGCGTTCAAGGATATCACCTGGCTGGATATTGGCTTTGAGTTCCGCACCCGTTACGAAATGCGTCACAACGACATACGCCGTGTTGAAGGGGGAGTCGACAATCCTTTCTTTCTGCGCTCCCGCGCCTATTTAGGCATAAGAGAGATCCTCGATCCGTTTCGTGGCGCTGTCGAATTTCAGGATTCACGAGTCTACAATAACAAATTTCCGTCTACTGATCAGGAGAACAACCCCTATGATCTGATCCAGGCATACGGCGAATTATATTTCAAAAACGCGCTGGGTGAAGATGATCGCAAACAGAACCGGCCTCTTAGATTCAGGGTGGGGCGCATGGCCTACGAAACGCTGGACCGGCGTTTTATCGCGCGCAACGAATGGCGCAATACAACTAATACTTTTGAAGGTTTTCGTCTAAATCTGGGCCGGGAAGCCAATGACTGGGAAATCGATATGTGGGGGTATCAACCGGTCAAACGTCTCCAAACTGAATTTGACAGGCGCAACGATCACCTGTGGTTTTTTGGTGCAATTGGCCACTGGCGCAAGTGGTCCGACATCATCACGTTGCAACCCTACTACATGGGCCAGTTACAAACACCTGACGTCAATGGCCATACAGCGACAAGCCAGCTCCCCCGGGAAATTCACATGCCGTCGCTGCGTGGCTACGGCAAGATTGGAAACTTGCTGGATTATGATATCAACTTCAGCTATCAGTTCGGTACTAATGGTACGCAGCGGCAAGACGCGTATGGTTACACTACCGAAATAGGGAAGAACTTTAATTACTCCTGGAAACCGCGTGTGAGTGCTTTTTATGGTTATGCTACCGGGGACCGGAATCCCAACGACAATGTAAATAATCGTTTCGACCGTTTCTTTGGTTTTGCGCGCCCCTGGTCTGCGGATCATTACGTTATTTATGAGAATATCAAGGCCCCTAAAATCAGGTTTGACCTTCAGCCAACCCAAAAACTGGGATTTGAAGCAGCCTATGCCTGGTTCTGGCTGGCCAGCAGCACAGATCGTCTTTTCGATTCTTTCGATGGCAACATCAGTGTCGTCAAGGATCCCGGGTTCAATCGGGATAAAACAGGCAGGAGTGGAGATTATGTCGGGAGCGCGGTGGAACTGCGCTTGCGCTATCAGCTCACGTCGCGGATTAATACCGTGATCGGCTATACTCATTTCACTGCAGGTGATTTCGTAAAAAACAGGATAGCGGCGCAACCTGACCACATCGCACAGCGCTCAGGCAACACCGATTTTTTCTACGTTGAAGTGCTGATGAGCGCCTTTTAGATATTTCGCGGATGCGTAACTTGGTCATTTCGCAAGAATCAGCTGCCTAAACTCCCTATATGAGAAAAAGAGATAAACAAATCTAATCTTATTAGTTCCTCATATAAGGAGGGACTGGTAACTTCTGTTCTGTCGATAATCCTGCACTTTAATTAAAAGGCACCTGCCACCCCGGCGGTGCCTTCTCATTATTCGGGGCAGCAGCCAGATAAAAACTATGGAGAGAGCAGTGAAGTACTATTGGCAAATCGCGCTTGCATCGGCGATCAGCACATTACCCGTAAGCTCGATTCAGGCGAGGGAAAACAACCAGCCAATGGGAGAATCCCGGGTGGCAACCCAGCAAGCGGCGCAGCAATTGGCTCAGGCCGGGATATTTGATTCAGATAATTGGTCGATAAAATTATCAGACAATAATTACAAATGGGCGATACCGCCATCGGCTAACCCTGCCGCATTGGATAACCCCGCTACCCCGCTTGCGGTCAAACCGGAAGCCAGCAAAAAATCCACGAGCTATTTTCAACCTTCCAGCAGTTATTCCACACAACCGGAGTCCGATCCACCCAGATATGTGAAGACTTTGAGCAAAACCGGGATCGAGGCCTTCAAGGATATTACCTGGCTGGATGTTGGTCTGGATCACCGTACCCGATATGAGTTTCGGAGTAATGATATACGACGCACCAACCTCACGCTTGACCAGCCTTTTTTACTACGCTCACGGGCATATGTCGGAATAAGGGAACTTCTGGACCCATTTCGCGGCGCGATCGAATTTCAGGATTCCCGGCGTTACAACGGCAAGTTCCCGCATGACGACCGTGATTTTAATGAGCACGAACTGATCCAGGGGTATGGTGAACTGTATTTCAAGCACGCGCTGGGTCAGGACGATCGGAACCAGGACCGTCCCATCAGGTTCCGGATAGGCCGTATGGCCTATGAGGCTCTTGACCGGCGTTTGATCGGGCGTAACGAATGGCGCAACACCACCAATACTTTCGAGGGCTTTCGCATCAACCTGGGCCGGGAAGTCAACGACTGGGAAGTTGATTTATGGGCCTATCAACCTGTTAAACGCTTCCTGACCACTTTCGATCAACGCATCGAAAATCAGTGGTTTTACGGGGTTATTGGCCACTGGCGCAAGTGGTCGGACATTATCACGCTCCAGCCATATTATATGGGCCTCATACAGGACGGCAGCAAGATGCCAGGGCAAGTCGATCGCGAGATCCACGCGCCTGCCCTGCGGGGCTATGGGAAGATAGGCAATACCAACCTGGATTATGATTTCAACCTGATCTATCAATTCGGCAGAAACGGTGCGGAGCGGCATGAGGCGCACGGTTATACGCTTGAGGCGGGATATACCTTCAAACACGACTGGAAACCGCGTATCAGCGCCTTTTATGGCTACGCCAGCGGCGATCGTCATCCCAATGACAACGTGAATAACCGGTTTGAACGCTTCTTTGGTTTCGCGCGGCCTTGGTCGGCGGACGACTACATTGTTTTTGAGAATATCAAAGCGCCTAAAATCAAGCTTGAGTTTCAGCCGGCCAAAGACCTGCGCATAGACGGTGGTTACGGCTGGTTCTGGCTCGCCAGCAGCACTGACCGCTTTAATAACTTGCTCGATGGCAATAACAGCGCGATTCGGAATCCGGGTTTCAATCGTGATCCCACCGGGAGGAGTGGCGACTTCATCGGACATGCATTTGATATCCGTGCGCGTTATAAACTCACGGCCAATATCGATGCCACTGTGGGTTATTCACACTTTGTCAGCGGAAACTTCACGCGTAACCGGCAAATAGCGGCACTTGGCAAAAGTCCGGGGAGCTCCAATTTTCTTTACATGGAAGTAGTCGTCAGCGCTTTTTGATCGAGCTGACCAGGTTCATTTAATCATTACATCAGAGGAAAAATGAAAATCAAAACATGGGTGACATCGGCCTTACTATCAAGTTTATTAATCAGTGGCCACGCTGTTGCAGACCGGACTTTGCTTAATGTTTCCTATGATCCAACGCGTGAACTTTATCAGGAGTTCAATGAATCATTCATAAAACAGTGGCAGGCCAAGACCAACGAAAAAGTGACCGTGAAGCAATCCCACGGCGGTTCTGGCAAACAGGCGCGTTCCGTGATCGACGGTCTTGAGGCAGATGTGGTGACGCTCGCCTTGGCCAACGACATCAACGCCATCGCGGAAAAGGCCAGACTGCTACCGGAAGACTGGCAGAAACGATTTTTGCGCAACAGCACGCCTTATACCTCGACCATCATTTTTTTGGTGCGCAAAGGCAACCCCAAGGGGATTAAGGACTGGAACGATCTGGCTCGACCCGGTGTGGCTGTGATTACACCCAATCCGAAAACCTCCGGGGGCGCACAATGGAATTATCTGGCGGCGTGGGAATTTGGCAAGCGAAACTTTGGTGAGGCCAGAGCAAAAGAATTTGTTGCCGATATCTACAAGAATGTTCCGGTACTTGATTCGGGTGCACGCGGTTCAACAACGACTTTTGTCGAGCGCGGTGTCGGTGACGTCTTCATTTCCTGGGAGAACGAAGCATTCCTTGCGATCAAGGAGTACGGTTCCGGCAAGTTTGAAATCGTGGTGCCGTCACTCAGCATACTTGCGGAGCCGCCGGTCGCGATAATAGATAAAGTAGTGGACAAGAAGGGCACGCGCGATCTCGCTGAAGCCTATCTACAGTATTTATACTCGGAAGAAGGCCAGGAGATCGCCGCAAAAAATTTCTACCGCCCTACCGACACCAAGATTGCCGCAAAGTATGCCAGCCAGTTTCCTGCCATCAAGCTGTTCAAGATCGATGATGCGTTTGGCGGCTGGAAAAATGCACACAAGGTTCATTTTTCAGATGGCGGAACGTTTGATCAGATTTATCAGAAATAGCAGCCTTCGGCGTCAGGGCATCATCATATAATTCAGGAGTCAGCATGACTGCATTGATCGTGGGTGGAGACTACATACAAACCTTGAAGCGGGAGCTCCTCGCACATGGCCTGACTGATGTCGAACACTGGGATGGCAGACAGTCGAGAATTACCAAGCGTACAATCCCCGGCAGCGCCAGGCTGGTGGTGATACTGTACGATTATGTCAGCCACAGCGTATCGAATGCTTTGAAGCAGCAGGCAAATAAAAGTGGCGTACCCCTGGTGTTTTGCAGAAACTCAACGCATGAGTTGCGCAGGAAGCTGGAAAGTATGGAATTAAGCGAGATTCCCTGTCGCGGCGGCGACGCTATCCGATCCCTAATACTTATCGTTGGACAATGGAGCTGCCTGGCAGCTTCGGCTATCTTAATGCCCGAACAAAGGAAAAAGCACCGGTATGAAAACAAGGAATGCGCATGACGAACTGAGGCGGGTTCAGGCGACTACCGATTATCTGCTGCAGCCCTCGGAAGATGGCTGGATAATCGGGCATTTCTCCAGTAATCGTTTGTCAAGCGTCTTTCAGCCGGTGGTCGATGCAAATACCCGGCACATTATTGGGCATGCCGCTTATATTCGTTCCGAGACGGACAATACTAATGTATTGTCGCCGTGGGGCATTTTTGCGCTGGCGACGGAGGATACGCTACTGGTCAATCTTGATCGTTTGTGCCGCACGGTGCATGCCATCAATTACTTTAATACTGCTTCCGGGCCGGGCGATCTTTTCGTCAGCGTGCAGCCGCGCCTGCTGGAAAGCGTCAAGGACGATCATGGCCGCGCGTTCGCGGAGGTCCTCGATCTCATCGGAGTGGCTACCTCTCGCGTAGTGATTGAAATCCCGTCCGAGGTGAATCGCGATTGGCGGCTGCTCAGGCACGTGATCGGCAACTATCGTTCACGCGGCTATCGGATCGCGGCGAATCACAGCGGGGCAAGTGACAGTTGGATGGCGGAACTTGGAAGCCTGTATCCGGATATTGTCCGGCAGGATGCCTCTGACCTGTTGCAACACAACGGCTCGGATTCGCTGCTGGATACGGTTCATCGTTTTGGGGCCTCTCTGCTGATACGGGATATCGAGACCAGCCAGCAGATGACAGCCGCGATTCGCGCAGGTGCTCATTTATTGCAGGGCCGTTTCCTCGGGGAACCGGCCCGTATGATTGAAGCAAGCAGGCCACGTGCCGTGGCGGGTGGGAGCCCTGGGGCACGCGAGTGAGAAGCGCATGATGGTAAAACTGGATCGACAGGAGCTTTAAGTTGAGTACGTTCAAGCAACATAGCGTTTTGCCAGGCTTTAATCTGGCGCTCGGGTTTACCCTCCTTTATCTGAGCCTCATCGTGCTGATCCCGCTGTCGGCGGCGTTTATCCGTACG
The DNA here is from genome assembly GCF_900103165.1 of Nitrosospira multiformis. NCBI lineage: Bacteria > Pseudomonadati > Pseudomonadota > Betaproteobacteria > Nitrosomonadales > Nitrosomonadaceae > Nitrosospira > Nitrosospira multiformis. Next base: position 1,039,228 of record NZ_FNKY01000001.1, on the reverse strand, counting down.
TCTGCGCTCACGTGGCCGGAATTCTGGACCGCGGTGACGACGCCACGTGTCGTGGCTTCCTACCGGTTGACCTTCGGTGCTTCATTTGCGGCCGCACTGGTCAATGCCGTATTCGGCCTTCTGGTTGCATGGGTACTGGTACGCTATCGCTTTCCGGGCAAGAAGTTGGTGGACGCGCTGGTGGATCTTCCGTTTGCGTTGCCAACGGCGGTGGCTGGCATTGCGCTGACCGCGCTTTACGCCGGAAATGGCTGGATCGGTCAATTTTTTGAGCCGCTCGGCATCAAAATCGCTTTCACGCCGATCGGCATTTTTGTCGCATTGACTTTTATCGGTTTGCCGTTCGTGGTGCGCACGGTGCAACCGGTACTCGAAGATATTGAATCGGAATTGGAGGAAGCCGCGGCAACGCTGGGCGCGAACCGGTTCCAAACGTTCTCGCGGGTGATTTTTCCCACGCTTTTCCCGGCATTGATGACGGGTTTTGCGCTGGCGTTTGCACGCGCAATCGGCGAGTATGGATCGGTTATTTTCATTGCCGGCAATATGCCCATGGTTTCCGAGATTACGCCGCTTTTGATCATCACCAAGCTTGAGCAGTACGATTACGCCGGCGCTACCGCCCTGGCGGTGGTCATGCTGGTCATTTCGTTTGTGATGCTGCTGATCATCAACCTGCTGCAATGGTGGAGCCGCCGCCAGAGCATCGCCACATGAGGATCTATCAATGACTACTGTCGCTCTTCCGGCGTCTGCCGGGATACGCCGCAGGGCAGCCACCGATGAGCCCGTCTGGGTGCGTAGAACTTTGATCGGACTCGCGCTCGCGTTTTTGACGCTGTTCCTCTTTATACCCCTGATCTCTGTTTTTTACGAAGCGCTGAAGAAGGGCACAGATGTCTACCTTGCGGCCATCACCGAACCCGATGCGCTGTCGGCAATCAAGCTTACCCTGACTGTCGCGGCGATCGCCGTACCGGTCAATCTGATATTCGGCGTAGCGGCGGCTTGGGCTGTGGCCAAGTTCGAGTTCCGCGGCAAGAGTCTGTTAATCACCCTGATTGATTTGCCATTCTCGGTGTCTCCCGTGGTTTCAGGGCTGATTTACGTGCTCATTTTCGGCTTGCAGGGTTGGCTTGGGCCATGGCTGGCGGAGAATGATATCAAGATCATATTCGCGGTGCCCGGCATTGTGCTAGCCACGATTTTTGTGACGGTTCCCTTTATCGCCCGTGAATTGATTCCGCTGATGCAGGCACAGGGTACCGAGGAGGAGGAGGCTGCGGTGGTGCTGGGCGCCAACGGCTGGCAGATCTTTTTCCGCGTCACGCTTCCAAACATCAAGTGGGGTCTTTTGTACGGTACCATTCTTTGCAATGCGCGGGCGATGGGCGAATTTGGCGCGGTATCGGTAGTTTCCGGCCACATCCGCGGTAGTACCAACACCCTGCCGCTTCACGTCGAAATCCTTTATAACGAATATAATTTCGCGGCTGCATTCGCTGTAGCGTCGCTTCTGGCATTGCTTGCATTGGTGACGCTCGCGCTGAAAACATTCGTTGAATCCAGAAATGAGCAGCATCAGGAGAATGTCAATGAGCATTGAAATACGCGGTCTTTCCAAACAATTCGGAACTTTCGCCGCGCTGCGGGATGTCAGCCTGGAAGTGCATTCGGGTGAATTGTTGGCACTGCTTGGCCCCTCGGGTTCCGGAAAAACCACCCTGCTGCGCGTGATCGCAGGGTTGGAAGTAGCGGATACCGGCCAGGTGTTGTTTCAGGGGGAGGATACGACCAAGCAACATGTACGCGATCGGCAGGTGGGCTTTGTATTCCAGCACTACGCGCTGTTCCGCAATATGACAATTTTCGAGAATGTTGCATTTGGATTGCGTGTACGAGCAAAGAGTGTACGTCCTTCGGACGCGGATATTCGCGACCGCGTGCACAATTTGCTTAAGCTGGTACAGCTGGACTGGTTAGCTGACCGGCATCCACATCAACTTTCCGGGGGCCAGCGTCAGCGCGTTGCCCTGGCACGGGCACTGGCGGTGGAACCAAAGGTGCTACTGCTGGACGAACCTTTTGGAGCCCTTGATGCCAAGGTGCGCAAAGAACTGCGTTCCTGGTTGCGCAGGCTTCATGACGAAATGCATATTACCAGCGTGTTCGTTACCCATGATCAGGAAGAGGCGCTAGAGGTGGCAGACCGCGTAGTGGTGATGAATGAAGGCCGCATTGAGCAAATCGGCACGCCGGATGAAGTCTATGAGCAGCCCGCGAGTCCCTTCGTCTATGAGTTTCTCGGCAAGGTGAATCTGTTCCATGGCCGGTTGCACCATGGACGCGCCCGGATAGGCGAAATTGAAGTCGACGCGCCTGAACACGCCGAAGCCGAGGAGCTACCCGCTGTTGCCTATGTGCGCCCTCACGATATCCATGTCGATCGGGTGATTCACGATGGTGGGGCGCTTGCGGCGCACGTATTTCATATTCTTTCGGTTGGCCCGGTGGTCCGTCTTGAATTGACTCGCGACGACAGCGCGGAACAGGAGCTGATCCAGGTCGAAATCACAAAAGAGCGCTTTCGTGAATTGCAGCTGGTGCGAGGCGATCAGGTTTTTATTAAGCCCTCTCGTTTTGATCTGTTCCCTAATCAGGTGCATTGAACCCGAATCCGGCGGTTGACCACTTATTTTTCAGTTTGGCACGATGCTCCGCAAGACTCTTTACGCTACCAACCTCGCCTTTGTGACGAGTCGCTACCGGACGGACTTAAGTTAAGGGAGTTCGCCATACTCAAATACCTGCTTCCGCTTTGATTTCATTCGTGCGTTTATACAATAAAAAAGCCCCAACTCGTAAGAGTTAGGGCTTTTTTAATTATAGGTGCCTGGCAGTGACCTACTTTCGCATGCGAATGCACACTATCATCGGCGCGACCTCGTTTCACGGCCCTGTTCGGGATGGGAAGGGGTGGGTCCAAAGCGCTATGACCGCCAAGCGTAACTTTAATCATGGCAAGCGGGACACCAATGGATCCTGGTTGTCTTATCGCGAGCCACGTTCTGGAAGAAGTAAATTGGGAAGATTGTACCGGGCAAACACCTCATTCGGCATCTGAGGGAATTTCGGGGTCGACTTGCACCCTTGCACTCCACTTTCCACACCTTATGCCTTATATCTTACTACTTAAGGTTATAGGATCAAGCCTCACGGTCAATTAGTATCGGTTAGCTTAACACATTACTGCGCTTCCACACCCGACCTATCAACGTCGTGGTCTTCGACGAACCTTTAGGGAGGTTTAACCCCCGGGAAGTCTCATCTTGAGGCGAGTTTCCCGCTTAGATGCTTTCAGCGGTTATCTCTTCCGCACTTAGCTACCCGGCGATACGACTGGCGTCATAACCGGTACACCAGAGGTGCGTCCACTCCGGTCCTCTCGTACTAGGAGCAGGTCCACTCAAACTTCCAACGCCCACGGCAGATAGGGACCAAACTGTCTCACGACGTTTTAAACCCAGCTCACGTACCACTTTAAATGGCGAACAGCCATACCCTTGGGACCGGCTACAGCCCCAGGATGTGATGAGCCGACATCGAGGTGCCAAACTCCCCCGTCGATATGAACTCTTGGGAGGAATCAGCCTGTTATCCCCGGCGTACCTTTTATCCGTTGAGCGATGGCCCTTCCATACAGAACCACCGGATCACTATGACCTGCTTTCGCATCTGCTCGACTTGTCAGTCTCGCAGTCAAGCACGCTTTTGCCATTGCACTATCAGCACGATTTCCGACCGTACCTAGCGTACCTTCGTACTCCTCCGTTACACTTTGGGAGGAGACCGCCCCAGTCAAACTGCCTACCATACACGGTCCCCGATCCAGATAATGGACCTAGGTTAGAACCTCAACAACATCAGGGTGGTATTTCAACGTCGGCTCCATGAACTCTAGCGAGTCCACTTCAACGCCTCCCACCTATCCTACACAGATATTGTCAAAGTCCAATGTAAAGCTACAGTAAAGGTGCACGGGGTCTTTCCGTCTAGCCGCGGGGAGATTGCATCTTCACAAACATTTCAACTTCGCTGAGTCTCAGGAGGAGACAGTGTGGCCATCGTTACGCCATTCGTGCAGGTCGGAACTTACCCGACAAGGAATTTCGCTACCTTAGGACCGTTATAGTTACGGCCGCCGTTTACCGGGGCTTCGATCAAGAGCTTGCACCCCATCACTTAACCTTCCGGCACCGGGCAGGCGTCACACTCTATACGTCCACTTTCGTGTTTGCAGAGTGCTGTGTTTTTATTAAACAGTCGCAGCCACCATTTCTTTGCAACCCCCTTCCGCTTCACGCGCGAGGCGCTACACGTACCGGGGGCACACCTTATCCCGAAGTTACGGTGTTAATTTGCCGAGTTCCTTCTCCTGAGTTCTCTCAAGCGCCTTGGAATTTTCATCCCGCCCACCTGTGTCGGTTTGCGGTACGGTCTTCATTCAACTGAAGCTTAGTGGCTTTTCCTGGAAGCAGGGTATCACTCACTTGGCGTCCCGAAGGACGTTGCGTTATCACGCCTCAACTAAGCCGCCCGGATTTGCCTGAGCAGCACGTCTACACGCTTGAACCGGGACATCCAACACCCGGCCGAGTTAACCTTCTCCGTCCCCACATCGCATTGAACAAAGGTACTGGAATATTGACCAGTTTCCCATCAGCTACGCATTTCTGCCTCACCTTAGGGGCCGACTCACCCTGCGCCGATGAACGTTGCGCAGGAAACCTTGGGCTTACGGCGAGGGAGCCTTTCACTCCCTTTATCGCTACTCATGTCAGCATTCGCACTTCCGATACCTCCAGCAGCCTTCTCAAGCCACCTTCGCAGGCCTACGGAACGCTCTCCTACCATCTACACTTGCGTGTAAATCCCTAGCTTCGGTGCACAGTTTGAGCCCCGTTACATCTTCCGCGCAGGACGACTCGATCAGTGAGCTATTACGCTTTCTTTAAAGGATGGCTGCTTCTAAGCCAACCTCCTGACTGTTTTAGCCTTCCCACTTCGTTTGCCACTTAACTGTGTCTTTGGGACCTTAGCTGAGGGTCTGGGTTGTTTCCCTTTCGACACCGGACGTTAGCACCCGATGTCTGTCTCCCACGCTCGCACTCTTCGGTATTCGGAGTTTGCCATGGGTTGGTAGGCCTAAACGGCCCCCTAGCCATAACAGTGCTCTACCCCCGAAGGTGATACGTGAGGCACTACCTAAATAGTTTTCGGAGAGAACCAGCTATTTCCAGATTTGTTTAGCCTTTCACCCCTACCCACAGCTCATCCCCTAATTTTTCAACATTAGTGGGTTCGGACCTCCACGAGGTGTTACCCCCGCTTCATCCTGGCCATGAGTAGATCATCTGGTTTCGGGTCTACACCCAGCAACTAAACGCCCTATTAAGACTCGCTTTCGCTGCGCTTCCCCTATTCGGTTAAGCTTGCTACTGAATGTAAGTCGCTGACCCATTATACAAAAGGTACGCAGTCACGGAACAAGTCCGCTCCCACTGTTTGTATGCATGCGGTTTCAGGGTCTATTTCACTCCCCTCCCGGGGTTCTTTTCGCCTTTCCCTCACGGTACTGGTTCACTATCGGTCGATTACGAGTATTTAGCCTTGGAGGATGGTCCCCCCATATTCAGACAGGATTTCTCGTGTCCCGCCCTACTTGTCCCAATCCTAGTTCCACACTCAAACTTTCGCCTACGGGGCTATCACCCACTATGGCCCGACTTTCCAGACGGCTCGGCTAGTTCGAGTGCTAAAAATTGGAGGCTGTTCCCATTTCGCTCGCCACTACTTTGGGAATCTCGGTTGATTTCTTTTCCTCTGGCTACTTAGATGTTTCAGTTCGCCAGGTTCGCCACGCTTGACCTATGTATTCAGTCAAGGTTGACCCTTGCGGGCCGGGTTTCCCCATTCGGACATCTCCGGATCAATGCTCGTTTGCCAGCTCCCCGGAGCTTTTCGCAGGCTTCCACGCCCTTCATCGCCTGTAATCGCCAAGGCATCCACCACATGCACTTATTCGCTTGATCCTATAACCTTAAGGGCTCGGGAACCAAAAATCAGGATTGAGTCCGGTCAAAAACCCGGTCCAACTCTGAATCTCTATTCCAAACCAATTTGGTTACAGGTGTTTGCTCGCACTGCATCCGACTAAAAACACAATGCGTCGATACAATCTAACCCATTATTTCGCACCCCCAAACGCGGAGCCAAAAAAAGCCACGCATTCGCTGAATACGAAATATTTTACTTCTTCCAAATTGTTAAAGAACGCAGGGAAAACAGAATGAAGAAGCAAAAATTGGTGCAGAGCACCTCACAACTTCTTTCCGTTATTCCCAAAATACAGCCGCTGGTTAAAAACCAGAAGTAAACGCTTTCGTTTACTTCTATTTTCTAAAGATGCGTCATTCTTAATCGCAGAATTGGTGGAGGTGAACGGGATCGAACCGATGACCCCCTGCTTGCAAAGCAGGTGCTCTCCCATCTGAGCTACACCCCCGTTAGCTGGTGGGTCTGGGTGGATTTGAACCACCGACCCCACGCTTATCAAGCGTGTGCTCTAACCAACTGAGCTACAGACCCTGAGCAGAGCTCAAATTAAGGGCCGGGGCTTCTCGTTTTTCCAGCCCTACGCCTGAGCCCCCAGCTCTGCTTTATAGAACAACCGATAGGTTGTGGACACTCGATCAGGAATTTTCTCTAGAAAGGAGGTGATCCAGCCGCAGGTTCCCCTACGGCTACCTTGTTACGACTTCACCCCAGTCATGAATCTCACCGTGGCAAGCGCCCTCCTTGCGGTTAGACTACCTGCTTCTGGTGAAACCCACTCCCATGGTGTGACGGGCGGTGTGTACAAGACCCGGGAACGTATTCACCGCGACATGCTGATCCGCGATTACTAGCGATTCCGACTTCACGGAGTCGAGTTGCAGACTCCGATCCGGACTACGACGCGCTTTCTGAGATTAGCTCCCCCTCGCGGGTTGGCAACCCTCTGTACGCGCCATTGTATTACGTGTGAAGCCCTACCCATAAGGGCCATGAGGACTTGACGTCATCCCCACCTTCCTCCGGTTTGTCACCGGCAGTTTCATTAAAGTGCCCAACTGAATGATGGCAATTAATGACAAGGGTTGCGCTCGTTGCGGGACTTAACCCAACATCTCACGACACGAGCTGACGACAGCCATGCAGCACCTGTGTTACCGTTCCCTTTCGGGCACACTCACCTCTCGGCGGGCTTCGGTACATGTCAAGGGTAGGTAAGGTTTTTCGCGTTGCATCGAATTAATCCACATAATCCACCGCTTGTGCGGGTCCCCGTCAATTCCTTTGAGTTTTAATCTTGCGACCGTACTCCCCAGGCGGTCAACTTCACGCGTTAGCTACGTTACCAAGTCCGTTAAGACCCGACAACTAGTTGACATCGTTTAGGGCGTGGACTACCAGGGTATCTAATCCTGTTTGCTCCCCACGCTTTCGTGCCTGAGCGTCAGTGTTAACCCAGGGGGCTGCCTTCGCCATCGGTGTTCCTCCACATCTCTACGCATTTCACTGCTACACGTGGAATTCCACCCCCCTCTGCCACACTCTAGCCTTGTAGTTTCAAACGCAGTTCCCAGGTTGAGCCCGGGGATTTCACATCTGACTTACAAAACCGCCTGCGCACGCTTTACGCCCAGTAATTCCGATTAACGCTCGCACCCTACGTATTACCGCGGCTGCTGGCACGTAGTTAGCCGGTGCTTCTTCTTCCGGTACCGTCATTAGTCACGGGTATTAACCGTAACCTTTTCGTTCCGGCTGAAAGAGCTTTACAACCCGAAGGCCTTCTTCACTCACGCGGCATGGCTGGATCAGGGTTTCCCCCATTGTCCAAAATTCCCCACTGCTGCCTCCCGTAGGAGTCTGGGCCGTGTCTCAGTCCCAGTGTGGCTGGTCGTCCTCTCAGACCAGCTACTGATCGAAGCCTTGGTAAGCCTTTACCTCACCAACTAGCTAATCAGACATCGGCCGCTCCAAAAGCGCAAGGTCTTGCGATCCCCTGCTTTTCTCCTCAGAGATTATGCGGTATTAGCGCATCTTTCGATGCGTTATCCCCCACTTAAGGATACGTTCCGATGCATTACTCACCCGTTCGCCACTCGCCACCAGGGTTGCCCCCGTGCTGCCGTTCGACTTGCATGTGTAAAGCATGCCGCCAGCGTTCAATCTGAGCCAGGATCAAACTCTTCAGTTTAATACTGGTAAAACTCTCGCTTGACGTGTTACTGCGATTCCGGTTTCTATCGAGATAGCCCCCGGAACCTACTTACATCGTGCGAGCACTTCGACTCTTAAGCTACCCGGTATTTCGCCCCGAAAGACAAAATAATTCCGGGTGTCCTGGTCAAGTGCCCACACCTATCGGCTGTAAATTTTTAAAGAACAATGCCTGCTACAAACTACAGGCCAGACAACGAAGGCGGAATTATACAGATACCAGACAGGGGGTCAAGGAGTTTCTGGAACTTTCTCATACTCTTTATCAGGCGAGGGTTATCCTGGCGAATTTTCGCTTGCCTACTTGTACCACGGCGGTCTCTCCGCGACTGAGCCTGAGCGCTTTATCGCCAACCTTTTCGCCATTTAATTTGACACCGCCCTGCTCGATCATGCGCAATGCTTCGGTCGTACTGGCCGTTAATCCGGCCTGCTTGAGTACTTGAGCAATGGGTAATCCTTCGGTTCCCGCATGCAGCACTTTCTCAAGAATGTCATCCGGTATCGTGCCACGCCTGAAGCGCGCCTCGAAGTCAGCCAATGCCCTTTCCGCATCGTGCCTGCTGTGAAAACGCGCAACAATCTCCTGAGCGAACAGGACCTTGATGTCGCGCGGGTTGCGCCCGTCCCGCACTTCCTGCTGCCACTGGCGAATAACACTGATCGGCTCAAACGACAATAACTCGATATAACGCCACATCAGTTCATCGGAAACAGACATCAGCTTGCCGAATATCTCGGTTGGGGTCTCGGCGATGCCGATATAGTTACCGGAGGATTTGGACATTTTATTGATGCCATCCAATCCTTCCAGAAGCGGCATGGTGAGAATGCACTGCGGCGATTGCCCGAAATACTTTTGCAATTCCCGTCCCACCAGCAGGTTGAATTTCTGGTCGGTGCCTCCCAGCTCGATATCCGCTCTGAGTGCAACCGAGTCATAGCCTTGAATGAGCGGATACAAAAATTCATGAATCGCTATGGGCTTGTTACTTTCATAGCGCTTGCCAAAATCGTCCCGCTCCAGCATGCGTGCAACGGTATGGGTAGCCGCCAGCTTGATCAGATCGGCGGCATTGAGCTTGTCCATCCACGTGGAATTAAACACGACATCGGTCTGCTCGGGCCTGAGTATCCGGAAAACCTGATTTGCGTAGGATTGCGCATTCTCGACCACTTGTTCCCGAGTGAGGGCAGGACGAGTCGTGTTCTTACCACTGGGATCACCGATCATTCCGGTGAAATCGCCAATCAGGAACAAGGCGTGATGCCCTAAATCCTGCAGGTGACGCATCTTGTTAAGCAGAACAGTGTGACCCAGGTGCAAATCCGGCGCGGTTGGGTCAAATCCAGCCTTGATCCTGAGTGGACGATCCAAAGCAAGCTTTTGCGCGAGCTCCTCTTCCACAAGGAGCTCGCCGCAGCCGCGCTTGATGATCTCCAGTTGTTCCGTTATCTGCCCGGTCACAGCGGCGCGTTGGGCGTGCTACCCATGGTTATCCGCCGCAAAACCCCAATTGATCAGTTTGTCGAGTACAGCGTTGACATAATCCACGCGACGGTTCTGGTAATCAAGGTAGTAGGCATGCTCCCACACGTCGATGGTCAGTAGCGGCTTGAGTCCATGGGTCAACGGCAAATCCGCATTGCTCGTCTTGACCACCTTGAGCTTGTCGCCATCCTGCACCAGCCACGCCCAGCCACTGCCGAATTGGGTCGCCGCCGCCGTTGCCAGTTCTTTCTTGCACGCTTCCACAGTATCGAATGATGCCTCAATTTTTTTCTTCAACGCCGCGGGAGGCTCACCACCCCCCTTGGGGGACAGGCTATTCCAGTAGAATGTGTGGTTCCAGATTTGCGCCGCATTGTTGAAAACCCCGGCCTTATCCGCCTGGCCAGCTGTGGCGGCAATGACCTTCTCCAATGATAAATCCGCAAGCTCCGTACCCGCTACCAGCTTGTTCAGATTGTCGACATAAGTCTTGTGATGCTTGCCGTAATGAAAGCTCAGCGTGTTGGCCGAAATGACGGGGTCCAACGCGTTATCCGCGTAAGGTAGCGGCGGTAGAATGTGGGGCACACTTCCAGTTTTTTGATCGCTCATCTTTTCGCTCCTATGTGGTGACATGAAAAATATCCGTTCTATTGCTCTTGTGTGGAAACACAAACGAATCGAACCCATATAAACAATATGTAAAGGGGAACGAGTCGATGCGTGATTGACTATACGGCCAATCCGGCAATTATCCAGGCAAGTATATCCGAAAATATGTGCGCCATCGCACTTGGAACCGGCGCAGAAACTAAACCCTGCATGAGTGCAAGTGCCTATCACCCGGTTTAACCTATAATTCTAAATCCGGTAGTTGACCCCTCATTTTTTAGCTCGACGCCAGGATCCACCAGGAATTTTCGCATCGCGCGACCTTGGTGAGTTCGCTACATCGCCGGATTTAGGATAACCTGAAATACCAACCCGCTTTCATGGAGACAGAGGGTGGTGAATCCCTCCCAGGAACAACTATGACGGAACCCACTATTACCTGCCCTCATTGCAAAACCGAAATCCGGCTCACCGAGTCGCTTGCCGCGCCGTTGATAGCCGCCACGCGCAAACAGTTCGAACAGCAGCTTTCGCGAAAGGATGACGAGATCGCAAGGCGCGAACAAGGTATTCGAGAGAAGGAGAAAGAAGTTACGGAGGCGAGACGCACGCTGGATATCCAGATAGCCGATCGGGTCGCCGCACAGTTGAATACCGAACGTGTTCATGTGATTGCCGAAGAATCCAGAAAAGCAAAGCTTGCCAGTGCCGCCGAGCTGGAAAACAAGGCACGCGAGCTCACGGAACTTCAGGAAGTGCTCAAAGGCCGCGACGAAAAGCTGGCCGCGGCACAAAAAGTGCAAGCCGAGCTCACCAAAAAACAGCGGGAGCTCGACGATGCCAGGCGCGAACTCGAACTTACCGTGGAAAAACGCATACAGGATGGGCTCGGCGAAGTGCGCGCGAAGGCCAGGCTGGAAGCGGAAGAGGGACTTAAGCTCAAGGTAATGGAGAAAGATCAGACTATCGCATCCATGCAGCAAAAAATTGAAGAGCTGAAGCGCAGAGCCGAACAGGGGTCACAGCAGCTTCAGGGAGAAGTGCAGGAACTGGCGCTTGAAAACCTGCTGCGTGCCAAGTTCCCTTTCGATGCGATCGAACCGGTGCCCAAGGGCGACTACGGCGGGGATGTACTGCATCGCGTCGTCGGCACGGACGGGCAGCCCGGCGGCACTATTCTGTGGGAAACCAAGCGCACCCGAAACTGGAGCGATATGTGGCTAGCCAAATTGCGGGAAGACCAGCGTACCGCCAAAGCGGAAATTGCCGTAATGGTAAGCCATACATTGCCAAAAGGCGTTGAAACCTTCGAAATGGTTGAGGGTGTCTGGGTAACACATCCTCGCGCTGCACTGCCGGTGGCGCTTATCCTGCGCCAGTCATTGCTGGAACTTGCCCTGGCGCGGCAATCATCCGAAGGTCTGCAAACTAAAACGGAGATGATCTACCAGTATCTCACCGGGCCGCGTTTCCGCCAGCGTGTCGAAGCGATCGTCGAAGCGTTTTCCACCATGCAGGACGATCTCGACAAGGAGCGCAAGGTAATAATGAAGCAATGGGCGAAGCGAGAAGAGCAAATTATGCGCGTGATGGGTGCAACGGTGGGTATGTATGGAGACTTGCAGGGGATTGCGGGCAAATCGCTGCAGGAAATCGAGGGACTTGAGCTGAAGAGCCTGGGCTTGAACGACGAACCTTTGTCATAATTTTTTCCAGCGGACCCATAAGCACTGTGCTTTGTCGCCCGCCAGAACTCTCTATCCACATAGGCCGGAGGAGTATTTCTATTTTGCGAAGACCATGATGCTACGGAGCAAGCAGGGAGATTCTGATACCTGAACATAAGGATACCCTGGCTACCCAGCATGTGCGTGAGACGGTAGACGCCATCTACCGTTCCCGCTCGCGCCATATCTTTGCCACGTTGATCCGCCTCCTTGGCGACTTCGATGTCGCCGAAGAAGCGCTGCACGATGCCTTCAGGGCGGCGCTGGAGCAATGGCCGCGCGAAGGCGTGCCGGCCAATCCTCAGGCATGGCTTGTTTCAACGGGCCGTTTCAAAGCGATCGATGGCATACGCAGAAGAGCCCGGTTCGAGCCGTTGCCGGACGACGTGGAAGAACGGCTGGCAGCCGATGGTGGCGATGAACTGGACGGCGAAGGACTCGAGGACGACCGGCTTAGGCTGATCTTCACCTGCTGCCATCCGGCCCTGTCTCCGGACGCTCAGGTGGCGCTCACCTTGCGCGAAGTATGCGGCCTGACGACCGAGGAGATTGCACGCGCTTTCCTGACCGCCGCGCCCACGCTGGCCCAGCGTATCGTGCGCGCCAAGGCGAAAATCCGCGACACGCGCATTCCTTACCAGGTGCCTCCCCCGGTCGAGCTACCGGATCGAGTGGACAGCGTCCTGCGTGTGATCTATCTGGTATTCAACGAAGGCTACTCCGCATCTTCAGGGGAAGCGCTGATGCGGTCCGATCTCTCGGGTGAAGCGATTCGCGTAGGCAGGCTGTTGATTGAATTATTGCCTGAGCCCGAAGCGCTTGGACTCCTGGCACTGATGCTGCTGCAGGAATCGCGGCGCGCAGCGCGCAGTGCGCCGACCGGTGATCTGATCCTGCTGGCCGACCAGGATCGTTCACTCTGGAACGGGCATTACATTGCGGAAGGATCGGCGCTGGTGGAGCGGACGCTATCGTCGCGGCGGTTCGGTCCATACACGCTGCAAGCCGCGATTGCGGCGGTACACGCCAATGCGCCCAACGCCGCGGCGACAGACTGGGCTGAAATCACCAGACTCTATGATTTACTGCTGCGCATCGACCCATCCCCTGTGATCGAACTGAACCGCGCCGTGGCGGTGGCAATGCGTGACGGACCCCTGCCAGGTCTGGCGCTCATTGATGCCATCCTGATGCGGGGTGATCTCGCTGACTACCACCTGGCGCACTCGGCACGCGCTGACTTGTGCCGGCGGCTCGGGCGAGCGGCGGAAGCACGAGCCTCCTACGAGCGCGCCCACGAACTCGCCCGGCAGGAACCCGAACGGCGGTTTCTTAAGCGCAGATTGCGTGAACTGCCGGGTTAAAACAGCTCCCGCCTCTTACTTAGTCTGCGGAACTATGCAGGGCGGTCCGATCATCCTAGATCCGGTAGTTGGACGGGGTGAAGTGTGCGGTTTTTGGGGTACAGGGCAAGGCGCAACGACGCGGAATGGTCGTTCCATTCCAAGAAGTTGCAACGCAGCCATGTGCCGCAAAAACTGTGCAATTCATCCCGTAGCGGCCTCACCCAAAAGGTGGGAGTTAAATAATACGAAATATCGTTATTAATCATAATACTGATCTATTAAATGAGCGGTCAACTACGGGATTTAGGATCATTCTGCCTCCCTACAACAAAAACACCCTTGCACGCAACGCTCCCGATGTCGAATTTGGTCTTTCCCAAACGACTATGGGATGTCAACCAGTTTTCCAAGCCAAACCGGAGGTGTTGCCCATGAAGTACCTATGCCTGATCTGTGCCGAAACGGTCATGGAGCAGATGACAGAAACCGCAGCGGAAAAGCACTATGAGGAATACTCCGAATTCACGGAAGCCATCAGGGAGAGCGGCCACCTTCTCGGCTGCAACCGGCTGCAGCCTCCTGATGCCGCGATTACGGTCCGGGTGCGGAAGGGTAAAGTCACGACGACCGACGGTCCCTTTGTGGAGACCAAGGAACAACTCGGGGGCTATTATGTCATCGAGGCCAAGGATTTGAACGAGGCGATACAGATCGCCTCACGAATCCCGGGGGCACGGATCGGGTGCGTCGAAGTGCGGCCCATTGCGGAGGACGAACGTACGCTCCGTGCACTTGGATGTGGCGCTACAGCCACCCCGCAATAGACAGAAGGCAGTGAAAACAGGCTGCCGTCCTTCCCGTTTTGCCCGGCTTTTCTTTAGATAAAGAAATTTCAGCAGGCATGTCGATCCGGTACTCGTCATTTCGACTAAACAGTGCACAGGCAAAGCGGAAGCAACCTTGAACCTCAAACTGGAATTTTAAACATTAAACCTTGAAAGGAGAATGACCATGGCCACAAAAATCAAACCCATACCAAATGGTTACCACACGCTTACCGCATACTTGACGGTCCGGGGAGCTTCGGATGCAATTGAGTTCTACAAAAAAGCTTTTGGAGCCACCGAGTTATTCCGGCTTAATATGCCGGATGGAAAGATAGCCCACGGCGAATTCAAAATCGGCGATTCGATATTCATGATTTCGGATGAGAATCCAGAATGTGCTTCTACGTGTCCTGAAACACTGGGTGGTAGTCCAGTAACGCTGCATCTCTATGTTACCGATGCCGACGCCACTTTTTCCGACGCAATCAAAGCGGGAGCTAAAGAAACGATGCCTCTCGCAAATCAATTCTGGGGAGACCGCATGGGCAAGCTGGCCGATCCTTTTGGCCATCAATGGCTCATCGCCACACATATCGAAGCTGTTGATCCGAGCGAGCTCCAAAGCAGGATGGAGGCTCATTGCACGGCGCACAAGGCGTGAGCCGACGGCACGCCTGGCCTTCCGTTCAACCGGAGTAT
This sequence comes from Nitrosospira multiformis, assembly GCF_900103165.1. Classification (NCBI taxonomy): domain Bacteria; kingdom Pseudomonadati; phylum Pseudomonadota; class Betaproteobacteria; order Nitrosomonadales; family Nitrosomonadaceae; genus Nitrosospira; species Nitrosospira multiformis. Next base: position 1,024,197 of record NZ_FNKY01000001.1, on the reverse strand, counting down.
GGCCCCCGGCTATTGCAAATTTCCACGCTTTCACGGCCCCGAACCGGACAGCGTTACAATGGAGGCACGCATGAAATACATGTTGCTGATTTATGGTGACGAAACGGCATTGAGCGAGTCTGAACGGGAAGCATGCTACGTGGAATCCACTCAGCTCGCACATGAGATCAAATCGAACGGACAATATCTGGCCGCCAATCCCTTATACCCCACCGCTTTGGCAACCAGCGTGCGGATGCGCGAAGGCAAACGGCTCGTGACGGATGGTCCGTTCGCAGAAACACGTGAGCAGCTGGGCGGTTACTTCCTGATCGACGCCGGAGATCTCGATGAGGCGATCGGCATCGCCGCACGAATTCCCATGGCCCGCAAGGGTACAGTCGAGATCCGGCCGGTGATAGAGATCGCGGGCCTGCCGGCTGATTAGCCCGCAGCGGCAAAAGTAGTCAAACGTAGTCAAGTGAAAACCCTGGCCGGGCACATTGACCACCGAAGCAGTACTGATAAATTACCAGACCATAGGAGACAACCATGAAGGTAGAACCACAGAAGGAACATGAGTGGCTGCAGAAGCTTGTAGGTGAATGGACCTATGAAAGCGAGTGTCCGACAGAACCGGGCAAGTCGCCGGAGAAATTTGCAGGATCGGAGACCGTGCGTTCGCTCGGCGGTCTCTGGATACTGTGCGAGGGCCGCGGCGAAATGCCTGGCGGAGAAATGGCGGCAATGTTAATGACACTCGGCTATGATCCGCAGAAGAAACAGTACCTGGGAACCTGGGTGGGATCGATGATGACCCACTTATGGGTGTACGCCGGCTCACTGGACGCAGAGGAAAAGGTGCTGACGCTCAGCACCGAAGGCCCAACCTTCACGGAAGAGGGGAAGCTGGCGAAATACAAGGACGTCATTGAGATAAAGAATCCCAACCACCGGATACTGACGTCACATATGCTGGGTGATGATGGCGAATGGCGTCAATTCATGACGGCAAACTATCGGCGAAAAACGTAGCGACCGAAGTGTTGCCACTTTGATCAGACGCATCAGGTGCGGCAAGGATTATTAAAATGGCGAAGGTCAAACGCCTGACAAGATACTGCGCCTGATGGGGCATAATACCGGTTTCCCGGTTTCACACGATTACCGGCGCTTGCCGCGCGCACGCCGGCAAGTGAGTCTATTGTTAACGCTGTGTTGCGGGATACTTTATCGTACAATGAATTTTCGAGAGGAAAAACCATGACCACCAAGATTTTCGTGAATCTTCCCGTAAGCAATCTCAAAAAGTCTATCGCATTTTTTACCAAACTCGGCTTCACTTTTAATGCCCAGTTTACTGACGAAACCGCCACTTGCATGATCGTAAGCGAGGACATATTCGTCATGTTGTTGACCCGGGAAAAATTTGGGACTTTTACCCCCAAAGAAGTTTGTGATGCCACGAAAAGCACGGAGGTTCTTGTTTGCCTGACATGCGAAAGCCGGGATGAAGTCGATGATATGGTTCGCAAAGCCGTCGCTGCTGGCGGAGCCACTCCCATGGACTCGGGCGACTATGGGTTTATGTACCAACATGGCTTCGAGGATCTGGACGGACATCTTTGGGAACTGATATACATGGAGCCGACCGCGGAAGATCAAGGTTAACCTGCACTCCCTAATGCTCGGATAGGCGCTTTCTGTTCGGCAAATTGCCCTTCAAAGCGCCTCTTACCGGCCGTGCAACTATGCTCCGTGAAGATCAACCAGTTGCTTATCCGGATAACGCTCCATCTGATATCTTAACCACAGCCTGCCGCCGATGTGCAATGCCAGGGTATCCGCGTTGAATTGCAAAACTGGATTTTCCATTTCGCTCGTCGTTTGCCGGAAAAGCTGCAGCCACCGTTCGAACAATTCAGAAGTAAGTCCCGGCAGAGCTACGTGCTTGGGCATGGGAGCACCCCGGAAATGGCTGGTTCCCCGCAATTTCATTGACCAGAAATTAGTCATCTGCACAAAATGCGCGTCCCAGTCGGTAACATGTCCTTCAAAGATTGGGCCCAGCAATGGATCTTTTCTGGCTCTTGCATAAAAAGCATGGACCAGCCAGGAAATCTCCTCCTCAGTACAAAGATCGGGATGAGGTGCCAAAAACTCGGGTTGTGACATATTCATAATTGATTTAAATACAAGATTCACCGCGACCAGCGGATGCGGCTATGGGTTAAAAAGACCTGATCATACAGGCTGATGTTGCACGAACACCAATTATAGTAACATTTTACTTTAAACATAAGAAAATGTCACAAGTTATTTGACCAAGTGTTCCAAGCGGATTCGAGACGGGCTTAAAGTGAACACAAGCTCCCGCACCTCTAAAACACCCCATCCCTTGATACACCATCGCCCCTCAACATCACGCGCAATGTTTGCAGCGCTTCCAGCTGAATCTGCCGTACACGCTCGCGGGTAAGATCGAGATGCTTTGCCAATTGCTCCAGTGTCTGAATGTCATTGCCATTGAGCCCGTAACGCTGCTCGATGATATATCGTTGTTTGTCATTCAACCGGCCAAGCCACTCTCGCAAACGATCCTTGATCTCGGACTGCTCCAGCATGAGGTCGGGACCGGGAGTGTTATCATCCGCCATGACATCGCCAATGCACAGCAACGGATCGACATCGAGCGGCGCGTCCAATGACATCATGCTCGCGTTCAAGGACAGCATCCGCTGTACTTCCTTTACCGGACGCCCCAATAAATACGCAACATCTTCCGGTTTGGGATCCTTGCCGGTATGCGCTTCCAGATGGCGGGACGCTTGCAGAATAATGTTCAGATCCTTGATGACATGCACCGGCAGCCGAATCGTGCGGGACTGGTTCATGATGCAGCGTTCAATGTTCTGGCGTATCCACCACGTGGCATAAGTTGAAAAACGGAACCCGCGTTCCGGGTCAAATTTGTCCAGCGCGTGCATCATCCCCATGTTGCCTTCTTCGATCAGATCCAGTAGCGCAACGCCATGGTTGGTATAGTGTTTGGCGATATTCACCACCAACCGCAGGTTGCATTCAATCATTTTCTGACGCGCGTCGAAATCGTTCTGCCTGACCAGGCGTGTCAGCACTCCCTCCTCCCGTGCGCTCAACAGGGCATTATGACCAATTTCGTTGAAATAAATTTGGGTGACATCGGTCAGCAGGACGTCGCTGAGCGTTTCGTTTCCAACATTGGAGATTCTTTCTGTGGCGACGTCAGGTGTTACCTCATCCGGCTCTACCGGGTCTGCATCGAATGATTCGTCATCGTCAGTATAGTCGCGCTGTCTCATCCGGATAACTCCGGTAAATATTTCAGTGGGTCCACCGGTTTTCCATTCTTGCGAATTTCAAAGTGGAGTTTTACCATGGTGGTATCGGTATTTCCCATTTCGGCGATTTTCTGTCCTTTGGCCACCGTTTGTCCTTCTTTCACCAGAATTTTGTCATTGTGGGCATAAGCGCTGAGATAGGTATTGTTATGCTTGATGATAATGAGCTTGCCATAGCCGCGCAGGCCCGCACCGCTATATACCACCTTGCCCGCCGCGGATGCTGCCACCGACTGCCCCGGATTACCCGCGATATCGATCCCTTTGGTACTTTCCGAGAATGGCTCGAGTACCTTGCCTTTGGCCGGCCAGATCCATTCCACACGGTCAACATTATCGATAGCATCCGTCGCGGGCGCCAGGGGTGCTATGGGTGTCACCGGACTTATTTCGGTACCCACCGTTTTTTCAGCAGTCATTGGAGCAATCTTCGCAACCACTATCGGGGGGGAGATCGTCAATCCCTTCAACTGTGCTACGGCTTGTTCCGAATACGGCAGCTTGAGTGCCTTCGGTTCGACTTTAAGCTTATCGGTATTAGTCCCCGGTTTTTCTTCGAGTACTGGTACGGTAGTAGGCGCAGCCGCTACGGCCGCCGATGGTTGCACCGGTTGAGGAAGTGCGAACAGGGAAGGTTGTGACAGGCGGGATGGCGAAGATAATGTGAGTTGTTGACCGATATTGATAGCGCCAGGATCCTGGATGTTATTCCACTCCGCCAGATCCTTTTGATCAATGCCACGGCTTCGCGCAATACTGTAGAGGGTATCCCCCTTTTGTACGGTATGGAACTCGGAGCGCCCCGCCGGCTCCGCTTCCGCGCCTACACCTATTTTACCCGCCTGAGACTCTACTGCGGCGCTCTCAATCACCGGTGCGCGGTGCGGGGTAGATTCACAACCCGCAATCAACAGTAAAAGTATGAGAAAGGGATGATAGCGTACCGAAGAAAAAGACCTCTCTTGGGGGGATGGAAGCATGGAACTCATGATAATCGTTAGAGGGAGTTCGCCAGGGTTCGGAAAATTCTGCTCGATTCCTTTACTTGTCATTCTTTATCTCTTGTTATGCGTGCTTAACCTTTCAAGATACCCGGTAGCATGGGTACGAACCTGACCTCATCGAGTATTGTCTCAGTGTAACCCTGCGAATTATGTGCGATAACGCACAGAAACTGCTCCTGACTTCCTTTAGGAAAAACCATTCTACCGCCAACCGCCAATTGCCCGAGCAATGACGAAGGGATATGCGCAGCCGCGGCGGTGAGAATGATGGCGTCAAACGGCGCGAACTCCGGCAGTCCGAGCAGACCATCGGCATGCTTCAGACGAACATTACCGAGATGTAATTGCCGTAGACGAACGCGGGCACGGGTCAGCAACGGTCCAATGCGTTCGATCGAATAAACCTCGCGTGCAAGCTGTGCCAGTATGGCTGTCTGATAGCCGCAGCCCGAGCCGATTTCCAATACTTTACCGAGACTGGAACCTGCGCGCAGCAATTCGCTCATACGCGCCACAATAAATGGACTGGAAATGGTCTGCCCAAAATTGATCGGCAAGGCGATATCATCATAGGCGCGATTTGCCAGAACCTCTTCAATAAAAATATGACGAGGAATGGCATTCATCGCCCCCAGAACCACTTCATCAACGATACCTTGCTTGCGCAGACGCTCGATCATGCGCGCACGGGTACGCTGGGAAGTCATGCCGATTCCGGAATGATGAGTGTTCAAACTAAAATACCTTGAACTTGAACAGAGGGTTTGTCACCATGGAACACAACGTTGAGATACTTTACTGCAACTTCAACCACTGTTTTACCGCATCCAGCTGCCCATATCGGGTCAGGTCGATTTGTAACGGTGTTACCGATACCCGGTTGCGCTCAATCGCAAGAAAGTCTGTACCCTCTCCGGCATCCTGGGCGGGACCTGCGGCACCTACCCAGTAAACTGTTTCCCCCCGTGGGCTTTGCGATTTGACTACCGCTTCGGCCTTATGGCGGCGGCCAAGCCGGGTTACCTCGATGCCTTGCAGCTCGTCATAGGGAATATCGGGTACGTTGACGTTGAGTAATACCGGTCCGTGGAGTTTGTCGCCTTCAAAACGTTGCACCATTTCTGTTGCAACACGTGCGGCGGTAGCAAAATTTCCGGCGGACAAACTGGCAAGGGAAACAGCGATAGAGGGGACGCCCAGCAAAAAACCTTCGGTAGCGGCGGCTACGGTTCCGGAATAAACCGTATCGTCACCCATGTTGGCACCATCATTAATGCCGGATACGACCATGTCCGGCAATGTGTCCAGCATGCCCGTAACCGCCAGATGCACGCAATCCGTGGGGGTGCCATTCACGTAGTAAAAGCCATTATGGGACTTGCGCAGATGGAGCGGGCGATCCAGCGTAAGTGAATTACTGGCGCCACTTCGGTCGCGCTCCGGTGCGACCACGATGATATCCGCAATCACGGAAAGTGCTTCCGCGAGACAGGCAAGGCCTGGCGCAAAATACCCGTCGTCGTTACTGAGCAATATGCGCATTCGATTCGAACAATACCCAGGTGATTGCGTGACTTATCAGGGGGCAAGCATACGCTTAACAATCGACTTGCGGATCTGATTGGTCGGGGCGAGAGGATTTGAACCTCCGACCACTTGCACCCCATGCAAGTACGCTACCAGGCTGCGCTACGCCCCGAAGTATAAATTATAGCAAACAAGCCAGGGGGTGAGGAACCTCTATTGATGCGCGGCGGGGCAAGGGGTATGAAATAATAGTAAAGTGGCATGAAACGGCGTCTTGTCCAAATTCATGGCGTACTTTCAGAGATACCCACTTCAAAAAGTTAGCCGGACACTACTGATTCTTCATCATGAAAAATATTCTGCTGTTGCTATGCTTCCTGCCGCTCGCAGCATGCGCCCCCCAGAAGGTGCTGAAAGGATTCGATAGTGATTTTGATGGCGGCAAATCCTGGGCTGAGCTGCAGGTGCAACTGCCTGCCTACCCCAAAGCGGAGAATCTGCTGCCATTTGACGCCGGCCCCGCCAGCAATAATCTTCATTACATTGATGCCCCCTCCATCGTGGTGGGAGAAGATGACATAGTCCGCTACACTCTGGTAATCAAATCACCTGAAGGAGCAATGAACATAAGCTACGAAGGTATGCGATGTGCGACCGACGGCGTGAGGGAGAATGTGAGAGCGGAACTATTAATTTTGAAATTCCAGATCACTGAAAAAAGGCTTTACGCCATTGGCCGTGACGACAAGACCTGGGTACGGGCGCGGGGATCGAAATGGGAGGAACTCGAAGATAAATCCCAGCACTATGCACAACGGGCGCTTTCCAGATATTTCTTCTGCCCGGCTAATATTATTGTAAGAAATGAGAAAGAGGCTATTCAAGCGTTGAAGAGCGGTAGCCATCCGCGCGTAATTCAGTAGCCCGTGGTGCACGCTGAATTCACGCGTTGAAGAGCTCATCGCATCGCAACAGACAGTTCCATGGTCGCTAGCGACCTGCCGAACTTAAAGAATCAAAGCTAAAAAGTGAATGGGCACGGACCCGCGGAGGATTTATTCCGAGATCCTTTAAGATCGAAGCAGTGACACAACACTTTTGATCTCGCGCCGCAACAATGTCAAATCGACTGCCGGGAGAGACGCCAAGGCTACGGTGGCATTAGTACCGGATACCGGCTCGACCATACCCTGTCCCAGGCGGCTGCGAGCACCGTGGATGGTGAAACCGTGCTCGTAAAGTAATTCCCGAATACGGCGAACCAGCAGTACTTCATGATGCTGATAGTAACGGCGGTTGCCCCGTCGCTTGACAGGCTTCAATTGTGCGAATTCCTGCTCCCAATAGCGCAATACATGCGGCTTGACGCCACACAACTCGCTAACTTCGCCAATCGTGAAATAGCGCTTCGCCGGAATGGGCATCAAAGCGCTACTGGGCGTTATGTTTTCCATGCTGATTCTGTTCAACCATTGCCTTCAGTTTCTGGCTGGCGTGGAAAGTCACCACACGCCGTGCGGTAATTGGTATTTCTTCGCCGGTCTTGGGATTGCGGCCCGGGCGTTGCCGCTTATCGCGCAATTGAAAATTGCCGAACCCTGAAAGTTTCACAGCATCTCCATTCTGCAGCGCGGCGCGGACTTCTTCATAGAAAGATTCCACCATATCCTTCGCCTCTCGCTTGTTAAACCCAACTTTCTCGAATAATAAATCCGCCAGCTCAGCCTTCGTTAAGGTCATACTCTCCCTCATCTGTTTATTTACGTTTCTGGATGTGGCTAATCAGCCATTCCTTTTCTTTCAACCTAAAACCGGTAATTGGACGGGATGAATCAAAACACTGTCTATTAAATGAGCGGTCAACTACCGGATTCAGGTTCAATTACGTAGCCTTGCGCCAAACTGATTTTCCAGAATATTTATCAATTTTGTCATGACCAAGTCTACTTCCGCGTCAGTCAATGTTTTTTGAGTATCTTGTAATAACACCCGGAATGCAAGACTTTTTTCGCCATTTTCCATCCCCTTGCCGCGATACACGTCGAACAGGGAAATTTCCAGAATCATGGGTGATTTTTCCGCTTGCATACCATCCAGCATCGCCTGCACGGTAATATCCTCCTCCACCACCACAGCGATATCGCGTCGTATTAGCGGAAATTTTGATATCTCCGCAGCCATCGGCAGCTTTCGTGTCAGCAGGATATCCAGATCCAATTCGAACAATACAGCGGAATCAGGCAAACCAAGCTTTTGCTGCCAGCGGGGATGAAGTTCTCCCAGATAGCCGGCGATTCTTTCACCCAAACGAATTCGGGCCGATTTACCGGGATGCAGGGTGGGATGGGAAACTACCTCAAAATTCGGCAGTGCGGGCCAAAAGAGCGCCTCGATATCCGCCTTTACATCATAAAAATCCACTCTGCGAGCGGACATTCCCCACTGTTCCGCTACGGCGTCTCCATAGCAAAGTCCAGCCAGTTTCTCCGGTTGCGCATAAGTTTCACCTTCTCTCACGAAGCAACACCCGATCTCGAACAGTCGCACTCTGGCCTGCTTGCGGTTAAGATTGAATTGCAAGTTTGATATCAGGCCGCCAAGCAGGCTGCTACGCATCACCCCCATCTGACTGGATAGCGGATTTTTCAATGCTATCGGTGTTTTCTCCCCCGCCAGCTCCAATTCCCATGAGACATCCACGAAAGCATAGTTGATGACTTCCTGGTAGTCTCGTCCTACCAGAATCTTCCGCAACTGCGGCGATGCGTGTACGGATTCAGACGCGGGCAGCATGCCCAGCTTTGCATGGGGAAACGCCGCTGGAATATGGTTGTATCCGTAAATGCGTGCCAATTCTTCAATCAGGTCTTCTTCTATGGCGAGATCGAAACGGTAACTCGGCGGCGTTACACGAAATACACCAGCCACGCCGGCCGTAGAGGAAAAATTGAATTGCAGGCGCCGTAATAGCGTGGCGGCCGTGGCCTCATCAAGTGTGATGCCCAGCACTCTCCGTGACCGTTCCAACCGCAGATCAATCGGATTGCGTTGCGGCAATTTACCCCTGACTTCAGTAATCGGGCCCGCCCTGCCGCCACAAATATCGAGCACCAGACTTGTAGCGCGTTCCATCGCATTGCGCGTGGCGGCAAAGTCCACGCCGCGTTCAAAACGGTGCGCCGAATCGGAACTAAAGCCCAGGCGGAATGATTTACCGGCGATCACCTCCTGACTGAAAAATGCGCTTTCCAGAAACAGGCCGGTTGTACCTTGCTGCACGCCACTTTCATTCCCGCCCATGATACCTGCGAGCGCCAGCGGCTTGGCCTCATCGGCGATCACCAGCATGTCGGGCTGCAAAACGAGGTCTTCACCATTCAGCAATTGGAGCATTTCGCCGGATCCGGCATAGCGCACATGGATTGCCCCCGCACCCGTATGCCCGCCCGTAATCCTGGCCAGGTCGAAAGCATGAAGCGGCTGGCCGGTTTCCAGCATGACATAGTTGGTCACGTCCACCACTGCGTTGATCGTGCGTATCCCGCTGCGCTCCAGGCGGCGAATCATCCATTGCGGCGTGGGAACATCAAGAGATATTTCACGTACTACTCGCCCACAATAAAGTGGACAGGCATCTGGCGCATCCACGTATACCGCCAGACTTTCCTCGATCCGATCCTGAACCGGTTCGATTTCGAGCGGCTTAAGCATTCCGGAAGTAATCGCCGCCACTTCCCGCGCTATGCCGGATAGCCCCAGGCAATCGGCACGGTTGGGTGTCAGCTTGAGTGTAATAAGGGTATCATCCAGTTCATAATAATCGCGGAAATCCACACCTATTGGCGCATCGCCAGGGAGCAGCAACAAACCCGCCTCGGTTTCTTCCAAACCGAGCTCCCTGGCTGAGCACAGCATGCCGGAGGATTCGACCCCGCGTATCCTCGTCTGCTCAATGACAACCTTGGGTAGTTGCGCACCAGCTAAAGCACATGGCACTTTTATACCGGCACGAACATTCATCGCACCACAGACGATTTGTAGCGGCTCGTTACTCGCGGTGGAGCCAGCGTTCACTTGGCAGACATTGAGGTGATCGGCATCCGGATGTTTTTCCACGGACAGGACTTCGGCCACCACCACCTTGTTGAAAGCCGGGGCGACAGGCTCGATGGCTTCCACTTCCAGACCCGCCATGGTCAACGCATGGGCGAGATCACGGGTGGATAATGGTGGATCAACAAAAGTACGAAGCCAATTTTCAGAAAATTTCATGAGCGCCTGGTTTGCCGCGAAAGAAACGGTTCATGTTCTATGGGTATTGCCACCAATCTGAATCCACGAGAGCGTCCGCCGTGCGGTTGCCTGTCTCGTTTAATGAAAATCTCATGCGCCTGAAAAATAGTCCTTAATGTGTCACAAGTATCCGTCTACAGAGTGCAGCGAAATTTTTATGCCCACCCTATTCTGAGAACCGAGGCAATGACAGAGTCAGCGATTACCGGAATCGGGATTGAATTTGGATCGATTGACTGAAGCGCTCTAATTGAACTGCTTAAGAAATCGCAAATCATTCTCGAAAAATAAGCGCAAATCGTTCACGCCATACCTCAGCATCGCCAGCCGCTCCACTCCCATGCCAAAAGCGAAGCCAATATATTTTTCGCTGTCTATATGAGCATGTTTAAAAACGTTAGGATGCACCATGCCGCAACCCAGGACTTCCAGCCAGCCTGTGTAACTGCATATACGGCAACCACTACTACGGCACATCACGCAACCAATATCCATTTCCGCAGACGGCTCGGTAAACGGGAAGAAAGAAGCGCGGAAGCGCACCGGCAAATCGTCGCGCTCGAAAAAATGTTGCATGAAATCCGCCAGTACACCCTTTAGCGCCGCGAAATTGGCGTTTTCATCCACCCATAAACCCTCTACCTGATGAAACATGGGGGTATGCGTCAGATCCGAGTCGCAACGATATACCCGCCCGGGCGCGATTACCTTTAAGGGCGGCTGATTGTTTTGCATATACCGTATCTGTACCGGCGAAGTATGTGTACGCAGCAAATGCTCATGATGCTCATTATTCCCGCTACTGCCATCGTCGACGTAGAAAGTGTCGTGCATCGCCCTTGCCGGATGATTTTCAGGAATGTTAAGTGCGGTGAAATTGTAGAAGTCGGTTTCGATCTCAGGGCCCGATGCCACCACAAAACCAATCGAACGAAATAATGACTGGATACGCTCCAGCGTAAGTGTTACCGGATGCAAGCCGCCCATTCCCAGGCCACGGCCGGGCAGCGTCACATCCAGTGTCTCACCGATCAGCTGCGCCTCCATCTTTTTTTCCTGTATCGCATCACGACGGAGCTTAAGTGCTGCTTCCAGCGTTTCCTTTGCCTGGTTGATGCGGCTACCCATTGCAGGCCGTTCTTCCGGTGGTAGCTTGCCCAATCCCTTCAGCAATTCGGTTAGCCTGCCGTTGCGGCCGAGATAGCATGCCTTGGCCTGCTCCAACTCAATGGCATCATCTATGCCATTGAACAGACTAATAGCTTCACTAAGGAGGGAATCCAGATTATTCATGAGAACGCAATAGGGAGCTCAGTTACCACAAGAAAAAAGGAGGCAAGGCGCATCTGCCTTTAGCCTCCTCGCGGTTCTCGGTACGACCGGCTATATGGCCAGGCTGGCCTTGGCTTGTTCAACTATTTTCACGAAAGCCGGCTTATCAAATACGGCAATATCAGCCAGCACCTTGCGATCCACTTCAATCGCGGCCTTCTTCAAACCGTTCATGAATACGCTGTAGGATAGGCCACATTCGCGCGCAGCCGCATTGATACGGGCGATCCACAAGGCGCGAAACTCACGCTTCTTCTGGCGACGATCACGGTACGCATACTGTCCCGCTTTCATCACCGCTTCCTTGGCAATGCGATAGACGTTTTTGCGGCGCCCGCGATAACCCTTCGCCAGATTCAGCACTTTCTTATGACGGGCGTGAGCCGTTACACCACGTTTTACTCTTGGCATGGCAGTCTCTCCTTAAGCGTAAGGCATCATGGCGCGCACGGACGCCACATCGCTGCAATGAACGCCAGCGGTACCACGCAATTGGCGCTTGCTCTTCGTGGTTTTCTTGGTAAGTATGTGGCGCTTGAATGCCTGCGAACGTTTAACGCTGCCGCCGGCTCGCACTTTAAAGCGCTTTGCCGCACCACTCTTGGTTTTCATCTTTGGCATGACACGACTCCTGTTTTAATATGACGCCGGGTGTTTCCTGTTGGAACGCTTTTAAGACCCGGAAATCACTTGTTGTTCACCCGCCACGTATCTGTGCCGGGCTTGCTGCTATCGACGCAGAGCTCGACAATCCCTGCTAACGTCACCTTCCAGACCTCCAGCCGCTATGGTACCGCACCCGAATCCATTGCGGATGTGGCGCCATCAGTCTCCGCCTTCGGCTTGCTTTCCTTCGGCTTGGCTACTTTTATTTCCTTTTTCCGGGGAGACAACACCATTACCATCTGCCGCCCCTCCATTCTGGGAAACTGCTCCACCACCGCATGCGGCTCCAGATCACCCCTTATCCGCTCCAGCAAGCGCACACCGAATTCCTGATGCGCCATTTCACGGCCGCGAAAGCGCAACGTAATTTTAGCTTTGTCACCCTCTTCCAGGAAACTGATCAGGTTGCGCAGCTTGATATGGTAATCGCCATCATCGGTGTTGGGCCGGAACTTGACTTCCTTGATCTGGACTTGTTTTTGTTTGAGCTTGGCTTCGTGTTTTTTCTTGCTTTCCTGATAACGAAACTTGCCGTAATCCATCAATCGGCACACCGGTGGCTGGGCGGTAGGCGCAATTTCGACCAAATCCACCTCGGCTTCCTCCGCCATGCTATTGGCGATCGCCAGAGAGACTACACCTATCTGCTCTCCTTCCACACCAATCAAGCGCACTTCCGGCGCATTAATCTCCAGATTGATACGCGCTGCTTTTTCCTGAACTATAGTAGTTCCCCAAGTCTGTTAATAAATCAAGCCGCGCCAGCTCTGATGGATGCTTCCGCTTTCAGCCGCTCAATCAACGTCTGCAAAGACATCTGGCCGAGATTCGAACCCTCGCGGGTTCGCACGGAAACCATTTTCGCCGCCACTTCCTTGTCGCCCACTATGATCTGATAGGGCAGTTTTTGTAAACTATGCTCCCGTATTTTATAAGTTATTTTCTCATTTCTCAAGTCCGCATGCACTCGAATGCCATTGTACTTGAGTTCATCGGCCACTTTTCGGGCATAATCCGCTTGTCCATCGGATATATTCAGCACCACCGCCTGATCCGGCGAAAGCCATAACGGGAGCGCCCCTGCGTGGTTTTCGATGATAATGCCGATAAAGCGCTCCAGCGAACCAAGGATCGCCCGATGGAGCATCACCGGCACGCGGCGGGAATTGTCTTCGGCAACGTATTCAGCGCCTAACCGCTCCGGCATGGAAAAATCCAGTTGCAGCGTACCGCACTGCCACACACGTCCGATGCTGTCCTTAAGAGAAAATTCTATCTTGGGTCCATAGAAAGCGCCTTCGCCGGGCTGCAAATCCCAATCGAGCTTTTTATGGTTCATTGCCGACTGCAATGCGGCTTCCGCCTTATCCCACTGTTCTTCCGAGCCAACACGCTTTTTCGGGCGGGTTGAAAGTTTCACCAGGATCTCGTTAAATCCGAAATCGGTATAGACCTTGTGTAACAAGTCAATAAATCGCACCGCCTCATCCTGCACCTGAGATTCGGCACAGAAAATATGCGCATCATCCTGAGTAAATGCGCGTACCCGCATGATACCATGCAGCGCACCCGATGGCTCATTCCGGTGACACGAGCCAAATTCCGCCAGCCTCAAAGGCAAGTCACGGTAACTTTTTAATCCCTGCTTGAATACTTGAACGTGACCGGGACAATTCATTGGCTTGACGGCAAAGTCACGATCTTCCGAATGCGTAATGAACATGTTCTCGCGAAAGTTTTCCCAGTGACCGGAACGCTCCCACAAACCTTTGTCCAGCACCGATGGTGTACGGATTTCCAGGTAGTCATTATCGCGAAACACTTGCCGCATGTACTGTTCCACCTGTTGCCAGATGACCCAGCCTTTTGGATGCCAGAATACCATGCCCGGCGCTTCTTCCTGAATATGAAATAAATCCAGTTGTTTGCCGAGCCTGCGATGATCGCGTTTTTCCGCTTCCTCGAGACGATGGAGATAGGCGTCCTGATCCTCTTTTTTTGTCCAGGCCGTGCCATAAATCCGTTGCAGCATTTCATTGTGCGAGTCCCCGCGCCAGTAAGCGCCCGCCAACTTCATCAACTTGAATACCTTGAGCCTTGAAGTCGTTGGTACATGCGGTCCGCGACACAAGTCGGTAAAATTCCCCTGGGAATAGAGTGAAACATCTTCATCGCCAGGAATGGCTTCGATTATCTGAGCCTTGTAATGCTCACCCTGATTCTTGAAAAAATTAATGGCCTCAGAGCGCTCCCACACTTTGCGCTCTACTTTCAGATTACGCGCGCTGATTTCCGCCATGCGCTTCTCTATCGCCTCCAGATCTTCCGGCGTAAACGGACGCTTGTAGGAAAAATCGTAATAAAATCCATCTTCGATCACCGGACCGATAGTGACCTGGGCTTCCGGAAATAATTCTTTCACCGCATGTGCCAGCAGATGCGCGCTGGAGTGGCGAATGATTTCCAGCCCTTCCGGATCTTTCTCGGTAACAATGGCCAGATCGCTGTCGGTCTCGATGCGGCTGGATGTGTCCATCAATTTACCATTCACTTTTCCCGCCAGCGCGGCGCGAGCCAGTCCCGCACCGATCGACGCCGCAACTTCGCCCACCGTCACCGGTTGCTCATACCTGCGTTCCGAACCATCCGGCAGACGAATGACAGTCACAACTTCTTCCTTTCGTAAGGGTAGCCTAAGCTATCAAGTATTCTCAAAATTTGCGGAAGCCAGCATTTTTTCCGCACGACTCGTGTTGTGCAAGCCGCATTCTCCCATAGCTCTCATTGAGCGACAACTCAATGCACCAATCAGTGGCTGGTCGAGACCTACGAACATCATGACCAATGCAGCGCCGCTCGCACAAGAGCCCCGGAAGAGGTTCTTTAGCTGATGCGGAAAAACAGCGATTCCCGCATGCTCCGATAAGTGGCATACAGTCTTACTGCTACCGAGGACGGTATTGAGAAGCCTGCCAGGTTGTATTAAGCATGCGAAACGAACATTTCCACAAGGGAACTGCCCGGTTCTGATAAACCAGAGAAGATTAAGAAGAAAAGTTTGGGGAGACCCAAACAACATCGCTCGGGCCGGTAATTTTGCGCCTGTTGGATCGCCTGCTTTACCTATCACTTTCAGGCTACGGAACCTCTGAATAGGTTTCCGTGGTGCATACTGCGGGCAAAATCCGCAAATTTATTCAGAGGTGGTCCAAGCTGGATAATCCATCGTTCTATGTGAAATTAAAAGCTGGCCTCACGCTTGAGCAGCTCTTCGATCTTGAGACCCACTTCCGATTGGCCTCCGAATACGGTCCCAATCTTCTTTTTGCTGAGATGCTCCAGATTGGTGTTATAGGCTTGAGCAGGTAGCGGGAAGAATTTAACTTCTTTAACCAGTGTTACCGCATTGTTCATATAAAACTCGACAAGCTCCTTGACTTCAGGTTTCTCAGCTGCCTTGACGTTGACGTAAATAAAAATTGGGCGAGACAGGGGCTGATAGCTCCCATCTTCCACTGTTTTGGCGGATGGGAGGACGCCGCTTTTGCCTCCATCAACAGCGACTGCTTTGACCTTCTTCTGATTCTCGACATAGTAAGCGTAACCAAAAAAACCGAGTGCGTTCTTGTCGCTTGCCACTCCCTGCACCAGCACGTTATCGTCCTCGGATGCGGTAAAATCGCCACGGCTCGACTTAGCCTTGCCGACGATGGCTTCCGTAAAATAGTCGAAAGTGCCGGAATCCGCACCCGCACCATAGAGTTTCATCGGCTCGTCAGGCCACGCCGGATTTACTTGATTCCATCTCATGATTTTGCCCTGCGCAGCCGGCTCCCAGATTTTCTTTAACTCTGCGACAGTGATGGTTTTGGTCCAATCATTTTTCGGATTTACCACCACCGTCAACGCATCAAACGCCACTGGCATTTCGACATATTGCACGCCGGCTGCTTTGCAGTCATCCATCTCTTTTTTCAGGATGGGACGCGACGCATTGGCAATATCGATTTCCCCACGGCAAAATTTCTTGAAACCGCCACCTGTACCTGAAATACCGACCGTTACTCTAATTTTACCTTTCTTGGCTATTTGAAAGTCTTCCGCCACCGCTTCGGTTATGGGGTAGACGGTGCTGGAGCCGTCTATTTTGACAACCGCGTCGGCGGCGCCTGCAACGCCGGCAGCGCCGATTAACATACCCAGTACGGCCGATATCCCAAGCGCCTTTCCAGTTGGCAATCTTAACATTTCATTCTCCATTTAATTGATCAGATATCGTCAGGTACGCAATATGACCATACTAAGTCACCCATATTACCGTTTTGCGACATTGGCACGAATCGGCATTTGCGACTCATGGATTATGCCTATCGAACGGTTTGATCATAAAGGCAAATATGGGTGACAAAATTGCGACGCTCCGGGGAGCACATCTTATTAACAGCCATTTCCACTGTTTAATTGCTTAATCCGCCGCGGCACTCCGCACAACGTCCGCAATCTTCTCCGCCCAATGTTCAACCTTCTGCTTAGATTCACCTTCCACCATTACCCGTATCAGTGGCTCGGTGCCTGATGCACGTAGCAGCACGCGGCCGCTACCGTCCAGATCGCGTTCAGCTTCCGCCTGCGCCATTTTGATCGCCACATTGACGCGTGAATCGAATCCTTTGGGAACCTTGACGTTGATTAACTGTTGCGGATAAAGCGTTACCCCGCGCGTCAGCCCCGCCAAAGTCTTGCCGGTATCGCGCAGCGCATATAATACTTGCAGCGCGGAAATAATGCCGTCACCCGTGGTGTGCTTGTCGGTGCAAATAATATGGCCTGAGCCCTCACCGCCCAGCTGCCAACCTTCTTTCTGCATGAGTTCCAATACATAACGATCACCCACATTAGCGCGGGCAAAGGGAATATTCAGTTTCTTCAAACCATTTTCGACCGCGAGATTGGTCATCAGAGTCCCTGCCACACCCCCCTTGAGCAATCCCTTCTGCTGACGGTGTGCGGCAATAATGTAGATCAGCCGGTCGCCGTCAAAGAGGGTACCTTTATTATCGACCATGACTACACGATCGGCATCGCCGTCCAGTGCAATACCGATATCGGCCCGATGCCGCCTGACAGCTTCCCGCAGGGCGGCACTATGGGTTGCACCGCATTCGTGATTAATATTGAGACCATCGGGCTGGACCCCGATGGCAACCACATCCGCACCCAGCTCATGCAGCACGTGCCCAGCAATTTGATATGCCGCCCCGTGGGCGCAATCAATCACGATGCGCAAGCCGCGTAGATCGAGATGATTTGGAAAGGTACTTTTGCAGAACTCGATATAACGCCCTCTTGCATCATCGACACGCCGTGCTTTGCCGAGCTGCGCCGAAGGCATCGACTTGATGGGAGCATTTAATCCCGCCTCTATCTCATGTTCCGT
The DNA here is from genome assembly GCF_900103165.1 of Nitrosospira multiformis. NCBI lineage: Bacteria > Pseudomonadati > Pseudomonadota > Betaproteobacteria > Nitrosomonadales > Nitrosomonadaceae > Nitrosospira > Nitrosospira multiformis. The sequence continues at coordinate 1,006,579 of NZ_FNKY01000001.1, read as the reverse complement.
AGCATCGGGCAATTTGCTGCCCGCGGCGGAAAAGAACTTGATGCCGTTATCCTCAAACGGATTATGTGAAGCGGAAATGACAATCCCCGCCTGCAAACGCAATGCACGGGTAAGATAAGCCACTGCTGGTGTCGGAGTGGGGCCGGATAACAGTACATCCACCCCGGCCGCGGACAATCCCGCCTGCAGTGCCGATTCCAGCATATATCCCGATATGCGCGTATCCTTGCCGATCAGTACTGCCGGACGTTCACCCTTGGATAAGTGCCAGTCGGAGGAAGCCAGAACCTTGCCGGCAGAATAGCCGAGATGCATAACGAATTCCGGCGTGATGGGTATTTCTCCTACACGTCCACGCACTCCATCAGTGCCAAAATATTTTCTGGTCATCGAAAAATTCCTTAAGTGGTCAGAATTGAGTGAGAGGCGCGCATGGCGTTCACCTCGGTGTTTTACCTTGCGAACACATGATCTTCATATGCAATCGGATAACGCAGGCATTGGGACAATTTTCTGGCTGTTTTTAAATGGCGGCATCCCTGAAACGCTAAACCATGTTTACCGCATCATAAACCGCCAACGCATCCCTAGTCGCTTTGACATCATGTACACGCAGGATTCTAGCGCCCTTGGCTCTCGCCAGTAAAGCTGCGGCAACACTGGCATGAACCCGGTCACCCACCTCATTGCCGGTGATCTTTCCCAACATGGATTTACGCGACAATCCCACCAGCACCGGTACACCCATATCCATGAATTGATCGAGATGGCGCAGTAATTCGATATTATGGCTCAGTGTCTTGCCGAAACCGAAGCCAGGGTCTATTACCAATCTCTCGCATGGTATGCCCGCAGCTTCCGCCGCGTTCAGGCGCTGCCGCAAGAAGTCCTTCACCTCTGCTACCACGTCATTATACTGAGGATTAGCCTGCATGCTGAGCGGATCGCCCTGCATGTGCATGAGGCACACCGCGACACCGCCTTCCGCAATCGCCTCGAGCGCACCGGGCGCCCTCAGAGCATTCACGTCATTAATCATGATCGCGCCGGCCTCTATTGCTGCCCGCATCACCTCCGGCTTGGATGTATCCACTGAAACAGGCGTGTTCATGCTTGATAAGGCCTTCACCACCGGAATGATACGATGCAGTTCCTCTTGCACACTCACTGGAGTGCCGCCGGGACGAGTGGATTCACCCCCAACATCCAGCAAATCAGCACCCTCTTCAATGAGTTGCGCCGCGTGGCGCAGAGCACTCTCGGTCGAAGCAAACAAACCACCGTCAGAAAAGGAATCTGGCGTTACATTGATGATCCCCATAACCAGAGGGCGGGATGAAACGAGATTTTGAAATTGCCTCAAGGAAAAGACCGCGGACACCGAAGAGTTCGTTGACGGGAGGAGACCCAGGGTTGACTGAGTATACATACAAATAAGGCGGGACAAGCCCGCCTTATTTGTTTCGTATCCTCTCTACACTCAAACTTCCTGAGCGGGAGTCGCTGTTGTTGCCGGTGCCGCCGGAGGTGTATTGTCTTTCGGCGGCGGAGGCGCAGATTTGGTGGGTTTGGGCGGCCGTGGCGCACGACCTTCCATAATGTCGCCAATCTGATCGGAATCTATGGTTTCCCATTCCAGCAGAGCTTTGGCCATGACTTCGATCTTGTCGCGGTTTTCCTCGATCAGCTTGCGTGCCAGGCCATATTGTCCGTCAATAATGCGACGAATTTCTATGTCCACTTTCTGCATGGTGGCTTCGCTTACGTTCTTGTGCGTCGTAACGGAGCGACCGAGAAAGACTTCTCCCTCGTTCTCTCCATATACCATTGGACCCAGAGAATCGGACATGCCCCATTGCGTGACCATGCGCCGGGCCATCTCGGTGGCACGCTCGAAGTCGTTGGACGCACCCGTCGTCATCTGCCCCATGAACACTTCCTCGGCGATACGTCCCCCAAAAAGCACGGCAATGTTCTGCAGGATCTCCTCGCGATCCATGCTGAAGCGGTCTTCCGTCGGCAATTGCATCGTTACGCCCAGCGCACGTCCGCGAGGAATAATGGAAACTTTATGCACCGGATCGGTTTTAGGCAGCAGTTGCGCCACCACCGCATGGCCAGATTCGTGATAAGCCGTATTGCGCCGTTCGCGCTCCGGCATCACCACAGAACGGCGTTCCGCACCCATGAAAATCTTATCCTTGGCACGCTCGAAATCGTCCATATCAACGAGCCGCTTGCTACTCCGTGCCGCAAACAGTGCTGCCTCGTTCACCAGATTGGCGAGATCGGCACCCGACATCCCGGGCGTGCCACGTGCGATGATTTCTGCATGCACATCGGGCGCAATCGGTACCTTGCGCATATGTACATGCAATATCTGCTCGCGTCCCCGTATATCCGGTAACGGTACCGTTACCTGCCGATCGAAGCGACCGGGGCGCAGTAGTGCCGGATCGAGCACGTCAGGCCGATTGGTGGCCGCAACGACAATCACCCCTACGGCCCCTTCAAAACCATCCATTTCTACAAGCAGCTGATTCAGCGTTTGTTCACGCTCATCGTTACCACCGCCCAAGCCTGCACCACGTTGACGGCCAACCGCATCAATCTCATCGATGAAAATAATGCAGGGTGCATGCTTCTTCGCTTGCTCAAACATGTCTCGTACTCTTGCAGCACCCACCCCGACGAACATTTCCACAAAATCGGAGCCGGAAATACTGAAAAACGGAACTTTGGCCTCGCCTGCAATGGCACGCGCCAGAAGCGTTTTACCGGTGCCAGGATTCCCCACCATTAGAACGCCACGGGGAATACGTCCCCCCAGCTTCTGAAATTTGCTGGGATCGCGCAAAAAATCGACCAACTCGGAAACTTCCTCTTTGGCTTCCTCGCAACCCGCTACGTCGGCAAACGTCACTTGATTGGTAGATTCATCAAGCATGCGTGCCTTGCTCTTCCCGAATGAGAACGCGCCACCACCCCGGCCCCCGCCCTGCATCTGACGCATAAAGAAAATCCACACGCCGATCAGTAACAGCATCGGAAACCACGAAACGAAAATATTCATCAGCAGCGACGGCTCTTCTTCCGGTTTGGCGTCGATAATGACGCCGGCCTTAAGCAAGTCACTGACCATCCAAGGATCGGAGGGTGTGTAGGTAGTGAATCGTCTACCATCGGATTTAGTGCCTTTCAGCGTGCGGCCTTCGATGGTCACCTTGGCGATTCTGCCCTGCTTCACTTCCTCGATGAATTGAGAATATTCCATCGGAGCTTGCGCAGTCTGCCGCGTGCTGAACTGGTTGAACACTGTCATCAGCACCAAAGCAATCACTAGCCAGATGGCCATGTTTTTAATGAGATTGTTCAAGATAGCTCCTTGGCTCGCGCCGTCAAAATCCTTGAGTATTTCATTCTAAACCCATTTCAGGTTTTATAACAGCGAATAGCATGGATAAATGCCGTCACTGCCGCCTTGCTTCGGTAAAATATATCTCCTGCGGCGTATCTGGCCTAACTATGAAAATGGTTTAACTCCGCTTACCCAAGCCCAGCAAATAAATTTCACTACTGCGGCCACGAGACGCTTCCGGCTTTCGTGTTACCACCTTGCCGAACCCGGCACGCATCGCGCTTAGGAACTCCTCAAAACCGGAACCCTGAAACACTTTGACGAGAAAATTGCCGCCAGAGTTCAATTGTTCCAGGGAGAACTCCAGCGCGAGCTCGGCTAAATACATGCTGCGCGCCTGATCACTCACTCCTATGCCACTTATATTAGGTGACATATCTGAAATTACAAGATCAGGAGGATACTTCCCCAATTCTTTTTTCAGTTCCGCCAAAATGGACGCTTCACCGAAATCGCCCCTGATGAACGTCACTCCCGGCAGCGGCGCCATTTCGAGGAGATCCAGCGCGATCACTTTCCCCTTCCTGCCCAGCTTTTCCGCCGCCACCTGCGACCAGCCACCGGGAGCCGCGCCCAGATCCACCACCGTCATGCCTGGCCCGAGCAAATGATCACGCCTGGCGATTTCAATCAACTTATACGCGGCACGTGAACGATAACCTTCTTTTTTTGCCTGCTGGACAAAAAAATCATTCACATGCTCTTTCATCCATGCTTTGCTGGTTTTGGCGCGCTTCATCGCGTAAAATGCCGGTTTCCGAGAAATCTCATGCTAGCCCTTACACTGGATCATCGACGTGCGCTCCGGGTGCTTGCCCATACCATCCGGCCAATTGTCCGGATAGGCGCGGAAGGTTTGTCGGAAAATGTTATTCATGAGTTGGATCAAGGACTCAAAAGTCACGAACTGATCAAAGTCAGGGTGTTCAGCGATGGACGGGAAATAAGGAACGCGCTGCTCCAGGAAATGTGTCATCGCCTCGAAGCGGCGCCGGTGCAGCACATCGGCAAGATACTGGTAATCTATCGTCCCAAACCCGACGAAATTGCAAAGCCGGCTACCGCTGCATTCCGTAAAAAAAGAGAATCACGCCGAACCAAACGCAGCTTTCAAGCGTGACATGCGGCCGCAACCGATGAGCCCAATTTATTAGGCTTATTAGATATATCTCACACCAAGAATCTCATACTCCCGCACCCCGCCGGGCGCAAGGACCTCAGCTATATCTCCGGCATACTTGCCAATCAGGGCACGCGAAATGGGAGAGCTGATGGAGATTTTCCCCTCCTTTATATCGGCTTCATCGTCGCCAACAATCTGGTAAGTCACTACCGTATCATTGGCGATGTCCTGCAAATCGATCGTTGCGCCAAATACACAAGCGCCACTGGCATCCAGCAACGCCGGATCGATGATTTGAGCATTGGAAAGTTTACTTTCCAATTCGGCAATGCGTCCCTCGATAAAACCTTGCCGTTCCTTGGCTGCTTCGTATTCGGCGTTTTCTGAAAGATCCCCGTGGGAACGAGCTTCCGCAATGGCGGCGATGACAGCGGGGCGCTGCACGGTTTTCATTTCTTGCAATTCGGCACGCAGTTTTCCCGCGCCAATCACGGTCAATGGAATTGTACTCATAGCCTATTACCACCTTCCTGTATTGTATACGATGTCATCGTCCAGACTATTTCGCAAGATTTCGGCATGACGAATCCAGTGCGATTGACAGGCGATTGCTTTTTTCATTAAACCGCACCGGGCGGCACCGCCGCTGCATGCAATTCCTGCAAGCGATAGGCCTGCAACTCTCGTAGGCTCGCCATACCGATGCACGCGGCGCGCGCACCCGCCAGCGTGGTGTAATACGTTACCCTTGCCTGCAATACGGCATGGCGGATCGAATAAGAATCCTGAATCGCACTCCGCTTATCTTCCACCGTGTTGATAATTAAATTCATTTCCCCATTTTTGATCATATCCACGATATGGGGACGCCCTTCCGCCATTTTGTTTACCGGCGTTACCACCAGTCCTGCTTCGATCAGCACCGTTGCGGTACCTCGAGTAGCATAAAGGGTGAATCCAAGTTCCGCAAGATTGCGGGCGATTTCCACCACCCGGGGCTTGTCCGACTGGCGCACGCTGATGAAGACCTTGCCAGCGCTGGGTAGTTTGACTCCAGCAGCCAACTGTGACTTGACGAACGCTTCGGCAAAAGTATGTCCTACGCCCATTACCTCGCCCGTCGATTTCATTTCGGGCCCGAGTATGGTGTCCACCCCAGGAAATTTGATAAAAGGAAACACCGCCTCTTTGACTGAATAGTAGGACGGGATCACCTCTCCGGTGACACCTTGACGGGCAAGCGTCATCCCGGTCATACAGCGGGCGGAAATCTTTGCCAGTTGCAATCCCGTCGCCTTGGACACGAAAGGAACCGTGCGCGATGCCCTGGGATTGACTTCCAGCACGTATACCGTATCATCCTGAATGGCGAATTGCACGTTCATCAATCCCACCACTTTAAGTGCACGCGCCATCGCTGACGTCTGGCGGCGCAACTCATCCTGCAGGACAGTTGAAAGACTGAAGGGTGGCAGCGAACAGGCGGAATCCCCCGAGTGCACACCAGCCTGCTCAATGTGTTCCATGATGCCGCCAATCAGCACGGCCTCTCCGTCACAAATCGCGTCCACATCCACTTCAATGGCATCATTGAGAAAACGATCCAGCAACACCGGTGAATCGTGCGAAACCTTCACCGCCTCGCGCATATAGCGTTCCAGGTACATCTGCTCGTGGATAATTTCCATGGCACGCCCCCCCAGCACATAGCTGGGGCGCACTACCAGCGGATATCCGATTTCATTTGCGGCGGCAAGTGCCGCTTCCGGGTTGCGCGCGGTACGATTTAATGGCTGCTTCAGCCCAAGCTGGTGCAACATCTTCTGAAAACGCTCGCGATCTTCTGCGCAGTCAATCATGTCGGGGCTGGTGCCAATGATGGGCACCCCATTAGCCTCGAGATCGCGCGCGAGTTTCAGCGGGGTCTGTCCGCCATATTGCACAATGACGCCCAGCGGCTTCTCCACCGCGACAATTTCCAGCACGTCCTCCAAGGTCAACGGTTCAAAATATAGCCGGTCGGAGGTATCGTAATCGGTCGAAACGGTTTCGGGGTTGCAGTTGACCATGATGGTCTCAAAACCGTCCTCCCTTAAGGCCAGCGCCGCGTGGACGCAGCAGTAATCGAATTCGATGCCCTGACCGATGCGATTAGGCCCGCCACCCAGCACCATGATTTTTTTTCTGCCGCTGGGCAGCGCCTCGCATTCCTCCTCATAGGTAGAGTACATGTAAGCAGTACGGGTAGCGAACTCGGCAGCACAGGTATCAACCCGCTTGTATACTGGACGCAAATCGAGTTGATGGCGCCTGGCGCGCACTTCGACCTGGGTGGTATTCATCAGCTTCGCCAGACGCTGGTCGGAGAAACCGCTGCGTTTCAGGTTGCGCAGCGCCTGCGGATCAAGCGTATCCAGCGTCTTGCCGGCAAGAGACTGCTCCTGTTTCACCAAATCGTCGATCTGCGCCAAAAACCAGGGATCAATGTGGGTAAGTTTGTGAATTTCATCCAATGCCATGCCGCAACGAAACGCATCAGCCACATACCAGATTCGCTCGGGGCCGGGATCGCTCAATTCGGTTTCGATAATTTCAATATCGGTTGTTTTCTCGTCCAGTCCATTAACGCCAATTTCCAGTCCGCGCAGGGCTTTTTGCAACGATTCCTGGAATGTGCGCCCAATTGCCATGACCTCGCCCACTGACTTCATCTGGGTAGTAAGACGGTCGTTGGCCTGAGGAAATTTCTCAAACGCGAAGCGCGGTATCTTGGTAACGACATAGTCTATTGCCGGCTCGAACGAGGCTGGCATCGCCCCGCCGGTGATGTCATTCCTGAGCTCATCCAGCGTATAGCCTACCGCAAGTTTCGCCGCAACCTTGGCAATGGGAAATCCGGTTGCTTTCGAAGCCAGGGCGGAAGAGCGCGACACGCGCGGATTCATTTCGATAACCAGCATACGGCCATCTTGCGGATTAATCGCAAACTGTACGTTGGAGCCGCCAGTTTCCACACCGATTTCGCGCAGCACCGCGATCGATGCATCACGCATGATCTGGTACTCTTTGTCCGTCAATGTCTGAGACGGCGCAACAGTGATGGAATCACCCGTATGAACGCCCATTGGATCGAGGTTTTCGATGGTACAAACGATAATGCAGTTATCTTTCTTGTCACGTATCACTTCCATCTCGAATTCTTTCCAGCCGATCACCGATTCCTCAATCAGCAATTCCCTGGTGGGCGAGGCCTCCAACCCACGCTCACAAATGCCGAGAAATTCCTCGCGGTTGTAGGCAATGCCGCCGCCGCTACCGCCCATGGTAAATGACGGACGGATAATGGCGGGGTAACCCACCATCGCTTGTACCTGCAACGCCTCCTCCAGGCTGTGCGCGATGGCGGAACGCGCGGAACCCAACCCGATTCTGCTCATGGCCTGTTTGAATTTTTCACGATCCTCGGCCTTGTCGATCGCCTCACGCGAGGCGCCAATCAATTCGACACCATATTTTTTCAGCACGCCATTCTTTGCCAGGTCGAGTGCGCAATTCAACGCCGTCTGTCCACCCATCGTCGGCAGCAACGCATCGGGACGCTCGGCGGCAATGATTTTTTCCAGCATGGGCCAGATAATAGGCTCGATATACGTCGCATCGGCCATTTCGGGATCGGTCATGATAGTGGCGGGATTTGAATTCACCAGGATGACGCGATAACCCTCCTCGCGCAGCGCCTTGCACGCCTGCGCGCCGGAATAATCGAACTCACACGCCTGGCCGATGATAATAGGCCCCGCACCAATAATGAGGATGGAATTTATGTCGGTACGTTTAGGCATAGCACGGTGAAATGCAAAATGTGAAAGCGGCGCACCCTGCGTACGCTTCATATCCACGTCTCACCTTTTCCCCTCCATCAAACCGATAAATTTGTCGAATAAATAATCCAGATCGTGAGGTCCGGGACTGACTTCGGGATGCCCCTGAAAGCAGAATGCACGCTGGCCGATCAGTTCAAATCCTTGCAGACTGCCATCAAACAACGATACATGCGTAACCCGTGCATGCTTCGGCAGCGTCTCGATATCTACCGCAAAGCCGTGATTCTGGCTGGAAATCATGACTCTTCCCGTATCCAGGTCCTGCACCGGATGGTTGGCGCCGTGATGGCCAAATTTCATTTTGATGGTTCTGGCACCACTGGCCAGTCCCAGCAATTGATGTCCCATGCAAACGCCAAAAATCGGCACCTCCTTTTCAAGCAATTTCCTGGTGGCGGCGATGGCGTAATCACAGGGCTCCGGATCACCGGGCCCATTGGAAAGAAACACTCCATCGGGTTGCAATGCCAGAATTTCATCCGCCGATGTCTGCGCGGGAAGTACCGTAACCTTGCAGCCGCGCTGCGCCAGCTTGCGAAGTATGTTGCGCTTGATTCCAAAATCGAGTGCGGCAACATGAAAGCGCGAATTTTTCTGAACTTGATAGCCGCACCCCAGTTCCCATTCACCTTCGTTCCATTCATAAGGCTGATCACAACTCACCACCTTGGCGAGATCCATTCCGACCAGCCCGGGAAATTCTCTGGCATGCTCCAGCGCATCAGCTTCATTGAAATTGCCCGTCATGAGACAACCGGCTTGCGCGCCCTTTTCCCGCAAGATGCGCGTAAGCTTGCGGGTATCAATATCCGCTATCGCCACTACGCCTTGTTGCTTGAGATATTCCGGCAAAGTCCGGGTTTGCCGCCAATTGCTGGAGAGCAAAGGCAGATCACGGATCACCAGACCGGCGGCATATACCCGCTCAATCCTGCCGGATTCAACGTCGTCGGGATTCGTACCCGTATTACCGATATGCGGATAAGTCAGTGTGACAATCTGTCTGCAATAAGATGGATCAGTCAGAATCTCCTGATAACCGGTCATAGCGGTGTTGAACACCACTTCGCCCGTGCTGATGCCTTCCACGCCGATGGATATGCCGCGAAAAATGGTGCCGTCGGCGAGCGCGAGAACGGCATGCGGGCGTTGTGACACGGGTAGCTCCTGGAATACTGACAAGGCGTGGAAAACGGGACAGGCTATCGCCTGTCCCGTTTCTCTGAACCTGAGATTATACGCCCAAAAGGCGCATCCTTCAACGAAATGCGGCAGTACGATCAACCGGAAAACATTAGACAGTTTTATCTGCCAACCGGGTTAACCGAAGCTACCCGCGCAACCCGAGCACGTCCTGCATATCAAACAAACCACTTTGCTTGTCCGCAAGAAAACGGGCGGCACGCAATGCCCCTTCGGCGAAGGTCGCACGACTACCCGCTTTATGTGAAATTTCGATGCGCTCGCCGGTCCCTGCAAACAGCACTGTATGGTCGCCTACAATATCCCCTCCGCGCACGGTGGCAAAGCCGATGGTGGCGGGTGCTCGCTCACCCGTATTGCCTTCGCGTCCATAAACAGCGACTTCCGAAAGATTTCTGCCAAGCGCCTGTGCCACTACCTCACCCATGTGCAGCGCGGTGCCGGAAGGTGCATCGATCTTGTGGCGATGGTGCGCCTCTATGATTTCGATGTCATAGCCTTCGTTCAACACTTTGGCTGCCACTTCCAGCAGCTTGAACGTCACGTTCACACCCACGCTCATGTTGGGCGCAAATACGATGGAGATGTCTCTTGACGCCGCTTTGAGATCTTCCTTTTGTTGTGTCGAAAAACCCGTGGTACCGATAACCATTTTCACGCCCAGCGTGCGGCATACCGCAAGATGCGCGAGGGTTCCTTCAGGACGAGTGAAATCAATCAGTACATCGCTCCCGGGAAGCGCGGCGGAAACATCATCGGTAATGGTAATGTTGCATGGCGCGCCAATCAGCTCTCCGGCGTCCTTCTTGAGATAAGGGCTCCCCTCCCGCTCAAGGGCAGCAGACAACCGCATGTCCGGCGTCCGCGCAACCGCTTCCAGCAGAGCACGCCCCATGCGGCCCGAACTTCCGGTAATGGCAATATTCAATGTCGTCATCTATATTCTGAAGTTTCTGTGAATCATCGTACCGAGCCAGACAAATGAGAAATGAGCGAAAATGAGCGGCCAGCCACCGAACTTGGATTAGCCAGGTTAACCTCTACTCTTTCGGCTGATCCGCTTCTCTACTTCCCCTGTCTCCCGCTTGCGATGGCGTTTGCCTGGAAACTACCGGCTTCGGTTCCGATGAAACTGGAGCCTTGCTCACCATCGAAGAATCGCTGGATGCCGGAACACTGCTTGAAGCCGGAATATCGCCTGGCGAAATAGCACTCAAAGCGGGACCATTGCCTTCGTTAGCGATGGGTTTGATCACCTCATCTACCGGCTGAGGCAGGATCGCGGCCTGCGAAGGAGGTGCCTGCCTTAAGCTGGACATCTCCGGCTCCCGTAGCGCAGTGGCATCAACCGGGGCTGGAGTGCCGCTTTCCACGTTAGCCATGGATCTGGTTGGATCAACGGGTTGAGTTGGAGCAAAAGCGAGTGTGGGTGCAAAGCTGCCACCCACACGCACTACTTTATCATCCTCGAAAAACACCGTCAGTTGCCGTTGCTCAACCAGATGACCTTTTTGCTCAAGGCGATAAACGTAGTCCCACCGGTTGTCGTGAAAAACATCACTAATCATTGGCGAACCCAGCGCGAAGCGTATTTGCGATCGGGTCATGCCAGGTTTTAGTTTATCCACCATTTCCTGGGTAATAACATTCCCCTGCTGAATCTCGATTTTGTAGACCAGAGATGGAACAGACGAACATCCAGCGAGCAGTTGCAAAACAAGCAACGTGAGTATTTTCGCGCGCATCGCGGCAGCGTATGTTTCCAAAGCAGACTTAACGTTATATGATACAGCAAATCACTTACAGGATGGATATAGCCATGAGCAAGCCGAATGATCTTAAAACCATGGGCCTGAAGGCCACGCTGCCGCGGCTTAGAATACTGGGGCTGTTCGAAAACAGTCCAGTACGGCACCTATCGGCGGAAGATATTTACAGAACACTTATCGGTGAAGGTGAGGATATCGGTCTTGCCACAGTCTATCGGGTGCTGACACAGTTCGAGCAGGCGGGTTTGCTTGAACGCCACCATTTTGAGAGTGGCAAGGCGGTGTTTGAACTTGCCAGCAGCAGTCACCACGACCATCTGGTATGCCTGCAATGCGGTCGCGTAGAGGAATTCTATGACGCGGAAATTGAGAAGCGTCAAGTTAGAATTGCCAAGGATCGTGGCTTCACCATACACGAGCACTCACTGGCACTTTACGCGGATTGCACCAAGCCGGCATGCCCGCATCGGAAAACATAAGAAAAACGGAATAAAAAGAAGCGAGGTTTGATTCCACTACCCTCATCGCGGAGATCTATTTGATTAACTTGCACGACCCGCTCCATTGCGTCCGTGCGTAAACATCAATGCCGCTTGATCCGCTGTCAAGGGGTTGACCAACGATGAGCTAACCGTTACTGTTCAGTGTTTTATTTATCATTTTGCCGGCACCCAACATTAGGATCCAAGAAAGCATGAGCACGGAATTAACGGGCGCTGAAATTACAGTGCGTTGTTTGCAAAAAGAAGGGGTGGATTATATATTTGGCTATCCCGGCGGAGCCGTGCTGTATATTTACGACGAGTTGTTCAAGCAGGATAAGGTCAAGCACGTCTTGGTGCGTCATGAGCAAGCGGCCGTGCACGCGGCGGACGGCTACGCCCGCTCCAGCAACAAAATAGGCGTGGCATTGGTAACATCCGGTCCTGGCGTGACTAATGCGGTTACCGGAATCGCCACCGCCTATATGGATTCGATCCCGCTGGTCATCATCAGCGGACAGGTGCCCACTCATGCCATTGGGCTGGATGCATTCCAGGAAGTCGATACCGTGGGCATCACGCGTCCCTGCGTCAAACATAACTTTCTCGTGAAAGACATCAACGAACTCGCCACTACGATCAAGAAAGCGTTCTACATCGCTTCAACCGGCCGCCCTGGTCCGGTACTGGTGGACATACCGAAAGACGTGAGCCAGCAGAAGACCGGATTTACTTACCCGGAAACGGTCAGCATGCGCTCCTACAATCCTGTCACCAAGGGGCATTCCGGGCAGATCAAAAAAGCGGTACAACTCATATTGGGCGCCAAGCGTCCGATGATGTACACGGGTGGCGGGGTCATTTTGAGCGATGCCGCCACACGGTTGACTGATCTGGTACGCATGCTGGGTTTTCCCTGCACCAATACATTGATGGGACTGGGCGGATATCCCGCCACCGACAAACAGTTTGTCGGGATGCTGGGAATGCATGGTACCTACGAAGCCAACATGGCCATGCAGCATTGCGACGTGCTAGTGGCCGTTGGCGCCCGTTTCGACGACCGTGTGATCGGCAACCCGAAGCATTTCTACAACGAAGACCGTAAGATCATACACATAGATATTGACCCATCGTCCATTTCCAAGCGCGTGAAGGTGGATGTTCCCATTGTCGGCAGTATTTCCGACGTATTGGATGAACTCATAAAATTACTTACGGCTGGTAAAGAGAAGCTTGATCAATCCGCTCTTGACGCATGGTGGGCGCAGATTGATTTGTGGCGTGCGCGCGATTGTCTCAAGTATGATCGTGCAAGCACCATCATCAAGCCGCAGATGGTGATTGAAAAACTCTATAAAGTGACCAAGGGAAACGCTTTCATTACCTCGGATGTCGGCCAGCACCAGATGTGGGCGGCGCAGTTTTACAAATTCGATTTGCCGCGCCGATGGATCAATTCCGGCGGCTTGGGAACCATGGGCTTTGGTCTTCCGGCAGCAATGGGGGTGCAGTTCGCCAACCCTAAGGGTGCGGTAGCCTGCGTGACTGGCGAAGCCAGCATCCAGATGTGTATACAGGAGCTGTCCACCTGCAAGCAATATAACCTTCCCCTCAAGATCGTTAATTTGAATAATCGCTACATGGGAATGGTGCGTCAGTGGCAGGAGTTCTTCCATGGTAACCGCTATGCTGAATCTTACATGGATGCACTGCCGAATTTTGTCAAACTGGCCGAGAGTTATGGTCATGTCGGCATGAAAATCGAACAACCCGGCGATGTCGAAGGTGCGTTAAAGGAAGCGTTTAAACTCAAGGACCGATTGGTATTCATGGATTTCATTACCGACCAGACCGAGAATGTCTTCCCGATGGTACCTGGCGGCAAAGGCCTCTCTGAAATGATTCTGGTATAAACCTACCTTTGGCAGCTTTTGGCAGCTGATCGCTCATTTTTCAACTTTAGCAAATGATCCACAATAACTTTTTACATCACTTTACTTCCACTTTTTTGGTGGGTTCGCTACCACTGCCGGGCTTAGGTTAAAAAATGCGACATATCATTTCCCTGTTGATGGAAAACGAGGCGGGGGCTTTGTCTCGTGTGGCCGGCTTGTTCTCTTCCCGCGGCTACAATATTGAGTCGCTTACCGTGGCGGCCACCGAAGATCCCACTTTATCTCGCATGACGCTGGTTACCGCTGGATCAGATGATGTGATTGAGCAAATCACCAAGCAATTGAACAAGCTTATCGAAGTGGTCAAAGTGGTGGATTTGAGTGACGGTGTTCACATCGAGCGCGAACTGATGCTGATAAAGGTGCGCGCCGTCGGCAACGATCGCGAAGAAATCAAGCGCATGGCCGATATTTTCCGTGGCCGGATTATTGACGTTACCGATAAATCCTACACCATCGAACTGACCGGCACCGGCTCCAAGCTTGACGCGTTTGTTGAAGCCATGGAGCGTAGCACGATTCTGGAAACGGTGCGTACCGGAGCCTCCGGCATCGGTCGTGGTGAACGAATACTAAAAATATAACAGTATCTTTTTTGATCTATGGGGCAGCGGGGTGCTCACCCGCCAGTTCTTGGCACTCTTCTAATTTGGGCGGAAAGGAAATTATGAACGTTTACTATGATAAAGATGCCGATTTGTCGCTCATCAAGGACAAGAAGGTAACCATTCTGGGTTATGGCTCGCAAGGCCACGCTCATGCCAATAACCTGAGCGACTCCGGTGTGACAGTTACCGTCGGCCTGCGCAGGAACGGAGCATCCTGGAGCAAGGCAGAGAAGGCCGGCCTGACCGTCAAGGAAGTAGCGGAAGCCGTGAAGGAAGCGGATGTCGTGATGGTACTGCTGCCGGATGAGGAGATCGCCGCCGTTTACAGCTCGGAGATTGAACCCCATCTCAAGAAGGGGGCCACGCTTGCGTTTGCGCATGGCTTCAATATCCATTATGGTCAGGTGTCGCCTCGCGAGGATCTCGACGTCATCATGATTGCGCCCAAGGGACCTGGTCATTTGGTGCGTTCAACCTACCTGCAGGGCGGTGGCGTGCCCTCACTCATTGCCGTGCACCAGAATACGTCTGGCAGAGCGCGCGAACTGGCGCTTTCCTATGCCGCGGCAAATGGGGGAACTCGGGGAGGTGTGATTGAAACCAACTTCCGCGAAGAAACCGAAACCGACTTGTTCGGTGAGCAGGTAGTACTGTGTGGCGGTCTTACCGCTTTGATTCAGGCGGGGTTTGAAACCCTGGTTGAAGCAGGGTATGCGCCGGAAATGGCCTATTTTGAGTGCCTGCATGAAGTCAAGCTGATTGTGGATCTAATCTATGAGGGCGGTATCGCCAACATGCGTTATTCCATCTCCAATAATGCCGAGTATGGCGATATTTCGCGCGGTTCACGTATTGTTACCGATGCAACCCGTGCTGAAATGCGCAAGATTCTTCATGAAATCCAGATAGGTCAATACGCCCGCGAGTTCATTCTGGAGAACCGCGCTGGCGCACCCATGCTTAAAGCCAGCCGCCGCCTCGCATCCGCTCATCAGATAGAAACGGTTGGTGCGAAACTGCGCGATATGATGCCGTGGATCAAGAAGAACAAGCTGGTTGACCAGGCAAAGAATTAGGGATTGATGGAAAGCGGAAGATGAGCGGGAGCGGGACGCTATGGAGCGAGCGCCGCAGGCCCCCCATTATTTGTTTTATGGGTGGCTTCCGTCTCTTCGAATCGTGGCCCGGCGGATGGCGCCATGCTCCGTCGTTATAATTTTCGCGTCGGAATCGCCGGACTGGAATGAACCGTAAGCGCTTGGTGGTTGATCGCTTTTTTTTAGCTCATTTGCCAACTAAGCGACTTGCCTAGCAATGGTTTCTTACCTCATTCTACCTTCACCCTTTGGATGATTTCGCTACGGCTGCCGGATTTAGGTTAGAAATATCCGCGCAACAGCACGCATGCATCCGCACGGATGTGGGGCCGCTCATCTTCCCTGGCTGCCGGTATATTAGTTTATTCATTTCACTACTGTTTACCAGCGGCAGATAACCGTTTACCATGCATCGGTCTTCTTCGGTATTGCACATATAATGCATGATCCTCATTTGCCACGTCTCATGCTCAAATCAAAATTGCGCCGGCGGGGCATTTACTTACTACCCAACTTATTCACCACCGCCGCATTGTTTGCCGGCTTTTACGCCATCGTACAGGCGATGAACGGTCGTTTTGAACACTCCGCAGTATCAATTTTCATTGCGATGGTGCTGGATGGGCTGGATGGCCGGGTAGCGCGGCTGACACACACCCAGAGCGAGTTTGGTGCGGAATACGATAGCCTGTCCGACATGGTTTCGTTCGGTGCTGCCCCCGCGCTGGTGATATACGAATGGGCCCTGAAGGGCATGGGTAAGTGGGGCTGGATTGCTGCTTTTATTTACTGTGTCTGTGCTGCGTTGCGTCTCGCACGTTTCAACACCAACATAGAGATAGTGGACAAGCGATTTTTTCAAGGCCTGCCCACTCCGGCTGCGGCCGCTCTGATTGCAGGACTGGTTTGGGTAATGCTGGACTTCGAAATAGCAGGGCCGGATATCCGATGGCTCGCGTGGGGTATCACACTGTTTGCCGGACTGACAATGGTCAGCAATCTCCCCTATTACAGCGGCAAAGCAATTAATCTGCGCAAGAGCGTACCCTTCATTACCGTTCTGTTTCTGGCGCTGTTCTTCTTTGTGCTGATTCCCAGCCACCCTCCCGTTGTGCTATTTTGCCTATTCCTTCTTTATGCCCTTTCTGGTTATGTTATGTGGCTGTGGCGCCTGATAAAAAGAAAAAAAACGACGGAAGCCGCTACGTAGCCCGGATCTTTCACCAAACTGGCCTGAAAATTGTCGTGGCGTTATGAATCATGGCATTTGATGAGAACGTTGCGATCCAGTTTGTGCCGCCAGCCTTCGGTGAAATATACGGGCTAGAGCACCCCTGCACCCCTCTGTTTGTGGGCATGCATGACAGGTGTAAATCATGACGTCAAACGGGTGGCCTATCACATGGCTTTTAAAAATTGCTCACGACTACTTAACATTTCCCTAATGCTTGCTGTGCTATATTTTTAATCTCCCGTTGCTTCCGGCGGGATAGTGTGAGACCGGAAATCTTCTGAGCAAACCGGTTCTGGATGAACTATGATTTTAAGACCGTTGTTCCATGCTGTCGAAGCTTGGATGAAGTAGGTGTGAGTAGTATGGGGTGCATGGAACTCTTTATGTACGTATGAATCGCAATTTTACCGGCTTTGATCTAACAAGCCATGCCGACAGGAGCGCGAACGATGAAAGCACGACTGATGCGGCAGGCATGCGCAGCGAGGGAGTAGCGGCTATGTCCCTGACGGAGCACCCCGCCTGGAAGGCACTCGAAGCACATTACCACGTAATCAAGGATTTGCATTTGCGTCAGCTTTTTGCTGATGATCCCAAGCGGGGCGAGTACCTCACGGCAGAAGCCGCGGGCATTTACCTTGACTACTCAAAAAATAGAATCACCGGCGAAACGCTGCGCCTGCTTGTGCAGCTGGCCGGGGAATGCGGTTTGCGTAAACGCATTGATGCCATGTTCAGCGGCCAGCAAATCAATTCGACGGAACAGCGTGCCGCGCTTCACACCGCCTTGCGCGCACCCGAAAGTGAACTGATTGTTGTCGATGGGCTCAATATCGTACCTGCGGTGCATGCGGTGCTGAATCAGATGGCCGCTTTTGCTGATCAATTGCGTAGCGGCCAGTGGCAGGGATACACGGGCAAGCGTATTCGCAATATCATCAATATCGGGATTGGCGGTTCCGACCTGGGGCCGGTAATGGCCTATGAAGCACTGCGTCATTACAGCTTGCGTGACATGGTCTTCCGCTTTATATCCAACGTGGATGGTACGGACTTCAAGGAAGCCACAACCGGCATCGACCCCGAAGAAACATTGTTCATTGTCTGTTCGAAAACATTTACCACGACCGAAACACTTGCTAACGCGCACGCGGCCCGTCAATGGACGCTGGATAAACTCAATGATGTCCGCGCCGTACGCAAGCACTTCGTCGCGGTCTCGACCAATGTCAAGGAAGTATCGAATTTTGGCATTGATCCCGCCAATATGTTCGGTTTCTGGGACTGGGTAGGCGGACGTTATTCAATGGACTCGGCAATTGGCCTTTCAACCATGATTGCCATCGGATCCGAAAATTTTCGCGCCATGCTGGCGGGCTTTCACGCAATGGATCAGCACTTCCGCACTGCGCCATTTGACAAAAATTTGCCCGTCCTCATGGGGCTGCTTGCGATCTGGTACAACAACTTCTTCCATAGCCAGACGATAGCTGTACTGCCTTATGATCAGTATCTCAAGCGCTTTCCGGCGTATCTGCAGCAATTGACAATGGAGAGCAATGGCAAACACGTGACACTCGATGGCTCGCGTGTTAACTATCAAACATCACCCATCATCTGGGGGGAACCCGGCACCAACGGTCAGCACTCATTCTATCAACTTATCCATCAGGGTACGCGCCTGATCCCTTGCGACTTCATCGGTTTCTGCCAGACCCTGAATCCCCTGGATAATCATCACAACCTGCTGATGGCAAATCTGTTCGCCCAGACCGAAGCATTGGCGTTCGGCAAAACCATGGATGAAGTAAAAGCCGAGGGTACGCCGGACTGGCTGTGCCCGCATCGGAGCTTTGAAGGTAATCGTCCGACCAACACCATCCTGGCCGAGCGTCTGACACCCCATACGCTTGGAACGTTGGTTGCGCTCTATGAACATAGCGTTTTTACGCAAGGGGCGATCTGGAATATAGATTCATTTGATCAATGGGGTGTTGAACTTGGTAAAGCACTCGCTCAGCGCATTGTCCAGGAACTGGAAAGTCCAAGCGAGCCGCTATTGACACATGATAGTTCGACAAACGCACTGATGCGGCGTTACGGTAAACTCAAGGGAGCGCCGTCATGAAAGTCGGCACGCGTCAAAGCAGCCAAACCTGAACAGGTAAAATTCACCCACGCAATTTTGCTTCCGGTACCGTCACAGTGAGATAGCATGATCCTAAATCAAAAGACAACCAGGAAAGTCAGCTTCCTTGCGGGAAAACTCGCCCAGTCATCAATGCTGCTGAATGTACCCAGACTTGTTACCGCCTACTACACGCAAATCCCCGACTGGTCGGTGCCGGCGCAAAGAGTTGCATTCGGCACTTCGGGGCATCGCGGCTCGGCCTTTGAAACAAGCTTTAATGAATGGCACGTGCTTGCCGCCACGCAATCTATTTGTCAGTACCGTAAACAGCAGGATATTAATGGTCCGTTATTCCTGGGTATCGACACACACGCTCTTTCCGAACCGGCATATGCCAGTGCACTTGAGGTACTGGCCGCGAATGGGGTCGAGGTCATGCTGTCCACCAATGGGGAATATACGCCCACTCCGGCGGTTTCTCACGCAATATTGACTTATAACCGCGGGCGGACGAAAGGACTCTCCGACGGTATAGTTATTACCCCTTCCCACAACCCACCCGAAAGCGGTGGTTTTAAATACAATCCGCCCCACGGCGGCCCGGCGGGTGTCGAGATTACTGCCTTGATCGAATCCATGTCCAATGAGTTTTTGAAGAACGGACTCGACGGGGTGAAAAGGCAACGTTTCGAGGAGGCGTTGCATGCCCCTACAACGCATCGGTATGACTTTCTCAATACCTACGTCAATGACCTCGGCCAGGTCATTGATATGGATGCCATACGTGGCGCGAATATCCGCATGGGGGTGGATCCACTCGGCGGTGCCGGCGTACACTACTGGGGTGCGATCGCGGAACGCTATGGGTTGAATCTGACCGTTGTCAATGAGGCCGTCGATCCGACTTTCCGCTTCATGACACTGGATTGGGACGGCCGGATTCGCATGGACCCATCCTCCCCTTACGCCATGCATGGGCTGATTGATCTGAAAGATCAGTTCGACATCGCCTTCGCCTGCGACACCGATCATGACCGGCACGGGATCGTTACCCGGAGTATGGGCCTGCTGCCGGCGGATCATTATCTATCCGTCAGCACTCACTACCTTTTTCAGCATCGCCCGGCGTGGAACGGTAACGTAGCGGTGGGCAAAACGGTAGTGAGCAGCCAGATGATCGATCGTATCACCGCAAAACTTGGTCGACGGCTCTATGAGGTGCCAGTCGGCTTCAAGTGGTTTGTGGAGGGTCTGCACGAAGGCTTCCTCGGCTTCTGCGGCGAAGAAAGTGCGGGCGCATCTTTCCTTCGCCTCGACGGCACGGCTTGGACGACGGATAAGGATGGAATCACGCCGGCATTGCTGTCGGCGGAAATTACCGCGCGCATGGGCCGTGATCCCGGTGAGCTATACCAGGAGTTGGAGCGCGAGTTTGGCAAATCCGTCTCTGAACGTGTTGACGCGCCAGCCACTCCGGAACAAAAAAAGATTCTGGCCAGGCTTTCGCCACAACAAATACGTTCCGCAGACTTGGCGGGCGAAAAAATTGAGACCGTTCTCACCCACGCACCGGGCAATGATGCCCCTATTGGCGGTATTAAGGTGATAGCCAGGAATGGGTGGTTTGCAGCGCGTCCGTCCGGTACCGAAGACATCTACAAAGTTTATGCCGAGAGTTTCAGTGGTGTCGATCATCTGCACCGTATTCTTGAGGAAGCACAGACAATAGTTGCTGACGCGCTTGCTACGGCGACGAATGTCTAGACCACCTCAGATAACGAATGGGTGGCAGACCCCGTACACCCAGTAATCTGATTGCAATCATGCGCTGCTATATGTATTCCACACTACGGAATCTCTGAATAGGCCCCTTATAGAGCACATTGCCGGCAACCTTGGGGAGTGGGAACACCCGGAAGTTCCCTAATGGATTCTTCCGACCTTTGCTTCTGCGCTAGTGCCACTTAAATTCAATTCTTAAACAGGAGGTCAAGATGCAACTGGGGATGATCGGCTTGGGGCGCATGGGTATTAACATGGTGGGACGTCTGATGAAGGCCGGAAACGAGTGTGTGGTTTACGATCCTCGCGCTGAAGCCGTCCAGACTTCACGGTCGCAAGGTGCCGTCGGAACATCCTCGCTTGAGGAGTTGGTTGCTCGTCTGGCTACACCGCGCGTCATATGGTTAATGGTTCCCGCGGCACTGGTTGATGAGATTCTTTCGAAAATTGCGTCGCTGGTTGAGGCGGGTGACATCATTATTGACGGAGGCAACTCTTATTACCACGACGATATCAGGCGTGGCGCCGAGATGCGTTCACGCGGAATCCATTACGTCGATGTCGGGACAAGCGGTGGCATCGCTGGCCTTGAGCGTGGATATTGTTTGATGATCGGAGGTGAAAAAGAAATCGTCGATCACCTCGACCCGATTTTTGCTGCCCTCGCACCGGGCATTGACGCGGCTCCACGCACGCCTGGCCGCCAAGACAGCGATGGCACGGCGGAGCAGGGCTACTTGCACTGCGGACCGCATGGCGCGGGTCATTTCGTCAAGATGGTCCATAATGGGATCGAATATGGTCTCATGGCGGCTTATGCCGAGGGTTTGAATATCCTGCATAGCGCCAATGCCGGCAAACGGGTGCAAGACATGGATGCGGAGACAACGCCGATGCGCAATCCCGAATTTTACCAATATGAGCTGGATTTGCCGGAAATCGCCGAAGTCTGGCGGCGAGGCAGCGTCGTGGCGTCCTGGCTGCTCGATCTGACAGCCGAGGCTTTGATTGACGATGCCGAACTCACCGAATTTTCGGGACGCGTCTCGGATTCCGGCGAGGGACGCTGGACAACGCTGGCTGCAGTCGACGAAGGTGTGCCTGTGCCAGTGATTAGCGCCGCGCTTTTCAGCCGCTTTGAGTCCCGTGGCAATGCCGACTATGCAGACCGGCTGCTCTCTGCCATGAGGAAGCAATTTGGCGGCCATGGCGAGAAAAAAGCGGGAGGGTGAGATGGAAGAGGCGGGCGGCAGTGCGGTCCCATCCGATGCGTTGGTGCTGTTCGGGATAACGGGTGACCTTGCCCAGAAAAAAATCTTTCCGGCGCTTTATGCGATGGCGAAGCAGGGTTCTCTCAATGTGCCCGTGGTCGGCGTGGCCTCTTCGAATTATAGCGTCGCGCAACTCCGCGACAAAGCGGCTGCGGCCATCAGGAAGGCCGGAGAAATTGATGACCAGAATGCGCTGAATCACCTGCTTTCCCTGCTCCGGTATGTAAGTGGAGATTACAATAGCCCGGAGACGTTCAAGACTATCAAGGCGGCGCTGGGTGATGCCCGGCGCCCGGCGCATTATCTCGCTATTCCGCCTTCTCTTTTCGCGACTGTCATAGAAGGCCTCGGCGCCGCCCGTTTAGCGGATCATGCGCGAGTAGTCGTTGAAAAGCCATTCGGACGCGACCTGGCCTCAGCGCGCGAGCTCAATCGCGTCGCGCGCTCGGTATTTCCAGAAAACGCGATCTTTCGCATCGATCACTTTCTCGGAAAGGAGGCGATCATGAACATTCTCTATTTCCGATTCGCCAATTCATTCCTTGAGCCGATATGGAATCGGAACTACGTAGCCAGCGTCCAGATAACGCTCGCCGAGAATTTTGGCGTGGAGGGCCGCGGTGGATTTTACGAATCCGCGGGCTGCCTTCGCGACGTGATACAGAATCATCTTTTCCAGATCGTCGCGCTGCTCGCCATGGAGCCCCCTTCCTACAGGGGTTTTGGATCGGTTCAGGGCGAGAAAGCCAATATTCTTCAGGCCATGCGCCCGGTAATATCAGACGACGTGGTGCGTGGACAGTATGCCGGTTATCGCAAGGAAGCGGGTGTTGCCAAGGATTCCGACGTCGAGACGTTTTGCGCTTTGCGCCTTTTCATTGACTCCTGGCGCTGGGAAGGCGTTCCGTGGTACTTGCGCTCGGGGAAATTTCTCGCAGAGACGGCAGCGGAAGTTATTGTCCAACTGAAGCCGCCCCCGCAACGGCTTTTCGCCGATTCGGGACCGGAAAATTGCAGCGCCAATTACTTGCGTTTCCGGCTTTCTCCCCTCTCCGCCATTGCCATTGCCGCCCGGGTCAAGCGCGCCGGCAAGGAATTTATTGGCGATCAGCGGGAACTCTGCCTGGTCGAAGAACACTTCGGGCATGAATCGCCTTACGAGCGGCTATTGCATGACGCCATGATCGGCGATGGTGCTCTGTTTACACGCCAGGAAGCGGTAGAAGCTGCCTGGGCGACGCTTGATCCCGTTCTCACAACGCATCATCGGGCCCTTCCCTATAAACGGGGGAGCTGGGGACCCAAAGCAGCCGAGGCCCTCATCGCGCCAGATGGATGCTGGCACAACCCGGAGTCGAGAATCTGATGCGCTGTTACGCCGCGCCGCGGCACTGACTATGACATCAATGGCATAAGAAGCCGATGTCGGGCCCATGCTGCGGCTCATTCCTCCAAGAAACCCATCTCTCCAATAACGCAATCCGCTGAAATCCGGTTCCAATGGGAGCTTTTGATAATTGGAATCCGGAATGAAGCACACCGCCATCATGATATTCATCCGACATATTACTGATATATATGGAGAAATAATGATATCTCCGTATAACCGGAAGGGTTAACGAATTTTTTACATTAAGACGACGCTTTTTTCACAGTTCGCATGTTATTTTTGGATTGCATAACGTCATTTCTGTCCTTCCATATCGAATGTCATAATCTTACGAGGACTTTCTTATGAATAAATCATTTTATTTTAAATTGACACAATCGGCTGCACTGGTTTCCGCTGTTTTTTTCTGCACATTACCTGCCGCGCAGGCAGATACGCTGGCGGATAATCTGGCTGCGATGGAGGCACAAAGCCCCATTAACATCACCACGAATAACACAACTTTTGTCAAAAACTTATCTCCTCTTTTATTTACGTTGAATTCCGATACTCAGCTGAAGGTAATCAATAATGGCTCGCCTGGCGTGGACAAAACCGCCGCCAGAGCCAATCTTGTTGATCCAGGTGCCGGATCGGTGACGGTTGGCGGTGATACGTACAGGTTGTCCCAGTTCCACTTTCATGCACCTGCGGAGCATTTGGAGAACGGCTATAAATTTCCCATGGAGATGCATATGGTATTTGCCGATTCCAAAAATAACTTGCTTGTCGTAGGCAGATGGGTCGAGGAGGGGGCATTCAATCAGGCGCTTGACCCGATTTTCTCTAACTTGCCGCAGACCGTAACGGATACGCTCACAGTCGATCACTTCAATTTGAATGCGCTGATTCCGGATAATCTGAACTCCTTTCGCTACGATGGATCACTCACAACGCCTCCATTCTCGGAGGGCGTAAAATGGGTTGACCTGGCGCAACCGCTAGATATGTCCGCGGCTCAAATTAATGCTTTCAGTTCGCTTTTTCCCAATGGTGATGCACGTGAGATTCAGGCACTCAATGGGCGAACGATACTCACCGATGTGCCGGGATTTGCTACTGTCGCGGTGGTTCCTGAACCGGAAACCTATACCATGCTGCTGGCGGGACTGGGCCTGATAGGCTTTATGGCAAGACGGCGTCTTGTTAACGGGGGCTTTATGGGTTCTGTCGCATAAATTTCCGTAAGCAAGAAATAGTCAGCACGCTTTTTTTACTTCCACCATCCCGGAAGGATGGTGGAAGATTAAAACACGAATCTGCTGATCCCTCTAGATTCCCTCGAATTAATGATTCTCTCGTGCTTGATTATTCTTTACCGGAGATCTTTGCGGAGATTAAATACGCCGCTGGTCTCTGCCACAGCCTGGTAGTCCGGTGAAATGAAAGCGCGTGTCATTCCGTTCGTCATTATTTCTTTTCTATTAGCTTTCTCATCTCTTATCCATGCCCAGAATGGGGAATGGGCAAGTCTCAACGCCGAAGCGAGGTCACTCTATCAGAATGGTCAATACGACCAGGCGGTAGCGCTGGTTAAAAGAGCGCTTGATATCGCTCAAAGGGAATGGGGCCCCGATCATCCCAATGTGGCCCAGACATTGAACAATCTCGGCTTAATCTTTCATGGTCAGGGTGAGTACGCGCAAGCGGAGCCGCTCTACACGCGTTCGCTGGCAATCTGGGAAAAGGCGCTTGGGCCCGATAGCCCCACAGTGGCTAAAGGGATGAACAATCTGGCGGAGCTTTATCGCGTCGAAGGACGATATGCGCAGGCCGAGTCGCTCTACAAACGTTCGCTGGCAATCTGGGAAAAAACACTTGGGCCCGGCCATACGGATGTGGCCACGAGTCTCAATAATCTTGCGCTACTCTACAAGATCCAGGGGCATTATGCGGAAGCCGAACCGTTATATCAACGCTCCCTCGCAATCTGGGAACAATCCGCCGGACCCGATCATCCTGATGTGGCCATTAGCCTGAATAACCTTGCGGGACTCTATCGCGCGCAGGGCAGCTACGCCAGAGCCGAGCCGCTTTACAAGCGTTCGCTGGCGATCTGGGAGCGGGCGGTCGGGCCCGATCATCCCAGTGTCGCCCAAGGTCTGAACAATCTTGCGGAGCTATATATCGCTGACGGCGACTTCACCCTGGCCGAGCCACTTTTAAAGCGTTCGCTGGCGATCAGCGAGGAAGCACTTGGATCCGACCACCCAAATGTGGCAACAGCTCTGAATAACCTGGCGAAACTTTATTATGCCGAGGGCAAATACGAGGCGGCTATACCGCTCTTTGAGCGCTCGCTGGCGATCTGGGAGAAAGCGCTTGGGCCTGATCATCCGCATGTGGCCTTGAGCCTGAATAATCTTGCGAAACTTTATGAGGCCCAGGGACAATACGCGGGGGCCGAGCCGCTCTTTATCCGTTCCCTGTCCATCCTGGAGAGAGCTCTTGGCCGGACGCATCCCAATGTGATCGTAAGTTTAAATAATGTCGCCGAATTCTACAGAAAGTCCGGCAGAGAAATAGAGGCAGCGGCGGTGGAAAGACGAATATTAGCCGCCAATGGAGGAAGCGCTATGGAGCGAGTTTCTGGCGAAATCAGGTGATCACAGATTCACTACAATAGTAGCGGTGATTATGGTCCGGTCGACGGTGCCTGAAAGTGTAACGCTGTAAACGCGTGATTTTGCTATTGTAACCTCGTGGCAGAAACTCTGGGAGCTTGCCGGACTCAAAGAATCGAAGCAAAAAAGTTACCAGGCCAGGACGGATTTTGACGATTTTTAAGGCCAATAGGTGTTCTATTAGCCAGAAAAGCGGCGCAATAGAGATCGGCCCCAATGTGTTTACAAGGCTTCTGCAGCCGATTTCCTTTAAGCCCGACAGACTGCTAAGATTTGGCAAGACATTTCATTTGTCTATCTTTCTGAGCCGGATAAGGAGGAGTACCATGAAGCACAAGTTCACTCTGGATAATGCCATGGCCAGGTTCGCGGCGCTTGCCGGCATCATTATTTTCGGCTTGATGAGCGTATCTCATGCACAGACTAACAAGGCGGCACCGTCTGGTCCTATGTCTGTACGGGGTACCTTGATCGTAGCGCAGCTCTCACAAAGATGGGGAGACGCCGCGACAGGTCAAAAAGATTTGCCGCCCGAAAGCGCAAGCGCTGCCTCCACACCCGGCACACCCAATCAGGCAAACTCTTCATCAAGCTGGTCATCCGTGGAACAAGCGCCTGGGTCTGGCTCGTGCAGGTACGCCACACCGGAACAAGAAAGTTTTTTTTGCAAGATGAGAAGAATCTTCTATGGCCGCGACTCCTGGGGACCGAACCAGGATATGGATAGTAATATCTCGGCGGGAGGCGCGGGAGGCTAGGATCCATATTCCAGCTTGTGGAGTGTCGACAGCGTCGCATTGATCAGATGAAACAATCATCTCCGCATTGAATCGGATGCGGACATCCAGATAAGTTCGTAGATCTGTGCAGCATTCGTTTCGCTATTTCGCTGGATTAGCGGAAAAATAGAAAGAGGAATTGTCATGGTACGTTATTCCATTTTGAGAAACGCCGCGATTCAGTTGGTGGTACTTGCTGGTCTCACGATTTTCGCCATGACGACTATCTATGCCCAGGGCGGCGGGGCAGCAGAACAGCCGCCATCCGGACAGGAAGACGCCGCGTCAGGTCAGGAAGGTTCGCTGCTAAAAAAAGATAGCACCACGCCCGGGCAGGGCACGCCCGATCAGTCCGGCTCTCCATCCGTCTCGTTACCTTCAGATCAGGAAACCGGCTTGGACGAGCACCTTCCCCCTAAACCGAAGAGTCTTTTCCAAAAGATTATCACGATATTCTTCGGACGAGACTCGCCCCCCGGACCGAACCGGGATGTGGACACCAATATTTCCGCAGGGGGGGCAGGGGGAGGATAACGCACGCCTGGCAAAACAAAGCACGCGGCAAAGAATCAGGTGAATGTTTCCATCGCGGCCCATTCACCAAACTTTATTGGATAACACTGATGTCATAATGCTGATCGGATATATCCATACCGGTCAAGTCCATCCGAAAAACCATTTAGATCAACCCCCAGAAGAAAATTAATGATGTAAAAATATTTACTGCGAGGTCCCGGCAGGCCTGCAATTGAAAGCACTGATCTCCAGGATAAATACTCAATCCAGCCATACACCTGCCTTAGCTGCAACGGCTACCATAACTGTGACCGGCTTACCTCTTCCATAAAACGCTACATTCAACTATCGGCAACCCTTTTGCCGGTATGGTCTTGCAATCACATCCATCCATCGCTGAATTCTGGCAAAAGCAGGGATGGTCTGATTACACCAGCATTTCTTGACAGGTTCTTCACTTCCATTTGACATTCTTTTAACGAATGTTCCGGCATTTTTCACATCTGCGTGACATTTCTTTGACACGCGCCATGCTATTTTTCCTACGAACATGAGTTTCTTTCAAATATCGAAACTCATCGATAAAAATTATTGCAACGACATAATTACAAGGCTCGCAATCTTAAAAACCTAGCCATATTCAATTCTGAAATCCGGAGCATGTGATGAAACCTAGTCTTACATTAACTTTTCTGTCCTGTTGTGTATTTTCAACCTCGCTATATGCTCAGGCTATCGATTTGTATGTGGATACCAAAACCAAACAGATCTATTCCGAGCCCGGGGCTGGGCGTGTACGCATGGGTTCTTTCGAAAAAGTGCCTGACACACCCGCGAAACCACCCTCCAGCGCGGATTCGGGTCAAGCACCGGCCACTGGCAAGGACGCCGGAGTGGCCCAAGCTCCTCAAGGTGCGCCGGTAAGCGCAACTCCTGCGGACAAATCAAAAGGCGTGGTCGCAGAGACGGCGAAAGGAGGGTTTGGCTTCGCAGATTGGAAAGAGAAAGACCCATTCAAGTGGAATCTGAATGGAGACGGTAGCCAGTATCTTAAATTTGGCTTTCTTAACCAGGTCCAGTTACGGTATGAGCAAAATAATCCGGGATCATTGATACAAGGCCAGCCCGTGGATGATTCGACCGACATCGGACTGCGCCGGACTCGTCTCGTCCTGCAAGGACAAATCACTGATCGGGTATACTTCTATACCCAATACGGGATGAATAATTTCAACTTCCTGTCTCAAATGAACGGGAATCGACATATTGAAGCCTATTTTCATGACGCCTTCGGTGAATTGCGGTTGACTGAGGGGCATCAAATGGTTTTTGGGGGGGGGCTCGGCATGTTTAATGGCCTCACCCGCTTCAGTGCCCCTAGCGTCAGTACCATTATGACAATGGATGTCCCGGTTGGTCTTCAGTACACCACGGAACGGACGTCCTTGTTTAATAGGCAGCTGGGCGTCTATCTTCGCGGCCAGATCAGCAAGTTTCGCTATATCGTAGCGGCTAATGATTCGTTTCCGATAACAACCGACGGAATAACGAATGACGGCGCTATTTCCCCCACAGTTTCCAATTTTGCCCAAGTTGGCCATAAAAAGAATTTTACGGGAATGTTCTACTGGAATTTCTGGGAGACGGAACCGAATACCAACCCTTATATGCAGGGAACCTATCTGGGCAAGAAAAGCATACTGAATCTTGAAGCCGGCTTTGCCACACAGAAAGACGCCATGTGGACGGGCACTTCTGCTGCGGACGCTCGATTTCATGATATGACACACTGGTCAGTCGCGGGCTATCTGGATGCGCCGGTGGATAAGGTGAGGGAAACAGCCATCTCCGCTTATATTGGATACACCAGTCTGAATTATGGGCCGAATTATCTTCGCATGAACGGCAATGGCCAGAACTCGGCTAACGGGGTCGGTCCGGGCGGCAGCTTGAATGGAGCAGGCAACACCTTCCCGATGTTTGGTACAGGTGATCTCTGGTATGCGCAGATAGGGTATTTGCTACCCATAGATTGGCTGGGGGGAAAGAATGGCCAGCTTCAACCCTACGCTTCGATAACAAGTGCGAATTGGGAGGCTTTGCGTGATCAAATGAATGTATTTAACTTGGGACTTAACTGGCTGATAAAAGGCCACAACAGCAAGGTTACTTTCGATTGGCAAAATAGGCCGATATTCAATACCGCCGGAAATACGATTGCCAATAGAAATCAATTCGTCTTGCAATATCAGATTGCTTTCTAACAGGTATTTCTCTTTCTATTCATTTGATCTCCCGGGCCGGCGAGGCTGGCCCGGGTCATTACATCCGCTCATTTTTCCTCCCGCGGATGCCTTCGCGATTTAGTGTCTTCTGCGTATTGAGTGATGAGTCGGCAAGATTAAGATGGGGCCTGCCACGTTTACGCAACGGTTATAGATTATAGCCAAAGGGATTTTTTTTGCCTTTCCTGACCCAGGTCGCGTCCGGGTCAGTACTCCGGGTTCCAGTATAATTGGCCTGTTTAGGCGATGTCATTGCCGTGCTGCACGGCGTGCCGTCTTCATGAAATTTGGGCGCGCCTGTGGCATCCAGCTCAATGGTTTCGTCACGCCTGGGACGAGCGGCAGTCCATACCAGCGTGACATCAATGATTGCACCTTGGGCACACTCGACCGAGAAGCCATGGGTCTGCAACGCTGAATTCACGCCAGCGAGTAATCCAGCGAGCCTGCCCGATTCGATCAAATGATTGCGAAAACGGCGCAGCGTGGCTTCATCCGGCGCATTGTCAGAGAAATCCATGCCGCAGAAATGCATGAAATCAATACGCACGCGCAACGCTTCTCCCAGTTCCGAGTCCGATAAGTTGTGCCACTGCCCCAGCAACACTGCTTTGAACATGACTAATGGATCTATGACCTCTTGTCCTCCCATCCGGCTGGCATCACATTTGTTGAGTCCCGCAAACCGGTCACGAAGCCCCTCCCAGTCAATCAGCGCGTGTGCTTTCATCAACACGCTATCAGCCCCCGCGCACGCTTCCATTTTCATCGATCCAAAACTCGTTTGCATCGGCTTGCGCTCCCTTCGTTATCCCTCACCTCAAATTCATTCAAACGTAATCAATTCGATTGTGCAGAGTCTGAAAAAACGAACCCGCTAGAGATAAGGCATCCAAGGCAAGCTAGCACAAGTCATGTGAAAAAAGCGTCGCAATAATCTCAAGAATTTGTGAGATCCATCGAGATTGCAACGGCTTGACAGGTGAGGGTTCATAACAATGGCCAGCACCTACCTTACTCCTGGAAACTATTGCACGAATTCGGGAAACCCTTTATATTTCTCACATGAAACAGACCTACTCCACTCTCCCGCTCCGTTTTTTATGCCATCCGCCGCTTCTGGCGAGACCACTGCTGCGCTTTGCGCGCTAACTACTAACCCCCCCTCCTCCAAGTTTTTACCCCCTGTGGAATCTGTTCCCGGATTCTGTATCACAACGTAATTATTCTTTCTGAAACGGAGAAGCCAGTGAAAGATCATTTGATTATTTTTGACACCACGCTGCGCGATGGTGAGCAGAGTCCCGGTGCATCCATGACCAGGGAAGAAAAGGTGCGCATCGCGCGACAACTGGAGCGCATGCGGGTGGATATAATCGAAGCCGGTTTTCCTGCCGCATCCAACGGTGATTTCGATGCGGTAAAGGCGGTGGCTGACGCGATTAAGGACAGCACCGTGTGTGGCCTGGCACGGGCAACCGAAGCCGATATCAAACGCGCCGGCGAAGCCTTGCAAGGAGCCAATTCAGCGCGTATCCATACTTTTATTGCGACCTCTCCGATTCACATGGAAAAGAAACTGCGCATGTCTCCAGACCAGGTGATAGAACAGGCGGTGAAAGCCGTGAAATGGGCGCGCCAATACACGGACGATGTGGAGTTCTCCCCTGAGGACGCGGGCCGCTCGGACATTACATTCCTCTGCCGTATTCTGGAAGCCGTCATTAATGCGGGTGCAAAAACCCTGAATATTCCCGATACCGTTGGCTACACCATGCCGGAACAATTTGGCGGACTCATCCATACGCTGCGCGAGCGCATCCCCAATTCCGATAAGGTGGTGTTCTCCGTGCATTGCCACAATGATCTTGGACTGGCCGTGGCTAACTCATTGTCGGCGGTAATGAACGGCGCTCGGCAAGTGGAGTGCACTATAAACGGGCTGGGCGAGCGGGCAGGCAATGCCTCATTGGAGGAAATCGTGATGGCGGTACGCACGCGTCAGGATTTCTTTCCCTGCGAGACGCGCATAGACGCCACTCATATCGTACCAGCAAGCAAGCTGGTATCAGGCATTACCGGCTTTCCGGTACAGCCGAACAAGGCTATAGTCGGCGCAAATGCGTTCGCCCATGAATCCGGCATACATCAGGATGGCGTGCTAAAGCATCGTGAAACATACGAAATCATGCGCGCCGAGGATGTCGGCTGGGGTGCAAATAAGTTACTGCTGGGCAAACATTCGGGGCGCAATGCCTTTCGCAGCCGTTTAGCGGAACTCGGTATCGAACTGGAATCGGAAGAAGTGCTTAATGCCACATTCATGCGCTTCAAGGAACTGGCCGACAAGAAGCATGATATCTTCGATGAAGACCTGCACGCCCTGGTTTCGGAAGATGCCATCACCTTACATGAACACTACAAGCTTTTGTCGCTGATTGCGCATAGCGAAACAGGCGAAACACCGTATGCCAGCATAGTGATTGCCGAAGATGGCAAGGAGTCGCGCGCCGAGTCGGATGGCAGCGGGCCGGTAGATGCTACTTTCCGCGCAATCGAGAAAATTCTGGCCAGCGGTGCCGACTTGCAGCTGTTTTCGGTTAACGCCATCACCAGCGGCACCGATTCACAAGGTGAAGTGACGGTGCGGTTGCAAAAATCGGGGCGCATCGTCAACGGAAACGGTGCGGACACCGACATCGTGGTGGCTTCCGCCAAGGCTTATCTCAGTGCGCTCAACAAGCTGCATAGCAAGCTGGAACGGGCTCACCCACAGGTTTAGCGGCAAAACTGGCGGAGCAGAATAGCTCATCGTAAAACAGATGGAGAGATCAACTACTTTGCTTCAGTGCACATTGGGCTTTTCCCTCAATCCTGTCAGCCGGCATTTCCGCTCATGAAATCCTCCCAATTTCCGGATTTCGCACATTATGTCCTTGTCCGCTTCTTCCAGCATAACTGCACCCAAGTCGCGGCCAGTCTTACCTTCACTACGCTGCTTTCGCTGGTGCCATTGATCGCTATCGGATTATCCGTGGTGGCCGCATTCCCGGCGTTTGCGGAATATTCTACCCAAATAAAAATATTCATTCTCACCACCATGGTGCCGGAAGCGGCGAACCGGGTCATCGCCGTATACATGCAGCAGTTTGCCGATAATGCGGTACAACTGACTGCCATCGGCACGGCTTTTCTGGGTGCGACGGCGCTTGCTCTGATGCTGACTATCGATAAAGCGCTGAATGCCATTTGGCGTGTAACCCGATTGCGTCCGTTCCTCCATCGCCTGCTTATTTACTGGGCCACGCTGACCATCGGACCGCTATTAATCGGTGCGAGCCTGTCGCTGACTTCCTGGCTAATAAGAATATCCATGGGGCTAACCGAGGATATTCCCGGCATCAAAGTCGCGCTTCTGCAACTGGCTCCATTGCTACTGACAAGTATCGCCTTTTCAATTCCCTATCTCATTGTGCCCAACCGCCAGGTCGCATGGCGTCATGCGATTGCCGGCGGCGTAGCCGCGGCGGTGGGATTCGAGATAATGAAACAAGGGTTTGCGTTTTACATTACCCACTTTCCCACATATCAGGCAGTCTATGGCGCGTTCGCCACCGTCCCGATTTTTCTGTTGTGGGTATATCTCTCCTGGCTGATGGTGTTGCTGGGTGCGGTGATTGCCGCTTCGCTCTCGAGTTGGCATTTTTCCGAATGGCGACATGGTCCGGCAGCGCACGGTAGGCGATTCCTCGACGCACTGCGTTTATTGCGGGCGCTCGGAGAGGCTCTCAGGAGCGGAAAGGTTGAAACGTACGCTAGCCTTCATAAGCAACTCATGTTAAGTTTTGAAGAAATGGAACAAATACTTGACCTGATGAGCCGTGCCGATCTGGTTCGGCAGGTAAAAACGGGAGGATGGGTTCAGATAATTGATCCCGATAAAATTATGGTTGCAGATATTTATCGGCTGTTTACATTTCGTCCCGAGGCAGTGCGTCCCGCCGCGGCAGGTGATGCAAAACTGGAGCGGTTGCTCGATGGCATCTCAACCGGCATGAATGAGAAAATGAATGTGCCGCTATCGCTACTTTTTGCGGAAGAAGCGTCCGGAAATTCGACACCACAACCGGACAGCATCCTCGCCCAAAACGTCGCCTCACCTGGAATCACCCAGTAAAATGATGCAACGCACACTCGCCGTCTTGTTCTGTGTGCTGCTTTCCCTGTCGCCCGGCGCCCAGGCGAAGGGTTTCGTGTTTACGGATTCCACAGGCAAGAAGCTCACTCTCGCCGACTATAAAGGCAAGTGGGTCCTGATAAATTTCTGGGCCACCTGGTGCCCGCCTTGCCTCAAGGAAATTCCTGATCTCGTGTCGCTCTATGAGAGCCGCAAGGATGTAATGGTCATCGGCATCGCGATGGACTACCAAAATCCGAAGACAGTCCTGAAATTCGTTGACTCACTCTCGATTTCCTACCCCATCGTGCTGGGTGACAGAAAAATTGCCGCTCAAATCGGTCCCGTGTCGATGCTGCCCACCACCTATTTATTCGATCCCGCCGGTCAGCCGGCAGCCTATAAGGTGGGGCTAATTTCGCGAGAAAGCATTGAGGAATTCATGCGGGAAAATTCCCCAGATTCTCAGAGTCAGCGTCCTGATGAGACCAGTCAACGAAAGCGCAAATAGATTCATGGGAATTAAGCATGCACCAGTTTAAGGGTCGCCAATCTGAAGAGAGAATTGAACAAAATGGGAAAAAAGTGGAATATACACGTCAGGCTTTAGTTATCTCTTTTTTTAGGAAATCAATAATATCCTGCAAAGGGACAGCCTGAGACTTCTCATCCTGTCGTCCCTGATACTCGACATTTCCCTCCTTCAAGCCCCGCTCACCGATCACAATGCGATGAGGAATGCCGATCAATTCCATATCGGCAAACATTACGCCAGGACGTTCGTCACGATCATCAAGCAGAACATCAATGCCGGCATTAACGATTTCCGTGTATAGCTTCTCCGTCTCAACTCTCACCTGCGTATTCTTCTTCAGTCCGATGGGAACAATGGCGACCTGAAATGGCGCTATTGCGTCCGAAAAAACAATGCCGCGTTCGTCATGGCTCTGCTCGATGGCCGCGGCCACGATACGCGAGACGCCAATACCGTAGCATCCCATCTCCATTGGCTTTGATTGGCCGGATTCATCGAGATAGCCGGCTTTCATCGCTTCCGAATATTTGGTGCGTAACTGGAAAATATGCCCCACTTCTATGCCGCGGCAGATCTCCAGCCGCCCTCCGCCATCCGGAGACAGATCTCCGGAAACCACGTTGCGGATGTCCAGCGTATAATCAGGCTCTTTCGCATCACGGTCGAAATTAACGTGAGTAAGATGATAGTTCTCTTCGTTTGCACCACAAACAAAATTGCTCATTTCCCTCACGGAGTAGTCCGCGATAACCGGAAGCTTTAGGCCGACAGGTCCTATGTATCCGGGGGGAGAATCGGTTCCCGCAAGAATCTCCGCCTCGGTCGCCAATCGGAAATCGGTCAGGAAAGGAATTTTGCGGACCTTCGTCTCGTTAAGATGATGATCGCCGCGCAGCAGCAATAAATACATCCTGTCATTCGCAATCACCGCCAGGGTTTTTACCGTGTATTCGACAGGGAGGTTGAGAAACGCCGCAACCTCCTGACAGGTTTTTATGCCGGTCGTTTCGACTTTCCGCATGATGCCATCCGCCGCTTCGCGTGACTGCGCCGGCCGCAGCGACTCGGCCATTTCGATATTGGCGGCATAGTCGGAATCCGGACAGAAAACGATGGCATCCTCGCCCGAATCCGCCAGAACATGAAATTCTTGCGAACCGCTTCCACCTATCGCTCCGGTATCCGCGGTGACTGCACGAAATCTCAATCCCATGCGGGTGAATATCCGTTGGTAGGCATCGTGCATTATTCTGTAAGTCTTCTCCAGGCTGTCAATCCCGGCATGGAATGAATAGGCATCTTTCATGATAAATTCACGTGCCCTCATCACACCGAATCGAGGCCGGATCTCATCGCGGAACTTGGTTTGAATCTGATAAAAAGTAAACGGCAATTGGCGATAGCTCTTGATCTCTCGCCGCGCAATGTCGGTAATAACTTCTTCATGCGTAGGACCAAAGCAGAAATCGCGCTGATGCCTGTCCTTGATTTTCAACATCTGTGGACCGAATACATCCCAGCGCCCGGTTTCCTGCCATAGTTCGGCGGGCTGCACCGCGGGCATCAGAAGTTCTACCGCCCCGCTCTTGTCCATTTCCTCCCGCACTATATTTTCAACCTTGCGCAGGACTCTCAACCCCAGCGGCATCCATGTATAAAGGCCGCTTCCCAGGCGCTTTATGAGCCCAGCACGCAACATCAGCTTGTGGCTCACCAATTCCGCTTCGGCGGGCGCTTCCTTAAGGGTAGAAATAAAAAAACCTGATACCCGCATGTGCGTTCCGTTATAACAATTGAATTACAATAATCCTAAATCCGGTAGTTGACCACTCATTCACGAGTTTAGTTCTATGATTCATAAAGATTTCCTGTGTTATTTGAGGCTCACCTTTTGGGTGAGTCCGCTACAGGGCGGATCGCACGGTTTTTATGGCGCATGGCGGCGTTGCAACGCCTTGAAATGGAATAACCATTTCGCGTTGTTGCGCCTTGCCCCGCACCCCAAAAACCGCACACTCCACCCTGTCCAACTACCGGATTTAGGATAATTCTACTCTGAAAAACCGCAATCCCGGTTAGTGAAGCCTATTGTTTCTCGGCGCAGATTCCAAAGAGGGACAAGCAACGTGAAGCCGCACTGGAGAGGACTGCTTGTTCAACCCCAAACTGCGTTAAGCCTATAGTGGTTGAGTGGGTACAGGGCTGGCAAGGGAGCGCAATAAACTCAAAAAGCAAGCACTAGCTAAATATGAAGTTTATTAATCTCGTGACAGCTTTCAATCTAGGATAAAATATGAAAAAATTTGTCCTCTTGTGACGGATCAAACGGGTGATTGCATGATCGACCGCAACGGATATCGCTCCAATGTCGGTATTATTCTACTGAACTCGAAGAATGAGGTCTTTTGGGGCAAGCGCATCAGGCAGGACTCCTGGCAGTTTCCCCAGGGGGGTATCAAGCCGGGTGAAAGTCCGGAACAGGCGATGTATCGGGAACTGACGGAAGAAGTAGGCTTACACCCCCGGCATGTCGAGATCATTGGCCGCACACGCGACTGGCTGCGCTATGAAGTACCGGATCAGTGGATAAGGCGCGACTGGCGAGGAAATTACAAAGGGCAGAAGCAAATCTGGTATCTTCTGCGCCTGGTCGGACGTGATTGTGACGTTTCGCTGCGTACAAGCGTTCGCCCGGAATTCGACGCCTGGCGCTGGAATCAATATTGGGTGGAATTGGAATCCGTGGTTGAATTCAAACGCCAGGTCTATCGGCAGGCACTGACCGAGTTGGCTCGCCTGCTCAATCGCACTCCGTTTGATGGCAGCGGTTACGATGGATCCATTCATCCTGGCGGCAGGGAACAGGCTGCGATCGCTCCCGCTAAGCGGAGCGAGTAGATAAAAATGACAAAATTTAATAAAAGCACATTGTGCGACGTTATCTCCAGCCTGTTAAGGCACTGATGGGCTCCTTCAGAATTCTGAATTTTGTGAGCATCCACTTCATGGATTGCTTGCTCATCCCGTCTGCCGCCTCTCTCACCGCTCCTCAATTGCCGAATGAGAAATATTTTTCTCATATATCGATATGGACACCGGGTTAGATTTTTTTGCTCTCATCCCAATATGAAAAAACGAGCTTGCCTGTAGCGTTGAATTTTTAGAGGCGCCCATTATCGCCAAGAGGTGCCCTGACGGATAGTTTGTAGGCGTAATCGGCTGCGCCACTACAGCCGCGTTTTTAGGAGATTACCGATGATAATGCGGACATTAATCATATCGCTGCTATCCATTGGAGCCATTGCCGCCCCAGCCACCGCGCTGGCTGCCAATGAACCCATCCAGCCAATCGAAGCCGCGAAACCAAAGAATGCAGATATGGTGGAACTGGGCAAGATGCTCTTTTTCGATCCGCGCCTATCGAAATCTGGGTTCATTTCCTGTAACTCTTGTCACAACCTGAGCATGGGTGGTACAGATAATCTGCCAACCTCCATCGGCCACAAGTGGCACGAGGGACCGATCAGCGCGCCCACGGTATTGAACTCCAGCATGAATCTGGCGCAATTCTGGGACGGCCGCGCCAAGGACCTGAAAGAACAGGCAGGCGGACCCATCGCAAACCCTGGTGAGATGGGATTCACCCATGAACTGGCAGTGGATGTATTACGCTCAATTCCAGAGTACCGGACCCGTTTCAAGCAATTGTTTCGCTCCGATAAGATCGATATCGGCATGGTAACCGATGCGATTGCGGCATTCGAAGAGACTCTGGTGACACCTGACTCTCGTTTCGATAAATGGCTCAAAGGTGACAAAAAAGCCCTGAATCAAGCGGAGTTGGAGGGTTACAAGCTATTCAAGGAGAGTGGGTGCACGGGTTGCCATAATGGCGCTGCGGTGGGTGGCGGCTCATTCCAGAAATTTGGCGTTCATGAACCCTACAAAACGACGAGCAAGGCCGAAGGCCGGTTTGCAGTGACCGGCAAGGACGCCGACCGCTTCATGTTCAAAGTTCCGACCCTGCGAAACGTGGAATTAACTTACCCCTATTTTCATGACGGCGCTGCCGCGACCCTGGAAGAAGCGGTAGACACCATGGGCCGGCTACAGCTGGGCCGCACTTTCAGCAAGGAAGAAAATGCCAAAATCGTGGCGTTCTTGAAGACACTGACCGGAAAACAGCCCGAGTTCAAACTACCCATCCTTCCACCTTCCACCAATGAAACACCAAGGCCCAAGCCCTTTGGGTAATTAGCACAGGGGTGATACTCGTCGTAGCGTTTCCTGCTTTGCGGGTATAATTTCTAAAACTTGTCCAGGCTGAGAAGTGCGGCCTGGGCAAGTTCAAGCAGCAGATAATTCAATACCTTCGATTTCGAGTTACACGCTAACAGGCAATTATTGCCGTGACTGCTTGTAAAAGTAACAGTCATTTTTCCTGTATTGTTTTTAGCCTCCATTAATTCAATTTTTACGAATTAACGTTAAGCAAATTATTGTCCGTCGGGCTGATTCAATTTATTGAATGTTCTTTATTTTACCTTTCGAACAGGAATATGGATTTACTCCTGAAAATCAAGTAGAGTTACTTTTTGAATAATTAAAATATGGAGTCTCCCATGAGCGCAAAAGGGCAATTGTTACAAGACCCATTTCTGAATACATTGCGAAAGGAACATATTCCAGTGTCGATTTATCTGGTAAACGGTATCAAGCTGCAAGGTCATATTGACTCGTTTGACCAGTATGTGGTGTTGCTGAAGAATACCGTCACGCAGATGGTGTACAAGCACGCAATCTCTACCGTTGTCCCCGCCAGGGCAGTCACCATTCCATTTGAGGCGCCCGCTATACCTGATGCTTGATCGTCCCGCGGGTAACACATCCGAAGCTAACGCCGCTGTACTGGTTAGCCTCGATTTTAACGATGGCGATTACGCCGAAAATCTGGAGGAACTACGGCAATTAGCCGCGAGTGATGCACTCGCAATCCGCGCAGTAATCAAGGGAGGGCGCTCCCGGCCTGATCCCGCTACATTCGCAGGCAGCGGCAAGGTTGGCGAGATTACGGTGGCATTGGAACAAACCGGCGCATCACTGGTGATTTTCAATCACGATCTATCTCCCGCCCAGCAACGTAATCTGGAGCGGCACCTTGGATGCCGTGTGATTGACCGCACCAGTCTGATTTTAGATATATTTGCCCAGCGCGCCAAAAGCCATGAGGGCAAATTGCAGGTGGAACTGGCGCAACTTGAACATCTCTCCACTCGCCTCGTACGCGGGTGGACGCACCTTGAGCGGCAAAAGGGTGGTATCGGTTTGCGCGGTCCCGGCGAAACCCAATTGGAAACCGATCGGCGTTTACTCGGCAAACGGGTCAAACTGCTTAAGGAGAAACTCGCAAAATTGCAGCACCAGCGCGAGTTGCAGCGCCGTTCCAGGCAACGCGCCCAGATGATGTCGGTTTCCATTGTCGGCTATACCAACGCCGGAAAATCCACCTTGTTCAATCGGCTAACCCGTGCGCATACCTACGTCGCCGATCAATTATTCGCCACTCTGGATGCCACCACTCGCAAACTATTTATTCCGGATCACGACTCACTCGTGATTTCGGACACGGTAGGCTTCATTCGCGACTTGCCACATACGCTCGTTGCCGCATTCCGTGCGACGCTGGAGGAAACGGTGCAGGCCGATATATTACTTCACATCGTGGATGCGGGCAGTTCCAATCGGGATGAACAGATTGCCGAGGTGAATAAAGTACTGAAGGAAATCGGCGCCGATTCGATTCCGCAGATATTGGTACTAAACAAGATAGATTTGATGAGTTTATCAGCGGGCGCGACGGGGTATGGGCGCGACGAGTGTGGTAGAATCATGCAAATTCGATTGAGCGCGAAAACCGGCGAGGGAGTGGAATTCATTAAGCTGGCGCTATCGGAAGCAATGCAACGGCGCATTTTGCAGCGGTGTGAAGGTTCATCAGAAACCGGAAGCTTAATTGGCGGATACGCCGCGCTTAACTACTCTATTGAGTAAACGCAGGCAATCCGGTCTTTAGTTCCACGATAGATGGAATTCAGTTTTTTTACCGATGCGGGTTTGATGGTTGTATCTATTAAACAGAATATAGGAATCAT
Organism: Nitrosospira multiformis; assembly: GCF_900103165.1. Taxonomy (NCBI): domain Bacteria; kingdom Pseudomonadati; phylum Pseudomonadota; class Betaproteobacteria; order Nitrosomonadales; family Nitrosomonadaceae; genus Nitrosospira; species Nitrosospira multiformis. The sequence goes on along the minus strand of NZ_FNKY01000001.1, from coordinate 966,122 downwards.
CATGGGATTGAACGATCCTCAGTGGGGGAGAAAAAAAGGTAATTCCGGTCCACCTGATCTGGATCAATTGTGGCGCAATTTTAATAAAAAACTCAATAATCTTTTTAAACGTAAGGGCGGTGCCGGTAACGGGTCGGGCGGTGGCGAAGGATCTGGTGGCGGCACGCCGAGGCGGTATGGCGGTAGCATTGGAATGCTGATCGGAATGCTCTTGCTGATGTGGATAGCCAGCGGATTTTACATTATCAACGAAGGCCAGCGCGGTCTTGTTCTGCGTTTCGGCAAGTATGTTGAAACTACCCAGGCGGGCTTGCGCTGGCATATGCCATATCCGGTAGAAATAGTGGAAACCGTTAATGTAAGCCAGGTTCGCACGGTGGAAATCGGCTATCGCAACAATGTGAGAAGCAAAGTGTTGAAGGAATCGCTGATGTTGACTGACGATGAGAACATCATTGATATTCAGTTTGCCGTGCAATATATCCTCAAGAATCCCGAGGAATTCCTGTTTAACAACCGGGAGCCGGAAAACGCGGTGCTGCAGGCGGCTGAAACCGCCATTCGTGAAATTATCGGCAAAAGCAAGATGGACTTCGTGCTATACGAAGGCCGCGAGCAGGTAGCGGCAAAGGCGACCCAGCTGATGCAGGGGATTCTCGATCGTTACAAAATAGGGATTGCCATCAGCAAAGTCACCATGCAGAATGCGCAGCCACCTGAGCAGGTGCAGGCGGCATTCGACGACGCCGTCAAGGCGGGCCAGGATAGAGAGCGGCAGAAAAATGAAGGCCAGGCCTATGCGAATGACGTTATTCCGAAAGCCAAGGGTAACGCTGCCCGTCTGCTGGAAGAGTCCGAAGGATACAAGCAACGGGTGATTGTCAGTTCCGAGGGTGATGCCAGCCGCTTTAAACAGGTTCTCGTCGAATATAACAAGGCGCCTGGTGTAACCCGGGATCGCCTTTATCTGGATATGATGCAGCAAGTGCTTTCCAGTACGAGCAAAATTCTTGTCGATCAGAAAAATGGCAATAATTTACTTTATCTGCCGCTGGATAAGCTGATCCAGATGAGCGGACCTTCATCACCCACTACTTTAGCGCCCGATGCGATGCCCTCGGCGGCGCCGGAGGCAGCCCCTGACGCCGCTCGTACGCGTGAGGCATTTCGCGGCCGTGAACGGGAGACAAGATAAGTGAAAAACTATACCTCGATGATATTGGGCGCCATTGTTGCCCTGTTTCTTCTTGCCAGCTCATCACTGTATATCGTAGATCAACGTCAGCAGGCGATCCTGTTTCAGCTGGGTGAAGTGGTCGACGTCAAGACTTCGCCGGGTCTTTATTTCAAGATTCCTCTGGCGCAGAACGTACGCTATTTTGATTCTCGTATCCTGACCATGGATACAGCCGAGCCGGAACGTTTCATCACGTCGGAAAAAAAGAATGTACTGGTGGATTTGTTCGTGAAGTGGCGTATTGTCGATGTCAAGCAGTATTATGTTAGTGTTCGCGGAGACGAAATACTGGCGCAGACCCGGCTGTCACAAACGGTGAATTCCAGCTTGCGTGACGAATTCGGTAATCGCACGGTGCACGATGTCGTTTCCGGAGAACGCGACAAGATTATGGAAATCATGCGCCAGAAAGCGGATGCCGATGCCCGTAAGATTGGAGTGGAAGTCGTGGACGTGCGACTGAAGCGAGTAGACCTACCGCAGGAAGTAAGCGAATCGGTCTATCGCCGCATGGAAGCGGAACGGAAACGTGTGGCGAATGAGTTGCGTTCGACTGGTGCGGCGGAGTCCGAGAAGATTCGTGCCGACGCCGACCGTCAACGCGAAGTTATCCTTGCGGAAGCTTATCGGCAAGCCCAGGAAGTAAAGGGCGCGGGTGACGCCAAAGCTTCTGCAATTTACGCTGAGGCATTCCAGCCGAATCCGGAATTCTATGCTTTTTACCGTAGCCTGGAAGCGTACAAGCAGAGTTTCAAGAACAAAGGGGATATGATGGTTCTGGAGCCTAATTCAGAGTTTTTCAAGTATTTGAAAAATTCGGGCCGCAGCCCTAGATAGCATATGGGTGATTCCACTATTCCGGTTCCTGGACAGCTTGCCGTTGTACTCTGATGTTCGTGACAGATCTATTGAACAACAAATTGCCACATGCTATCGCCTTATTGTCGCATTCTTGTTTTCGGGTGGCAAAAAAGCTCATATAGCGTTGTGAATTTATCGAGGTGTCTACTAAGGTTGTGGCGACATGTGGGACACTTTGTTGCTTGCATTCGCGCTGATGCTGGTGATAGAAGGGGTTCTTCCTTTCCTGATGCCGGGTGTCTGGCGCGAGACATTCAGGAAACTGATCGAGGCTGGCGACGGCCAGATACGCTTCATTGGTCTAACTTCCATGCTGGCGGGACTACTGCTGCTTTATTTCGTGAACTAGGAAATGTACCGGGTTTGAAATATCCAAGACAGAATGGCTGGATGAAGATAAGTTTTAACGATCATTCCAGCAGACTTCCACTGAGTCAGACAGCCTGCTAAGGCTCCTGCACCATCACACTTCTGTTCAAACCTAATTGAATCATTAACATGCGTAAGTGGATTCTTCCCGAATACGTCGAGGATATCCTGCCAGCCGAAGCGCTGCGCATCGAGATGATGCGCCGTCGTATTATCGACTGGCTCTTGGTGCACGGCTATGAATTGGTAGGTCCGCCCCTGTTGGAATATGTGGAATCCTTGCTCTCGGGCAGTGGTGGCGACACGGATCTACGTATGTTCAAAGTTGTGGATCAATTAAGTGGGCGCATGATGGGGCTGCGCGCGGACATGACACCCCAGACTGCGCGTATTGATGCCCATTTACTGAACCGCAAGGGGATTACCCGCCTATGTTACGCGGGAAGTGTGCTGCATGCCCTGCCGTCGGGGTTGACGCGGACCCGCGAGCCGCTCCAGATTGGTGCGGAGCTTTATGGCCATACCGGACTGGAAAGCGATCTGGAAGTGCAGCGGCTCATGCTGCAGACATTGGCAATTGCCGGTATAGGCGGTATTCATCTCGATCTTGGCCATGTCGCCGTATTTCGCGGCCTGGTCAGGGGCGCGGGAATTCCTGCCGAACTGGAGACAGAGTTATTTGGTGTACTGCAAGCAAAGGATATCTGTGGATTGAAGGAGCTCTGCTCCGGGTTGGGTAAGAATGTGGACGCACATGCGCGGCAGGCGTTGTTGCTGTTGCCGGAATTATATGGCGACGACAAGATACTGGCCCTTGCGCGTAAATCGCTGCCGGAATACCCTGAGATCCTATGTGCGCTGGATGGGTTGGAAACAGTGGCGTTGCAATTGAAGCCCATGGTGGATACGCTGGCATTTGATCTGGCGGACTTGCGTGGCTATCACTATCATAGCGGCATGGTATTTGCCGCTTATACCGCCAATTGCCCCAATGCGATCGCCCTGGGTGGACGTTATGACGAGATCGGCAAGGCATTTGGAAGAGCGCGCCCAGCCACGGGCTTTAGTATGGACTTGCGGGAATTGGCTGGGTTGGTAAGATCTGATCTCTATCCCAAGGGAGTCCTGGCACCTTATGCCCAGGGTAACAGAGCACTGGAAGAGAGAATCGCGCAGCTCCGCAGTGAAGGACAGATAGTCGTGGTCGAGTTGCCCGGGCATGAAAACGGACAGGGTACGTTTAACTGTGACAGGAAATTGGTGCTGCAAGATCAGGGCTGGACCGTAATCGGCATCTGACTTGAATTCCGAGCATGTTGATTTGAGAATGCCTGCTCGGAGAGCCGTGGTTTTCATATCATCCCGACTTAATTGTAAGCTAATTTAAAATTTTACAACATGACAAAAAATGTGGTCGTCATTGGTACTCAGTGGGGTGATGAGGGCAAAGGCAAGGTGGTGGACTGGCTTACCGATCACGCCCAAGGCGTGGTTCGTTTCCAGGGAGGGCATAATGCCGGACATACGCTGGTCATTGCCGGTAAACAAACCGTTCTGCATCTGATCCCTTCCGGAATATTGCGCGGTGATGTTGCCTGCTATATCGGCAATGGGGTAGTGGTGTCTCCACAGGCGTTGCTGGATGAAGTTAGTATGCTTGAGCAGGCAGGGATCGACGTACAGGGGAGGCTCCGCATAAGTGAAGCATGTCCGCTTATTCTTCCGTGTCACGTTGCGCTTGATAGCGCCCGCGAGGCCGCCAGGGGAACGGGTAAAATTGGTACCACCGGCCGCGGTATCGGGCCCGCTTACGAGGACAAGGTGGCGCGGCGCGCAGTGCGCTTGCAGGACTTGTTTCACCGCGACCGCTTCGCCGCCAAACTGGGGGAGATGCTGGATTATCATAACTTCGTGCTGAAGAATTATTTTCACGCGCCGATGGTGGATTTTCAGCAAACCGTGGATGACACGCTAATGTTGGCGGAACGCATCAAACCAATGATGGCGGATGTGCCGCGACTTCTGTTCGAAGCCAACAAGGCCGGCAATAGCCTGCTGTTTGAAGGTGCGCAGGGAACATTGCTTGATGTGGATCACGGTACTTACCCTTTTGTTACATCGAGTAATTGCATTGCCGGTGCGGCAACGACCGGGAGCGGAATTGGCCCGCAAATGCTGCATTACGTATTGGGCATCACCAAGGCGTACACGACACGGGTGGGTGCCGGACCCTTTCCTACGGAATTGGACGACGATGTGGGCAAGTATCTGGCTAAGCGTGGCAAGGAGTTTGGCGCAACCACGGGACGCCCTCGCCGTTGCGGCTGGTTCGATGCCGCCGCGTTAAAGCGCTCCATTCAAATTAATGGGGTATCAGGGTTATGTGTTACCAAGCTGGACGTTCTGGATGGCGTGGAGACGCTGCGGCTCGGTGTGGGCTATAAGGTGATTGGCAATGGCGAAGGCGAAAGATTCAGCAGTATCCTGCCGGTAGGCGCGGATGAACTGGCCTATTGCGAACCGGTCTACGAGGAGATGCCAGGATGGAGCGACTGTACCGTGGGAATTAAAAATTTGGAGCGGCTGCCCAAAGCGGCGCGAAATTACCTCAAGCGCATGGAAGAGGTATGTGAGGTTCCGATAGACATGATATCAACCGGGCCAGACCGGGAAGAAACGATTGTGTTGCGGCATCCATTTGAATAATAACTGTTATAGCCGGTATCGTAACCCGGTCCTTCACTACGGATCAAACGCTATTCTATAGCGGGTATCTGTATGCCAGACCGCCTTTTAGATCCGTTTAGTGGCGAAGCCGACCTTGCATCACCCTACAATACGATTTGGATGAGCGCCTACACCATACGCATAGCAAATTGGCAAGATGATGGCTTGGCACTGCGTGGGGTGCGCGAAACGGTGTTTGTTTACGAACAGCATGTCCCTGTGGAATTGGAATGGGATGGGCTCGACATGAATTGCCTGCATTTGCTTGCGGTGGATTCGGCGAAAAATGCTATCGGCACGGGTCGCCTGTTACCAGACGGCGTTATTGGACGCATGGCCGTGCTTAGGAAGTGGCGCGGCAGGGGCGTAGGCGGCGCCCTATTGCTGCGGCTACTGGAAGAAGCAAGAAAAAAGGAAATTCAGCAGGTGACCTTGAATGCGCAGCAATACGCCTCCGGATTTTATGCCAAATTCGGCTTCCAGATGGCCGGAAAGGAGTTCATGGATGCGGGAATCCCCCACATAAGAATGAGCTTATGGTTATCCTAAGTCTGCTTGATTGGATAGAACCGAAGTATCTTCTTGGAAATAACATTTTACCGCTTTTGCCCAAAGCTGCCCGGATTGATACGCAACTAAATCGGCATCAGAACGGCAACATGAAATCGAGCGATAAGACGACCTGATCCTTATGTCCGCCAAAAGGCCGGTAGTCTACACCATGTAAGCCATCTGCCGCATCATACCGGACGTTCGGGCGAACGTTAAATTGTTTCATCGCCTTCCAGTCCATCTTCAGCGTTCTTGCTGCCTTCCAGTTCATGCCCAGGGTAACCGCGTAATAATCGGCGGGAGCACTGGTGGCGTTGCCGAACCGGCCCGATCCCAGCGCATAGCTCAGTCCTTGATTGTTGGTGGCAGCACTTACGCGACCGGGAGAAAAAACACGGAAACCGTCTCTATCGCGAAACCACTCGGCACGGACGCCTATCGATAGATCAGGCGTGATGTCATAGTACGTGTGCGTGTTGATGCCATACCACTCGGCATTCTGGACCACCCCGTTCACCAAAACCCCTCCGGCATAACCATGGTCGTGTTGCAAGACGAAATTTGTGTTGGGCGTGATCCGGTGTTTCAGCACGATGCTGTACATCCCCCACGGCTCGTTGCTTCGTGTGGAAGTCTGGGCGTAACTCCCGCTGATATTGGCTGAGCTCCCCAGGTCATCGCTGGTCCAGGTGATACCAGCCAGACCGCCCCAATTACCCAGCTGTTTATCAAAACCGCCATCCCACCCACCGGTAGCGCTGCCGGTGGTCGTGCCTCCCATAAGCATCCAGTTCTTGTTGATATAATAGTTACCCAACGCCCCGGTATGGGTAAAGGGTTCACCATACTGCATGGTGTAGGCATGGGAATAGAAGAAATTGTTGGGGGCCGGAACCGACTCATAACCGATTGGCGTATAGAAATGGCCAACCTTGACGTTCAGCCCATTACCGACTGGCACATAAGCTTCCACATAAGCCTGCGGGATCGCGATCCCATAGTAGCGCGTCGAGGCACAGCACAAATCAAGATCCCAATTGCTTCTTGCCAGAGGCTGTCCGGAATTCACATCAAATGCGGGAACGCCATACGCCTGCGTAAAAATGGCATCCGTGCCAAACAGGACATCGAAACGTCCGCCGAAATCCCACTTGCTGCCTTGCGCTACCACTGCGCGCTCCAAGAATACATTAAACTGATTCAACTGAAATCGATTGGCTTGATCACCAAAAGTAACCGGACCATTGAACCCGTCAATATGGCTTGGATTGAAAGTCGCCCCGCCGTTGATCCATCCGCCTACCCTTATGCCGCTTTTTTTAAAGAAATCCACTACGGAGTTAGATCCGGTATCGGCTGCGGGAGCGGCTGCGATATTGGCGGCTGCAGCGTTATCAGCCGCGGTATTGGCGGCAATATAAGCTGCAGGATTAGCATGGGCTTCGGGCAAATGCATGGCCGTTGCAAACAAGCTACCTACTATAAAGGCAACCCGCATCTGGACTCTGCGTTCTGGCAGGCATGTCATGTTGGATCCCCCCGGAAGAGACACTACAGTTAGAATTGGTATTGTCTTCGAAACGTAACATGATATATATTAATTTCTTGTGAAAAAATTGTGAGGAAATTGTGAAATTTTGAGATTTAGTAGCATCGGGATGAGAATGAACATCTGGCATGGGCAAATTACTTGGTCAGCGCATGATTATCGTCGTGTTTATCTGAACTAGCATGTATGTATGGCGTTAACTGTTTATTATCCCTCGGTGAAATGGTAGAACACATTTCATGAAATTTTCCTGATGACCCCGATTCGATTACCTTGTTTCTTTTTTTATGTTGCGGTGGGTGATTATTCCCTCGTCGCAGTACGCAATATTGCGAGAAGCAGGTGGAATGAATGATTCGATTCTGTGGCAGCCTGCGGGGATTATAGGATTGCAGCGAAGAAATGGGCGGGCAAGGGACGGCTTTTGAGGATTTCTTGAAGGCCGATAATTTATGCCCATTGGTACTCCAAATCTGCATGGATCGATGCGGCTGTGTGAAATTCCGTATGATGAAAATTACATTCAGGGAAAGAAAACCGACTTGAACGGATTAGCCCACGTTGGACGTAAGCTTGAACCGGCACACGTTTCCGCCACGCGCCATACATTCATCCTGCTCAACCTTGCTGTCGGTAAAGTTTTCCATCAACCCTCTATCCAGATGGCAAATCTCGAGATCCTTTTTAGCCATGGTGTGAAATACGCAGTTATCGGCTTCGATTACCGCCTCACCCCCAGACACTGTCGTATTCCTTGCGTTATACCCAAGCTGGTCCATTACCTCGGTGAGCTTCTCAACCTTCTCTTTGTGCGTGGTCAAGTAAGGATACTGGCTGCGTATCTGCTGCGCAACATTCGCACCAATCTCATTCATGCGCTTACCCATATTTTCCATACCTTCTTCGCGCCGAACCGACGCCACCACCAGCTGTGCAAGCCAGGAATATTGACGCGGAGACATTTCCTTACCAAGCTCGGTCAGGATATAAAGCTGCTGCGGTCGCCCTCCTCCGGAGGGACGCGTCGTGCCGATCGTCACCAATCCCGCAGCTTCCAGGGAGGCAAGATGCTGCCGCACCGCGTTTCGCGTAATCTCCAGCCCTTTTGAAAGCTCATCCACACTCAAACCTGGCTTGCTGCCACGCAGCAATTTAAGCAATTGTTTCTGTCGTTCACCCATATCAGTCGTCCTGCGCTTTTAAATAATTAAAGCTCATTGATAACATAATACAACATAAGTATCAACACAATACGATTCAATAATACTTATAACATAAAATAATTGACAAAGTGTCATTAGTCTATTAAAATGGATTTTAATAAATAACGAATCTTGCGCAAATTGCTCAGATTTATAGGAGAAGCCGTTATGAAACTAAAAACCTGTTTCGCAGCTTTCTCCCTCGGTTTATTGGCTGCCTGCGCTCAGATAACCCCTCACGAGGTTATTCAGAATGCAAATATTCGTAAGGCTGTGCAGAATGCCAGAACGCGTAGCGATCATGACGCGCTGACGAATCACTTTGAAGGTGCCGCAAGGCAAATGCAAATAAAGGCCGAGGAGCAAAAGAAATTACTAGAGCACTATGAGGAGAAAAGTTATCTCTATGGCCGACGGGCCCAGGATTTAAAATCTCATACGTGGGCGCTAGCACGCAAATATGAGGAAACCGCAGAAGCCCACGTGAAGGAAGCGGCTGTTCATCGACAAATGGCGCTGGAAGCAGCGCAACATAATTACGCCGCGCGTGATGAATGATTGCCTAAGAGCACGCCTAAAATGATGAGAAACCGCGACTTTCGCCTCTCAATCAATGTTCAGAACGGAATGGTGGCGTCCACGGAAAACAGGAATTGATCCTTTCTGCTATCGAAAGGCCGATAGGACTGATCGATGCCATCTGCCCTGTCATAACGAATGTTGGGACGGATATTCAATTTTTGCATCGGTTTCCAGTCAACTTTGAGTCTTTTTGCCGGTTTCCAATTCATGCCCAGGGTGACTGCATAATAATCAGCAGGCACCGCGGTGGGCGCAAAAGCACCCGCAAAACTGAATCCCGTGTGATTGGTAGCGGCAAGTACCCGGAATGGTGAAAAGACACGGAAACCATCCCTGTCATGAAACCATTCTCCACGGACACCTATAGACAAATCTTCCAGTAAGTCATAATACAAATGCGTGCTGATACCATACCATTCCGCATTTTTAGGTGAGCCATTCAACAAAACGCCCCCGGCATAACCGTGTGTGTGGTGCAAAACAAAGTGTGTTTTGGTCGTGACCCTATGTTGCAGCACGACGCTGTACATACCCCAGGGCTGATTGCTCCGTGTGGAGGTCTCGGCGTAGGTGCCCGTGACATTAATCGAGCTTCTCATATCATTACTGGTCCAGGTAATCCCGCCTAACCCCCCCAGTTACCCAACTGCTTGTTAAAACCCCCGTCCCATCCACCGGTTGCGCTGCCAGTGGTTGCGCCACCCATAAGCGACCAATTCTTATTGATTGAGTAATTACCCATCAACCCGGTATGGGTAAACGGTTCACCATTATTAAAGGTATAGGCGTGAGTATAAAAGAAGTTGTCAGGCGCGGCGACAGTCTCATAACCGGTTGGCGAGTAAAAATGGCCTACCTTGAGGTTCAGGCCGTTACCAACTGGAACGTAGACCTCCGCATAAGCCTGCGGGAGTGCGATACCGTAGGTACGAGTCGAAGAACAGCACAAATCCAGATCCCAGTTTCCCCTGTTCAATGGTTGCCCGGAATTTACATCAAAGGGAGGAATACCGAAAGCCTGGGTATAAATAGCATCGGTACCAAACATGAAATCAAAGCGGCCCCCGATATCAAACGACTTACCTTCGGTTAACACGGTACGCTGTATGAATATATTAAACTGATTCAGTTGAAAACGATTCGCCCGGTCAGCGAAAGTGACGGGGCCATTGTAGCCATTGCCCGGAAAATTTGGATTGAAAGTCGCTCCGGCGTTGATCCAGCCTCCTACCTTTATGCCGCTGTCTCTGAAAAAATTGACCAGGTTATTAGCATAAGTGTTATTCGCGTAAGCACTGCTGACCGTCATAACAATTGATAACAGACTGCCTGCTATGGCAAATACCATTCGGCTTCTGCATTTGGGCAGACATTTCATTTGTGAATTTCCTTAGTTCCCTAGACATAAGGACCTGATAAAAAAAGAAATCATTATTATTTTTAGGGTGCGCTATTACACAATACTAATCCACCACTACTTCTTTCAAACATAAAAATACATTCATTCATAAACTGCCGTTCCGCCGGAACCGTCCATCCGGATCCCGGCTTACCGAAATTAAAAGGAATCGTAGCATCCCTATGCAAGAAACAATTTATACGCCGGATTGCTGCTTTCATCCCAGTAATGATTATCCATCCCCTTGAGAAATGCCTTGAACTCGGCTTTCTCTTCTGGAGGCACTTCCATACCCACCAGTACCCGGCCGTAGTCGGCACCATGATTGCGATAGTGGAACAGGCTGATATTCCAGTGATGACCCATGCTGTTCAGAAATTTCATCAGCGCTCCTGGGCGATCGGGAAATTCAAAGCGGTAGAGGAGCTCATTTTTCACTTCCCGGGCACGCCCTCCCACCAGATGGCGTATATGCAGTTTTGCCATTTCATTGTCGGTTAAATCTTCCGTGCGCAGGCCGCTTTTCTCCAGACTCCTGATCAATTTTGTCGCTTCATCGCGGTTGCGTACCGATACCGCCACAAATACGTGCGCTTCTTTCGGGTCAGCGTAACGATAGTTGAATTCAGTAATACTTTTTGTACCCAGCATGGCACAAAATTTCCTGAAGCTACCTGGCTGCTCGGGAATGGTAACCGCCATCACCGCCTCCCGCTGTTCGCCCAGTTCCGCTCGCTCGGAAATATGACGCAGCCGATCGAAATTCATATTTGCACCCGAGGCAATCGCAATCAGACTTTTATCGCGAATATTTTCTCGCTTGGCATAAATTTTCGCGCCAGCGATCGAAAGTGCCCCCGACGGCTCCAGGACAGTTCGAGTATCCTCGAACACGTCCTTGATCGCAGCGCAAATGGTGTCGGTATCCACCAGGATGATTTCGTCCAATAGTTCACGACACAAGCGGAAGGTTTCCACGCCCACTTGCTTCACCGCCACGCCATCCGCGAATAGCCCCACCTGGGCAAGTTTGATTCGGCGCCCGGCACGCAACGACTGGTACATGGTATCCGCATCCACAGGCTCGACGCCGATAATCTTGATTTCCGGACGCAGTCTTTTCACATAGGCGGCAATGCCGGAAATAAGGCCGCCGCCGCCTATCGGTGCAAATATGGCGTGAATAGGACCGCTATGTTGGCGCAGGATCTCCATTCCAACGGTACCTTGTCCTGCAATGACATCAGGATCATCGTAGGGATGCACAAAAGTCACGCGTTTCTCTGTTGCAAACTTCAATGCGTGAGCATAGGCCTCATCGTAGGAATCGCCATGGGTAATCACGGTCGCGCCACGCGCCTCTACTGCCTGCATTTTGATTTGTGGTGTGGTAACAGGCATCACAATGGTTGCCCGGCAATGAAGCCGCTGCGCCGCGAGCGCCACCCCCTGTGCATGATTGCCGGCGGAAGCGGTCACCACGCCACGCTTGAGCATCGCAGGAGAAAGTTTGACCATTTTATTGTAGGCCCCGCGCACTTTGAATGAAAACACCGGCTGCATGTCCTCGCGCTTCAGGAATAGGGAGTTGTGAATGCGCGCAGACAGATTGGATGCCAGCTCCATTGGGGTCTCTTCCGCCACATCATAAACCTGAGAAGTGAGAATTCTTTCGAGATAATCGTTTTTCATCGCTGCTTATGTTCGCAAAGTCGGAAACTGCGGATTTTAGCATGCCGAGGGCGCTCTAGCAGCCAGTCCGACTTGAAGAATCGAAGCAAAAAAAGATTCGGCGAGAACAGATTTTGACGGCTTTGAGGCTCATAATTGTTCTATTAGCCGAAAAAGTGGCGAAATATGAACCGGCCGGAAACCTTGCGGCCGATTTTCGTTAAGTCCGGCAGGCTGCTGGACAGCCCGCCACGTTGTTATATTTGACGGATAGGATTATCCTAAAACTTATTTTCACTCACACAATACATCATGACGCAAGACGAACAGAAACGCGCGGCCGCCCAAGCCGCTATCCAGCATATCCCCACTGGTTGCGTGGTTGGAGTGGGCACCGGCTCCACCGCAAATTACTTCATAGATGAACTGTCCAATATCAAGCATAAGATCGACGGTGCGGTGGCAAGCTCCGAAGCAACAGCCCAGCGCCTGAGGGGACACGGCATCGAAGTGATTGATCTGAACAGTATTGATGCACTCCCGGTATATGTAGACGGCACAGACGAAATTACCGAGCATCTGGCCATGATAAAAGGGGGCGGCGGCGCGTTGACACGCGAGAAAATTGTCGCCGCTGTGGCTAAAAAATTTATCTGCATAGCGGACCAGGGTAAGCTCGTACCAGTGCTCGGCAAATTTCCGCTCCCGGTGGAAGTGATCCCTATGGCCCGCGGCTATGTGGCACGCGAGATCACGCGACTGGGAGGGGAACCGGTACTGCGCCAGGGATTTATCACGGACAACGGCAATATAATCCTGGATGTGCATGGTTTACAAATTCTGAACCCTGTCGAACTGGAGACAGCACTGAATCAGATAACGGGTGTGGTGACCAATGGTCTTTTCGCGAAGCGCGGCGCCGATGTGTTGCTGCTGGGCCTCGATACCGGCACCCGGACGATCGTTACCTGATCTGATGTAATACGGAAAGCAACAAAACTGTCACAACTTGCGAGTATCATTTTTCGTCTCTTCTAACCAGTCAGGTTACGCCATGGCAAGCAGTGAACATACATCCAAGCAGTTCGACACTGATCTTGAGGCGGTGCGCACGCGTGTGCTGCATATGGGTGGGTTTGTGGAAGAACAGATCGAAAAAGCCATTGAGGCGCTTACCAGCGGTAACGAAGGCCTGATCGAGAATATTGTTGCCGATGACCATCGGGTGAATGCGATGGAAGTGGCAATAGACGAAATTTGCAGCCAGATCATCGCACGCCGCCAACCCGCCGCCGGCGATTTACGCATGATTATGACGGTCATCAAAACCATTACCGATCTGGAACGCATTGGTGATGAAGCGGAAAAGATTGCACGCATGGCCAAGCTGATTTACGCAGCTGATCGCATGCATATGCCACGGTTTGTCGAGATCAGGCATGTCGCCAATATCGCGATGGACATGCTGCACAAATCCCTGGATGCATTCGCTCGCCTGGATCTGGCGGCGGCCGCCCGTGTCGTGCGCCAGGATGAACAGGTCGATGAGGAATTCCGCTCCATCATGCGCCAGCTCATTACCTTCATGATGGAAGATCCACGCAAAATTTCCACCGCGCTGGAAATCCTGTTTGTGGCAAAAGCGATTGAACGCATTGGCGATCACGCCAAAAATATGGCGGAGTACGTAATCTATATGGTTAAGGGCAAGGATGTGCGGCATGTGACGGTTGAAGAGATTGAACGTGAAGTCAGAGAGTAAATCTGTCTAGGGCCTGTTAACACTTATTTCGCATCCGCGTTTTTTGTGCGCAACCCGAAGGGACGGGACGGATTTCATCCAGCCCGTCGTTATTCGCCGCTTACGGAGGCCTGCTCCGCCGCGCGGCTCATGCCTCGTGCTGGATGAAATCCGTCGCCGTCGCGGGTGCAAAATAAGTGTTAACAGGCCCTAGCAATAATTCTGAATTGGAAAGCCATGCTCGAATATTCCACCCTTGCGGCAGTAGACCTTGGCTCAAACAGCTTTCGTTTGCAGGTAGCGCGGGTGGTAGGCAAACAGATCTATCCGCTGGACAGCTTACGCGAAATGGTACGGCTTGCCGCCGGCCTGACTGCCGACAAGCGGCTGGACGAAGATTCCCAGGCACGCGCATTGGATTGCTTGAAACGCTTTGGTGAGCGTCTGCGTGGTTTTCCACCGCACTCCGTTCGAGCAGTCGGAACAAATACGCTAAGAGTCGCGAAGAATGGATCGGCTTTTCTAAAAAAAGCGGAAGCTGCCCTCGGATTCCCGATCGAAGTTATCGCGGGGCGCGAGGAAGCACGGCTCATCTACCTGGGCGTCGCGCACAGCCTGCCAGCCTCCACCAGCAATCGTCTGGTTATGGACATCGGCGGGGGCTCTACCGAATTTATCATCGGCAGACGGCTGAAGCCCGTTAAACTGGAAAGTCTCTATATGGGCTGTGTCAGTTACAGCCTGCTTTTTTTTCCGGATGGCAAGATCACCAAAGGTGCGATGAAGCGGGCTGAACTCGCGGCGCGAAGCGAAGTACAGGCTATCGCCGCCGAATTCTCCAGTACCCATTGGCAGGATGCATTCGGCTCATCCGGCACCGCGCGCGCACTGGGTGAAATAATAGAACTGAACAATCTCGATGCAAGCGGTAGCGATGGTGACATCACCCCGGAAGGGCTGGACAATTTTCGCGACTATCTGCTCAGGGCTGGCGATATTAAAAAGCTGGAAATTGCCGGATTGCGTACTGACCGGGCGCCTGTCATCCCTGGCGGGTTCGCCATCATGTCCGCCGCGTTCTCCGAGCTAGGCATTCGCCGCATGTCACAGGCTATGGGAGCATTGCGCCAAGGCGTACTCTATGATTTGCTGGGACGTTTCCATAATCAGGATATGCGCGAAATGACCGTGAGACAATTCATGCAACGTTACCGGGTGGATTCCGCTCAAGCGAGGCGGGTGGAAACGTCGGCGCTACTGCTGGGAACGCAATTGCTGACGGCTTTCCCTGATGACATGGAAGAAATGCTCCAAAGCCTGTCATGGGCGGCACGGCTACATGAAGTCGGTATTTCAGTGGCTCATTCCGGCTATCACAAACACTCGGCATATATCCTCGGTAACGCGGATATGCCCGGCTTCTCACGGATGGAGCAGGAGCGCCTGAGTCTGCTTACGCTTGCTCATCGGGGCCTTATCGGCAAAGTGCGGGGGGTTGTTGTCGAACCGCTGGATTTTGCCCTGCTGTTCGCGCTGCGTCTGGCAACATTATTTCACCGCAGCCGCTGCGATATCGAGTTGCCTCAGCTCAATGTGCGTATGGACAATACGGAATTCGAGCTGATTACCGAGCAGGGATGGCTGCAACGCAATCCGTTAACCGATACCGCGCTGTCCGCCGAAATCGAAGAATGGGCGACTCTTGGCTTTAATTTCCGTATCAAGGAGCGGCTGGAAGGAAACATGGGCTGTAAAACAGTCAGAAGCACAATCGGTGTATAGCCCGGATAAGGTTGATGGCATCCCATTCAAAAAAGAGATCCACTAAAGCAGGATTGCCGCCGGGCACACTGGTGCATATTGGCAAAAAGAAAAATGTCACCCCCCGCATCATTTTGCTCGACTATGACGACAATGGTGTACGCGAGTCAGAGATAACCACTGCGGATCTGGCTGATAAAACCAGATTTGCGCACGGTATCCAGTGGATCAACGTTCATGGATTGGGTGATACCCGCATGATGGAACAAATCGGTGCTTGTTTTGACCTCCATCCATTGGTGCTGGAGGACATATTCAACACCGACCAGCGTTCCAAGCTGGAGGATTACGGCGATTATCTCTACGTGGTGCTGAAAATCTTTAGTTGTGAATACAACGGAACGGAAGAAAGAATAGATTCAGATCAGATCAGCCTGGTACTGGGAAAAAATTTCGTACTATCGTTTCTTGAAACGGATGATACCCACTTCGGGGCGGTGCGTGAGCGATTACGTGCCGGCAAAGGCCAGATCAGGCAGTCAGGCGCGGATTTTCTGATGTATAGCCTGATTGATTCCATTGTTGACAGCTACTTCGTCACTCTTGAGCAGTTCGACGAGAAAACTGAAGTGCTGGAGACAGAGTTGATAACCCACCCTCAACCCAGTACCCTGCATTCAATTTACCGCCTGAAGCGTGAAGGGGTTTTCCTGCGAAAATCGCTGTGGCCGCTACGTGAAGTCATCAGTTCATTGCAACGGGGGGATTCGCCGCTGTTCACCCGCAATACATTACTTTATCTGCGGGACGTATACGATCACATCATTCACATTATCGAGTCGGTCGAGTCCTTGCGCGACTTGACAGCAGGCATGCTCGATATCTACGTGTCCAGCGTGAGCTACCGCATCAGTATAGTGATGAAAGTTCTCACCGTTATCACCACCATATTCATGCCGCTGACATTGATTGCCGGCATCTACGGCATGAACTTCAGGCACCTGCCGGGACTCGAATGGGAGTGGGGGTTTTTTGTGGTGCTGGGGGTTATGGTCACAATCAGCGTGGGAATGCTGGCCTTGTTTCGCTGGAAGAAATGGTTGTAGCAAAGTGAGCGGCCCAAACTTGGAAACCGTTGAATAGATCCTCGCGGAACGTGTCACCCGCCCAGAGCGGAAAGCTTGGTCAGAAGTTCGTTAAAGCTCGAATACCTGCCCGCGCTTCAATCTTTCCGGTTTGAATTCTCCTGCCACTGTCTCAATTTCCGCCATCGTGGCATCCTCATTGCCGGGTTCCATATGCGTAATCAAAAGACGTACCGTTTTATTGAGTTGATCTAAACCCTTTGCCAGCAGTTCCGGGCGCATATGGCCGGAGGCCTCCGCGCCCGCCGTGTTGTAGTTGAGAAACGTTGCCTCGATCATCAGGTAGCGCAGATTGCTGATTGCATTCAGCGCATTCCAGAACGGCTCATGGTAGGTTGTATCACCACTGAAGACAAAGCTTGCCTTGCCGCTGTCAAGTTGATAGGCCACACCAGGCACAGCATGCCGCACCGGCAGTGGAGTGATTTTTCTTCCTGATAACTCCACTATCTGTCCTACCACGATGGGCTCGAACACGACATAGGGTTTCTCCGGCGAAGGCAGGATGGTGTAATCCGGCCAAAGCCGAAAATTGAACATATCTTGCTTGAGTATGGCGATTGTTTGAGGTAGGGCATAAACCGTGAGTGGCATATCCCGGCGCGGCCCCACAACGTCAGCCAGCATCGGCAGCAGTGCTACATGGTCAAGATGGGAGTGGGTAAGAAATACCGTATCAATCTGCAGCATCTGGCTCACCGTTAAATCACCCGCGCCAGTACCCACATCAACCAGAATGTCATCGTCCAGCATCAGGCAAGTGCTTCTTAAATCCGCCGCCACACCGCCGGTGCATCCAAGTATGGTTATGCGCATTTTACCCCCCGATCCTTTTAGATTACCTGCTAAAGATTGAAACCAAACCCGGCAGTTAAACGCTTATTTTTCACTCATTCTCAAGTTCGGCGCTATGCTCTACAAAGATTTTCTGCATCGTTTGATTTTCACCTTCCAATCAGCTTGTCACGACCCGATGCAGGTTAAAGATTAACGTGCCTAAACCTCCGTTGAAGCGATCTCTTCCCATAATAGTACTTTAAGGCCGTGGATGCGTGCCCAAAAATCGAGCAAAGCACGCCACACGCGTGGAGCATCCGATAAAACCCAGACTTCGGCGACGCGCTTGTCGGCACGCCAGCCTCGCAGCATGAGCTCTATACTGAAACCATGCCGCATTTGTAAACACGGAATCAATCGCGCGGGGCGCATTGGCGCAAGCCAATGAACGTATCCTCCTGCGTGAAACACGTTCTCGATTGCATCCATGAGATTCGGGGGGAAATGCGCCGGTATGGAATTACCTGAGAGAAGCAGCACATTGCGCCGTGCATTGGGATAACGCGAGTAGTAAAGATTGCGGTTGCGGCGTGCCAGTTCCCTGAATGCGCGCCCGCGTCCGAACGACCCGCCGCCTTTATGGTATATATGAGCATCGGGATGCACGCCGAGGCGCCACCCTCCCAGGTCTAGCCGCCGGCCGAGGTCTATGTCCTCATAATATCCTCGACCGAATGCCGGGTCGAAACCACCGATCTCCAGAAAAACGTCGCGCCGAACCAGAAACGCGTGGCCTTGCAGGCGCTGCGTTGGAATGTAGCCACCGGGCCTGCGCAAATATTGCTCCAGATCATGCTTGGCGTAGTCGTTGCCGGCGGGAATGATCACCGCAAGCTGCGGGTCAGTCGCTAGCGCCGTATACAACAGCGGCAGAAAATTTTCGCTGACTTCGACATCCGAGTTGAGCACCAGCACACAGGATGCGCTGGATCGTTTAATCGCTTCGTTTACAGATGCGCCAAAGCCCTGGTTTTTTGGCGCGTGGTGGACATGGATATGCTCATAAGGCAAGCTATCAAGCATCTGATGTGTTTCAGGGTCGGATGCATCATCCTGAATATAAATATATTCTATGGACCGGCCGAGGCAAGTCACGACGGAATCAATGCAGCACCGCGTCAGTTCGGGCGCGTTATAGACCGGGATTACCACGTCAATGGAGGGGTTGGACAAAGGCATAACCGACGACGGGATCGGCATGACGCTTAGTAATTTCCTTGAAAAAGACCCTGCCAAGTCATGAGGTCATCCAACGGCGAGATTCACGGCACGTTCGTCCGGACAAGACTGATCCTGGCTGGCTGGTGGCCGCCCTTGCCCTTCCAGCAACGCCACATAGCGGGATAGTACGTCCGGGTCTCCCACATCGATCATTTCCTTCACAAAGCGCTGGTGGTGCGCTTCAATGTAAAAATTGTCGCAGCCGTGGCTAAGAAATCCTTCGATCTGCCGGTAAACATCATCCCGGCAGCGCAGTTCCGTCTCGGGCAGATATTCCGCCAGCGCGGAGCGTCCCGCATGCAGGTAATCCCCCGCCAGCACCGGTCTCTTGGCTTTGACCGCTTCAAATACCACCGAGGTGGCCAGGTCGATGATGACGTCCGCCCAGTTCATGAGGTAGATGGAGTGGATGTCACCGGCCACGCTCACGTTCGGCAAACGCCGCAGAGAGGCGTCCTTGGTCAGGGATTGCTGCAAGCCGCCGCGAGTGTGCGGTTTGATGATCAGTTCTACGCCCGGGAAGCCGGCCACGATGCGTACCACTTCACCCACTTCTTCCCAGAATGTGGAAAAGTTGCTCTTTCTCAGGAAGATGACGACTTTGAGCCGGCTATCGGAGCGGGTCAGCGGCGAGGGCGGCATCAGGGTGGCCAGCTTGGCGAGCCATTCGTCGCAGTAGCGCGGCGAGCCCAGGACGGCCAGCTTCCGGTTGTCCATGAAGGGCCGGAAACGCACCGAGCACAGTTCATTCGGCACTACCACTTTGTCGAATATCCCCGCATTGGCAAAGGTGGTATCAGGCTCCAGGCGCAGTTCTCGCCGCCGGATCAGCTGGCTCGCATGCGGGCTGTCTCCATGCGGCAGCGATACGGTGCCAAGTCCCATGGCGCGTGCTGTCGAGAGCATGACCGCTACCCATTCCACGCAGATGGAGGAGTTCCTTTCTATCCAGTCAAATACCACCACGCCTTCGGAGGCACCTTCATGGGGCCCGCCGAAGCTGCGCTTCAGCAGGCGCTGGGCAGTGCTGTGCCACACCGGTGCGCGCCGTCCGGCATCATATGACTTCGCCAGGGCTGCCGTTATCGGCGCCAGGTAAGGGCGGCGCACGTTGCGGATCAGTATCAGCGTCTGCAGAAACCAGCGGACAAATTCAACCGGCGGCAACAGGTCTCTGATGTGGGCCATGCGCACGCCATCGAGCTTGCGCAGAAATTCAATGCGGTAGTCATTGCGAAACCGCGACTTGCCTATCAGCACAATATCGCACGTATGACCCGAATCAACCCACTTGTAGATGACCGGGGTAATATGATCAATGTCGTTATAATGACGGAGAAAAAAAAGAGCTTTCATACCCGGACGTTTAGCTCCGGGATGTTAAGGACAGACAGTATATCCATCATTTAATTGAATAATCAGATAAATCTTGAGTGGCGAAAAGGGCGTAATTGTACACTCGCGGATATTCGTTTACCAGTACAGGCGTCTGAATGGTGTCGGAAGTATGGCTATATAATCAACCTAAGCCATATTCGGTGGCACAATCATGACTGAATGGGCATCGATCGAGGCGCATGGATACGCATATTTTAGTCATAGGCCACAACGCGTAATGAGCATAACGGCACTTTGATCACTGTTTTGCAATTCTGTATCCAACTGGCAAAAAAATCTCCCGATATCCGCTCCATGGAAGGCATATTCAGCAATTCCATAAGGTGGAAACTTTTTCAAATTATTACAGAGTATCTCCTCTGATGGTAGGATAGCGACCAGGGCACGCGAACTCCATTACCACTGACGCACAAGGCTAAACAATTGGCGGTCAGATGGAGAAGGGCATCTCTACAAATACAAACTCCAATAGAATGTGAAATAACCAATGAAAACAATCGCTGTAATACCGGCCCGGATGGGTTCGTCACGTTTTCCCG
This sequence comes from Nitrosospira multiformis, assembly GCF_900103165.1. Classification (NCBI taxonomy): domain Bacteria; kingdom Pseudomonadati; phylum Pseudomonadota; class Betaproteobacteria; order Nitrosomonadales; family Nitrosomonadaceae; genus Nitrosospira; species Nitrosospira multiformis. The sequence continues at coordinate 945,331 of NZ_FNKY01000001.1, read as the reverse complement.
GCAAACCGCTCTCAAGGCTATTAGGCCGGACCATGCTGGAACATGTTTACAAGCGCGTTGCCCTGAGTAACTCTCTCGATGCTACTTACATAGCCACTTGCGACGAGGAAATCCGGCAAGCGGCGCAGGATTTTGGCGCCCCCGTGATAATGACCGCTGACACCCATGAACGCGCCAGTGATCGGGTTGCCGAGGCTGCCGCCGGGATTGATGCAGAACTGATTGTTATGGTACAGGGCGATGAACCGATGACCCATCCGGAAATGATCGACACCGCGGTGGAGCCATTCCGCCATGATCCGCAACTGGGCTGTGTCAACCTGGTGCGCAGTATCGATAACAAGGCTGACTTCTATGACGTCAACACCATTAAAGTAGTGATGAATCAACAGGGTGATGCCATATATATGTCACGGCAGCCGATACCGACCGCTCCTGCTTCCGCTCAACTTGCTCAATCAAATTTTGTGCATACCTGCGCCTATAAACAAGTTTGCATTATCCCATTCCGGCGTGAAACATTGATCGAGTTCTCCCGGTTGCCGCCCACTCCATTAGAACAATTGGAGTCCGTGGACATGCTACGACTGCTGGAGCATGGCTATCGCGTGAAGATGGTGAGAACGAGCTTCAATACTCAGGCGGTGGACACGCAGGCCGATCTGGAACGTGTAGCCGGATTGATGGCAGCCGATCCTCTGCTAAGCTCGTATTGAACCAGGTACTCTCCCAACACGCGTTCAAGTAGTTACCATAAGGAATACCTATGCAATTAAAATCAAAACTGGCCCGGAATGCCCTAACCATCGGCTCATGGGTTACGTTAGGACATCCGGCAATTGCCGAAATCATGGCTGCCGCAGGGTTTGATTGGCTGGTACTGGATATGGAGCACAGTGTTCTGGAGCTCAGCGAAGTTCAAATGCTGATCCAGGTGCTCGACGGTCAACAGTGCCCGGCGATCGTACGACTGACGTCGAATCACCCTGACCAGATCAAGCGGGTTATGGACGCCGGCGCAGCGGGTGTGATGGTGCCCATGGTCAAAACCGCCGCTGACGCCGAGGCTGCGGTACAAGCTGTTTATTATCCGCCCCGAGGCCGGCGCGGAGTCGGCCTGGCGCGCGCTCAAGGTTATGGTGCAAGATTTCAAGAATACCGTCACTGGTTGGAAGATAACGCCATCATCGTGGCCATGATTGAACATATAGATGCGGTCAATGACATTGATTCCATTCTTTCCGTTCCCGGCATTGATGCCTATATCATCGGCCCTTACGATTTGTCGGGTTCCATGGGACGGCCGGGCGAGCTCGATTATCCGGACGTTCAATCTGCGATAGAAAAAGTCAGGGAGGCTGGACGCCGATTAGGCAAACCTGGAGGCATTCACGTGGTCGAGCCGGACCCGGAGGCATTGCGGCGCAATATTGACGCTGGTTTCAACTTTCTTGGCTATGGTTTGGACATTCGCATCCTCGACACACTTTGCCGCGGTCATATGCAGAATATAAGGGCATCATTATGAACAAGCTTGTTATTTCCACCTCATCGTTTGATGTGGACAACAATCCCCATATCCAGCATTTGCAAAACGAGGGAATGCATATTGCCGGTAATCCCTATAAACGCAAGCTGACCGAAGATGAAACTATTGAATTGCTGGGTACGGAGACTGTCGGGATGATAGCTGGCATAGAGCCTCTGACGGAACGTGTTTTCGCATCCGCAAAAAAACTGAAAGTGGTCTCCCGCTGCGGGAGCGGCCTGGATAGTGTCGATCTGGCGGCGGCGAAACGCTACGGGATCGCGGTGCTTAATACCCCGGAGGCGCCAGCCCAGGCGGTGGCTGAACTTACCATGAGTTTGATATTGGCTGCGTTGCGTCGGATATGCCAGATTGATCGACAACTGCGCGCGGGAGAATGGCCAAGGACTCAGGGCCAGCTGCTCGCTGCCCAGTCGGTAGGCATCATTGGCTTGGGGCGCGTCGGCCGGCGGGTTGCCCGTTTATGCCAGGCTTTTGATGCCAGGGTTATGGCGCATGATTCCTATGTAAACCAGTCGCCGCAAGGAATAGAGCTGGTACCGCTAGAGAAGCTTCTGGCAGAGTCGGATATCGTGAGCCTGCACCTGACTTATGACGCCGACACTCACCATTTGCTGAATGGGGAGACTTTCGCACGCATGAAACCCGGCGCCGTGATAATAAACACGGCCCGTGGCGGCCTTATTGACGAAACCGCCCTGGCTGAGGCTCTGACTTCCGGGCAGCTAGGTGCGGCCGCACTCGACGTTTTCGAGCAGGAACCTTATCACGGTCCATTGATCAAATGTGACAACGCTATTCTCACCTCACATATTGGTTCGCTTGCCAGGGAATCGCGTCTGCGCATGGAAATCGAGGCGGCGGAGAATCTGTGGCAAGGCCTGATTAAAGCTGGTTTAATGAAAGACGGGTAATACAGGAATGGCTAACGAAATCGCTATCGTGTATGGCGCCAGTGGTTTTCTTGGCAGCCATGTTGCTGACGCATTATCCGCCGCCGGCTACCGGGTACGCCTGTTTGACCGGTGCCCATCACGCTATCAGGGTCACGATCAGGAAATGATCATTGGCGACATCATGGATCTTGATCAGGTGACGGAAGCGGCCAAGGGCGCGGACGTCGTCTATAATTTTGCCGCGATCGCGGATATCGATGAAGCTCATGACAAGCCGCTGGCTACCGCCACGATCAATGTATTGGGTAATATGCATGCGCTGGAAGCTGCTCGTCTTGCTGGAGCTCGCCGCTTCGTCTTCGCCAGCACGATTTATGTTTATTCCGAGTCTGGTTCGTTTTACCGTGCCAGTAAGCAGGCGGCGGAGCGTTTTATAGAAACCTACCATGAGCGCTATGGACTGGACTATAGTATTTTGCGCTATGGATCTCTGTACGGCAGGCGTGCCGATGCCCGCAACGGGATCTACCGGATGCTGCATGAAGCCGTTGAACGGCATTCGATAACCTACCATGGTACGGGTGAAGCGCTTCGCGAATACATCCATGTGGAAGACGCGGCGCGCATGAGTGTACAGGTGCTGGCACCGGAGTTTGCCAATCGCCATTTGATCCTGACCGGACAGGAAAGACTACGGATCAGGGACGTCATGAAGATGATCTCGGAGATCATGCCCTGGGAAATAGCATTGAATTTCGACGAGGGCAGTGCAGTGCATCACTATGAGGTGACTCCCTACGCGTTTCAACCCCGCATCGGTCGCAAATTGGTGCTTAATGAGCATGTCGATCTTGGCCAAGGCCTGCTTGATTGCCTCAGGGACATTCACAAAGCCATGCATCACTCCAGCGAAGATGACGAGGCCACACCTTTGGCATCCGACAATAAGGCATGAAGACAGCGCACTGGCAAGCCATCATTTTCGACTTCGATGGTGTGGTGGTTGAGTCTGGAAACATCAAGACACAAGCCTTCGGCAATCTCTATCGGACCTATGGTGAAACGGTAATGACCGCGGTGATGCAGTATCACAGCGCAAACGGCGGAATGTCCCGTTACCAGAAATTTCATTATTTTCAACAACACTTATTGAAGAAACCTCCGCTGACACCAGATGAAGAGCAGCTACTGGATCAACGTTTCTCCGAATTGGTGGTCGAGGCGGTCATTGCCAGCGAGACCGTCCCTGGTGCAGCCGAGTTGATTCGTAAAGAGGCCGCAAGAATACCTTTATTTATCGCATCCGGTACGCCGGAAGCAGAGCTTAAGACGATTGTTATGCGTCGCGGCCTGGCACCCTATTTCACCGCGGTGCGCGGTTCCCCTACGCCAAAACAAATGCTCATCGCGGATATTCTGTCGTCCCACGCCCTTTCTCCTGAACGGGTACTGATGATAGGGGATGCGCTGATTGATTATCAGAGTGCGCAGGCGAACAAGATAGCATTTCTGGGAAGAGTACGCCCAGGGGATGACAACCCCTTTCCGGCAGAGGTCAATACGTTACCCGATCTGAGTCCATTGCTCACCTGAGAAAAATCAATCTGCTGCTGTTCTAATGGTACGCATGCCGACATCAGCCCTTCCTTGTGTGTCGTCGGGCCGATGCGGCCGCCCTGATGATCTAGGCCAGTAACCACTCCATACCATGCGCCAGTCGATGTACTGCGCGAGCTGCGCCAGAGGGTGCCTCGGGTTAACCAGTTCATCCAACCGCTGGCGGAACAAGTCATTACTCGCGGCGTATTCGGCTTTGGGCCCATGTAACCCTCGCTATATTTGCAAGAAATTACACCGATTTTATCAGGAACCGGCACATCCAGCCGCCACAATTCAACAATTAATCTATTATGATCAGTCAGTTATTGATTATAATAGATCCAACTAAATCCGGTAATTATCGCTCATTTGATAGATCAGTGTTATGATAAATAACAATATTTCGTACCATTTTGACTTTCATTCTTTGGGTGAAGCCGCTACGGGGTGAATGATGCCTTTAAACCAACCCCAGTTTAATCTGGGCGTGAAGCGTTAAGGAATGCAGGCTGGCCCCAGACTTGCATGGATGACGCGGAAAATGATTCAGTACGCATAGTTTGTGGCATTTTTGAATATTCAGAGGGCTACCGGATATGACTGGCAACAAAGAAAAAAGCCCTATCAAAGCGATTATTCTCAGCGCGGGTCAGGGGCGGCGATTGCTGCCGCTAACTGAAAACATTCCAAAGTGTTTGTTACCAATCGGGGGCAGGCCAATTATTGAATGGCAGATTGATGCGTTACTCGCTGCCGGAATTCATGACATCGCTGTCGTCACCGGTTTTAAATCCAGTCTGGTTGAAGCCCTGTTGCAAAGCTATGAAAATCGAGCACGGATTCATACGATTTTTAATCCGTTCTTCGAGGTTGCGGACAATCTGGCCAGTTGCTGGATTGCACGCTCTGTCATGGATCGTGATTTTCTGCTCATGAATGGAGATACTATTTTTGATAAGGCGCTACTGATGCAGGTGTTGAACTCGGCCTCCGCACCCATTACCCTCAGCGTAAGTCACAAACCCATCTACGATGCAGACGACATGAAGGTTCAGTTGGACAAGAGGGGATGGGTCAAGCATGTAAGTAAGAGCTTATCCGCGAATCAAATCGACTGCGAGTCCATCGGACTTATTTTTTTTCGGGAGCACGGGCCACAACTGTTTCGCAATGCGGTCGAAGAGGCACTGCGGGATCAAGAAAAGCTTAAATTCTGGTATCTCTCCATCATAGATGCTCTGGCAGCCAAGCAATTAGTGAATACGTGTTTTGTGTCCGAGCACTTCTCATGTGAAATTGATTTTGCCGGGGACCTGGAAAAGGCGGAGGCACTTTTTAGCAAAATAAATCAAGATAAAGTGCTGCATAACCGTCTTTGCACAGGTTAGTCACTTCTAATTTGCCAGCGCGTTACGAGTTCCTCGCAAAGTATAGGGATTTTTGAATGGTTAGTTCGCCGCCGCCGGATGCCCCGATCTTTAACGCAACAATGCGAAAGTTTGGGGCACCCCAAACAATCATTCATCAATATCAATACTGGAGCGTCATGCTCCGGCCAGTGCAGTTAACGCTTGGTTCCCTGGTTCTGGTCGCTCATGAGCCGGTTCATAAATTCTCCAAGCTTAGTCAAGAGAGCTTTACCGAGCTTCACAAAATAACAGCGCAGCTGGAACCTGCTTTAGCAAAAGCGTTTAATTACGACAAACTTAATTATCTGATGCTCATGATGGTTGATCCAGACGTACATTTCCATGTTATTCCGCGTTACGCAAAGGCAAAGAATTTTCATGGCCTGGAGTTTATCGACTTCGGTTGGCCTGGAGCGCCTGATTTCCATCGGCCAAATGAAACCAATGCTGAAACTAACCAGCATATCATCGATTACATTTTGCCCCGCTGGACATAAGCGTCACGCCACCGTGATAGGGGAAAAGAGCCTAAACTCGATAAAAACAAACATTTCAGGCAAGTCGGGATTTATATGGCGGGGAGCGCACAAGTCTATTGCGATTTTATGGTTTGCTGGATTTGCAACTCGAGGCCGCTAACAAACAACAATTGATTTCAATGGTATCCGGTTAAAACAGCAGTGAGTACGTGGAGATCAAGCGCTGGCGAGGATTCTCAAGCAGGTTATCTTGGTGCCGATTTAAAGTAAATTGATTCATTTTCGAATAATTTTCCGAAATTAATTCTTCAGGGTTGCTTATGAATTCGGGTAATGCTATGTTCGCGCAGCCTGCGTACTGATTTGCTATCGTCGAAAAGGAACTTCCAGTTGATGCTTCGCTCTACACATTGCTGCAAATCCTGCGGATCTTTGTATTCGAGAGAACCCGGCTACAGTAAGTCTTCACAGCCACTGGCGACATTCCCGGACAGACCGGCTTCAACAACCAGTTAACAACCAATTAAATTTGTTAAACCTTTAACGGGACACCACCGATATGATTTGTGAAATGAGTCAACGATGATACAACTTGTTTTGTTGCGACATGGGGAAAGCATCTCGAACCGGGATGGGTATTTTACCGGCTGGAACGATGTCGCATTGAGTCACCGGGGTGAGCATCAGGCGGAGCAGGCCGGTCGGCTGCTCAAAGAGGCGGGCTGTGAGTTCGACATATGTTTTACTTCGGAACTTAGACGAGCCACTGACACATCGCGTATCGTATTGTCGGCGATGGGGCTTGACGGATTGACCACACGGCAGAGCTGGCGCTTGAATGAGCGCCACTATGGCGCGCTGGAGGGAGTTCATCGTATTAATGCTATCGGGAAATTTGGCATATGGCCCGTCCTGAGCCCCCAGTTGCGGTTTACTGCAGTACCTCCCCCACTGGGTCCCGATGATGCCCGTTGTCCAGGAAATCAGCTCCGTTATTCAGATGTTGACAAGAATGAATTGCCGCTTGCGGAGAGCATGCAGCAGACTCATTCACGGGTCTTGCCTTATTGGCAGGAAACCATCGTACCCGAGATCCTGCGTGGGAAGCGGGTTCTCGTCGTATCTCACCGGCACGTCTTACGCTCATTGATGATGCAGTTGGATGGATTGTCCGTTTCCCAACTCATGAAATTATCCATAGCAACGGGACGTCCGTTGGTATACAACCTTGATCATGAACTGGGTCCTGTTCAGCATTACTATGCTGATCGCCAGTCCGCGTAGTCACATGTTCAGTACCAAGCTTAGCTTTCCTGGAAGCTCTATGCTCTGGCCTTCCCGGTAACAGGCGATAGCCGGAATAGCGATAGGTGCCGAACATAAATCCCGGTGTGTTTCAACGGTCGCAAGCCGCCTAGCCGTGTTCGTCAAAAATTTGAATTGGATTAACAAGCTTACTTCGGAAGCCAAACGGTATCATGCCTGAAATGTGTAGCAAGGCATGCAGTATTTCACCCGGCATAATGTTGCCACCTTGCAGGCAGGCAGGTCTGTTGCTCAATCTTCAGAGGTATTCTTGACACGATTTTCCGTGGTGATTCCCACGCTTGACGAAGCAGACCACATAGATCCATTACTGACGCGTCTGTTTGCACTGGATCTGGCATCGGGTAGTTTTGAAGTCATTTTTGTCGATGATGGTTCGCGCGATGGAACTCCCAGCCGGGTGCGCGCCTGGGAGGCGCAGGCGAACGTGAGATTGATCGAGCGGCATGAGCAGCCGGACCTGGCAGGATCGATTCTGGCGGGTGTGGCGCTGGCGCAGAGTGATGTCATCGTCGTGATGGATCCGAGTCATCCGCCTGAGCGACTGCCCGCTCTGGTGGCCCCGCTGCTGGACGGCAGCCATGACGTGGCTGTCGGGAGCCGCCATGTGCCAGGCGGCGGCACCGGGGGATGGCCACACCGCCAATGGCTGTCGCGCCTGGGGGACTGGTGTGCCCGCTCTCTCTGTGATGTGAGTGACACCACTTCGGGATTCTTTGCCTTCCGCCGGGAACTGGCCGCCACTCTCACCGAACGCGCTCGCGGATATAAAACCCTGCTCGAACTGCTCATGGCCGGCCAGGGCAAGCTTAGAGTCGTGGAAGTGCCTGTTTGCTTTCAGCAGCGCACACATGGCACCGCCAGGCTATCGTTCCATTCCCAATGGATTGATCTGAAACGCCTGGTGACACTGGCTGGCGGCACGGTTTCCTTCGGCAGCACCGGCCGGTTTGCGGCGGTGGGGCTGTTGGGTCTCGTTATCGACATCCTCCTGTTCCAGTGGCTCATGAGCCGGGGTGCCGGCCTCGCGCTGGCGCACATCGTGAGTTTCTTCGCCGCCGCCGCGGTGAATTACCCGCTCAACTCGAAATGGACGTTCCAGCCTCCCCCCGCAGGCTATCCGCGATGGTCTCATTTTGGCCGTTTCCTGACGATGGGGCTATTCACCTTGCTGATGCGCGGCGGGGTCCTGGCATGGCTGGTCTATGGCTGGCATATGGCCCCCATGCTGGCGATATTTCCCGCTGTCGCAGTCACGGCCGCCCTCCAGTATCTCGGTAGCGCCTTCTACGTGTTCCCTGTCCAGCAGGACCTTCCCTCGGCGGATGTGCGCTGGCGGGTAGCCTCGCTCGGCATTGTCGCCTTTGCCGTATTGCTGCGCCTGATCTACCTGGGCCAGGCACAGCTGATTCCCGATGAGGCCTACTACTGGAATTATGCCCAGCACATGGAACTGAGCTTTTACGATCACCCACCCATGGTGGCGTGGCTGATCTGGCTGGGCACCGCCATCTTCGGCGATACGGAGTTCGGCGTTCGCATCGGTGCATTCATCTGCGGCCTGATAACAATGGGCTACCTATATGCGCTGGCACGCAACCTGTACGACAAATCCACCGGCATGCGCGCAGTGCTGCTGTTGGCCATACTGCCGTTTTATTTTTCCACCGGCATGGTGATGACAACGGATGCGCCGCTGGTGGCCGCCTGGGCCGCGACACTGTACTACATGGAACGGGCATTGATCGCTGATCAACGTTCAGCCTGGCTGGGTATGGGCATTGCATTCGGCCTGGGGATACTGTCCAAGTATACGCTGGGCCTGCTGGGACCGGCGGCGCTGTTGTTCGTGATTCTAGACCCCGCCTCACGCCGCTGGCTACGCCGTCCGCAGCCATACCTCGCCGCCGCGCTTGCCCTTCTGATGTTCTCGCCCGTCATTATCTGGAATATGGACAATAATTGGGCGTCGATCATGTTCCAGTCAAACCGGGTCAAGGGAGGAAGTGAAGATCAATTTGCGGCACATCTATTATTTCTCCATCTTATGGTCCTGTTGACGCCGGTGGGCTTGCTTGCCGCAATCATGGCGGTCTGGCCGCGAACCGAGCGCGACTCCAGCACCTATGCACGCAGGCGCCGACTATTCGTACGAGTATTCGCCGGCGTGCCGCTGGCAGTGTTCTTCGTTCTCAGTATTTCCGAGTCGCAGCGGTTTCACTGGACTGGACCGGCATGGCTTGCGCTGCTGCCAACCATGGCTTGGTTGATGGGTCAGGCGGGCGATTTCAGTACCCTCGCACGCCGTGTGAAAGCGGCCTGGAAACCTACCATTGCAGTTTGCATCTTTCTCTACGCATTTGTACTGCACTACGTGGTGCTCGGCATCCCCGGCATCCCCTATAACTTTTTGTCGGAACACTATTTCTGGCGGGAGGCCACTAGGGAAATCGAGCAGGTTGTAGCGGAAGTTCGACAACGAACGGGGCAAGAGCCCATTGTGGTAGGAATGAGTAAATGGTCGGTGGCCGCCTCCCTTTCCTTTTACAATCGCAGCGGCAAACCAATGGAGATACGCTCGCGCAATATGTTTGGCGACAGCGGCGCCATGTACGATTTCTGGTATCCATCGGAGCCGCCCACGTCCCTGCCAATCATCCTGGTGGGAATGAGGGACCACGAGCTCGAGCGTACCCGAAGAATCCCTGACATTGGCCGGATGCTCGTACAGCCTGGACCGATACAGGAACAGCGAGTAGCCACACCTGACGGCAAACCATTGCGGCGGATATATTACCGCATTGCACAGGGGTATTTGGGTAAAAATCCTTAATAGTAGTTGCTTGTAGATAACAGCTACATCAGCGTATTACTCCACGCCGCAACAATTGCCACGAAACCTTAAAACCCCATAGCACCGGATGCCGCCGTAACATGGGCGTCACCTCAACGCGCACTCCAGTATGGCGTTCGATCTTCCATGCAGCATAACTAATGCTGTCGCTGAAGGTAAATGCCGCCTTTGTCAGCCGTAGCACCGACAGGACCGTGCCCTGCCAGCGGCGTAATCGCCAGCGCCATTGCGCACGCCGACGGTCCGCTGCATTGATCAGGCATCGATAGTCCCCGTCCGGCAACATCTCCAGCATGCCCACTAATACCGGCGCCGCATGCTCGGTCAACCGTGTGTAATCATCCAGATTGATCTGGGCAAGCTGTTGCGCTCGCGTCGCACGTTCGGGCCGCAGTTCGGCTGCATAGGTCTGCGTCAAACCGTTGACCCAGATTGCTTCAACGTTCGCCACGGACGAGTTCAGCATGGGAAGACTGGATTTCAGAAATGTCACGACAGCGCGGGCCAGCGCAGTGTAAATATGCTTGCGGATGGTCTCGTCACGCACGTACAACAATCGGGAAGGTTGGGCAAAGCGTGCCCACAGATACGGATGAAACCAGCGCCAAGTGCCTTGCTCGAAATCTGTCATTGAGACTACGGCGTATTTGGCGCGGAATTTCTTTTCCTGCGTATGTCCCGGTGCGGATACCTCGAGATAAAACACATTGGGTGCCAACCACGCATTAAGGTATCCAAGATAACGCTCTGGGTAAGCTTTACCGTAGCTGTTTACGATAGCGTAGAAATCCACGACGCCATCACCAAGATCATCGGACCGCAGGCAGGATCCATAAAGGAGAACGGCCTCCAGCGATGAGCCGAACCGTGATTTCAATGCTTCAACCAGAACAAGAAAATCCGCTGATACAGCCCTTGAGCTCAGCGAAGCAATCTCGGCGACTAGATTGTTGGGAATGGGTTGATCAAATATCGAGGCGTGGTCTGTCATGACTGTGAGTTTACCTTACCGGCTCCCAAGAAGGTAATTGGACCGGCTGCTGTAATACGCAATGGTCCATTCTCGCTTGATGCCCGGTAGGATTCGCCATCGACGATGTAATCGTCATCGATCAACAGCTCCAGCGCCCCGGTATTGCAACTATGATAACCGTCTTGCTCTTTAAGGGAGCCTCCGTGGCCTGAAAGTAGCGCCAATAGCGAACGTAAGGGACGATTCGGTTTCTGCCGAACAAATGTTATATGAAGCGGTTCCTCCTCTTTTCCCCAGTACGGACGCATGCCAAACAACAAGCGATCCAGGGTGCTGGCGAAGAGAAATGCATAGGTTCCATGATGCAGCTCAATATTCCTCTCGATAATTGACATCCGGACCGGTGCCCAGGCTCCGTGACGACGCCCGAAAATCAGGCCAATAAGATAAACAACTGTAATAAGACCTGAATAAATTTCTCCGGTAATGCCCAACTGTTTTATCTTGCTCTGAGAAAATATCACAGCGCGGGCAATCAATCCGACACCAAAAAACATTCCATAAACCTTTGCCACCCCGGCTTGTTCAATGCACAGCACATGGCGCTGTAAAAATACCGGGGGGATTTGCTTCAGCAGATCCCCCTTCAATTGCTGGAGAATAAATTCCGGTTTACCGCAGATACCCAGATCCAGCGCTGTCATGTTGGTGGTACCGCCCGGGATAATCGTTAGTGCAGGCCATCTTGCGAGTGGTTGCGTTGCAAACAAATGACACAAGACTCCCTGTACGGTACCATCTCCACCAATAATTACCAGCAAATCAACATCTGCCCGTACAAAAGCATCCACCGATGCGTTAATCTCAGGTTCGTTCGTGACTTCACTGCAGGTTGCACCCGGAATCTCGGCGAGTACCCGCCTTATTGCATCCTTGCGCTTGCGAATACGTCCGCTGAGAGGATTGAAAAGCAATCCGATCATAGCCCCCCCAGATCTCAATCTATCTATCCGTGAATTTTCTATCATTTTTCCTAACTGCCAAGGGTGCAAAAATACGAACCGCCAGTTTCCCTTCATCCTCGCCAGGTACAATGTCCTCAAACCATGATCGTAAAGGCCCGTGCGCCCGCCGTGCTTGCCAACCCATCATTACCCGAACAGCAAGAAAGAGGGTGGAGAGAAGATGCCAGATAATTACCAACCAGAGCCCGATGTCCGGCCGGTCTATAAACCAGCCGAATGTCAACAGGATCAGGTTAGGATTACGCCGTGCGGTAATGAGCCGGTTAAATGAATCCAGTGGGCGCCAGATAAAAATATCAAATGATGCGATCCAAAACTGGAAAACTCCTTCACACAATCGGCCACCCACATAACCGATGAGTATCAACGAGAACATCATTGGCAAGTCGGCTGTCTGCGTTAGTGCTGCTGTCAAGCCTACACCCCAGGCCATATACCATAGCGGTGGATGAATAATATCCAGGCCGTGATCGAGCACATCTCCAACACGGCTTGAGGTGACGGTTACTCGCGCCAGCTTCCCATCGACCGTATCCATAAAGGTCATCAGCCATCCCATCACCAGACCTATGCCATAGTGGCCGTACCAGAAGGCAACCCCAGCCAGCACTGCAAACACAAGACTGAGCAGCGTAACCTGGTTTGGCCGTATACCGAAGCGCACACAAACGCGAACAGCCCAGGATGCGGGTATGGGCCAGAGCCATTTCGTCACGAGGTCGGTCACGCCTTTGTACGATCGGGCAAAGAGTTCTGACTCCAGCCGCCGGCAGTTATCTCTACTGATAGGTAATAGGTAGGGCAGATCCCTTTTCTTGAGAGTTTGCTGAAGACCCAACAGATTCAAATCTCTTAGGGTATAACGAGGCAAGGTGGAGAAAGACTCTCCTTTCCCCCCGTCCATGAAACTCGCCAGCGCATGGTGCATATCTCCATCAGTAATCCGGATTGCGACCGGCTGGCCTGCGTCACTGCTAAGCACCAGGTTCACTTGCGTGTTAACTAACGCCATCAGGACTCTGGCATCAAACAAATGATCTGCCCGTAAGAATAATGCTGGCGCACGTGCTGGAATCTGCTCGGGACTATCGATCACTCTGGTCTGCTTAAATGCCTTTAACATCCGTTGCAGTCGCTCGCGGCCACTCAGGCCCCAGATATTCGTCTCACTATCTCCGAGGATATAGATGTAGGTTATCACTGGGATATTCCGGGTCGTTGTCTGTGTCTGGATTTGAAATCATTGAATGACCTGCTATGTTCGTAGTGGCTGCTGGTCGTGTGGAGGGACGCACAGATCGAAATATATGCCGTCTCACTGCCACGGCAATACGCCATCCGGAACGAGTGCCGAATCCTTTTACTCTAATGGGAAATAATAAGCAAGCGGCTAAAAAACCCGCCGCAACCAGAAATTAGCAAGGGCAATCAACAGTAGCCCAGGACCGAGAGCAGTTAGCGCAGGATTCAAATGCAGCAATAAACCCACATTCGCGATAACCTGATCAAACAGGTAAACACTGATTCCAAGCATGGATGCGAGCACCAGCTTATTGCCAAGGCCCGTCCGTACCGATCCGAAAACAAAGGGAATGGAAAGCAACAACATTGCAATGGTTGTCAATGCTCCGCCCGCCTTCCGCCACAAAGCCAGTGCATAGGCATCCGCCTCCTGACCGGTCGCGCGCAAGAAACGCACATGCAGAAACAACTCGATGGGAGAAAGACTCTCAGGTGACTTGGTCAGTGTCGAAATATCATCCGGATTCAGAAATGATCTCCAGTTCATCGATTTTGTACTCGCGGACTCGATGCGTTGTTCAGTAAATGTCTTGATGGTGACGTCGCTTAATTCCCATAGATGATCAGCGATGATATCCGCATACTTGGCATAGGTATAGGTGAGCAGGAACCCGTTATCGTCAAAATGCATTACCTCGATATCCGCAGCCTTTTTTGCATGCAGCATCTCACCGATACGTAATATATTCCGCTCATCCCGGGTCCAGATGCCCAAATTCTTGCCAAGAGCCGCGCTCTTGTCAAGCGCAACCGCACGGGACGAAATAGCCCTCTGCTGAAGTTGCGGCGCGACAAATTGTTCCAGTACGGCCATGAATAATAAGAGAATCAGTCCAACTCCCAGTGGAGCGAGACTGATACGAATGGGAGAAACACCCGCTACCCGTAATGCGGTCAGTTCGGAGTTAACAGCCAGCCGTCCCAACGCAATCACATTGCCCAGCAGCGCAATAAAAGGTGCAAGTTGGACAAACCTGCGTGGCAGCAATAGCGCGGTATGCAGGAACGCATCCTGGATGCGATAAGTCCCTTTTCCTACATCGTCCAGCTGATCCAACAGGTCGAGAAAGCTGAATAACGGCAAGAGTACCGCGGTAGCGATGCCCAGCCCCATTAAAACCTGTAGGGCAAGGTAGCGATTAATTATTTTCATTGGCGCCGGAATAGCTTCCGCCAGAAACCGGGCGATAGCAAGCTGAACGCAACCATGGACATCAAGACGTAAAGCCACCAGACACCCGGTACTCTGCCGATGGCTCCCTGCTCCACCCATGTTTGAGCCAATCCATTCAGGATGTAGTAAATCGCAAAAACCAAAGCTGCAACATAATAAGTTTTTTCACCCTTATCCTGGCGAGGTGAGGCGCGGCTGAATGGGATGGCAATAAGTGCCAGCAGAATGGTGGCAATGGGACGTGAAAGCCGCCACTGGAATTCCGCAATATCGCGTGGCTGATCAGATTTCTGCAACACCATGGTGGTGGCGGCCTTGCGTTTGTAATCCAGCACATTGCCGCTATCGGTAAAATATACCAGCTTCTCGAACCGGACCACCATATCTCTCGTTTCGGAATGCATCAGCCGGTAAGTAGCGCCATCAAGCAAATTAATTTGAGGGCGTTGGCCGGCTGCCGGCTCCTGCGGATGAGCCTCTTTGGCTACAATAATCTCGCTGCTGTCTTTCTTTCTGATGTAATGAAATACATTCTTCATCTCCTTGCCGGTGCTATCCTTGGTCTGAAGATAGATGACTCTGCCGCTGCCTTCGCTTCCATAGAAACGCCCGGCCTGGAATCGATCCATATTTAATTCAGCCTCCGCCTGCGCATTCAGGATATAGCTTTCTTCATAGGCCCATGGACGTACGAAGATAGAAAGTACACCACTGATAATTCCCACGGGAATGGCAACGATGAGTACAGCATAAATTATGCGGTTATCGCTGACACCGGCGGAACGTAATACATTAATTTCCTGATCCCTGTGCAGCCGCCCAAGACCCATGACAATAGCGACGTAAAGAGCGATCGGCATCAGTACTTCCAGGGCAATCAGCGTCCGCAGCAGTATCAGCTTCAGCATGGCGGCAATACCCAGCGATTCTGTGACAGCAGCTGACAGAAAACGAGCACTGCTGAAACTTGAGAATAATGCCGCCAAAATGATGATCACTACCGTAAACGGTATCAACAATTCACGCGTAATATATCGTTCTATTATTTTCACGGATTCTTCTCGCCAGGTGGTGCTGAAACGGCCATATGCTATGGAAACTGGTCAGGCGAGTCTGTTTTCTTTTGAGCAAGCGTCACTGCTCCCGCCAGGACGGACTCCACAAGCAGCATGTCCTCCACCTTGTCGACATCAACGCCGGCCTGGGGAAAAGGTAAAAATACCGGCTGTACCTTGATCCCGGTTTTGGCCAAAACAGCTTTTAACCCGCGGTCGAGCGTCAATAACCCAAATAGGTACAGGAATACAGGCGTAAGGCCGAAAGTCTGTGCGATCAATTTTCCCGGATGTTTGCGCAGGTCTTCCGCCCGCTGCCAGAACGACACCAAACCACGGCCACGAGGATTAAGAAATGCATAAAGATTGCAGCCGCAGACGCCGCCATCCCGCAGACGTATGACGGTTCGCTTTACGCCGGGAAATGCAGCGGCGACATCTTCATATTTAACCACCCCCACCGTGGCGTCGCTATCCGCCTTTTGCGACTCACCTAAGAAGTAGCGCACAATTGAAGGCGTCAATAAAGCATGATCGGCTGTCGTCAGTAATACCGGAGCGTTCTGATCGATGTGCATGAGTCCGCTATCGGCGCTGCGGCTGGGGGAATCCAGGTTCGGCAGCCAGATGACCCGCCCGCTTGCGATTCGCCTTTCCAGCTCGGGACAACCGGGGATTGCGGACTTGGGCGGTCCACATATGATGATCGTCTTCACCATATTACTGGCTTCCAGCGCATCCAGCACGCGAATGATCATCGGTGTTCCATAGATCGGTGCAAACGCCTTGCAGGCCATGCCCGTTTTAGCCGCCACCGGGTCACCCGCTGCGCGGTCCGCGGCCAGCACGATGGCGGTAAATTGATCAGTTTTATTCATCGCACGCTTTGATTCTCACTCTGACACCATCTTGTTCGTCAACTATCGATTACAACGTCTTGCCAAAAATCCGGTAACGCTTGTACTGCCGGCAACCCAGGTAATCAAGGATTGCACGCATTGCCTTGTTATCCTCAAGTATCCATGACAGTTCAACCGCCTGGATCCCTCTGGAAAGCGCTGCCTGCCGCGGCGCATCGATTATCATAATCGCCAGCGCCATGCCGATCGGGGAGCTCTGAAATTGCTTGCGTACTCCCATCAACGGTATCCGGCCGGTACAAACCCCTCTGGATTTAAGGTAGTTGATCATTCGCATCCAGCCGAATGGAAACAAACTGCCATTAAGCTCGGCGAATATTTCGTTAAGGTTGGGCAATCCGACCATAAATGCCGCCGGGTGACCCTCAACTTCGGCAATCTGAATGAACTCATCGGGCACAAGCAGACGAAGACTGCTGCCAAGCTCGGCAAATTCGGCTTTGGTAAAAGGAACGAAGCCCCAATTCTCCGACCAGGCATCATTGAATATATCACGCAATATTTCCATCTCTTCGCCAAATTTGTCGCGGCGTAGTGTACGTAACCGTACCTGTCCGGAAAATCTTTCAATCACGGTATTCATCAATCGGGGCATCTTATGGTCAACCTCCGCCCAATAGGCAAGCAGATCCCGCAACGGTTGATAGCCTTGCTCTTCGAGTAATCGACCGTACCATACGCGGGAATGCGGCATCATCACCATCGGCGGCGTATCGAAACCCTCCACCAGGATGCCGCACTCCTGATTGATGGATAAATTGAATGGTCCGCTGACATGCCGGGTATGCCGGGCAGTCAGCCACTCCTCAGCAGTATGTAGAAGCGCAGCGAATACCTCCGTGTCATCCATCCCTTCCAGCGAACCAAAATGACCCGTATCCTCACCATAGCGCTGCCGGTGCAGTTGATCAATTTGGGCACAGATCCTCCCCACCGGCTGATTGTTCCGGTATGCAATCCATGCTTGCCATTCTCCGTGTTTGAAAAATGGATTGAATCGGGAGAAATGCAGTCGCCGCTCCAGGCGCAGAGGGGGTACCCACATCGGGTCATCCGCATATATGCGCCAGGGAATATCGATAAATATCCCCATCTCACGATAACTTGTGACCGGGCGTACGACTACAGCACCGCCTATTGGCAGACCAGGCTTTTCATTCATGACGGAATATGAATAATCAAGGAAACCATTACGCTAAAATATCGTATGTCAAAGACCACAGTATCCGGTTAGAGCCCAGGCAAACTTAATCGGCTATTGAGTTTCGTTCATTCGGCCTTACCCATTATCAACGTCCGTTTGACGCCCGGTGCGTTAACTCGATGGCACATTGATGACGTGTGCTATTATAATTACTGATTAACGGCAAACCGGATTTCAACAAACCTTCTATTGCTCATCGGGCCAAGATTGGGCATTGAAATTCATACTTTTGTTAATTTTACCATTGGGGCATTTGCGATATCATTTACTTGTGACAAAGGCGCTTAATTCGCGAGTATGCAGGTCAGGGGCGATAACGCCTCGTCTGAATCTTCAAAAGAAGCGCTGTTCCTTCTACTTAACAAATACAATGCTGAGTAGTTACCCGCAAGTGAAAAATAGAGGGAAAGTGATTATTAACAGCCTTACAGGCCACAAGAAAAATAGTTAAAATTCCCTGGCCATACTTTACAAAGAGGTTAATGATTGATGGATAGTCCTGAATATAGCCTGTTAATTTCTCTGGCTCTTATCCCTGTCGTCTTTATGTTGCAGATGTGGGTGAGACACCGTCGAGTCCGCCGGCGTAACGAATCCGGGGATCAGGAATTCGACAGCCTTGGTGCAACGCTCATATCGGCAATTGCCGAGGGATTGGCCGTTATCGGTAGTCTAATACTTATTATCTGGATCATGGGGGCTGTATTGAGGTACCTGTTCCCCGTCATATTTAATGCGCAGTAATTCGCGATTTCAAGAAACCCGATAGCAGGCTCGAAGATCAAATAGTCCTTTTAATTTCAGAACTGCGACAGATAGAATCGCTGATTTTGTCGCGCAAAACTGTCCACTTTATTTCTTTCTTGCGCTGTTTTTCGAATTTGATGACTAATCCTGGTTGTGTATGCGCATAGTCGTTACGGGAATGGGTATTGTTTCGCCAATTGGCATAGGCGTTGACCAATTTTGGACAGCGGCTGTCAATGGTGTCAGTGGTATCCGAAAGATTACGGGTTTCGATGCATCCAGTCAGCGCTCTCGAGTGGCGGGAGAGATCCCGGGGTTCGATCCCGCCAGTTTTCTGACAGCCAAGTATATGGAGCAAACGGACAGATTCACCCAACTGGCGCTACTGGCCACCAAACTCGCGCTGGAAGACGCGGGTGGCCTGGATGCGTATGCACCGCAGCGTTTGGCCGTAAGCATAGGTTCAGGAATGGGCGGATTCGCCACCTTTGAATCTTCCGCCATGCGCAAGTTTCGAAATCAGCCTATACCGCCGTTCACGGTACCTCGAACCATGGCAAATTCCGCGGCTGCCTGGATCGCGATCAAACATCAATTGAAAGGGGTGAATCTGACCTGCAGCACGGCATGCTCTTCCGGAGCCAACGCAATCGGCATGGCTCTTGACCTTTTACGGACGGGAAGAGCCGACGCCGTGATTGCCGGGGGCGCGGAAGGTTGCGTATTACCGCTGACCATGACGGGTTTCGAAGCATTGCATGCGCTGACTATCGGCTCCAACACTGATCCAGCACGAGCATCCCGGCCTTTCGCCAAGGGCCGGGATGGATTCGTTATGGCGGAAGGCGCGGGCGTACTTATCCTGGAGAGGGAAGAACAGGCCCAACATCGAGGGGCAAAAATATATGCCTGCCTGGCTGGCTATGGACAGGCATGCGATGCGACGCATATCGTAATGCCGGACATGGAAGGCCAGATAACCGCAATGCGGGCGGCAGTTATGGACGCCGGCATGAACACCGACTCCATCGACCATATCAATGCACACGCGACATCCACCCCCCTTGGAGATACCGTGGAAACCCGTGCCATTAAAAATCTCTTTGGCGACCGGGCCGGAGATATTGCCATCAGTGCCACCAAATCCATGGTTGGACATTCTATCGGCGCATCGGCTGCCATCGGCAGCATCGCTGCTATCATGGCTCTTCATACCGGTACGGTACATCCGACTATCAATCTTGATGAGGCTGATCCGGAATGCGATCTTGATTACATACCCAACCGCGCACAACAGAGGAACCCACGGAGCGCCCTATGTAATGCTTTTGGATTTGGCGGCAACAATGCAAGTATTATCTTCACAACCCTTGAATGAAGGAACGGAACCAGACTATGGATACAGTGGATATTGAAGCAAAGGTAATACAGTTTATCGCGACGAAAGTGGAGAACCTGGATGCTTCCACCATAAACAGGTCTTCGAAATTTGAAGACCTCGGACTTGACTCCATGGATACGATTCAACTTTTGTTCGATGCGGAAGATACATTCGGTATTAATTTTGATAGCGAAGAAGCGAAAGGATTTACCTGCGTCGGAGATATTGTGTCCTATATTGAAAAAAATCAGGTACCGTCTACCGAGGAATGAGGCACCCAACAAGCATTTGCAGCGTTCCAGCGTAGCCTATCGAAACTATCATGATTTCCGGACAGTAGTTTTCTTAACGGCGGATGTCCTGGATTTTGGTCTTGCCGCCTTAGTTACTGTGGTTGCCGCTGTTGTTTTTGTTTTTGATTCCCTGGGCTCAAACTCGAATCCCACTTTTCCCTCGGCACCCGCCACCAGATAAGCTGAGAATGGCCTTCCTTTCTTGGATATGAATTTTGGCAACAAATCGGTTTTACCGGTACGTAACAGTTTTTCGACCTGCTCGCGTTCAAGAGGACGCATAAGGATTATTTTTCCAATTTTGAAATTGCAGGTGCGCGCCGAACCGACAGCTTTCTCACACGTGTAGCTCATACCATGATCGAATACCCTGCCACCGCAGCGAGGACATTTCCCCAGTGATTCCTGGCCGGAAAAGTCGATAATTTCGGCGCTTTCCTCATTGTCGCTACCAAAATCAAATTTCATTTCAAATTCGTCGGTAAGCTTGATGTTAGCATTAAACAGCCGCCCCATTTTGCTACGAAAGCCTTGCAACGGACCCACTTCGCGCCGGGTGATCAGTTGCTCCATTTCCTCAGTTTCGAATTGCCGCCCGGCCAGAATTTTCCATAACGCAAAATCGCATTTCTGACACTGAAATTTCTTGTAAGTCTCCTGCACGATGCCACTGCATTTGGGGCAAGGGGACTTAAGCGTGGAAAAATCTCCGCTTATGGTTTCACCGCGATGACTTTTCGCCTGTGTCACCATATGATTCGTCATGCCGGCGATTTCTTCCATGAATTTGTGGCGTTCGAGTTTGCCCTGCTCGATCTGACGGAGTTTGAATTCCCAGTCACCCGTTAATTCCGGTGAGGTCAATTCAGGCACCTTCAGTCCACGCAATAATGTAATCAGTGAAAATGCCTTGGCGGTAGGCTGCAATTCCCGTCCCACGCGTTGCATATAGTTTTCGAACACCAGGCCTTCGATAATCGAAGCCCGAGTGGCGGGCGTGCCCAGTCCTTTCGCACTCATGGCTTCCCGAAGATCTTCGTCTTCCACCAGTTTACCCGCGCCTTCCATGGCCGACAGCAACGTGGCTTCATTGAATCTGGCGGGGGGCCGGGTCTTACTGGCGACGACGTTAACTTCCCTGGCAAGCACCGGTTCATCCGGATTCACCGCAACCAGAGTCGAGTCAGCATTTGCGCTCTCGGCATGAATTTCCTTGCCGTAGACCGCCTGCCAGCCAGGATTGACCATTACCTTACCTTCGGTTTTGAATGGCTCGTTCTCCACACGGGTGATTCGAGTCGTAACAAGAAATTCGGCGGCAGGATAAAAAATGGCCAAGAACCGCTTGGTCACGAGATCATAAAGTTTCGCTTCCGCATCGTTCAGACCCTTGGGTTCAAGCGAGGTTGGAATAATGGCGAAGTGATCGGAAATCTTTGCGTTGTTAAACACCCGCTTATTGGGTTTGACCCAGTCCGCTTTGAGAATCTGTTTGGCAAATATACTGTAACGGGTCTGTTCCAATGAATTGAGGGTATCCTTGACGGTTCCAATATAATCTTCCGGTAGCGCACGCGAGTCTGTGCGCGGGTAGGTTAACGCCTTATGCTTCTCATATAACGCCTGGGCCAGCCCTAACGTTGTTTTGGCGGAGAAACCAAAGCGCCCATTAGCATCGCGCTGCAAACTGGTAAGGTCATACAGTAGCGGGCAGATTTCCGTGGTGGGCTTGCTTTCTTCGCTGACGGTACCGGGTTTATCCTGACATTTGGCGCGGATAGCCTCAGCCTTGCCCTGATCCCACAATCGCTCGGCTTTTTGTTCGCTATCCTTTTTGTCTTTTGAAAACTTTTCGTCGAACCAGCGTCCGTTATACATGCCTGCTTTAGCGGCAAACGTGCCGTGTACTTCCCAGTAATTGCGGGGAACAAATTTCCTGATCGTGTCTTCCCGCTCAATCAGGATTGCCAGAGTCGGGGTTTGCACTCGTCCCACAGTGGTCTTATGAAATCCGCCTTCCTGAGAATTGAACGCGGTCATGGCGCGAGTGCCATTTATACCCACGAGCCAGTCGGCTTCCGAGCGGCTCACAGCTGCTTCCGCCAGCGGCTGAACAGCAGCATCATCAAGCAATTTGGTAAATCCCTCGCGAATTGAGGCAGGGGTCATGGATTGCAGCCAAAGCCGTTTCACCGGTTTCGTGGTTCCCGCGTGACGCGCAATGTAACGAAAAATCAATTCCCCTTCCCGTCCCGCGTCACAGGCATTGATAAGCTCGTTCACGTCCTTGCGTTTGATGAGCTTGGTTAAAAGCTTCAGGCGCGACTCTGTTTTCTCGATGGGATTAAGGTCAAAGTACGGTGGAATTACCGGTAAATTGGAAAAACTCCATTTCCCGCGTTTGACTTCGTATTGCTCCGGTACCGCAAGCTCAAGCAAATGGCCGACAGCCGATGACAACACATACTGATCACTCTCGAAGTAATCGGTGTGCTTGGTAAAACCCCCTAATACCCGCGCGATATCGGCGGCAACGGAAGGCTTCTCGGCGATGATTAAGGTTTTTCCCATGAAACTCCTGTGAACATTCCGTGGTTGGGGTGCAGTTCTGAGAAAGCACACACCCGATTATCGGGCGGCGCAGTCCAATTTACGTAAGCATTACAATTACTTTACGCTCAATTGCCTTTTCGGGATTACACGGATGGCGAGAACGATTGGACTATCCGCCGTGATAACTACCGCAGCCGCTGGTAGCATCCACCCGGCAGCGTGGCGACCACGCCATCCAGTTCAAGCGATAATAGCATCGCTGATACTGTTTCCGCCGTCAAGCCACTACGGGTGCACAGTGTATCGATGTTGGCGACGTCATGGCCGAGATATTTCAGCAGCAGCGATTCTTCTGCGACAGGTTCATCCGTGTCGTTGACCGTACTTCGTACTAACTGATATCCCAGCTCATCCAGAATATCTTCGGCGCTTTCAACCAGTTTCGCTCCTTGTTTGATAAGTGCGTGACAACCCTTTGATAAGGGGGAATGAATCGAACCGGGAATGGCAAATACGTCCCGTCCCTGCTCCAGCGCCTGCCGGGCGGTAATAAGAGAACCACTTTGCAGCGCGGCTTCCACCACCAGGCAACCCCGGCTCATGCCGCTAATGATGCGGTTGCGGCGCGGAAAATTGCTACCTACGGCGGGGGTGCCCAATGGAAACTCGGAAACAAGCACTCCCTTTTCCGCCAGCTCATGGGCAAGATCGCGATTGCGTGCGGGATAAACGACGTCCAGGCCAGTCCCCACTACCGCGATGCTGGCTGCTGCGCCACGCAGACCCCCACGATGAGCCGCGGCATCCACACCGAGCGCCATTCCACTCACAATGCAAAGTCCCGCGTGACTTGCAGCCTCGGCAAAAGCTTCCGCGTTGGAAAGCCCTTGAGGTGTGGCATTGCGGCTACCGACCACAGCAAGTGCGGGTGAGCTCAGCAACTCCCGTTTCCCCTTGAGATAGAGAAGCGGAGGAGGATCCGCGATATTGAGCAGCATCGAAGAATAATCGGGATCAGCCAGCGTCATAATCGAGTTTGCAGGATCTTCGAGCCATTTAAGCGTTACCGCAACTTTTTTTCTGTCCCCCCCTTGTACAATGCTGTCCGCTATCTTTTTCTTCACCAGGCGCTCAAGTGCGGCAGCTTTTGCGGAAAAAATACCGGCGGGACTGCCGAAAGCCACCAGCAATCGCCGGATTGACTCATCACCAAGACCATCAATCAAGCCAAGTGCAAGCCAGGATTCGATATCCTCTATTGGCTTCATTTTAGTCGATCCATGAATCCGGCAGTTTGATCGCTCATTTTCCAGCCCATTTCCAGGCGCCATAACCCGGAATAATTTTTTGCATCACTTGACCTTCGCTTTGGTGAGTTAACTTAGATGGATTTAACCTAAATCCGGTAGTTGGACGGGGCGAACGCACCCAGGAAGCAAGAATCAAAAATGGCACAAAAATTCTCTACGGATCATAATTCCAGATTGATGAATGGGCGGCCAACTGCCGGATTTAGGTGCAAATGGATGGTACGGTGATCGCACTGCGTAATGGCCCAAGTTCACAACATTTTTTGATTACCGAGAGGAACCCATTGATTCTTTCAGAAAGCTCGCGGCGAGGCCTCTAAGCGATTGTCTGGATCAACAAATTGGCAGTCAGACTGTCCGAGATTTCGTATCGGTGTCTTCGACGGGCTGGCCGGACTCAAGCCTCCGGCCCAAATCAGGATATAATGGACCTATGCTTGGAGAATTACCGGCAAGAGACCCCAGACATAGACCCAAGATAGGGATCAAACGGAATATCATAATGATACGGTTTAAATTTTGCATTTAGATTATTAAATGCGCAAGTCTTTTTATGGCACTCCTGAAGATACTACAATACCCGGATGAACGGCTGCACACCGTGGCAGACCGAGTACCGAAGGTTACTGACGAGACTCGTGCTTTGGTGGACGATATGGCGGAAACCATGTATTCCGCTCCTGGAATTGGACTGGCGGCAACCCAGGTTGACGTGCATCAGCGTGTCATCGTAATCGACATCTCCGATACCCGTAACCAGCTGCATGTGTTGATCAACCCTGAAATCACCGCCCGCAGCGGTGAATCTGACTATGAAGAAGGCTGTCTGTCCGTACCGGGAATATTCGGAAAGGTGGAACGCGCGGAGCGGGTCACGGTCGAGGCATGGGATCGCGATGGCAATCCGTTCGTGCTCGATGCCGATGGCTTGCTGGCAGTATGCATTCAACACGAGATGGATCATTTGGTAGGCAAAGTGTTTGTTGAATACTGGTCGCGGATGAAACAATCGCGCATTCAAACCAAGTTTAAAAAGCAGCAGCGCAAAGTAATGTGAGGGCCGGTTTCCCGGCCACCGGCAAGTGTGAATCATTGACCGCTGAATTTGAGAGGCATCTGAATAGATCCGGCGGGTTGTCAAGTGCGTTGCTGGCAAAAACGGAAATCACAGGACGTACGACGCGGGCTTGATCTACGACGCCAAGACGCATCGCGCGAGGTGCACCTGCAAGGTATTTGCCCAGCGGTCCTGATGGGAGGCGGCCACGCCTCTTCGGCGGGTCTTCTTCGTGTACGCTCCTGGCTAAACCGCGTTCTATATGAACCTGAATCCGGCAGTTGACCGCTCATTCTTTAGCTCCTTTGCCAACTAGGCACCATGACCCGTAATAACTTTTTGCCTCCCTTGACCTTCACCTTCCGGGCGAGTTCGCTAAAGGATGGGTTACACGGTTCTTGCGGCACACGGCCGCGCTGCAACGCCTTGCCCTGTACCTATTCCACTTCACCCAACTGCCGGATTTAGGTTGAAAATTATTTTTGCGGGCACCCCGCCATTCTCCGTTCCCGCGCTTGAAGCCTTGGCAAATGCCGGGCATGAGATTGCATTGGTGCTGACCCAGCCAGACCGCCCTTCCGGACGGGGCATGAAGCCCACCGCAAGCGCGATCAAATTGCTGGCACAACAACGCACATTTACCTTGCTGCAGCCCTATTCGCTTAAACAACCGGAGTTGCACGCGCAACTCGCTGCCATCGGTGCGGATGTCATGGTGGTTGTCGCCTATGGACTGATTCTGCCTTCAGCTGTTTTGAGCATCCCCCGCCTGGGTTGTCTTAACATCCATGCTTCCTTGCTGCCCCGCTGGCGGGGAGCCGCCCCAATCCAGCGGGCAATATTAGCGGGAGACCGGGAGACCGGGATCACCATCATACAAATGGATCGCGGCCTGGATACGGGCGCAATGCTGTTGCAGCGAAGCGACGCAATTGCAGAGGATGACACCGCGCAAACTCTGCATGATAGGCTTGCCTTATTGGGAGCAGTTTGCATCGTGGAAGCATTGGCGCATTTGCGTGAAGATATGCTTTCCGGAGTTCCTCAGAATGAAATTGCCGCGACTTACGCACCGAAACTGGAAAAAAATGAAGCGGAAATTGACTGGCAACTAAGCGCGGAGAACATCAACCGTGTAGTACGGGCGTTCAATCCTCGCCCCGGCGCTTATTCGCGGGTACGTGGAATCGCTATGAAAATATGGCAGACAAGGGTCACTGCGGATGCCGCTGGCCAACCGGGAGAAATTGTGGCAACAGGACGCGACGGAATCGTGGTGGTCTGTGGCGAAGGGGCGCTCATACTGGAAGTCTTGCAGAGATCTGATGGAAAAAAGATGAGTGCGGCAGAATTTCTCTCGGGGCATCCATTGCGGCCGGGCGACCGGTTTGAACCCAAACTTAGCGGTTGATCTTTTATTTTACTGCTCAATGCCATGATCCATAATGATTTTTTGTCACACTCGAATTTCAGCTTCTTGATAAACCCGCTACAACTGCCGGATTTAGGTTGAATGCCGGAATGATTAAAACTCAGTGTTTGGCCGCCGCAACGGTGGGTAAAGTACTGGCTGGCGCGAGCCTGACCGAGGTATTGCAGGAGGTCTGGCGTACCCACGTTGACCTTTCTGGCCAGCAACGCGGAGCCATTCAGGATTTAAGCTACGGTGTACTACGTTTTTATGGTCAACTCGACAGGTTGCTTGGCTTATTACTGAACAAGCCATTGCGGGACCGGAATATACGTTATTTATTATTGGTGGGCCTGTATCAACTGGGATACAGCAAAGCTTCCGTGCATGCAATTGTGGATCATGCCGTATCCGCTACTCAAGTGATGAATGGTAACAAAGGTGCCCAAGGACTGGTCAACGCGGTATTGCGCAACTTTGTGCGACAGCGCGCATATCTTCTGGAACGGGCGGCTGAAAACGAGGTGGGACGGTATTCTCATCCACAGTGGTGGATAGACAAACTTCACGTACACTACCCGCAAAGCTATCAGGCAATATTGGAGGCCGGCAATCAGCATCCACCCATGACGTTGAGGGTCAACCGGCGCAAAATCAGCGTGGCGGAATACGAGAAACGTCTCAACCAAAACGGCATGGATACGCAGCGATTGTGGAATGACGCGCTCGAGCTGGCACAACCGGTCGCAATTGACAGGCTCCTGGGATTCACACAAGGGCTGGTGTCGGTACAGGATGCGGGCGCCCAACTTGCCGCACCATTGCTGGACGCGCACGACGGCATGCGTGTCCTGGATGCTTGCGCCGCGCCCGGAGGCAAAAGCGCGCATTTGCTGGAATTAGCGAAAGTGGAATTAACCGCGTTGGATAATGACAGCGTACGGGTCGCCCGCATAACAGAAAATCTCTCTCGTCTGGAACTCGATATCCACCGCATCATTTGCGGAGATGCCGCGCACCCGGCGGAATGGTGGGATGGCAGGAAATTCGATCGTATTTTAGCCGATGTGCCCTGCTCCGCCTCGGGCGTGGTGTGCCGCCACCCCGACATCAAATGGCTGAGACGTGAAAGTGACCTCTCCCGGTTTGGTGAAAAGCAGCGCAAAATCCTGGATGCCTTGTGGCAGATCCTGACCAGAGATGGTAAATTGCTCTATGCCACCTGTTCGGTATTCGCCGAGGAAAACAAGCTGCAAGTGGAGAAGTTTCTGCGCCATCATTCAGACGCCCGTCTGTTGCCTCTGTCCCAGGTTGAAACAATCGATGGGCAACTATTGCCGAACTCTCATCATGACGGTTTCTTTTATGCTCTGCTGCACAAGGCCTGATTCCTTTGCGCGCGTGCTGCAGGCGGCGGCAGTAATACTGCTGAGTATGGCACTGCCGCTGAGCACTACCGTGCATGCGGAAAGCATACAGATAAAATCCATCGTGATCGATGCGACGGACGAAGGTTATCAGTTTGACGCTGATTTCGAGATCGCGCTTAACCCCAAGCTGGAACGCGCACTTGAGAAAGGTATCGTGCTTTATTTCGTTACTGAACTCAATCTGATGAAATTCCGTTGGTACTGGCTGGGTGAAAGAGTTGCACAAAGCAGAGTACGTGAAGGATTGAGCTATTACGCGCTGACTCGTCAGTACCGTTTGAGTCGCGGAACGCTGTCGCAGAACTTCAACACACTTAAGGAAGCGCTACAGGCGCTTAGCCGGGTGCGCGACCGTCCTCTTATCGCAAGTTCCGAGCTAAAACCGGATATGGAATACACGGTGGAATTGCGGATGCGACTTGATATCTCGGCATTGCCTAAACCTTTTCAGGTGGAAACGCTTGGCTCCAGGGAATGGGATCTCAGCACTGGCACACTCCAGTGGAGCACAAGGTTGCCGTTGCCAAAGCTTCAAGATAATACCCGGCCGTGAAATACGTCATCATCATCGGTGCGGGACTGGGTGCGGTCATGCTGTTTCTGCTCGCCACCGCGGGTGCCGACACAGGGCTCTTTGAACGAAAATATAGACTTCTGATCCGGGTCAATGTCGGCTTCGTGTTGTTTCTCATGGCGGTGGTGGGATATTTGCTGTGGAGACTCAAACGCAGGCTCAAGGCCGGCGTATTCGGTTCCAGGCTGGCGCTACGCCTGTTGCTGATCTTCTCCCTGATGGCGATTCTCCCGGGTGCGCTGGTGTATGGCGTCTCTGTGCAGTTCCTCGGGAAAAGTATCGAATCCTGGTTTGATGTCAAAGTGGATCGTGCGCTCGAGGGAGGATTGAACCTCGGACGTACCATTCTCGACAATCTCCTGGTGGAACTGCGCAACAAAGCTCAGTCTGTCACCCTTACCCTGGCTGAAGAGTCCGCCTCGCCGCTACCGATGCTGGAGCAGTTGCTGAATCAATCCCAAATCCAGGAAGCCACGTTGTTTGATCAGAATGGAAAGCAAATGGTATTTGCTGGCTTACATGACACGAGATTATTCCCGGACACGCTCAGTGCTGCGGTAATGCGACAGGTGAGAACAGAGAATATCTACAGTACGGTTGAATCCATTCCCGACAAAGGTTTGTATTTAAGGGTGGTGGCGCCTATCGATGCAACAGGCATGAAAGGTGATGGGTGGATGTTGCAATTATTGCAACCGGTACCGAAGCAGCTAACCGAAGATGCGGAAATAGTGCAGGCGGCGTATCGCGACTATCAGGAATTGCTGCTCTCGCGCGAAGGACTGAAGGGATTGTATGGCGTGACGCTCACACTCGCGTTGTTGCTTTCGCTTTTTTCCGCGCTGGCGGCGGCGTTCCTTATCAGTGAGCGGCTGAGCGCACCATTGGGCATGCTGGCCGAAGGTACCCGAGCCGTAGCACAAGGCGACTTCAGCAGGCGCCATCCCGTCCAGAGCCGCGATGAGCTGGGCGTGCTGACCGAATCATTTAATCTCATGACTCAGCAGTTGGAGGAAGCTCGCGTTACAGCCGAGCGCAATCAGCAAGAGGTGGAAAGCGCCCGGGCTTATCTGGAAAACATACTGGCCAACCTCTCATCCGGCGTTCTGGTATTTGACGAAAACCTGCGTATGCGCACCGCTAATCTTAGCGCCGAGCAAATCCTGAAGGTTCCACTGATGGGTCTCCAGGGATTAACCATTGAAGAATGCGCAGTGCGCGAACCTCAACTGAATTCTTTCAAGGCGGAAATTCTTGAAGGATTTCATTCTGGTAAAAGGGGCGAATGGCAGTGTCAGGTGGAACGCACGAGGGATGGCACCAATCAGGTATTGCTGCTTCGCGGGACACGTCTGCCGCACGTATCGGGCAGCGGCGGTGTCGTGGTGTTTGATGATATTACCAGTTTATTGCAGGCTCAGCGTACCGCCGCCTGGGGCGAGGTGGCACGGCGCCTGGCCCACGAAATCAAAAATCCGCTCACACCGATACAGCTTTCGGCCGAGCGTATGCAGCACAAGCTCGCGGAGAAATTAAGTACGCAGGATGCCCATATCTTGCGGCGGTCCACCGAAACGATCGTCAATCAGGTCGAAGCACTTAAAAAAATGGTCAATGAATTCAGTGAATATGCGCGGGCACCCGAACTGGAATTTCATATGCTGGATTTCAACGGCCTGGTGCGGGAAGTGCTTGCATTATATGAGGCTGCGAGCACAGGGGTGCCTGGAGATCGGCAGCCTCACATCGATTTGGCCCTGGCTTCAGATCTGCCGGCGGTGAGGGGTGACTCCGCGCGGTTACGACAGGTTATTCACAATCTCTTGCAGAATGCTCAGGATACACTGATGGGCGTCCCGGAACCCGCTATCATGGTTCGAACCGAAATTGTGTCAAATGGAATGCGATTTAGCGTGAGTGATAACGGTGCGGGATTCCCCGAACAAGTCCGAGCCCGGGTGTTCGAACCCTACGTTACCACCAAGTCCAGAGGTACGGGACTCGGACTACCCATTGTTAAAAAAATCGTTGAGGAACACAGCGGTGTGATTGAAATAGAGAATATCCAGCCTCGCGGCGCGCGAGTTTCAATTACCTTTCCGGCCAGGCAAGCAATTTGACGGTTTATCATAAAAATACATAACCACTATCCACTATGAATGTATCTTCCATCTTGGGAAGCACCCGCTTTGATAATTCGCACTCAGTCCCCACTAGCAGGGTGGATTCCCCTGTGTTTGCAAAAGAGATCCGGCTCTGGCACCTGAACCCGGCAATTGACTATTCATTTTTTAGGACTTCTTAGCTAAGCACTATGATCTGTAATGACTTTCCACCCAACTTGATCTCCATCTTTCTGGTGAATTCGCTACAGGACGGATCGTACTCTGTCCAACTCACGAATTCAGCTAAATTATGAGCAACAATACGATACTTGTCGTTGATGACGAAGTCGGCATACGTGAGCTATTGTCCGAGATCTTGCGTGATGAAGGTTATCAAGTGGCCCTTGCGGAAAATGCCGGGCAGGCACGCAACTGGCGTAAGCAAGCGCGACCCGACCTGGTATTACTCGACATCTGGATGCCGGATACTGACGGTATCACGCTTCTGAAAGAATGGGCAAGTGGCGGACTGCTCACCATGCCGGTGGTGATGATGTCGGGACATGGGACCATAGACACCGCAGTAGAGGCAACACGGATGGGCGCATCCGGCTATCTGGAAAAACCGGTTCCGCTGCAAAAATTATTGAATACGGTAGGGCGCGCACTACGTGGGGGGCAAGGCAAACCACTCACGATACTTCCGCTCGCCAGCCTGGGCAGAGGCCCATTGATCGCCGACCTGAAGAAACGGCTGGAACAGGTAGCCAATCTTAGAACGCCGTTATTGCTCACCGGCGAACCAGGAACCGGGGCGGATTTGTGTGCACGCTTTCTACACCGCCCAAACACTCCCTGGGTGGAGCCGGACACCCTTGCTGCCCTTACGAATGCCCCGTTTGATCTACTTGAACGTGCAAAAGGTGGCTTGCTGTTTCTCAAGGAGATCGGGGATCTCAACAGATTGGCACAAAAAGGCCTGCTGTTGCTGTTGGGCAAACTGGAAAAATACAGTGTACGGCTGGTATGCGCCACCTCCATGCCGTTAGCAGGACTGACTGCTCAAGGCGCCTATGATCAGAGGTTATATGAAATTTTGAGTGGTCTTTGCATCAATGTTCCCGCGCTGAGGGAGCATCGGGAAGATATTCCCGAACTGGCCAGCCAGATTCTGTCGCGCTGCATTGAGTCAGGCGAAGTACCCCTGCGACAATTCAGTACCGCCGCGCTTAACGGCTTGCGGAATCATGACTGGCCCGGCAACCTTGCGCAACTTACCGGCGCGGTTCACTCTCTGGCGCTTACCTGCGCTGGCGATGAGATATCGGCGGATGATGTAAAGCAGATACTGGTCTCCTCATCTCCGACCCAAGCGGTGGCAGGTGTTCCGCTTAATATTCCACTACGCGAGGCACGCGACATGTTTGAGAAAATTTATTTTGAACAGCTCATTGATCAGGAAAACAGCAACATGACTCGTGTGGCGGAGCGGGCCGGGTTAGAGCGCACTCATCTTTACCGCAAGCTTAAACTGCTGGGAATCAAGCTGCGCAATCACTAAACGGGAAGAAATTTTCCGTTTATATCACGCCCAGAAGTTATCGGGACCATCTAGGGCCTGTTAATAGATATGAGTTCACGACCATTCGCGTCGGTGGCTCCCATAGCGCTTTTAGCGTTAACTGCAATTCGCCACATTTGAAATCTTGCATTAGTATCAACGCAAAGTTGTCTGACATCGTATCTTAAGCGATAATAATGGTTTTTGCCGACCCGCACCCTTACTCAGGTTAGGGGGTGGTATTTTTATTGCAATAATATCCATTGAACGAGGGAGTTTGTGTCCATGGGAACATTTAGAGATTTTGATGCGCCGGTGTTCAAGAATCTTACCAGCGCTATCCGCGCGCTGGCTATGGACGCTGTGCAAAAAGCCAATTCGGGTCACCCCGGTATGCCGATGGGTATGGCGGAGATAGCCGAAGTATTATGGATTCATCATTTACGCCACAACCCTGCCAACCCCAAATGGATGGACCGCGACCGGTTCGTATTGTCCAACGGACATGGCTCGATGTTGATTTATGCCTTGTTGCATCTTACCGGCTACGATTTGCCGATGGAGGAAATCAAACGCTTCCGTCAGCTTCATTCCAAGACGCCTGGCCATCCTGAATATGGTTACACGCCAGGCGTGGAAACCACCACCGGCCCCTTGGGACAGGGACTCGCCAACGCGGTAGGCATGGCGCTGGCCGAAAAAATACTCGCCGCGGATTTTAACCGGCCCGGCTTTGATATTGTCAATCATTACACCTACGTATTTCTTGGCGATGGCTGTCTTATGGAAGGAATTTCTCATGAGGCCTGTTCGCTGGCGGGTACGCTGGGGCTCGGTAAGCTGATCTGTTTTTACGACGACAACGGCATTTCCATCGACGGTCATGTGGAAGGCTGGTTCACAGACGACACACCCAAGCGTTTCGAGGCTTATGGCTGGCATGTCGTTCCCAATGTCAACGGGCATGACCCGGTAGCAATCGAGGCGGCGATCGAGGCGGCCAAGCAAGCTGGCGGAAAACCTTCGATGATCTGCTGCAAAACCGTCATCGGCATGGGCTCTCCCAACAAGGCCGATACTCATGAAGTCCATGGTGCCGCGCTGGGTGACGCGGAGATAGCCGCTACCCGGCCACATATCGGCTGGCATCATTTGCCATTCGAAATCCCCAACGATGTCTATGCAATGTGGGATGGCCGCGCAAAAGGCGAAAAACTGGAGAGCGAGTGGAACCGCAAGTTCGCCGAGTATAGCGAGAAGTATCCCGCCGAGGCCGCCGAGTTCACGCGGCGTATGTCGGGAGAATTGCCGGACGGCTGGCGCGAGCACGTGGATGGCTTGATCGGCCGCGTCGATGCCAAGCAGGAAACGATTGCCACCCGCAAAGCTTCACAAAACGCCATTGAAGGCCTGGCATCAGCATTGCCGGAGCTGGTCGGCGGTTCCGCGGATCTGGCGGGGTCCAATCTTACCCTCTGGTCTGGGTCAAAAGGCTACAACCGGGAGAACGGAGGCAACTATATTTATTACGGCGTGCGTGAATTCGGCATGAGCGCAATGATGAACGGGCTGTCCCTGCATGGTGGCATCATCCCGTACGGCGCGACCTTTCTGATGTTTTCGGAATATGCCCGCAATGCCTTGCGCATGGCCGCGCTGATGAAAATCCGCACTTTATTCGTGTTTACCCATGATTCGATCGGCTTGGGCGAAGATGGTCCGACACATCAAGCGGTGGAACAGACCGCGACGTTACGTTACATTCCCAATATGTATGTATGGCGGCCCTGTGATACCGTTGAATCCACGGTCGCCTGGGCACGCGCAATTGAACGCAAGGACGGCCCTTCAACACTGATTTTCAGCCGCCAGAATCTGCCATTCCAGAAACGCGACGCCGCCACTGTCAAACTGATCGACAAGGGCGGTTATATCCTCTCCGAGGCCGCGGACGACAAGCCACAAGCCATCATTATCGCCACCGGTTCTGAAGTGGGACTGGCAATAATGGCACAAAAGGCACTTGCTGAAACAGGTGTCCACGTGCGCGTGGTTTCAATGCCTTGTACAAACCTGTTTGACCGCCAGGACCCGGCTTATAGGGATAGCGTATTACCCAAAGGTATTGGGCGCGTAGCGGTGGAGGCGGGTGTCACCGATTACTGGCGCAAATATGTTGGACTTGAAGGCGCGGTGGTCGGCATGGATACATTTGGCGAATCAGCGCCTGCCAGCGATCTGTTCAAGCATTTCGGCTTCACCGTCGAGAATGTGATAAAAGCGGTGAATAGCGTTATTTAATTCCCTCGGGAGAACTTGCGGTATGGGGATTTCTTTGCGCTACGGTTCGATTTTTTTATCCAAGGAGTTCAAAATATGACAATCAAAGTCGGTATCAATGGGTTTGGCCGTATTGGACGCATGGTGTTTCGTGCGGCAATACAAAATTTCGAAGACATCGAAGTCGTCGCGATTAATGATCTGCTCGAACCAGACTACCTGGCTTATATGCTGCAACACGACTCCGTGCATGGCCGCTTCAAGGGAGATGTCTCTATCGAGGGTGACGACACCCTGGTCGTCAATGGCAAGAAGATCCGCCTGACCGCCATCAAGGATCCGGCTGAACTGAAGTGGAACGAGGTAGGTGCCGATGTTGTCGTTGAGTCTACGGGTCTTTTTCTGACTAAGGAAACCTGCCAGAAACACATTACGGCCGGTGCTAAAAAAGTCATCATGTCAGCACCTTCCAAGGATGACACGCCCATGTTTGTTTATGGCGTGAATGATAAAACGTATGCTGGACAGTCTATTATTTCCAATGCGTCGTGTACCACCAACTGTCTTGCCCCTGTCGCCAAGGTATTGAACGACACCTTCGGTATCAAGCGCGGCTTGATGACTACCGTACATGCCGCCACCGCCACACAGAAGACGGTCGATGGCCCTTCCAACAAGGATTGGCGCGGAGGACGCGGTATTCTTGAAAACATCATTCCATCCTCGACCGGCGCCGCCAAAGCAGTTGGCGTGGTTATTCCGGAACTGAACAAGAAACTCACCGGCATGGCCTTCCGCGTGCCGACTTCCGACGTATCGGTGGTCGACCTCACCGTCGAGTTGAATAAGGATGCCACCTACGAGGAAATCTGCGCCGCCATGAAGAAAGCATCGGAGGGATCGATGAAGGGGGTGCTCGGCTATACGGATGAAAAGGTCGTTTCCACTGATTTTCGCGGGGACAGTTGCACCTCCATCTTTGATGCGGAGGCTGGCATGTCTTTGGATGGCAGTTTCGTAAAGGTTGTTTCCTGGTACGACAACGAATGGGGTTATTCCAGCAAGATTCTGGAAATGGTCCGCGTTGCCGCCGCCAAGTAATGGGCGGTGAGGGGTTGAGAATCGCCGGGACATAAAGAAGTCTGTCTGATCCGCTTTTCACCTTCATTTTCTACTTCGACCGGGCATAAGGAATAGGCCGCAAGCCGTTCCTTATGCCGCATAAATCTGGAGCTTCCCGTGTCCGTCATTAAACTCATCGATCTCGATCTTAAAGGCAAGCGTGTATTCATTCGTGCCGATTTGAATGTACCCGTTAAAGATGGCAAGGTTACATCTGATGCGCGTATTACCGCTTCCATGGCTACCATCAATCACTGCCTGAAACAGGGGGCTAAAGTGATGGTGACTTCGCATCTGGGCCGTCCCGAGGAAGGCGTATGGTCTGAGGAGAATTCACTCAGGCCGGTTGCCGAAAATATCGCTGCCCGTCTGGGCAAGCCCGTGCGCCTGATCAAAGATTGGGTAGAAAACGGATTCGAGGTCGCGGAAGGTGAATTGGTCGTTCTGGAAAACTGCCGTATCAACAAAGGCGAAAAGAAGAATGTTGATGAGACTGCACAGAAGTATGCCAAGCTGTGCGATGTATTTGTCATGGACGCCTTCGGCACCGCACATCGTGCCGAAGCCTCCACCCATGGTATTGCCAAGTATGCGCCGATTGCTTGCGCCGGTATTCTGCTGACGGAGGAACTGGACGCGCTGACCAAGGCCCTGCTGAATCCGGCGCGCCCCATGGTCGCCATCGTCGGCGGTTCCAAGGTGTCGACCAAGCTTACCGTGCTTGAGTCCCTCTCCGAAAAAGTGGACCAGATGGTGGTTGGCGGCGGTATCGCCAATACCTTCCTCAAAGCTGCCGGCAAGAATACCGGAAAGTCTTTATGCGAAAATGACCTGGTTCCTACCGCGAAGACACTGATGGATAAGATGGCGAGGCGCAACGCTTCCATCCCTATCGCGGTGGATGTCGTGGTGGGAAAGAAATTCGAGGCAAGCGAACCGGCGATATTGAAAGACGCCGATTCGGTGGCCGATGACGAAATGATTTTTGATATTGGCCCGAAGAGCGCGCAAGAGTTGGCGGATATCATCATGAAAGCCGGCACGGTGGTATGGAATGGCCCCGTTGGCGTATTCGAGTTCGATCAATTTGGCGCCGGAACCAAAACCATCGCCATGGCAATTGCCGATACCAAAGCATTTACCCTGGCTGGTGGTGGCGACACCATCGCCGCAATCCAGAAATATGGTATTTATGACAAGATATCGTACATTTCCACCGCTGGCGGTGCCTTCCTGGAGTTTCTGGAAGGCAAGAAACTGCCGGCCGTGGATATACTCGAGCAGCGTGCACGCTGATTTTTGTACGGTTAACCGATGCGGCCCATCTACCTGGAAATGATCCTGAATCCAGCGATTAGTGGTTCATTTTTCGCTCATCTTTTAAGTCCGGCACTATGATTGACAAAGTATTTTCGCATCGTGCGACCCTTACCTCTTTAGTGGGTTTGCTACAACTACCGGATTTAGAATGATTCGAAGAACGAAGATCGTCGCTACGCTCGGCCCCGCATCCAGGGATCCCAAAATTCTGGAGCGCATGATAAATGCCGGAGTGGACGTGGTACGCATCAATTTTTCTCATGGCACACGGGAGGAGCACATCGAGTGTGCCGAGCTGACCCGTTCGCTGGCACGTGCCGCAGGCCATGCCGTGGGGGTGCTGGCGGATTTACAAGGCCCGAAGATCCGGATTGGCAAATTTGAAAAAGGAAAAATCGCACTCAAGACCGGTGACAAATTTATACTCGACGCCGAATGTGCGTTGGGCGACCAGGAACGAGTAGGACTGGATTATAAAGAGCTGCCCAATGATGTCGAAACGGGTGCGACACTGATCCTGGATGATGGCCGTATCGTGCTCGGCGTCTCCGATGTCCAAGGGTCCCGGGTGTATTGCGTGGTTGAACAGGGCGGCGTGCTATCCAACAACAAAGGTATCAACCGCAAAGGCGGCGGACTCAGCGCTCCTGCATTGACCAGTAAGGACGTGGAAGACATCAGGACTGCCGCGGCGCTCAAGGCGGATTACCTCGCAGTATCCTTCCCGCGCTCCGGAGACGATATGCGCTGGGCGCGTGAAGTGATGCACGAAGCCGGTGGCAAGAGTTTGTTGATGGCGAAAATTGAGCGATCCGAGGCAATTCTGGCGCTGGATGATATTCTGCAGGCATCCGACGCCATTATGGTGGCGCGCGGTGATCTTGCGGTAGAAGTAGGCGACGCGGTAGTGCCGGCGCTGCAGAAACGTATGATCCGCACGGCGCGCGCCAACAATAAACTGGTGGTAACCGCCACGCAGATGATGGAGTCAATGGTCACCAGTCCGGTGCCCACCCGTGCCGAAGTATCCGATGTCGCGAATGCGGTGCTGGATGGCACCGATGCGGTCATGCTGTCCGCGGAATCCGCCGCGGGCCAATACCCTGTCGAAGCCGTTGCGGCCATGGCCAGGGTTTGCCTCGAGGCGGAAAAGGAATATCTGGCGAGCAGCGAACTCCGTCGGCTTCAGGGTGGCATTCCGGACACCATCGAGGAAGCGATCGCCCGCGCCACCATGTTTACCGCCGGCGGTCTGAAACTCCGTGCCATTGCCGCGCTTACGCAAAGCGGCAGAACGGTATTGCTGATGTCACGCAGAAGCTCCAATGTGCCCATATTTGCTTTAAGCCCGCAAGAGGATACCCGCCGCAAAATGACCTTGTTTCGCGGTGTTTACCCGATAAAATTCGGTGGGGGCTCGAATGATCCCGAGATCATCCTGAATCATGCGGAAAACGAGCTTCTCAAGCGAGGAGTGGTGCGCAACGGCGATCTGATTATCATGACTATCGGCGAACCGGTGGGCAAGGCGGGCGGTACCAATACCATGAAAATTGTCAAGGTGGGAGAATACAGAAAGGCTTCGGCGAAGCCTGAAATCTGAGTAACAGGAACACTGCTTGCCATGTCATTTCAAGGCAGCGCTATTTCTGACTTACACTAACGGCTCACCTTATACGATTCACTCTACACAGATTCTAACTTGGAGGAGGCTCAAATGGCACTCGTATCATTGCGTCAACTTTTGGATCATGCGGCGGAAAATGGCTATGGTCTGCCCGCTTTCAATGTAAATAATCTGGAGCAGATTCAGGCCATCATGCAAGCGGCCGATGAATGCAACAGTCCGGTCATCATGCAGGGTTCTGCGGGTGCGCGCAAATATGCGGGGGAAGCCTTTTTACGCCACCTGATTGCAGCGGCGGTGGAGTCTTATCCGCATATCCCCATCGTCATGCATCAAGATCACGGTGCATCCCCGGCGGTATGTATTAACGCCATCCGCAGCGGTTTTTCCAGTGTGATGATGGATGGCTCGCTGGAGGCGGACGCCAAGACGCCATCATCCTATGAATACAACGTCGAGGTCACTGCCAAGGTGGTGGAGATGGCGCATGCAGTCGGCGTTTCCGTCGAAGGCGAGCTGGGCTGCCTGGGTTCGCTCGAATCCGGCATGGGTGAAGCGGAAGACGGGCACGGAGCCGAAGGAAAGCTATCTCATGATCAACTGCTGACCGATCCGGAGCAGGCCGCCGACTTCGTCAAACAAACAGGCGTGGATGCGCTGGCTATCGCTATCGGAACCTCCCATGGCGCGTACAAATTCACGCGTAAACCAACTGGCGACATTCTCGCAATCGAGCGCGTCAAGGAAATTCATCAGCGTATTCCCAATACGCACCTGGTGATGCACGGCTCCAGTTCCGTGCCGCAGGAATGGCTTGACATCATCCGCGAATATGGTGGAGAAATGAAGGAAACGTATGGCGTGCCGGTGGAGGAAATCCAGGAAGGCATTAAGCATGGCGTGCGCAAGATCAATATCGATACCGACATCCGCCTCGCCATGACGGGTGCAATCCGCCGTCATCTTGCCAAAAACAAGAGCGAATTCGACCCGCGCAAATTTCTCAAGGATGCGACTGCAGCCGCGAAGGATATTTGCAAGGCACGCTTTGAGGCATTTGGCTGCGCCGGTCAGGCTGGCAAGATCAAACCCGTCATGCTGGACAACATGGCAAACAAATATGCCAAGGGTGAATTGAAAGCCGTTATCAAATAAATGAAGTGAATGACTGGCCCAAGTCGCACTTCTCCTTCGGGACATGAAAGGTGACAGGGGTCCGGATATACAAAAAGGCGCTCAGCATTGATCGCCTTTTTGTTTGCCGGCAATACAAGTCTGCCGGTGGGCAAGCTGCGTGCATTTTATTGGCGGGCTGCACGGGGCAGCCCAAAAGGACCATCAAGTAAAACTTTTACCAGAATGGGTCATTTCTATTGAAATGCCTCCAGGCATTATTCAGTTCCAGCTTCTTGATCAGTGCCAGGCTCACACCCCAACCCCGGATGATACCGGCGGCTTCATGCTGATCACTTTCATCTTTAGCGATAGGTACTTCGCTCAGCAGACGTTCAGCAATGGCAGTGTCGTTCATCGTACCCAGAATATCTTGAAGAGTAGATAAAGACTGAATGTAACGTTTCGTCGCCTTATGCGGATAAAACCCGGTAAAAAACTCAACGGCGTAGCGTTGTTTCTTGGCGACGATGCGCAGAGCGTGTAATTCCGGCACGCTGAGATTCGCCAGTTTTCCGTCATATTTTTTGAGTTGACGATGGCGGCGCGCCAGCAGCGTTCCGGCAAATTCTTTCACTGTCATGCCAGATCCGGCTCCGGGGGAATCGTCCGACACTGGCAAATCTGGCTGGGCAAGCCAGGGTTCTGCGCATAGCCACGCGCCCAGCCTCAGCATCAACTCCGTATAGTGCCCGGATTCCACAGCGTTGCGCGCTGCTTCATTGTGATTGCGGCGTAGCTGCTCACACTTTTCCCGTAGCGCCGACATCCCCTGATGATCGGGAAAGGCAAGGTGAACCGTAGCCAATGTTTCCGTGACGAATACGTCCCAATCCCGCGCCGGGCCAAATTGCCCGGCCAGCCACTTCAATTCCTGTGCTGTCGGAGTAAACGCCGCCTTGGAAAACGCCTTGGAAAAAATACTCAAGGCCGAACGTTGCCTGCGCAAAGCAACACGCATTTGATGCAGATATTCAATGTCGCATCCTTCCAGCATGCCGGCTTCGTTGCTGTGCAAATGACCGAGGCAATTCCATGTTATCGCCTTGAATGCTTCACTGACACCCATTTCCGCCACAAGCGGGACCGGCCGGGCTTTGAGCGGCGGGGATCTGGAGCCGGAAGCAAGCGCATAACCACGCTCTGCCTTACTCACATTTTCCAGCCTGACGGGAATATTGTGCAGCAGATCCTGCGCAAACTGAAATAATGGCAACGGACTGCCCGATTTCAATTCCAGTTCAATTTCGCAAATGGGCACACTGGCACCCCCGGCAATAATTTCTCCCCGATCAAGACAAAATTCTGCTTCGCTGCCACCGGGCAGGCGCAGTGTGCGCGTGCTACGGTTGAATACGGTAGTAAACAATGGTCGCAGTTGCTCACGCAGGCTGGCGGTGCTAAACAGTCTAACAAGCGAAGGATCGGAGATTTTGGTAAAATCGGGTTGTGCTTTCAGTACCGGCGCTTCCCATTCGTCACGCTGATGCAGTCCCGTCGCGACGCTACCTCCACCTTTGATGGACTGCATCCACCGTTTACCCTCACGGCGCAACCGGAATGCGACACCATTACGCCTGAGATCAAAATCAGGCGTGTCATAGTAAATGCTGTAAAGTTTTCGCGTGACGGAATTTGATAGACTTAACGATTTCAGCAATGAGTTATGCTGCAATCGGGCGATAGCGTCCGGTGGCAAGCGCAACTTGAGTTCGATCTCGGTAGGCATTGCTTCGTGGCTGCGGACCCGCTACTGTCCCTCAGGCTGCCTCGCTACCGCGAGCTCCGCAAGCAGCGCCTCCTGAGCACAGAGTTTCTTGCTGGCACGGGCAGACCTGAGACGATAATTACCGTTGCTATCCATTTCCCATGCCTGTGTATTGTCCCTGAGGTAAGTATTCAAACCTTCGACGAGCACACGTTTTTTCAATCTGGGGTCCAGCACAGGAAAACATATTTCAATACGGCGGAAGAAATTCCGATCCATCCAGTCAGCGCTGGAGAGATACATGGCGTGGGTGCCACCACTACGGAAATAGAAAATCCGGGTGTGTTCAAGGAAACGGCCAATTATCGAACGTACCCGGATATTTTCTGATAACCCCGCAATGCCGGGGCGCAAGGCGCACACGCCGCGAACGATGAGATCGATTTTCACCCCGGCACCTGAAGCAGCATAGAGCGCTTTAATAACTTCCGGCTCAAGTAATGCATTCATTTTGGCGATGATGCGCGTCGGTTTTCCCGCTTTGGCGTTCTGCGCTTCGTTACCGATAGCGATCAGCGTCTGACTGTGAAAGCTGAATGGAGATTGCCATAGATGTTTTAATTTTCCCGCCTTGCCGAGGCCGGTTAGTTGCATGAAGACTTCATTCACGTCGGCGCAAACTTCCTCGTTGCAGGTAAACAACCCGAAATCGGTATAGAACCGGGCGGTACTGGGATGATAATTACCGGTACCCACATGCACATAACGCCGCAGTTTGCCTTCTTCGCGCCGCACCACCATCGCCATCTTGGCGTGAGTCTTGTGGCCCACAACGCCATATACCACGTGCGCACCGACTTCCTCCAGACGGCTGGCCCAGTTTATGTTGGCTTCCTCATCGAAACGTGCCAATAATTCCACCACTACCGTGACTTCTTTACCACTGCTCGCCGCGGCTATGAGCGCGGTCATTACCAGCGAATCCGTTCCCGTACGATATACGGTTTGCTTGATTGCCACCACGTCGGGGTCCGTCGACGCCTGTTGAATGAAGTGAATCACTGGCTGGAACGATTGATAAGGGTGATGCAGGAGAACATCATTCTTGCGAATTATCTGAAAAATGTCGACGGCCTTTTTCTTTTGCAACGTAAGCGGAAGACCGGGAATGAATGGCGGATATTTCAGATCGGGACGGTCAATACGATCAGGAACCTGCATCAGCCGCACAAGATTCACCGGTCCTTCCACCTGATAGAAGTCATCACGGGTGAGACCCAGTTGCTCCAGCAAGAAATCCGCCATGTGTTGCGGGCAATTGTCCGCCACTTCCAGCCGTACCGCGTTGCCGAAATGGCGCTGAGGCAATTCTCCCTGCAGCGCGACGCGCAGGTTTTTAACCTCCTCCTCGTCCACGAACAAGTCGCTATTCCGGGTTGCGCGGAATTGGTAGCAGCCCAGCACACTCATGCCGGAGAATAATTCACCCACGTGGGCATGCAGAATCGATGATAGAAATACGAAGTTATATTCGCTGGTACTGATTTCACCCGGCAGAAGAATTACGCGCGGCAATACCCGCGGCGCTTGCACGATAGCCGTTCCCGAACTGCGCCCAAAAGCGTCCTTTCCTTCCAGTTCGATTGCAAAATTCAAACTCTTGTTGAGTACACGCGGAAAAGGATGCGAGATATCAAGGCCGATGGGAGTAAGTACCGGCATCAGTTCACGAAAGAAAAAAGCCTTAATCCACTCGCGCTGAGCGTCATTCCAGGCGGCGCGGCGCAGGAAGCGGATACCCTCATTTGCAAGTCCGGGCAAGACATCTTGATTCAACAACCGGTATTGACGCGCCACCAGCGAATGAGCTTGCTCAGCGACCAGCTTGAATACCTGCTGCGGCAACATGCCGTCTGGTCCGAAACCATGCGTATCCAGAGTGATC
This sequence comes from Nitrosospira multiformis, assembly GCF_900103165.1. Classification (NCBI taxonomy): domain Bacteria; kingdom Pseudomonadati; phylum Pseudomonadota; class Betaproteobacteria; order Nitrosomonadales; family Nitrosomonadaceae; genus Nitrosospira; species Nitrosospira multiformis. Next base: position 901,969 of record NZ_FNKY01000001.1, on the reverse strand, counting down.
TGCTCCTTTAATCCGGCGACGCGAACCTCGAAAAACTCATCGAGATTACTGCTGACGATGCAAAGAAATTTCAGCCGCTCCAGAAGAGGATTGTTCTTATTGTCGGCCTGCGCAAGGACTCGCCGGTTAAATTCGATCTGACCGAGTTCGCGATTGATAAATTGACTGCCGATTGAGGAATTTGGCATGAAAAGGAGTTCGTTCTAAACGAATTCAGTTATGGATAGACAGTAATGGCAGGCATACTGCCTTCACGCGCGAAAGATGCGGCCATTCTCCCTGCCATTTTTCATTTCGTGGGCGGCACATAGCCTGCAGGCTGTTCCGCCCCGGCTCCAAAAAAATATGCCTCCATCTGTTCGCTCAGATATTTGCGGGCTTTGATCTCCGCGAGATTCAAGCGATTTTCATTGACCAGCATGGTCTGGTGTTTGATCCACCCGGACCATGCCTCTTTCGATACATTATCGACAATACGCTTCCCCAGCTCGCCCGGATAAGGCTGGAAATCCAGCCCTTCCGCTTCCCGCCCGAGTTTAACGCATTTAACAAGCCTTGCCATTGATTGCCTCCAAAAAAGAAATTGCGGATGCATTATGGCTATTTCGTCCGGTCACGTAAACCACAGCATGCATAGCCAGCCGTCCATCAACGAAGCCGGGGTGCGTCCAAACGAAGAATTGCCCTGAGCAGCCAATCAACCGGTGTGATTATATTTCCTTTACAAATACCTTGGAACGGCGCTGATAATTGTAGAGTCCCTGCTTCGCTTTTGGTAATTCATCTACATCGGTTTCGATAAAACCTCGCTCGACAAACCAGTGGGCAGTCCGGGTGGTGAGGACAAATAATTTTTTACCGCCTTGAGACCGGGCCTTGGTCTCAATATTCCTGAGCAACGCATCACCACATCCGGCGCTACGATAATCGGAGTGCACGGTGAGGCAGGCAAGCTCGCCCGCATTGTCGTCGGGAAAAGGGTAAAGAGCCGCGCACCCTACTATCATGCCGTCATGCTCGACCACGACAAAGCGATCTATTTCCATTTCCAGCAATTCGCGGTTCCGCCGTACCAGTGTTCCATCGATTTCAAGCGGCTCGATTAATTGCAGGATGCTGCCCACGTCCTCTATTCCCGCTTTCCGCAGGTTTTGCAACGGACCCTCCGATATCATGCTTCCGATACCGCTGTGAGTGAACAATTCCTGTAGCATCGCGCCATCCACATGACGGCTGATAAGATGAACACGCGATACGCCACCTTCACAGGCCCTTACGGCGAAGGGCAGATACAACTGGGCATCATCGGAAAGTTTGGTGGTCTTGTTTGCAAGTTTCACGAGCAGCGCCTTGCCCTCGGCCACGGTCAGTTCGCGCAACAGCGATGGCTCAGAGCTATCGGGGCATTCCTTTTCTATGCCCGCGGTATCCATCAAAAAAACAAGCTTCTCGGCTTTGAGCGCAATCGCCGCTTCAGCCGCAACATTTTCAAGGGTCAGATTAAAGATCTCGCCGGTGGGTGAGTATCCCAGCGGCGAAAGCAGCGCAACCTCACCCTGTTCCAGACGGGAGCGGATTGCCGCGATATCCATCTTGCGCACCTCGCCGGTATGCATCAGATCAATACCCTCTATCACGCCCACCGGACGAGCGGTGACGAAGTTTCCGCTGGCGACGCGGATGTCAGCGTTGGCCATGGGCGAGTTTGGCAATCCCATCGACAGCAGGGCCTCGATTTCGACGCGGACCCGCCCTATGGATTCCTTCACGCATTGCAACGTGGCGGCATCGGTAACGCGCATTCCCCTGACATATATGGTCTGCAACCGGCGCTCGTTCAACCGCGCTTCGATCTGCGGGCGTGCACCATGCACCAGTACCAGCCGCACACCGAGGCTCGCCAGCAAATTGAGATCATGGACAAGCTCGACAAACTTTCCATCGGCCACCACTTCGCCGCCGAAAGCAACGACAAACGTCTTGCCACGGAACGCGTTGATATAAGGTGCCACTGAACGGAACCAGGTTACAAAATCGGTGTGCGGCTTCATGCTTACGTTTTAATATAGTGAGCCCGGATAATCTATTAGGCGGCTCTCCGAGCCTACCCAAGTGCTGACGGTCATCTTGCGTCCTAGTGGATTATCCGGGTTGAAAAAATTTTGTCGATTTATGCCAGTATTATGGCAAATGGAATGGAATGTCCATGCAATTCTAGTTTATAGCTGCCAATCCCCGCTAGGGAGACTATACAGAGGCTTTACGTCATGTCCGCCCCGGACATGGTGAGTCAATAATCTCCCCATAGCGCTTGCATCGCCGCGATTGCCGCCAATGCGGCGCTCTCAGTGCGGAGTATGCGCCCCCCCAGACGCAGCGGAATAAATCCAGCCACCAGAGCGGCGGCCTCTTCCTCCGGCGCAAAACCACCTTCCGGCCCCACCAATAGAGTGATGGCAGCGGTAGCGGAGGGTTCGCGAAAATCATGCAATCCCTTCTGTGCGGAGGGTGAGAGCATAAAGCATGGATTGGGAGGGGCGCCTCCATCGCTTGAATTCTTCCACTCATCGATCTGCGAGCCAAGCCAGTGAGGCAGCGATATCAACGGCAGCACTTGGGGAACGCGATTTCTGCCGCACTGCTCGCAGGCGGAAATAACAACTTGTTGCCAGTGCTTCATACGTCGTTCCACTCGCTCGCCTGAGAGCTTCACCGTGCTCAACTTTGCGATGAGGGGCTGAATGCGGGAAACGCCCAGTTCCACCGCTTTTTGTAAAATCCAGTCCATTTTTTCGCTGGCGCATACCGCCTGCGCGAGTGTGATGGCAAGTGGCGACTCTCTTTCAATATCCAGATACTTTGCAATTACCGCTGCCGCGCCATGTTTTCCGATACGCCCGATAGTCGCCTGGAATTCGCCCGTATTGCCATCGAATAAAATCAATTCGTCGCCTTGTTCCAGTCTCAATACGCGTAAAGCATGGTGCGCGACGCTGGCAGGCAACTCGATGATCTGGCCGGCAGTCATTGGCTCAGGACAGTAAAAACGGGGAAGTGCCATCGTTTCCGGGGCGCAGCAATTAATGATCGTCTCTCATGATAATATAACGGTATCCTAGCAAGCCTGAATTTTGTCCAAATGATGCCATTCAAGCACTGAGCGGTCGACTGCCGGATTCAGGATTATATATGGTGGGCTTATTATTCATGCTGATTCCTGCCTGGGATTTTTGGCTTGCGATGGACGTGTAAAAGCATTTTGTTATTTATTCAGGAGGGAAAACATGGCCAGTCTGGAAACGCCTGTTTGTAATTTCGGCTGGAAGGCGGTGGATTTTGATTTACCGGGAGTGGATGGAAAGCGCTACAACTTAACATCCATAATAGGCGAAAAAGGGTTGCTGGTGATGTTTATCTGCAACCACTGCCCTTATGTAAAAGCGATACGGGATCGCATTATCCGCGACGTGAAAGAATTACGGAAATACGGTATAGGAGCCATCGCCATCATGTCCAACGATCCGGCGGATTATCCCGAGGACTCATTCGATAACATGGCACAGGTAGCAAGGGAATACAATTTTCCTTTCCCCTACGTGTGGGACGAAACCCAGCAGGTCGCGAAGACGTATGGTGCGGTGTGTACGCCAGATTTCTTTGGTTTTAACGACAAGCTTGAATTGCAGTACCGCGGCCGGTTGGATGCCTCGCGCAAAGAGGCCGCCCCCACTGACGCGCGCCGCGACCTGTTCGAGGGTATGCTTCAGGTTGCGGAAACCGGTCATGGGCCTGATGAGCAGATCCCCAGCATCGGCTGTTCGATCAAATGGCGGACGGAATAACAGGTGCTCGATGCAGTCATTGCCGCAGTCAGGGCGGTTGCGCAACAGGAGATCATACCACGCTATCTAAGAGTTACGCGTCAGCGCAAGACTGATGGCAGCCTGATTACCGAAGCAGATCTTGCCACGCAGGAAGCGCTGTCGCGCGAGTTGCGAAAAATTTGCCCTGGCGCCGTGGTGGGGGAAGAAATGACGGAACAGGACCAGATTGACCAATGGCTTGCTGGAGATGCGGGGCTGTGGTGCATGGACCCGATAGATGGAACCTCCAATTTCGTCAATGGCCTGCCCTATTTTGCGGTGTCGGTGGCACTGATGCGGCAGGGAAGAAGCATTCTTGGTGTCGTCTATAACCCGGTTGCGGACGAAATGTTCTACGCGGAGCAAGGCAGCGGAGCCTATCTCAATGGCGAGAAACTACCCATCAAGGAACATGTCCCGCTACTCAGAAGTGCGATGGCGAACGTCGATTTAAAACGGCTTAGCGCCAAACTTGCGGCAGGAGTCTGCACTGAGCGGCCTTTCTCTTCTCAGCGTAATTATGGGTCGTGCGCGCTGGAATGGTGTTACACCGCCGCCGGACGATTTGATCTCTCCCTGCACGGCGGACAGAAACTGTGGGATTACGCCGCCGGTTGCCTTATCCTGGAAGAGGCGGGAGGACACATGTGCGGTTTCGAGCAAGATGATTTCTGGGCGGAACCGCTCTGGCAACGCCCGGTCATCGCTGCACTTGATCAAGGCCTTTTCCTACAATGGCGAGATTGGGTGCGAGCGCATCGGTAAATCAACTCCTTTTCTTCAAACGCAAGTCTAGGGCCTTCCCAACCGGGCATCTATGAAATCAAGCAGAAGTCGATTATTTTCTGCCGCATTTCAATCAGCTTCCCCTCCCTGAACATTCGTTCCCTATTAGTAGCTGCTTTTTATAAGCAACCGGATAAAAACTGTCTCCTTTCGACGACAAAAAAATATATTAATAAACAGCAAGTTAATAAAAAATATAAATGAGTTTATAGGATATGGCGACAAAATTCATATAGCATAACCTATAACTCGATGATTATTAACCACTAAATTTAATGGCATGGATTGTGCTTATTTGTAGTGCAATTGATTCGGTTAGCCCAACACAAGAATTTTCTACGCTGTGTGGCGTACCCAAACAAGCGCCCCTTCCATGATGAGTACAACCTGGTTATTTTTTGTGCGATCTATTTATCAGGGAAATGGCGGCCATACTGAAATTTGTGTGCATACCTAATCTAATACGTCTGAGGTATTGCATCCCGGATGTGAATGACTCCGACTAAATCTCTGGACTCTCTGCCATGCAATTAAATACGAAGGAATATCCCTACCCCAACCGCTCACACTTCCCAGCGAGGGTTAACGAGAACTATCCCGCGCCGCACCCTTTGTCGATTGACTGGCTTCTTGATGAAACCCCCGATGAAGAATTCGTGCTGAAGCGCAGCGGTTACAATATTCGTCTGGTGGATACGCCCAGACAACGCATCAGGGCCGGCATGCTCATTGAGCGCATGTACTCATGGCGAGGTTACCACACAGACACCGCTGCGGCGGCGATGCCGGGTAATATCAACCGACTTACGCTCGAGGCATCCAGCGAACATCAGATCTTTGGGACGTTAACACTGGGCATGGACTCCGAAGAGGGTCTGCTCGCTGATGAACTTTATGCACGGGAAATCAATAGTTTTCGTGGGAAAGGTAAAAAGGTCTGCGAACTCTCGAAGCTCGCTATAGATTCCGAGTACAGTTCAAAAGAAATGCTGGCGTCACTTTTCCACCTCGCTTATATCTTCGGTCGCAATATCCACAAAGCGACGGATTTATTTATCGAGGTTAATCCGCGTCATGCCGGATTCTACAAGCGCATGCTGGGACTCCACCAGATCGGAGAGGAACGAACCTGCCGGCGCGTCCAGGCACCAGCGGTACTCATGCACTTGGAACTGGGATACGTGGATACCCAGATTGCTTCCCTGGCAGGCTCATACAAATCCGGCGAAAGATCTCTCTATCCTTATTTCTTTTCCCGGCATGAGGAAGCAGGGTTAGCCAGAAGGCTTCAGTGGCATAATAACTGACCCGCTACTGTGCGGGGTCTTAGAGCTAGAATATAACCGGAAATCGAAATTCGCCCGATTGTGACCTGGTAGATAGTTTTGATTGCTGCCTTCATTCGACGTCTATACAATAACCCTCCAGAGCAGAAAAATCATACTGGAGCGTGGAATGAGAAAGATACTCGGCGTATGTTTACTGCTGATAACCGTATTCGTTCTACCTGTCGCATCGGCTGAGCCACCCAAATACGACTCGCTTTACGTGTTTGGCGATAGCTTGTCTGACACCGGTAATGACCTTATTCTCACCAGAATTCAGAGAATTAAGCCCCCTATACCCCCTTCGGAGAGTCCTCACCGAACCTACTATAATGGCCGTTTCTCCAATGGTCCGGTTGCGGTCGAGTACTTATGGCGCCTGTTGCGGGGTAACAATAGTGTGTCGCTTAACCCTTTTCTTGCCAATATTAATCTTCCCGCACAAGGAGGCATCAACTTTGCATTTGGCGGATCAAAGTCAGACTATTTGAACCAGATGCCCGGCGGGATTTATGTGCCGGGAGCGCTCGGTCAAATAGAATTATTTCGCAAAGCATTAAAAGGCAAGCGGGCCAAAGCCACCGCGCTATACACGGTTTGGACGGGAGCGAACGACTATCTTCTGCTCCTGGAAGAGGGAGCGAGCCCGCCGCCGCCCGGAGAGGTCGTGGCAAATATCACCCAGGCTATAAAAACACTCCATTCCCTTGGTGCACGTCATTTCGTCGTACCGAACCTCCCTGATCTGGGCTTAACTCCTTTTATGCAGGAAAAAGGGCTGGGAGCAGAATTCCTGCTGCTTACCCAAAGCCATAACGCCTTATTGGTTCAAGCGCTAAATGGACTTGCTCCCCGGCTACCGGGCATCAAGATTTTCTTCGTCGACCTGTTTCAGGTATCACAAGACCTGCTGAATGAAAGCGAAAATCCCATCGTCACCACTCCGCCCGCCGTTGAAACGCTTCCTGGCGGAACCGGTGCCGCCAGTTGCTTTTTCATTAACCCCGCAACCTGTCCGGATGTTGACGTGACTGCCGACTTGGCACAACCTTTCGCTTTCTGGGATTTGATGCATCCCACGACTTTTATCCATAATCACTATGGGCGAGCCATGTTTAAAAGTTTGCAACCCAAACCATAATCTGCTTACAGCAATAGCAGTATGTAGTGATTACTTCTCACCAGACCTCATGTGTCGATCAGGATTATGATTGAAAATCAAGGTACTGGAAAAACGGGGATTTCAGGAAAACGTTGTTTTAGGAACGCTCTTCATGTAAGAAATCCCGTAATGGGCAATTTGATAAATCAAGCTACCCATTCGCTGAAATTCTTAACAAACCCCTGAATACTGCTGCAGCGGCTTCCCGATTCTTCTTGTCGCATATTTTTACACCAGGATATGAGAGATCTGCGGGGTATTTCATTTAAAAATCAATGTTACCATTGTAATATCATATACTTATAAAATCCTTTCATTATTAACATAAGGCATTCTTATAAGATAGCCACTGCGAAAAGTTCAGAATTTTGTCGAGTATTTTTACACTTCGATAAAAAAATCACCCCAGGATTGTTTATGGCAATTTTTTATTCATATATAAATCATTAACTTATTGAAAGATAGCTATCTCAGGCACAAGGTTTGCTTATATGAAGATGGGTACAAAGGTTCGGGGAATTTGAATTCCCACAGCAGGGTTGAAACCAATAATTATTTTTAATCTTTTGAGGGTCACATCATGAATAAAACTATAACTTCGGTTCTCGCCGCAATCGGCCTTGCAGCATCGGCTCCGGCATCGGCGATCATCGTCGGTGGCATTGATTTCGGGGTGTTGGGGGGAGATCCCACCCGTACACATCTGGAGACCGCCACGCTTGCCCAAACCTTCGTAAATGGTAATGGGCAAAGTAATACTGTCTATGGGTACATTACGACCGTCAATGGCGATAATACCTATTGCGCTGACGGAAGCGGTAATTGCGGGCTGTTCTATACCGCGACCTTTAGCGGTTCGCAAAACTTCAGCTCGTCCTACGTCGAATTCACCAGTGCAACCGTTTCGGTTTTTTATAGCAATGTCTCCCCTCTCAATTTGCTGACTCAGGACTCGCCGACCAATGTTGCATTTATTAACGGACTTAATGGCGGAAATCCCTGGGTGACGCTGACGGGTCACGGCAATCTCGGCGGTATCGCCGATCCTTTGGCGGTAGTGAATGGCGGCGGTATCTTGACCGGTGGAACTTTGAGTGGTACGGGTTTTGGCCTGTTTGATGTGACAGGTCCAGGCGATGCTTCGGTGATTTCATTCCTCAACGCAAACGGCGTGCTGGACGCCGTGGGTGGTGCAACGGACATTGCGCTGACCAGCTCATTTAACAACGCAGTGCTGAATGCTTTCGACGTAGCGAATGGTTTTGCCACCGGTTGCCAGAATGGGACAGCTGCGGTGGGCGCCTGGTGCTTTCAAGGGACGGCAAATTTGCGTGGCGACACTCAAATCCCCGAACCCGGCATACTCGGGTTGGTCGGCATCGGTCTTCTTGGATTGGGCGCAGCAGCCCGCCGCCGCAAAGCCTGATCAGCCGCAATACCGCGGTAACAAGCTTTACACAAACAGACGCGCCCACTTAGAGTGGGCGCGTCTGTTTGTATGATGGCTACAACTTTAATTAAGGAAGCGCTGAACAAAGAGTGGCTTCCAGATTCTTGGGTACTACTGCCGGTTTTTTGAATACAGATCGACCGGCAGCCCATTCTTCGGTGCGTTCGTCGCCGAGTTTTTTTTTCTGCTTCATTGTCCGCTTTGGGGTGCTGCGGACGTACTTTCACCCTTTAGGCGACCATCAACCGCTGCCACACACAGCAAGTACAGCTTCACCAGGCCACGGTAGATGCATGCAATAGAGGCGCAACATGCTCTTCAGCGGCATGGGCTGACGGCCATGGGGTTCAATGCAAGTCAACACTCTGGAAGAGTCGAGATTCAGTACTTCTGTCGAGAATTTTAATAGTTTAATAAAAAGGATCTCACTGAATTGTTTAAAAGATACCATCTTTCATATTAATATTAGCTAGTTAAGAAATGTTATACATTTTAGGTACGAGGTTTGCTTATATAAAAGTGAGCATCAAGGCTCGGGAAATTCAAACTCCCAAGCGGAGCTGGGAACCAAGCAATTACTTTTAATCTTTTGAGGGTCACATCATGAATAAAACTATAACTTCGGTTCTTGCCGCAATCGGCATTGCAGCATCTGCTCCGGCATCTGCGGTTATCGTCGGCGGTATTGATTTCGGGGTATTGGGGGCAGATCCGACCCGGACTCACATCGAGACAGCCACCCTTGCCCAAACCTTCATAAATGGTAACGGGCAAAATGCATCTATCTACGGGTTCATCACCACCGTCAATGGCGATAACACCTATTGCGCCGACGGAAGCGGAAATTGCGGACTGTTTTATACCGCGACCTTTAATAACTCGCAGAACTTCAGTTCCTCTTACGTTGAATTCACCAGTGCAACCATTTCGGTTTTTTTTAGCAATGCCGCACCTATCAATTTACTGAATCAGGACTCGCCAACCAATATCGCGACAATTCAGGCGCTTAATGGCGGAAATCCCTGGGTAACGCTGACGGGCCACGGCAATCTCGGCGGTATCGCCGATCCCTTGGCGGTTGTTAATGGTGGTGGTATCTTGACCGGTGCAACCGTAGGCGGTACGGGTTTCGGCTTATTTGATGTATCGGGTCCCGGCGACGCATCGGTGATCTCTTTCCTCAATGCAAACGGTGTGCTGGATGCCGCGGGTGGTACAACAGACATTGTGCTGACCAGTTCATTTAGTAACACCGTGCTGAATTCTTTCGACGTGGCGAACGGTTTTGCCAATGGTTGCCAGGATGGGACAGCCGCGCCAGGAGCCTGGTGCTTTCAAGGCACATCAAATATACGCGGAGACACTCAGATTCCGGAACCCGGCATACTCGGGCTGGTCGGTATTGGTCTTCTCGGATTGGGCGCAGCAGTTCGCCGCCGGAAAGCCTGATTAGTCGCTATGTCGAAGTAACGAACTTTTATAACCAAAGATAAACGCGCCCACTATGGTGGGCGCGTTTTTTTATGCGCCACCACCACAGTTTCAGCAGATTCAACCCTGCGAGAATCTCCTTGGCACTAATAATCCGAATGTTCATAAATTCAGAGATCCTCTCTGGTCTTTGTTTCGTATGGAAATTTTGTTCAGTCGGGCGCGCATGAATAGCTACGCCACTTTTTTACAAAATCCCCTATAACACGAAATCCTGCGCAATAATCAAGCGAATTTATGAAAACATCCGTTAATCCGCTAGGATCCAGCTCCTGTTTTTGAGTGTGTGGTGACAGCCTACCGTAAGGCGTCTCAGGCTTTATAAGAGGCTGTATTGAATCTACAATGGCTCGATACGGAATACAGCGATCTTACCCCCGCACGCAAATAATGCTTTGTAGCATTGCCTGGTGAGCTTCGTAACGGCTGCGCTAGGTGGATCTCCAGCCCCCCATTCCAGCGCAGCGTGCACAACTTCGTAGAATCGAGCTTTCGGCAATTTTGGAGGCGCTGTTGCACCGATGCCGAAATACGCCCGCTCGCCAAATAGGATTTGGCGTCTTGAATGCCGGATTATCGAAGCAACTTTCAATGGATGCCGACATCAACTTCGGCAACCGATTGAACAGTTCGTCTCGCCCAACACTTGGAGCCCCCGGCCACCAGAGTCCAAAGATGGTGCTTCTGGCGCGCCGTCGCATGACGGTTAGGAACTGCCCGCAAACTCCACGGCTGCTACGACCAATCCTGCTATCCGCCAACCGTGGGCTTTGCCCCCGCTCAAATGAAGCACGATGCCATGCCGGCGAACTTGGTGCTGTCGACCGGAGTGGGAAAATCCACCCCGATTTGTTCGGTACGCGCGCGATCCGCGCCAACCACCGAGGACCAGGTGCAAACACCAACGGTCATCTGCGCGGCTATTTCACCTGTACCAAAGTACTATCAAAATTCAGTACTTCTGTCACAGGTTTTGACACTCTGACAGATGAGATCTCACCGAACTACTCCATATATATGACTTATTTGTTATATATCAATAAGATAATAAATAATTTTATATCGGGCACGGAGATTGCTTATAAGTTAGTAGCAGCTCAAAAGGTTCAGTGAAATTCAAATTCCCCAGTGGGGTTGGAACCAAAATAATGTTACTTCTATAACCTTTTAAGGATCACATGATGAACAAAACTATAACAACGCTTCTTGCCGCAATAGGCATCGCGGCATCGGCTCCAGCATCGGCGATTATTGTCGGCGGTGTTGATTTCGGAGCATTGGGGGCAAATCCTATCAACATACACCTGGAAACCGCCACTCTGGCCCAAACCTTTATCAATGGAAACGGGCAGAACGCTACCGCTTACGGTTACATCACTACTCTTAATGGAGATAGTAGCTATTGCGCCGATGGAAGCGGTAATTGCGGGTTGTTTTATGTTGCGAACTTCAACAATTCACAGAACTTCAGTTCCTCTTACGTAGAGTTCACCAGCGCAACGGTTTCGGTTTTTCTAAGCGATACCTCACCTTTCAACTTGCTGAATCATGACTCGCCGACCAATCTCGCGACAATCCTGGCACTTAACGGTGGGAATCCCTGGGTAACGCTGACAGGTCACGGCAATCTCGGTGGTATCGCCGATCCTCTGGCGGTAGTGAATGGTGGCGGCGTCTTGACTGGCGCAACCGCAAGCGGTACGGGTTTTGGCTTATTTGATGTATCAGGCCCCGGAGATGCTTCGGTAATCTCATATCTCAACGCGAATGGTGTGTTAGATGCTGCGGGTAATCCCACAGACATCGTGCTGACCAGTTCATTTAACAATAGGGTCCTGAATCCTTTCGATCAGTTGCATGGTTTTGCCAACGGTTGCCAGAATGGAACGGCTGTGGCAGGAGCGTGGTGCTTTCAAGGAACGGCAAATCTGCGTGGCGACACCCAGATCCCCGAACCCGGCATACTCGCACTAGTCGGCATCGGTCTTCTCGGATTGGGTTCAGCAGCTCGTCGCCGCAAGGCCTGATCAGCGGCAATACCGCAGTAATAGCTTGGCCACTAAAAAAACGCGCTCACTATGTGGGTGCGTTTTTTTTGCCACGACAATAAGACTTCTACAGACTCAACTCTGCGAATATCTCCCCGGCGCTATCAATCCGTGAGGGTCGAGCTCTCGTTTGAGGGCGGCGACAGTCTGCCAATAAGGCGTTTCAGGGTCTATAAAATGCTGCATCGAATCCACGGTGGCGCGATACGGAATACAGCCGATTGCGCGTCCCGCCTCGAATAGTGCGTTATAACATTGCCTGGCGCGCTCTATTGCTTCTTCACTGGCGCGATCGAAGAGCAATGGCACTGTGCTATTGAAGCAGCGATCGGATAGACTGGTCAGCGTGATGAGAGGTTCAAGACGATGCGCAATGCAGACCTCGTGCACCATCTTCGTATACTCCCGAACCCTGTCCGCACGCATGGGCACCAGGGGCGAATACCATATCAAGCCGCAACCATCCCGCGCCGGGTTCATCGGAGTGTTATCTTCCGGCCGCTTACCCGAAACCCAGTAAGCCAAAGGAAGGGCAATCTCGCTAGGCTTGCCCGATAGTGCCTGCAAGGTCTTGTCAAGCAGACCAAACATGTTTTGCAGCCCCAAGCCCGATTCACCAGGGATAAGACGACTTAGCCGTTTAAGATTGCCTACCGACTCCGGTGTGAAAAAAACCAATTTCTTGACGATACCGGAGAGCCTTTTTTTTATCACGGACTTGACGGCGCGAACCACGCTGGCATTACCATATATTGCGCCCGTCCCCATCCAGGGCATGACCTGATTTCGGCGAGCCATTTTTAAAAGATACTGTTCGTCAATGAGACCATTTTGATCAAGCTGATCGCGGGGGTAGGGCTCCATCATCGATAACACCCTGCGTGTATTCAGCAGGTTGATTAAACCAAGCGACCCGCCAACTTCGCTTAATAAAGCACGCACGGCTTCCACCGCGCGTTCGATGTCGGCATCGTGTGGCAATCCAAAGAAGAAAGCCTCCACCCGCTCGGGAACCGGTGCAAGCGCAATTGTCATCTGCGTGACGATACCAAATGCGCCCTGAGAGAAGATGCCATCGAGAAATGGTCCAATTCCCCATTTGAAGGCCCTGTCTACTTCAACGCAGCCCAGTTCGGCAAGCGGAGGCTTGTAAATTCTGCCATCGGAAAGTACCGCCTCAAGAGACGTCACCGATAGAAAGTGGTCAGCATGCGGGACCATGCCATAACCGCGTTCAAGCGCGTTTCCAACCAGACTGCAATCAGGACCGGCACCAGTGACTGGACAAAGAAATCTGAGTGAGTTTTCATCAAGATACTTCTGCAGAAGTCGCTGGGTGACACCCGGTTCAAGCGTGGCCAGTCCGGTTTCGACATCCAGCGTAATGCCAGTCATACCTGAAAGATCAACAATTACACACCCATCGATAGCCGGATTTGCGCTGCCATAACCCCAATTATTACCCGTACTGACAGGGTACAGCGGTACCCCTAGCTCTCGTGATGCTTTGATGATGACCTTAATCTGTCCTTGGGACACAGGACAAACGGCTCCCGGGATAGTCCGGTGTACACCGGTAGTGCAAACACTATATTTGACTTCGGCCGCTAACTGGCCGAACACCCGATCCGATCCGAGTTCGTCAGCCACCCTCTCAAGGAATAATTTGTATTGACTTTCGCGATCCATAAAAATTGTCTCCAGAGAAATCGATGCTGAAATAGCAATATTTTACGGGCCATCAGACAGGTGCAACGACACGCAGCGTCTACTTCTCATGTAGGCAGCAACTGGCGGAATCCTCGCAGTGGGCTGATGATGATGGATGAAAACGTGAAATCCAAAACGAATCCGGGCTCGGAAATTCTCTCGCGACTGCAGACGGTAGATACTGACACGGATACACGCATGATCGAACAATCCTTGTTTCTGGACTGAAGTTAAAACTGGGTGATCATGTTTGGCGAGTATACTTGGAGACTCTACCAGTAAGGCGTCGAGATAGCTATACACTCCCTTAGAGAAGTACTATGACAGAAGTACTATGGCAAAATTTCTGAAGACTCCACGGTGAGGCCCCAAATAAGCTGGAAGGATCATAGACGCACTCCATCTTTAAGTATTACAATATATAGTCAGCGGAAAGGATGGCATCGTTCGATGCCGTCTGTTCAATAAATTGCTCGCTACAGACGCCATCAAATTTCACACCCCTAGCACGTCCGCACATGGAGCAATTGAGAAAATAGAGCCGGAATTCCGGGTATTATCCCAATTAGAGCCGGAATATCCAGCGTATATATTAATACTAGCCAGAAAAATCTTTTAATGGTTTCCTGGTTTTTCTTTTGTTCTTAGACAAGCTCCATATTGATGATCATTTGCTTGATCCTGGGAGCAATAATTTTTAGCGATAAAAACCTGCGATCGGTGTTAGCCTTTAAGCTTGGCACGGATAAACAGTAAACCTGGACTGGACAAACGCTGATCGCATTACGACAGGCTCTTCTTTCTAAAAAGCGCCTTCGGTATCCAAGGAGCTCAAGTGGTATGGATATATCCCTTATTAACAGAGAGGCTCTACCTCCTATAATAAAATCAGGTGATCGAATACGAGAAGCCGAGATAAAAACCCATATCAGAAGCCTAGTAGGAGCGCGTCCTCTTTTATTCATATGGCAGTTGTTTAGCGCATGGTGTGTGATCGCCGCCGCGATCACACTCGCGATCTGGGCAGAGAGTATATGGGTGAGTCTGCTTGCTATTTTTCTGGTGGGTACCCGCCAGAATTTGCTGGGCCTACTTGTGCATGAGCAAGTTCATAGACTAGGATCGCGCGGACGCTATGGCGATCTGATCACTAATTTATTTGCCGCTTACCCATTGCTCGTGCTATCGGTTGAGGGTTATGCCCAAGTACATTTGGCGCATCACAAGTACTTCTATACAGACAAGGATCCTGACTTTGCCCGTAAATCCGGACCTGAATGGAGCATTCCGATGTCACGGCGGCAACTCATGCGTCTATTTTTTGGTGACATCTTTGGGCTCAACATTTGGCGCTTGATTCGTGGAAAGCGGCCCGAAGCCGCCGGTATGCGTGATGAATTCCGGCGGCGAAACCCGACACCAAAGTGGGTACGCTTCGCATTCTGGATGATAGTCGCAGCCGCGTTATCCTTAAGCGGAGGCTGGTCTTACTTTCTTTTATACTGGATTTTGCCGCTTCTTACGGTTGCTCAGTGCCTGGTGCGCCTTGGGGCGCTAAGCGAACATAAATACAATGTCAATTCGACAGAACTCAATGACTCCACACACCTGATTGAGCTTTCATGGTGGGAACGTGCGCTCTTGCCCAACCTGAATTTTACCTTGCACCATTACCATCATATGTATCCCGGCCTGTCGTTCTCAACTTTGCCCCTTGTACATCGTATGTACATGGAGGCTGGGCTTGTACATAAAGAAAGTGTGTTATATGGGTATGGTGACTTCTTCCGGCGGCGTGTATTAAAATCGCAACCTTCTTTATTTCAGGATAGATCCGGGGTCAATGTGGATTGATGCGAAGTGAGTTTTCAGTCTGTGCGAGGTTTATCGTTTTGTCAATTTAACCTTAAGGTTCACGGGTTCCATCGTGAATTTGAATCTTTCTTCGATTGATACCTGGTCCACCCGCTCCATAATAAAGTTTCGACCTAGCATAGAAGCCAGCATTTTGATCTGAAGCAACGCCAGATAGCGGCCAGGGCATAAACGTGGTCCTGCCCCAAACGGCATTACAATCCGCTTAGCCGATGCCCCCATCTCGGCGTGATTGCTTGTCCCATCCCATCGCTTTGGATCAAATCGTTGCGGGTCAGGGAAGTTTTGTGAATCTAGCCCCCCAAGTCGCATGAGAGCGAGGATCGGCGTGCCTTGAGCTACGCTGACATGACCCACCATGGTGTCGCATTTCGCTTCAAGAAAGACAACCGGTCCCGACGGTTTCAAACGCATCGCCTCCTGCGCCACTGCTTCGATATACCGGAGCGATGAGATGCGGCCAAAATCCTGTAGTACGGTCTGATCCTCAAGCACGGCGGCGGCTTCAGCCTGCACCGCGGCTTGAACATCATAATCCTCGCAAAGAAAGTAACTGATCCACGCGAATACATTCGCTGTGCTATCCGCTCCAACGAGCAGAGTCGTGAAGACGTTGCCATAAACATCCTCATCCGTGAACTCTGAATCCGGCTGATCGCGTACGGCAACAAATGCTTCAATCAGATTGCGCGGCTGGTCGAACAGCGAAGAGTCGGCATTCATACGAACCCTTGTTTGTACTATAAAAGTATCAACTTTGTCGCGCAATGTACGGAGATTGTTATCAAGTGCATGATCCGATGGTAACTTGAAATAGCGCCAGTAAGGAAAAGGTGTGTTAAGCCGGCGATTGATAGCCGGGAAGATCATATCCAAAGATTTTTGAAGTGCGGCATCCTTCCCGTCTATAGTATTGATCTCACTACCAAATGCCAAACCAGCGGTAACATCGAGGGAGTAGCACATCAGATCCGCCAGAATGTCAATGGATTCTCCCTGCTCCGCCGCCCGTAGCCAGCGTTGCCGTAGCCGTTCGGTAATCTTTACGAGGCTTGGAAAATAGTTACGCAGATGGCCGGGGTCAAACGCGCGCATTGTCAGTTTTCGCTGCCGATACCATTGCTCACCCTCCGCCGATAATACGCCTGAAATTCCCATGTCTCCAAAGACGGTCTCGATTGAGGAAAAACGGCGGAACGTTTCCGGCCGCGCCCGGAGAATCTCGGAAACCGCCCGCCAGTCGGAGACCACCAGCGCGGTGCGGGCCGCCACCTTTAACCGGTAAAAATCACCATACCTCCGGGACCAATCTTCAAGGATCAAATGAAGGCGCGTTGCCTCAAGCTGCAGCAGGTTTCCGAGTATGGGAATTCCAGGCGGCAGCGGCAGGCTCTGTAAATCCGTGGTTGTTTCGAATTGAGTCTTCATTGTCTGTATCTCCAGAGTAACCAACTTAGGATGCGACTCATGCGCCGCGAAGCCAGCCGCGCACTAACACATTCAACCGTAGCGTGACCAATTTAATGAAAAACAACCCAACCATTCGTGACTGATTTCTCGTGCACCTCGACCCCTGGTTTCCGATTCGGCCGGCTCGTTATGCACCCATCGACCGATATCGCCCTGATAAGTAAGCGGGGCTGAAAAAATAAAGTTCGCCTTGAAATCGCCGTTCATATCTTTCATCAGGCTGCAGAATGCTTGAATGTTCACTTTTTGATCAGGTGGCGGTCAACTCACCCGCTAACATAGCATTGGGTTGCGTCACCAGCGCCCGGTCAATCGCAGCGAAGGAAGCACCATCTTTGGAACTCATCGAAATACTTTAGCGCGCTTGGATCTCCCGCTCGCCGGGCTATAGCGTTTGTAAATATGCTCAAGCCGGGCTATGCTCACAAAAATGTGTGATGTCTGGCAAGCTAACTTTGCAAAAGAACACAGAATGACTGATTGATTGCAACATGCATATTAGAAGCTTGAAAAAGTTGGAATTACTACGAATAACAGTGTTTCAGGAGCGCGCTCGCCATGTTTTTACCAAAAATATTTGATCTGGGCAATGCCTTCAAACAGTATTTTGAAATTGTACCGGCTTATTCGGAAGCATTGAAAGATGAAGTATATCGCGTGCGGCATCAGGTTTATTGCGAAGATCTGAAATTTGAGCCGATGCGGCTGGATGGGCGTGAAATCGATGAATATGACGCTTGTTCGCTGCACCTCCTGATACGCAACGTAAGTACACATGAATTCATCGGTTGTACCCGCATTGTCCGCACCGATCCGGAAAATCACCAGCATTCCCTGCCTTTCGAGATAGCCTGTACCAATGCACTGGACCTTTCGATCGTCGATCCGGCGAAATTGCCGCGTCAGAGCATTGCCGAAGTGTCACGGCTCGCAGTTATTTCGCGCTACCGCAGGCGTAAAGGCGAAGCCACTAAAACCGTCGGCATTTCGGATGAGGATTTCGGGACACCCGATCTCCCGCGCTTTCCCTACATTCCGATCGGTCTTTACATCGGCACTATCGAATTGGCGCGCCTGAATGGAATTGATACCCTGTTCGTTTTGACAGAGGAACGCCAGGCGGCTCATTTTGGGAAACTGGGTGTCAAGATTCAAACCATCGGAAGCCCGGTTGAGCATCACGGTAAACGTATACCCTCAATGATGAGTATCAGCGGCATCATCAATAATATGCGACGCATGTTTCGTTCGCTTTACCGCACCATCGCAGCAGATGTAGAAGACGGCACACCATGACAAACTCTTTGCGAATGACTTCAAACAAAAGCTTATGGAATAGGACATATACGAGGCTTGTATGACTTCGCCCCGCGTATCTTAAAACCACAACCCTGCCCTACGTCCAATCAAGCTTCATTACAGCTTTCCAGCAGACTCCCGCGGCTGGTGTCACTCTATCGCATGTCTTTTTGCAGCAATAAGTTACACCTCTCAATGAGACTCCATATCCCTATTGTATTTAAGGCTATTGAGGTTCACACTCATGCATGGGTAGGGCTCAATAAACTGCAAAAAAACAGGGAGAGTCAAATGAGAAAAAGCTTCTGCTTGACGCTGTGTGGTGCGGCCAGTCTGTTTCTTCTATGTTTCAGTGCCTGGGCGAGTGAGAGCGCTGGCTCCGAGCTCAGCGAGGCACGGCAAGTGGCTCAGTATAACTACGTGATTCATATCCTGGCGATGTTGCTGGTAGGCTTCGGTTTCCTCATGGTGTTTGTACGAAGATATGGATTTGGCGCCACAACCGGCACCTATCTAGTAGTGGCAGTGGGTCTTCCCCTTTACATGCTGCTGCGCGCCAACGGAATCCTGGGCCACGAAATTGCGCCAAACACCGTAAAGGCTTTGCTTTTCGCCGAATTCGCGGTGGCGACAGCATTGATTGCCATGGGAGCCGTGCTGGGTCGCTTACGGGTTTTCCAGTATGCATTACTGGCACTTTTCCTGGTTCCCGCCTATCTGATGAACGAATACCTGGTGCTGGACAACGGGATGGGCCTGACGGAGGGGTATCAGGACACTGCCGGGTCGGTCATTATTCACGCCTTTGGCGCCTATTTTGGCTTGGGGTTATCCCTTGCTTTGACCACCTCCCGACAACGTAGTCAACCGATTGAATCCGACGAGACTTCTGATCGCTTCGCGATGATTGGTTCAATGGTACTGTGGCTTTTCTGGCCCAGTTTCGCCACTGCTATCGTACCTTTCGAGCAGATGCCGCAAACGGTCGTCAACACTGTGCTGGCGCTTTGCGGAGCGACACTCAGCACCTATTTCCTGAGTACGTATTTCCACAAAGGCAAGACATCGATGGTCGACATGGCGAATGCGGCGCTGGCCGGGGGAGTAGCCATTGGATCGACATGCAATATCGTATCTCCTTCAGGCGCTTTCGCAATTGGTCTGTTGGCGGGTGCTGTCAGCGTCATCGGGTATGTATTCATTCAACCAGCATTGGAAAGACGCTTCAAAATCGTTGATACCTGCGGCGTCCATAATCTGCATGGGATGCCCGGATTGTTAGGTGCATTGATTGCCATCATGGTAGTGCCGGGTATCGCGGCATCTCAGCTCATTGGTATTACTTTCAGCGTAGTGTTCGCCTTCGTTGCCGGACTCATCGCCGGTGCAGCGATCAAAGCCACAGGGACGACACATCTAGCCTACGAGGACAGTGAGGAATTCACTCATGTCGCACCTCCTGAAATCAAGGGTATGGGAGGGGGACACTAAATCGAGATACGAACCTGAGGAATCTTGAATAAACGATGCCAGGAAGCGGAACGGATGGCTGCTGAATTTTCGGTAGCATGGACAACCGCTACATCAGAATGACATCATATTGTTCCTGTGTATAAGCGGCTTCTACCTGCAGGCTGATGGGCTTGGCGATAAAATCGCCAAGTTGGGCCAGGCTTTGGGATTCCTCGTCAAGGAATAGATCGATGACCTGTTGTGAAGCCAGAATACGGAACTCGCGGGCATCAAATTGACGGGATTCGCGCAATAATTCGCGCAGGATTTCGTAACACATCGTTTGCGCGGTTCTGACCTCGCTGCGCCCCTGGCAGGTAGGACATGTTTCGCACAGAATATGGGCAAGGCTTTCTCGTGTGCGTTTGCGCGTCATTTCCACCAACCCGAGCGCGGTGAAGCCATTGACGGTCATGCGCGTACGGTCTTTCATCAGCGACTTTTTGAATTCGGTGAGCACGGCATTTTTATGCTCCGCGCTTTCCATATCGATAAAATCAATAATGATAATGCCGCCCAGATTTCGCAGGCGCAACTGGCGTGCGATGACCTGCGCCGCTTCCAGGTTGGTTTTGAAAATGGTGTCGTCGAAGCTCCGCACGCCGACAAACCCGCCGGTGTTGACATCCACGGTGGTGAGCGCCTCGGTCTGATCAATGATGAGGTAGCCACCGGATTTAAGGTTTACCCGTCGCGCCAAACATTTTTCAATCTCATCTTCGACGCCATACAGATCGAATAAGGGGCGCTCTCCGGCATAGTGATCGACTCGTTCCGTCACATTCGCCATATAGTCTCGCGCAAAAACAATCATTTTCTGAAAGGTTTCGCGTGAATCCACCAGAATACGCGCCGTGCCGTCATCCACGAAATCGCGCAATACACGATGGCTAAGATTCAAATCCTGGTAAAGTAGTCCGGGCATACCGGTTGAGGATTTCTCTTCAATGTCGTGCCATAGCTTGTACAGGTAATCGATATCTGTCTGCAAATCTTGCTCACTGGCGGCTTCCGCCATGGTGCGAACGATAAAGCCACCTTTTTCGCCTGGCAGCAGCAGGTGTTTCAACTTTTCGCGTAATAGCTTGCGCTCGGTTTCATCCTCGATACGCTGTGAAATCCCGATATGGGACACCTGCGGCAGATATACCAGCATCCGCCCGGCAATACTCACTTGAGTGGACAATCGCGCACCCTTGGTGCTAATGGAATCCTTGATGACCTGGACGAGAATATTTTTTCCCTCGTACAGTAGTCTTTCAATGGGCTTATCGGCATCCTCGCTTTGGCGCAGCCTCCAAATATCGGCCAGATGGAGAAAGGCGGCGCGATCCAGACCGATATCCACGAAAGCCGATTGCATCCCCGGCAGTACCCGTGTGACGCGCCCATTGTAAATGTTGCCGACAATTCCGCGGCTGCTGGTACGCTCTATATGCAGTTCTTGCACCGCACCGTGCTCCATTACGGCAACACGGGTCTCTTGCGGCGTGACATTGACAAGAATTTCGCTAGTCATTAATCCTGAATCCGGCAGTTGACTGTTCATTGATTAGCTCGTTATTCAGTGGAGCGCCATGAACCGCAGGGTCTCTTTTCGTCAATAAATCTTTACCTTTTTACCTAGGGCCTGTTAACACTTATTTTGCACCCGCGACGGCGACGGATTTCATCCAGCACGAGGCATGAGCCGCGCAGCGGAGCAGGCCTCCGTAAGCGGCGAGTAACGAAGGGCTGGATGGAATCCGTCCCGTCCCTTCGGGTTGCGCACAAAAAACGCGGATGCGAAATAAGTGTTAACAGGCCCTAGGGAAATATTTTTATACCCGATTCTTCCAGCAGTTGCCCGGTCTCGAACAGCGGCAGCCCCATCACGCCACTATAGCTGCCGGAAATCTCCGCTACAAAAACTGCCGCTATCCCTTGAATCGCATAGCCGCCGGCTTTGTCATGCGGTTCGTCGCTGGCAAGGTACAGTCGAATTTCGCGTTCGCTGATGTGGCGGAATCGTACCGTGGAAGCGGAGGTGCGCACATGTATTCCGTTTTGCGCAGCTACCGCGACCGCGGTCAATACCTGATGAGTCTGGCCCGAAAGCGCACGGAGCATCTCTTGCGCATGGGCAGCGCTCTCCGGCTTGCCAAAAACACGGCCCTTCAGGACCACTATCGTGTCGGCAGCGAGCACCGGGAGCTGTGGCAGCTTGCGCTGCATAATCTGCATCCACCCTGTCCCGGCCTTGGTCCGGGCGATACGGGAGGTGTAAATTTCCGGCGCCTCATCCGGCATTGAAGTCTCATCAACATCCGCCATGCGGGGTAAGGCTTCACGCAGTAATAGCGTTGCGAAATTTACTCCGATCTGTTTCAACAGCTCCCGCCGGCGGGGGCTGCGGGAAGCAAGATAAATGCGATTCTCCGGTAGAGTCATATTTTCTGTGAATACTCTATTCAATCCAAATTCGGCAATTGGAGCGGGCTCACCTGAATGATGGGCGTCAAATAATACGAAATATTGTCATTAATCATAATACTGATCTACTCAATGAGCGGTCGACTGCCGGATTTGGGTTCAAATGTTTACGGCCTGTGCCTGCTACACCCGGTGGTAAGGATGCCCCTTGATAAGGGATACCGCGCGATACAGTTGTTCCGCCAGCAGTATCCGCGCCAAACCATGCGGCAGTGTCAGTGCGGATAGCGCCAAAACCTCATCCGCCGAACTCTTGATACCGGCGTCCAACCCGTCCGCTCCACCCACGATAAAGGCGGTATCACCGCCATTTCTCATCCATTCCGTAATGGAATCCGCCAGCTTGGCAGTAGTCAATTGTTTACCACGTTCATCCATCGCCACCATCCGGCACCTGGGGGGTAGGGCCGCCAGGATGCGAACAGCCTCGGCAGCCAGCAGCTGTTCCAGTTTCTTCCCGCTACGCTTTTCCGGCTTGATTTCCAGCAATTCAATGGTGACTTCATGTGGCATGCGCCTGGTGTACTCTTCAAAACCCGCCGAAATCCACTGCGGCATTTTGTGACCCACCGCACAAACAAGAAATTTCATACGAAATGCTCAGATTTAGCTAGCGTCGCTAGGCTTGGGAGATTTTTTCCTGATCGGTGAAGCCAATTTAGCAGAGGCTTTGCGTGGTTTGGCAGTCGATGGCTTGGCAGTCGATGACTTGACAACAAGAGGTTCAAGAAGAACCTTGCTTTCACCGGCACCGGCCTTTGCCTTGCTTATCTTTTTCTTTTTCGCTTCTGCCCATAATTCTTCCAGATTGTAGTGGGCACGCACCGTGGTTTGCATGATGTGTACCAGCACGTCTCCCAAATCCACCAGTACCCATTCTCCGGTTTGCTCACCCTCCATGCCATAAACCGTACCGCCACCGGTTTTGACTTTCTCCACCACATTGTTCGCAATAGCCCTGGTGTGGCGATTGGAATCCCCACTTGCGATAATCATGCGGTCGAACAAAGTGGTTATCCGGGTTACATCCAGCGCTTCGATATCGTGCGCTTTTATTTCTTCCAGCGCGGCAACAACTATTTTGACCAATTTAGCGAGTGTCATCCTTCTCCTGAATACAAGTGATTCGCTGCAATATAATCGAGAGCCTCGTCGGGCATCAGGTAACGGACGCTTTTTCCAGCGGCGATATGCGCACGAATGGTCGTTGCGGAAATATCGAGTAAAGTCGTCGGCGCGATAAAAACCAGTCCACTGGATGTATATTTAAGGCTATCCGCGCTGGATACCCAGCGTTGCGCGCACTCCTCTTCCAATTCTTGCGGCAGATTCGATGCTAACGCATAACCCGGTCGAGCCACAATGATGAAATGGCATAACCCGAACAGTTCACGCCAGCTATGCCACTCGGCGAGTTTCATGAACGCGTCCGCCCCGATGACGAAACATAGTATGGCGCGCTCCCTCATCTCCCGCCTAAGCTCGCGCAGCGATTCCACACTGTAACTTACACCATGACGGCGAACTTCGCGCTCGTCCAGTACAAATCTGGAATTGCCCCTAATCGCAATACGCACGATCGCGGCACGGTGTTGAAGCGATGCGGCGGGAGCACAACGCAACCGCGGAACACCGGCGGGTACGAAGCGCAGTTCTCGCAGGCTGATCGTCTCGGCAATTTCTTCAGCCACACGCAGGTGGCCGTAATGAATCGGATCGAAGGTACCGCCAAAAATACCAATGAGCGGAAACTCGGATCTCATTGACTGAAAAGACCCGAGATGAGGGAGTGCGGAAACAGTTTCCTGTCGACCTGAATCCGGTAGTTGATCGCTCATTTCTCGGTTTGGCGGGAGTTGGATTGAAATTCTTTATTCTGGCATTTCGCTGCGGCGAACTCTTTCTCACAACAGTACCCGGCGCATATCGGCCAGCACCTCGACCAGGTGTGCAGTGAAGCGCGCGGCGGTTGCGCCATCGATTACGCGATGGTCATAAGACAGGGATAACGGCAGCATTAAACGGGGAACAAGCTGGCCATCGCGATAAACAGGTTTTATGCTGGCACGGGATACGCCGAGAATTGCCACCTCCGGCGCGTTGATGATGGGCGTGAATGCGGTGCCGCCGATACCTCCCAGACTCGAGATAGTGAAGCTTGCGCCCTGCATTTCAGTGGGCTTCAGCTTACCTTCGCGAGCCAGTACCGCAAGATTGGCCATTTCCTTACCGATGTCGATCACACCTTTCTGATCAACATCGCGAATGACCGGCACCACTAGCCCATTTGGCGTATCCGCCGCAAAACCAAGGTGGTAATAGTGCTTCATTACCAGATTTATTTCGCCGCCAGCACTGTCAAGCGAAGCACTATCCAGTGAGGCATTGAATTCAGGAAATTTCTTTAATGCTGCTATCGATGCTCGCATCAAAAAGGCAAGTATCGTGACCTTTACGCCATCTTTTTTTGACGCCTCATTGGACTCCTTGCGCAGGGCTTCCAATTCCGTAATGTCAGCCTCGTCGAATTGTGTCACATGTGGAATCATTACCCAGTTACGGTGCAGATTCGCTCCGGATATTTTTTTGATACGCGACAACGGCTTCAACTCCACCGGACCGAATTTCGCAAAATTTACTTGCGGCCAAGGCAGCAGATTGAGTTCCGCGCCATTGCCACCGCGTGGTTTTGATAATTCAGCCTTGACATAGGCCTGTACGTCTTCCCTGAGTATGCGCTGTTTCGGGCCGCTGCCGCTTATCAATCCCAGATTCACGCCCAGTTCGCGCGCAACTCGCCGCACCGAGGGACTCGCATGGGCCTTTACGAAGGCGGCTTCGTCTATCGGTGGACGTGTAGAGGATTGATGGGTTGCCTGCGGAATTGAGGCCTGCGCCGATCGAGAGGTCTCCGCCTCTGAATTTGCCGAAGAATCGGCGTGCCGGACAGGTGCGGAAAGAGATTGCGGCTCGGAAGCCTGCTGTGAAGCTGTGCCTGATGATGGCGCGGTTTGAGAAGTTTTCACCGAATTGTCCGTTTCAGCGACTTGCATCACTAAAATGGGCATACCTTCAGAGACCTTATCACCCACTTTTACAAGTACTTCCCCGGCTACACCCGCAAAAGGGGAGGGCACCTCTATTGTCGCCTTATCCGATTCCAGCACGATCAGCGAGTCCTCCACCTTGATCGAGTCGCCGGCTTTCACCAGCACTTCTATCACGGGAACGTCTTTAAAGTCACCGATGTCCGGAATCAATACCTGTTTAGTCTCTGCCACGCTTCTTTCCTTCGTGTTTACATTAATCCCGATTTGGAAATAAGGGCTGGCGGCGCGCAATCCAGCAATTTCGTCACCCGCACCGATAATAAATCACGGCCGACCGAGGTACGCACCTCTATGTGTCTTGGGGCAAGCGTCCATTCACGCATACGTTCGCTCATACAGTCACCGGGTTTGGCTTGTCCGGATCAATGCCGAACTTGCCTATCGCTCGCGCCACCTCTTTCGCCGGTATTTTACCTTCCTCGGCCAATGCCTTGAGCGCAGCCACGGTGACGTAATAGCGATCCACTTCGAAGAATCGGCGCAGTTTCTCACGTGTATCGGAACGGCCAAAACCGTCCGTACCCAACACTTTATAGCACCCCGGCACAAATTCACGTATCTGATCGGCGAATATTTTCATATAGTCCGTGGCCGCCACCACAGGTCCTTCATGATCTTTGAAACATGATCCCACATAAGATAACTTTACCGGCTCGGCGGGATGCAGCATGTTCCAGCGCGTTACATCCAGCGCTTCACGCCTCAATTCGTTAAAGCTGGTAACACTCCAAATGTCGGCGGCAATGCCATACTCCTTCTCCAGTATTTCTGCCGCCGCGATAACTTCGCGCAAAATGGTGCCGGAACCGAGCAATTGCACCCGCAACCCGGAATACTCCCCCTCTGTCCGATTCCCTGTCCGGAACAGGTACATGCCTTTCAATATACCTTGTTCCGCATTCACCGGCATTTCCGGATGCGGGTAATTTTCGTTCATCACGGTAATGTAGTAATAAACGTCTTCCTGCGTGTCATACATGCGGCGCAACCCATCCTGGATAATAACCGCGAGCTCATACGCAAATGTGGGATCGTAGGATACACAATTGGGAATGGTCGATGCGGACAGATGGCTATGACCGTCTTCATGCTGCAATCCCTCTCCATTCAGTGTTGTGCGTCCGGCCGTGCCTCCCAATAAAAATCCACGGCAGCGCATATCTCCCGCTGCCCAGGCCAGGTCACCGATGCGCTGAAAGCCGAACATGGAGTAGAAAATGTAGAACGGGATCATCTGCACACCGTGAGTGCTGTAGGCCGTAGCGACGGCCATCCATGATGACATGGCACCTGCTTCATTGATGCCTTCCTGCAGAATCTGACCGCTCTTGTCTTCTTTGTAATACATCAACTGATCGGCATCTTGCGGCGTGTAGAGCTGTCCTGTTGACGACCAGATGCCCAGCTGCCGGAACATGCCTTCCATGCCAAAAGTACGCGACTCATCCGCAACGATCGGTACCACATGTTTGCCTATATTCTTGTCTTTCACGAGAATATTGAGGATACGCACAAACGCCATGGTCGTGGAGGATTCCCTTCCCTCGCCGCTTGCCTTGAGCAATGTATCGAACGCGGATAACGGCGGTATCAGCAGCGCCTCGGCTTTGCGCTGGCGGCGATGGATGAATCCACCCAGCGCCTGCCGCCGCTGCTGCATATAGACGAACTCGGGGGAGTCTTTGTCAAATTTCAGATACGGTACGTCGTCTATCTTGTCATCCGCAATGGGCAACCCGAAACGGTTACGAAATGCTTTCAGCGACGTCGTGCCCATTTTTTTCTGCTGATGGGTGATGTTCTGCGCTTCGCCCGCCTCACCCATACCATAACCCTTGATGGTTTTGGCAAGTATCACAGTCGGCTGTCCAGTGTGCCTGGCGGCGGCGGTGTAAGCAGCGTAGACCTTATGCGGATCGTGACCCCCGCGGTTCAAACGCCAGATATCATCGTCCGACATGTTAGCGACCATTTCCAGCAATTCCGGATATTTGCCGAAGAAGTGTTCGCGCACGTAAGCACCGTCTCGGGACTTGAAATTCTGGTATTCACCATCCACGCATTCCATCATGCGTTGCTGCAACAGGCCTTTGGTATCCTTGGCCAACAAGGAATCCCAGTAGGAACCCCAGATTACCTTGATGACGTTCCAGCCGGAACCGCGAAAAGCAGCTTCCAGCTCCTGGATAATCTTGCCATTGCCACGCACCGGGCCATCAAGGCGCTGAAGATTGCAGTTGACGACAAAAATCAGATTGTCCAGATTTTCCCGCGAAGCCAGCGAAATCGCGCCCAGGGATTCCGGTTCATCCATTTCACCGTCGCCCAGAAAAGCCCAGACCTTGCGTCCCTTGGTCTGGACCAGCCCCCGGCTGTCCAGATATTTCATGAAACGCGCCTGATAGATTGCCATTAATGGCCCCAGCCCCATTGAAACCGTCGGGAACTGCCAGAAATCAGGCATCAGCCATGGATGCGGATAAGAGGATATGCCCTTCCCGTCAACCTCCTGGCGGAAATTATCGAGTTGTTCCTCCGACAATTCCCCCAGCAGAAAAGCATAGGCATAAAGACCGGGGGAGGAATGCCCCTGGGCGAATATCAGGTCACCACCATGATCCTTGGAGCGTGCATGCCAGAAGTGATTGTAGCCTACGTCGTAGAGTGTCGCGGCAGATGCAAAGCTGGCAATATGGCCGCCAACATTGGAATGTTTGTTGGCGCGCAGCACCATCGCCAGGGAGTTCCAGCGCACATAGGAACGGATACGGTGCTCCAGCGCATGATTACCGGGCGAGCGGTCCTCCTTGCCGGGGGGAATCGTGTTGATATAGGCGGTGGTGGCGCTATAAGGAAGATATGCGCCGGAACGGCGGGCCTTCTCCACCAGTCTTTCCAGCAGATAATGCGCCCGTTCCGTCCCCTCGTGTGTGAGTACGGATTCCAGCGCGTCGAGCCATTCCTTTGTTTCAGTTGGATCTATGTCTGGTATGGGTTCCATGTTTCATCTCGCATATGTTGGAGGCTTTACCGTATTACGCTGCGGCTAAACCCTTGCCTGAATGGTTTGGGCGCGTTCCGCAGCCGCTATGGTATTACACAGCAACATGGTGATGGTCATTGGCCCCACTCCGCCCGGCACAGGCGTGATGTGACCCACTTTCTCCTTGACCGTTTCAAAATCCACATCACCCGCAAGCTTACCGTCAGGCATGCGATTGATGCCGACATCTATTATCGTTGCACCTGACTTCACCATGCCGGCGGTGATCATGCGCGGCTTTCCAACGGCCACCACCAGAATGTCGGCCCGTTTCGTGTGCTCGGTCAGATCAAGTGTCTTTGACGTGCAGATGGTGACGGTTGCCCCGTGTTGCAACAGCATAAGCGCCATCGGCTTACCGACGATGTTGCTGCGGCCAACCACCACCGCATGCTTGCCCTCAACCGGAATGCCACATTTTTCCAGCATTTTCATTACACCATAGGGAGTACAAGGCGGAAAAACCGTATTGCCGGTAACCAATGCGCCGACATTGTAAAGATGGAATCCATCCGCATCTTTTTCCACCGCGATGGATGCAATGATCTTGCTGCTCTCGAAATGCCGAGGTAGCGGCAGTTGCACCAGAATACCGTGGATCTTCGGGCTCCTGTTCAGTTCCTGAATGCGCTGTATCACCTCGTCCTGGCTCGCCCTTTCCGGGAATGCATGTATTTCCGAATAGATTCCAGTCTCGCTGCAAGCCTTGGCCTTGTTTCGCACATAGATGCTCGAAGCCGGATTGTCGCCCACAATGACCACAGCCAACCCCGGCTGCACGCCATTTTCCGTTAAGCGCTCGGCCCGAATCTTCCATTCGGCCCGCACTTCTCTGGCTAACGCATTGCCATCCATGATTGTGGCACTCATTATCTGCTCGAATCAACAATATTGCGGGATTGATACAAGGACGATTATACGTTGTCCGCTTGAGGCCTTCACCCTCCGAACGACTTATCATGACGGCGTCTAGGGATGCACATGCAAACAGCGACCAAACTGCGGCGCTGACCACGAGTAAACCACGAGCAATCCCATAGTCGGGGCGTTCTCCGCGATCACGGGGGAGGCGAACTAGTCAGTTCTGATTTTTTAATTTTCGACTTATAAATCAATAATCCAATCAAGAATGTCGGAATAACAACCAGGGTAGCCGCCAAGAGTCCTGCCGCCAGCACATCAATTCCATCAGTTTTTGGAAGGAAGATCGTCACTGCCCAAACCGTTACAAAGGCTGCTGCCGCACCACCGATAAACATGATTTTTTTGCCACGCTCGTAAAAACGCCACAGTGAGCCAGAAACCCTTATCTCGTCCCGATACCCATCAAAAACCAGTGCCAGACTATCATCATTCGGCTCAGCCTTGTAGCCCATGGTTAAGGCATGCGCGTCGACACCATCTTCTGTCCGAGACATGTTTTTCAGAAATACGATTCGCTGTTGAGCCTGCTTTTTGCTCATGCCGTCGCTGATAAGCATTGCTTGAAGTGCTGCGAAAGCATGGTCACGTGCATTGGTTGATAAGCTGAGACTCTCGCCCCGGCGCCACATGACACCCAGCAGGTACAGCTGAATTGTCATTTGTCTGAACTGCGGCGCAAAGTCATATCCCTTGTCCTTAATTATTGCAAGCTGGGAAGCCAGTATCTCTCGCGCATGTTGTACGCAGATATCAATCCCAGTCGTTTCCGCGTCAGTTTTCGTGTCATTCATTGTCGTAATTATGGGGCTATGCCCGGCCCTAACTTTGAATTTGTAGAGGAACCCATTATATACTGGCTATACTGGTATAGGGCCCGTTGAAAAAAACTGAGTCGTCCAGTGTGGCGATAGCGCTTTGACCGCAATGGCGCGAATTTTCGGTTCCATTCCGCACTGTTTGATAGCTAGAGCCAGATGTTCCGCGATAACGCCTTAACATTTTTCACAAATCAGACATGGGAAAAACTTCGCAATATTATAATTTGGTCAATCTTCAATATGCGCTGATGCGTATCTCTAAAGGGAAACTGTCATGAAACATCATAAGTACCTAATCGTCGGTGGCGGCATGACCGCCGATTCCGCTGTTCACGGTATCCGCAAAGTCGATCAAGATGGCGCCATTGCCATGATTTGCGAGGAGCGTCATCTGCCTTATGATCGTCCACCCCTTTCCAAGTCGCTGTGGAAGGATACGCCGTATGAATCCATTTGGCGTAACGCCCATGGCCTCAATGTCGCAGTACATGTGAGCAAAAGAATTGTCGCTCTCGATCCATCAAAAAAAACGGCGACCGACGATGCCGGTAACGTTTATACCTATGAAAAGCTTTTACTCGCCACCGGGGGTTCGGTACGGCGCTTTCCCGATTTCGGCGAGAGCATCATCTATTTCAGAACTGCCGACGACTATCGCAAGCTGCGTGAATTGAGTGAACGGGGTTCGGATTTTGTTGTGATCGGCGGGGGTTTCATCGGTTCCGAAATCGGCGCGGCGCTGGGAATGAACGGCAAACGGGTCACAATGATTTTCCCGGAAAATGGTATCGGCGCGCGCGTTTATCCGAGGCCTCTGGTTGAATTCATAAATTCCTATTATCGCGAAAAAGGGATCACCATACTCGCATCGGAAACCGTCAAATCTGTGCGGACTGCGGGTGACAAGACTATTGTGATCACAGGGAATGGCACGGAGATTTCCGCCGATGGAGTTGTGGCCGGGCTGGGCATTCTGCCTAACACCGACTTGGCCGTTCAGGCCGGACTTGCAGTGGACAACGGCATCGTCGTGGACGAGCAACTGCGCACGAGCAATCCCGACATCTATGCGGCAGGCGATGTGGCGAACTTCCATAGCGCCGTGTTGGATAAACGTGTACGCGTGGAACATGAGGACAACGCTAATGTCATGGGCGAGATGGCAGGCAGAAACATGGCGGGACAATCGGGCAGCTATCGTCACCAGCCTTTCTTTTATTCCGATCTGTTTGACCTGGGTTACGAAGCGGTGGGAGAGCTGGATGCCAGCCTCGATATTATCGAAGACTGGAAAGAACCCTTCCGCAAAGGCGTGATTTACTATTTACGCGATGAGCAGGTGCGCGGTGTCCTGCTCTGGAATACGTGGGGACAAGTTGCCGCCGCCACCCAGTTAATTGCGGAAAAAGCCACGCACTCGCGCGCGACGCTGGAGGGAAGAATTACGGACTAGCAGCCTGCGGGACTTGAAGAGTCATTGGGCGACAACCCTGCCACACATCCCCTTGATAACGTTAACCCTCATTCGCCCGGACGACTGGCACCTCCACCTGCGCGACGGAGAGCAGATGCGCGCAGTGCTGCCGGACACCGCGCGGCGCTTCGCCCGTGCCATCGTCATGCCAAACCTCAAGCCACCGGCAGTGACGACCGATATGGCATTGGCATACCGTGAGCGTATTCTTGCCGCTTTGCCTCAAGGAATGCGCTTCGAGCCGCTGATGACGCTATACCTTACCGATAATACCGTGCCCGCGGAAATTATCGAGGCCAGGAGAAGCGGGGCAATACAGGCCGTAAAGTATTATCCCGCTGGCGCCACCACAAATTCCGCGGCGGGTGTTACCGATATTGCCAAGTGCTACACTACGCTTGAAACGATGGAACAGGTGGGCATGCCGCTGCTGGTGCATGGTGAAGTCACTGATCCTGAAGTGGATGTGTTCGACAAGGAAAAAATATTTCTGGAACGGGTGCTGATCCCCCTCACGCAACGCTTCCCGCGATTGCGGATCGTATTCGAGCACATCACCACGCGGGAAGCGGTGGAATTCGTCAGGGACGCTTCAAGTTATATTGCCGCCACCATTACTGCCCATCACCTGCTGCTCAATCGCAACGCGCTATTTCAGGGAGGTATCCGGCCGCACCACTATTGCCTTCCGGTACTGAAGCGCGAAACGCATCGCCGTATGTTGCTCGAGGCCGCCACCAGCGGCAACCCGAAATTTTTTCTCGGCACCGACAGCGCGCCGCATTCCCGATCCACCAAGGAAACGGCCTGCGGCTGCGCAGGCATTTATACCGCACACGCGGCGATTGAACTGTATGCGGAAGCTTTTGAACAAGCCGATGCACTGGATAAACTTGAAGCCTTTGCCAGTTTTCATGGTGCCGATTTCTATCAGCTGCCTCGCAACAAGGAGCGCATTACGCTGAAAAAAGAAAATTGGTCCGTACCGGCAAATCTGGAATTTGCGGATGACATACTGATTCCATTACGGGCGGGGGAAAGCCTGGCCTGGAAAATAATGGATTGATGTATCGTATGACACCCGAGCAGGGTAACTTCAACCTTTCTGTCAACTCATTCTGGATTTAGCGTGACAATTTTTCAAATTCCTTGAGATGTCCCATGCTCTAGCTCTTCTCAAAGACATCTTCGGCTATCCTGCTTTTCGCGGACGGCAGGCTGAGGTAATCACGCATGTGGCCGGGGGTGGCGATTGCCTGGTGCTGATGCCGACCGGGGGTGGCAAATCGTTGTGTTACCAGATTCCGGCGTTATTGCGTGACGGCGTCGCAGTGGTGGTTTCGCCGCTGATTGCGCTCATGCAGAATCAGGTCGCGGCGTTACATGAAGCCGGGGTGCGCGCTGCATTTCTCAATTCTTCCTTGTCACAAATGGAAGCCACGGCCGTCGAACGCGGCATGCTTTCGGGTGCATACGATCTGGTGTATGTGGCACCCGAGAGATTGCTGACGCCGCGCTTTCTCGATCTTCTGGCGCGCACACCGCTTTCGCTGTTCGCCATTGATGAGGCGCACTGCGTGTCGCAATGGGGGCATGACTTCCGCCCCGAATACATCCAGCTCTCGATTCTGCATGAGCGATTTCCCCGTGTACCGCGCATCGCATTGACGGCGACTGCGGATAGCGTGACGCGGAGGGAAATCGTTGAGCGCCTTGGCCTCAATGGCGCGCAGATTTTCATTTCCAGTTTCGACCGTCCCAATATTCGTTACCAGATCGTGGACAAGGTGAACGGAAAGGTGCAATTGCTTACTTTTATCCATGCGGAACATGATGGCGACGCCGGTATTGTTTATTGTCTATCGCGCAAGAAAGTCGAAGAAACAGCGGCATGGCTGGTCGAAAAAGGCGTATGCGCGCTTGCGTATCACGCCGGCATGAGCACGGAAGATCGCAGCCGTAACCAGGAAAAATTTCTGCGCGAAGATGGCATTGTAATGGTCGCCACTATCGCGTTCGGTATGGGCATAGACAAGCCGGACGTACGCTTCGTCGCGCATCTCGACCTGCCCAAAAGTGTGGAAGGCTATTACCAGGAAACCGGCCGCGCCGGCCGCGACGGTCAAGCGGCCAACGCATGGATGGCTTATGGTTTGGGTGATGTGGTACAGCAACGACGCATGATTGAAGGTTCCGAGGCGGACGCGCAGTTTAAACGGGTAGCCTCAACCAAACTCGATGCGCTGCTGGCGCTGTGCGAGGCCACCACCTGCCGCCGCGCGCGCCTGCTGGAGTATTTTGGCGAAGCCGCAGCCGGTATCGCTTGCGGTAATTGCGATGTCTGTCTTAATCCGCCGCAAGTGTGGGACGGCACGGTAGCGGCACAAAAGGCGTTGTCTTGCGCCTTCCGTACTGGTCAGCGCTTCGGTGCCGGGCATCTGATCGACGTGCTGCGCGGCAATGAGACCGGGCGCGTGACGCAGTGGGGTCACACCAAGGTCAGTACCTTCGGTATTGGCAAGGAATTGGACGATAAGGCCTGGCGCGCGGTATTCCGCCAACTGGCGGCGCTCGGCTTGCTCACCGCGGACAGTGAGGGTCATGGTTCGCTGTGCCTCACCGCAGCCAGCCGCGCAGTACTGAACGGAAGTCAAACGGTGTCTCTGCGCCTGCAGCCGGAGCGCAAAAAGACCACAGCCAAGACTACGGTCGCGCGCGAGGACAAGCTTGCCATGCTTGATCCGGCGGCTCGTGCACTATGGGCACGCCTGCGCGCATGGCGCACTGAGGTTGCAAAGAAGCACGGCGTTCCCGCTTATGTCGTGTTTCATGATGCAACGCTGGCGGAACTGGTGCGCCTGCATCCGCGGACAAAAAACGAACTGCGTCAGATACCCGGTATGGGTGTACGTAAACTGGAGAGCTACGGCGACGACCTGCTCGAGATTCTTTGCACCTGATAGGAGTGAACAGGAAGCGCCACACCGTCCTGTTATTTACGTCTACGATTCTTGCCACGTTGACAGCGCGCGCTTCGCGAAGCACTTGATCAAGTGTAAACGTTACCAGTGTCTCTTGGCGCGATTCCACTGGTAAAGTAGCCGGGCAAAGACGTTGTACGCCAGATGCGTAAGCTGCTTGAGGACGGGTAATCGCAACAGGCTTGCCAGCCAGCGCTGGCTGGGTGTTTCTGACCATAGCTGCGTGAATGCATCCACTCCGATATTGAGCTCGCCATCGGCGTCTTTGACATACAACCGCTCCCGTACTTGTTCCAAGGAAGCGCCTACCTCCGACACGGCCTCTGGATGCGCGTCCACATCGACCCACTCGATATCCTTAATGCCGCACGCTTCCATGCGTTGGCGCTGATCTTTGATTCCCGCATTGCAAACCGGGCATGCGCTGTTGTAGTAAACCTTGCTGGACATATTGCGGTTCTCGCATATTCAATTCAGATGGAACCATAAACCTAAATGGTTTAAACGCAAGTCTCAGGCAGATATTTACTCACAGCGATAGACAACACCCAGGACGGTGGTGTTTGTAGTGCCTGTACTACCCCATGCGTTGGTATTATTCGAATCTTGTACCCACACGAAGTTTCCTCCCATTTCGGCCGCCTGGTTGCGCAGGTCGTTTCTGGCTCCGATGAGCAGATTTTTATTGGACGTGTAGTCGCCTGTAATCCAATTACCCTGGGAGCCAACGACGTCGCCAAGCGGCTTGCAGTTACCGGAGGGTTTCACAGTCACAAGTTCAACGGCTTTTCCTTCCCGCGTTGTTGAAGTCGCCGAACAGCCAACAAGAAGAAGTACTGACAATGCAGCAGTCATTTTCGCGACCATCTATCTCTCTCCTATGAAAACCTTCCATGTTTCGTTTAAAAGGTGGATGCCAAGAGGACTCTACGGTTTCAAGCGCTCAAGTCAATCATGTCAACCATGTCAGCCAATTGTCATAAGACAGGCTTGGCAAAATGGATGGTCCCAGCCAGACTACTACGACATCTATGGGGTGGCAAATACATTAATGCACTCGCTTACTCCCCTATGCATGTCTTGGACCAAACATGATAATGGCCATCCCCACCAGCGCAACCAGAGAACCCGCCAAATCCCACGCCGTGGGCCTAACACCCTCGACGGACCAGAGCCAGAGCACCGCCACGAAAATGTAGACACCCCCGTACGCGGCGTAAGTCCGGCCCGCGGCTGTGGGATGGAGTGTGAGCAGCCATGCAAACAACGCGAGACTCGCGGCAGCAGGGATAAGAAGCCACGCGCTCTGGCCCTGCTTGAGCCAGAGATAAGGCAAATAGCAACCGACGATTTCGGCGATCGCGGTAGCCATGAAAAGAAAAAGGGTTTTTAACTCAAACACGTTTCTTTGTCAGCTTTCCACGCTGCTTATAACAAGATACCTGCGTATATCGGGCTCTTTTGCGAGCAGTGGCTCAGCCTTTAAAAAAGCATTTCGCATATGCGGTGTTATAAAATGAGTATCGATAGCGGAATCGCTTTCCCATTCTTCCACGAAGGTAAAATCGCCGGGGTCAGCTTTATTTTGGAGAAGCTGATAGCTGATACAGCCATTTTCCTTGCGTGTGTCTCCCACCAGACCCAGCAGGAGGGATTTTACTTCCTCAATCTTATCAGGCTGTGCGGTTATTCTTGCTACGACTTTCACTGTATTATTTGCCATGAATCACCTCTTATTAATGACCCATACACAGGAATTGCAGGCTCTCTGAAACGTAGGCAATACCTAACGCCAATTGGCACAGTCGTTTACTTCTCCGCAGCCGCTTTTTCGGCCGAGCGTATTGCCACAGCCTTAAAGAGCTCCGGGATTGCGATTGTATTTGACATATTCACGACAACGGCCGGAATCAGGCCCCCAGGATTCGTGAGCAACGTGTAGGTGAGCCGCGTATACTTGCCATCCTGAAGCGGTTCAACCAACCACGAGCCTTCGTTGAGTTTGACGCGCACGACACCCTCGACTTCTGGCCGGGCTTCGGGACTCGCAGTCCATTCGACCTTGAACATACCCCCATTCATCGGTGTGCCACGCGTCATCCTGACCTTGAGGGGGTAGTCGCGCTCGCTCACGAACGGCGGTGCAATGCGTGCGTAAGTGACAACCTCGCTATCCCCCATGCGGCTTAGCACCTTTGATTCCTTCACGTAAGGCATGAAATCCGGGTAGTGATCAAAGTCGGTGAGGACGTTGAAAACAACCTCTGGCGGAGCACTCACTTCCGCAATTGCCACAATTCTGCGTCCCGCTTCCACATCCTTGGTAAAGATGACAAGCTCGCCCTTGCGATAGGCTTCGGTCCAATCCGCTCCAGGGCTTTTCATGTCAAGTGCCTGCACGGATGAAGCAGCAAATAGGGCAACGATAACGGAAATGGCGAGGAAACGCATGGGATTTTCGATAAATATCTGGTTGATGATTTTAACACCGGGTTAAGAATTCTACTTCTATTCTGCATTCCAGATCAGTTTTTGATCAAGCGGATATTACGGAACCATCCACCGGCCAGCACCGGCATATCCGCTTCCACTTTCAGCTCCGGAACGCCCGCCAGCACCTCCTCGAACACCACATCCAGCCGGGTAACGATATGCTGTGACAGCAGATTCAATGTTCGTCTGATCCACGCGGTTTCACCCGGCTTGAGGAATTTGTCGAGTATCAGTACGCTTCCGCCGGGTTTCAGCACACGGGCGCTTTCGCGCAAACAGGCAGATGCATCGGGAACGATGGCGAGAATCAGATGCAGCACCACGTGATCGAAGTACCCGTCCCCAAACGGCAGTGACATACTGTTGCCCTGAATCAGGTTCATGCGCAGGCTTCCGGTGCGGGATTTTGCGCGGCGCAACATGGCGGCGGTCAGATCCAGGCCTGTATAACGATGGCATGAGGGGAGATAAGGCAAATCCAGGCCGGAGCCGATGCCACTGATGAGGACATTGAGATCGCCTTGTTGCGGCAGTTGACCGAGGCTTGCCGCGCGCACTCCCGTACCCGCCGTCTCGAGCAAAGCGTCATAAAGTGGAGCAATAATCGTGTAGGAATGACGCAGGGACATGAGAATCTTACTTCAGGCTTCGTCCGCCCTTCTTTCGCTCCAGCTTATTCGATTTATCCGGCTTATCTGGCCTAACTGGTTTAGCCGCCGGCTCCAAACCGGGCGGCATGCTTCGCTGCGCCCGGTAAGCCCAAACCAGCATACCGGCACCTGCCACAATCATCGGTAGCGACAGCCATTGCCCCATGCTGATACCCAGCGTCAGCACACCCAGAAAGCCATTATCCGGTTCACGATAAAACTCTGCAAACGAACGAAACACTCCATATCCGATCAGGAACATACCGGAAACTGCGGCTACCGGCCGCGGTTTGGCGGAATAAATCCACATCAATGCAAAGAATGCCAGTCCTTCCAGCGCAAACTCATAGAGCTGGGAAGGATGGCGGGAAAGTTCGTCCACATGAGGAAAAATCACGCCCCAGGGCACGTCGGTGGGGCGTCCCCACAACTCCGCATTGATGAAATTACCGAGACGGCCCGCCCCCAGCCCCAACGGTACCAGCGGCGCGATAAAATCGGTGACAGCCAGCCAGCGCAGTTTATATTTTCTGGCTATCAGCGCCATCGCGGTTATCACGCCAAGAAAACCGCCGTGAAACGACATCCCCCCTTGCCACACAGCAAAGATTTCCAGCGGATGCGCCAGGAAGTAGCTGGGCTGATAAAATATCACATACCCCAGGCGGCCGCCCAGTATGACGCCCAGGACACCAAAAAACAGCATATCGTCGAGCATGCTGTTGGTGAATGCCCTCTCAGGGTGGCGCTTGATACGATAACGCCCCAGCAGTATGAACTGCGCAAATCCCAGGAGGTACATGAGCCCGTACCATCGGACGGCAAGGGGCCCAAGGTAGATGGCGACAGGGTCGAACTGCGGGTGAACGAGCATAGGGTTCGGCTTTTTTGCGGTAAAATGATGGATTATACGTTAAGGAACCTCTGAATAAGTTCCACGCGGGCTCGACAGAGAGATTCCTTCATGCCGTTCATGTAAGAAAATCGAACAAAGATATAATTTGCACTAGTCTCGTCTTTCCTTCTTTCTGATATTACGGTTCAAAACTCGAGGCGCCGCTGCGTGCCCTGTGATTTAAAGATTTTCCGGTTTTTCAACTTTCTCTAGGAGTTTTCATGCCAGACAACAAACGCAGCCAGGCCATCACCCAGGGCGCGCAGCGTTCCCCCAATCGTGCCATGCTGCGGGCGGTGGGTTTCAGTGACAAGGATTTCGACAAACCCATCGTCGGCGTGGCCAATGGTTTCTCCACTATCACACCCTGCAATAAGGGATTGAATGAGCTGGCCATAAGTGCCGAGAGCGCATTGAAGGAATCGGGTGCAATGCCACAGATGTTTGGCACCATCACCATATCCGACGGCATCTCGATGGGTACGGAAGGCATGAAGTATTCGCTGGTGTCTCGCGAAGTGATTGCAGATTCGATTGAAACCGCGGTGCAAGGGGAAAGTATGGACGGGGTCATTGCGATCGGTGGCTGTGACAAGAACATGCCGGGTGCGATGATCGCGATGGCACGAATGAATGTCCCGGCCATTTTCGTCTACGGCGGCACCATCAAGCCTGGCCGCTATAAGGGAAGAGATCTGACCATTGTCAGTGCCTTCGAAGCGGTCGGTCAGTATACGGCGCACAAGATCGACGAACAGGAATTACTTGAGGTAGAACGCCATGCCTGTCCGGGAGCTGGCTCTTGCGGCGGCATGTTTACCGCCAATACCATGTCGTCGGCATTTGAAGCGATCGGGATGAGTCTGCCTTACTCTTCCACCATGGCGGCGGAGGATGACGAGAAGCGTGTGAGTGCCGCTCGCTCCGCGGAAGTACTGGTCGATGCGATCAGGGCGCAGATCCGTCCGCGTGACGTCATCACCCGAAAATCCATTGAGAATGCGATTGCCGTGATCATGGCGGTCGGCGGTTCGACCAATGCGGTATTGCATTTCCTCGCCATCGCCCACGCGGCGGAGGTGGATCTTACTATCGATGATTTTGAACGGATGCGCGGCAAAGTACCGGTGTTGTGTGATTTAAAGCCATCGGGCCGCTACGTGGCTACCGATCTGCACAAGGCAGGAGGCGTTCCCCAGGTAATGAAGATGCTGCTTGAACA
Organism: Nitrosospira multiformis; assembly: GCF_900103165.1. Classification (NCBI taxonomy): domain Bacteria; kingdom Pseudomonadati; phylum Pseudomonadota; class Betaproteobacteria; order Nitrosomonadales; family Nitrosomonadaceae; genus Nitrosospira; species Nitrosospira multiformis. The sequence continues at coordinate 861,896 of NZ_FNKY01000001.1, read as the reverse complement.
TGGTCTGCTGCATGGCGATTGCATCACCATCAGCGGCCAGACTGTGGCGGAAGTATTGCATGACATTCCCGCAACGCCGCGCGAGGATCAGGATGTCATCCGGCAATGGGAAAATCCCATGTATGCGCAGGGTCACCTCGCCATACTCAAAGGCAATCTCTCAACTGAGGGTTGCGTCGCCAAGATTACCGGCGTGAAAACGCCTAAAATCACTGGCCCGGCACGCGTATTCGAGTCGGAAGAAACCTGCATGGCGGCAATACTTGCGCGGCAAATCCAGCCCGGTGACGTGGTTGTCATACGCTATGAAGGACCCAGGGGAGGCCCTGGCATGCGTGAAATGCTTTCGCCCACTTCCGCCCTCATCGGCGAAGGCCTCGGGGATTCGGTGGGACTTATCACCGACGGACGCTTCTCGGGCGGCACTTACGGAATGGTGGTGGGCCATGTCTCACCCGAAGCGTTTGTGGGAGGAACTATCGCGCTGGTGCAGGAAGGAGATTCCGTTACCATAGACGCCGAACAGCGCCTGCTGCAACTCAATGTTTCAGAGGAAGAAATTGCGCAGCGCCGCGCCAAATGGAAGCAGCCCCAACCGCGTTATACGCGGGGCGTGCTGGCGAAATACGCAAAATTGGTTTCCACAGCCAGTCAGGGAGCGGTGACGGATTAATCGCAACCTATCTTGACCAGGAACCCATGCCTAATCATCTCTCCGGCGAAACCAGTCCATACCTGCTTCAACATGTGGAAAACCCGGTGGACTGGTATCCTTGGGGAGATGAGGCACTGACGCTGGCCCGCACCGGGAATAAGCCGATATTGCTTTCCATTGGTTACTCGGCCTGTCACTGGTGCCATGTCATGGCACACGAATCTTTTGAAGATGCGGAAGTTGCCACAGCGATGAACCAGCATTTCATCAATATCAAGGTGGATCGCGAAGAACGCCCTGATCTCGATCAGATTTATCAAACCGCACTTCACATGCTAACCCAGCGCCATGGCGGCTGGCCGCTGACGCTGTTTCTGACACCTGACCAGAAACCATTTTTCGGCGGCACATATTTTCCTAAAGCACCCCGCCACGGTTTACCGGGTTTCCTGGATCTATTGCCACGCGTCGCCGAGGCTTATTATGCCCGCGGTGAAGAAATCGAGCGGCAGAGCGCCTCACTATTGCGATCATTCGCCAATATGCTGCCGTCGGCGAGCCTGGCAACCCCGGCGTTTTCGGAACAGCCGCTTGATCAGGCACTGACCGAGTTAGAGGACCGGTTTGACTCCGTAAACGGCGGTTTCGGCGATGTGCCGAAATTCCTTCATCCCACGGAACTGGAGTTCTGTGTGCGCCGCTACTTTGCCACAGGCAATGCGGAGACGTTGCACATGGTGGTGCACACCCTGAAGAAAATGGCAGAGGGCGGCATCTACGATCAGTTAGGCGGCGGTTTCTGCCGCTACAGCACGGATCAGCACTGGAGCATTCCACATTTCGAAAAAATGCTTTATGACAACGGGCCGTTGCTGCGACTCTACACCGATGCCTGGCTTGCCACCGAAGACCCATTATTCAAACGGGTGGTGGAGGAAACGGCTGAATGGGTGATGCGGGAAATGCAACCATCGGTGAGTGCAAGCACAGACATGCGAGGCGGGGGCGGTTATTACTCGACACTGGATGCCGATTCCGAAGAGGAGGAAGGCAAGTTCTATGTATGGGATCGCGCTCAAATAGCACAGATTCTGCCACCCGAAGAATATGCCGTGGTTGCACCCTATTACGGACTCCTGCGTACTCCAAACTTCGAGCAAAAACACTGGAATCTGGAGATCACCCAGCCGCTTGCGGAAGCTGCTGTGGCTATCGGCATCCAGCATGAGGAAGCACAGCAAAAACTTGCATCAGCACGCAGAAAACTTTTTATTGAACGCGAATTACGCGTACATCCGGGCCGCGACGAGAAAATTCTTACCAGCTGGAACGGGCTCATGATCAAGGGAATGGCACGCGCTGGCCGTGTCTTCGAACGCGGCGACTGGGTTCAATCGGCAGCCCTTGCGGTGGATTTTATTCGTTCCACGCTATGGAAAAATAACCGCCTGTTGGCAACCTGCAAGGATGGCAAGGCGCATCTCAATGCCTATCTGGACGATTATGCCTTCCTGCTGGATGGTTTGCTGGAACTGATGCAGGCGGAGTTTCGTCAAGTTGATCTGGATTTTGCCGTTGCACTGGCCGATGTGCTGCTGGAGCAATTCGAGGACAAACAGGCAGGGGGGTTTTTCTTTACCAGCCACGACCATGAAAGATTGATACATCGCCCCAAGCCGGGTCTTGATAACGCCACGCCTTCGGGTAACGGCGTGGCGGCTTATGCACTTCAGCGGCTGGGGCATCTGCTCGGGGAATTTCGCTATTTACAGGCCGCCGAACGTGCTTTGGGGTTGTTCTACCCCACCTTATCCCGCTACGCCAGCGCCTGCTGCAGTTTGTTGGTAACCCTCGAACAATCGCTCGCGCCCCCGCAAATTGTTATACTTCGTGGTCAGGCGCCTGCTTTGACGGAATGGAAAAAAGCATTGGGGTGCGGGTCCCCGTACACCTTGGTATTTGCTGTACCGTTGGAACTTCTTGGGCTGCCGCCGGGTCTGAATAAACCGGCGGCAAGGGATAACACCGTCAACGCCTGGGTCTGCCAAGGCGTTAAATGCCTACCGGAGATCTCCGACTTGCAGGAATTGCTGCGCGTCTGTGAAATTCAAGGTAAGATTGGTTCTTCTATAATTAACGGATAAAAGGAGTAAGCATGAAAGCTGCCTGGATGGGAGTGGTTGCGGCATCAGCCTTGCTGATGGTGGGTACCGCGCAAGCGAACGCGGACTTGGCGAAAGCCAGCGGTTGCATGAACTGTCACACAGTTGACAAAAAACTGGTCGGGCCCGCATTAAAGGATATCGCGGCCAAGTATAAGGATGACGCAGGTGCCCAAGCCAAGTTGGAAGAGAAAGTGAAGAAAGGCAGCACGGGCGTATGGGGACCGATTGCGATGCCACCGAATTCCAATGTCAGTGACGCCAATATCAAAACCCTGGTATCGTTTATTCTATCCCTCAAGTAAACCGGATTTTGTTTATGGAAAAAGCCGGCGCATCAATGCGCCGGCTTTTTTATTTCTCCATCGCAGAGTAGTCTAGGGAAAGAGCAATGTAAATATCGCGCGTACCTATGCTACATCAATAACTGGAGATTGAGCTCTTGTTCACCAATTAATCATGGGCTGGTTCACGACTAACCTGGTAAGTGCATTTCTGCTTCCTCCATTAAATCTTATCCTGTTGGGGGCGATAGGGGTTTTCCTTCTCAAGCGCCACCCGAGAACAGGCAAGCTCTTGGTGATGTTCGCGCTGACTCTGCTTTATCTGCTATCCACTCCATTTGTCGCTGAAACCGCACTGCAAAAACTGGAGACTCCATCTACACTCCATTCCCTCGATAGCATTCAGGCTATTGTAGTACTGGGTGCGGGTACCTATTTCAACGCGCCAGAATATGACGGTAACACCGTGAACCGGCTCGGCCTGGAGCGCATCCGTTATGCCGCGCGACTATATCGGCTCACGGGTAAGCCTATGTTGGCGGCAGGCGGATTTCCCCTCGGGAGCAATTCTTCTGAGGCAACGCAAATGAAGGCGGTGCTCGAAAAGGAATTTGAGGTTCCGGTTAAATGGATGGAAGAGGGCTCGCGCAACACCCGTGAGAATGCTTACAAGAGCTTTGCAATACTCAAAAAGGATGGGGTCAGCCATATCGCGCTAGTCACTCACGCCTGGCACATGCCGAGAGCATTCAGAGAGTTCGAACAGGCCGGATTTAAGGTTGTTCCTGCTGCCACTGCATACACCACACGATATAGGACGGATGTCTTCTCATTCATTCCCACCGCTGGCGCACTGCAAAAGAGTTGGCTGTTCTTGCATGAAGTCATTGGAATGTGGTGGTATCGACTGAGCCCGGCCCCCACCACTTCGTGATGTCATTCTCTATCCGCCCGAACCGGATTAAAATAACATTTTTGGACTCTTCGGAAAGGGATCGCATGAAAGCACGCATCGAATGGAAGGAAGGAATGAGCTTTCTGGGTGAGTCCGGCAGCGGCCACAGTGTGCTGATGGACGGGCCGCCGGAAGCGGGCGGTAAGAATCGGGGGCCACGCCCTATGGAAATGTTGCTGATGGGAACCGGCGGTTGTGCAGCTTTTGACGTGGTATTGATTCTTAAAAAAAGCCGTCAGGATATCAGCGATTGCGTGGTGGAAATCGAAGCGGAACGGGCACCGGAAGAGCCCAAGGTATTCACCCGCATTCATTTTCATTTTATCGTGACCGGAAAGCAACTGAAGCCCGAACAAGTGGAACGGGCAATCAAACTCTCTGCGGAAAAATATTGCTCAGCCTCGATCATGCTGGGGAAAACGGCAGAATTAACCCACGACTTCAAAATCGTGGAGGCATGAAATCTTTCGTCAAACCCAATATGCGGTTTTTGTCATGACTTTTGATCCCAGCTTCATCGCCAGCTTCACGGGCATGGGTAATTCCACGCCGCCATGGGACATGGCGGCTGTAGCATGCCCGGCTTCATCCACCTGCATCTGTGCGACGATAGCACGGCTTTTCTCGTCGTGATGCGGCAAGCGCTTCAAATGCCCTGCCAGATGGACTTCTACCTGGCGTTCGGTCTCCGCGAGAAAACCCAGATTCCATTTGTCACCCAGCATGCCCGCAAATGCGCCAATGGCGAATGATCCGCTGTACCACAGGGGATTCAGGAGACTCTTGCGCCCATTCAGTTCTGCGATGCGCCGCTCGGTCCAGGCAAGATGCTCGACTTCCTCACGCGCTGATTGCTTCAGAGTGTGCTGCACCTCCGCGTTACGCGCGGTAAGCGCCTGTCCCTGATATAGCGCTTGTGCGCAAATTTCACCGACATGGTTGACGCGCATCAGTGCGGTGGATTCACTTTTCTCTGAATCGCTCAGCCCCACCTCTGGTAACTCAGTCCCTGGAACCGGACGCAATGTTTGCGCAGGCGTCAACAATGTGCGCAGTGCATGATCGAAACCGATGATGAATTTATCCAGATTCGGCATAATTTCCCAGTAAACGTAGATTATGTTGGCATACCCATCTGCCGCGCCAGCAGTGTTACCGGATGCAGCACCTCGATCTGCGAGCCTGCCTCACGCAACGCGCCGGCAATGTGCATGGCGCAACCCACATTGGATGTGGCAAGGTAACGCGCGCCGCTTGCATCCAGCATGGTTATTTTATCACGCAGCAACACCTGCGCCATCTCTGCTTGATCCAGAAAATAGGTTCCCGCCGCACCGCAGCACTGATCGTTTCCCGCCAGCGGAGTAATCTGCGCGTCCGGAATGCGCGCCAGCAACGCATAGGGATGTGCCGAACCGCGCAAGACATTGCGCAGACTGCATGGCTCATGCACCGCGATTTTATGCGGCAATGGCTGGGGCTTTATGTTGCCCCATCCCTCCGCCTTTGCCAGAAATGCACTGATATCCATGATTTTAGCGGAAAATTTCCCGGCTTCCTCTTCCGCATGCAATGATTGAAGAATCGACTGTTGCGGCGTTTCTGATACATTATGAGAAGGGTATTCCGTCAATTGCACGCCGCAACCCGACGCAGTGCTGATGATTGCGTGCAAATTCAGTCCCAGTCCCTCAAAAGCCCTCATATTCTGTCGCGCCAGTTGCGTTGCCGTTTGCCTGTCCCCGCCATGTTGATGCAAGGCACCGCAACATGTCTGCGTGGACGGCACATGTACCGTGTAACCCAGATGGTTAAGCACGAATATTGTCGAATTGAGCGTTGCGACATCCGTCAACCGCGCGACACAGCCGAGAAACAGCCCGACTTCGCCGCGCGGATTCCCGATTGCGGGATAAACGGCTTGCCATGTATTGGCCACGCCGCCTCTACCGGATAAGGAGCAAGGTGTGCCGACGGGCGGCAATTGCCCCTCCAACACGGCGAGCCTTGTTTTCCCAAGCACGCCGGATCTTCGAACGATCTTTTGCAAGCCTGATCTTTCATAAAAACGCAGGAGCGGGCGTAATGCGTCCAGACGGCTGGATTTGGCGAGTATTTCATTCTCCACCCATCGCCGAAACCGGGATTTTCGCGTCGCTGTTTTCTCGCTTGGAAGATCCAGGAATGATGACGAAATCATGGCGCGGGTTCCGTCCACCAGTTTCCCGTAGCTGACGTGGTTCGGGCACACTGCCTCGCAAGCGCGGCAGGTAAGGCAGCGGTCTATGTGCAAAACAAAGCGCGCATTCATCGGAATGCGATTGCTGGCGACGCCGCTCATCAGGGCAATGCGTCCGCGGGGCGAGTCAGCTTCAGACTGTGTGATACGGTACGTCGGACAATGCGGCAGACAAAGCCCGCATGCGACGCAGCGATTAGCTTCAGCGATGAGTGTATCGACAGAAAAATCGGGTGGAAGATCAGAAGGCTTGATGATCATCTCCGCTGAACAGAACGATCGTAGACCCGCTTTTGTTAGAACCGCAGCACATTCGAAGAGTCTACCCCCTAACACCTGCAAAGACAAAGGGACTCTTCACCGGCATCGCGGAATCAAGGTACAGAATAGATCCGATATCATCATCGGACAACTTATGGGCATGCAATATCGATCATTTGAATCACTTATTGAATCAAGGAACGATATGTGACAGCAGAATCGCGCTACAATTCCCCGACCGTTCTTCTCTCCACACCTTCAATCTTGGAAGCCTTTTTTACCTCCACCCTGCTGGTTGCTCTTGCCGAAATCGGCGACAAGACCCAGCTTCTTTCATTTGTTCTGGCTGCCAAACTACGGCGGCCTTATCCCATCATGGCGGGTATTTTCGTTGCCACTTTGCTTAATCACGCGTTGGCGGCTTCGGTCGGCGCCTGGCTGGCAAGCCTGATCTCTCCGCAATCGCTCAACTGGATCGTCGGACTGTCGTTCATCGGTTTCGGTTTGTGGGTGCTGAAGCCCGACACGCTCGATGAAAATCCGCGCATTTTCAGTGCCGGTGTGTTCATAACCACGCTGATCGCTTTCTTCGTGGCGGAAATGGGAGACAAGACACAGTTTGCGACGGTGGCACTGGCAGCGCGCTATGATGCGCTGACGGCGGTCGTACTGGGAACCACACTCGGCATGATGCTCGCCAACGCGCCCGCTGTCTGGATCGGCGAGGCACTTGCTGACCGTATCAACATGAAGTGGGTACGATGGTTCGCGGCGGCCTCATTCTTGCTGATGGGCGTCTGGTCGCTGTCTGGCGGCGCGGGGCCCTATTGATAGCGCCAAATCGTGAGCCGCGAACACTGATAGCGGAGCTTATTTCAGTCAGCGGATGCCGTGGATATAACGTTCGAGTTGGTTGATGATGAATTCCTGGCCGGAAATCGCGTCCTTGACCAGATCGCCGATGGAAATAATGCCGGCTACTTCATTGTTTTCAAGCACCGGCAAGTGGCGTACCCGCATCTCCGTGACCAATGCCATGCAATCCTCGGCTGTATAGTCGGGACTTACGTACGCTACCTGTGCGGTCATCAGTTCTTTTACCTGAATGTCCTTCGCGGATTTATCCAGCAGGTACGCCTTACGCGAATAATCTCTTTCAGTAAAAATACCGGCCAATTTTCCATTCTCCAGCACCAGCAGTGCGCCAATGTTCTTGGCGGCCATCAATTGCATCGCATCGTACACTGATTTATCCGGCTTGACGCTCGCAACTTCGTATCCCTTGCCTTGCAGTAATTGCCTTACAGTCGCCATGGCACCATTCCCCACGCTTCAGTTTAAAATATCCGAAAACTTGCTGATCAAGCTCATTCAATCATAACACGGCAAAGAAAAAACTTGGGCAGCTTGTCCCCATAGGTATGTCTATGGAAGCAGCATTGCCACGGCACCTGCCACATTTTTACAAAAGACGGCTTTTATCGCCATTGGTGAATCCGAAAAGTGGTTGAGAAATATTCTTGCCGAAAGCAATGGCCTTGAAAAGTTCACCCATTTCAGCGGGACTCACCAGCTTCTGTAGCTGATTTGCCAGCGGCAAATATTCTTTTACGTTCTCCACCGGCATTCGCGCCAGAATTTCAGTTATCCCGCAGTTGATAAGGAGATATGCCTGAGTGGTATAACCCAGCAGATCCAATCCGGCGTTTGTACCCGCTTCGGCAATGGCGCTGAAGTCCACATGACTGGTAATGTCCTGCAAGCCCGGCAGATAAAACGGATTGTCATGCGCGTGGTGACGATAATGGCACATCAGTGTTCCATGGCTGCGCTGGGGATGGTAGTACTCCCCGCGCCCGAAACCGTAGTCGATCAGCACTATGGCTCCCCGCTCCAAAATATTCGCGAGGCTGGCCATAAACCCCCGTGTGGCCAAACTGATTTCGCTGACGTATTCATCCACATCGTTGCCGATATTGCCGTTGCCGATATTGCCGTTGCCGGATGCAATCCTGGGAGTCAATTCGCGCGCAGCCTCGAAAAGTTCTCCTTCCCCGAGCGGGCGTTCGCTCCACTCGAATTCATCGCCACTCGATACACTCGACGTCACACCGCGCTCGAATAGACCGGCATTGCGCCACGCTACCAGATGTACCGGCATTGCATCAAGGACCTCATTGGCCAGTATCAGCCCATTAAACTTGGCGGGCAAACATTCCAGCCATACAACCCGCAACAAGAGATGTGGTGCGTATCGTTCAAATAATTGACGTTGCCGCTGTTGCAGTTCCGCACTGACCTCAAGAATAAAATACAGCCTTGGCAAGCGACCGAGTCTTTCCAGTTCAAGCAGCAAATCGAACGCGAGCTTGCCGGTGCCTGCCCCGAATTCCAGAATATCGCCAGCGCCATCCGTGAGTTCCAGCACTTGCACCGCCTGTCGCGCCACCGCCCGGCCGAACAGCGGTGAGATTTCCGGCGCGGTGACAAAATCTCCTTCCTGCCCGAACTTAGCTGCACCGCCGCTGTAGTAACCCAATCCCGGCGCGTATAACGCCAACTTCATATAATGTGCAAACGAAATCCAGCCACCAGCGGCAGTGAGCTCAGCATCAATGAGTTCCTTTACGGCGCGGCTATGCTGAAGGGCTGCTTCGCTCGGAACAGGTAGTGGCGGTAGTGGCTGCATTGGCGCTGTGTTAAATTAATGATTGTTGCGCAAGTGTACAGGGACAAGTGTAGGGGAGATACCGATGCAAGGAAAAGTGATACTCATCACCGGCGGAGCTAAGCGGGTAGGTGCTGCGACCTGCCGCAGGCTGCACGCGCGAGGCGCAGATCTGATCGTGCATTATCGGGCATCAGCGGGGGAAGCACAGGCGTTGCAGGCTGAACTGAATCAAATCCGTCCCGGCTCGGTGGCACTGGTGCAAGCCGATCTGCTCGATATCGCACAGCTACCCGGCCTGATTGACGAAACCGTGACTCATTTTGGAAAACTCGATGCCCTGGTCAATAATGCCTCCAGCTTTTTCCCCACACCACTGGGAGAAATCACGGAAAAGATGTGGGACGACCTCATCGGCAGCAACCTGAAGGCCCCTCTATTCCTGTCTCAGGCAGCAACACCAGAACTCAGAAAACAGCATGGCTGCATCGTCAATATCGTCGATATCCATGCAGAGTGGCCGCTGAAAAGATACGTGGTATACAACGCCGCCAAAGGCGGCCTGGCGGCGCTTACCCGATCACTGGCCCAGGAGCTGGGGCCGGAAATCCGCGTAAACGGCATCTCACCCGGTCCCATTCTGTGGCCGGAAAATGGCGAATGGAAGGAGGAAGCAGCACGCGAGCATATTATCGAGAGGACGCTCCTGAAACGTACGGGTGAGCCGGATGACATCGCCAGAACGGTGGCTTTCCTGATTGCCGACGCACCGTATATCACCGGTCAGATCATCGCGGTGGATGGTGGACGCAGCGTGAATCTGTAATAAATGTAGGTTGGGGTGACGAAGGAACCCCAACGTTTATTTCCAATGCCATGATATGTTGGAGTGCGTGCCTTACCCCAACCTACACTTATTCCATCAGCTTCTTCTTCAATATCTCATTCACCTGCGCCGGGTTGGCCTTGCCTTTGGCGGCCTTCATTATCTGGCCAACCAGAGCATTAAAGGCTTTCTCCTTGCCGGCTTTAAATTCTTCGACGGATTTCGTATTCGCGGCGATCACTTCGTCGACCAATTTTTCCAGTTCGCCTGAGTCGGAGATCTGCTTCAAACCCTGCGATTCGATGATCTGGTCGGCGAGATTCGTACCCAACCCCGGATCGTGGCGCTTCCAGGTCACCGGCTGCGCGCTCACCTTGACCCACATCTGTTTGAATACCTCCTTCGCAATCTTGCCGGAGATAGTGCCATCCTTGATACGCGCCAGAAGCTGTGCAAGTTGCTCCGGAGATAGCGGGCAACTATCAAAAAACTTTCCTTCGTCATTCAGATAGGCGGAGATATCGCCCATTACCCAGTTTGCGCAAAGTTTGGGGTCGGAAGGGAGCTTTTCGATAACCGCTTCGTAGTACTCTGCAATTTCCCGATCGCCGGTCAGAGCCGCCGCGTCATAGGTGGAAAGCCCATGGTCGCGTTCAAGGCGGGCTCGCATTTGCTGCGGCAATTCGGGTAACCCACGCCGCACTTCCGCAATCCAGTCTTCCCCGATTTCCAGTGGCAACAAATCCGGATCAGGGAAGTAGCGGTAATCCTGCGCGTCTTCTTTGCTGCGCATGGCACGGGTTTCATCCTTATCCGAATCGTAGAGCCGGGTTTGCTGTTGTATGGTTCCGCCATCTTCAAGGATTTCTACCTGCCGTCTGGCCTCGTAATCAATCGCTTTCTCAAGAAACCGGAACGAGTTGAGGTTTTTTATCTCGCAGCGGGTGCCAAGTTTGTCCGATCCCTGGGGACGAACGGATACATTGGCGTCGCACCGGAACGATCCTTCCTGCATGTTGCCGTCGCAGATGCCGATCCAGCGCACCAGCGAATGCAGTGTTTTGGCATACACCACCGCTTCCGCGCTGCTGCGCATATCCGGCTCGGAAACGATCTCCAGCAGGGGGGTGCCGGCACGGTTCAGATCGATGCCGGTCATGCCATGAAAATCCTCATGGAGTGACTTGCCCGCATCCTCTTCCAGGTGTGCGCGGGTGAGGCGAATGACTCTTTCAACCTCGCCAGATTGAATCGTGATGCTGCCGCCTTCAACCACCGGTAATTCGTACTGGCTGATCTGGTAACCTTTGGGCAAATCGGGATAGAAATAATTCTTACGGGCAAAAATTGAGGGTGAACTGATTTTGCCACCCACCGCCAGACCCAGTTTGATCGCCCGCTCCACCGCGCCGCGATTCAATACCGGCAGCACACCCGGCAACGCGAGATCGACCGCGCAAGCCTCGGTGTTGGGCGCCGCGCCAAATGCGGTCGAGGCGCCGGAGAATATTTTTGATTGGGTCGAGAGCTGGGTATGCACTTCAAGACCGACAACGATTTCCCATTGCATTGCGAGTATCCTTTTCTTATCCAACAACTCTAACCCCGACACCCGGAGAAAACTGGAACAATCATCGGATTATTCGCGGGGTCTGGGGTGACAGATCAAGCCTATAGCGGAATGGGCATCCGAATATGCCAGTCAGTTGCCCGCTGGTATTGATGAGCCACATTCAGCATTTGCGCTTCCGCAAAATAATTACCGATAATATGCAATCCCACCGGCCTGTTTTTGTTGCCAAAACCCGCAGGAATGGACATGGCCGGCAACCCGGCGAGGTTAACCGCGATGGTGTAGGCATCGGACAAATACATCTGCACCGGATCGCTGCTTTTCTCTCCCAGATTGAATGCAACCGTGGGTGAAGTCGGCCCCATGATAATGTCGCATTGTTTGAATGCCTCGATAAAATCCTGTGCGATCAGACGGCGCAGTTTCTGTGCCTGGATGTAGTATGCGTCGTAGTACCCGTGCGATAGCACGTAAGTGCCAATCAGAATGCGGCGCTTCACTTCCGCGCCGAAACCCTGGGCGCGGCTTTTACGGTACATGTCGTTGAGGTCGATATATTCCGGAGCGCGGTAACCGTAACGCACGCCGTCGAAACGAGAGAGGTTACTCGACGCCTCCGCCGGGGCCAATACGTAATAAACTGGCACTGAAAGTTTCGTAGCGGGCAGCGACACTTCCACCGTTTTGGCACCCAGCTTGCGGTATTCCGCGATAGCCGCTTCCACGGCACGCGCCACGTCATCGTTTATTTCCTTGACGAAGTATTCCTTCGGCAGACCGATACGCAGGCCCTCCAGCGGCTTTTCCAGATCGCGCGCGTAGTCTTCGGGTTCACGCTGTAGACTGGTTGAATCACGCGCATCGAATCCTGCCATGACGTTCAGCATCAATGCCAGATCATCCGCTGATTTCGCCATTGGCCCACCCTGGTCGAGGCTGGAAGCAAACGCGATCATGCCGTAGCGCGATACCAGTCCGTAAGTGGGCTTGATGCCTGAGATTCCGCATAGCGCTGCGGGCTGGCGGATTGAACCGCCTGTATCGGTGCCGGTCGCGGCGGGAGCCATGCGCGCAGCGACCGCGCAGGCGGAGCCGCCCGAACTGCCTCCCGGTACGGCCGTAATGTCCCATGGATTTTTTACCGGCCCATAAAAGGAAGTTTCGTTGCTCGACCCCATGGCGAACTCATCCATATTGGTTTTGCCGATATTCACCGCCCCGGCCGCATTGAAACGCTCGATCACATGAGCATCGTAAGGCGAAATGAAGTTCGACAGCATCCTCGATCCACAGGTGGTAACCCATCCCTTGGTACAGAAAATATCCTTCTGGGCGATAGGAATACCGGTCAATGGGTGCGCCTGACCGGCCGCGATCATGGCATCGGCGGCTCGTGCCTGGGCAAGGCTTGTTTCTTCATCGGTTGTAATGAAAGCGTTGTAGTCCGGATTCAGTGACTTCGAGCGCCCAAGAAACTCGGCGGTCAGTTCAGCGCTGGAAATTTTTTTTGCCGCAAGCAAGGCGGAAAGTTGCGTAAGACCGAAGTTCAACATGGTATTTTTGGAACGAAGCAGATCATGGAAAGATGACAGGAGGGTTCCGGGGTATGCTAAAAGGGCCTCCGAATAAATCCTCCGTGAAGCGCGTCGCTGGCGATCCCGGAGACTTGTTCAGAATCACTCGATGACTTTCGGCACCAGGTAAAGCCCTGCCTCTACCTTGGGCGCTATTGACTGGAACAATTCACGCTGATCGATCTCGGTCACCACATCCGCGCGGAGGCGCTGCATAACATCCTGAGCATGAGACACAGGTTTTATCGCAGACGTATTCACTGCCTGCATTTCCTGGATCAGACCGAAGATATCCGATAATTGCGCCAGCACAGTGCGTGCCTCATCCTCGCTCACCTCAATGCGGGCCAAGTTTGCGACGCGTTTTACATCATCCAGAGACAGTGACATTACCGCCAAAACCCTTATATTCAAATAGCTAATAGAGTATCATAGCCGACCTGACCGACGCATTCTTTTCGCGCGCTTTTTATCACTGTCATCTCCAACGGATTTCGTTTACATGCTTAATTTTATAAACAACAACATACTGAAGGGCTATTTTTCTACTGACATGGCGATTGATCTGGGTACCGCCAATACCCTGATTTACGTTCGTGGTCAGGGCATCGTGCTCAACGAGCCCTCGGTGGTGGCAATACGTCAGGATGGCGGTCCCAACGGCAAGAAAATAATTCAGCAGGTAGGACTGGCGGCCAAGCAGATGCTGGGACGCACACCCGGCAATATCACTGCGATCCGCCCCATGAAGGATGGCGTAATTGCCGACTTCACCGTTACCGAACAGATGCTGAAGCACTTTATCAAGAAGGTAAACCCGCCTCGACTGTTTTCCGCCAATCCACGCATTGTCATTTGCGTTCCTTTCGGCTCCACCCAGGTGGAGCGCCGCGCCATCCGCGAAGCGGCTTATGGTGCCGGTGCGCGCAAAGTGGAATTGATCGAAGAACCGATGGCTGCCGCTATCGGTGCCAACTTGCCGGTCGAGGAGGCCACCGGCTCGATGGTGGTCGATATTGGCGGCGGCACTACGGAAGTGGGTGTGATATCACTCGGCGGCATCGTTTATTCGAACTCGGTACGCGTTGGAGGCGACAAGTTCGACGAGGCTATTATCAATTACATTCGCCGCAACTATGGCATGCTGATCGGTGAAGTCACCGCCGAATTGATCAAAAAAGAGATTGGCTCCGCCTTCCCGGGATCGGAAGTACGTGAAATGGAAGTCAAGGGGCGCAATCTTGCGGAAGGGATTCCACGCAGCTTTGCCATTTCCAGCAACGAAATCCTTGAAGCACTGACCGATCCCCTGAATAGTATCGTCAGTGCGGTCAAATCCGCGCTGGAACACACGCTGCCCGAGCTCGGAGCGGATATCGCTGAAAAAGGTATGGTGCTAACCGGCGGTGGCGCATTGCTGCGTGATATCGATCGCCTGCTGATGGAAGAAACCGGCTTGTCGGTAATCATTGCGGAAGACCCGCTTACCTGCGTCGTGCGCGGATCGGGCGTCGCGCTGGAGAATATGGACCATTTGGTTGGTATATTTGCCAGTGATTAAATGGGTCGGCGCATCCCCTTCAACCCCTGGCGGAACGCACTCTGTATTGGGAACCCCCGAAACTGAGACGTAATGGAAACGGCCCCGCAGTTTTTCAGGCAAGGCCCCAGTTTGCTGGCTCGACTGGGGTTTTTTGTATTACTGTCCTTGCTGCTGATGGCGGCTGATACCCGGTTTAAATATCTCTCCGAAATTCGCCAGGCGTTCAGCGTAGTGATTTATCCATTACAAAAACTGGCCAATGTACCCGCAACAATCTATGACACGGGCACGGAATTTTTCGTCAGTCAGCATCTGACAGACGAAAACGAATATCTCAAGCAGCGGTACCTTGCCGACCGTGGACAACTCCAGCAGCTACAGGCACTGGAGGCCGAGAACACACAGCTGCGTAAACTGCTGGAAGCCGCACAACGTATGGAAAGTAAAGCTGTCATGGCCGAAATTCTGCACGTCCCGCGCGATCCATTCAA
Organism: Nitrosospira multiformis; assembly: GCF_900103165.1. Taxonomy (NCBI): domain Bacteria; kingdom Pseudomonadati; phylum Pseudomonadota; class Betaproteobacteria; order Nitrosomonadales; family Nitrosomonadaceae; genus Nitrosospira; species Nitrosospira multiformis. The sequence goes on along the minus strand of NZ_FNKY01000001.1, from coordinate 846,665 downwards.
CCGCAAGGTCATACTTGATAAAGGCAGTCAGAGCGGTATTCAGCCAGGCCAGGTAGTGGTGGACGATGCAGGCGTGGTGGGACAGATTACTCGCAACTCTCCATGGTTGTCCGAAGTCACGCTCATTACCGATAAGGATCACTCAGTGCCGGTGCAGATCGTCCGTAACGGCTTACGCTCGGTGGTATCCGGCACAGGCAAGGATGGAACGCTGGAACTGCGTTATGTAGCGGTCAACACCGATATCGAAGAGGGCGATATGCTGGTGACTTCCGGTATAGATGGTGTTTATCCGCCCGGTCTTCCCGTGGCGGTAGTATCGAAAATCGAGCGCAATCCGACTTATATCTTTGCACGTGTTATCTGCACACCCGCCGCTGGAGTGGGCCGTCACCGGCAACTGCTGATATTGTCCGCGATGACACCCGCTATGGAAAATCCGGTGGACGTATTCGAAACCAAGCCCAAACTCGAGAGCAAGAAGAGGGAAAAAGTTGGCATTCGCTGACCATCCCAGGCAGGAAATTCTGCGGCCTGTCAAAGGCTCATTCATCTTCCTCAGCTTGATGGCAGCGCTGCTGCTGAATCTGTTGCCGCTCAAGGATGCACTACTGACGTTATGGCCTGATTTCACCGCACTGACGATACTTTACTGGTGTATCAATCAACCGCAGCGGGTTGGCATGAGTACCGCTTTTGGCATGGGCCTGTTAATGGATATCGGCAATGCCGGGACACTCGGCCAGCATGCCCTGGCATACAGCATCATGGCTTTTGCCGCGTTGCTATTCCAGCGGCGCTTATATAATTTTGGTCTGCTGAAGCAGGCCCCCCAGATGGGCCTGATATTGCTCATGGGGCAATCTGTCATGCTTCTGACCTGGCTACTGGATGGGGCGGATTTTCCCGGTTGGAATTTCTTTCTTGCCAGCGCTACCGGCACCGCATTGTGGCCGCTGCTCTCCTCGTTATTGAGAATACCCCAAAGGCCCAAGTCTGATTCCAATATGTTATGAAGCGAACGGTAGAGCTTCGTAATCACCCCCGTGAACTGCATCATTTCCGGGTACGGCTTGCCATTGGCGCCGTGTTCGTGCTGCTGCTGTTCCTTCTGCTATTTTCCCGATTCTTTTACTTGCAGGTATCGCAGCGCGACCACTATCACACTCTGGCGGAAGCCAACCGGATATCCATCGCACCTATCGTCCCTAACAGGGGGTTGATTTTCGACCGTAATGGCGAGGTATTAGCACATAACTACTCAGCCTATACGCTCGAGATCGTGCCAAGCAAGGTGACCGATCTGGAAGCTCTCATCAATGAGCTGTCCACCGTAATCGAGATAGCAGCGAGAGACCGCAAGCGGTTCAAGAAACTGATGGACGAAAGCAAGCGGTTTGAAAGCCTGCCCATTCGGACTCGTTTATCGGATGTGGAAGTCGCGCGCTTCGCCGCCAACCGCTATCGTTTTCCGGGAGTGGAAATTAAAGCGCGCTTGTTCCGCCAGTATCCAAAAGGGGAAATTGCGTCACATGTGGTGGGTTATATTGGCCGCATCAACGACAAAAATCTGGAGCAGCTGGAGGCTAACGAAAATCTGGCCAACTATCGCGGCTCGCTGTATATGGGCAAAATCGGCATCGAACAAAGCTACGAGAAGGAACTGCACGGTATTACCGGCTTCGAGGAAATGGAAACCGACGCGGCTGGCCGGGTAATAAGGGTCATATCCCGTACCCCGCCAATCTCGGGCAATAATCTGACGTTATCGCTCGATATCAAGTTGCAGGAGGTTGCGGAAAAAGCATTTGGAAACCGGCGCGGCGCGCTGGTAGCGATTGATCCCGCCACGGGCGATGTACTGGCGTTCGTCAGCAAGCCGGGCTTCGATCCCAATCTGTTTGTCGATGGTATCGACTCCGAGAACTGGGATTTACTGAATAACTCCATCGACAGGCCGCTGAACAACCGGGCTTTGCGCGGATTGTATCCCCCAGGTTCCACGTTCAAGCCCTTCATGGCGCTGGCCGGCCTGGAGCTGAAGAAACGCACTCCCCAGCAAGGAATCAGTGATCCCGGATACTTCAGCCTGCCTGGCAGCACCCACCGCTTCCGTGACTGGAAGGCGGGTGGCCATGGCTATGTGGATCTGCACAAATCCCTGGTCGTGTCGTGTGACACCTATTATTACGGGCTTGCCAATGACCTCGGTATAGACAACATTTTCAATTTTACCGGTCAGTTCGGGTTGGGGAAGAAAACCGGGATCGATATCGACGGCGAAGCCAGTGGATTATTGCCCTCGCAAGAATGGAAAATGAAACGATACAAGCAGAAATGGTACGCGGGTGACACTATTTCCGTGGGTATCGGCCAAGGCTACAATCTGACCACCCCCCTGCAGCTGGCTTTCGCGACTGCGATCCTCGCCAGCAAGGGTACCGCCTTCCGTCCGCATCTGGTAAAGCAGGTTCACAATAACAAGAATGGAGAGGTCCGGGAAATCGTCACGCAACCTCTATACACCCTCAACCTCAATCCCGCTAATCTGACGCACGTTCAAAACGCGCTGATAGCGGTGACCCGGCCCGGTGGCACCGCGGCACTCGCCGGCGCGGATGCCGCCTATACCTTTGCGGGGAAGACGGGTACATCGCAAGTGGTCGGCATGAAGCAAGGGGAGAAATATGTGGAAAGCAAGGTTCAGGAACGCCATCGCGACCATGCGCTGTTCGTTGCCTACGCCCCCACGGAAAACCCCAGAATAGCGCTGGCGGTGCTGGTGGAAAACGGCGGTCACGGCGGCGCTACCGCCGCACCCGTCGCCAGGCTGGTAATGGATTACCATCTGCTCGGCAAGTTGCCGGAAGAAGCCGCGGCAAAGACCATTCCCGAAGATGAGGAAGGCGCGCATGATTAAGCCATTGCGCTTATGGCACTACCTCACGCGCTATGTAGATGGTTTCTTGCTGAGCGGGATTCTGCTGCTGATGCTGACTGGCCTCGCCACGCTGTATAGCGCCACCGACGCAAACCTGAGTCGCGTCACTAATCAGGCGATCAACATGCTGGTGGCGCTTGGCATCATGTGGCTGATCGCGAATATTCCGTTGCAGCATATCATGCGTATCGCTCTCCCGATATACATAGCCGGTCTTTTCCTGTTGCTTGGCGTGGCGCTATTCGGTGAAATCAACAACGGTGCGCGGCGCTGGCTGAACATTGGTGTGACGCGTATCCAGCCTTCCGAATTGATGAAAATAGCGGTGCCGCTGATGATGGCGTGGTATTTTGACAAACATGAAGCCACCCTGCGGCTGAGGGATTACGCGGTCGCTACGTTGCTGCTGCTGATCCCGGTCGTGATGATCATGCGTCAACCAGATCTGGGTACCGCATTGCTGATCGCCTCCAGCGGTTTCTACGTTCTGTTCCTGACCGGGTTGTCGTGGCGCATTATGGCCGCCCTGGTGATCGCCGGCGCCGGGAGTCTGCCAATCCTGTGGTCAATGATGCACGATTACCAGCGCCGGCGTGTCATGACACTGCTCGATCCGACGCAGGATGCGCTGGGAGCCGGCTACCATACCATCCAGTCCACCATTGCCATAGGATCCGGGGGTGTCCTTGGCAAAGGCTGGCAGAACGGAACTCAGACCCATCTCGATTTTCTCCCCGAGAAAAGTACCGATTTCATCTTCGCGGTATTCTCGGAGGAATTCGGCCTGATCGGTAATTCATTGCTGTTGCTGCTATATCTATTGGTAATAGGGCGCGGCATGATTATTGCCGCCAATGCCCCGACCCAGTTTACGCGTCTTATCGCCGGCTCGATCACGCTGACTTTCTTCACGTATATTTTCGTCAATATCGGGATGGTTATCGGTATTCTGCCCGTGGTGGGCGTACCGCTGCCGCTGATCAGCTACGGCGGCACGTCAATGGTGACAATGTTACTGGGATTTGGTATTTTGATGAGCATACAGACGCATCCTAAGCTGGTGAAAACGTGAGGAATAGCGATTCGGGATCAAGAAGCGTGTCGTTCACTATTCTGGCAGTCCGCCGGACTTGAAGAATCAAAGCGAAAAAATGACGGGTCAAGAACAGATTTTGAGGATTATCGCGGTAGCCATGATCGTTTTCATTGCGGGCTGCAGCAGTGCCTTGAAACGTGATACCGTGGAAAAAACACCTTCCGCCACCTCGGCAAAATCGAGTGTTGCGGCGAGAAAGGGCGGCTATTATCTGGATGACGGCCCCGGCGACAATCCACCAGCCGACCTTGCTTCCATTCCCGACGCCGTGCCGCGGGATGAGCCTCTGCGCCCAGCCAACATGCGGCCTTACGTGGCGCTAGGGAAATCCTACACGCCGATGACCACCCGGGAATCGTACCGGAAACGCGGGGTGGCGTCCTGGTATGGCCGCCGTTACCACGGACAGAAAACAGCATCCGGCGAAGTCTACGATATGTACACCATGACTGCCGCTCACCCCACGTTGCCGTTACCCAGCTACGCCCGCGTCACCAACATCCAGAGCGGAAAATCCGTGATCGTGCGCATCAATGACCGTGGACCGTTTCATTCTGATCGCCTGATCGATCTTTCCTATACTGCGGCTCACAAACTCGGCGTGCTGGATGGTGGTAGCGCCTGGGTGGAAGTGGAAAGCATCCTTCCTAACACGGAATCAATTGCGCGGATTACTCCGGCTCCCGTTGATGCGCTGGCGCCGGTCACTGCTCGTGAGAAAGTATCTCCTCAACTTTCGTTTGTTACAGAGAAACGAAATAGCGAAGCCAAACCAGACTTGCCGAGAGCAATCCCCGTACCCGCCTATGCGGATGCAGCTGCTTCCGATACTTCTCCCGTCGCTACCGCTAACGATGTAAGCGGGATCTACCTGCAATTGGGCGCATTCAGCGCCTACGACAATGCGGATAATTTCCTCACGCACATGCGCGCAGAGCTTCCTTCCTTGACCAACATCCTGGGCATCATTGCGAAAGATGGCTTGTTCAAAGTCCATGCCGGCCCTTATTCCGATCGACTGCTAGCCAGGCAGGCGGCCGATAAAATTGCCCAGACGCTCTCCATCAAACCGATGTTGCTGGTACGATAAATTCCCATGTGTGACTCATCTATTTCATGAGTCACCCGGAAACATAATCTATCCGCCATACATTCTTCGCATCATTCAGCCTGCACTACCCTGAGCCGCTCGAATATAGTCAACTGGGTTGGATAGGGACTCACCCCGACTATAGACAACACCCCGAACTAAGATCGCTCCGGTCTATTGGCCTGCACGACATAATCATGATGGGCTCGAAGGAGGCAGTTCTCCCCGTTATCGGCACCAGGAATTTATGCGATGGATGAAACGATAGAATTTGCACCAACCTTGATTTTTCGAAAGAAGTCTTCTTTAATAATAGCTATCCGCTCATCAGTTCCTGCCAACGAATAGCAGGGTGTAATTGATGTTGCATTGAATTTGATATAAAAGCAGATTCCGTCAAGATCCAGGTAGAACCTGTAGCGGGGTAGCTTGATGTTATTAGCAAAGCTCGAATACTGGGTGCCACTCCTTCATACTGTTCGTACTTATCGCGTTGAATGGCTGCGTAATGACTTTGTAGCGGGAATGTCGGTGGCAGCAATTCAGATACCTACCGCTATCGCCTACGCCCAGCTTGCTGGTTTCGGGCCTGAGGTAGGACTGTACGCAAGTATGCTGCCGTTAGTCGCCTACGCATTGTTTGGCAGCTCGCGGCAACTGATCGTCGGTCCGGATGCCGCGACTTGCGCCATCGTAGCAGCGGTACTGGTGCCGCTCGCCGCAGGCGATCCGGAAAAATATGCTGTCTTCTCTGCTATTTTAGGACTACTTGTAGGCGGGCTCTGCATTCTGGGGGGCATAACACGGCTGGGTTTTCTTGCGGACTTCCTATCTCGGCCGGTTCTGACCGGCTTAATGAACGGAATCGCTTTAAGTATTATCGTAGGCCAACTGGGAAAGGTTCTGGGGTTCTCCGCAGAGGCACACCGATTTTCTCTTATCATTCTGGAGTTTGCGTCCCGCTTGCGGGAAACGCACTTACCGACGCTGGCGCTCGGCGGTGGAGTCCTGGCGCTGATTCTGTTACTGGGGAAGAAGGCGCCGCGGGTACCGGGACCGCTTGCAGGTATTGTTTTCGGCGGACTGGCGGTTTATCTGCTGAACCTTGGTGCGTACGACTTGAAACTAGTAGGATCAGTGCCTGCTGGATTGCCATCCTTATCACTGCCAGCAGCCGGTCTAGACGAAATCGAAGCACTCCTGAGCGGGGCGCTCGGTATAGCGGTTGTAAGCTTCTGTAGCGCAGTGCTGACAGCCCGTATTTTTGCAGCCAAAAACCACTATGTAATCGATGCCAACCGTGACCTTGTCGCGCTCGGCGCTGCCAATGTCATGACTGGCCTGTCACATGGATTTGTCATCAGCGGCGCTGACTCGCGCACTGCGGTAAATGACCTGGTGGGTGGCAAGACCCAGATAACGAGCCTGGTTGCAGCAGGATGCACCGCATTGGTGCTGCTTTTTCTTACTGCGCCGCTGGCTTTTGTTCCTGTAGCGGCCCTGGGTGCGGTGTTGCTCGTTGCCGGCTTCAAGCTTCTGGATATCCGCAGCCTGCGGAAAGTCTATTTTCTCAGCCGATTCGAATTCTGGCATTCCATCGTGACCACTGTAGCTGTGATTGCGCTGGGTATCGTGCCGGGCATTCTGCTGGCAATCAGCCTGGCCATAGCAAAGTTATTGCAGGCGGCTTCGCGCCCCAATGAAGCTATTATTGGCCGAGTACCGGGACTCGATGGCTATAACGAAATCACCGGGCAAGCGGGTGCGGAAACCATCCCTGGCCTTCTCATATACCGGTTCGACGGGGCGCCGCTTTTCTTTAACGCGGATTACCTGAAGCGCCGTGTCCGCGCTCGGGTGGCCGAAGCGGGTCCGGATTTGCGCTGGTTTCTTTATGTGGCTGAGCCAGCGAATTTCCTTGATGTGACCGGCGTGGAGTCCTTGGAATCGCTGCGCGCTGAACTCGCTGAGCATGGGATTACATTTGCTATCGCCCGTCCGCGCGGTCGATTCCTGAGCATGCTGAAACGATCCGGCCTGGCTGACCGGATCGGCAGCAATCACATCTTTCCCTCAATCCGGAGCGCAGTACAAGCTTTTCTTAATAGTAGTCCCGTTGCAGCAGCACCTACTTCCACCTCATCATCAACCTGAATGAAAGGAATTGCCATGGACAAGAAAACGAAGAAGGACAAAAAACAAGCACAAACTGTAACCGGTGGACCCGGCGGCACAACCAAAAAGATCAAGCTCAAGGAATATGAGCAGGAGATGTTCAAGCTTCACGCCGAATTGGTCAAACTACAATTCTGGGCACAGGAAACCGGCGCACGGGTGATCGTAATATTCGAGGGGCGCGATGCCGCCGGCAAGGGCGGAGTTATCAAGCGAATCACTGAACGCGTGAATCCGCGCATATTTCGTACGGTAGCGCTGCCAGCGCCAACCGAGCGCGAAAAGACCCAGATGTACATGCAGCGCTACCTTGCACATTATCCCGCCGGAGGCGAGATAGTGATCTTTGATCGCAGCTGGTACAACCGGGCCGGCGTCGAGCGCGTCATGGGGTTCACCAGCGAAGCCAAGTGCAAACGTTTTCTCGAACTGGTACCCACATTCGAAAAGTACATCGTTGATGCTGGTATCATCCTGGTGAAGTACTGGTTTGAGGTGGGGATGGAAGAACAGACCCGGCGCTTCAAACAACGAATCGAGGATCCACGCAAGCCGTGGAAGCTGTCGCCGATGGATCTGGAGGCACACCGCCGCTGGTACGATTTTTCCCGTGCACGCGATGAGATGTTTGCCGCCACCGACAGTGAACATGCTCCCTGGCACGTAGTTAAATCGGACAACAAGCGGCGTGCACGGCTTAATTGCATTTCTCATCTGTTAAGCCTGATCCCCTACAAGGATTTACCGCAAAAGAAAGTAAAATTGCCGCCGCGACAAAAATCGGATGGTTACCAGCCCTCGCAACATCCTTATCGCTATATACCTGAGAAATTCTGACGGGATTCCAAGCAGGGCGGGGCGATGGGGGGAGAGCCAAGTCCGGATATGCTTGAGCTTGATGCATTGTTACTTCATAAAAATATCAGTATAGTAAGCCCATTTTCTGATAATGGCTTAACGTTAGCGGCATGCTCGGCGGCAAGAAGTGAAGGTAATGGACAGCAAGCGGCGGAAACCTATGAATTCAGTAAAGTCTCGGTAGGCGAGAAGAAAAGAAAAGAGCAACACCGGGGCAGCGCCATTCCGCTGCGCGTGATCGGTTTCCCTCTTAAACTGGGCTTGATATTGTCTTGATCGAGGGGTCCACTTTATGAACATCCTTCCGTTAGAGCGACGCACTCTCCATCCATGTTCGCCGCACGGCACTTCGCTACTGCTGGCTGGCATGATTTTTACGCTGTTTACGGGTTGCAGCAAGCCGCCACCCCCGGCCAGCCCGCCATCGGTAGAGGTAACCGCCGTCACTGTCGCGCCACGGGATACTCCGGTCGAGTTTGAATTCGTGGCGCAAACGCAGAGTTCGCGCGAAGTCGAGATTCGCGCCCGGGTTGAGGGCTTCCTCGAAAAGCGTCTGTATACTGAGGGCGAACTGGTGAAGGCGGGACAGAAAATGTTCCAGATGGACCGTAAACCGTTCGAGGCCGCGCTGCAGTCGGCCAAAGGTCAACTGGCACAACAACAGGCACGGCTGAGTGTGGCTGAAGCAACCCTCGCACGGGTAAGACCGTTGACTGAGAAAAACGCACTCAGTAAAAAGGACCTTGACGACGCGGTGGGTAACGAGCAACAGGCAAAAGCGGCGGTATTCGCGGCGCAGGGAGAAGTACAAACCGCACAACTGAATTTGAGTTATACCACGCTCTCTTCTCCACTCACCGGACTATCGAGCTTCACCAAAAAACAGGAAGGCAGCTTTTTGACCCCCGGTGAGGGTGGGTTGCTGACGTATGTAGCGCAACTCGACCCAATATGGGTCAACTTCAGCATCTCCGAGAATGAAATGCTCAAGTTGCGTGATGAAATCGCCAAAGGACGGCTCAAGTTTCCCCCTCGCAGTCTTTTCGAAGTTGAGGTAACTCTGGCCGACGGTTCGGTGTTTCCGAATCTCGGGCGCATCAGTTTTGCCGAGCCATCGTTTTCCAAGGAAACGGGTACTTTCCTGGTACGCACGGAGCTTGCCAATTCCAAGGGCGAATTACGTCCAGGACAGTTTGTGCGTGCTCACGTCAAAGGCGCGATACGGCCCAACGGCATTCTGATCCCGCAGCGCGCGGTGCTGCAAGGTGCGAAAGGCCATTACGTATGGATCATAGACAAGGATGGCAAGGCTGAAAAACGTGAAGTTGAGGCCGGGGACTGGCAGGGAGATGACTGGTTCATCAGTCAGGGTCTGAACGCTGGGGAGCGCATCGTGGTCGACGGCGCGATCAGGGTTTCACCGGGTGCCACGCTCAAGGTGGTTGTCACGCCCGCCACTACGGGCGCCACGATACCCGCTGATGCGGTAAAGAGCTCACCCAATGAAACGCTCAGTTCATCGCCGGAACAGGAAGAGTCCCAACCTAAACCGCCGTCCTCCAGTGAGAAACCGGCGGAATAAGCGAGCGTACTAGATGAGCATCTCGCACTATTGCATCGACCGGCCGATATTCGCATCGGTCATTTCGATCGTCATTACACTGGCGGGCGCGGTGGCATTGTACAACCTGCCGGTTGCGCAGTATCCGGACATCACGCCGGTACAGATTTCAGTGACGGCTACCTATCCTGGGGCATCAGCCGAAGTAGCCGCACAGAATGTCGCGGCTCCGATCGAACAGCAGGTCAATGGCGCAGACAAACTACTGTACATGTCGTCGACGAGTTCGTCGGCCGGCCTCATGACGTTGTCCGCTTTTTTTGAGATTGACGTTGATCCATCGCTCGCGCAGGTGGATGTACAAAACCGTGTGAACCTGGCATTGCCGCAGCTTCCCTCCTCGGTGCAGGCTCAAGGTGTCTCGGTGCAGAAGAAATCTTCTGCATTCATGATGGTGATTGCGGTCTACTCCCCCGACGAGCGCTACGATCCGGGTTACATCGCAAATTATGCAAGTATTTATGTGCTCGATGCCATAAAACGCATCCCCGGCGCTGGTCAGGCTTCCATCTTCGGCATGCCCGACTATGCGATGCGCATCTGGCTCAAGCCGGACCGCATGGCCGCATTGGGTGTCACCGCCACCGATGTACAGCAGGCGGTTGCCAATCAGAACGAGCAATTCGCGGTCGGCAGCATCGGCCAGTCGCCGACCAAGGGTGCGGTCGAGCAATCGTTCGCCATCACCACCGAAGGCCGTTTGAGCACGCCGGCCGAATTCGACAATATCATCATCCGTGCCGCCAGTGGAGGCGCTGCGATTGTGCGGTTGAAAGATGTCGGCCACGCGGAGCTTGGCCAAAAAGATTACTCCCTGCGCACCACTCGCCAGGGCAGGCCTGCAACGGCGATTGCTGTCTACCAGCAGCCAGGCGCCAACGCGCTCGACGTCTCAAAGGCGGTACGCGCGACGCTGAAAGGGATGGAAAGCTCGTTCCCTCAAGGTATCGAGTATGAAATCATCATGGACACTACCGCGTTCACGCGCGCGTCGATCGAATCCGTGATCCATACTTTCTTCGAAGCGCTGGTACTCGTCGTGATGGTGGTGTTCCTGTTCCTGCAAAACCTGCGCGCCACCCTGATTCCGGTTATCGCGGTACCGATCTCCATCATCGGCACGGCGATCGGAATGACCGCGTTGGGTTTTTCGATCAATATGCTTACGTTGTTTGGCATGGTGCTTGCAATCGGTATTGTCGTCGACGATGCGATCGTGGTCATCGAGGCGGTCGAACACAACATGGCCAAGTATGGCTTGTCTCCGCGTGATGCGGCAAGAAAGGCGATGGACGAAGTCGGTGGCGCGCTGATCGCAATCGTGCTGGTATTGTGTGCCGTGTTCATTCCTGTTGCGTTCATACCCGGCATTACCGGCCAACTCTACAAGCAGTTCGCGATCACGATCGCGATTTCAGTGGTGCTATCCGGCATCGTGGCGCTGACACTGTCGCCCGCCCTCGCGACGCTGCTGCTCAAACCTGGCCACGGCGAAAAGAATCGTTTTTTTAAATGGTTCGATGCCAAATTCGCGCGTATGACTGAAGGCTACGTTCACGGCGTGCGTTTTATGATTAAACGCGTCAGCCTGGCACTCATGCTGTTCGCCGGCATGCTCGCCATTGCCTTCGGGCTGATAAAACACATTCCGGGTTCGTTTTTGCCGCCGGAGGATCAGGGGTACTTACTCGGGGCGGTTATCATGCCCGATGCCGCGGGCCTCGACCGCACCAGCAACGTCAGTCGACACGCAACCGACTACTTCATGAAGAGCCCGGCGACCAAATCCATCGTGGTCATAGATGGCTTTAGCCTGCTCGATAGTCAGAATAAAAGCAACGCCGCGGTATTTTTTGTGGGTTTCAAGGATTTTGAAGAACGTTACTCGTCCGATAACATCCGCACCCAGAACGCGCGTGCCGTGATGATGGATGCTTTCAAAACTTTCTCAGGCGTCAAGGAGGGGCTTATCCTACCGATCAACCCGCCTTCGATCCCGGGGCTGGGCACAACCGGCGGCATGGAAATGTATATCCTGAGCAAGGGCGATGCCAATAGCGCCCAGATCGCGGAGATCGTACAGAAATACCTGGCCAAGGCCAAGGAGCGCCCGGAATTGACCAAAGTTGCCTCGACTTACAACGCATTCGCGCAACAGTTGCGCGTCGATGTCGATCGTGAAAAGGCAGAAACGCTGGGTGTGCCGGTACAGGATGTTTATACCGCGATGCAGACAATGTTCGGCTCACTCTACGTATCGCAATTCGCCAAATTCAGCCGCCTGTTTCAGGTGATTATCCAGGGAGCGCCTGCTTACCGCTTGACGGCAAAGGATATCGACCGTATCTATGTGCGCAGCAAAGATGGCAGCATGGTGCCCCTCAGCGCGGTCGCCACCACGCATTTCATCACGGGACCGGATATGGTCACGCGCTTCAACAACTTTCCAGCGGTAAAAATTACAGCCGAGCCCGCGCCAGGCTTCAGTTCGGGACAGGCTATTGCGGCAATGGAAGAAACCGCGGCGGAGGTCTTGCCCCTTGAATTTGGTAGCGAGTGGAGCGGCCAAACCTATGAAGAAAAGAAATCTGGCGGTGCCTCGTCTATAGTGTTCGTGTTTGGCCTGATCATGGTATTCCTGATCCTTGCGGCACAATACGAGAAATGGTCGTTGCCGCTGGGTGTGCTGACCGCGGTCCCCTTCGCGTTGTTCGGAGCATTGCTTGCGATCCTGCTGCGCGGCCTTAACAATGACATCTACTTCCAGATCGGGCTGACGATGCTGGTCGCGCTTGCGGCCAAGAATGCGATCCTGATCTTCGAATATGCGGTGATGAACCGCGAAGCGGGCCAATCAATCTATGATTCCGCCATCAACTCGGCGCGGGACCGGCTACGGCCAATCGTGATGACCTCGCTCGCCTTCATCCTGGGTTGCGTGCCGCTGGCGATCTCAATGGGCGTCTCCGCCAACAGCAAGCATTCAATTGGGACCGGGGTCATTGGCGGTATGCTGGGTGCCACGGTGATCGCGGTATTCTTCATCCCGATGTTCTACTGGGCGATTGAAACGCTGTCCGAAAAAATGGGTAGCAAGCGGAAAGCCTCAGCTACAGGCAGCCCAGCTCCTGTAATGGCTCCTGAAGCCGTTCCAAAGAATACGAGTGAGGGAGACTGAATGCCGACTCCCGTCTTTTCGCGTACACGCCTGCTCTGCCTGACACTCATGCTCATGCTTGGCGGTTGCATGTTTGGGCCTGACTACCGGCGCCCCGAAACTGAGATACCGAAGACATTCCGTTTCGACAACAAGCAAACACAGGATATTGCCGATACCATGTGGTGGGAGCAATTCCAGGATCCCGTCATGAACGATCTGATCAAGGCAGCGCTTGCGGAAAACAAGAACGTAGGGGTCGCCGCCGCGCGCATCATGGAATTTCAGGGCCACTACGGCGCCACACGCTCGGAACTGTTTCCGCAGATTGGCGGACAAGTTGGCGCGAGGCACAACAATATCAACTCGCTTACGCTGCCTCCCCCCCTCGCATCCGATATCACTCGATCATGGAATCTTTACACCGTATCGATCAACGCGAGCTGGGAACTCGATATCTGGGGGCGCATACGACGGCTGAGCGAGGCTGCGCGTGCGCAGCTGCTTGCTTCGGAAGAAGGTCGCCGTGCGACCATATTGACGCTTGTCTCTTCGGTCGCGTCGTCTTATATCAATCTGCTGGCGCTGGATCGGCAGCTCGATATCGCAAAAAGGACGGCGGTGAGCCGTGCGCAATCGGTGGAGGTGTTCGAGCTGCGTTTTGCCGGTGGCGTCATTTCGCAGATGGAGCTTTCACAAATCCGGTCGCAATACGAAGTGGCCGCAGCTGCGATTCCCCCGCTTGAATCCCAGATCGCGCAGCAGGAAAACGCACTCTCGGTGTTGCTCGGCCGTCCTCCCGGCCCGATCCCGCGCGGAAGGGAGCTCAAGGAACTCAGTCTGCCGGTGGTGTCGGCAGGGTTGCCCTCCGAATTGCTCGTGCGCCGCCCTGACCTTCAGCAAGCAGAACAGAAATTGATCGCAGCCAACGCGGAAATTGGCGCGGCGCGCGCACTATACTTGCCGAGAATTTCCCTGACAGGTCTACTCGGCGTAGCGAGCAACCATCTTTCAGGCATGTTTTCCAGTCCTGCGCGCATTGCCGCTTTTGGCGTAATGACTTCGATACCGATTTTTACCGCTGGCGGTATCGCCGGCCAGGTAAAGCAAGCTGAAGGACGGCATCAACAAGCACTGTTGCAGTATGAGCAAGCAATCCTGGTTGCATTTAAAGAAGTGGAGGATGCACTCATATCCGTGCAGAAAACACGTGAGCAGCTCACTCCTCAGGGTCGCCGGGTCGACGCGCTACGTGATTATAACGAGATGGCTCGGTTACGCTACGACGAAGGCTATACCAGTTATATCGAGGTGCTTGATTCCGAGCGCAGCCTGTTCGAGGCCGAAACCAGCTTCGCGCAAATTCAGGGCACGGTATTCGGTTCACTCATCAATCTCTACATGGTACTTGGCGGGGGATGGGTAGCCGAGGCCGACCAGGTATCGAAGCAAGCGGTGCCAGTCAAAAATTGAAGAACGTTTCAGAAAGTTCAGGATTCAGGATAATTCATTCAACCGAGGAGGATTAGACCATGGATGAATCGACGGAAGAAAAGGGGGTCGTACTGGCTCTGCTGGAGAGATTCCAAACGCAAAGGCTTCCACGAGCGCTTGCAATCAAAGAAAGAATTGATCAAGGTGGATTACTCGATGAGTTCGATATTACATTCCTTGAAACGATTTTTAGAGAATTCGCCAACATCAGGACGATGGTCGGCAAGCATCCGGAATACGAACCCCTGGTTTGTCAAGTGATACACATGTACCATGAAATTACCGCCAAGGCGCTGGAAAACGAAAAGGCAAAGGGGGATTAACTGTAATTTCCCGCCGCCTTGCCATCCAATTAATCCAAGCCGCCTGTTTGACTCGGAGGTCTTGGGAACACAACCTGCCACACGTTAAGGACATGTTCTTTAACGTTGACGTATGATCATGTCAGCGGCAGGAAATTTATATTTGGTTCGCCCCGGGTACTGCTGAGCAGTGGTCATAGGCTACTCGGCGGCAGTTCCGCCTCCGCTTCCTTCGCCTCTCCATCAGCGATCCAGGCATTCGTCAGCGTGTAAGTTACCGCAAGAATGACCGGACCAATAAACAGACCAATGATGCCGAAGGTAAGGATGCCACCCAGCACGCCTATCAGAATCAGAAGTATCGGCAAATTGGCACCCCGTCTGATCAAGACAGGGCGCAAGACATTGTCCATCAAGCCGACAAGAATGGCCCACACCAGCAGTATGAAACCCCATGTTTGATCGCCTTGATAAAACAGCCAGATAACCCCGCCCAGTAATGGTATGCCCGGGCCTACCTGGATAATACAAAAGAACAGCATAATGGCAGTCAGCACACCGGCAAACGGCACCCCGGCAGTCCATAGGCCAAGGCCGCCCAGCGCCGACTGAGCAATGGCGGTGAAAACGATACCTAATGCGACGGCGCGAATGGATTGACCGGCGAGTTGAACCGCATCCTCACCGCGTGGACCAGCCAGACGCCTGGCAAAGCGGGCGACACCGGCAACTGCTATTTCACCGCGGGCATAAAAAATAGCAGAAACTATTAAAGTGAGTAGCAGGTGAATAAACAGCATGGCCACACTATTCATCTGGCTTAGCGCCCAGTTGGCAATTCTGCTGGCATAAGGCTGGATTTTGTCGGTAAGGCTGGCGGCACCCGCATTCGAGATGGCTTGCCATTCATTCCAGAGGCGCTCGCCCACTAGCGGAATGCCACGCAACCAGTCTGGTGGAACCGGCAAATGATAGTTCGGCAAGTTTTTTACCAGATTGGCCACGTTGACGGCATTATCAATGATCGTGCTGATCGCCATGGCTAAAGGCAGTCCAATAATCACTGTCATGGCCAATACCATTACCGCCACCGCTGGACCCCGCCGCCCACCCAAACGCCGCTGCACCATAATCATGATCGGCCACGTTGCCACGACTATCATGGTCGCCCAGATCGCCGCGGGCAAAAATGGCTCCATCACCCACAGACTACCCGCGATTAGCAGGCTGATGACGAGCACGCTGAGCAAATTACTGGTAAGGTCGGGCCTCTTAATCAAAGAAATACTCCTGCAAGACGACTATATGCCATACGCACCAAACTGAAAGATGTTCCATGACTACCGTATCATAGCTCTCTTGATAAAAAGTTGATAATCCTGATCGATCATCAGGAATATGCCGTCCTTTCATTTTAAGCATAGCTCATATCCAGAAATCTTGCGTAAACAGAATGGCCGAGAAACACCAAGTTTCATGCGTTGGCCGGTAGCGCCACGTCCGATTCCTTTTATTAACCCGGCAGTACCAAAGCTTGGACCTAAATCCGGCTGTTAACCGTGCATCTTTCAGTTTAACACTATGTCCTGTAATAATTTTTTACATCACGGACCCGCACCTTTGTGTTTAGGAAAAAAACCGATGCCGGTCTGGCTTCATTTGCCGATAGCAAAATCTCCCGTCACTTGATAAAATCAAGATTCTTCTCCAACCAATTCAGCTCACCACTACATCAGGATCATTCATGACCGCCAAACATTTTTATCCCGCCAAAAAAGTTAGCACGTTCTATCCCCCCCAACGTGTTTTGATGGGGCCGGGACCGTCGGATACCCATCCCCGCGTATTATCCGCCATGGCCCGCCCGACACTGGGTCACCTTGATCCGGTGTTCACGGATATGATGGAGGAATTGAAGAGCCTGCTGCGTTATACCTTTCAGACCTCTAATTTACTGACTTTTCCGGTTTCCGGTCCGGGCTCGGTCGGGATGGAAATGTGTTTCGTCAACATGGTCAACCCCGGCGATAAGGTGATTGTGTGCCGCAACGGCGTATTTGGCGGGCGCATGATCGAGAACGTGCAACGCTGCGGCGGTATCGCAGTGGTGGTGGAAGACAAGTGGGGAGCCCCGGTTGATCCGCAAAAAGTGGAAGATGCACTGAAACAGAATCCCGATACGAAGATCGTTGCTTTCGTTCATGCTGAAACATCCACCGGCGCGCTGTCGGATGCGAAATTACTATGCGAAATTGCGCATCGCCATAATTGCCTCACCATTGTGGATACCGTCACCTCGCTGGCCGGTTCCCCCCTCAAGGTTGACGAATGGAAGATCGACGCCATTTATTCCGGCAGCCAGAAATGCCTGTCATGCCCGCCAGGTTTATCGCCTGTAAGCTTTTCGGAGCGTGTGGTGGAACTGGTCAAGAATCGCAAGGGTAAAGTACAAAGCTGGTTTATGGATTTGAACCTGTTGCTCGGTTACTGGGGCACCACCCGCACTTACCATCACACCGCTCCCACCAATGCGCTCTATGCATTGCATGAGGCTCTGGTCATGCTGTATGAGGAAGGGCTGGAACATTCCTGGGCGCGTCATCAGCGTAACCACACGGCGCTGAAAGCGGGGCTGGAAACGCTCGGTATCGAGTATCTGGTGGAAGAGAAATCCCGCCTGCCCCAGCTCAATTCGGTCTACGTGCCGGACGGCATCGATGAGAAGGAAGTACGCCGCCGGTTGCTCGCAGATTATAGTCTGGAAATCGGCGCGGGGCTGGGCGACCTCGCCGGAAAGATCTGGCGTTTCGGTCTGATGGGCTACTCGAGCAAAATGGAAAACGTGATGCTATGCCTGAACGCGCTGGAAACGGTATTCTCTGACATGGGTAAGAAAATTGAATACGGTACAGCCGAGTCGGCGGCGCATTACGCTTATGCGGCCAATCCCCTGCCTCGGCAGGCCGCTCCGGTAAAAGCTGTAGCGGTGGCTTGATTAATAATACCAGGCCAGACAGACCCATTTCTCCCTCCCTACGCAATAAGAGGGAGAGATGTTGTCTGCTCAATTTGGCGTTACAATCCCAAGCGTTGCCAGATGGTAGTTGTCAACCCCGCTGAATTCAACGTATAAAAGTGCAATCCCGGCGCGCCTGCGCTAAGCAGCCTGTCGCATAAGTCGGTCACGACATCCAGCCCGAACGCGCGTATTGATGCACTGTCATCTCCATATCCTTCCAGTTTTTTCCTGATCCAGCGCGGGATCTCCGCACCGCAGGAATCCGAGAATCTCGCCAGCTGGGAAAATTTATTGATTGGCATGATACCGGGCACGATTGGAACGCCGATACCCATCTCTTCACACGCTTCAATGAAATTGAAGTAGGCATCGGCATTGTAGAAATACTGGGTGATAACGGAATCCGCTCCTGCCTCCACCTTGCGCTTGAAGTTCAGCAAGTCATCCTGTGCCGAGTCCGCCTGAGGATGACATTCCGGATATGAAGCCACTTCGATATGAAACGCATTACCAAATTCCTTACGGATGAAGCTCACCAGTTCATCTGCGTAGCGAAATTCTCCCCACTGCGCCATGCCTGAGGGCAAGTCGCCACGCAAGGCGACAATATGACGAATACCCCCGTCTCGATATTTTTGCAACATGGTACGAATATTCTCTCTGGTCGAACCGATGCAGGAAAGATGGGGGGCGGCCGCATATCCTTCCGCCTGAATTTCCAGCACTGTTTCAAGGGTGCGGTCCCGGGTCGAACCTCCCGCGCCAAATGTCACCGAAAAAAACTTTGGGTTAAGTTGCGCCAATTGTTTGCGCGTAGCACGCAGCTTCTCTATCCCCTCCCGCGTTTGCGGTGGGAAAAACTCGAAACTGAAAGTGGGAGCGAATTTTTTTTGTGATTCCATTGTTTGTCAGTTGCGGCGATGCAAAGACATAGAGATGATAAAAGGTGAAAGATAGAGATTATCTATCCCTCATCAGCTCCGTACGCTTCATAACCCAGAAAACCGGATAAGCCCCTGCTTGCCAGCAGGGGCGCGCGATTTTGCCCTAAAATCAATACCGGTACATTGCCGGCTTATAGGGTCCGTTTTTATCCAGATTCAAGTATTTTGCCTGTTCGTCAGTCAGTTCGGTAAGTCTGACTCCCAGCTTCTTGATGTGCAGTCGCGCCACCTTTTCATCCAGGTGCTTGGGCAGCACATAGACATTCTTTTGGTAGTTGGCGCCATTTTGCCAAAGCTCCATTTGTGCGAGCACTTGATTGGTAAATGAACTGGACATGACAAATGAGGGGTGGCCGGTGGCGCAACCCAGATTCACCAGACGTCCCTGCGCCAACACGATAATACGCCGGCCTGTTGGGAAAATGACATGATCCACTTGCGGCTTGATGTTTTCCCATTGGTATTTCTGGACGGAGGCAATGTCTATTTCAGAATCGAAATGGCCGATATTGCAAACGATGGCCTGGTCTTTCATTCTCAGCATGTGATCATGGGTAATGACGCGCAGATTGCCCGTGGCAGTAACGAAAATGTCAGCCTGATCGCAAACTTCGTCCATGGTGACGACACGATAACCTTCCATGGCGGCTTGCAGCGCGCAAATCGGATCAATCTCGGTAATCCACACGGTCGCCCCCAAACCACGCAGGGATTGAGCGCAGCCTTTACCCACATCCCCATAGCCACACACCAGCGCAATCTTGCCGGCAATCATTACATCGGTAGCACGCTTGATACCGTCCACCAGCGACTCACGGCAACCATAAAGATTATCGAACTTGGACTTGGTGACCGAATCGTTGACGTTGAATGCCGGAAATGGCAGTTCGCCTTTCTTTTGCATTTCGTACAAACGGTGAACGCCAGTAGTGGTTTCCTCCGTCACACCACGAATATTGGCGAGTCTGCTGGAATACCAGCCAGGCTGAGTATCCAGCCTTTTCCGGATTGCCGCGAACAATGCGTGTTCTTCTTCATTGGCGGGATTAGCGATGACCGACGGGTCTTTTTCCGCCCTGCTGCCGAGAATGATCAGCAGCGTTGCATCGCCACCATCGTCCAGAATCATATTGGGCGTACTGTTCACACTCGATTTCCCGTCACCGGACCATTCAAAGATACGGTGGGTATATTCCCAATAGTCATCCAGCGACTCACCCTTGTAGGCAAACACCGGAATGCCTTCCGCTGCGATCGCCGCCGCTGCATGATCCTGGGTGGAAAAAATATTGCACGAAGCCCAGCGCACTTCCGCACCCAACCTGATCAGGGTCTCGATCAGTACCGCCGTCTGAATAGTCATATGGAGGGAACCGGCAATACGCGCACCTGCCAGAGGTTTCGCATCGGCATACTCTTCACGTAGCGCCATCAGACCGGGCATTTCGGTTTCGGCGATGGCTATTTCCTTGCGCCCCCATCCCGCCAGGGACATATCGGCGACTTTATAATCGGTAAATTCGCTATTGGTAAGCGTAGAAGCGGGTATAGGTGTAGATGGACTGAGCACAGCGTTCATGGAATAATCTCCTGAAAAATGAACGAGCGCCGTTATTGCGATCCTCCCCCGCCGAGCCTCACGGGACTCTGCCCGCTGCAGCGCTCCTCAACCGGGGAGGGATTTAAACTGACGTGAACCTATTGCTTATGCTTCAACCGCTATCTCGATCCCCGCATCGGTGCGAAGTTGCGCGGCTTTGTCGGTAGCCTCCCAGGTGAATTCCGGTTCATCCCGACCAAAGTGGCCATAGGCAGCTGTTTTCTGGTAAATTGGCCGCAGCAGATTGAGCGTATGAATAATAGCACGCGGACGCAAATCGAAATGCCGTTCGATCAGCTTGACGATTTTATCGTCGGAAATTTTGCCGGTTCCGTAAGTATCAACCATTAGCGAAACCGGGCGCGCCACACCAATAGCATAGGCTATCTGTACTTCGCACCTGCTGGCGATCCCTGCGGCAACGATATTCTTGGCTACATAACGCCCGGCATAGGCCGCGGAGCGATCCACCTTGGAGGGATCCTTACCTGAGAAAGCGCCGCCGCCATGATGGGCTGTCCCACCATAGCTGTCGACGATAATCTTGCGGCCAGTCAATCCGCAGTCGCCCATCGGTCCCCCCACGACGAAGCGGCCGGTAGGGTTGACCAGGTAACGGGTCTGGCTATTCAGCATATCTTTCGGAAGTACCGGTTTAATGATTTCCTCGATGACCGCTTCACTCAGTTCCGCGTGGGGAATGTCCGGATTGTGCTGGGTGGATATCACCACAGTTTCGATGCGTTGCGGCTTCCCGTTCAGATAGCGCACTGACACCTGCGACTTGGCATCCGGACGCAGCCATGGCAGACGCCCATCTTTTCTCAGTTCTGCTTGCCGTTCCATCAGGCGATGAGCATAGTAAATCGGCATCGGCATCAGTTGCGGCGTCTCGTCGCATGCGTAGCCAAACATCAATCCCTGATCGCCCGCCCCCTGATCCATTTCTTCTTCTTTGGTGCGATTTACCCCTTGCGCAATATCAGCGGACTGTTTGTTGAAGGCAGTCAATACAGCACAAGTATGATAGTCAAATCCGATATCGGAGCTGTTGTAACCGATACGCTTGACGGCCGCGCGCGCGACTTGCATATAATCGACGTTGGCTTCAGTGGTAATTTCACCCGACATAACGATCAGACCCGTGCTGCACAGGGTCTCGCAAGCTACTCGGGCATTGGCATCCTGGGCCAGGATGGCATCCAGGATTGAGTCGGAAATCTGATCGGCCACCTTGTCGGGATGACCTTCAGACACGGATTCGGAGGTAAAAAGATATTCACTCATATTGTCCAGCCGCATATAGTTTTATAAAGGGACTGTAGGATACCAAATTACGTGCATATTAAGAAGACAGACTATAGTACAACCCACGGGGCTGCTCTTCCCGCATATCCGCGCAGTGTTGAACTTCTCTTTCGTACAGTATAGGTAGCCACGGTCCTTGCCAAGCTTAAATTGTATACTCGATCTTTCTCTTTCCGCATCCCCGCCGCGCAACACACCCACTCCGCTGACCGCACTTCATCCTCAACCGGATTTATAGCGAAGGAATTGATAGTGCCAGCGCAGCAGCCGATTGACAGGGGTATCTTCCTGTAACAAACTCACGCTGGGGAATATATATTCGTTGGCTTTCCGCTGAGAATCGATGAATCGTCCAATGAAACCGGCGGCTTATTAATGAAACTCAAGTTTACTAAAATGCATGGGCTGGGCAATGATTTTGTCGTTATTGACGGGATAAATCAATCCCCATTTCTGAAGCCGGAGCAATTGCGGCTGCTCGCCGATCGTCATTTTGGCATCGGCTGTGATCAGATTCTGTTGATAGAGGCTGCTGAAGGCGACGCTGATTTTCGCTATCGCATTTTCAATGCTGATGGCGGCGAGGTGGAACAATGCGGTAACGGCGCGCGCTGCTTCGTTCGCTATGTGCATGACCGGGGGCTGACAAATAAAAATGAAATTCGCGTGGAAACACATGGCGGCCTGATCGTTCCCCGGTTGGAGGCCAACGGCGAAGTTACCGTCAATATGGGCACACCGAGGTTTGAACCAGAGGAAATTCCCTTTATCGCCGAAAAACGCGCACTGACTTATCCACTCGATATCGGCGGCAGGCAGATAGAAATCAGCGCCGTTTCCATGGGTAACCCTCACGCAGTGCAATGGGTAGCAGACGTGGATCATGCTCCAGTATTGACTGAAGGTGTGCTGATTGAGCGCCATCCCCGTTTCCCCAGGCGGGTCAACGCCGGATATATGCAGGTGATAGATCGCGGTCATATCCGGTTACGAGTGTATGAGCGCGGTGCGGGTGAAACACTGGCTTGCGGCACAGGAGCTTGCGCCGCCGTGGTGACGGGTATTCAACGCGGGTTACTGGAATCAGCGGTTACAGTCAGTTTTCGCAGCGGCGATTTATTCATCCGCTGGGAAGGCGAGAATCAACCGGTCTGGATGACGGGTCCCGCTATTACCGTGTTTGACGGAGAGATCAATTTGGGGATCGCTGAATAAGTCCGCCGGAAGCGCGAGGATATATAGGGGTTCCTTAAAGTTTAACCAGGGGAAAACATGAAACTCAGCTCGGAAGAAGTCGCCCAATATCTACGGGAATACCCCCAATTTTTTGACGAGTATGCCGGCATGCTGGCGGATATTCAGGTTCCTTACGCGCATGATGGCAGAGCCATTCCCATCAGCGAGCGGCAAATCGTCGCACTACGGGATAAAAACCACATCCTGCAGAGCAAGTTAGGTGAATTGATCAGATTTGGCGAGGAAAATAGCGCCATCAATCAAAAAATGCATCGTCTCGCCGTCATGCTGCTTACTTTCACGTGTCTGAATGATTTACTACATCGACTGAATTTTAATCTGCGGGAGGATTTCTCCATACCTCATATGGCGCTAAGATTATGGAATATAACCGCCGAAGATCCGGCGCTTCCGGAATTTACTCAAACGAGTGCTGATGTTCACATCGTGGTGGAGAGTCTGCTGCATCCTTATTGCGGCCCCCATGTACTGGATGAAATCAAAGATTGGTTCGGGGAAAGCGCTGTTCGCCTGCGTTCGTTTGCGATGATGCCTCTGCGAGCGGAGCAAACCATCGGTCTGCTGGTAATGGGAAGCGAAGACCCCCAGCGCTTTTATCCGGAAATGGGAACTCTGTATCTGACACAGCTTGGCGAACTGGTAAGCGCCGCATTGGTCCGATACAGACCCGCTGGACAATTCTAGAAATCGAAAAAACGTATGAATATCCGAAAATAACGCCGGCATAATGGCCACTATGACGTCCGGAGATAACCAGGCTGCGCTAGCCGCCGCCTATCTTTCCCATCTTGTCAATGAACGGCGCTTGTCATCGCTCACTTGCGAAAGTTATGCGCGTGATATTGCCGTCCTGCTCAACTTCGCGCATGAAACATCGCTCGATCAATTGCGAATTCATCATATTCGCCGCTTTGTCGCGCAACGCCATGGAAAAGGATTTTCCGGAAAAAGTCTGGCCAGAATGCTATCAGCATGGCGTGGCTTTTACCGCTACCTGGCACGTGATTACGGCTATGCTTGCAATCCGTGCGCCGGGGTCCACGCCCCAAAATCGCCCCGAAGCTTGCCCCATACGCTTTCACCCGACGAGGCCGCGAAGCTGCTGGACTTCCCTGTTGATAATGACCCCATGGCATTACGAGACAAGGCCATGTTTGAGCTGTGTTATTCCTCGGGACTCCGGCTGGCGGAGCTTACTGGCCTGCAGCCCAGGGATGTGAGTTTTTCCGACGGCGCAGCGCGCGTTACCGGCAAAGGCGGCAAGATCCGTATAGTGCCCATAGGCAGCCAGGCGGCGCGCATCCTGCGCGAATGGCTGAAATTGCGCGAAGTGCTGATCAAACCCGGCGCGACCGCGCTATTCTTGTCGCGGTACGGAAGAAACATCAGTCCGCGATCCATCGGTCAGCGGTTAAAAATTCAGGCGGCGCGGCAGGGAATCGGCACCAATATTCATCCCCACGTTCTGCGGCATTCATTTGCCTCCCATCTGCTGCAATCCAGCGGCGACTTGCGCGCAGTGCAGGAGATGCTGGGACACGCCAGTATCAGCACCACGCAAATTTATACCCATCTTGATTTCCAGCATTTGGCGAAAGTCTACGATGCGGCGCATCCGCGTGCCAGGAAGAAGAAAGAGAAAGGTTGAACCTGGAGAGGTAGCGCGGATCCTGATAGTCCACCTAGTCATAGCGCTTAAACTGAGAAATGGCTTAAAAATGAGCGATCAACCACCGGATTTAGGTATAATCTGCGCTCTCACTCATATTGCGCTAATACATGCCAGAACTTCGCGGTACCACCATACTTTCGGCGCGGCGCGGCACGCAAGTGGCGCTCGGAGGCGATGGCCAGGTAACCTTGGGCGCCATCGTAGCCAAGGCCAGCGCTCGCAAGGTGCGCAGACTCTACCATGACAAAATTCTTGCGGGATTTGCGGGTGGCACAGCCGACGCTTTTACCTTGTTCGAACGGTTTGAAGGCAAGCTTGAGAAACATCAGGGACATCTCATGCGTTCGGCGGTGGAACTGGCGAAGGATTGGCGCACTGACCGCATTTTACGCCGGCTGGAAGCAATGCTGGTTGTTGCGGATCCCGAAACCACACTGATCATTACGGGATCGGGTGATGTGATTGAGCCCGAACTGGGGCTTGCTGCGATCGGCAGCGGAGGCTCTTACGCTCACTCCGCGGCGCGCGCGCTCCTGGAAAACACCAGCCTGATGCCGCTGGAAATCGTCAAGAAGTCGCTTACCATAGCGGGCGACTTGTGTATCTATACTAATCAGAACCATATAATCGAAGTTCTGGAGTAATGTGCAAGCTCAACACAAACGGTGAGACGTAGTGAATACAAGAGTAGATACGGTATCTTTTACCGAACGCCTCCGGCGAAGCATCCTTTACTCCCGTATATCCGCTTAAACCTGCTTCTCATCTTAGGTTTCACCTATCCCGCCACTTTATCACTGATACCCTGAAACCATGTCCCAACTGACTCCGCAGGAAATCGTCCATGAACTGGACAAGCACATTATCGGCCAAGATGCCGCCAAGCGCTCGGTGGCCATTGCGCTCAGAAATCGCTGGCGCAGGCAGCAGGTAATGGATCCTCTACGGCAGGAAATCACGCCGAAAAATATTTTGATGATCGGTCCTACTGGAGTCGGCAAGACCGAGATCGCACGCCGTCTCGCGAAACTCGCCGATGCGCCATTCATCAAGGTGGAAGCCACCAAGTTCACTGAAGTCGGTTATGTAGGGCGCGATGTGGACTCCATCATTCGCGATCTGGTGGAATCCGCCATCAAGCAATCCCGCGAACAGGAAACCCAGAAGATGAGGGCTCGCGCGGAAGACCATGCTGAAGAGCGTATCCTCGACGCGTTGCTGCCAGCGGCGAGAGAGATGGGTTCTCAAATGGAAGCGGATGAAGGCGACAATACCACCCGGCAGAAATTCCGCAAGAAACTGCGCGAAGGCGAACTCAACGACAAAGAAATTGAAATCGAAATTTCAGCGGCGCATGCCCACATGGAAATTTTTGCGCCGCCGGGAATGGAAGAGCTGACCACGCAAATTCAAGGTATGTTCCAGAATCTGGGCGGGGAAAGAAAAAAAACCCGTAAGCTGAGAATCCGTGAGGCAATGAAACTTATTACCGATGAAGAAGCCTCCAAACTCGTCAATGATGAGGAGTTGAAACTTCGCTCAGTGCAGAATGTTGAACAGAACGGTATTGTGTTCCTCGACGAAATCGACAAGATCACCAGCCGCTCGGAGACTTCCGGAGCGGATGTATCGCGCCAGGGCGTACAACGGGACCTGTTGCCGCTGGTGGAGGGCACCACGGTTTCCACGAAATACGGCATGATCAAAACTGATCATATCCTGTTCATCGCCAGCGGCGCATTCCATCTCGCCAAGCCTTCCGATCTGATTCCCGAATTGCAGGGCCGTTTCCCCATTCGCGTCGAACTGGCCAGTCTTAGCGCTCAAGACTTTGTACAAATCCTCACCAATACCGATGCCTGTCTGACACGCCAATATGAGGCACTGCTGGAAACTGAGGGAATCAAGCTGGAATTTACACCCGATGCGGTTAAACGCCTGGCGGAAATCGCTTTTGCGGTTAACGAAAAAACCGAGAATATCGGCGCGAGACGTCTTTACACCGTGATGGAAAAACTTCTGGAAGACGTTTCCTTTGATGCCGAGAAACATAGCGGCGATACCGTCGTCATTGATGCCGCATACGTGGATGTACGACTCAATAGCCTATCCCAAAGCGAAGATTTAGCCCGCTACGTACTTTAACCCGGACGTTTCATAAATTCGGGATTTATTCGGTAGCTCTTGATCCTGGCTTCGCGCATCTCAGCCAAACAGCGCGCGCCAGGGTGTGATCTGTTACAATCCCAACCTGCGGCGTTTGCTCCAAGTCTTCACGCCGCCCACTCTGTTTTTCAAACTATATCCGTCTGCCTAAGACTGGCGCCTCGTTACCCGGGCGACAGGCCGATGTTACCCCAGGAGTTTTATGTCTTTCTCTATCTTCGGCCTGTCCGATGAAATCATTCGTGCCGTGACTGAATGCGGCTATACCGACCCAACACCCATTCAGCTGCAAGCGATCCCCGCCGTGCTCGCTGGCGGCGACTTAATGGCCGGGGCTCAAACCGGCACTGGCAAAACCGCCGGCTTCACCTTGCCCATCCTGCATCGTTTGTCCGATAAAAGCGTGAAAGGACCATCCAGCGGCCGTCCGCCGATACGTGCACTCATTCTCGTTCCCACGCGCGAACTGGCGGCACAGGTGGAGGAAAGCATCCGGGAGTACGGCAAATACTTGAAGCTGAATTCGATGACGATGATCGGCGGGGTCAGTATTAATCCCCAGATTACTCGCCTGAAGAGCCGTGTGGACATTCTTGTAGCCACTCCGGGGCGCTTGCTGGATCATGTGCAGCAACGAACTGTCGACTTGTCACGTGTTGAAATCCTGGTACTGGATGAAGCGGACCGTATGCTCGACATGGGCTTCATTCGCGAAATCAGAAAAATACTCGCGCTACTGCCTAAACAGCGGCAGAGTCTGCTTTTCTCGGCAACTTTCTCCGACGAAATCCAGACGCTGGCTACCAGTTTGCTGAACAAGCCGGTGAAAATTGAAGCGGCGCGCCGCAACGCCACTGCCGACAATGTAACGCATGCGGTCCATCCGGTAGACCGTGAAAGAAAGCGTGATCTGCTTGCCTACCTCATTAAGAAGCACCATTGGTCGCAGGTGCTCGTGTTTACCCGCACCAAGCATGGCGCCAACAAGCTGGCGGAGTATCTGATCAAAAGCGGTATCCCGTCACTTGCCATACATGGCAACAAAAGCCAATCGGCGCGCACCCGCGCACTGGCTGAATTCAAGACGGGTAGCCTGCAGGTGCTGGTGGCAACCGACATCGCGGCGCGTGGAATAGATATTTCCGAACTACCCCATGTGGTCAACTTCGAGTTGCCTAACGTGCCGGAGGATTACGTCCATCGCATCGGACGCACCGGCCGTGCCGGGTCTGACGGCGATGCCGTGTCGCTGGTCTGTGTGGATGAATTTAAACTGTTGACTGACATTGAAAGGCTGATCAAGCGAGAATTATCTCAACAGATCATCGCGGGTTTCGAGCCCGACCCGCGCATTAAAGCCGAACCGATTATGAATGGGAGCAACGGCGGGCAACGCCGCACACCACCCGGGCTACCGGGACGGCATGGCCGTACCCAACGAAAGAGCCAGCCAGGTACCAAACCACCAGCAGTCAGGATACCCGCAAAACCCGCTGCGGGTCGCATACCCACGCTGCATCGTTCGGGCGGGCGTGGCCGTTAATCCGATTTGTTCTCGTTACAATGTGATGCAAGGCACGATGGCAGCCAGCGTCTGAATTACACGAACTGACCCGCCGCATGACCAGACGCCCAAGCCCACTGAAAATTGAATCCACCCAGATGTCCCGTCACATCCACGACTTCGCCGATAAAATATAATCCGGGTATTTTTCTTGCTTCCATCGTCTTGGATGACAATTCACGGGTGTCCACCCCGCCCAGTGTCACTTCCGCTTTTTTATATCCCGCGGTGCCGCTGGGTGTGATTTGCCAATTATGCAATTGCGCGGCAATCTGCCTCAATCCGGTTTCACTGTACCGGTTTATCGGCTGGGCAGGCTGATCCCGCATAATATCGTCGCACCAGGCCTGTGCAAAGCGTCTGGGTAGATATTGCGTTATCAGCTTGGATAGCAGTCCCGTGCTGTGCCTGTGATCGAGCAGCCACGCCGCCGCGTCGAGATCCGGCAGCAGATTGATATGAATTGGGATTCCCGGTTGCCAATAGGAAGAAATCTGCAATATTGCGGGACCGCTCAAACCGCGGTGTGTGAGTAATAGATTCTCCCGAAAGCAGGCCCCATTACAACTCACCGCCGCGTCAATTGCGACACCTGGAAGCCCTGCGACGCTGCTGGCTAGCTGACCCTGCGCGAAAGTCAGTGGAACAAGTGCTGGCTGCAGCGGCGTAACAGTAATGCCAAATTGCCCGGCGACACGATAGCCAAAGGGGCTTGCACCGATTTGTGGGATGGACAAGCCCCCTGTTGCGATGACCAATGAATCGGCCATCAAGATGCCGCGGTCGGTTTCCAGCATGAATCTGCCGGGGGCTGTACCGGCATGGATGCGGCTTATGTTGTTCACTCGACATGGCATTTGCCATTCGACGCCCGCCGCATCGCACTCATGCCGCAACAAGTCAATTATTTGCTGCGAGCTGCTGTCGCAAAATAATTGCCCCAGTTTCTTTTCGTGATAATGGATGCCATGCTTCTCCACCAGCGTGATAAAGTTTTGCGGGGTGAAGCGTGCCAACGCGGATCGGCAGAAATGCGGATTGTGTGACAGGAAATTTTCCGGCCTGGTGTGGCGATTGGTGAAATTACACCGTCCCCCACCGGAAATACGAATTTTTTCCGCAAGCTTCGATGCATGATCCAACAGCATGACCGAGCGTCCGCGCTTACCGGCCTCGATCGCGCACATCATCCCGGCCGCTCCAGCGCCTATCACTATTACATCCTTTTTTATTTTCATTCGATGTAACTGAACTGGATCCGGCAGGTGCTACTCCCCCACCTTGCGCCATACGCTGGCAAACCACGGCTGCTGCGCGCACGGCCGGCCGACGGGACGGTAATAGTGGGTAATTTCGACGAATTCGGCAGCGGCCATATAGCCTCGCCACCTTTCAATATCATGATATACGCCATAACGCCCGTGGGTCCAGCCCTCTTCGTCGTTCCCGCGCGGGTTGGAACTGAACAGCACGCCGCCCGGTTTCAGCGTGTTACACAACTCCGTCAGCACACGTGGCAGCTCACTGCCGGGAACATGAAACAGCGAAGCATTAGCGAATATGCCGTCGAAGTATTCATGCGGCAAATCGAGTCCGAGAAAATCCTGGTGCCACACTTCACAGCCGGTATGACTGCGAGCCATCTCAACGAAGCGCGGTGCACCCTCAAGTCCGATCGCGATATGGCCGAGTTCGGTAAATACCTTGAGATCACGGCCCGGTCCGCAGCCAAAATCCAGTATGGTATAAGGTGATTTACCCTCGATGTATTTCAGCAACGCCGCGATATTCTGGCCGACGTCATGATCTTTCGTTCCTTCCCAGAAATGCTCAGCGTGCTCGTTGTAGTGGGCGAGCGTAAGGGAAGAAATATTCTTCAGGTCCAGCGGGTCGAGCTTCATGTGATGTTCGTATGTGCCGTCATAATGATCAAGTTTTTGTCATATCTCATACCCCAATTTGCAGAAACGAGAGAAATACGATGCTCAGAGATGCAAACTCCGGTGTTCGGCGGGAGGTCTCTGATTTCCGCGTTGGGGGTATTCATACTGCCCGGGAATGCGGGAAACTCGCTTCGAGTTACGGAGAAACCCGGCGCATTACATTGTGTCCCCTAACGCAGAACACCCAGCAGCGCGCCCCGCGCCTGTAAATCACGCATAATTGCCAGCCCTCCCTGAATCACGACTTCAGGCGAGGGATGATGACTTTCCGTGGCAACAATTTCGAGTGCCGTTTGACCTGTATGCTCGGCGGTTTCTAACAGGCTCATTAGCCGCGAGGTAAATGCGTTGATTTCGGTGAATCGAATCTGATCGCTGTTATCGCGGAATACCAGTAAATAGGTTTCTATTGGCATGGTTCGTGCGCGCGGGCTGATACGATGCACGGGCCACCGGTAACAAAGATTGGCGAGTGCCGGGTTTAGAGCGGGACATTGTTCCAGCAGGCTGCCGCCGGGATCGATGCGGTCCCAATCCGGAGTATCCGTTGAGACGGATAGCACCAGTTCCACCCATTCATAATGCGCAAGTTCCAGCATGAATTCCGGATAATCCGCCGGTGACGTCCATTCCGTTTGCAGGAACTGAATAAACTCATCAGGTATTTCCCTGAAAAAAGGCGAGCGGCTGCGATGCATGGCAAGGAACGCACGCACGAGCCTCCTCCAACGACGCGTTCCAAGTACTTTTCTGAGTACGGGAAAGCAGGTCAACAGGAAGCTCTCAACGTTGTTGTAAACCAGCCTTCTATATATCCGCATACGCGCTGCTTCAACGCCACGCGGACAAGCGTTCGCCTTAGGGTCACGGATATGTGCGGTAAAGGCGTACTGGAAGCGCTGAAATTCAGGAAGCGGCGCGGACATGGTTCGCACCCGCATATCGAGTCTGAGCCAGACCGATGCGCTCGACCTCATGCATCAGTTCATGCAGGGGGGGAATATTGAAGTCACGCTCCAGCAACGTGGGCGCTATGCCGTGAATGCGGTAAGTTTGATCCAGCAATGACCATACCGGATCGATTACGTCCGCGCCATGAGTGTCGATAATCAGATTTTCCGCTTCATGGTAATGTCCGGCCATATGCATGTAGACAATGCGTTCCGTAGGCATCGCGCAGATAAATTCGATGGGATCATAAGCATGATTAACGCTGTTGACGTACACGTTGTTGATGTCAAGATGCAGGTCGCAATCCGCTTCGGTTAATACAGCGCGGATAAAGTCTGCTTCACTCATTTCGGTAATAGGCGATCGCACGTAAAACGAGGCATTTTCCAGCGCAATGCGACGCCCCAGGATATCTTGAGCACGGCGAATGCGTGCGGCAACATATTTCACTGCTTCTTCGGTAAAGGGTATGGGAAGCAAATCATAGAGATGACCATCATCGGAACAGTACGAGAGATGTTCTGTATAAAGGGAAATCTGATGCTGATCCAGGAATTGCCGGATCTTGTGCAGCAACTCCTCATCCAACGGCGCCGGGCTACCAATGGAGAGTGAGAGTCCATGACAGACAAAGGGGTAACGCTCCGTGAAGCGGCGCAAATCCCGCCCCGTCACACCACCGAAATCGATCCAGTTTTCCGGCGCGATTTCAAAGAAGTCGATAGCGGCGGGAACACACTTTTCTAGCTCAGGAATTAATTCCCGCCGAAAGCCCAGCCCTACGCTGGCACGGCACAGGGATTCCACCACGGATCGGGAATTACTTCTTCATCCCGCCATGGGGCGCTGTACTGGGTGCGCCGGGCGCATGGGGTGCGGCGGGTTTGGCTCCTCCATAGCTGTCAGCCTCAGGCTGATCGACAGCGCCATCCTTGTTGGTATCCATCCTGTCAAATATGACCTCGTGATGTTTCAGGAATTCCTGCTTCGTGACTTTGCCATCCTTGTTGGTGTCCACCATCGACATGCCGCATCGGCCTTCACCGGATTTTGCTCCACCCCCATATTTATTGGGATCCACTTTATCGGCATACGCGAGCATGATGCCTTTATCCAGGGATTGCGCGATGAAAGGATTATCAGTCGCCGAGGCGAGTGGCGCCGCACCGAGCGTAGCTGCAAAAGCGGAACCCACAGCCAGGGAAATCATGGTTTTCTTATTGCGCATGATATTTTCTCCTAAATTTTGGATGAAATATTATGTCACAATTCAAGAGGAATTGGAGATTGGAGGACGGGCTTAGCTAGGGGTCGACTTCCCGTGTGAAAACCGCGCTCAGAAAAATCGCCCCCAGCTCGAAAAATTATCTCTTACTTGCTGCCTCCACACTTGCCGTCTTTCGTTTTCCCCTTTATCTCATCTTTGCTGACAAAGCCGTCTTTATTGGCATCCATATTTTCGAACATGGCGTTGTGATGCGTGGTCCATTCTTCTTTGCTGATCTTACCATCATTGTTTGCATCCGCCATAGCCGCGCCACACCTCCCTTCGCCACATGCACCCTGACCACCGCATTTACCTTCTCCACCCTTCTTTTCGCCATATTTATGCGCATCGGCTACCATGTAGCCCCTGTCGAGAGATTGCACGGCAAAGGGGCTGTCAGCCGCGGAAACGACCGGTGCACCACCAAGGCTAGCAACGAAAGCAGAACCAACGGCTATGGAAATAACGGATTTTCTGTTAGACATGATTTTCTTCTCCTGTATATATAGGGGGATGTTGCGTTGCACTCTGATAGAAAACCGCACTTGTCGTAGCAACCCACAAACTTGCTCTCTTTCTTCTGCAACCAGGTCTCGACGCGCGCGGATACCCTAAACAATCTCAACCATTATTGAAGCACCCGGCAGAGCAAATAATGGCCATAAGTAACATAGCACAATTTTCGGCCAGGTGCGACAAATTGTCGCACCTGGCCGGTCACGGCGCGGTAACCACGAGAAGAATACTCATAGCGATGGTCATCGTTTATGGACGATTTTGAGAAATGTGGCATTTATTTTATTCCAGGGGTATCCAAGCAATAGGAATTCTGCAAAAATTCGTGC
Source organism: Nitrosospira multiformis (assembly GCF_900103165.1). NCBI lineage: Bacteria > Pseudomonadati > Pseudomonadota > Betaproteobacteria > Nitrosomonadales > Nitrosomonadaceae > Nitrosospira > Nitrosospira multiformis. The sequence continues at coordinate 813,395 of NZ_FNKY01000001.1, read as the reverse complement.
TTTCGTGCGGGTGGGGTTCATGCAAACTGACTGACTCCGAAGTTATCTACAAACTCTTATATGGGTTAGAATTGACTTTAGCCGCATGTCGCGGCGGACGAATAGCAAGCGTATTGCTGTATAATATTCTTTTCTGTAAAAGTACCTTTATACGTCACCTGAAATATAAAAGGGATATTAAAAATGCCGCAAGAACTGCGTAAACCAGCGACCCCTTATAAGCTGAAGAAGGGGGAAAGCTACATGAGTTCCAGGCAGCTTATGCATTTTCGCAACATACTGGAAGGTATTAAAATTGAATTAGGGCAGGATATCGATCGCACGGTGCATACCATGCAGGATGAAGCGACGATTTTCGCCGATCCTAACGATCGTGCCAGCCAGGAGTCAGACATGGCGCTGGAATTACGCAATCGTGACCGCGAGCGTAAATTAATCAAGAAAATTGATGAGACCATTGCCAAAATAGACACTGGCGATTATGGTTATTGCGATAGTTGCGGCATTGAAATTGGCCTGAAGCGCCTTGAAGCCCGGCCCACTGCCACTCTCTGCATAGACTGCAAGACTCTTGACGAGATAAGGGAAAAACAGGTAGCTAAGTGAAATTGATGTGTTTTCCGCAGGCCTATTTGCATCTGCCTGTTGTCGCAAACTTGTTTCTTCCCGTAAAAAAGCCCCTATCGCGCGATAGGGGCTTTTTTATAATCAACCGTAAAGAAATGACAACATAAAGTCGTATTTTCTCGGCTAAAGCTTATGAAACAGTGTTGTCAACACCCTCCACGGTAACGGCTTTCATACTTAGACGTAGCCGTCCCTTGTCGTCCGCCTCCAGGACCTTGACCCGCACTGCCTGACCTTCCTTGAGATGATCGGCGACACTATTGACGCGCTCGTTGGCGATTTGCGAGATATGCAACAAACCATCTTTGCCTGGAAGAACGCTAACAATCGCGCCGAAATCCAGAAGTTTCAATACGGTCCCGTCGTATATTCTGCCCACCTCCACCTCAGCGGTGATGTCTTCGATCCGTTTTTTCGCCACTTCGCCGCCTTCGGCGTTAATACAGGCTATCATAACGGTACCATCGTCGGCGATATCGATGGTGGTCCCGGTTTCTTCAGTCAGTGCACGGATTACCGCACCACCTTTGCCAATTACGTCACGAATTTTTTCGGGATTGATTTTAATTTTGATGATGCGCGGCGCATGTTCGGAAATATCTTCGCGTGTTGAAGGCAGCGCCTGCTTCATAATTTGAAGAATGTGCATGCGGCCTTCCTTGGCCTGTATCAGTGCGGCATGCAGAATATCTTTGGTGATGCCCTGAATCTTGATATCCATCTGCAGCGCGGTAATGCCCTTCTCGGTGCCCGCTACCTTGAAGTCCATGTCGCCCAAGTGATCTTCATCCCCGAGAATATCGGTCAGCACGGCAAACCGGTTGCCCTCTTTAATGAGCCCCATGGCAATACCCGCCACATGCGCTTTCAATGGTACGCCCGCATCCATTAATGCAAGGCAGCCGCCACAGACCGAGGCCATGGAACTCGAACCATTCGATTCGGTAATCTCCGATACGACCCTTAGCGAATACCCAAATTCTTCGGCGGAAGGCAATACCGCAACCAAAGCCCTTTTGGCCAGACGTCCATGTCCGATTTCGCGGCGCTTGGGCGTGCCTACACGGCCGGTTTCGCCGGTGGCGTAGGGCGGCATATTGTAGTGGAGCATGAAGCGCTCGGAATAATCTCCCTGCAAGGCATCGATTTTCTGTTCGTCTCGCCCCGTGCCCAGGGTTGCAATCACCAGCGCCTGGGTTTCCCCCCGAGTAAACAAGGCGGAGCCGTGAGTACGCGGCAACAAGCCGTTGCGGATTGTAATGGGACGAACGGTACGCGTATCACGTCCGTCTATGCGAGGCTCGCCATCGAGAATCTGGGAACGTACTATTTTTGACTCGAGAGCAAAACAAACCTCCTTTACAACTTGCCCATCCGGCCCACCCTCTGTGTCGACACCGACTTCAGCAAAAACTTTTCTCCAGATGTTGTCGATAGCCTCGGATCGAGTCTGCTTCTGCCTCAATTGGAATGCATCGCGCAAATCCGTTTCCGCCAGACCGGCGATTTTCTCAGTCAGCGCGATATCCGTTTCCGCTGGTGTCCAGTCCCATGCAGTAACGCCTGCTTCGTCGGCCAATTCATTGATGGCGTTGATTACCGCTTGCATTTGCTGATGACCGTACATAACCGCGCCCAGCATGATGTCTTCGGACAATTCCAATGCCTCGGATTCCACCATCAGCACAGCTTGCTGAGTACCCGCCACCACCAGATTCAACTGGGTTTGTTTCAGTTCGGTCGTGGTGGGATTCAGGATATACTCCCCGTTGATGTAGCCCACCCGCGCAGCACCAACAGGACCATCGAAGGGGATACCGGAAAGCACAAGCGCAGCCGAGGCACCTACCAGTGCGGGTATATCCGCATCCACTTCATTATCGGACGACAGGACGGTGGCCACGATCTGTACTTCATTGTAAAAACGTTCTGGAAACAGAGGACGGATAGGACGATCAATCAGACGGGAAGTAAGGATCTCTTTTTCGGAAGGGCGACCCTCACGCTTGAAGAAGCTGCCGGGTATTCTACCGGCGGCATAGCTTCTTTCCTGATAATCCACCGTCAACGGAAAAAAATCCTGACCCTGCTTGGCATTTTTTGCACCCACCACAGTCACCAGAACCACGGTGTCGTCCATGGTAACCATCACCGCCCCGTGCGCTTGTCTTGCTATCTCCCCGGTTTCCAGCGTTAGTTGATGACGCCCGTAGCTAATACTTTTCTTGATTGATTTCAATTAACTGCCCTTTTTTTCAAAAAAACGTTCCCGTCCATTTGCGATCAACCCGTTCCAGCATGAGACGCGTACTATCGTTTATCGCAAGAGACAAGAATTTTCATGTGCTCCGCAGATTTCCGTCGTAATTACGGATCGATAGTCTATTTGCGCAAGCCAAGACGCTCGATCAACGTACGATAGCTATCAGCGCTGCTGCGCTTGAGATAATCGAGCAGCTTGCGACGGCGGCTGACCATACGCAATAACCCACGGCGGGAGTGATGATCCTTGACGTGCGCTTTGAAATGATTTGCCAGATCATTGATACGAGTGGTCAATAATGCCACCTGCACTTCGGGAGAACCCGTATCTCCAGTGGCACGCTGATACTCGCGCACCACTTGTGCTTTTTGATCGGTTGTGATTGGCATGCGTGCTCTCCATTAAATGCTTGATACGAAAGGCCGGTATTTTACTCTTTAACAGCGTGAATTCTCAAGTAATATGATGACTTTATTTTATCGCTGATGTGACTTGAACAACTGGTGCCTATTGATCTTCCATGACGAAAATCTTCTTTGGTACAAATATCACCCACTTGCGCAGCCAGGAAGCCACCTGGGATTTCAATATCTTTATCCATGCTACTAATCCGCTTCATGGGCGGAATGCGTCGAGACAAGCCCCATTTCCCTGTCCGCGTGGCGTACCACTGCGGATAACGTGGAGCACGCAGCACGGGAGTCCACTCCGAGACGCAGTAGCGTGCCGAGCGGCACGGATCGCCGCAGCAATAATGGCAGCAGACGCATCATGTCGGGACTGCCGTCGCGGCGTATCGCGCTAAGCAGAATCGAGGGGGGTGAAAACTCCACCGGGTCCGAGATTGCCCGCACCGTCAGGAATGGCAACCCGGCATGGGCGGCGGCCTCCGCCACCGCGCCGCTTTCCATATCCACTGCGCAAGCTCCGGTAGCCTGCGCCAACTCGCGCTTTGCGGTTGCTGAAGTCAGCACCTGCGTACTCGCCGCCAACATGCCACCCGCCACCCGTAAGCGGGCAGGAAGAAGCTGTCGCAGCCGGGCACGCCAGCCCAAATCAATTGGCAACAAGCGACCGCCGTAAATCGACTCCGGCAACACCAGATCGCCCGGCCGCAGGCTGGAGTCCAATGCGCCGGCGAGCCCGAAACTCATCAGAGCGGTAGCCCCGCCGGCTTTCAGGCCTTCCGCCGCTTCGCGAGCCGCCTCCGCGCCTATCCCGCAGAGCCATATCGCCGCGCTCTCCCCCAGGCTGATTCTTTTGTTAAACGGCAAGCGAAGTGGGGTAACGCAGCGAGCTTCCACCCGCATTGCGGTGACGATACCCACCCCCCTCACGCAGAGGTCTTCCGGGTCAGCGCATGAAATCTAGCCAAAGCCCACAGCGGAAAATAACTCGTGTACCCATGATATTTAAGATAGAAAACCCGCGGGAAGCCCGGCGCGGTAAACCAGGGCTCATGCCATAGGCCATCGCTATCCTGCTCATGCAGCAGGTATGCTATACCTCGGGATACTTCATGGCTCTGCCCCTCACCTGCCGCCATCAGACCAAGTAGCGCCCACGCTGTCTGGAAGGATGTGCTCGTCTCAAAACGCCCCGCTTGTTGTGGTTCGGAGTAAGAATCGTTGCCCTCACCCCAGCCTCCGTCATCACGCTGCACGGACTTTAACCACTGTACCGCGCGACGAATAGCAAGATGACCGTAATCCACACGCGCCAGCTGGAAAGCCTCCAATACCGCCCAGGTACCATATATGTAATTGCTCCCCCAGCGTCCGAACCAGGCTCCGCTGGGTTCCTGCTCGCGAAACAGGTAAGTCAAACCCCGTTCCACCGCATTCTTATGTCTGGGGTCGCCGTGTAATGCCAGAAAACCGGTACAGCGGGCAGTGACGTCGCTGCTGGGGGGATCAAGCAAGGCACCATGGTCGGCAAACGGAATTTCGTTCAGGTAGTAATAGGTATTATCGCTATCGAAAGCCGCAAAACCGCCGTTGCGGGATTGCATGCCGGCGAGCCAGTCCGCCGCGCGTATAATGCTTTCGCGATAACCCTCGGGATCCGCCTGATGCAATGCCCATCCCACCGCGGCAGTATCATCCAGATCCGGGTAATGGGGATTAGCGTACTGAAAAGCCCAGCCACCGCCCGCCAGGCCAGGGTGCTCTTCCTGCCAGTCGGCGGGTGCGTCAAGTATCTGATTGGGAATCAACCAGTCAAGGGCCTTGCGGATGGGCCTCTCATCTCTGCCCGCGCCCTCCTGTAGTGCAAGGCCTGTCAGCACGGTATCCCATACCGGCGATGTGCATGGCTGACACCAGACACGCTCGCCTTCGTCCACCAGCAACCCCTTGAGTGCGTTGCGGCACTGCTCTCGATACGGATGCTCATAGGGGTAGCCCAGCAATGCCAGCGCCTCGCTGGCATTTACCATCGCCGGGAAAATCGCTCCCAGTCCGCACTCGCCGTTAAGCCGCTCCACTGTCCAGCGCTCCGCCCGCTTTAATGCGATGCGCCGCAGAAAAGACGGAATAAATCGCTCGAATGGCGAGGCAATACGCTCAATCATCAGAAATAGCCAATTCAGCCGGGTGCGTACCGGAAAGTAACCCCGTTCATTTTCCGGAGACACTGTAAACAGCTCTTGAATATGGATATTGCGCGGATTCGCGGCACGCGCTTTCAAGCTGCAAAGAATGGATAACGGTACCGTGACGGCACGTGACCAGTACGCGATTTTGCTTAAATGGAACGGAAACCAGCGAGGCAACAATATGATCTCGACCGGCACAAACGGAACACCACGCCAGGGAATCTGGCCATACATGGCAAGCAGTATCCGCGTAAATACGTTTGCCCGTGCCGCGCCTCCATGTTCCAGAATAGCTGCGCGTGCGCGTATCATGTGCGGCGCGTCGGGAGAGTCGCCCACAAGCTTCAGGGCGTAGTAGGCTTTGACCGTACAGCTTTGATCGAAATGGCCGCCGTAGTATAACGGCCAGCCATCATGCGCGGGATCCTGTTTTTCACGGATGAATCGGGCGAGCCTGACTTCGAGATCCCTGTCCACATCATCCATGAAATGCATCATTAGCACATACTCCGCCGGAATTGTACAGTCCGCCTCCAACGGAAAACACCAGTGGCCATCCTCTTTCTGCAGGGAAAGCATGGCCTCGCGCGCCGCGGTCAATCCATCTTCCAGCGCCGTTGAACTCAGGAATCTATCTTGCGAAGACAATCTGGCGGTACGCTCCAATCTTTTCATTCGTTTTTACCTATTACCGTACTACGTGGATCCATCGGCATATCCATCATTGAATCCCGATGGTAACCTCCGGCGATGCAGGAAGTGGGTTGCATGGTCGGTTTTCCCTTGCGAATGAACCATGAGCTACCACCTGCCGACAACCGGCATTCCAGAATGCCTGCCACATCGCAGAAAGAACTGATGCCGATCTAATGTTCTATTATACTCGCTTGAAATTAATTTTCAGAGTAATGGCTTGACCGTAGGCTTATTCTGGGCGGGATCGTCGTCGATCGGGTCATCGTAGACCTCCGGTGGCGGATCACCGTCATAAATCAGATGCTTACGTTGTTGTAAAAACCCCTCACGTACAAATAGATAAGGATCAAGCGCCGCCTGGTCGCGTACGCGCATGGGACCGGATAATCTCGCCCGCTTGTCAATAATACCCAGAACGGTGACGGGCCCCACAATGGCGGTACTGGCAACAGTCCCCGCATAAAATAAAAGATTGCTGAAAACGCTTACGGGAATGCCGGGCGCATCCCGATAGCTGCTGGGCCCAATCAGGGGAACAAACAGATAAGATCCTGTATTAACCCCCCACACGCCGAGCGTCTGCCCAAAATCTTCGTCGTGCTGCACCAGACCCATGGGCGTTGCCATATCAAAAAGTCCTCCCAGTCCAATGGTCGTATTAACCACAAAACGCAAACTGTCCTGGAGTCCCTGGCGACCCTTGCCCTGCAAAAAAGCATTCAGAATAACGTTCGGGTATGCAAGATTGTCATAGAAATTTCCGATCGAACGTTGCATGGGATTGGGAATATACTTGATATAAACATCGGCAACCGGCGCCAGAACGTTCCGGTCAACCATATCGGTGAAATCATAAAACTTGCGATTGGTTTTCTCGTTGGGATCGATCGAATCCATGCCTGTGTCGTTCGGACGCACGGTGGCGCAACCGGTAAACAGCACCGCACATACTAGTAATAGAATGGTTGCCGGTGTATGCGTCATAATCAAGTAAGGCGTAAACCAACCTTGTTAATCGTAAATCTCCCGGGGCAGTAACATTTTTGCAACATAGCATAATAATTCAAGGTGCGCAGTATAAACAATTATTGTCAAATTGGCGCATAACTTTCTTTCCCGGATTTTTCTTAAATTCACGCTAAAATTTAATAAAAATTGTTTTGTAATGATATTTTGCAATTGAGTGGCATAGTTATTCATATGCCAGATTGAACAAAATTTCCATACGAAACAAAAGACCAGCGGGAATGCGCGTCAATTCATAAAACATCCGGATTATAACTCCATGGATGCGACGTTCGCCGGAGAAGGCTTATGCCAATGACAGAAATGTCTCCCCGACCGCCCTTACGGCGAAGTGGAATTCGCGCTCCGGACGGGGGTACGCAGTATCGCCGGCAATATAACGAGTGTACAGATCAAAGTAAAAGTCAGTCCCACCGTCAGCATTATTCCAATACTGGCGGTGCCCTGGTGCGATGAAAGCATAAGACTTGCGAAATCCACCAAAGCGGTCAGAGCGCTATAAAAAATGGCGCGTGCGGTACTGGTGTGAATCAAAACTTCGCTCACCATTTCATTGTTCAGACTTCGGTGCACCATGTGCAGACTGCTGTCGATACCAAGACCCAGCAACAATGGCAGAGCGATAATATTGGCGAAATTGAATGGGACATTCAACAGGATGGTGAATGCGGCGGTGAACAAACTGGATAACAAAAGCGGGGTCAGCACGAGCAACATGTATTTCACACTGCGCAGTATTATCAGCAATGCGACGACAATCCCCAGCAGCGCCAGCAAGAACGCCTGAACGAATGCCTTCACGACGGCCTCGCCTGCATCAAGACTCACTATGGGTGCCCCGGTTGCATTGGGCGCCACTTCCTGAACCGCCCGCACAAAACGTCGCAATGCCTCATTGTCGTTGAGATCTTCCGCAGGATAAACCGCCAGCCGATATTCACCTGACTGGCTATGCCAGCGCCCCCCAAGCGATGCGGGCAGATCCTGTTCCTTAAATGGAGCGGCTTCCGTGGCAGTGTGCAAACTCCGCAAAGCAATAGGCAGCGTCGCAAGCAGATCTTCCTCAATGGCATTCAGCAGCTTGCGTTTTTCGTCTGTGCTGGCTGCATCGAGCTGGACGAACAGCGAAGTCAGAGACGCCTTGAGGGTTCGTACGGTTCCAGACGCGGGATGACCAGGACGCTCGGCTATGAATCGATCTAATGCGGCGGCCAGTTCATCAAGCGCCTTTCGCTGCCGCAGCGAGGTATCTTCCCCGGTAGCCTGGGCCTTGCTTGAAACCGAGATCGGTCCCATCGTCAGTGCCATTTCCTCGACAAGCTGGAGTTTCTCCTCTTGCTCCGCCGGCACGAAATCGAGAATCGTGATCACCTTGCTCACTTCGGGAAGCTCAGCCAATCGCTGCGCCAGGCGTTTCGTTTCCTGGTGATCTTTGGCCAATACAACCGCGTGCCAGGGTGAATGGTCGGTATCCGCAAGAAGCTCCCGGAAAGTCCGCACCGCTTCCCCAGTCTGATCTTGCATATTCAGCAGATTGTAGTCAAATCTTACCTGGGGCAATAGAGCAATCGCGGCAATGGCTGCCACTGCCGTAGCGGCATAGGTCAACTTGTGCCATTTTAATGACCATTCGAGCACTTTGCCGACAGAACCCTTTGTGATGGAAGTCTTTGGCGGCCGTTTCGGCAGATAACGCAGGAGGGCAGGCCCCAAAGTAAGGGTGACCAGCAGACTGATGATCATGCCGGTACCGGAGATGATCCCCAACTCCGCTACTCCGCTATAATCGGTGGGCATGAATGCGTAGAACCCAATGGCGTTGGTGATGGTACACGCAGTCAATGCGGCGCCTGCATCCCCGCCAGATATATGCGCGGCCTCTGTGGGCGGAAGACCATTTTCCAGAACCTCGCGATACCGCAGCAGAAAGTGGATTGCAAAATCCGCCCCCAAACCAATGTATAACACCGCAAAAGCAATGGAAATCAGATTCAGGTGACCGACTACAGCAGTAGCGAAGGCCGCGGTGAGAATCAGACCCATTGTCAGGCAAAGTAGCACGTTGAATATCAGTCCAGCGGTGCGCATCGCGAAATAAAGTACCACCGCCACCAGGATAAATGTAATCATCCCGGCATATTCCATCCCGCGAAGCGAACTGTTGAGCTCCTCTTCGGCCAGGGCTACCTCACCGGTGATGCGCAACCGCACCGGCCCATCTTTCGTTACGCCAGTATCTTTCGCGGCGGCATGCAGCGCTGCGATGGATTGCTCGGCCGGGAACATCAGGGTGTAATCCAGTCTCGGTTTTACGACGATTAGTTCCTGGTATTTGCTTTTCTGGGGTTCGCCATGGAATAGGGATTGCCATGACAACACCCTGGGCGCACTCGCGAGCCGCGCATCCAGAGTCGTACTCAACCCGCTTAGCACAGGTTGAAGCTCCATGCTGCGCCCCTTGCGTAATTCGTCCACCGCACCGGAAAGTACAGAAACAAAAGCGGGCAGGGTGGGATCTCTGACGATATGCGCTATTAACGGCTGTGCCGCGGCCAGACTGTCAGTGATCTGCTCCAGTTCCGGGAGGTTTTGATAGAGCAAGCCATTGCGCGCGAAGAAGTCATTTACGTTTGGGGGATAGACATCATGAAAGTTTGTGGTGTCCTCTTTTAAACGCGCCACAAGACGGTCTGCTGCCATATAGGCCTGCTCGGGTGTGGGCGCATCCAGCACCACCAGCAGAGTTTCCATGTCTTGCGGGAAGGTTTTATTGTAGTGCTTCATGTTGACGCGAAACGGCAGATGCTCGGAGAGCATGTCTGTGGTATCGGTATTCATGCCGAGGTTACGCGAAACATAGACGCTGGATGCCACAGCGGTCAACAACGCTCCAAAAAGAATCCAGGCGCCGTAACGGTAGGAGATGGTGGACCAGCGCGCAAAAATATCATAGATGCGGCTGTGAGAAGCTTTGGCGGAAATAGTCATCCTTCAGGAAGAATTTGGAGCGATCGGCCCTTGGTGCTGCGTGATTTTCTTATTCTTCTTCGGTCAAGGCGATCTTTTTCTTGAGCATGTCGATGAGCGTCTGAAAACCGTCACGCTGAAGGATAGCACGGTATTCAACACGCTTGAGCGCAAGGTCACTGACGCCGTCGGCAAGGATATTGACAATGCGCCACCCCTCCTTCCCCTGACGCAAAATATAGTCGAAACGTACAGGCTCGCCCTTCAATGGAACGAGCCTGCTGCGCACCATTATCTGCTCTCGCGGCATGACCTGCCGCTCCAGAAATTCAAAACGCTCACCCTCATGACTTTTAAACCACCCCGCATAGGTGCCAATGCTGAGCTTCCGGAAAACATCCGTGAAAGTCTGCTGCTGAGCGGTACTCAGCTGAGTCCAGTTGGGACCCAAAGTGGTACGTGCGATAAAGTCCAGATCGTGAGTTTGATTGATGACGGGGGTCAGAAGTTCGAGACGGCCTCGATAGCCGAGTTTTGCGCCTTCGCGCATTGCCTTGATCAGGGACTCGTGCAGATGACTGACGACCTGCTCCGGGCTGCCGGAATCCATCGTCTCGGCCCAGGATACGGGCGTAACCATCAGCATGGCCGCTACTATTATCTGGAATTGCAATACAGACTTGATTGCACGCAGGACTTTCATATTGACTACCTTTACCGCAAATGTGCTGACCGCGCTGTAACGAAGCACCGAAATCCTTGTCATGGCCCAGAGAAATTCCTCGCCGGAACTACACGCTGGCAATAACTCGCGAATTCGATGGCGCTCTGACACGCCACCGAACCCACGTGAATGCTCCGCGCCAACTCGCTGACTGGATCTTCTATCGCTCCACCCTGACAGGAATTCCGCCAATTGTTTTGCGAGCTTTCAGTTCTTCGGTTACCCATTTAGGTGTAGGCTCGGCCACCATTGGACCGGTCGTTCTCGGACCTTTGAGCGAGGCGAGCAATGCCTTCAGCGGATGCTGCAATGTATCTTCAACGGCCGTCGCTTCGTAACCGCAGTGAGCCATGCATTGCGCACATTTGGGATTGCTGCTGTTCCCGTATTTCTCCCAGGGAGTATCATCCAGCAACTCCTGGAAACTGGCCGCATATCCCTCATCCGGTAATAAATAGCAGGGTTTCTGCCAGCCGAATATGTTACGCGTCGGATTACCCCATGGGGTGCACTCGTAATCCTGATTGCCGGCCAGAAAATCAAGATAAAGCTTGGAATGATTCAATTTCCAGTCGCGCTTCTTGCCGATTTCAAAAATACCCCGAAATAGTTTCTTGGTATCTTGTCCCTTAATAAAGATATCCTGTTTCGGCGCACGTTCATAGCTGAACCCCGGTGCAATCGTTGCGCCCTCAATGCCTAGCTCCATGGCATAATCCAGGAATTCGGCAACGTCCTCCGGGGTTTCACCCTGAAACAGGGTACAGTTCACGGTAACTCTAAATCCTTTTGCCACGCACAATTTGATTGCCTCAACCGCACGATCAAAAACGCCGTCCTGACAAACCGAGGCATCATGTCTCTCTTTCATGCCATCCAGATGGATGGAGAAAGTCAGAAAAGGTGACGGCGTATAGTCATCAATCCTTTTTTTCAACAAAAGCGCATTCGTGCAGAGATACACATACTTCTTCCGGGCAATGATACCCGCGATAATTTGTGGCATCTCCTTGTGTATCAGTGGTTCGCCACCGGGAATCGATACCATCGGTGCGCCACATTCATCAACAGCCTGCATGCATTGCTCAAATGAAAGGCGCTGGTCAAGAACATCTTCCGGATAATCAATCTTGCCGCAACCCGCACAGGCCAGGTTACAGCGGAACAAAGGCTCCAACATCAGGACCAAAGGATATTTTTTTACTCCTTTCAGCTTTTGCTTGAGTAGATAGCTACCGACAGCTATCTGTTGACGTAAAGGAACTCCCATCAGTAAATCCTCCAAAAAACTTCAATAAACTGACTGATAGCCGCACAGAAATCACTTTTCTTATTATTCTAAAATTCATAAAATCTTTTACACTGCGCTGGCGGCCTATGTCATCTCTCTTTTTTGTTACTTCCTGGCGACATTTTATTGCATCAGTATATTAGCACGTATGGCTCATAAACTAAACACACAGCCACTTTAGGGTTAATGCACGAGTCTTGTTTGTGCCTTGGTCCGGAAGTTCCCGCACAGCATATTTCATCACAAATCCGGCCAAAAAAATGGGGCGCCGAAGCGCCCCATTTCAACTGATTTGATTCAATTAAAAGTTGTGACGAACACCAACCGTGTAGGTAGCGCGGCTACCCGTTGCATAGCTGGGAGCCACCATACCACCGATATCATTTGCTGACGCAGCGTTGGGGTTAGTCACATACACGTGCTGATAGCCACCGAAAATACTGGTGCGCTTGCTCAGGTTGTGGATGGCACCTACCGTAAAGCTGTCAGCGCTGCGTTTCGCTGCTGAATTGATGCCACCCGCATGTGCCTTGGTCATACCGCCTTGAGCCACTAAAGTAGTATTACCCCATCTGTATTGGGCACTGGCAAACCAGATATTTCCGTCCCCACCGGCGTTCATGGCGGAATTACATTGTCCTGAACCGGCTCCAGGAGCATCCAGCGGATTAGCCGTCAGGGAAGCAGCAGTGCTACAGGTTGCGGCGCCAATAGCATTGTTGATGTCTTCATATTGACCGCTAAGCTTGAAGTTTTCGAAAGCCCAAGAGGCACCAACACGCCATACTTCTTCGGTCTTCAAACCTATGGCCTTCTGTGTCTGGTTGGCATTGTCCCTGGAATAGCCACCGAATATATCAAAACCCATGCCCATGTAATCCATATGGTATTTGGCAGCGGCCTGGCCATCGAATTCGCCATTTCTACCGCCGGTATTACCATTGCTACCCAAGCCGCCGGGGGCTATGCCGGAGAAAATGCCGCCCTGTTGGAGAGGATTAAGCGTATTTGCGTCGCCGGGCATCAATAAACCTGAGAAGGAGAAACCTTCTATGTTAGCGGAATCGTAACGGATCGCGCTGTTGACGAACGTATTCGCACCGGAACCCATACCATTGGCGCTTGCAGTCATGGTGCCGCCGGAACCGCCGGCTTGCAGTGTGGTGTAGGCAAACGGATCAATCGTCATGCCGCCCGCGAAGTCCTTGAATGGAGACTGAACACGGCCGAATTTGATATCGCCCCATTGATTGCTGGAAAGACCAACCCATTGCTCACGCGGGGTGGTAGCCGAACCGGAACCGGCATTCAAGCCCTGTTCCAAACGGGCATTGGCCTTAAACCCATTGCCCAGATCTTCGGTGATATGCAGACCCCAACGTGACGAACGGGAATTGTCCTGCAACGATCCCTGGCTGGGCGAACCGGAAAAATCGACCAGGCTATATTCAGCTTGCACCCGGCCAAATATCGTGACATTCGTCCCCTGAGCGGATGCAACCACCGGGGCTGCGAGTGCCCCGGCGACAGCCAGTGCAATCAGTTTCTTTTTCATGTGGAAAATCTCCTTTAAAGTTGAAACGGTGGGGCCATCTCACCGACCCTATTTTCGGTAAAGTGCGTCCCGCTACTTGGACCTCTCAAAGTGAGAAGGTTGAGAGAGATTGTGCCCAAAGCAACAACGCGTAGCAAGGAAATCAAGAAACTTTCGGAATACGGGAGAAACTTGTGTTGCTTTTTTGCAACAAAATTGATTATACCGCGATTCACAACGCATACACCTAGAGAAGAAGGCCTGTTCGGCCATTTTCAATGACTTAAACCCTACACGAATAATCGTTCCAGTTCAACCCCCGGATCATCGGCGCGCATGAACGCTTCACCCACCAGGAAAGCATCAACTTGGTGATTACGCATCAATATCACATCGGCCGGCGCGTGAATCCCGCTTTCGGTAATCACGATACGCGCCGGCGGAATATGCTCAAGCATTTGCAGCGTAGTATCCAGCTGTGTCTCGAACGTGCGCAAGTTACGGTTGTTGATGCCAATCAGGGGGGAATATAACTGTAACGCGAGTTCCAGTTCCACACGATCGTGAACTTCAATCAATACCCCCATGCCCAATTCCCGGGCAAGCGATTCGAGCTTGCGCATTCCCGCAACGATTTCGTTTTCTGAGCGGCGTTGTCCGGTCAAAGACGAAGGCATGCAAAACACCGCGACAATGATCAGAATGCAGTCCGCTCCCATCGCACGGGCTTCGATCACCTGATATTCGTCCAGCATAAAATCTTTGCGCAGCACCGGCAGGTTGCAAGCGGCCCGGGCCTGCTTGAGGTATTCCGTGCCACCGCCAAAAAATTGCCTGTCGGTCAACACCGACAGGCAGGCTGCGCCATGCGACGCGTAACTCGCGGCGATCGTGGCAGGATCGAAGCGCTCACGCAGCACGCCCCGGCTAGGGCTGGCTTTCTTGATTTCCGCAATGACCGCGGGCAGGCCGGCGGCAATTCTAGCGCGGATCGCTCCCGTGAAGTCACGCGGCGGCGGGGCCGCTTCCGCTTCCTGACGCATCGCGGATAGCGGTTTGATCGCTCTTGCTGCGGCAATTTCCTGTACTTTGACGGTCAGAATCTCTTGCAGAATATTGGACATGACTAACCTGGCAAGACGCTATTCCGATTTGAGAACTTGATCAGCTCCCGCAGCTTTGCCTTGGCCGCACCGCTTTCTATCGCGGCGCGAGCTTTTTCCACACCCTGCACCAGCGATTTCGCCACCCCTGCGACATAAATCGCCGCCCCCGCATTGAGCAGCACAACATCAAGCGCGGGGCCTGGTTGATTATCCAGCACCGATATCAACATTTCCCTGGATTGTACGCTGTCTTGCGCCTGTATCGTTTCAATCGCGGCCGCCTTCAAACCGAAGTCCTCCGGTTTGACAGTATATTCGGTCACCTCACCGCGCCTGAGTTCACCGATACGAGTCTCACCCGCTATGGTGATTTCATCCAGACCGCCTTGCCCGTTCCCGCCATGGACCACCATTACATGATCACTGCCCAGGCGCTGCAACACCCGCGCGAGAATACCGACAAGATCGGGATGAAATACACCCAGCACCTGATTTTTCGCCCCGGCGGGATTGGTCAATGGCCCCAGGATGTTGAACAATGTGCGCACCCCCAGATCTCGCCGCACCGGCGCGGCATGCTTCATCGCACTATGAAAATTGGGAGCGAACATGAAGCCGAGACCGATTTCCCTTATATCCTCCGCTATTTGTCCGGGTGTCTGATCAAGGTTGACGCCCAAGGCCTCAAGCACATCGGCGCTTCCCGATTTGCTGGATACGGAGCGCCCGCCGTGTTTGGCGACACGCGCTCCAGCAGCGGCGGCGACAAAAGCGGCGGTGGTGGAAATATTGAAAGTATGCGCGGCATCCCCGCCGGTTCCGCATGTATCCACAAGATACCGATGATCCGCCACCTCTACCCGGGTGGCAAATTCGCGCATTACCTGTGCCGCGGCGGTAATTTCGCCGATGGTTTCTTTCTTCACCCGCAGTCCGGTGATAATGGCCGCGATGAGCACTGGCGACAACTCTCCCCGCATGATCTGACGCATGAGCGAAAGCATCTCGTCATGAAATATTTCGCGGTGCTCGATAATGCGCGTCAGCGCCTCCTGCGGGCTCATGATCCCGAATCCAAGGGCTGGCCAGGGTGGATTGTGCGGCGTTTGAAGCGCACAGCCAGATGCGGAGACATGGCTCTCACTGATTCAGAAAGTTTTTCAGCAATTTGTGTCCGTGCTCGGTCAGGATGGATTCCGGATGAAACTGGAGACCTTCAACCGCCAGAGTCTTATGGCGTACGCCCATGATTTCGCCATCCTCCGTCCAGGCAGTGATTTCAAGACAATCCGGAAGACTTTCACGTTCAATGACAAGGGAATGATAACGCGTCGCCGTAAACGGACTCGGCAGATCTCGAAACATACCTGTGCCTTTGTGGAAAATGGGCGAAGTTTTGCCATGCATGAGTTTTCTGGCATGAACGATCTTGCCACCAAATGCCTGGCCTATGCTTTGATGGCCGAGGCAGACCCCCAGTATGGGAACCTGGCTATTGTAAAGTTCAATCAGCGGTATCGATATCCCCGCCTTGCTGGGCGTACAAGGGCCGGGCGAAATGACAATGCGCGCGGGCCTTAACCGTGCAACTTCATCAGGCGTGATTTCATCGTTGCGAAACACCCTCACTTCCTCGCCCAGCTCACCAAAATATTGCACCAGGTTGTAAGTAAAGGAATCGTAATTATCGATCATCAACAGCATATCACCGCTATCTATTTGATTTTATTCGTCCAGAAACCAATGTCAGTTCCTCATTACCCGCTTTTTCTTGAGATACCGCTGGCTTTGACCCAAAGCCAAATACGTCATTATCTCCTAGTTAGTTTTAGAATATACCAGAAGTTCCAGATGGGGATCTGGCCGTGGTTATTTTTAGCGGCTTCCAACGCAGATGATTCTCGATTCGAAACGGTTTGAATCTCTTAACAGGACAAGTCGTTCTCCTTGGGTAGACGGGAGTATTTAATCCCGGCCCTACGTAGGCTGATATCACCCCATTTGCTTGATCCAGCAACAAAAGTACGGTTAAATTCGATCTAATTTATGCTCTACCACGCTCTGGTATAAACTATTGTCTAAGCTCTACAAAATTTCTGATACCAGAAAAAACCTTCTCAATGAATGTGATCGTAAGGTGCTTATACGTTAATTATATCAATGCATATTTTAATTATCGAAGACGAAAAAAAAACCGCTTCCTTTCTTAAGAAGGGATTGTCTGAAGCTGGGTATGTTGTCGACACTTCCGAGGATGGTGATGAAGGTCTGCTTCTTGCGCTTGACATAGACTATGACCTCATTATCCTGGACGTAATGCTGCCGGAGCGGGATGGCTGGTCTATACTTTCGGTGCTGCGCTGCAAGGAAGACAAGCGGACACCCGTACTTTTCCTGACTGCCCGGGATACTGTGAGCGACCGGGTAAAAGGACTGGAGCTCGGTGCCGACGATTACCTGATAAAACCATTTGCTTTTTCCGAACTGCTGGCAAGAGTTCGTCGGCTACTGAGGCGCACGCCGGTCCTGTATAGTGAAATCCTGAAAATTGCCGATCTGGAAATAGTGCTTGGACGCCAAAAAGTCACACGCAATGGGAGCCGCCTCGACCTTACCCCCAAGGAATTTGCACTTCTATCGCTGCTAATGCGGCGCACGGGAGAGGTATTATCCCGCACACTGATTGCCGAGATGGTCTGGGACATCAATTTCGACAGTGATACCAACGTCATTGACGTGGCGATACGCCGGTTGCGCAGCAAGGTCGATGATCCTTTCGAGCAGAAATTGATCCATACCATTCGTGGTGTGGGGTACGTGCTTGAGAACCGATAATCTCTTTCAGTCGAATACCGGCTCCACGCACGGATCGATTTCCCGGAAGCTGGCATGGCTGTATGCACTATCGGCTTCTGCCATGCTCTTCTTCACCTCGGGGTTCCTGTACTGGGTTCTTATCACGACGTTGGAACAGGAGGATGAGCATTTTCTGCGCAGTCGACTTAACATTCTTGAGACTATTTTGCGGGAACAGCCGGGAGATACTCAGGTACTGGAGCGCGAGATCACCGAGGAAAACATCGCATTCGCCGGATCCCAGCATCTCACGCATAGCCGGATATTAGACGAATCCGGTCGTACGCTGCACGAGTCCCGTGGTATGAAACAGGAAATCCCCACCAGCGCATTTCCTTCTCCCGAGACGCGCCCCCCAAAGGCAAAAAGATGGCGCTCCGACACCAATAAAACCTATTGGCTGATCGCCACATGGGCAGAAGACAATTCCCTCAGCGGCTCCCGGCGGCAAATCCAGGTAGCCCTGGATGAGACAGAAGAGGAGCTGCTGATCACCCGGTATGAGTATTATTTATTCGACATATTATTGGTTGGTATTCTAGTATCCGTGATCATCGGTATTCTGATTACGCAACGCAGCATGAAACCACTTGCGGATATTACCGGTGCCGCGGAACGCATTACTGCCAGCCAACTGCACGAACGTCTCAATAGCGCACCATGGCCCCGGGAACTGGCTTTACTGACACGAGCATTGGACAGCATGCTTGGCCGACTGGAGGATTCATTTAATCGTCTTTCGCAATTCTCCGCCGATTTGGCGCACGAGTTGCGCACCCCGCTCAATAATTTGCGCGGCGAAGCGGAAGTGGCTTTATCCAAGCCGCGCGAGGCCCATGAGTATCGCGAAATACTCGCATCCAGTCTGGAAGAATACGACCGCATGTCACGGATGCTGGACAGCCTGCTGTTCTTGGCTAGAGCAGACAGCGAGCAGGCCGTGATTGCACTTTCGCTCATTAACGCGCGCACGGAAATCGAGAAAATAATCGTATTTTATGAGGCGGTGTCCACGGAGAAAAGTATCAGGGTACTGTGCGAAGGAGATGCAACGACTAAAGTCGATCCAGATCTTTTCCAGAGAGCCATCAGTAATCTGCTTGCCAACGCCCTATATCACACCCCTGATGGTGGTTCCATCATTTTTTCCATAGATTCCAGCCAGGAGCGAGGAACCGGGATCATCTGCCGCGATAGTGGCATAGGCATTGCCCAGGAACATCTGCCAAAAATATTCGACCGTTTTTACCGCATCAACCCTTCGCGTAACGGGGAAGCAGAGGGCGCGGGACTCGGACTGGCTATCGTCAAATCGATTATCGGCCTGCATGGCGGTAACATCACTGTACAGAGCGTCATCGGCGAAGGCACGGCAGTGCGGCTTTTCTTTCCAGCATAACCGTACGTCATAGCTTTATCCGACGGACAAGCAGGGCTCATACCCCCGGCTTCGCAAAGCATTCTCCATATCACTATGGGGTGTGTACAGCCCTTCCCCGAACATTACAGATTTGTAATAATTTCGCCATCTTCACGTCAGAATTCCCTCCCCATAATCCACCATGGTGGCTTTTGAAACACTATGGTTTGAAATCAATAGTACACACCACTTCGGGTTGGAGATGACTGTAGAAACTAATCGCATAGTTGCTAAGCTCTTAGGTGATCTTATTGCTCACGGTCAGAAAATAATGTTTCGAGTATGATCTTATTTATCTTATAGACGAGTGCCGAAGAGCTATCACGCGACTTTCCCAAGCGCACGTTGTCTCATTATGGAGGGGGACACTTTGGAAACCTTAAGGGATGCCTTGGCAAGACTGAGCGAAGCAAAAGGCGAGAATTTCGCTATGCTTTGTTTACTGATTTGCTTCATAAATTCGTTGCCAACCGATAAACGGAAAAACTTGCGAAATGATTTTGAGAAAGAAGTGGAACTTATTCGAGTGGAGTGTTTGGACTCAAATATTTCAGAGCATTTTGACATGGGTGTAGAGAACACGGTGACCGCCATTCGCCTCCTCTTATCTGATGCTTTAAAAGCATCAAACTGACCACCTTTCTTCCGAACAGCACGCCAAAACCAAGGCCAAAACCAAAGCCAAAAAAAGTAACTGGTACGCTGCACAAGTAAAAGAGGGCCCGGCGCAATTGTGACCGGTCGCCAACACCGCAGCAGCGTATCATTTGAAGATTCAGAAGATTAAAAAATAATCCGCTCGAGAAAGAGATTGTGAATCTCTCATTACCCGGTGTCCGGGCAGATGGGACAGGATGAAGGTAAGGGGGGAGGCTTCAAACCCCGGCAAGCCCCCCCGGGAAAGGCACAGGGATTACCCGAAGCATCCTTAATGAATGGAACGTTCTAGACGCTGACCCTCAATCTTGTCCCGATAGGTTTCAAGCAGGTTTTCCATTTCGACGCGTTTCATCGCTGTAAATGGCTCCGCCTCCAGTATGGCGTTTACGGCGCCTTTGCTGGTATACCAATCGGACAGTTCCCGGCCTATCCGATAAAGCTCGCCGTTATGCGTTTCGCAAAGTTTTGTTTGCTCATTCTGTTTTGTAAGAGCAGCTGTCATATTCTTCAGATCCTGTTCCAATTGTTTGCGTTGACCGGACAGTTCTTCATTCCGCTTGCCCGCTCCATCAAGCTGGGTGCGCAATTCGGCTGTTTCCTTGTTCGCCGCTTCGATATCCCGCTCAAGCCGGGACGCTTTGGCCGCCGCGCTCGCCGCAGATCGTTTGTGGGATTCCGTTTCGTTACTGGTTTTTTTCAGTGTTTCTTCCAGCACTGTTTTTTCCTGATCCAATGCCGATTTCTGCTGCTGTACCTCGTTCAATTGCTGCTGCATGCGGCGTAATGCCTGCCGCTCTTTTTTTTGATCCGCATTGCCGGCGGCGCTTGCAGCCAGGGAAGGGGGGGACAAGGCTCCCGCCAGCAATACGACGGCGATTCCTTGGCACAACCATCGTGGAATCATTTTCTTACGGTTATTCATGCAAAAGCTTTCGATTGTCAGCAGAGTTTTTTTATCCAATTAATGTCTCTCACAGGAAACGGTATGGGCGTTGAACCCACCACCACGATACGTGCGTGGTAAGCACACCTTTTGGATCCCGCATTTCCCTGCCAGCCGGAAACTCGCGGCCCCACTCCCGCTCAGAAAGTCAGAACCGGGCATTCAGGTCCAGATTGATCGAATCGATGGACAGAGGCAAGCCGCTGACTTGATCGTATGACATATAGCGGAGGCCAAGCCAGGTGTTATGCGCCACGCCGTACAGGCCCTGGATAGTGTAGCCCTTGTGGTTGGTTCCGCCCATGAGATAGTTGGAATCAGTGAAGGCATCCAGCATCGAATCCCGCTCGGAGCGGCGATAAAATCCGAAAACCTGCCACTGGTGCCGCTCCGCGATTACTGGGTAACCAACGGTGAGACGGAGCTGATAAGCATCGATCTCCGGCTTGATGTTCTGCCCAGTGCGGGCAAAAATTTTATTCTCGTCATAACCCACGTTGCGTACGTAGTCCGCAGTGCCAATAACATGGATGGGCTTGAATCTGGAATAGTCAGCCACCATGGTCAAGTTGGCAAGCCGGTAATCGGCCGCCAAAGCCCATAGATTAGTGGTGGGGTCACCATCGTTGTCGATGTTGAAAAGACTGTTACCTTTTTGCCTGAACAGCGGGGCGCTCTGATTGAACAGAGTATCGCCAAAGTTCGGGTTGCGGACGCCGTTAATATTGCGGTAGTCATAATAGGCGGCTCCCAGCCTGAACTTGGTGTCGGTATTCTCGGGTGCCCACTCCAATCCGGCCTGAGCCCCGAAGAACCATTTGTCCTTGGCCTTGACGGTCTCGCTCTGATTGATTTGCTGCAATGGAAATACCCCGGCGTTGAGGAACGGCTTGATGGTCCTTTCCTCTTTCAGCCAAGGGTGAAGATTGATCGCCAGCCCTTCAAAGTTCAGGTCAACGTCCCATAACAGATCGGTGTGTACGACTCCGGCCGTGGGTACGGTATGTGGCCCAGTCCTGAGTGTCCCCGTGTAGATATTTCCGACTGTGCCGACAAAGAAAGGATTGGGAATACGTCCGGCACTGACCGTAACCCAATCTAAGGGCGTGAGTTTGAGGTAAACCTGATCCAGCACCACGGCGAATTTGCTGTTAAAAGTCCCAAATGTCTGCAGGGTAGAGACCGGCGATCCTATGGATATCGGGGGGGGGCCCAATACATCTCCGGTTAGCGGCGGATCATTGACATTACCGGTGGTTAGGCGCAACCCAAGATCCACTCCGCGGGTGACGTTGGCGTTGATGCCGAGCCGGAAGCGCACCCGTTCCCGATGATAGCTGTCCTCGGTGGTATTGTCGATATTCTGGCCGTTCGCCTGAAAATTGGCTGCGGGAGCGTTGTTGCTGCCGTAGAAGTCGGCTTGTTCGCGCAGCCGTATATCTCCTTCCATCGTAAAACGGTTAACCCACTCGGGAACCGCATTCACGTCGCCCCAGCGTTCCTGCTTGGCCTGACCCACCACTTCTTGGCGTAACTCATCGCGAATTTCCTTTTTGACATGCTCGGGTATGTAAGGAACCCGTACCTCACCTTTTTTCGGCTCGCCAGTGGCCGGTTGCGCGGCCCCCTGTGCTTGCTGCAGGGAAGCCCTTGCCTTCAGTTCCGCCTTTTTAATCATTTCGTCGGCCACTTCCTGCTTGATCACGCCTTGCTCCACCAGCAACCGGATCAGATTCAAGGTGGTTTCATACAGAACTTCAACCTTCTCGCGCTCATCGGGTTTTGCGTGCACACCGCCCGCAAATATCGCTGTCATGGCGGCAAAAGTGAGTATCAATCGTATATTCATTATAATTTTTTTTCTTATACAAAATCAGGCACGCGAGGTCACGCGTATCTTCAACGGTTGTGGCATGTCGGCGGGTGGATTCTCACGCAGGGCCCGCAGGTTCTTCAGCACATCCTGGATCAATTCATCGACTTTCGGATCACCTGTTTTATCAACCACCGCTATTCGTGATACCTTCCCGTTAAGGTCAATCCATACTTTCACCACCACCCTGTAAGTCTTGTCTTTGAGCGCGTTCTCACGCGCCAGCGCATCCTGAAAAGCGGAGTTCACCGCGTCGTTCACTATGGCGTCATACCAGGCCCAAGGGTTTCCTCTGGAGCCGCCGATAAGATCCGCCCCGCCTTTCCTCCCTACGAGCCCAAATCCGTCACCCGCGCCTGTTCCCTCGGCATCGACACCCAGATCCGGCCCCGGCGGCGGCTCATCGGCCTGATCCATCGGCTCTGGCTCAGGTTCGGCCAGCTTTATTTCTTCCTTCACCACCGGTTCCGGCGGTTTTTCCGGTGGCGGCGGGGGAGGCGGCGGTTTGATCAAAGTAATCTGCTGAAGCGACGGCTTTTTGTGCGGCGTATCGTCGCCCAGAAAATGTTTCAACCACAGTCCCGATCCGACCAGGACAACTGCACAAACCGCAACACCTGCCCAACGCCTCCAGGAGGCTGGTTTTTTCTCTTCCTTGGGGTCTTCCATGGCATTATTTCACCAGGCGCTGGGTTACCAAGCCCAACTGCGTGATATCCAGCTGACCCAGTAATTCAAGTACATCCATCACCTTGCCGTACTGCACTACCGTATCCCCCTTGACTACGACCGGCAATTCTGGATTAGCCGCTTTCAATTGACCCAGGCGGGTTCGAAGCTCGTCCAGCGTCACGGGATAAGCATCCAGAAATATTTGCCCGCTTTCGTTGATCGTGATCGCTTTGGTTTGCGGTTTAGCCAGACTGGGGGAACTGCTGGCTTTGGGCAGGTTGACTTTTATACCCTGTACCGATGCCGTCGTCATGATAATGAAAATCACCAGCAACACGTAGGCGAGATCCAGCATGGGCACCACATTGATCTCGTCGTAAAGCTCGTTGTCTTCCTGTACCTTCATGCCATTCCCTGTCAGCGGCTGTAATTTTCGGCAAGCTTGGTAATAAACTCATCGACAAAAATATGCATTCTCGATACGATGGCCTTGATGCGTGAAGCCAGGTAGTTATAGCCAAACAGTGAGGGGATCGCTACCCCCATCCCCGCCACCGTCGCCGCCAGGGCCGCCGCGATGCCGGGCGCAATGGCGTTGACATTGACATCACCAGCGGCCGCAATCGCCGCAAACGTGATCATGACCCCCATTACCGTGCCCAGCAGGCCGATGAAGGGCCCGCCGGAGATGGCGATGGTGAGCAGTACCATGAATTTGTTCATGCGCTGAATTTCTTCCACCAGCCCGGCGTCCAGGCTGGCGCGAATCGCATTAAGCGATTGCGGCGACAGCGACTTGTCAATATGGGTCGCATCGGTATCATCGAAGCGATGCGCCAATTCAACTGCGCCAATATGATAAATACGGTAGATCGACGAATGTTCGAACTCTTTTCCCAACCCCTTGGCTTTGTCTATCACCGCGAGATCGGTCGATAGTTCGCGGAATTTGGTCATAAAGCGGTGATTGGACTTATCCACCCGGTTAATGTAGACAGCCTTGCTGTACATCACCCATATGGCGATCATTAGCATGATCGCCAGGAAACCGATCGCAACCCACCCATCCACTGTCAATGATTTGAGGATAATGCCCAGGTGCGAGGCTTCTTCACCGCCTTCGCCCGCCTCATCCTCGCCCAGGGTGACCAGTTTACCGTCCTGTCCCTGCGCGGCCTGCACCGCAATCCAGTCAGCATTGCGCGCCACGCCCGACACCTGCAACTCGTCCATCTCACCCCGAAATCCAGTCCCCAGCGTTGCGCCGCCGGTTGGCAATACCGCGCCCGGCGCTTCGCCCGCCGGCTTACCGTCCACATATATGCGTAGCGCATTCGATACCGTTAACCCGAGGTGATGCCATTTACCCAGGCTCACCGCCGTGCTGGACACCAGGCTTGACGCGCCCGATTGCACCTTGACCATGCCGCCTTCCAATGAGACGCGCAGACCATCGGATTGAACGATGACACCATCCAGCGAAGCTGGCTTGATCCATACGGCGAAACTGAATCCGCTGCTTGCATTCACGGCGGGAAGCGTGATGCTTTGTGACCCGTTAAATCCGGCACCACCGTTCGAGAAGGAGGCGGCTACCCGCTGGACGGAGGACTGCACCGCATGCAGGCTGTTTACTCCGCTGTCCTGGGGATTTCCGTCCGGCTCCGCAAAATGATAGACGACGCTGGCGGCATCGTAAGTGGCTTTCGGATTCGCTGCGGAGGTCGCCTTCTCGTTACCGAAATAAAGGAATATTTCTGTCTGCGATAACAATTTAGGCACGTTAACCCATACCAGCGCCAACTCATTCCCTACATCCCATTTCTCAAAATGGAATTTCAGTTCGGTCTTGTCATCTCCGGCGATCAGACGCAGGTCGCTGCCGTTATCATTGGCCGAGAAAAAATCAAAGTTTCCCGTGTGCAAGCGGATCAGTACCGGCGCATCCGCGACTTCACCCGCTGGATTGGTCAGTGTGATTTTCTTGCGGCCGGTCCATTCGTCATTCCACCAAGCGTGACTGGATAAAGAAACGGTGCATAAAGCAAACGCAAGCAGGAACGTAACGACACGCATGGGTCTATCAACCTGGGTATAAACGAGCGAGGATTATGCGCGTCCCAGATTACAGACATTAGTAGCGATAATGATCCGAACGCATCATGACTGTTCCCTGGACGACGGAACGCGTTTAAGGTTGGAGAAGTAATATCCACGGCCATCGCGGGCAGGAACCCGACTAATCGCGTCTAGTCTGTTTGACTCAGGCTTAGCCTGCAATATCGATAGGGTTTTGTAACATAGGACGATGAGCCAGCCCATTAGAATTTGCATTGAACTGGCGACTGTCGTCCCATCGAAATGGAGATTTTTGTCCGGGGGATTTTGCCCCTGCGAGAGGGGCAGAAAGAATTTCTTTGGTGTTGGCTCCGGCTTTTATTCCCCGCTTGCGGGCTACGTCCAGGCCGGACTTGTTCAGATATTTCCCGCTGTTACAGGCAGGTTTTTTTGGGGTACGATTTTCTCGCTTTGATCCGTTTGGATTAACAACAGCCACGTCAAAATGAAAAAGAAAGCAGGTAGCGTCAGAGCCTACCATCGATCGTAAATGTCACTACCACAGTTTTTATTTACCGGGAGCCCGACATGTCTGCCAAAAATTCAGCTTTCGCACTGGCGGCTTTTGCCCTGCTGGCTACGCTATCCATCATCGACATTGCCTCTTCCGCAAACCGGCACGATGAAGATGGGGATGATGGCGAATCGAGAAACAGTATGAATATCCAGCTCGGTCCGCGTCCTTTCTTCCTCGTCAATGACATGGAGCCCAGCGCTCTCAAGAACAGACTCAAACATTGCGGCGATGGCCCGTTCCGTAAGACCGATTTCTCCATTGGCCACAGGGGTGCCGCTTTGCAGTTTCCGGAACATACGAAAGAATCTTACGAAGCGGCCGCTCGCATGGGGGCGGGTATTGTGGAGTGCGACGTGACCTTCACCAAGGACAAGGAACTGGTTTGCCGCCATTCGCAGTGCGATCTGCACACCACCACCAATATTCTTGCTACACCACTGGCTGAAAAATGCACCAGGCCATTCACACCAGCGCAGGTGGATGCCGCCGGAAACATTATTCAGGAGGCTTCGGCACAGTGTTGCACCAGCGATATCACTGTGGAGGAATTCAAGAGCCTTAAAGGCAAAATGGATGCCTTTAACCCCGCTGCGACAAGCGTTGCGGAGTATCTGGGCGGCACACCCAACTGGCGCACGGACCTGTATGCCGGTCCCACCAGCGGCACCCTGCTTACCCACAAGGAGAGTATCCAGCTATTCAAGACGCTGGGCGTGAAAATGACGCCCGAACTCAAAAATGCCAGCGTGACGATGCCTTATGACAGCGATGGTGATGGTGTGGGCGACTATACGCAGGCGCACTATGCTCAACAGATGATTGACGAATACAAGGCGGCGAACGTCAAGCCCCGGAATGTGTATGCCCAGTCCTTCGACATTCGCGACGTGCGCTATTGGATCGCCAACGAACCGCAGTTCGGCAAACAGGCGGTTTACCTTGACGACGCCAATATCGTAGCTGAACTGCCCAATGCCGCGCAATTGGCCGCCTACAAGGCCGAGGGCATCAATATCGTCGCCCCACCCATGTTTGCGCTGCTGGATATCGATGGCAACGGCAACATTGTGGCCTCCCGATATGCCCGTCACGCCAAGGCCGCTGGACTCGACATTATCACCTGGACCCTGGAGCGTTCCGGCATTCTGGCTGATGGCAACAACGACTTTTATTATCAGACTTTTGATTCCGCCATCAAGCGCGAAGGCGACATGATGAAAGTGCTGGACGTTCTGGCCAGGGATGTCGGCATTCGCGGCATATTCAGCGATTGGGCCGCCACCGTGAGTTACTATGCCAACTGCATGAAACTCAAATAATTCCCGGATCCCGCGGCTTTCAGGGTACGGAGTAAGGCGCAACGGCGCGAAATGGCGCCGTTGCGCGGGGCGGAGGGTTACTGGTAGGCCGGCCTCAGAGTACTTAGGGGGTACTTAGGGTAGCGGATCCGGCAAGGTCAAAAAGACTGAATACCGCAATCTGGCAGGCCCGTCTGAAGCCTTTTGCCGGATTATACTGACCTAATCCGACCTGCTACCGCTACGGGGCGTTCGATCTGTCCAGAACAAGATTAGCCCATTAGCCGATATGGCAATACAACATTTGTAACACGAAAATATGAAAATAAACCCATGTAGAACAACTGTGGGTTCAATTCAAGCCACTCACCGAACACCCCTGACACCTGCAAGGAGATATGATGAGCAGCGCCCTGCACCCCGATAGAAAAACAAATCCCTGCCGTACCAGCAGTAACGAATCCAACAACCCGTCCCTCCATGATCTGATCGAAGCGCGCAAACTATCGCGCCGGACCTTCCTTCAAGGTTCCCTGGGCATCACGGCGATGGCCGCATTCGGCGGTTCTTTGTTCGATGGCCTGGTCAAGTATGCCTATGCGGCACCCGCCCCTCTGAACGGCATCGGCTTCAGTTCGGTGCCCGCCAATTTATATCTTTCGGCGGGGGATGACAGGGTCACCGTACCCGCCGGCTACACTGCCCGGGTACTGGCCGCCTGGGGCGATTCCCTCACCGATGCGCCGCATTGGGACTCTTCGGGCGCGATGACCGAAGCGATACAGTTGCATACTTTCGGCGCCCATATCGACGGCATGCACCTGTTCCCTTTCCCCGCCACGGGCGCAGCCGGCATCGCCAATACTCGCGGTCTGCTGGTAACCAACCATGAGTACGTCGATCCTCCCCTGGTCAATAATATCACTCCCGCATCCGGCTACGCGGCCGCTGCCATCACCCTTGACATGATACGCGCCCAGCAGGCCGCGCATGGCATAAGCGTGGTCGAGATATGGAAAAAAGACGGCATCTGGGAAGTCAAGCGTCCCTCCGCCTTTAACCGGCGCATCACCGGCAACACTCCCTGCAAGCTCAGCGGTCCGGCCGCCGGCCACGATTTGATGAAGACTGCCGCCGACCCCAGCGGCACGAAAGTGCTCGGTACGCTGAATAACTGCTCCAACGGCTATACCCCCTGGGACACCTACCTCACCTGCGAGGAAAACTGGAATGGCTATTTCTCCAATGAGACCGGGGATGCGGTCGGCGTATCGGACCCGCAACAGAAACAGCAGATTCTTGCCGGCCAGGCACGCTACGGCGTAGCCAAGGGAGGCTCCGGCTACCGCTGGCACGAGGTCGATCAGCGCTTCCGCGCCGACCTCAACCCGAATGAGCCGCATCGTTTCGGCTGGGTGGTGGAAATCGACCCCTGGAACCCAAAAAGCACTCCCATCAAGCGCACCGCGCTGGGCCGCATCAAGCATGAAAACGCCTGGAGCGTGGTGGGCGCCGACAACACAGTCGCCATATACATGGGTGACGATGAGCGCAATGAGTATCTCTATAAGTTTGTCTGCGCCAATAAATACAACCCCACGAACCGCGCCGCCAATCGCGATCTGCTGGATTCCGGCACGCTTTTCGTCGCCCGGTTCGACGCCGGCGGCAGCGGCCTCTGGCTGCCGCTTACGTGGGGCCAGAATGGCCTGGTACCGGAAAACGGCTTTGCCGACCAGGCCGAAGTGCTGATCAAGACCCGCCAGGCCGCCGATCGCCTGGGCGCCACCATGATGGACCGTCCGGAGTGGATAGCCTCTCATCCCGTCACGCGCGAAGTCTACATGACCCTCACCAACAACAACCGCCGTGGCAGCAGCCCTCCCTCCGGCAACAATCCGGACGGCACCACCGGCGCGGGCAGCGCCCGGCCGCCGGTGGACGCCGCGAATCCGAGACCGGACAACCGCTATGGCCACATCATTCGTTGGCGCGAAAGCATGGGTAAGGTCGACGCTACGGATTTCGAGTGGGATATTTTTGTCGAATGCGGCGACAAGCTTGCCTCGCAGCCTCACCACAGGGGGAACATAATCGGTGACGACTATGGCGCCCCGGATGGCCTCTGGTTCGACCAGGACGGCCGCTTGTGGATCGAGACCGACCAGATTGGCAATGCGACCGGCGACTGGGCCAACATCGGCGGAAACGTGATGCTATGCGCCGACCCCTCTACTGGAGAAACCCGCCGGTTTCTCACCGCGCCGAAAAACTGCGAAGTCACCGGCGTCACCCATACCCCGGATGGCAAAACCCTGCTCATCGGCATCCAGCACCCTGGCGAGGATTGGCAGACCCATTACACCGAGAACTCCACCTGGCCCGATAGCGGTATCAATGGCCCGACCACGGCCAGCGGCTCTCCATCCGCATTCAAGCCACGCTCCGCGGTGGTGGTCATCACCAAGGACGGCGGCGGCGTGATTGGCACTTGAGCAGCCGTTTAATTCACCCCGCAATGGCTAAAATCATCGCGTCTCGATAAAGGAAGAAACCTCATGAAGCTGAAAGCCCTGTTCATAGCCTGCACCATGAGCCTTGCCCTGCCGGCTCATGCCGCACTCACCTCAAGCGCCACCGATATCCTTGATCCGCAAAGCATCGATTTCGAGAATTTTGACGGCCTTATCACCAGCGGCCCGGAGATCGTCGCACCCGGCGTAAGCTTCACCGGCACCCCGAACTCCATCCTGGGCGCGTATATCGCCGATCTGGGGAGCAATGGCATATGGGGCGCGGGCAATCATTTTGCTGGCACGGATATTATCGGCACGCTTAATTTCACCTTCGTCAATGGACTGACCCAAGCCGCGGGAGCCTTTCTTAACAGCTACGACGGCAGCCCCGTAGTCATCAGTATTTTGGGCGATAACCACCAAATCATTGAGTCTCATACCGTTAGTATGGATACACCGGATGGCCTCAATTCAGGGAGCTTCTTCGGCATCACGCGGACGAGCGCCGACATTCGCTCGATTTCGTTCAGCGGGCAAGGGCTGGTGGTCGACGACGTGACATTTGCAACTCCGATCCCGGAACCGGAGGCATACGCCATGCTCCTGGCGGGATTGGGCCTTGTAGGTTGGACAGCTCGCCGCCGTAAGACCGCAATAAGCAGCAATAACCCGGAATCCGCCGGTTGACCACTCGTCCTCCATTAGCGATGATTCGCTAAGGCTTTCTGTCTTGGCGAATTCGCTCTACGGCGGAAGCCGATAAAGGTTCAGGCTGGATTCAGGGTCAAGCCCGGAATAATGAAAGAGGCGGTGACGCGCTGCCGATTTTCCAAGGCAGCAGCGCGTTCCATACTATCCCTATTCCTTCTATTCCCCGCGCCCGATCACCTCGGCTGAAATAAAGGTGGGTTTGATTTTTCTCATCGCGTCGGCAGTCCGTGCGGCATCCGACAGATTCTGAGACAAAGCCGCCGTCGCCTTGGATACATCATCTCCTTGCGAAGCAGCGCCCGAGGTAGTGGCACTGACCGCGCTGGCATCCGCTACCGGGGTGCCGGTGGAAGTCCCGGCCACGGCAATATTGTCCGCGCCCAGCACGACCGAAGCGGCGATATTGAGGTTGTTCGCCCGGATGCCGGCGTCGCCCGCATTCACTGTTCCCTTGGGTGCGATCAGGTCGATGTCGCCCGCGACCTTGCCGCCGCTGGAAAGCGCACCGATCCCGCTGCCGGAAGCGGCGCCCTGCAATTCCTGCGTCACGTTGCCCTGCGAATCCACCTTGATGATCGGCGGCGGCACCGCGGTCGCCGTCTTCTTGCCTTTGCCGGCGTCGATATCGCCCTCGCTCGACCACAGCAGCACATCCCCCCCGCCCACGGTCAGAATGCGCGACTGATTGACCAGGATATTGTTGCGGGTGAATCCACGCACATTACCGTCGGCCACCGTGAGCATACCCAGGACATCATTGCCGGTATCCACCAGCACTGCCGGCGTATTGCTGAGACCGACGATCAGGTCGCCGCCAGGCACCATGAATTCGATATTGCCGCCACGCTCGGTCTTGATGCGGCTGGCGAACAGGTTGATCTCCCCTTGGTAATTCTTGAAGCTGCCATCGTCATTCTTCTCGCGCATCCCCGGAAACACCAGATCCAGCGTCGCATAGCCACGTTCAAAATCTCCCGCGAACGGACTGTTAGGATTGTTCGTGTCGCGACCGGTGACCAGCAAGGCGGTATAGACCATCTCGCGCACCATGCCGCGCTGGGTATCCGCATCCAGTGCCTGAACCGCCTGGACCGCCGCCAGTGCATCGGCGCCGTTCAAATCGGCGTTCCCCACCAGCCAGCGTGCCTGCCATAGCAAGGCATCATCCGGGTTGCTACCTGCTTTTTCCAATTCGGCGGCCAGCCGGTCAACGGCGCCGGTATAGTCGATTCCCTGCGCACCCACCCCTGCCGCCACATGAATATCGGCACCGCCCCTGGGCAGTTCGGCATTGTCGAGGTCGCCCCGGCTGACGATGCCCGCCGATGTTCCAAGGTCGATATTACGTCCCGCGGTCACCTCCAGCCGTCCCAGGCCACCCACCCAGATTTTGGCGTTATCTGTCCGGGCGTTTCCCGAAATAAAGGCCACATCCCTGCCCGCCACCACCTGGCTGAGATCGCCGGCATTGGCGTGCTGCGCCAGAATGCCCACATCGCGCACATCCTGACCCGCACGTACCCGAACTGCCTTGGCCAAGTCCAGGTTGGGAGGCCCCTCCTGGTTGCCCCGGATATCCCCCGCCACCGCGTAGACCCGTGCCGGCTGGGTATCACCAGTATGGACGGGAACGGCGGCATGAGTAAGGACAACATCTTCGGGCCTCAGTTGAGTAGTCGGAAACTGGGTGTATTCTGTGCCGGGCCTGATCGCATCCGGTATCAGCGCAGGATCCCGGTCGCTCATGACTATACTCGCGGGAATATTGATCGAATTTGCCGCCAGCAACGTCAACTGCGCGCGCGCCGAGGGACTTAACACGATGTCGGTGTTACCGTCGTTCAGGAAAATGTCATTCTGAAACGCCGTGGCTGACAGGTTGGGCGGCAGAAGGGAAAGCAGCGTCGGTCGCCATCTGCTACCGGAGATGCCGAAGTTGAGCCCTGGGCCATTGGGACCTTGGTTTTTACTGTAAGCTCCCTGGTTACTCGCAATATCCGTACTTCCCCCTCCACCATTGTGAAGCGCCACCTTGCCATCCAGGCTTTGCATATCCACGCCGCTGTCCGCGCCGTAAGTCGAAAACAGGCTCCAGCCAGGATTGTTTGCATTGTTAATATTAAACACCGCACTGTTGCCAGATGACTGAACTACCAGATGCGGATTCAGCACCGTGTGGATATTGACATCGCCCTGCGCCTGCACCCGCGCCTGCGCGTCACCCAGCGCCAGGATGGTGTAAAGTGGACTACCGCTCACATCTTGCCCGCTGTCCACCTTGCCACCCGCCTTCAGTACCAAGCCGCCACGGTCGGCATAATATTGGCCACCCAGCAAATCGCCACCGGTCTCCACCCGCACATCACCGCCGCCGGTTTTCACCAGTTGACCGGCATCCGGCGCAGTCGCCATCATGCGCGCCTGCGTCGGCGTACTGGCGGAAACGTTTTCCACCTTACCGCCGGCAGTGAGCGTGACATTGCCGCCGCCCAGCGCACCGATCCCCTGCTGGAACTGGTCGAAACGCACCCACCAGGCAGGCTGGAGCGTATATTCGCCAGTGGCATCATTCAACTTTCCCTGGCGAAACAGCCAGTTGGAATAGAGCTGTTTCGACGGTATGCCCACGATATCGCCTGCCGCCGCCAGGCTCACGTCGCCGCCGCCCTGGCTGAACTGCGCATTGGCGGGTACGACAAACCCATTAGCCAAATCAGCAATCCGGCCTGCGGTATAAATCACCGCTTTTTCGTCAGCCAGCCTGATATCGCGCCCCGCCGCAATGCGGATGTCACCGGTGCCGGTGCGCACGAGCTTGCCTGCCGCCAACGTGACGTCACCGCTGCCCGCCCTGACCGCCAGCGGATTGGCCGCCTCGGCATCCGCTCCCGCAACCAGCCGGTAACCCCAGGAATCACCAGGCAACAGCGTAGCCGGCGTGGTGCCGCTGCTGAATGGCGTCGCCACATTAAATCCATCCGACAGATTGTTATCGAGATTGAGGTTGCCCGCCGCCCGCAGGGTCAGCATGCCCGGCTCTTCCCCCGCGGGGCGGGCGGCGAGATTCCAGTTATTGCTGAGCGCGAGGTCTCCGGCCGAACGCACTTCAACCCCGGTGCGCACATGGAAGACAGGATCGCCGGCCTTGCCCAGCCGCGAGGTTATCGCGGCAGCGTGAGACGCGAAGCTGGTGTTGTCGGTGTTCACCGTATCCAGGCTCAGCGTCGTGCCGCTGCTCGCACCGCTACCGGTAAGGGTGGTAATATTGTCGTAGACCTTGACCGCTTCGACCACTACTGATCGAGCACCGCTGATGTTGCTGTTGATGCTGCCCACCGCCACGTCGCTGCCTGCGCCGCCGCCGGTGCGGGGTGCGCGCAGCAACACCTCTCCTCCCTCGCTCGCCTGGGCGCCACTACCTCCATGCACGTCCAGGGTACTGCCCGCAGCGAGATTCAGCCTCCCTGCGGTGGTGCCGATTTCCACTTCACCGCCATGCTTACCATTGCCGGTGGCGTAGGCATCCAGCTTTGCACTTGCCAGCACCGTTACATCGTTCTTTGCATAAAGACGGATGTTGCCCGCATCGCCACCCGAGGCATCGACATGCCCCGCGACATCGAGCTTGCCGCCATCCACGGCAATATGGATGTCCTTGGCCTTGACCGTATCGGTTGCAGCCAGGCTGACATCGCCGGTGCGCACACGCAGCGTCCTCGCGCCATCGAATACGCCCTGGTTGAGCGCCGTGTTCAGCGCGGAGAAGTCGGTCAGCGCAGCCACATCCAGGTCGAAGCGCCCGCCCTCGCCCCGGACGCCGCCAGCATTCGCCAGGGCCGCGCCCTGCAAACTGCCGGCTGCTATGTCCGCCGTACCATTGGCTGCGCGCACGATCACCTTGCCCGCGTCGCCGCCCGGCGACGCGGAGACATTCACCTGGGCGCCGGTTTGCACCACCACGTTTCCGTTATCGCTGGCCAGCTCGACGGTACCGCCGGGCGAGGCGCGCTCGACGTCGAAAAAAGCCACCGAACGTCCGGCAGCGCTCGCTACCGCGTTCGCGCCCAGCGTAAGATTGCCGGACGTCGCTGTCAGTTGGAGCTGCCCCGAGGGCAAGATGGCCTCGGTATCGAACATCAAATCCGTGCCCGACAGCGCCCATCTCGCCCCCAGCGCAGTCACTGGCGCGAGCGCACGGTCTGCCGCCGTGTCGGCTACGCTGAGCGAGCCGGTTGTGGTCAGGGTCTGGTTGGCCCCCAGCTCGCCACTGAGGCGCGCGACATTCAGGTTTGCAGTTGCGGCGGCGATATCGGTGCTGCCCGAGCCGCGCCCGATGAGTTCATTGGCGCGGATGTCGACCTGGGAAAATCCCTGGATGGCTTTGGCGCCTTCGCCCAGCACCAGTTTGTCCGCCTGGATCGCCAGTACGCCGTTGCTGGGTGTGCTACCGGCGGTGAATACCGCTGCCGCCGGGTTGGAGAGTACGATGCTGGTTGCGCGCAGATTTGCGGTTTTACCGCCGTTGTTCAGCCCGGCCAGCCCGGCACCCGACAGATTCAAGGCTTGCAGAGTCGGCTTGCCCTCGGCATTCACACCGCCCACGCTGACATCGCCATACAGATCAAAGGTGGTGTAACTTGTCAGCGTCAACGAATTCAGGCTGTTCAGGCTGTCCAGTTCCGCCTGGCTGAATATCAGGCCTTCGGCACCCGCCGACGCATTGCCAAAATTGACGCGGGTCGCGCCTATTGTCAAATTTCCGGCGACCGGATTACCCTTATCGTCAGCAAAAAGGGTGGTGCCCGTAAACGCATTCTGCAGTGTGGCGTCCAGCGTGATCGAATTTGCCGAACGGATCGTGCTGCCGGTTTCACCCGCCAGCGTACCCACGCTGCGATCCGGGCTACCGGTACGCGAAAAGCTGGCGGACGTTGACGCGACCCGTACCAGGGCGCCATTGCCGGCGGTTTCGTAGCGATTTGTGTTATTCGCATCGCCCCCCGCACCGGGCGTAGGGTCTTGCGTCTCGATAGCGCTACCGGCTTTCAGCGTCAGGGTATCCTTCGCCGCCAGGATGATTTCGTCGCCCTTCAGGGCGTGATTGGCGTCGTTGGCCAATATCACCTCCTCGGCATTAACCGTGAGGAGTGTGCTGGCGCTACCCAGGGCGAGGCTGCGCGTGCCACCCAGGAACAGGCTGGCCGCACCCATGGCGTTGAGCGTGCTGGCCGCGATACGCGTGGCCAGCGGATCGATTCCCTGCGTTCCGGACGACGTGCCGTTGGTGATGGCGATTTTAAACGCGCTGATATCCACCGCCGCCCCCCGGCCGCCCCCGGCCGCGCCCAGTTTGAAAAGGGCATCCAGCTGCAGCCCGCCCGCGGTATCGATGGAGAGAAGCCCACCGTCCTGCGGGCGAACAGGGTTGGCGGCGAAAAAGTCCGAAGCACGGGTCAGCGTAATTTCCGACCGCTGCAAAACCTGCTCACGGGTCAGCACTTCAAATCCGCTCCACAAGGCGTCACGCGGCCCCCCTACCGGTGCCCGGCTGTCCGTGACATAACCCGGCACGACCTGGGTGCCATCCTGCCTGCTGTAAGCCTGACCCGGCAACAGGTTATGCACGTCCGTGTGCAGCCTTACCGCATACGCGCCGGGCAGCAGTGCATAGTGCGCGGGCAGCAAGGTGTACACACCTGCCGGCAGACCCGGTATGCCGGAGAGATACACGGCATCCCCCGCCGCGCGGTCGAAACCAGTGCTCTCCTGCCTGTCGCCTGGGGCGAATCCGCTCGCATAGCCCGGCAGGATGGCATAGGTATGGGCATCGTTCAGGATATCGCGCGACCCCCCTGGACCCACGCTGAACTCGTAGGCCTGCAAGTCGCCGCCGCCGGCGAGATCCAGAGTTGCGCCAGCCTGCATGTCGATATTCGCCGCCTGGGTGCGTATGGATTTTTCGGTCAAGCCAGACTGCGGGATTTCGTTCGAGTCGGGCCTGTACACCCAGCTGCGGCCATTCACCAGCATGCCAAACGAAATCAGGCTGCCGGGCGTGGCGGAGATCGAGGTCAGGCTGCCTTCCTTGAACGTCAAGGTATCGGTGGCGTTGAAAGCGAGTTGGCCGAACGGCGCCCACACATTGCCGTCCTGCACGATATTCGCGGCCGTAACCGTAAGGCTGCCCAGGGCGGATAGCGGCAGTGATGGCGGCAGGGTATTGCGGCTGAATGCAACCGTTTGCCCCGGCGCCTGGATGTTGATCTGGCTATAGGTTGTGGGGGCGATCACCGCACCGCTGAAAAGCAGATCGGACGCGCTCGCGAGCGTGCCTGTCGGACGCGGCAAGCCGCCGCTGCTTACCCCCGACAGCCTGACTTCCTGGGTGCCGTTCAGTTCGGCGCGTGCCATGCCGGTCAGGGTCAGGTTGCCCGCGAGTTCCAGCAATTGTGCAGCCGCCTTGAGTGTGCCGCTGCCGGCAACCGGCGTGTTGACCACATCCACACGGTTTATGTCGTAATTTCCCAATCGCAGGGTCTCCGCCTTCAGTGCGGCATTCCCTCCCGCCGTTTCGATACGCGGCGCGTCGAGCACTACCTCTTTCAATGATAATGCCCGATTGGCGCCCAGATTCAGATTGTCTTCCAGCCGGATAGCGTCGCGGCTTTTGAGTGTGATGCGATCGAAACCTGCCGTTTCCAGCGCTGTAGTGCCAACCTTTGCCTGCCCGTTCAACCCGCCGGGGATGGCGGCGCCCGGAGCCAGTCCGCCTGCCAGCGGCGCCACTGCCGGTGCCAGACTCAGCACGCGCTCTCCAAGTGGAAAGCCTTTAGTGAGCGCATCACCCACATCTTCAAGTCCCAGAACAAGGTCAAACGTTCCACCGCGATTGAATACACCACCCGCCTGCGCCAGCAGGGTCCCGTCCAGCAGAATTCCCTCGCGTGCGATAATACCGAGCGAACCCGCGTCGCTGCCCACCCACTGCCCCAGCCCCCCCGCCTCATTCAGAATATCCAGCCGTACCGGCGCAGCCCCCGCCATCTTGATACTCGAACCCGCCTCAGCCACAACATAGCCATATTGTGCATTCAAAGCAACGGTGCCACCATTCAGCACTTCGCCCTGTGTAAGGCGATTGTTGTCAAGAAAAGTCAGCGCTGCGCCTGATACATCGAGAACCGCCTGCTTGCCCAGCCACAGACTATTGCTTGCATTGAAATCAAAGCTCTGGTCATGATCGAGCGTCGCCGCAATGCTGCCGCCGGGCGCGCTGATGCTCCCTTGTATATCCAGCAGGCGCCCGGCCGACAGCGTGATGTTTGCCCTGGGATCGGCCTCGATGCGTGCGCCCGTGCCGATCGACAAATCACCCGTCCCATCCGCGGTATTTTTTGCCGTCAGGCTCAAATTCGCTGGTTGGCGCACCAGGTCATCCAGCTTTACCTGGCGGGTAAAATCCTCCACCCTGCCGCCGCTGGAGCGCAGGGTATAGTCAGGCTGCAATTCCAGGCTAAGGACAGCCGGCTTGATCCGGACACCCTCGGATAAGGTCACATTGTCAATCCCCGCAAGATTGACATCGGCAAACCCGCCACGCTCAAAAAATCCGGCGCCCAGGTTGACCGTGCCGGCAGTGCTGTCCGGCGTGCCGCCGATCCGGATTTTATTGCTGAAAACAGTCAGCATGCCACCTTTGCCGATGCCGTAGCCATGCATATTCTCCTCGGTGACACCCGACACTGCGTGGCCCGACAGGCTGATCTCGCCGCCATCGCCGGCGATGACACTGCCGCGGCCATCGACCCTGAGCCGGCCGCCGCCAGTGACATCCAGCAGCGTGTTTTGTCCCAGCGCAACATTGTCAACCGCGGTAAGCATGATTTTACCGCCATGCACCAGTGCGACCTCGCCCGAACCCGTCGGCACGCCGCGTAATTCATTCACCCAGGCCCCTCGTGCCGACAGCACCACGCCATCGGCCACCACAACATTTAATGGATCTGGTGAGCGACCGGGTAGCTCGTTTCTATGTGCATCGAGCACAATCGAGCCGCTTGGGGCCTCGATATCGGCGCCGACCGATATACCCTCCGCCGTGATATGCACGCTGCCTCCCTGCGGGACACGCAGAACTTCACGCACTGCCACCGCCTTGTTACTGAAAACTTCCAGGTTGGCAACTTTATCCTTGCCTAGCAATGCGGGATTGAGGCTTAGGGTATTGATGAGATCGGATGATAACGCATCGCCAAACTTGAATCCCGCCGGCAGGAGGGCGCCGCTGCTGCTCAACTCGACCAACTGGTTAAGTTTGAATTCAATACTTCCCCCGAGAAGGGGAGCAGCCACTGGGTCGTAGCCCACCCTCAAACGCGCGCCAGCAGGCATGATGCCAAGGTCGCGCTGTACTTCGCCAACGATGGTGCGGCCCTGAATATCAGCCTGCATCACGCTCGCCCGCAGACCGATAACTTCCAGTGCGCCGGCATTCTTGCCCTCGGCATAGCCGGGGTCATAGTTGAAGCTCTGCCCCAGGTCGATCACCTCTTTTATGTTCCAGCGGCCGAAGTCCTGCACATAGCGGGTGGCAATGCCGTCATAACGCACATCAGCGCGGGCATTGGCGATGTCGGTCAATACGCCACGGGACATGAGCAGCGTGGTAGGCACGCTGGCCGGAGTATAATTCAGGCTGCCGCCCGACAGGTCAATCACCGCGCCGGATTCGATGATGGCCTCGCCCTGAGAGCTTACACGCACAGTCCCCCCCTCGGTCGAGCGTTCGGCCACGCTCCGTTCCAGGCGCGCCTGATAGGATTGCAGACTGTCCTTGGCGATGAGCGTGGGTTTACCCGCGTTAGCGTTGGCCAGGGCACGATTGATATCGACAAAAACCTTCTGACTGCGAAGCGGGCCGTCGCGATTGACCGGAGAGTCTTTCAGCTCATCCCCCCGCAGTTCGACTTCCACCCCATTGCGCGCCGTGGAAACAGCCACATTTTCCAATCCGGCCACATTGATGCGCGCACCGCTGGCAATATGAACACGGGCAGCATCAGAGACGGGCGCATCAAACATCTGCGTGACCGGATCATTGGTAAATAGCAAGCTGGGATTGTCCACAGCGATGAAATTCACTTCACCCGCCGGCGCATTGATCGCCGCGCCGCCCTCCATCCGCACATCCTGCCCCACCACTTTCACCTGGGAGGAGAGTACCAGTCCGGTGCCGGTCAGCCCATCCAGCACGCCAGTAGAGTCGGATACGTCCGGCAATACCTCGGTCAGGCTGCCGGCGCCGAGTACCGCGCGGCCACCACGCGTGGAATTGTCCTGCCCCGTTGCCGCATCCTTCGCCAGCAGGTACACCGAGCCATTGGCAATTACCGAGGTCGTCGCCCGTGCGATGCCCTGCTGGTTGACCGCATATCCCACCATGGTGACGTTGCCGCGCGGCGTGCTCAGCTCGCCCAGATTGGTGACATGGCCGAGCTTGTCCAAGGCAGACTCTTTCAGTGCCACGGTCTGGCCATCCAGCTTGCCATCCTTGACACCAGTGTTGGCCGTTTCGAAATCAGCGAGGCCGGCCGGGCTGTCCACTTCCACCAGCAGGCCGCGCACATTGACATCTTTGGGTTCAGCCGAAGCCGAACGCAAAAACACCCTGGTGCCCGCCGCCGCGATCACCTGTCCGTCGGGCGCTGCCACCGTGCCTTTATTGATCACTGTCGGCGCGATCAGCATCACCCGGCCCTGGCTGCCCGCCGTGATGCGTGCGCCCTCGAACACCTTGATGAAACCACCCGTGCCCTCAAATTGCGGGGTCGTCTTCTGCGTGGTCAGGAAGGAATTAAGGATGAAGCTGTCGGCAATATCCAGACTGCTGGCGGTGAAGCTGCCGAGGTTCACCTGCGAGGAACCCATGAAAGCGATGCCATTGGTGTTGACCAGGATGATATTTGCATTCTGCCCAACTGCCTGGCTGAGGATGCCGGCGATCACGCTGGGATCATTGTCCCAGACGCGGTTGAGCGTGGTGAAGTTCGCGCCCTGCACCAGATTCTGTGCGGCGAGGCTCTCTACCTGCTGGAACTGCACCGAATGGCCGGGGCTGACATTAAAACTTTCCCAATTGAGAATGGCCTTGTCGCCCACCTGGTTAACAATGGCCTGGTGGTCATGGACATGATAATTTGCCTGCCCGGCGGTGACGAAATCCGGTATCCCGCCGCCGCAACTGCCGCCCGCACAAGGCACGGGCAACTCGGCCTGCGCCGACGCACTCAGCAGTAACTCTGCCAGTAACAACCCTGTCAGCAGCGCGGCGCCACTTCCCGCCTTGCCACGGCTGCGTACGGTTTCCGCCGCGGGTACCAGCATGCTCAGGCCGGTGCTGAAAATTAGTCTGTATAGTTTGCGATTCATATTCTCCCCGCTTTTTTTGTAATCCGGCCGAATGCAGTGTCTTGCGCGCTTATGCCGGTTTTCTGAATACGGCTTCGATATCGGTCATACGATGACAAAAATAAACTTTGTCTCAATCGGCATCACCACGCCTGCCGCACCAGAAAATGCACACGCTTATCCCCTGCTTTCGTTCTGTTCACATCTTCCAGCGCCACCGCCCAGCTGAATTCAGCCGTAAAACCGTGCCGGGCCTTGAGGCGCAAACCCGTTCCGGTACCGAGCAGATTGAAATGGTCGATCTGGCCGGGCAATGGTTGCTTCACCCGCACATAACCTCCGTCTATGAAAGCCAGCAGATGGAATTCTTCCAGCGCGGTGGTCAGATGCTTCGCATAATTGGGCGTAAAAGCTTCCAGCCCTCCCGTGGCACTGTCGTCACCCAAAGCCGCGACTTCGAAATAGCCGCGCACGGTACTTATCCCGCCGACGATGGACTGCTCATTATTGATAAGCGGTTGGTCCGCGATCTGCCAGCTGGCGCGCCCATACAAACCCCATCCTTGGCGGAAAGTTTCGGTATGGGAAAAATTACCGCGCAGAAACATGTAATTGGAGTGTGCCTTGAACCGCTTGTTGGCAAATTCCGCTTCATCCCCGACCAGCCCGCGCACATGGAAATTCAGCGATAGTCCAAGTTTGGTATTACGCCTTTCTCCTACCCAGGTACCGTCCCACCCCACGGTAAAGGGCAGATAGCTGATGGGCGTATTAAAGCTGCCGCCGTCAAGAAGATTCACTGCCTGGCCAAAATCCTTGTAGTCCACCCCCAGCGTTGCGGTATGGAAGAATGTTTGACCTCCCGGCAGCGGCAGGATGTAGCGCCCCCCGACTATCAAGCCATTGCCCAGCACATTGAGCGCGCCCACCGACGCCACGTCGGACGCGGAATAGACGCTATACAAGGCGAGAAAGCCACCAAACGCCATGGGCATGGTGTAGTTGCCTGAAATCACCTTGCTCTGGTCGGGGTTCTGCGGCGTAATGAGTGCGGTCACCCCGAGACTGTGCTGCTTGTGCCACAGATTGTCCCAGCTTACATTCGCACTGAGCCGCGTCAGTGTCGTATTCGGAATCTGCCGGCTGTTCAGCTCTATGCTGCCGTGCAATGGCAACTGATCCTTCACTTTCAGATCGACTTCCACCGTGCCGGGCGTTTTACCCGCCCTTAAAACCGGGGTGACCCCGCGATCGGCTGTGCGATTCAGGGATGCAAGCTGTTTCTGCATCTCAGTGAAGTTCGGCACGTTCCCCTCCGCCAGCTCCGGTACCGCGGCTTTGATATCAGCCGGGCTGAAATAGCGCGAATCGACCACACGCAGGCGTTTCACCGGCGCTTCGGTGACTGTCAGGTTGACAACTCCATCTTGGACTTTTTGCTGTGGAATGCTCACCAGAACCGTGAGATAGCCCGAGTCATGATAGGCGCGTTCCAGCGCATCACGCGCCTGCTCCACCTCCTCCAAGGATTTTTTCTCGCCCATGTAGGGATAAACCGCTTGCTCTATCATCGTGACAGGCAACAATGTCGCACCCTGGACCCGATATTCAAATATATCGAATCGCGCATCTTGCGCGTGGGATGCGGGCATCCATCCCATCAGGCAAACCAGATACGCCAGGTATCCCGTACGCAGCGCATTACGAAGGAACCGCTGAATCAGCCCTCCACGGCGCGCACCGCTCGCAAGAGCGGTAGAATCACGCCGCCCACCCCAAAGAAAACTGGGGACGTAGCCGGTCCCCCTGTGCCAAGGCTTACCGCCTGCCAGCAAAATTGGAGACTGATTCAGCGGTTCCCTAA
Source organism: Nitrosospira multiformis (assembly GCF_900103165.1). Taxonomy (NCBI): domain Bacteria; kingdom Pseudomonadati; phylum Pseudomonadota; class Betaproteobacteria; order Nitrosomonadales; family Nitrosomonadaceae; genus Nitrosospira; species Nitrosospira multiformis. Next base: position 770,710 of record NZ_FNKY01000001.1, on the reverse strand, counting down.
TCATTCGCAACATCCAAACCCACTTTGACCACCCGGCTTCCATATGTACAAATGGGACAACCCTCGAAAGGGTTGTCCCGAACACTACCTCTACCGGCGGCATTGCACCGCCTGTCAAACGCGATTACTACTGGACCGCAGGCTGGCAGGAGTTGCCAAGACGCGCACCCTTGGAGGTGGGGCCGCTGGAACCGGCCACCGGTGTAGCGAAGATGCCCTTCAGATCGCTCTCCCCCAGGGTACCGGTGACTGCCGCGATCAGTGCGGCGCCACTGGCGCTGGCAGGACTGACCGAACCGCCGGCGGTAAACGCCGCCATTTCATACCAGAAGTCGTAAGACCCATCCATCGCTTCCTCGCGCTGCTGGGCATCGGAGTTGGGGGATACACGATTCAGTTTGACGAAAGCCCAGCGATCCGCTGTGGCGGTGGGCGCTGGGGTGTTTTCCATGGATACCACACCCAGGGCGAATTGGCCCGCGCCGGTTGCCGTGTTCAGTGCGGTTTTCACGCCGCCGGTGCTGGACTGCTCGGTCACAACCGCGGTAGACGTGCCGTCGGTGGCACGCGCCGGTTCCAGCGCGCCCGGGGCGCAAGGCTTGGCCAGGAAGCGTATATTGGAAGCGGACTGGGTACCGGAGGTAGGCACGCGGCGCGCCAGGTTGACCACGGAACCGGCAGGTCCACCGAAGATGCTGCCGTCCACGCTGCCAATCGTAGCTTGGCCGGCAACAGCGGTATAGCGCTGGACGGGCATGCTCGGCTGGCAGGCAGGGGTGAGATTAGGGGCGGTGGGCGTGCCATCGTCGCACGTCGCGGCCAGCAAACCGTCGGCCACGTCATTCTTTTGCAGCTGGAGGTACAGCGGGTAGCTTACCGCCACGCCGAAGGTCTGGCCGATGTTGGTTGCCACCTCGCTACCGATTGCGGCCAGATCCCGTCCGATCTCCAGGTTCTGCTTGTTGATCGTGTACTCGGTGTCGGAAAAACCGCCATCGGGATAGCTCTGGCCGGGAAGACCCGAGGCATCGCCTTTGAGCGTGGTGGTGAAGGTCTTGGTAACCGTGTCGCTACAGTTGTTGTAACGGCCGATGGCATAGGACACACCGTTCAGGACGACGTTGGTGCTGCCGGCAGCGCCTGCGGCGCATTTACCGGCAGCGCCCAGCAATGCCAGATTATTGACGCGTTTGATATTGCCCGGCAGGTAACCATTGGGATTGGGCTCGCCCGCCATGCTCAGATGCGGGGCGTAGGCGTTGAAGGAACCTGCTTCAACTGTGTGGTACACCACCACTTTCTTGCCCGCCAGCGAACCGGCGGCGGCACTCATGGTGCAGGCATAGGCGACCCGGTCGCCGCTGCTCTTGCCGGGCTCGGTGCCGGTGCTTTCCAGGTACATGTGGGCGTCATTGGCGCCGCCGTTGCCGGCCAGGCCATTGCAGAGCGACATCACACTGCGGAATACGGCATTGCTGGGGGCGGACGCACCGGACAACCATACGTAGGTAGTGGGGCCGGCAGCAATCTGTGCGGGGGTGAGGGCGAACGCGGCCGGGACCGTGCCCAGCGCCGCCATGGCCAGCGCGATTTTACTCAGTTTCATTTTCATCTCGATATCCTTTTAACTGGTTGATAGCGTATTTGTTCCTGTCCCACCTCCCCAAAGGGAGGCGGAAGCGGATCGAAGAAGCGAGTGGCGGTGGTTTCAGGCGCCTGTCCGGCGGCGGACCATCGCGCCGAGCATGCCGAGCCCAGCCAGCAGCATGGCCCAAGTATCGGCTTCCGGCACCGGGCTGGTGATGCTGAGGATACCGGCATCACTCAACGTAATTTTTGTGAATTCGCCCGCGCCAATAACGCCGTCGTGATTCAGATCAACACCGAAAGGAGTCTTGGTGGCCTGGGCAAGATTGGAAGCGGAGGAAGTCGTCAGGAACCAGAAGTTCTGCTCGGAGCCCAACACCTGGGTGGTGTCGACGCTGGTCTTCGTCAACCAATTGTCCCCCTGCGACGGCACACCACTACCAATTGCGCCAAAGAAAGTGCTGACTGCATCCGTCGGCATGGCAACACTGGCACCGTTGGCATCGGTGGCATGGGTGCCGCGGCTGTTATTAGCGTTGACATACGAATCCATGCCGTTAAATGCTTTCACATTCGTATTCCCTTGACTTGGCCAGGCATCCACGCTGCCCGTGGTCAAATAACGCGAACCGCCGCCGATATTCCGGTCGGTGTCATCCAGCGCAATCACATTGAATTCGATTTGACCTACGTTAGCCGCACCGACAAAACTCACCAGCTGATTCCAGGAAGCGCCGTAGGCACCGGAGTTAAGGTTCCACGTTCCAGTAAGGCCGGTCAGGCTGCTGTTCGCGGCGAGCGCATCGTTCATTTTTAAGCCCAGATCGAACAAGGCCGAGATATCATCCCCACCGGTGGTAGCGGAATCGCCACCGTAATAGCGTACGTTGAGCAGGAGTTCACCGTTGCCGGTCACGCCACCGTCGATAGCGGCAAAAGCCGGCGCCGAGGCTGCCATGATGGCGGCGACCGCGAGTGCCTTAAGCTTGAAGTTCATTTTCATTACTGATACTCCCTAAAAAGTTAAATGAGTTGCGCCTGATATCCGATTTCAACCGGCTGACCCATGCGGCTCGTGGCCCATCTGATCAGCCATCCTGGAGCAACCCGGCTACCTCCGCTAACGCTTAGGCCCGCGGCTTTCCGTCCCCGCCTCGCAACGGGTTTGGCTTTGTTCCCGTCTGGCGTGAAGTGCTTGCACTTTCTGCCGGACCCTTGCCACTATATGCAGTGATGGTTAAGCGCTTATGAAGCTCGACCGTAGTTTCTGTAGTCCTTCCTGTTCATTTTTCCGTACCGGAACGACACCTGATCCATATCAATCCTTTTTCATGCTGCCCTCTTAGGTTAAAGACCCGATGTGACGTTAAATAGATAGGTCGATGAATTTTTCATAAGGCGTTCGGACTACGCAGCCGCTCGTGTCCGGATGTCTCAACGACTCGCTAGCGGCTAGAGCGTGATCTTCAACGCCATCGCCTTGGCCACCGCATGCGCCCGGTTGTTGACATTCAATTTGCGCAGGATTTTTTGAATATGGTTTTTAACGGTAAGGGGGCTGATTTTGAGCAAACTCCCGATTTCAAGATTGCTCTTTCCCATCTGCACATAGCGCAGAACTTCCGTCTCCCGGTCCGTGATGAGTTTTCTGCTTTTTTCCACCATGGCGCCGGGCTGGTGATGCCGTTCATGGAATAGCATTCGTACCAGTGCCATATGCATATGAGGCGCCAGCAGTTCGAGAAAGTATGCGTGGCGCTCGGTTAACACACCGGAAATTTGCGTAAAGGCAAACAGACTGCTCGTCCGGCCATTGGCATCGAACATTCCGTGCGCCGCGACGCGCTCCAGATTACCGCGCTTGAGATCATTCACAAAATGCTTGTAGGCAATGCCATTGGGATTATTAGGGCAAAGTAGAAATGGCTGGTTCTTGCCCGCGCTCCATGCCGACATGACACGGAATACGATGCCCCCATCCGGCCGGCAAAGCTCGGAAAACAGAATCTCGCTTATTTCAGTACGGCTGAATTTTTCGATGCTGATCGATTGGCCGGACCCCTCATCGAACACGCATATGAGCATGCCGTGCGGCAAAAGGCTTTGTAGCTCGCCTTGTGACCAGAGGAAGAATTGATGGCGCCGGAAAATACAGGTTGATGAGTCGATGATCCGGAACAGATATTCCATTTCTCGTTCCGTGAGAGTAATGGTTCCCCCCATGATGCCTCTTATGCCTTGATTTTATTTGTGTCGCATACCCGGCCACAACATCGGTAAAGTTGTATTCTTACTCAACTTCGGAGCCCGGCTATTTTCAGCGCTCTGGATGACAGAATCATTAAGGTCGTGTGTCAAATTCGTGAATATGATGCAGGCAGAAAGGATCATGTCAGACGGCATACGGGCATTCATGGCGCCGCGGCGCAGATCCGGAGTCAAAAGATCGTTCAACCTGAATCGGGCAAGATACAACAACGGAATGGCGCGATCCTGTAGTGGGACGGCACCGCATAGGGATGTAACGCGGTCGGGACATCCCTTGCCGTTGCGAGGAATAGTTGCTGTGGGTTCAGTAAGCGGGCGGCGGGGAAACTGAACCCGCCGCGGCCGATGGATCAGGTGAGGGTGAAGGGGGTGATGCTTCCGGTTGCGCCGAGGATTGCGGCTGGAATGGGGGTTTGGGTTGCGATTGAGGTGAAGGCTGAGACTTGGATGGAGACGGAGATTGGGGTTGTGATCCCGGTTGCTGCGGAATGCCGCCAGCCTCTCCCGGCGTATAGACGAACGCCCAGTCCTGATAACTCGCTGCGTCGGCGAACTTCGCATAACGCTCGTGAAAATTTGCCCGTTTAAATGGTTTCCGGGTCGAAAAACTATGGACTCCGACAATTCCGATGCCGGGCTTTCTGATCAATCCCCACTCTGCTCTGCCCGTCATGGGATCGAAATAGATTTTGCGCAAATGCCGTTTGGGTATCGGGAAACGGTCATCGAAAAGCAATTTCTGCTCCGAATCCGGAAAACGCTTGGGCATGCCCGGAGAACTCTCGTAGTATGACCCGATCGCCTGTCTGAACTGTTCTCCCACGAACATAAGCTCCACTTCTTTTTCCCGTCGCGCTTCGGTTTGCCATAGTTGTCCCGCGGCAGCCAGAACAATACCTGCCAGCGCGACGGTGAAGAGTATCCAGATATAGGTGAATCCTCTTTCCGCACCCATGCCTCAGATCCCTTTTTTACCACGCCTCGTAAAGTGTGCCATCTTTTGCCTGCTCAGGTGAACCGCTACGCACGTCATAAACCCCTCCGCCATCACGGGGGGGAGGCACGGCAACCCATGTTGCCGCGCTTTCCGTCAGCGGGTCGACCGGAATAGCGCGCAAATATCGCTTCTCCACCAATTCGTTCAGTTCGCTCGGGTATTTTCCGGTATCACTATAAAATTTATCAATCGCATCGCGCATGACGTGGAGATCCTGCCGCAGCACCACTTCTTTGGATCTGTCGAGCGAATTAAAATACCGGGGCACCACAATACTTAATAAGGTTGCAATGATAGCCATTACGACCAGTAATTCGATCAGGGTAAAGCCGGAGTACCCCCAATTCTTTGCCGAAAACCTGCCGGCTTTTCCGGCACTTTGCCTGATTCTCAAAGTGAAGGCGGAATAAGCTTTGCGCATCTCTCACCACCTGTCGTAAGCAATGCCATTCAAGCCAATCTGTTGCGAACGGGAGTACACATCAAAAACATCGTTACCCTCCTGCGGATTGTCCGGCGGGCTTTCATAAGAACGCTTGCCCCAGGTTTCGGCATCCGGCAGCGCCGGGTCGGTGGACATGGGATCACGAGGCAGTCGCCGCAAAAAATAGATCTTGCGCTTTTCCGGATCCTTGGCATCGGGTACCCCGGCGACCAGATCTTCCAGTTTGCGCGGATAGTCCGATTCGTCCGCTTTTCTAGCGATGCGCCCGTCATTCACCGCCCTTTTATAAGCATCGAGCGCTTCCCGGATCTGCCTTAGTCCCACCCTCAATTCTTTTTCTTTCTCGCGCTGCGCAGTGAGTTCATACAACGGCATGGCCGAGGAGACCAGAACCGCCATGATGGCCATCACGACTGTCAACTCGACCAGGGAAAAACCACCGTTTCCCGCTGGGCCTACGGCCGGAATTATTTTCGCCATGCACTCAACGGATCTCGATATTCGCCGCAGGGGGTAATTTAACTTCGGGTGGCGCACCCTCGCTGTCTCCCTGAAATGTAACGCTCCTGACACTGACCTGAGCCGTGCCCGATTTTTGCGCAATGATCTTGAACGTCAGACTCGCCATCCCCCCGCCCTTGCCCAGTTTCAACTGGCGTGTCCCGGATTTTTCTCCCTCATCCAGCACTTCAAGCTGGGCCGCGTCGTAATCCAGTTCCAGGTCGGCGGCGGGCAGGTTTTCCGCACCGGCAAGATTCACGCTAACGGTGAAATCCTTGCCAGGCGCAACCTGTTCCGGCACGTTCAAAGATAGCACCGCCGGCGCGACTTGAGGGGCGGCCGCGGCGGCCTCACGGACCGGCCGAGACTCATCGAGAGGAGGGCGCAGAAAATCCCTCTGAGTCGCCGCCACGCCTCCCGTGGGCGTGGATGATATCGCCAGCGATCGCGCCGCAACCTTGCTGATCCTTACCGGCAGCATGCCCGCAGTGTTCTCTGTGCCAAAATGGAACTCACTATCTGTTTTTGTCCGCCGTGAAATATTGCGCAGAATACGTGGCGTTATCAACAGCGCGATCTCGGTCTTGTTGCGTGTAAGACTCTGACTCGAAAATAATTTACCAATCCAGGGCAAATCCCCCAACCCGGGAACCTTGGTGATGGTGATGCGCTCATCGTCGCTGATCAATCCCGCCAGAACCTGGGTTTCACCATCCCTCAGCATCAGCGTGGTCGCCGCGGTACGGGTGCCCACCTGATAGGCGAGCCCACCCCCGGTCACGGGCACTTCCTTGACAATATTGCTGACTTCGAGACTGACCTTCATGGATACCTCATCCTGAAGCGAAACCGTGGATTCGACATCCAGCTTGAGCCCCACGTCAAGATAACTCACCGATGAGGCCACACCGACATTGGCGGTGGCGGTCGTGGTCACGACGGGAACCTTGTCGCCAATGAGAATTTTTGCTTTCTCGCGGTTCTTGACACGAATGCGTGGATTGGCGAGGACATTGATGATCCCATCCTGCTGCTTGAGGTTGACGATCACTGCGGGATTGGCAATAAATCCGGTTAATCCCTCGGCGCTCCAGCCGAGGTCGTTGATCCCGGTGCTATTAATCGTCCAGGTTGCAGGAATGCCGGCGGCCACACCGCCCGCGGTGAGCATGTTCACATTGATCTTGTCGGGGTACTGTAAACCAAGATTTTGCAGTTTATTACGTCCGATTTCCAGTACCTCGACTTCCAGCATGACTTCGGGATCGGCCAGATCATTCAATGTAACCAGCCGCTCGACGAGTCGAATCGCGTCCGGCGTGTCTTTCATGACGAAGAGGTTTAGCGCCTCGTCCACATGGATATCCTTGGTTTTGACCAGACCCTTGACCATGGCGACCATTTGTTTCACATCCACGTTCGCGACATAGAAACTGCGTACCGCCAGGTCCTGGTATTCCTTCTGCTTGGCGGGCGTATTGGGATAAATCAATACTGAATTTTCGTTCAGCACTTTGTGTGTCAGCTGATTTGTCATGAGCAGCAGCTTGAACACATCCTCAATATGGGTATTACGCAAAAAAACGGTGGTTTTGGTATCCTGCTTGACGTCCTTGTCGAATACAAAGTTGATTCCTGCGGTACGCGCCATGATTTCGAATATCGATTTCAAACCGGTATCGCGAAACTCGAGGGTAATCGGTTGCTTGAAACCTGTTTTTAACAAGGTGGGCTCCATGGACGCCCCGTCTCGCAACTGAAGTTCGGTAAGCTGTCTTATCAGCCGGCGGGCATCCCCTTGCATCGGATTTTCCTGCAATACCGACCGGATCCCGGCTTCGGCGGCGGGATAGTCATTGCGCTCAAGCAATGCTTCCGCCTGCTTCAACGCCTCGATATGACGGCGGTCCATGTCGATGGCCGCCAAACCCACCTGCGCACGTTCATTGCGCTGATTCACTTCAAGTACTTGGCGAAATTTCTGCTCCGCGGCATCGAGATCGCCCGAGGACCGGGCATTCTGGGCCTCGATGAGCAAGCGTCCCGCTACCGCCTCGCGCTGACGCGCGAGCACCGCGCGAATCTCCAGATTGTCCGGTTCTTCGCGTGCCGCCTTTTCCAGGCTTGCCAGGCCGGTATCCATCTTGCCTTGGGCAATAAGCTGCTTGCCCTCGTCAAAATCCTTATTTGTCGCGCATCCGGCAAATATGGCCGGGATCATCACGATCAAAATATACCTTCCAGTTTTCATCACGGGTTTCTTTATACTCCGCCGCCTGTCGAAAGCACCTGCTTGGCATTGAGCGGTATATAAGTCAGGGTGATGGCGTGATCGGTCACCTCATCCACTCGATATTGGTTATCTATTTTATCTCCCACTTTGACGACATAGTTGCGTTCAGCCAAAGCGAGAAAGACCTGTGTTTGATCCCCTTCGGTCACCTTGCCGAGATATTTGAACATAAGGGGCGGCGGGGAGGGCGGCTGGGGTTTCGCGGGGGGAGGGGGCGGTATCCACGATTGACGGCTAAAAAGGTCGCCCGCCTGTGCACTGAATTTTCTGCGTTCCAGCCGCTCCAGTTCCAGTTGCGCGGTGTCATCTTCGGCGGCACGCAAATCCTTCATCTCCCCTGTTATCTCCCTTTGCGCCTTTTGTTCGGGAACGGCGGCTACCGGATCCGTGCCTCCATCTCCACCGCTCACCCACTGGGTAGCGAGAAGTGTCGCCAACAACGCGCCTCCCAGCCACACTACGCGCCCCCGTCCTGTTGTCTTCATCTCTTGCCTTCGTTCAAATAAAGATGAAACTTGAGACTCGCTTCGAGCAAATCGGACTCCACGCCTTCACGTTTGATCACAATATCCACGAGCGCGATGGCGGGAACAACGCGCAAGGCATCGGCGATAAAAGCGCGTATTTGCGGATAACCGCCCCGAACCGGCAGCATCATTTCATAGCGCGCAAGCTTCCATCCCTTGTCGCGCACCATACGATACTCGCTACCGCTGATCTCCACGTTGGCTGCTTCCGCAACCTGCACCAGTTCCTTGATCCAGAACGGTGATGAATCAATATTCGGGAAAAAAGCATAGAAATCCCCCAGTCCTTGATCGCTTTGCATTTTTCTGCCTGACACACGCACCGGTTCCGCCCGGAAATGCAATCGCATCATTTCGGCTTTCTCCATGAGTGCGCTTGACTCGGCCTGGCGCGGCAATACCGCCGAAAAGAAAAACACAACCGAGAAAACCAGCAGCCCGAAGCCGATTTTTCCAGCACTGCCAAGCCGCTCCGTTTGCCAGCGTACCCGCAGCAATGTATTTGTCAGGACGCTTCGATCCATGATGCCATAACAGAAAAAATAATCGGCCGCTGCGGATCGTCCTGCTTGATTTCATACTTAAGCAGATAGGCATCCTTGAGGACCGGTTCGCGCTCCAGGGCGCTGACGAAGTCAAGCAGTGCCGCCATACTCTTTGCTTCACCTCCCATTCGCATCGTTCGGCCGGCGGCATCCGGCTGGAACGCCAGCAGAGCCACCTCGGGACTTGTTGCATATTCGACAGAATCAAAGAGCGCACCCCACGGCAAGTCGATCTCGCTCAGCACCGCGTTGGCTCTTCTAATTTCCTGCTTTATTTCCCCTCCTCCCTGTGCTGGAGAAACCAGTGGCTTCGTCTTCCTTCCCGTCCGTGCATCCATTGAGGCGATGCGCAAATCCCAGTAGGCCACTTCGTCCGTTGCCCCTTGATATTGATAGAGCACACCGGCTAAAGCAAGCATACCCAGCGCCAGCATGATGTATCCGGCACTTCGTGCTTCCTGCCCGCCGTCAGGAAATTTCAGACCCAGGCTACGCATCAGCTTTTCCCGTCTGGAGCCGCGACAGCGAGCGGATAGTGCGGCGGTGCAGGCATACTCTCGGTCTGCAATGGAATAATCCGCCAGCCGCAATCTCCCGGTAATGCCAATTCCGGATGCTCCGGCGCAAATAGATAGACCTGCTCGACGGTTTCCTTGCGCGCTGAAAACAATATCGCTTCCTGATCCAGCGCAGCAAGCAGCTCGTCTTCCGCGTTATGCAACATACGCTGGTTGCGTATCCCCTGCCAGACGCCGTTCGATAACGAGACGAGGCAAAGGCGCCCGGTTTCCATGAGAGCAAACCATATCCGGTCCCCCTTGAATCGTTTGCACCATTGATCGAAGGCGCCCGACAGGTACGGCACTATACTTTTTAACCTGACTTTGCGTTGCGTTGCGAGTTCGTTCAATCGTTGAAGCAGGGTACTTTCTATCGCAGCGCAGACGCCCCCGTTGCATGGGTCCCAGGCACTCATGCTCAGTGTCCATGCCCCGGCTCTCTCTCCGTACACCTCACGCATGTGAAAAGCCGCGTAGGCGTACAACTCGGCGGGAGTCAGGATTTGTGCTTGCGGTGATACCACCGCGTATCGCACAAAGTCGTTGGAAATCGTGATGGTCATATCCACGCCGGCGGCATCCCTGATCATCTGATCCAATTGCCTAAGCGGCTGCTCCCAGGCAGGCGAATCCGGATCGCGCTCGCAAGCCGCCGCCAGCCTGGCAGCCTGCACCGGCTTTATTCCGCGGCAAGAACGCACCAGCTCGACCCGGCCCGGCGCGAAAAAAATCCGCATCTGATCACGCCACAATGGTGACACGATTGGCCTCCTGCAGACTTGTTTGCCCGGTTTTCACCATCTCCAGCGCCGCTTCACGCAGGAAACGGGTACCGCCGCGCCGCGCCGCCTCTTTTATCCGGCGTATGGGCTCCCGCGCTATGATGAGTTCACGGATTTCATCGTTCAATACCAGCATTTCCGCGATTGCATTTCGCCCACGGTAACCGCTCCCCCGGCACTGGCCGCAACCTTTGCCGACGCGGAACCGGAATTCGCCGGCTTGCTCGGAAGTAATGCCGGATTCCGTGATCAGTTGCTCGTCCGGCCGTTCTTCCACCGCGCAATGTGAGCAAAGCAGACGAATCAGCCGTTGCGCGGCGATTCCGTTCAAGGCGGAGACAAAACTATAGGGGTCCACCCCCATATGCGAGAAGCGGCCAATGACGTCGAACACGTTATTGGCATGCACCGTGGTAAATACAAGATGGCCCGTCAACGCCGCTTGTATGGCGATCTGCGCCGTTTCGGGGTCACGGATTTCGCCAACCATGATTTTGTCCGGATCGTGCCGCAAAATCGAGCGCAAACCACGTACAAAAGTCAGCCCCTTTTTTTCGTTGACCGGAATCTGCAGCACACCGGGTAGCTGGTATTCGATTGGGTCCTCTATAGTGATAATTTTGTCCTGCCCATCATTGACTTCCGAAATTGCGGCGTACAGTGTTGTAGTCTTACCGCTGCCGGTAGGACCGGTAACCAGCAACATGCCATACGGTTCGGAACTGAGACGGCGGAAACTCGCTATGGCAGCCTGATTGAAACCAAGATGGTTCAATGTCAGTCCCTCGACATGGTCGGCAAGCGCCTGCCGGTCGAGAATGCGCAGCACAGCATCCTCGCCAAAAATACTCGGCATGATCGAAACGCGGAAATCGATCTCCCGTCCCTGGATCGAGATCTTGAAACGGCCATCCTGCGGTACGCGGCGTTCGGCAATGTCCAGATCGGACATCACCTTGATCCGGGAAATCACTTGCTCGGCCAGGTCTGGGCCCTGCACCACACCGATCAGGCTCAGCACACCATCGATCCGGTATTTGATCGATAGTGCGCCCGTCACCATTTCGAGGTGAATATCGCTTGCCTGCGACTTATGGGCGTCATACAGCGTGGAATGCACCAGCCGCACCACCGGGCTGCTGCCTTCATTAATCGTCTTGAGTGAAAGATCTTCCTCACCCGCCTTCGTGGTCCCGCGTTCCGTTGCGGGGAGCACACTATCCATTGCGCGCATTGTCTTTTCCTGCAGCGCAAAAAAAGCGGCCAGGTCGGCGGGATGCACCAGATGCCATGCTGCCGCGACATCAAACCGGTCTTCCGCCCACGATCTCAGGTTAGGCGAGAATGGATTGCCCACGGCAAGAACGTATTGTTTCTCCCGCCGGAGCAATACACATTCCCGTGTAACCGCCTCATTAAAAGACAATGTCTCAAACGCAGGATGAAATGCCCGCAAACCTTCCATCGTCAATACGGGCATCCGGAATAGACGGCCGAGTTCCGCAATCAGCTGATCGGGCGCAAGGCCGCAGGTTTCTTCCAGAACCGCCATCACTGAAACGCCTTGGATCAAAGCCTCTCCGCGCGCCTGCTCAAGCCGACGCGCATCCACCAGCGGCGTTGCAGCCGAGGGGAACGCGAGATCACGCGCCGCGTCAGCCATATTTTCGGAAAGCACATCCACCGGCAGCGTTGCAGCCAACGGTAACGGTACGGCGGCTTCAGCCAATTGACTCAATTGACGCTTCCCGCCAACTGGAATATCGGCATATACATGAGTATGATAATTCCACCGATCACGCCGCCAATCACTGCCATGAGCAAGGGTTCGATCAGCTTCGTCATCCACTCGACCCAGCGTGCAATTTCTTCATCGTGAAAGTTGCCGATGCGCTCCATCATTTCTCCCATGAGACCGGTTCTTTCTCCGACCCGCAGCATGCGATCGCCAACCGCAGTGGTCAGCCCCTCTGCTTCCATCGCGCTGGAGATTGTTTTTCCCTCGCTTATGCGAGCGGCAGCCGCCTTCACCCTGGGCCGGAAATGCGGCTCCAGCAGGCCGCTGACCATTTCCAGCGCTTTTGTTATCGGAATGCCGCCGCGCAACAACATGCCCAGCGTCCGATAGAAACGGGCAAGCTGATAAACCCGCATACGTTCTCCAATAGCGGGGATACGCCATAATTGCTGAGCCAGCCACACTCTGAACAATGGCCGCGTTATGCCGTAAATAACAACGCCAAGCGCGGCCGTACCGGTGACTGCCAATAGTTCGCCCTGTTCATGCACGAAATGCCCCCATTCAATCAGCATGACGGAAAGCCAGGGCAGGTCGGAGCCCATGTCCTCATAAATGGCGCTGAACTTCGGTACGACAAAAACCAGCAGAAACATTGCCACCAGCAGCCCGATCACCAGCAAAAGAACCGGATAAATGGAAGCGCCGATCAGTTTCTTGCGGACCAGATCCATCTGCGTCTGATAGCTGATGAAACGCGTCAGCGCTTCGGGCAGATCGCCGGTGCGCTCGCTGGCCCGCGCAGTCGCGACATACAGGGGGGGAAATGCTTGAGGATATAGCTCCAGTGCGCGCGATAAAGTGATGCCTTCATAGAGCCGCGCCAGCAGACCCTCGATAACTTTTCGCACGGCGGTATCCTGCTCTTTATCCAATAGCGTCTCGATACTCTCCACCAGGCTGAGTCCCGCTTCCAGCAGGGACAATAACTCCTGGCTGAAATGCGCCAGCGGAAAACGCAGCCGGGATTTTGGCATCCAGCCAGTAAGCCTTCGGCGCACATTCAAAACCATGCCGCCCTGCGACGTTACCTGGAGACGAGCGTCATCCTCGTTCTCCGCATCGAGTTCGAGGAATACCGTGCCTTTTCCGGTAAGCACAGCTTTCACTTCGTAACGCATCTCAGTCTACCAGTTCGTGATATCCGCCGCGTCGCCCGTCCCGCCAGGCTGGCCGTCCTTGCCCTGGGAGTACAAATCGAACTCCGAGCGTTCGCCCGGATTTTTATAAATATATGGCCGCCCCCATGGATCAGGCGGTACTGCCTTTTTCAGATAAGGCCCCTGCCATCTCAGTTCATTGCCCGGACGTGTCACCAGTGCGGCCAACCCTTGCTCGGTGGCGGGGTAGCGGCCGATATCCAGGCGATACTGATCCAGCGCCTTTTCTATGGCATCGATTTGCGCCTGAGCTGCTTTGACTTCGGACTTGCCCACTTGGGAAAAATACTTGGGCGCCACATAACCGGCCAGCAGTCCAATGATGACCATGACGACCAGCAACTCAAGTAGCGTGAATCCATTTTCCGCTTGTGCACGGCGCCGGATACTCCAATATCTCATTTTAGTATTTCTTGATCTGTTCATAGACTTGCATGGTACAGAGTGTATGGGTCTCACATGACAAAAAGATTACCAGAGTCGACGAGATGGATGAAATGCCTGAACCTGAATCCAGCGGTTAATCGCCTATTTTTTCGTATAGCATCATGATCTGTAAATGTTTTTTTCACACTTACCTTCACTTCTCGGGGGGACTCGCTACAGGACTCAGGCTAGTTCATAGATGAATTTGTGCGAATCATATATGCCTCCACATAATGTCGCAAGCAGTATCAAGATAAAACAATCTGTGCGAATATGGTCAAGCGAAGCGTTTATTTTCTCTCCGCGGGCCACGCTGGTTGAGTTGCATAATCAATAAAACCGTACTATGCTTTTTTTACAATTCCAGAGGTTGGCAGAACACTAATTCATGTACCCCTCCTCTCACATACCCATCCGCGTCCTGCTGATCGACAGTCATCAGATTGTTCTATGGGGACTGGAAAAACTCATAAACAGCGAGTCTCCGCGCATGGAAATCGCCGGCAAGGCGACCAATGGCGCGGACGCCAGGCGGCTGGCCAGAGAGAGTCGACCCGATATAGTTTTACTCGACCTTGACCTTGGCGGAGAAAAGGGCGTGGACCTTATCCCCGATTTGTTGCGGGAAAGACATTTTCACATCATCATCTTTACCGAGATTCACGACCAGACCGCTATCGACGTGGCTTTGTTCAATGGCGCACGGGGCGTCGTGTACAAAAAGGAGCCTACGCAAACCATCCTCAAGGCCATCCAGAAGGTTCACGATGGCGAGCTGTGGCTTGACCGGCGGACTACCGGACGTGTCTTTATCAACTTTTTACGTGCGGGTCAAAAAACACCTGTCGACCCCGTCACGGGGAAAATCATTGCGCTTACGCGCAAAGAACGCATGATCGTCAATGCTTTCGCGAATGAGGCAGGCGCTTCAAACAAGAAAATCGCGCGCACGCTGGATATTAGCGAACAGACCCTGCGGAACCATCTGACGTCTATTTTCAGCAAATTGGAGATCACGAACCGCTTTGATCTTTTCATGTTTGCCAAACTCCACCATCATCAGTTCAGTGTGACATGCGCTCGATCTGAGTCTCCCGCAAGCCGTTTATAACTGATTGCGGGCAGCATCCATTCTCTTGCCCGGCAATTCCGAGCCCTCGCGCCATCTGGTGCAAATGTACCGATTTCAGATAAAAACAAGGTACACATCCTTATCCAAATAAGGACAACACTCCCGTAGTGCCCGAACAGGTCTTAATTCATAATCCGCAGCGTCAGGAATAATGACATCGAAGTGAAACGGATAACCCTTTTCACCGCGACTCGTACCCGAATGCGGGCAATACCCAGTTATTGAGACCTATCCATTGAGCCATGAACGTTTTGATTGCAGTCTGACGACTCGATATGACGTGGCTCAAATCGCGTAATCCGTACTTCACTTTACCAAGACCAAGCCATAACCTAGAGGAGCCTCGCGATAATGAAGTATCAACATAGCTATGCTGTGGGGGGTTTTACAGCTTCTGATCAAACTCAATACTCTCCAATCGTACGGCGATTTGGGTGCTTGTTCATCAAGCCAGGGATTGCGCTTATCCTGTCTCTTGGGATGTTTTTTCTATCTTCCGCGGAAAGCATCGGGGCCGAACGCGATTCCGATAAAAAGAATGGTGCTAAGCACCACATTGAAATGATCGCGGAAGAAACAGAAGACGGTTTGCTTGCCTACCGCATGGTCGAGCATCAGGTTGATGGCGTTAACATTACTTCCCGATACAGTACGCAGGCCACCATTCCCGGACCGACGATAGTTCTCACGGAAGGCGACAAGGTCAGACTTACCATCCGCAACGGCGTTACCGTCAGCCCTGATCAGCAAATCAGCGTCCATGTGCACGGTGTGCATTACACCATCTTGAGCGATGGCACCCTCAAGATTATCAACAAGGTTGAAGATGAGGGCGCCTATCCTGATCACGGCGGACGCTTCTATACCTATCTCTGGGACGTGGCGCCGGGCACCGCCGGCACCTGGCCGTACCACGATCACAATTTTGAAACCCACAACGGCTCCGAAGACAGGGGGCTTTTTGGTACCGTCATAGTTAATCCGGCATCGGGCTCAGTGACCGCAAGCAATGGCAGCAGCATCTCAAGCTTACCCGTTAGTAGTATTAAAAAAGACTATGTGCTTTACCTGGCTGACGATGCTTTCTGGGGAATGGAAATAGACGGCGCCAGCAAGCAACAAATCCCGCTTGGGGTCAACCCTATTCTGACCGCGAAAGGGGGTGACAATGTGAGGTTCCATCTTATCGCCATGGGCACCTATCTGAATCGATTTCAGCTCGAAGGCTATCAGTGGGTCGATCCCGGAACGACAAAATTGATTGTCGCGAAAGATATCGGCCCTCTTGAGAATCACGCTTTTACCATCAAGGCCTTAGGCAGCGCGAACTATATGAACGCGAATTTTTCGCGCAAATTAATGGGCATGAGGGGCAGCTTCAATGTCACGAGCGGCGCTCCTTAATGAACAGGCAGATAGATCAAGAGGATAAAACTAAATGAGCAAAAATATCTTTGGACTGAAAATACCCGCGGCGATAGGGACAGCATGCGCGCTGCTCGCGGCCATGCTGCTACTGGCTCCACCCATGGCCCAGGCGGCAAATCATGACCTCGCGCTGTCGGCGGAGGTGTTACCCAACGGCCAGTATGGCTATAAAAGAGGGGATGGTCAGGCGGTTATCCCGGGACCCACCCTTTTCGTAAAACAGGGCGATACCGTCAGTGTCACGGTCACCAACAATACGGATAAACCGGCAGGTTTCAAGGTGCCCGGTCTCTCAACCGGCAGCGCCGCGAAGGCGGCCCCGAATGGAGGAACACTGAGCTATACCTTCACCGCCACCAAAACCGGCGCCTATCCCTACTACGGCGATGGACAGGAATTACTTGGCTTGTTTGGCGCTATTGTGGTCGATAGAACGGATGGGAATGTAGAACGGTATGTCGACGACAATGGCGCCCTCAAATCGGTCAAAGCGGGACAACTGGACAAGCAGTATGTGCTGTTTATGGTCGGCTCGACCTTCTGGGCAACAGAAATATCCAAAGCCGGAACACAAACACCCCTGTGGACCAACCCGATTCTCGGGGCTGTCGAGGATGACATCGTCAGATTTCATATCCTGTCAGTTGGGCCCGGACACACCTTTCACCTGCATGCGCATCGCTGGCTGGAACCCGGAACCACAAGCGTAATCGATACCAAGTTAATGGACGACGTTTCCGACAGCCATACTTTCACCGTTAAAGCCGGCACTGGCGTCGGTGCCGGTAACTGGCAGTACCACTGCCATCTGTTTTCCCACATGGAAGCGGGCATGCACAGCACTTTTAGAGTCGACGCCACTAAAGGTCATAATAAGGGAATGGGTCACAGCATCGCTGGCGCCTCCCCCTATGGTGCCATTTACGGAAGCACAAGCACTGACCCCGGCCTCGTCACTTTCGTGATCTCGGATGAGCCGGGAAGCTGGTACCGGAGCGCCCGGAGCGAAACCATTTTCGGCATTACCGGCAGCACCCGGTCCCTGGAAGTGATTCCCCCTGGCAGCAGCGTTAATTTCATCATGGCGGAAACCAACACGGTCCACACCATGACCAGCCTGTTATGGCCAAGCGAGGCAGGCGATGGGAATCACCCCCATCACGGTAAAGGTAAAAGCAGAGGACGCGGAACCGACCATACAAAACATGCCTCCATGCCCTTTGACCAGAGCAGGGCCTACAAAGGCGGTGGCCTCGTCAAGCTGACAACACCGGGTTTGTACGTATTCACCTGCAAGGTGCATCCTTACATGTTTGCTGCGGTAATAGTGGATGATCCGGAAACTGAAGGACTTGACCTCGGAGAAACTATCGACCTGGCGACTGGCGTGAAAAATCTACCTACCAGCAGCGATCTTGCCACCCGGCTGTTGAGGATCTTCTTTATCGCCACCGCCCCTAACAACTGGCAAAATTATACGCCTCCCACGCCCTGGAAATTGACCTACCCCAGTGTTCCCGTCCGCATCACTGGCGGAGCGGTCGCCAATCTATCGGAGGTTTTAATCGCCAGATATGGCAATAATACGGTCTTATCGGCACCTGTGCCTCCGTCAATCCCCGGCGTGGGTGAAGTGTGGGTTGATACTCAATTTGAAAAAACCGCTGGCAAGACCAAGCCCGGAACCATTACCGCCATCGACACAACCACCTGGAAGATTGTTCGCAAGATCTCGCTGCCACAGATCAATATGAACAACCCCCACAATATGTGGACCAACAAAGATCAATCGATTGTTTACCAGACCCAATGGTTCGACAATAAACTTACGATGATCAATAAAAAGACGGGAGCTTTGATCAAGAACATCCAGGTGGGCGAGGCGCCCGCTCATGTCATGACTCGCCCTGATAACGAAGATATCACGGTCAGCAATAACGGCGAAGATGGCATGTCCATCATCCTGGCGGGAACAACTGAAGTCAGCAAGATGATTCCCACGCAAAAATCCGGTCAGCTTGCTACCAATCCCCATGGGCATTGGATCAGCGGAGATGGGAGTAAGATCATTACCCCCAACATCTTTACCGGTGATGTAGGATTCTACAGCACCGACAGCGGAACCGTCCTGGAAAGAACGCCCACAGGAAACTCTGCCCCAGGGGCTCACCCCATCGCTATCGGCATGATGCCGGACTCCAGCAAATTCTATGCGGCCAATCTGCTGCATCATAGCGTGAGTGTCATCAACAAGGATGGAACTCTGGAAAAAACCATCAACCTGATCGCGGATTACGATCCCATTGACGGCACTATAGTGGACCGCGATGGAGACGGACAGGCCACCGTTGGCGTACTTCCCGTCCAGTTACCCGTTTCCCCCGATGGCAGCGCCGTAGTGGTCGCGAATATGGGCACTCCGTCGATAATTGTCATTGATACGAAAACCGATAAGGTGGTTAAGATGTTGCCCTGCGATCCAGGTTGCCATGGGGCGAATTTTGGGGCCAAAAAAGGCGGGGGATACTATGCCTATGTTACGAGCAAGTTCTCCAATGAACTTATCGTGGTTGACGCCGACCCCAACAATGACGGCAATCCGTCCGACGCCAAAATAGCGGGCAGGGTTTCCCTGGTAGGCGATAGTAGCACCCCCACTGATGATCGCATCAGCAGCCTGCCGGGTTACGGTGGTCAAGGGGTTCTTGCTATCCCCAATGTATACAATACCTGGGTCAAGAACCTGCCTGAAGAATGGAAGGGACAGTTGACACCCGCACAACAAAACCCTGGTCAATAATTCTCTAAAACCTCGTTGTCAGGTAACGGCCATCAGTTGATGGCCGTTTTCTTTGATACTGGCAACACACTATTGATCCGGTGGGCAAACAATACAGGCATCATACCGGCGGAAGCCGGTATCCAGCGGCGTTCAAAACGCGCTACTGCCGGCTTGAACCGGATTCCGGGTCAGGCCCCGAGTGACGAGATTCGGGGTATTTCCGCCGGATAGATAGTCAGCGTTTCAGTTCGCTTGAATACAGAACAGTTGTTCTCTATAATAAAAGCGATCGTTCTTCATACTTGATTATTATGCAACAGCTCGATATTTCCTCTTATCTTGGCAAACTGCAGGATTACTATGCCAGGGAAAGCGTTATCCCTTCAATAACCGAATTGTCTGCGCTTTGGAACGGAAAGGCGCGTTCCTGGACACATCAGATCGTTCAGCGTTTGAAGGAAGAAGGCTTTCTCGAAAATGCGCCAGGTGGCCGGTCACGTCCCGGACCCCGCTTTTTCGAGCGAACAGTCGGACATGCGGTACGGGCAGGAATGCCTCAACAGGCCGCCGACGTCCAGCCTGAATTGCTGCGCATTGATGATTATCTTATCGAGAAACCTTCCCAAACCATCCTGTTTCCCGTGAAAGGCGATTCGATGATTGATCTGGGAATATTCGAGGGCGATATGGTGATTATCGAACGCGGCAATTCCCCTTCATCCGGTCAAGTAGTATTGGCAATCGTGGATAACGAATTCACGCTCAAAGTCCTGGCCAAGGATACAAGAGGTTATTACCTCGAAGCGCGCAACCATAGCCGAGCCCGGGACTATCCGCCCATCCGGCCTGAGCAGGGACTGGAAATCTATGGGTTGTATGTGGGCCTCATTCGAAAAGCCCGTACTTCCGGATATCCCCTTGGTTCCAATCGTTGATAGATGAACACCCTTAGCCATGCCAACGCTTGCTTCTCCATCCTTACCCTTGGCACCGCTATCGCTTTTACAAATCGAAACCCGATTCCGGGACCGGATATGGCGGGGCGACCCATCAGGGTTTGCACCTGATCAGGTCATTTCCAGTGGCTTCAATGAACTGGATAAAGCGTTGCCGGGAAAAGGATGGTCGCTTCACAGTCTGACGGAATTGTTGTTGCCGGCGGAAGGGCTGGGAGAAATAACATTATTGAGTCCCTCGCTTGAGCAAGTCACCCGGAATGGCAGGCATATTCTATTGGTGGGGCCGCCTCATATTCCCTATATGCATGCGTGGGAAAATCTGAATATCGATAGCCGGCGCATTGTGATGGTCAGCGTTGACAGACCGGCCGAGCGGTTATGGGTGCTCGAGCAAGGCATCAAAAGTGCCGCCTTTGGGGCTGTCATCGGCTGGCTGCCCGGCATAAACCAGCCAATGACGCGCAGGCTTCAAATTATTGCGCGGACTGCCGCCAGCCTGATTTTTTTATTCAGGCCGGCGGGCGCACAATTCGAACCCTCCGCAGCCTCGCTAAGAATATTGCTCGGTTCAGTACGACAGCATATGCTTTCCGTGCGCTTGCTGAAGCGCAGGGGCAACCCGACTGACTTGCCCATTTACATCACCCTGCCCGCCAGACCTTTCCCCCGCTTCATGACTTCTTCAGCCACCTTAGCTCATGCGTGAATGCAATGTTGTGGATCGCCCTCCATTGCCCGACACTATCGCTTGACTGGATCGAGCGCCGATTTCCTGCGGCATTGATTCCCGCAATGGCGGCAACGATTCACAAGGGAAATCAGGTTTACATCCGGCAAGCCAATAAGCCGGCACAACAGTGGGGAGTTGCGGCGCACCAGCCTCTGGCCACTGCGTTGTCTCTTTTTCCCGGTCTGGTAGTGGTGGAACATGATCCGCATGAAGAAATGCAAGCATTGCGGGAAGCTGCGTATGCCGCGTTTCGTTTCACGCCCCATATTGTCATGCAAGGCAGCGGCCTGATCGCTGAAGTTTCCAAGAGCCTGAAGTTGTTTGGTGGCTTGAAAAAATTATGCCGGCTACTCAACCAGGCAGTGGCCGCGCAAGGCTTGCAGCTCTGCGTGGGGATTGCCCCCACCGCCAAGGGGGCATGGCTGCTTGCGCAATCCGCCCCGCTGAAAACCGTCATCAATGGCGCGGGCTCCAGGTTCCGATCGTTGCTGGATTCCCTGCCCATTTATTTACTGGAATCGGTCCAGCCTTATCTTGAAGTCATTCGCGGCATAGGCTGCAAGACATTGGCTGATTTACGGCAACTGCCTCGCGGCGGCCTGGCACGCCGGTTTGGTCCGGATTTGCTGACAGAACTGGATCGTGCCTGCGGCGACTCGCCAGATCCGCAACAGTGGCTTGAGGTACCGGAATATTTTCAACAAAGAATGGAATTAATGGCACAGGTTGAAAGTGTCGAGTTGATATGGGTTCCCGTGCAGAGAATGATCGGGCAAATGTGCGGCTGGCTGTCTTTGCGTCATGCCGCAGTCCTGGAATTCTCATTCATTTTTCATCACGAATATTCGCTGCGGCAGCCGCATAAATCCACGCCACTCCACATAAAACTTTCCGAACAAAGCGACGACGCGGAGCACCTGATGCTCTTGTTGCGTGAACGGCTGGAACGCATAGAAATAGTGGCCCCGGTTTGCGGACTGGGGCTGATAGCGGATCAGATAACGGCTGGGACAAGTCCTCATCTGGAGCTGTTTCCCACCTCGCAATCGGAGGCAACTTCACTGAACCGGTTTATCGAAAAAGTTTCTTCCCGCCTCGGGCCGCAAGCCATCACCGGTTTGAATCCTATCTCCGACCATCGGCCGGAATACAGCCAAAGGTCTCGGCCTTTGGAAATGAGCAAGGAAAGTCATGCTTCATGCCGAAAAGCAACTCCATCGGCATCCGCTTGTCCCTTGGTCCGTCCGGCATGGTTAATGGCAGCGCCACTGCAATTGAAGTTGCAACGTTACCAACCGGTTTATGGTTCGCCATTGAAATTGATTGCGGGACCGGAGCGAATCGAAGCAGGCTGGTGGGATGATGCGCCGATCGCCCGCGATTATTTTATTGCGGAAAATGCGCTCGGCCAATTGTTATGGATCTACTGCGAACATAACCCGGCAACAGGAAACAATGGCAATGGCTGGTATTTGCAGGGGCTTTTTGGATAAATCATGACTTTGCCTACATCCCGGGGCCAGGCTATCCAGTATTTGTCTAGCATAGACTCCTCAATTCCTGCCTACGCTGAACTGCATTGCTATTCCAGCTTCAGCTTCCTGCAGGGCGCTTCCTTTCCGGAAGAACTGGTGAAACGTGCAGTGACTTTAGGCTATACCGCATTGGCCATTACGGACGAATGTTCCATGGCCGGCGTCGTAAGAGCGCATGCGGAGGCTAAGAAAACCGGCCTGCATCTTTTGATAGGCAGCCAGTTCATTCTGGAGGATGGATTACGGCTTGTTTGCCTCGCGATGAACCGGAACGGCTACGGTAATCTGTGCGAATTGATAACATTGGCAAGGCAACGTGCCGAGAAGGGGACTTATCGCATAGGCCGCTCGGATTTCGAAACCTGCGCTGAAGCTCCCCATCTGGCTTTGCTTCCGGATTGCCTGATGTTGCTGATCCCCCGCCCGCACCAGGAAGGCGATTCCCTCATGGATGACATGCGTTGGGTGCTGCGCCTTTTCCCCGGGCGCTGCTGGACTGCTGTCGAGTTGTTGTTACATGCGGACGAAAGCCTGCTATTCGAGAAAATCCGGCAGTCTGCGAAGGCTATGGGAATGCCTCTGGTAGCCGCCGGCGATGTGCATATGCATGCCCCTTCCCGCAAGCCCCTGCAGGATACGATGACCGCCATCCACCTCGGCAAGCCGCTGTGCGAATGCGGTTATGCATTGCAGCCCAATGCGGAGCAGCACTTGCGCACCCGTTCGCAATTGAGCCAACTCTACCCGCCGGAACTCCTGCAAGAGACCATTGCAGTGGCAAAACGCTGCACTTTTTCGCTGGATGAGCTGCGCTATGAGTATCCCGAGGAATTAACTGGTATGGATGCCAGGGCGGGTGAAACCTATACGGATTATCTGCGGCGAATGGTCGAGGAGGGCATGGCAAGACGTTTTCCCAACGGCACTTCGATCAAGGTCGAAAAGCAGATCGAGCAGGAGTTGCAATTGATCGCCGAGCTTGAGTATGAACCCTACTTTTTAACGGTGTACGATATCGTAAGGTTCGCCCGGTCGGAGGGCATTCTTTGCCAGGGGCGCGGCTCGGCAGCCAATTCCGCGGTCTGCTATTGCCTGGGTATTACCGAGATCGACCCGGAACGCAGCAATTTGCTGTTCGAGCGGTTTATTTCCAGGGAACGCAATGAGCCGCCCGATATCGATGTCGATTTCGAGCACCAGCGCCGGGAAGAAGTGATCCAGTATATCTACCGGAAATACGGCCACGATCGTGCCGCCATCGCCGCCACGGTCATCACCTACCGCACCCGTTCGGCGATTCAGGATATCGGCAAGGCGCTGGGGCTTGATATTGAGCGCATCAAGCGGCTATCCGCTTCTTTGGCCTGGTGGGATAAAACCTCGGACATTCGTAATCGACTGGCCGAGAATGGCTTCGATCCCGACAGCCCGGTTATCCGGAAGCTGATGCAATTGATTCCGGTCCTATACGGGTTTCCGCGTCATTTGTCCCAACATGTAGGCGGCTTCGTCATCTCGCGCGACAAATTGTGCCGCATCGTGCCCATCGAAAACGCCGCCATGCCGGATCGACGCATCATCCAGTGGGACAAGGACGACCTTGCAGCGGTGGGGCTGATGAAAATTGATGTGCTCGCGCTGGGCATGCTATCGGCGATCCGCCGCACACTCGATCTGGTTTCCGCCCGGCGCGGCCTCCCATTCCAGATGCAGGATATTCCGGCGGAAGATGAAAAAACCTACGACATGATCTGCAAAGCCGACACCATTGGCGTCTTCCAGATCGAATCCCGTGCACAGATGTCAATGTTGCCGCGCTTGAGGCCACGAACTTTCTATGACTTGGTAGTAGAAGTTGCCATCGTCCGACCCGGGCCGATTCAAGGCGGCATGGTGCATCCTTATCTGCGCCGCCGCCAAAAGCTGGAACCCGTGAGTTATCCAAGCGATGAAATCGAAACCGCCTTGGAGCGCACACTCGGTATCCCCATCTTCCAGGAACAAGTCATGCAAATAGCAATCCTGGCCGCTGGCTTCAGTCCAGGCGAGGCGGACCAGCTACGGCGTTCCATGGCCGCCTGGAAAAGAAAAGGGGGGCTCGGCTCTTTTCATGCGCGCTTGATCAACGGCATGGTCGACCGGGGTTATGACCGGGAATTTGCCGAGCGGATCTTCCGGCAGATCGAGGGGTTCGGCGAATACGGATTTCCGGAATCTCACGCCGCCAGCTTTGCACTGCTGGTGTATGTATCGTCCTGGCTTAAATGTCACGAGCCCGCCGCATTCCTGTGCGCGATGCTCAACAGCTTGCCGATGGGGTTTTATGGCGCCTCGCAACTGATCCAGGATGCGCAACGGCATGGCGTTCAAATCAAGCCGGTGGACGTAACAATCAGCGGGTGGGATTGCACACTTGAAGAGCAAATGACCAAGGCTTCTCGACCCGCCCCACCCAATGTGCGACTGGGCTTGAGCAGGGTGAAAGGAATCGGCTTGAAAGCCGCCATGCGCATCGTTGAGGCAAGAAAAACCGCTTCTTTTGAAAGCACGATCGATCTGGCGAACCGCGCCTCTCTGAATGCTATTGAAATACGCGCCCTCGCCAGCGCAGATGCCTTACGAACTTTGGCAGGCCACCGGCGCGAAGCCCTATGGGGGGCCGCCTCACATATCAAGCAATCGGATCTGATGCGAGATGCTCCGGTAAAAGAGACATTGCACGCCATTGCTGCTGCGCCTGAAGGAGAAGAAATTGTTTCTGATTACGCCAGCATGGAACTCACCCTGCGCAGGCATCCACTCGCCTTGCTGCGGCCGAAACTGGCCAGAATGAACTTGCGCTCGGCAATCGAGCTGGATAATTACCCGACCGGGCGACTGGTGCGGACGACCGGCATCGTGACATGCCGGCAACGCCCCGGAACTGCCAGCGGCGTCGTATTCGTAACGCTGGAAGATGAGACCGGAATAATAAATGTTGTGGTTTGGAACCTGCTCGTACTAAAACAACGCCGCGAGCTATTGAACTCAAAGCTTTTGACGGTGTATGGCGTATGGCAATGTGAAGGTGAAGTCAAACATCTGATTGCCAAGCGGCTGGTAGACCATAGTCATTTGCTGGGTGATCTCAGGGTGGAGAGCCGGGATTTTCATTAACCCAAGACATTAGTAGTATGCCTATGTCAATCTTCATATTCAAGCCTGTCTTCATCACCCCCTGCCCAATTCGCCGGATAAACACCCTTCTTAACCAATTGATGAAAAGTCGAATATGGCCACTCACTCACTCGTTTAACCAAGCCGTGCTTGAGCGGATTGATATGAACATAATCCATATGCGCACAAAAATCCGCGTCATCACGAATCAAATGCTCCCAATAACGGCGTTGCCATATGCCCCGTTCACCGCGCGCCATGCGAACCCGTGAGCGCCGTTCCGTAATGGGTAATGCCTTGGAAAATGCAATTTTGATCAATCGCCAGCGGGTCGCGAAGTCGGCGTCATTGGGTGGAAGTTCAATGACACAGTGGAGATGTTCCGGCAATACTACCCAACCATGAATGATGAAAGGATGACGTTGACGTACTACCTTCACCGCCTCACGCAGCAGGTCTATATGCCGGATCAGCAGGTCATTACCCTGCCGTTGCAGCAGATTGACCGTAAAGAAATACGTGCCGCCCGGTTGCCAGGCGCGTCGATAATCAGGCATGGCAATAGCATCTAGAAAATTCTATTGAACCAGCGTAAAGCCGTAGGGCGCCAATAAGCAAAGCGCATTGCGCCGTATGAGGTCGTTGAATGCGGCAAGCATGATTTCAATGTATCAATCGCCGTTTCGCCTCCTTCCAGGCGACTGATGCTACTTTGTCCTGAGAAAAGGTTTTGAGGCGAGACTTGACTTCATACTCAACCTCTGGAGATACGGGGGATCCGATCCTGCCCAAGGCTCTCCGATAAGAAGAGATCCATCAGTTCCAGCTTTTTATCCATCGGAGTGTTTTTAAATCTTCTTTCGATAATATTTTCATGAACCTGCTTCTCCTGGCACCTCAAAATCTTTGGTCACTTGAACTATAGCTTTCGAAAGAATGGCTTTCAAGGAACGGTTGCCGAAAACTTCATCCGGCGCAATGCGCTTTGCTTATTGTCGCCCTACAGCTTTTATTACGTCCTACACCTTACGCGCGTTGGCTAACCGTCCGTCCGCTTGCGGGAGGTTCGGGTCGAGCGTAGTGTTGATCCTGATTTAGCGTCTGTAGCGCGCTTACGTATAGGTGGTAAATCGAGTATTTTTCTAGCCTCGTTAAAGTGTTGCCTAGCCAACTCATATTCCATAAGCGTACCCAATATGACATCTGATATGCGATCGTCATTACCACTTGCCAATTCAGCAAACTCCTTGAAAGATTCTGCGCGCTTCATAGCCTCCATAAACTGACCAAATGAAATGTTAGCCTCTCGCATTGCATATTCGCACCACCGACTGGATCGAAGCAAATCGAGTCTCTTGAGTTCCTCAAGTCGCTTTTCTTCAGATCGAATCAGCTTAGTCGAAACATCCGCAGGAGCGCCAGTCATTACCGCTTCAAGGTATTTCTTAAGCGTTTCATTAATTTCCTTCAACTGACCAACCTCAGTTGTGAGAGCTGCCAACTGCTGTTGCTGTGACTGTTTTGTGAGTAGCTCTCGAAACATGCCGGCCCATTGATCCCTAAGCCAAGTTTCAATTTCTGAAAAACGCTCAAACGCTCGCAGAGGATTATTGCGTGGCCTAACCAATATTTCTTCTATCAAATGAAAAATATTTACTGAGTCCACATGGGCATACCTAATTCCTGTGTTGTCCTTGTTTCTCAGAAACGTTTGATATTCCGAATAGACACCCGCTTCAAGCAAAATATAGATAGGTATATCTTTGCTTGCTGCGCTCTCATATTCCTTCTTTGTGATGCTGTCATATCTATCAAAGAAGGTTTTTGGCGGTTTCTTGCTCTCGACGCTTGCTTCTGAACCATATCTCCCACCGATGATCAGCACGAACAAGTCAGCATTTCCAGCTTCGCGGTAGCATGAATCGTCTAGAGGGTGATCAGGCGAGTATGCGATATCGCCCTTTTCAGATAAAACCGACTCGTACCCTAGAGATTCAATGAATAGGTCTAGCGAGGAACGAATGTGCTTGAGATCATAATAAGTCGAACTTACAAAGACTCTTGGCTTGGCCATATGAGAACCTTACTTGTGATAAATTATAAGATGGCCAGTTAACAGGCCGCCCAGACATTCTTTAATCTGAATGTTAAAATTGACTAAGCTCCGTAAGTATCGATTATGCCCCAGACAGCAGACCGGCTGTGCGATTCCCAAGGAAAAAGGTATTTACGTGATCACGACTCCTAGTCGAATTCAACTAATTAGCGCCGGGAAGAAATCGTATTGATTGCACTAGAATTGACTCAATCGGACAGCATCTGTCAGATTGAGTATTGAGCTAATACAAATTATATCGGCCTGATTTTAACCAGCTACCGATCATCCATCAGGCCGATGGCAAACTGAGCCAGTCACAATCCAAGATCCTTCCAAACCTCATCCACCCGCGCTTTCACGGCCGCATCCATCACAATAGGCGTACCCCATTCCCGATTGGTCTCTCCCAGCCACTTGTTGGTCGCATCCAGCCCCATTTTCCCGCCCAGGCCGGATACCGGGCTAGCGAAGTCGAGATAATCGATCGGCGTATTTTCCACGATCAGAGTGTCACGCGCGGGATCAACACGCGTGGTAATGGCCCAGATGACTTCCTTCCAGTCGCGGATATTGACGTCGTCGTCGGTGACGATGATGAATTTGGTATACATGAACTGCCGCAGGAAACTCCATACGCCGAACATGACACGCTTGGCATGGCCTGCGTACTGCTTTTTCATGCTCACTACCGCCATGCGATAGGAACAGCCCTCAGGAGGCAGATAAAAATCGACGATTTCCGTGAACTGCTTTTGCAGCAATGGCACGAATACTTCATTCAGCGCCACGCCGAGTATGGCTGGCTCGTCCGGCGGCTTGCCCGTATAGGTGGAGTGATAGATCGGGTCGCGCCGCATGGTGATGCGCTCGACCGTGAATACCGGGAAAGTTTCCTGCTCGTTGTAATAGCCGGTGTGATCGCCGAAAGGGCCTTCAAGGGCGGTTTCGCCGGGATGGATATACCCTTCCAGCACGATCTCGGCACTGGCTGGAACCTGCAAGTTATGACTGAGGCATTTGACGATTTCGGTTTTCGCGCCGCGCAACAAACCGGCGAACTGGTATTCGCTCAGGCTGTCCGGTACCGGCGTCACCGCCCCGAGTATCGTTGCGGGGTCCGCTCCCAGCGCAACCGCCAGCGGATAAGGCTGCCCCGGATTAGTGAGACAAAAATCCCGAAAATCCAGCGCGCCCCCACGATGGGCCAGCCAGCGCATGATCAGTTTGTTGGGCCCGATCACCTGCTGGCGGTAGATGCCGAGGTTCTGCCGTATCTTGTGCGGCCCTCGGGTGACGGTCAACCCCCATGTGATCAGCGGCCCTGCATCCCCTGGCCAGCATGTCTGGATCGGCAATCTGGCGAGGTCCGCGTCTTTTCCTTCCCATACGATGTCTTGGCAAGGCGCACGCGAAAGCTCCTTCGGTGCCATGTTGAGCACCTGCTTCAGCACGGGAAATTTTTCCCATGCATCTCTCAAGCCTTTGGGTGGATCGGGTTCTTTCAGATAGGCAAGAAGTTTCCCTACTTCGCGCAGCGCTTCCACCGATTCCTGCCCCATGCCCATGGCCACGCGCCGTGGTGTGCCGAACAAATTCCCCAGCACCGGAATGGTATGACCCTTGGGTTTCTCAAACAGAATCGCCGGGCCGCCCGCTTTCAATACCCGGTCGCAGATTTCGGTCATCTCCAGATGGGGATCGATCTCCGCCGTGATGCGTTTCAGTTCGCCCTGGCTTTCCAGTTGCGCGATAAAATCGCGCAGGTCCTTGTATTTCATGGGAGATTGCCTATCAGATAGTCAAGCGCGATGCCGGCAAATATCGTTGCACCGACCCAGTTGTTGTGCAGAAAAGCCTTGAAGCAGCGCCCCCGGTCACGATCGTGAATCAGGCGGTATTGATAAATCATCAGTCCCAGCGCAACCGCCAGACCCGCATAATACATGACGCCCAGTTTCTGGATCATCCCCACGATGGTCATGATGCCCAGAAAAATGGCATGGCATAGCATCACACCCAGGACATCGAAACGGCCGAAAGTAATGGCGGAAGTCTTGATGCCGATTTTGAGATCGTCAACTTTATCCACCATCGCATACTCGGTATCGTAAGCAATGACCCAGAGCAGGTTAGCGACCATCAATATCCAGGCAATGAATGGTACCTCGCCGGTTTGCGCGGCAAATGCCATCGGGATACCGAAGCTGAAAGCAATGCCGAGATAGGCTTGCGGCATCGCGAAGAAGCGCTTGGTGAAGGGATAGCTTGCGGCCAGAAATAATGCAAATACCGACAGCTCAATGGTAAGGCGGTTCAACGGCAGTATCAGCAGAAACGCGCACAGGCTTAATCCGGCCGCCAGCAGCAGCGCCTCTTTCGTGCTCACCACGCGCGTTGCCAGGGGACGATTCCTGGTGCGTTCGACATGCGCATCAAAATTGCGATCGGCATAATCGTTGACGACACAACCGGCAGAGCGCATCAGCACCGTACCCAATATGAATATCACCAGAACAGTCATGCTGGGCAGGCCGTCCGCGGCAAGCCACAAGCCCCACAATGTCGGCCACAGCAGCAGCAGAATGCCAATGGGCTTATCCAGCCGCATCAGCCTTTCATAATGGCCGAGGCGTTGTGTGAGTGTCACGACGACAGCTCCAGAATGGAAGGGAGAAATACTTCGGTGACGAGTATGGATTGTCCCCGCAAGCTGAACAGGGAACGGCGCGCCCACAAACCAAGGGGCTTTGCCTGCAAATTCTGACAGGCACGGCGAAAAAGCGGGTGCGCTGAATTCAACTTCCTGAATCGAAGCGGGGTGCGTTTAACCACGGGATTCGTGAACAATACGGTGCCCAGCGACCGGTTACCCAAGCCATTCAAACTGCGCCAGGCGCCGCGAAGATCTTTTCTCGCCACCACCGAATGCGCAAATACCACGGGCGTGTCGCCGCAATACAAATAGACCTCCCGCACCAGCGCCAGCTCGTTTTGACGCAAGTTCATTAGGGCAAGCTCATCTCCGCACACCGTGGCCAGCGACTGGAACACCGGTTTTACGCGAAATTCGCCGCGGCAGCGCTGTTGGATAAGCTGGGTCAAAGAACCACGATTCTGCAACCAGCCGCGCGCACGAGGCGATAAGGAGGGAGGTGCGGGATACCATGCGGACAACTCGGCAGCGTTCATCAGGGGTAAAACTGAAAAGGGTGAATTATGCCGCATAATCCAGCGTGGCTGAATCCTTTATCCCTGAAGGCGATCAGTCAGAGCCCAACTTGTATTTCTATAACGTCTTGTACGCACCCTGAAGGCTGCGCGCTTCACCTCATCCAAACGCCGATCCGGGTTGAAATCTCCCTGGAACTGACCTAAGTTTAAAGTGGCCTTTTAATCCGGGTTTGATTTATGGCGAGGAGAAATACTGTTCCTTACAGCACGAGAGCACTCGAAGCCGACGCATACGACAAATGTACGGGATCGGGGAATGACGCCGAGGGAACGGTCATGATCGAAGACGCCGTAGAATCGTCTCGATCGGCTAACAGTGAAGCATTCCTCTTCCCCACGTCTTTTGCCCAACAACGGCTATGGTTTTTCGAGCAGTTGTATCCGGGCAGCCCGGTATATCACTTGAGCACGGTGCTGCCGTTCGATGGTCCCCTGGACCGCAAGGCGCTGGAAGCCAGCCTGGGTGACCTGCTCGACCGCCACGAGGCACTGCGCACTACGTTCACGGCCCTCGATGGCGTGCCGGTGCAGCTCGTTGCACCAGGCTTGCGTATCGACTTGCCGCTGGTGGATGTCAGCCAGCCGGCGGCTGGTTGTCTGGAGCGCGCCCGCGCCGCCGCCCGCGCCGCCCTGGCCGTACCCTTCGATCTTGTGCGCGGCCCGCTGCTGCGCGCCAGCCTGTTGCGGCTCGAGACGGATTATCATTGGCTGGTGCTGGTGTTCCACCATATCGTGGCCGATGGCTGGTCGCTGGAGATCCTGCATCGCGATCTGCGCGCGCTCTATGCCGGCAGGGTCAGCGGTGAGCCGCCGCTGCTGCCGGCATTGCCGATCCAGTACGCCGACTTTGCCTGCTGGCAGCGGCGCGTTCTGCAGGGCGAACGGCTGAATTCTTTATTCGCCTACTGGCAAAAGCAGCTGCAGGATGCGCCGCTGCAGCTTTCCCTGCCCACCGACCGGCCGCGTCCGGCCCAGTCCAGCTATCGCGGCGGACGTTGCGGGGTGTGGCTGGATGCATCCCTGACCGCGCGCTTGCGCGCACTCGGGCAAGCGCAGGGTGCCACCTTGTTCATGACGCTCCTGGCCGCCTTTGGCGCGCTGCTGGCGCGCTACAGCGGGCAATCCGATCTGGTGATCGGCACACCCATCGCCAACCGCACTCGCAGCGAGCTGGAGGGATTGATCGGATTCTTCGTCAATACGCTCGCCTTGCGCCTCGATCTTGCGGGTGATCCCTCGTTTGCCGCCCTGCTTGAGCGGGTACGCACCGTGGCGGCCGAGGCGTATGCGCATCAGGACATGCCTTTCGAGATGCTGGTGGCCAGGCTCGCTCCCGCCCGCCATCTCAGCCAGGCGCCACTCTTTCAGGTGATGTTCGCGCTGCAAAACGTCCCTTCCGGAGAGCAGGAAACAGAAGCGGAAACAAAAGAGGCACCGGCGCAAGCCGACCGCAAATGGGACGAGTCCGCGACAGCCAAGTTCGATCTCCTGCTTTCCCTGGTGGACGATGGGCGCCGGGTGACAGGGTATTTTGAATATAGCGCCGATCTTTTCGATTCCGGCACCATCAATCGGATGGCAGGTCATTTCGAGGCGCTGCTGGCAGCTGCCGCTGCCGATCCGGCCTGCCGCTTCTCCAGCCTGCCGATTCTCACCGAGGCCGAGCGAGCACAGCTTTTGTTCGAATGGAACGCCACGCGGAGCGAATATCCCCGGGAATCGTGCATTCACGAACTATTCGAACAGCACGCGGCGGTATGTCCGGACGCGATTGCCCTGATTCTTCAGGATCACCGCCTCACCTACGGTGAACTCAACGCCCGCGCCAACCAGGTTGCTCATCGCTTGCGCGGGCTTGGCGTGGGTTCCGAGACTCTGGTTGGGATCTGCGTTGAACGCTCCTTTGATCTCATTATTGGCCTTCTCGGTATTCTCAAAGCTGGCGGGACCTATCTGGCGATGGACCCCGGCGACCCGCCTGCCAGGCTATCGGCAATGGTAAGCGACGCGAAACCAGCGGTGTTGCTGACCCACCGCCGGTTTTGCAGGATACTTCCGGGAAAGACTGTAAAGCTGGTTTGCCTTGACAATGCGAGGGAGGAAATCGGGCACGAATCCACGGATAATCCTGTCAGCGGAGTAGTGGCGGACAACCTCGCGTATGTCTGCTACACGTCGGGATCAACTGGCGTCCCCAAGGGGGTGGCAGTTGTGCAACGTGCCGTGGTGCGGCTGATAAAGGAAGCTGGCTACACGACATTCACACCCGATGACGTATTCCTTCAGTTCGCGCCGATAGCGTTCGACGCTTCAACATTCGAGATCTGGGGATGTCTGCTTAACGGCGGGCGGCTGGTAATCATGCCACCCATCGCACCGTCGCTTGAAGAACTCGCCGATGTGATAGAGCAACACCGGATCAGTACGCTCTGGTTGACGACAGGGCTCTTTCACCAGATGGTCGATAGCCATTGCGAACGCCTGGGTGGTGTGCGCCAGCTCCTTACAGGCGGCGACGTGCTGTCGCCGGACTACATCCGCAAGATGCGCGAGCGACATCCACAATGTCTGCTGATCGCCGCTTATGGCCCCACCGAGAACACCACATTTACCTCCTGCTATCGCGTGCCGCCTGCGGAAAAAATCCACATTCCCATTTCCATTGGCCGGCCGATTGCGAATACGGAAATCTATGTGCTTGACGACCGGCTTCAGCCGGTACCCATCGGAGTGCCGGGAGAACTTTATATCGGCGGCGAGGGCCTGGCACGCGGCTACCTCCATCAGCCGGAACTTACCGCCGAGCGATTCATTCCCCATCCCTTTCGCACCGGTGCACGCGTGTACCGGACCGGAGATTGGGTACGCTATCTTCCCGACGCCAATCTGGAGTTTCTCGGACGGCGCGATCAGCAAGTCAAGGTACGCGGATTCCGCGTCGAGCTGGGCGAGGTGGAAGCGGCTCTGCGCGGATATCCCGGCGTGCGGGAGGCAGTGGCAACCGTGCGCGAAGATACGCCCGGTGACAAGCGTCTGGCCGCTTATGTGGTGGCGGATAAATCGCCTTCGGCGAGCGAGTGGCGACACTTCCTGCAAGCACGCCTGCCGGACTACATGGTGCCCTCAGCATTCATGACGTTGCCGGCCTTGCCGCTGACCGCCAACGGCAAGATCGACCGGTCGGCACTGCCGGTGCCGACAGTATCAAGAAAAGCCGAAGCCGTGGTCCCGCGCACTGAAGACGAGCAGCGGCTGGCGGAGATATTCGCCCAGGTACTGCGGCTCGGCCAGGTCGGCATCCACGATAATTTCTTCGAACTGGGCGGGCATTCGTTGCTCGCCACGCAAGCCATCTCGCGCATCCGCGACGTTCTGCACGCGGCAGTGCCTCTGCATGCTCTCTTTGAAGCACCCACCGTCGCGGAACTCGCGCTGCGCCTGGGCCCTCGCTCGATGTTACAGCCAATCCCGCGCCGCAGCCACGAACAGGACAGCTCCCCCCTTTCCTTTGCCCAGCAGCGTCTTTGGTTCCTCGATCAGCTTTCACCGCAAAGCACCGCCTACAACCTCTGCACAACGTTCTCCTTTACCGGCCCGCTGAATACGACGGCCCTTGAAAAAAGCTTAGCTGAAATCGTTCGCCGGCACGAAATTCTGCGCACCATCTTCATCGCCATCGACGGACAAGGAACCCAAGTGGTCATGCCGCCCTCACCGCCAGCATTCACTGTGGTGGATCTGCGCCATGCACCGACAGGCGAGGCGCGCAGGATGACCAATTCCGACACCGCGACTCCATTCGATCTTGCGCGGGGTCCACTCTTGCGGGCTACATTAATGCGCACAGGCGAAGCGGATCATGTGCTGGTGCTGACGATGCACCATATCGTCGCCGATGGCTGGTCCCTCGGCATTCTCCAGCGCGAACTGGAAATCCTTCTCGAGGCCAATTCAGCTGGCCAGCCTTCGCCATTACCGGAATTGCCGATCCAGTATGCCGATTTCGCCTGCTGGCAAAGGCACATTCTTCAGGGCGACCGGCTGGACTCTTTATTCGTCTATTGGAAAAAACAACTCGAGGACGCACCGGCGCAGCTTTCCCTGCCCACCGGCCAGCCGCGCCCAGCGGCGCAGACCTTCCATGGCGCTTCGCTGTCGGCAACGCTCCCCTCGGCGTTGACAGAGGGGCTGCGGACCCTGTCGCACAACGAAGGTGCAACCCTGTTCATGACGCTTCTGGCTGCCTTTGGCGTGCTGTTGTCGCGCTACAGCGGGCAGTCCGATCTGGTGATCGGCACACCTATCGCCAATCGCACCCGCAGCGAACTGGAGGGATTGATCGGGTTTTTCGTCAATACGCTCGCCTTGCGCCTCGACCTTTCGGGCGATCCCTCGTTTACCGCCTTGCTTGAGCGGGTACGCACTGTGGCAACGGGAGCGTATACACACCAGGACATGCCCTTCGAGGTACTGGTGTCCAGGCTCGCTCCCGCGCGCCATCTGAGCCATACGCCGCTCTTTCAGGTGATGTTCGCGCTGGAAAATCATGCCGAGGAAACGCTATCGCCCACGAACGGCCGGGCCATGGGCGATATCGTCGAAACGCGCGGGGCGGCGAAGTTTGATCTCACCCTGGTAATTGCCGAGTTCAATGACGGAATTACGGCAACCCTCGAATATGCCACGGACCTCTTTGATTCGACGGCCATACGTCAAATGCTCGGTCATTTCGTCGTGATGCTCGAAAGCGTCATTGCCAACCCTGAACAGCGCATATCCGAGCTGCCGCTGCTTTCCCAAGCGGAACGACAGCAACTTCTGGTGGAATGGAATGATACCGAAGCCATCTTTCCGCGCGATTGCTGCATCCATACATTGTTCGAGATCCAGGCAGCGCGAACGCCGGAAGCCATTGCGCTTGAAACGGTCGATGAACAGCTCACCTACGCGCAACTCAATCATCGGGTCGATCAACTCGCCGCGCACTTGCGCGGGATCAGTGCCGATACCCCGATAGGACTGCTGACCGATCGCGGCACAGGACTGGCCGTTGGCGCCCTCGGCATCCTCAAGGCCGGCGCGGCGTATGTTCCCATCGATGCCACGTTTCCGGAGGAACGCATTGCTTTCATTCTTTCCGATACCGGCGCACCAGCGGTGGTGACCCGCAGCGCATTTACCGGCCGGCTCAGCGGCTACCGCGGGCGCGTCATCTGCATGGATGCCGCCACTCTGGACGAAACAGGCAATGCCCCGGCGGGCTGCGCCGCGGCAAGTGTCACGCCGGACGGTCTTGCATACATCATCTACACCTCCGGCTCTACCGGGTTGCCGAAGGGGGTAATGGTTTCGCACCGGGCGCTGGTCAATCATGCCACTGCGGTCTCCGGCGCTTATGAACTCTGTGCGGCGGATCGTGTATTGCAGATTGCGTCTCCCGCGTTCGATGTGGCGGCAGAGGAAATTTTTCCCCCCTGGCTGTGCGGAGCAACCGTCGTCGTATGGCCCGATATCGGTCCTCCGGTCTTTTCGGATCTGCTGGACTTCGTGGAAAGCCGTCGCCTCAGCATCCTGAATCTTCCCGCTTCCTATTGGCATGGATGGGTGGCGGAACTTGCAACGTTGCGGCTGCCGGAAAGTCTGCGGCTGGTGATCGCCGGCAGCGAACCGATGATTGCTGCGCGATTGAACGACTGGATGCGGCACACACATGGGCGAATCCGCCTGATCAATGCTTATGGCCCCAGCGAGACTACCATCACGGCAGCCCTCTGCCAGATCGCCCGGTTTGCGGTTCCCGCGGATCAGACCGGCGTCCCGGCTTCTGTCGGCCCTGTTCCCGTTCCGTCTGTACCATCCGTCCCTATTGGCCGGCCGATTGCGAATACGGAAATCTATGTGCTTGACGACCGGCTGCAGCCGGTACCCATCGGAGTGCCGGGAGAGCTTTATATCGGCGGCGAGGGCCTGGCACGCGGCTACCTCCATCAACCGGAACTCACCGCCGAGCGATTCATTCCCCATCCCTTCCGGTCCGGTGCACGCGTGTACCGGACCGGAGATTGGGTACGCTATCTTCCCGACGCCAATCTGGAGTTTCTCGGGCGGCGCGATCAGCAGGTCAAGGTGCGCGGATTCCGCGTCGAACTGGGCGAGGTGGAAGCGGCGCTGCGCGGATACCCCGGCGTGCGCGAGGCGGTGGCAACCGTGCGCGAAGACACGCCCGGCGACAAGCGCCTGGCCGCTTATGTGGTAGCGGATAAATCGCCTTCGGCGAGCGAGTGGCGGCGTTTCCTGCAGGCACGCCTGCCGGACTACATGGTGCCCTCGGCATTCATGACATTGCCGGCCTTGCCGCTGACCGCCAACGGCAAGATCGACCGGTCGGCCCTGCCGGTGCCGACGGTGGCAAGGGAAGCCAAAGCCGTGGTGCCGCGCACCGAAGACGAGCAGCGGTTGGCGGAGATATTCGCCCAGGTACTGCGGCTCGGCCAGGTCGGCATCCACGATAATTTCTTCGAACTGGGCGGGGACTCGATTCTGGCGATCCAGATTGTCGCCCGCGCACGTAGCAAGGGGCTGCGGTTCACACCCCGCCAGCTTTTCGAGCAGCCCACCATCGCCGGATTGCTGACTGTTGCAAACACCGGTTCCATTGCGGCGGAGCAGGGAATAGTGACCGGAACCGCGCCGCTCACCCCGATTCAGCGCTGGTTCTTTGAACAGGAACTGGCAGATCCGCAGCATTACAATCAGGCAGTGCTGCTGACGGTCTCGCGGGACATCGATGACAATCGCTGGATACGCGTTTTTGACCAGCTTCTGGCCCACCATGACGCATTGCGGCTGCGTTTTTTTCGCACCGGCGATGGATGGATCCAGACGCTTGCCGATCCGGGCTCGGCGACACCTTACCGCCGCATCGACCTATCCGGGGTTGCCCGATCGCAGCGCATGGCGGCCGTAGAGGAGCAAGCAGCGCAGGTACAAGCGAGCCTCGACCTTTCCCGCGGACCGCTCCTGCGCGCCGCGCTATTCGATTTCGGACCGGGGGAAGAAGCTTCCTTGCTGATCGCGATCCATCATCT
Organism: Nitrosospira multiformis; assembly: GCF_900103165.1. Taxonomy (NCBI): domain Bacteria; kingdom Pseudomonadati; phylum Pseudomonadota; class Betaproteobacteria; order Nitrosomonadales; family Nitrosomonadaceae; genus Nitrosospira; species Nitrosospira multiformis. The sequence goes on along the minus strand of NZ_FNKY01000001.1, from coordinate 732,682 downwards.
GGCGATTGATGGAGTTTCATGGCGCATCCTGCTCGAGGATCTGGATACCGCCAATGCCCGGATGGACCCTCCCGCCGCCCTGCCGCCGAAGACCACGGCTTTCACCTCCTGGGCCGGTAAACTGGCGGCCCACGCAAACTCGGCAGACCTCATGGAGGAAGCGAAATACTGGCTCGCAGCGTTGCCCATGCAAACGGCACCACTCCCCAAAGATTTGCCGGCGCCGCTGGAAGCCAACACCGCCGGATCAAGCCGCACGGTGGTGGTTTCTCTTAGCACGGAAGAAACCGCGCGCTTGCTGAGGGACATCGCACGGACTCATCGCGTCCGTATTGATGAGATACTGCTTACCGCCGTGGCTCTCGCCCTTGCCCGGTGGAGCGGGGCGGATGAGACGCTGGTTGACGTGGAAGGCCACGGCCGGGAAACCATTTTCGATGACGTCGATTTATCCCGAACCGTCGGCTGGTTTACGACGATCTTTCCGGTAGCTCTTGATATCAGGGATTGTGTCAGCCCTGGCGCGGCGCTGCGGCGAATCAAGGAAAAGCTGCGTGCGATTCCACGGCGCGGTATCGGTTACGGTCTCTTGCGATACATGAGCAAGAGTGAGGCTGGAGACCGTCTGCAAGCGCTCCCGCAAGCACAAATGAGCTTCAATTACCTCGGGCAATTCGAGCATTCCGTCGATCCCGGTGATGCCGATGGGAACGATCCACGAGGGCCAGCTTTCAGCGACCGCGACAGGCGGCGCTATCTTATTGACATCAATGGGGGCGTTTTCTCCGACCGGTTGCACCTTTCCTGGATTTACAGCGAGGCGATACATCGCCGTGCCACGATCGAAATGCTGGCGGCGGCATTCCTGGAAGAATTGCGCGGAATAATTACCTATCATCACCCATCCTCCAGGGATATGGGATTTTCGCCGGCGGACTTCCCGCTTTCGAATCTTGACCAGGCGCAGCTGGACGAGCTCTTGCGTGACAACCCTGACCTTGAGGACATCTATCCTCTGTCGCCGATGCAGGAAGGAATGCTGTTCCACACCCTCCTCGATCCGGATTCCGGAATCTACGTCGAGCAACTTCTCCATTCCTTCGCAAACGATATCGATATCGAAGCATTTGAGCAAAGCTGGCGGTGCTTGGTTATGCGCCATCCGGCGCTGCGGACGACGTTCCATTGGAAGGGTCTCGACGCGCCGCTACAGGTTGTCCACCGCGACGCGCAACTGGACTGTGTCCACCTTGACTGGCGTGAATCTTCCCGGATAAATCAACGGCTCGATGATTTTCTTGACGCGGATCGGAAACGGGGTTTCGATCTTCCGAAAGCGCCGCCAATGCGAATTTTTCTAATCCGAACCGGCGACAATCAGTTTGAATTCGTCTGGAGCCATCACCATGCCCTCCTTGACGGATGGAGCGTGCCGATTCTCTTCTCGGAACTGGGAGATTTCTACGACGCGATCCAGCGCGGCGTCCGCCATGAACCGCCGCCACCGCGCCCTTACCGGGATTATATCGCCTGGTTGCATGAGCAGGACCGGAATGCCGCCCAGGCTTACTGGAAGCAGGCGCTCCAGGGATTTTTCGCCGCCACGCCGCTGGTGGTGGACCGGCCGCATTCGGGGACGGGAGGGGCGGGAGCAGTAGGGGAAGCAGGGGAACATGAGGAACGATATATCCGTATGTCAACCGCTTCAACAGCCACACTGGAAACTTTCGCGCGCACGCACCAGCTCACGCTCAATACGCTGATTCAGGCGGCCTGGGCGCTGCTCCTGAGCCGCTACAGCGGTGAAACCGATATCGTGTTCGGCGTCATCGTGTCGGGACGCCCCGCGGCGATTGCCGGCGTCGAGTCGATGCTGGGACTTTTCATCAATGCATTGCCGTTACGCGTTTCCGTGGCAGAAGATGCCCCCCTACTTGACTGGTTGCAGGATCTGCAAGCCCGTCAGCTCAAGGACAGGGAATACGAATACAGTTCGCTCGCGGAGGTGCAACGCTTAAGTGAGATTCCCTCCGGCCAGCCGCTTTTCGAAAGCCTGCTGGTTTTTCAAAACTATCCCCGTCGCGGAATTGCAGAAGAAAGCAAAGCCGCCAGCGCAACCCGGGCTGTGGAACGCACCAGCTATCCCCTGACAGCGATTGCAGCGCCGGGCGAGGAACTTCTACTCAGGTTTCTATATGACCGCGCGCATTTCGACGATGCCGTCATCATGCGCATGCTCAATCACTGGCGCACGCTGCTGGAAGCAATAACGGCGAACCCCGCCGCGCGTCTCGCGGATCTTTCGTTGCTCACAGCCGCCGAACGGCGGCAGCTTACGGACTGGAACCACACCCGGCGGGAGTATCCACGCGACCGCTGCATTCACGAGCTCTTTCTGGAACAGACGGCACGCACGCCCGATGCAGTTGCCCTGGTCCATGGCATCACCCGGTTCACTTATCGTGAGATCAGTGATCGTGCCCACATGATTGCCAATCATTTGCGCCGCCTCGGCGTGCATCCGGATACACCGGTGGCGCTTTGTCTGGAGCGTTCGCCGGAGATGGTGAGCGGGGTACTTGCCGTTCTCTTTGCCGGTGGCGCCTGCGTGCCGCTCGATCCGGCATACCCGCGAGAGCGGTTAGCCTTCATGCTGCAAGACAGCGGAGCACTTTTACTGCTTACCCAGCGTGCGCTACTTGAGCGGCTGCCAGCCCATCACGCGCTGTGCATGGATGAGTCGTTTCCACCACTGCCGGACGACCCGCCACCCATCGTGCCAAAGTCGATGCCAAAACCGGAAAATCTGGCCTATATTATTTATACTTCGGGGTCGACCGGCCAGCCGAAGGGAGTGGCTCTGCCACATCGGACACTCGTTAATCTGATAAGCTGGCAGCATGGGGAGCTCGGTCCAGGTGGCACCACGCTGCAATTTGCGCCATTAAGCTTCGACGTCTCGTTTCAGGAGCTTTTCTCGACCCTTTGTGCCGGCGCGACCCTCATCCTGGCCCCCGAAACGTTGCGGCAGGACCCGATGGGGTTATGGCGGCTGATCAGCGAACAACAAGTTAACAGGTTATACCTTCCCTTTGTTGCACTACAGCAACTGGCGGAGGCTGCCGTTCACGTCGAACCGCTCCCGGCAACCTTGCGAGAGATCATCACTGCCGGGGAGCAGTTGCAGGTCACGCCCCAGATCCGCAACCTGTTCAGGAATCTCCCCGGATGCCAATTGCACAATCATTATGGTCCATCGGAAACCCACGTGGTCACCGCTTACACGCTTGCAGGTCCGCCCAGCGGCTGGCCTCTTCTGCCCCCCATCGGCCGTCCGATCGCCAATACGTGCATTCACCTGTTTGATCCCGGCCAGCGCCTCGTACCCATTGGGGTGCCAGGAGAAATGTATATCGGCGGGGACAACCTTGCGCGGGGCTACCTCAACCGGGATGAACTGACCGCCGAAAAATTCGTTGCCGACCCTGATTGTCCAAGTGCACGTCTTTATCGAACCGGTGATCTCGCCCGCTATCTTCCCGGTGGCGATATCGAGTTTCTTGGCCGTCTGGATCACCAGGTCAAGATTCGCGGTTTTCGAGTTGAGCCAGGCGAGGTGGAGGCGGTACTCACCAGCCATCCCGCAGTGCGTGAGGCCGTCGTGATGGCGCGGGAGGATGAACCTGGCGACCGCCGGCTGGCCGCATATGTAGTGGCCCGGATGGAAACACCGCCTGCGGCTGGCGATCTGCGCCGGTTTCTACTCGAACGGCTGCCGGAGTATCTGGTGCCCCCGGCTTATGTCTTTCTCGGCAGTCTCCCTCTCACACCAAGCGGCAAGATCGATCGGCGAGCGCTTCCGGCCCCGGATCACTCACGTCCGGATCTCGGGCGCGCCCCCATTCTTCCCCGTACGGACGACGAAACACGAATTGCGCAAATATGGACGCAGGTTCTCGGTCTCGATGCTGTCGGCGTGGAGGATAATTTTTTTGAATTGGGTGGGCACTCATTGCTGGCAACGCGCGTAATCTCACGGATTCGGGACACTTTCCACATGGAAGTCCCCTTGCGCCAGCTTTTCGAGTCTCCAACAGTGGCCGGTCTCGTGCGTGCCATGGGCCGGGAAACAGGCGAGGCCACTGCCGAGCCGGCTATTCTTGCCGGGCTGCGGACGGATCCCTGCCCGCTATCTTTTGCCCAGCAACGGCTCTGGTTTTTCGAGCAGTTGTATCCGGGCAGTCCGGTGTATCACTTGAGCACGGTGCTGCCGTTCGATGGTCCCCTGGACCGCAAGGCGCTGGAAGACAGCCTGGGCGATCTGCTCGACCGCCACGAGGCGCTGCGCACCACCTTCACCGCCCTCGACGGCGTGCCGGTGCAGCTCGTTGCACCAGGCTTGCGTATCGACTTGCCGCTGGTGGATGTCAGCCAGCCGGCGGCCGGTTGTCTGGAACGCGCCCGCGCCGCCGCCAACGCCGCCCTGGCCGCACCCTTCGATCTTGTGCACGGTCCGCTGCTGCGTGCCAGCCTGTTGCGCCTTGAGGCGGATTATCATTGGCTGGTGCTGGTGTTCCACCATATCGTGGCCGATGGCTGGTCGCTGGAGATCCTGCATCGCGATCTGCGCGCGCTCTATGCCGGCAGGGTCAGCGGCGAGCCGCCCCTGCCGGCGCTGCCGATCCAGTACGCCGACTTTGCCTGCTGGCAGCGGCGCATTCTACAGGGCGAACGGCTGAATGCCTTATTCGCCTACTGGCAAAAGCAGCTGCAGGATGCGCCGGTGGAGCTTTCCCTGCCCACCGACCGGCCGCGCCCGGCCCAGTCCAGCTATCGCGGCGGACGTTGCGGGGTGTGGCTGAATGCATCGCTTACCGCGCGCTTGCGCGCACTCGGGCAAGCCCAGGGTGCCACTTTGTTCATGACGCTCCTGGCCGCCTTTGGCGCGCTGCTGGCGCGCTACAGCGGGCAATCCGATCTGGTGATCGGCACGCCCATCGCCAACCGCACTCGCAGCGAGCTGGAGGGATTGATCGGGTTCTTCGTCAATACGCTCGCCTTGCGCATCGATCTTGCGGGTGATCCCTCGTTTGCCACCCTGCTTGAGCGGGTACGTACCGTGGCAGCCGAGGCGTATGCGCATCAGGATATGCCTTTCGAGATGCTGGTGGCCAGGCTCGCTCCCGCCCGCCATCTCAGCCAGGCGCCGCTCTTTCAGGTGATGTTCAATCTGCTGAATATCGATGGTCGACTCCCCGGCGATGCAGCGCAAACGCCGGATGCCGGGCCGGATGCTGAACGGGATGGCGACTCCGGTGAACCGGCCGAGCCGGAAGAATCGGAAGAATCGGCAAAATTTGACCTCACACTCTATGCCATTGAATATGACCGGACCATCCGGCTCCATGCGGTGTATGCGCGAGATCTTTTTGAGTCCGGGACCGTAAGACGCATACTCGGCCATTTCACAACACTCCTGGAAGCCATAGCTACCCATCCTGACGTACCACTCTCGCATTTGCGGCTCACTCATCAAATACCATCCGGAAAAAACGGGATCGCGCCTGCGACCTCTTTTAACGAATTCCCCGAACAAGCGGTCGAGCAATCGATAGGGAGCCGTTTTCGCGAGCAGGCGGAGCGCTACCCCGATCGCATTGCCATCCAGGTAAAAAACGAGCGATGGACTTATAAGCAGTTGGAAGCGCTTTCCAACCGAATTGCCAATGCGATTCTCTCCTTGCGTGGCGAAAGCGTGGAGCGCATAGCCCTGTTCTTTCGCCACGACGCATCGATGATCGCCGCCATATTTGGCATACTGAAAGCTGGCAAAACCTACGTCCCTCTTGATCCCGCTCATCCTCCCGCCCGGACTGAGCGGATTATCGACAGTTCCGGGGCGGCCGCGGTCCTGACCGATATCGACGGTTTTTCCACAGAATATGCGCAGGTGATCCGGCTTGGCGAGACCGAACGCTTCGAGACAAACCCGCCACCCCCCGTGTCTCTTGGCGCTATCGCCTACATCCTCTATACCTCAGGATCCACGGGGGAACCGAAGGGTGTCGTGCAAACTCACCGCAACGTTCTTGGGCATGTCCGGACCTACAGCAATAACCTGCATTTATGCGCCGATGACCGGCTGACATTTGTCTCTTCGTACAGCGTTGATGCCGCGGTTCAGGACATATTCGGTGCCCTGCTTAACGGCGCGGCGGTTTATCCTATTTCGGTGCGGGAGAATGGCATGCAGGCGCTCGTCGATTGCCTGGTGGAACAAGAAATTACGGTTTTTCATTGCGCGCCGACCCTATTCCGCCATCTCATCCATGCACTGTCCAATTCAGCGCCTGGAATCACGCGTCTGGAAAAAATCCGCCTTGTCGCGCTCGGAGGCGAAGCCGTGTACCGGCGCGATGTCGATCTTTTCCGCACCCATTTTTCTCCGGACTGCCTGCTGGTCAATGGTTTCGGCCTGACTGAATCGACCTTGGCGCTACAATATTTTATTGATACTGGAGCCACGCTGATGCGCGACGCTGTACCCATCGGCTACCCGGTCGACGGTGTCGAGCTTTTATTGCTGGGCGACACCGGAGAACCGGTGGACGTCTACTGCCCAGGGGAAATCGTGTTGCGCGGTCCCTTTATCGCCATGGGCTATTGGCGGCAAGGCGGAATCGCGGCATTTCCACCGGATGGCGGAGGAGGGCGGCTTTACCGTACGGGTGACCTCGGCCGCCGGCTTCCGGATGGCAGCATCGAATTCATCGGGCGGCGGGATTTCCAGGTGAAGATTCGGGGCTACCGCATCGAACCGGGAGAAATCGAAAAACAGCTTCTGGAGTATCCTGGAGTGAAGCAAGCGGTGGTTATCCCGCAGGAATACGCCGATGGCCAAAGGCTTGTCGCATATGTTTCGGCAAGACCCGAGCAGGCTCCGGCGTCCGATGGCTTACGGCGGCATCTTGACCGGCGATTGCCTGATTATCTGATACCGGCGGTATTCGTCGTGCTTGAAGAATTGCCGATCACCCCCAGCGGCAAGATTAATCGCCTGGCATTACCGGTGCCGGAAACTTCGGACGACAGCTTTGCTCCACCGCGTACCATCGCCGAGACAAAACTCGCCGCAATCTGGCAGCAGGTACTCGCCATCGAGCACATCGGTATTCATGATAATTTCTTCTCCATCGGGGGACACTCGCTGTTCGCGACCCAGGTGATCTCCCGGTTACGCGATGAATTCGGGGTCGAACTGCCGCTACAGCAGATTTTTGAGATGCCCACCATCGCCGGCCTGGCGCTGGCTGTGGCCGCCGCGCAGGCTGAAAGCGCGCCGCTGCCAAAGATTGACCCGCTGCCGCGCTGGCGGCATCGGGCAACGGTTTCCCCGCTCGGGGAGCTTGTATTTTCCAAGGATCTAAAGGCGATGCTGGATCGATTTGCCGCCACCGGCGGCACGATCGCGACGCCATTTTGAGGAGAGCGCTATGGACGCAATACAGCAACGGGAAAACCCGGAGATAAAGCTCGTCGAAAATAACGAGGAGGTCACGCTCTACATAGACGATGGACAGGCAATGCAAGGATGGGAAAGCGCGCTGATGTGGGAATCCGCCGACATCCTTTGCGGCTACGGTTCGGAATTTCTGGAAGTGGGATTGGGTCTGGGCATTTCGGCGTTACGCATCGCCGCCAACCCGGCCACGCGCCATCATACCGTCATCGAGAAATTTCCGCGGGTCATCGAGCTTTTTCGCGAACGCAACCCGTCCCCGCCGCCAGCGCTGGAGATTGTTCATGCGGATTTTTTCGAGTATATCCAGCGGATGGAGCCGGAAAGCCTCGACGGCATCTTCTTCGATCCCTATCTCGTACCGGTTTCGCTGTGGGACGACGAAGCCTTGTGGATGGAAGTAATGCCGGCCGTGACGCGCGCCCTGCGTCGAGGCGGAGTCTTCATCCCCTGCTTTTCCACGCGCCCGGTGCTGCGGTGGCAGTTCGTCCATCACTTCGATCGTATTGTTGTCGAGCGCCGCTCCTATGCGTCATACGAAACCACGGATTACGTCAAGAAGGATACCGGCGACGCATATATCCAGTGCTTCGTTCGAACCCGATGAGAACCGGCGATACGACAGCCACAGCTATCCCACTCAGACGATACGCCGCAGCAACACGCCTGAGTCGTAATCACGCAACTCGACCCGGGTTGACGCAACGTCCACGGCGACGCAGCCCAATACGTTCCGGCGGGGCTCGAAAAGCAGCAACTGCCATGAACTCAAGTGAGCGCCATCCTCGGAATCGGAGAGAATTTTCGGCTCCCCTCCTTCTGCGAAGCTGATCTCAAAGCTGTTCAGGGGCTTTGACAATCCCCGTCCAAGAGCCTTGATATAGGCTTCCTTGCATGTCCAGAGAGTGAAAAACCGGGTATCCCGCGCTTGAGCGTCAGCCGCAAGCAGCCATGCTTGTTCGCCAGCGGCAAAATACGATGAAATCGAAGCAAGCTCAACGGAATTGCGAAGGATCTCGACATCCACTCCAACGTCGGTCCCCTGAGCGATTGCGTGGACGATGCAATCGCCGGAATGGGTGACATTGAACCGCACCAAACTAACCGGATGATGGATATACAATTTTCCGTATGGATCCTGCTTGAACCGGATCTGAGCGGGATCGGCACCCGTATATCGCGCCAGTAAACAACGCAGGGAGGCGCGCGCCAGGATAAAGGATTCCCGGTCGCGATCGAAATGGAATCGGGCTGCGCGGCATCGCTCCTCCTCATCAAGAATGGATAGATATTGATCGAGCGGAATCCTCGCCTGCGGTACGGACGTATACCAGAGGTGAACCGTCCCTGCGGGTAATTCGGTGGCCGATGCGGAAGTCATGGAGTGCGGGTGATGATATTGCCTGACTTGCAATTCTAATTCCTGGAGCCAGCCTTATCGAAGGCTACGGAGCAAACCGGCGGTCTGCCACAAAACTACGAATGTTTTTTCGACAGCAGCAGCAACAGCATCGGTACGCCCAATAATGCTGTCAACACCCCGACCGGCAATTGCTGGGGCGCCCACAAGGTGCGCGCCAGGGTATCGGCCAGCGTAAGAAAGCCGCCCCCCAGCAACACCGACAAGGGCAATAGCCAACGAAAGTCGCTCACCCCCAGCAGGCGGACGGCGTGGGGCACGATCAGCCCGACAAAACCGATGGCGCCCGCCAGCATCAGCGCCGCCACAGTCGCCAATGACGCGCCAAAGTAGACCCCAATCTGCAATGGCAGCACGGCCACACCCAGCGTTTTTGCCTTCATCTGGCCGAGACTCAGAACATTGAGGCTACCGGAAAATAGCAGGCTCATGGCCGCTACCATGATCAGGGTGATCCACGCAGGCAGCAATCCTTCGGCCCGGGAAACGTCGCCCATCAGCCAGAACAGCATACCTTTTACATCGCTGGCCGGCGCCAGGGTCAGAATCAACGTGGTCAGGGCGGTACAGCCAGCGGACAACACGACGCCTGTCAGAAGCAGCCGGTAAAGATTCCAGTCACCAGCGCGAAAACTCAGGCCAAACACGATGGCAATCGCTGCCAATGCGCCCGCCAGTGATGTCAGATTGGTCAACAGGAGTCCCCATCCCAGCAGCATGGCGGCAAGCGCGCCCACCGCCGCCCCGCCGGATACGCCCAGAATATAGGGATCAGCCAGTGGATTGCGCAATAAAATCTGCAGTAGCGCGCCCGCCAGGGCGAGCAGGCCGCCACAGGCAAATGCCGCCAATACGCGCGGCAGGCGCAGTTGCCAGACTATTTGATGGGAAACGCTGTCAGCTGGCGAAAATAGTGCACTGACAATGCCGGAAACAGGGATGTCCACACTGCCGAATAGCAATCCGGCGAACAGGCTGCCGAGTGCAAGCACCGAAAACAGGATCAGCAACCGTAAAGGATGTCTGGCGGAAGTCACACCAGAACGCAAACACTCAGAATCCCGGGCGAGGGCATACAGGCAGCACGGACTGTTTGTTCCAGCCCCTCCCGCGCACGGTGGAACGTTCCTGCAACGTTATCGCAGGCTGATGATGGGCCACGCATTTTTTTCGGCATAGCCCTTGAGCGTTGCATCAGGATCCACCGCGACAGGATGGGTAACTTTTTTGAGCAGCGGCAGATCATTCAGTGAGTCGCTGTAAAACCAGCTTTCCAGGAACGACAGCCACGTCAGATTGTGCTCATCCAGCCAGCTTTCCAGACGCGCTATCTTGCCTTCCCTGAAACAGGGTAATCCTGAAACCTGGCCCGTAAATTCGCCATCCTTCTGCTCCGGCTCGGTGGCGATCAAATTGCTTATACCCAGTGTCCGCGCGATCGGTGCGGTAACAAAGCGATTGGTGGCAGTGATGATGACACATAGATCACCGCCAAGCATATGCCTGTTAATCAGTTCGCGCGCACCGGGCGCTATCAGGGGCAGAATCCTCTTCTCCATGAATTCACGGTGCCAGGCATCGAGCTGCGTGCGAGGGTGGCGCGACAATGGCTTTAACTGAAAATCCAGGAATTCGTGGATATCGAGCGTACCGGCTTTGTATTGCTCATAGAATTCCACATTGCGTGCTTCATATACTTCCCGATCCAGCACGTGCTGCTCGATAAGGAATTGCGCCCACTCGAAATCGCTGTCGCCGGCCAGGAGGGTATTGTCGAGGTCAAACAAGGCAAGTTTCATGATGCCACCTGCAATAACTCGCGTACCAATGGAACGGTGACTTTACGCCGGTTCGCCAGCGAATAACTATCAAGCGCATCGAGCGTAGCCATCAAGGACGGTAAATCGCGCCGTCCATGACGAAGCAGGTAGTCGCACACCTCCTGCGACAGATCGAGTCCGCGGCTGGCGGAGTGACTTTTCATGGCTTTTGCTTTTTCCTCGTCAGTCAATTCATGCATCTGATATACCAAACCCCATCCCAAGCGGGTAACAAGATCTTCACGCACTTTCAACTTCAATTGCGCCGGAGCGGCGGAGCCGCTTACCAGGAGGAGCGCACGGCCCTCCTCACGAATACCATTATAGAGATTAAACAAGCCAATTTGCGCATCGGCATTAAGGCGATCCACGTCATCCACCATCACGCAATCGGCATCGCCACCCGCGCTGAAACTGGTATTCGCATCACATGCAAAATATGCTGTGCTCATTTTATCGTGCATGCATAGTCCTGCCATCCCCTGCAGCAAGTGGCTTTTGCCGCATCCCTTACCGCCCCATAGATAAACAAAATGCTCCCGCTCCAGTCCGGCGAGGATATTACCCAGGGTCTGTAACAGTTCGGCGTTCCGGCCCGGCACGAAATTTGCCAGCGTTGGGGGTGGCGATGGGGCGATGTCCAGCACCAGTTGTTTCATCTACGAGCTTTATATCGTGCAGATCGCGGAAGTCGGAAGTGTTTAGGGATCATTTACGGTAAAATTGTGCTTCCTGAAAAGCGGCACTCTATCTGCAACTGAGCGAGAACTCAACTTGACTTCATCCAATCCCGAAAATCCCGACGCTATCCAGCTTTCCTACCGCGATGCGGGCGTGGATATTGATGCGGGTGACCGCCTGGTAGAAAACATCAAGCCCTATGCCAAACGTACCATGCGTCCGGAGGTGCTCGCGGGCATAGGCGGCTTTGGGGCGTTGTTCGAAATCTCCAGGAATTACCGCAATCCGGTGCTGGTATCGGGTACCGATGGCGTGGGCACCAAATTGAAGCTCGCATTCCAGTTGAACCGGCACGACCGCATTGGGATAGACCTTGTGGCAATGAGCGTCAATGATATTCTGGTACAGGGGGCGGAACCATTGTTCTTCCTGGACTACTTCGCCTGCGGCAGATTGGACGTGGATACCGCCACCCAGGTGGTCAAGGGTATCGCGGCGGGTTGCGAACAAGCGGGTTGCGCCTTGATTGGCGGTGAGACCGCCGAAATGCCGGGCATGTACCCGGAGGGTGAATACGACCTTGCGGGTTTCGCGGTAGGCGTGGTGGAGAAAGATCATATCATCACCGGTTTAACTATCCGGGCGGGTGATGCGGTGCTTGGACTGGCTTCCAGCGGTGCGCATTCCAATGGTTACTCACTGATCCGCAAGATTATCGAAAAAAATAACACAGACTTGTCGACCGATTTCGGGGGTAAAGCGTTAATGGATGTAATCATGGCACCGACCCGTATTTACGTAAAAGCGGTGCTCGAACTGATGAAGCATCTGCCGGTTAAAGGGCTCGCTCACATTACGGGTGGCGGATTGGTGGAAAATATTCCACGTATCCTGCCAGAAAGTGTCGTTGCGGTACTGCAAAAAGGCCACTGGGAAATCCCGCTGCTTTTCCGCTGGCTGCAGGAGCAGGGCAACGTGACCGAAAGTGAAATGCACCGTGTGTTTAATTGCGGCATTGGCATGGTGCTGATCGTGGCGCCGGAACTTGCCGATAGCGCGGTGAAAATATTGCAGTCTGGGGGCGAAACCGTTTGGCGTATCGGCATCATCCGGCAACGGGATGCGAATGAATCGCAGACGATCATTGAGTAATCGAGACAAAGATTGTCTTTGGTCATCCTGTTGATGTTGACATAATGAAGTCCCTTGTTATTCTCATTTCCGGCCGCGGCAGCAACATGGAAGCGCTGATCGACGCAAAACTCCCGGTCAGGATAGCCGCTGTTATCAGTAACAGGCCGGATGCGGCGGGGCTGGAAATTGCCAGGATGCATGGATTTGAAACAAAAGTACTGGATCAACGGTCTTATCCAGTTCGCGAGGCATTCGATACCGCCTTGGCGGAAACAATCGACGCTTACGAACCGGACCTGATCGCACTCGCCGGTTTCATGCGCATTCTGGGAGATGGCTTTGTTAACCGTTATTGTGGAAAGCTGATGAACGTTCACCCTTCACTGCTGCCCGCCTTTCCCGGCCTCGACACCCACGCCCGGGCCCTGAAGGAAGGCGTGAAGATACATGGCTGCACCGTGCACTTTGTAACCTCGCAGGTGGACCACGGCCCGATCATCATTCAGGCGGCGGTCCAGACATTGCCCGGCGACACCAAAGAAACGCTCGCTGCACGGGTATTGCAACAGGAACACCGCATTTACCCCGAAGCGATACGCTGGTTTATGGAAGGCCGACTGAAAGTCGCCGATAATCGTGTGGAAGTGAGCGATGCCGTGGCTGATGGTTCAATTTTATTCTCACCGGAATTACACCAATGAAACTTCTATCTGTTGCCCTGTCATGCGGACTATACTTTTCCGCTTTTTTCACCTCGTCCGCTCTGGCCGCCGATATTCCCGCTCGTGTCGACATCAGCTACTCGATAACATCCGGCGGCCTGGAAGGAGAAGTGAATGATACGCTGCAAATCAAACGTGAAAGAGGCATGCGCAGCTATGCCATCAGCAGCGAAGCCCGTGCCAAGGGTATGCTGGCGTTGACACAACCGGACCCTATTATGCTTGATAGTGCGGGGAGTATCACAGCGGAGGGATCACTGCGACCCAGCCGCTTTTCCGATCAGCACGGCAAGAAAATACCCAAAGTAGCTATTTTTGACTGGAACAAGAAATTGCTGACCCTTCAGCATAAACGCGGGGAAGAGCAGAAAGCCCTGCCTGCCGACATCCAGGATAGACTGAGCCTGCATTATAGCTTCTTGTTCTCGCCTGTTCCCGGCAAAGTTTTAAATCTGCACGTAACCGACGGCAAGCGGCTCGAATCGGTTCGCTACGCCGTTGGCAAGGAAACGCTGGATACGCCGATGGGCAAGCTCGAAACCATCGTGCTCACAAAACAGACTGAAACGGATGGCGAGCGCGACAGGAAAATCTGGCTTGCCGTTGACCACCATATGCTCCCGGTACGCATCGTGGCCACCGAGAAAATGGGTATTGTGACGGATCAGATGGTTACGAAAATAAGCTATGGAGAGCCCGCGAATAGCTTAAAACAGGGACGCCTTCAGTAATCCTGAATTCGGCGGCGGACCATTTTTGTGCGGTATGGCGGTATGATCGACAACCATCTCGTGCGCCACTTGACTTTCCCATGGTGAATTCGCGACAGGCCGAATTTGGAATAATTTAAAGCCTGAGAATTTGTCACCCTTCCACAGTTTGGGATATATGTTGTACCCCATTGTGCGGATGTGCCACGTCTCCCTCACTCCTACTTTCGCGGTATCGACATAGATGCGTATTACTCCTGCTCACCTGGACATGGTCACCGCTGCACTGCGTACCGTGCTGCCGCTGGATCACCCTGCCGATTCAATACTGCGGCATTTTTTTCGCGAGAATCCGGCGTTTGGGGCAAATGACCGGGCATTTATCGCGGAAAGCGTATTCGGCATTTTGCGCCACCGTTTTTTTCTTGAAAGCGTATCCGGCACTTCCACGCCCCGTTCCTTGTTGCTTGCCTATCTGGCCAGGTTTCAGGGTATGAATTTGCGCGAGCTGCTGCCGCTCGTCAGCGAGGTTGAAGCAAAATGGCTTACCGGGATCAAGGCAGTGACCCCGGAATCGCAGTCGCTTGCCATACAGGCCGAATTCCCCGAATGGCTGATGGAGAAGCTGCGTGGCTTCATGCCGGATAACGAGATTCTCGATCTGGGACGTTCGCTGCAACGCCCCGCTTCACTTGATTTGCGCGTCAATACGCTGCTTGCGAATCGCGATGAAGTCCTTGCGTTGCTGAACAAGGACGGCATTGAAGGCAATGCCACGCCGTACTCGCTTATCGGCATCCGCCTGACCGGCAAGCCGGCTATCAACCGCCATGAACTGTTTCTTACCGGCAAGGTGGAAGTACAGGACGAAGGCAGCCAACTGCTGGGCTATTTGCTCGCCCCAAAGCGCGGCGACATGGTGGTGGATTTCTGTGCGGGAGCGGGAGGCAAAACGCTGATGCTGGGTGCACTGATGCGCTCACAGGGACGCATCTATGCTTTCGATATTTCCGAAAAACGGCTGAATAACCTGAAGCCACGCCTCAAGCGTTCCGGGTTATCCAATCTTTATCCGCAGCGTATTGCCAACGAAAACGACATCAAGGTAAAACGTCTGACGGGAAAGATTGACCGGGTACTGGTGGATGCGCCATGCAGCGGGCTGGGAACATTACGCCGCAATCCGGATCTGAAGTGGCGGCAGTCACCGCAGAGCATCGAAGAACTCAAGCGCAAGCAAGTGGCGATTCTATCCTCCGCGGCGAACCTGCTCAAGCCGGGTGGCAGGCTGATCTATGCCACTTGCAGCTTTCTGCCGGAGGAGAACCAGGAAATTGTCGAGCGCTTTCTCGCTGGCCATCCCCGGCTCATACTGCTGAACTGCGCCGAACTTTTGGCTCAACAGAAAATTCCGCTCGATACCGGCGTATATTTGCAGTTATCGCCCGGTTTACACGGTACGGATGGTTTTTTTGCCGCCGCGATGGCACTGGTAAAGCAGGAAGACGACATTCCCAATCCGTAGCGCTTCCCTTGTTGGCTGTCTGATTGTCCTCCGCTATAACTCTGAACTCTCTACTTGGCGGGGAAGCGTGCACATATGGTTGAAATCTAGCCATGAAAATTACTGTAACATTTACCCAGCGCGCAGAATTACCTTACCGTCAAGACCCCAACAAAACCTACTTCAGCAGGTTTGGGATAATTGCATGGCGGATCGGGAGGAATGAAAAACCCGACACAGTTTCCTGGGCCGGGGCGGTGCGCTACGCTGCAAGGGGGGAGCAGAGCCCCGCAACATAATATTACGGGCTTGCTGCAATTTTACTATGGGACATATGGACTAGAAACCACCCACTCGGGTGGAGAATTAATGCCAGGTGAACTCCTAAAGTGACTACATTAATAGGTGCGGCTCCGCACCGAATTCTTTTAAAAATTTCGTCATGGTACGCTTCCGCTCCTACGGGGCGGGAGATTGAACATTTTTAATCCATTATTGATTTGCCAGGAGATTACTATGACCAAAGAAAAAATACGTCCTCCCACCGAACCCTTCACTCCTGATCCTACCCGGGGAAGCCTCCACTATCGCAGAGATCCAGCCAGTGATTTACCCACGGATCCCCCGAGACACGGAAAGGCTGATCAGGACGGCAATAAAGCTGTAAGCCCAAAACAGAAGGCCATGAGTAACCCGGCGGGATCTCGCGCTCATTCAACCCACGGCGGAACTTCACAGCAACACGCGAAGGCCGGCAGTCAAAGTAAAGAAAATAAATAGTATTACGTTTTGTCTGGTTTTCGTACTAGTGAATGCCAGGGGCCTGAACTGGCTTGTATCAACGTCATATTTGTTATTATTTATTTGCGCCGACGCC
Source organism: Nitrosospira multiformis (assembly GCF_900103165.1). Taxonomy (NCBI): domain Bacteria; kingdom Pseudomonadati; phylum Pseudomonadota; class Betaproteobacteria; order Nitrosomonadales; family Nitrosomonadaceae; genus Nitrosospira; species Nitrosospira multiformis. The sequence continues at coordinate 716,295 of NZ_FNKY01000001.1, read as the reverse complement.
AGGCAAGGCCGACTATGCCGAGACCAATTAACGCGAGTGTGCCGGGCACGGGTACTGCCGACGGCGATGATGGTGAGGTGAAGCTGATGTTTACGGTGGTGCCGTCGATGTAGCTCAGTCCTTGCCAATTTAGCAGGATCTGATTATCCGTGAAAGACACCCGAGAGTTATCGAATCCAGACATCGTGGTGGAGGGAATCACTAGCAGGCTCTCGAAATCGAAAGGACTCATCGCGGTAAAGATGACCCCATTAAAATCGTTCGAGTTCCAGGTGGGGCTACCGAGGATTGTGCCAAAGGTGACCGAAAGCGTGTTGTCGGTAAAGTCGATGAAAAGGTTGGTTACGCCCTCGACGTTTCCAACCGTTTCTTGGCCCGCGCCAACCGTAAAGCTCGACGGCGTAAAAATGGCCGATGCGTAGGGCGAACTGGTGTTGGGCGTGTAGTAACCAACCTCCATTTGTGTGCCAATGAGGCCCGCATGCGCGACTCCGCCTATAGCCCAAACGATCGATGCAAGGGCCGCCTTTGCAAATTGTTTAGTTGAAAACATGAATTTCTCCAATAAAGAGACCAGAATCAGGAACCGTCTAAATTGATATGCTATAGACTCTGGCTACTTTTACTATTGGACGGAAGTGCTAATGAGCACTACATAATTGGCTGCGTCCTGTCTCGTCAGGACTTTCGCCAATGATGCTTTTGATCCAGTGGTCGGCCGGAAATCATCGCAACCAGCGATCCAGCCTGATTTCTCTAATCTTTGCTTGTATGAGCTATGACAATTCGCACACATCGCGGCATGATTCGATTTGTCCCAGAATAGCTCCTGGTCGCCTCGATGAGCCTTTATATGGTCAACCACGGCGGCCAGTTTGCCGTCCCGCACACAATTAAGGGTGACTGAGTAGGTATCCAGCCAATTGGCACGACTGCTACGAACACTCGCAACCTGTTGCTCGTGCTAGAATTTATTACAGCGCACGCTTGGTTCCAATCTACTCATGCAACCCGATAACGAAATCCAAATCCAGAGTTTGCTACGCAGTTTGATCACCGATGCGCAGGAGATCAGCGTCCTGTGGCAGATTGCTGTGCTGGTTGCAGGTCTGGGTTTCGCATGGCTGTTGCAAAGACTCAGGCAACAATTCTCTCCGCCAGCAGGTGCAAGCCGCAGGCTGCTGTTATTTCCACTCCTTGCGCTTGCCTTGATCCTTCCCGGCAGATGGGTGCTTAGTCACTTGTATTCAACTCATCTTCTCAATATCGCTGTCCCCCTGTTATTGGCGCTTGCGCTGATCCGCGCGACCGTCTACATGCTGCGCCGGGTTTTTTCCAGTCAAGAGTGGTTGCGTCCCTGGGAGCGGCGCATCGGCTGGGTAGTGTGGATTGGACTGGCGCTCCATGTAACAGGCCTGTTGCCGGGAATCCTTACCCTCCTTGATGACATCTCATTCCATATCGGCAAACAACGTCTTTCATTATTGCTGATCGTGGAAGGAATTCTTGCATTTTCGCTCAGCATGCTATTGGCGCTCTGGCTCGCCAGCTCGCTTGAAGCTCGTATCATGCAAACCGATGCGCTGAATATCAATCAGCGTGTAATCCTGTCAAAAATTACCAGCACTCTGCTGACCCTTTTTGGCGTTCTGTTCGCATTGTCCATGGTTGGAGTGGACATTACCGTTTTATCCGTATTCAGCGGCGCGCTCGGCGTCGGTCTGGGATTGGGCTTGCAGAAAATTGCCAGCAACTACATAAGCGGCTTTATCATACTTCTGGATCGCTCCCTGCATATCGGCGACATCGTAACGGTGGATAACCGTAAAGGTGAAGTCACTTTACTTACCACGCGGTACGTGGTACTCAAAGTTGACGACGGTACCGAAGCCCTTATCCCCAATGATACCTTCATCACTTCAACGGTTATCAGTCAGACCTACTCAGATCACCGGATACGTCTGATTCTTCCAATTCAGATCGGATACGCAAGCCCTGTTGAAGCCGCCATGGACCTTATGCTGGACATTGCAAAAAAAAAGCAACAAGTATTAACGGAACCCGAACCCGTGGTAATTCTCAAGGAATTTGCCGACAGTGGAATCAATCTGGAACTGATCATCTGGGTGGAGAATCCAGAGGGCGGAGCACTCCGCTTACGTTCCAGCCTGAACCTTGAAATCTGGACTGAATTTCAAAAACACGGTATCGAGATTCCCTTCCCGCAGCGGGAAGTGCGGCTCGTCCGGCCAGCCAAATTGGAAAATTAATGGCAGGAATTTAACAGCAGAATCCATTAGGCTGCGAGATGATGGCGGGGCAGATTGCGAGACAGCTCTGGCGTTTGGGAAAAGTCCATAGCCGCGGTCTATGGACGCTGGGCAAGCAACGAAAATGGCCGAAAACTGACCGCCCTCACTCGGGTAGGCTCGGAGAGCCGCCTGATGGATTATCCGGGTTTAACGCTCATACTGTCTTTTTTTGTATGAACTCGATCTTGTAACCGTCCGGGTCCTCGACAAATGCAATCACGGTGGCGCCATGTCTCATGGGTCCTGCTTCCCGTGTAACGTTGCCGCCACGCTTTTTTACTTCTTCACAGGTCTTGTAGGCGTCATCCACTTCTATGGCAATATGTCCATAGCCGGTGCCCAGGTCGTATTTTTTTACATCCCAGTTATGGGTTAATTCAAGTACCGCGCCATCCGCCTCATCCTGATAACCGACAAACGCAAGCGTAAATTTTCCCTCGGGGTAATCCCGCCGGCGCAATACTTTCATTCCCAGCACACCCGTGTAGAAAGCAATGGATTTTTCCAGATCGCCGACTCGCAGCATGGTATGCAGAATACGCATTTAAATTTCCACCATTTCAAAATCTTCCTTGCGCGCGGCACATTCGGGACAAGTCCAGTTCATTGGTACATCTTCCCATCGTGTCCCGGGGGGAATACCTTCTTGCGGCGATCCTTCGGCTTCGTCGTATATGAAGCCGCAAATGAGGCACATGTAACAACGGTAAGCGCGAGTTTCGGTAGTGGGCATGATGACAGGGATTTGGGTTAAAATGCCATTTTACGGTATTAGTCCATGTCTCAGCCACCCCCTATAGTACTTTCTTTCGCCGCCAGCGACTCCAGCGGCGGCGCCGGTATCCAGGCCGACATCCTCACTCTTGCCAGCATGGGTTGTCATCCGCTGTCGGTGATTACCGCTATTACCGTGCAGGACACGGCCGGGGTGGATGATGTCATGGCGCTGGACCCGGAATGGGTGGCGGATCAGGCGCGCGCGGTTCTTGAAGACATGCCGGTACATGTCTTCAAGATCGGAATGCTGGGCAGCGTGGAGATTATCACGGCCATTGCTGAAGTGATTTCAGATTATCCTGATATCCCGCTGGTGCTGGACCCGGTGCTTACCTCGGGCCGCGGCGACGAACTCGCCAGCGAAGATATGCTGATCGCGATGCGCGAATTATTGCTTCCCCAGGCGACCATCATCACTCCCAATAGCCTGGAAGCGCGGCGGCTCGCCCAGGATGATGAAGACGATGATGACGACATACAGAACCTGAGTCAATGCGCCGGCCGTCTTTTACAGATGGGTTGCGAATACGTGCTTATCACGGGAACCCATGAAAATACGCTACAGGTGGTCAACCATCTGTATGGAAACGATGGCGTTATCCGATCGGATTCCTGGCAACGCCTGCCGGGTTCCTACCATGGTTCCGGCTGCACGCTCGCTTCGGCCATTGCCGCCGCGCTTGCGAATGGCTTACCCATTGCCGAGGGGGTATATGAAGCGCAGGAATATACCTGGCAGTCGCTTAAAGCCGGTTTTCGTCCGGGAATGGGACAGTTTCTGCCCGACCGGCTATTCTGGGCCCGCGATGAGATAGATGCCGTGGCCGAGGATAAAGTGAAATGACCCGGCCAGAACTCGGAGGGCTATACGCCATCACACCGGAGATGATCGACACCTCAGGCCTGGTTACGATGACGCAACAGGCGCTGACAGGTGGAGCACGTCTGGTTCAATACCGTAACAAGACGGCGGGTACCGCACTGCGACTGGAGCAGGCATATTCACTTGCACATCTTTGCCGAAAATTCGGCGTACCCTTTATCGTCAATGATTATCTCGATCTTGCCGTTGAGGTCGGTGCGGATGGTGTACATGTGGGACGGGACGACGCGTCCGTAGCCGAAGCCCGACGCAGGCTGGGGAAGGGGAAAATTATTGGAGTTTCTTGCTACAACCGGTTGGAGCTTGCCGTCGAAGCCGAGCGTGACGGTGCGGATTATGTCGCATTCGGCGCTTTTTTTGATTCTCCCACCAAACCGGGTGCGGCGGCGGCACCCATGGATTTGCTGGATCATGCAAGGCGGAAACTGCATGTTGCTGTGGTGGCTATTGGAGGCATTACTTCGGATAATGCCGGAGAACTGATAAGCCGGGGCGCCAATGCAGTGGCGGTGAGCAGTGCTCTGTTTGCGACTGGGTATATTCGATCCGCGGCCGAGAATTTTTCCCGGTTATTTCAACCTAATCCCACGGCTGATTGCTTATTTCCAGATCATTCTTCAGTATAACGCGTGGCCCATAATACCTTGCATCGCTTGATATTCTTTTTTATGAGTTCGCCAGCTGCGGACTCACTCTCCGTATTCCATTCCCAATAAACATAGGTTATCAAATGACTTCACGTAATCAGCAATTGTTTGAGCTCTCCCAGAAATATATTCCAGGCGGTGTTAATTCGCCTGTACGTGCCTTCAAGTCGGTGGGCGGCACGCCGATATTCTTCCGTCGGGGACAGGGCGCCTACGTATGGGATGCGGACGATAAGCCTTATATAGATTACGTCGGTTCCTGGGGGCCGCTGATTCTTGGCCATGCCCATCCCGAGGTGATTAAGACGGTCCAGGCAGTGGCGCAAAACGGTTTGACTTTTGGCGCACCCACGGAGGCTGAACTCGAAATAGCGGAGTTGCTGTGCACACTGGTTCCATCGATCGAGCAGGTGAGACTGGTAAGCTCGGGAACCGAAGCGACGATGAGCGCCATTCGCCTGGCACGCGGGTATACCGGGAGGAACCGCATTATCAAATTCGAAGGGTGTTATCACGGCCATGATGATGCCCTGCTGGTGAAAGCAGGGTCCGGGGCGCTTACTTTCGGTCATCCTAGTTCCGCCGGGGTTCCCGCCGGAACCACATCCAGCACCGTAGTGCTGGATTACAACGACCTCGCCGGCGTGGAGCGGGCGTTCAGCCAATTTGGCGACGAAATCGCCGCTGTCATCGTCGAACCCGTGGCGGGCAACATGAATCTGGTAGCACCGAAACCCGGCTTCTTACCCGCCCTGCGCGAGTTATGCACACAACATGGCAGCGTACTTATCTTTGATGAGGTGATGACCGGCTTTCGTGTTGGACTGGAATGCGCCCAGGGGCTCTACGGCATCAAACCCGATCTTACCACGCTCGGCAAAGTGATCGGCGGCGGCATGCCGATGGCTGCTTTTGGCGGTAGACGTGACATTATGCAGTGCCTGGCCCCGTTAGGGCCCGTGTATCAGGCCGGTACGCTTTCCGGCAACCCTGTCGCAGTGGCCGCGGGGCTTGCCACATTGAAGCTGGTGCAAATGCCGGGATTCTACGAAAAGCTTGCTGCCAGGACTCAACAACTTATTGAGGGTCTGGCTGCAGCCGCAAAAAAACACGGTATTCCCTTTTGCGCACAGGCGGTGGGAGGCATGTTCGGCCTTTATTTCCGGGAAGGCTTGCCGGCAAGCTATATTGAAGTGATGGAATGCGATAAGGAATCTTTTAACCGTTTTTTCCATGCCATGCTGCAAGAGGGGATTTACTTTGCGCCGTCAGCATTCGAGGCGGGCTTCGTTTCGACAGCACATGGTGATGTCGAAATCAATAAAACGCTGGATGCGGCTGACCGGGTATTCGGTGCGCTGAAATAAAGAAATAAGAAACGGCCAGATCAATCTGGATCAGGCTGTTTTATTTTGATGGGCGTCATTTCAAATTCGAGGGCTTAGCGCAAACCGGAAATAAACTCCGATACCACCTGAATTTCCCGTTCGCTCATGCGAGAAGCAATCATGTGCATCACGTTATTGGGATCTTTGGTGCGCTGATCGGTTCGGAACGCTCGTAGTTGCGCCGCAACATATTCCGAATGCTGGCCCGCAAGGCGCGGGTAGTTAGGTGGAATGCCGACGCCATTGGGAGAGTGGCAGCCGGCACAGGCGGGCAGGCCGGATTCCAGATTTCCACCACGATAGATCTTCTCACCCTGTTGCGCCAGTGCTTTGTCCTTGGCGCCACCAGACCTGGAAGTTTGCTGGGCATAATAGGCACCGAGATTCTTCATATCCTCCGCGGAGAGCGGGGCCACCATGGCACCCATAATCGGGCTTTCGCGCTCTGCGGGTTTGCCATCTTGCGGCTTGAAATTCTCCAGTTGCTTGGTGATATACTCGGCATGCTGGCCAGCCAGGCTGGGATTTGTGGGTATGACACTGTTACCGTCGGGGTTGTGACAAGTTGCACAAATTTGTGTGGCAATTTGCTGGCCTTTAGCTGCGTCGCCCTTGCTCTTATGGACCTCGGGAGCAGTTTCAGCGGAGACTTGATTGGATAGCGCCAGTGCGGCAAATAACAACACCACATTCGAAACTGATTTCATGCCATGCATTTCATGACGCTCCGGGAAAAATAAATATAACCATGCTATCAACATTGTATTTTAACAAGGTGAAAGCCGGTTAACAACCATAAAACCATAAACCGCCAGCAAATGAAAACATTATTTTTTCTGCTGTTGTTTGTCAACGTTGTTTTCGCATTTTATATTCAGATGCCGAGACCGTTATCCGGTAGCCACGTACAGCCATTGCCGGAACTTCAGCCGGAAGGAACCAAGCCGTTAGCTGCGTCTGCCAACTGCCTGGAATGGGCCTCCTTTTTTGAGGCGGATCTGGAGCAGGTCGAGGCCGCGATAGCCAGGCAGGAGCTGGGGGATAAGATAAGCCGGCAACCAATGGGCAAGACTCCGGTCTTTTGGATACATATCCCTCCTCTCAGAAGTAAATATCATGCCATAAAGAAGATGGGGGAGCTTGGAAGGTTGAAGTTAACCAATTTTTCTCACGTTCAAGACGATAGCAAATGGAATAACGCTATTTCCATGGGGTTTTTCCATAACATAGATGAAGCCCAGAATATGATGGTATCGCTCAGGAGCAAAGGCGTAAGATCGGCGGTTATCGGGGCACGCAACCTGGAGCAGATAAAATTCGTAGTGCAAGCGCCATCGGACGATATTGTCAGGAGGATGACGGACCTGGAGCGCGAATTCCCCGGCAGCGAGCTGAAGAGGACCGAATGCAATGCATCGGAGCAGGAGCTGATGGGTACCAATGATAAATAACAAGTGCAATCCTTGCGCAAACATGCCAGGTCCTTTTCATGATCACGCGTAACCCAGGGAATCTCGGGGCGGCCGTGGAGCGTGTCGCTGGCAAACCCGGATGATTTGTTGAGGGGTTCCCAAAGAAGGCTCCGGAATGAATCCCGGGCTGATTTTCTCCCCCCGCCCCTTACTGCAATTCTCTGCCAATTGCCACGCGATACCACTCTTGCAATGCATTCACTCAACCGCCATCATACGTTCTTATTCACTCATCGGAAGCGACCATGACCGTACCTCTCAAATCCCCGCAAGAAATAGAGAAAATGCGTATAGCGGGCAGGTTGGCGTCGGAGGTACTTGATTATATAACCCCCTTTGTCAAACCGGGGGTCACGACCAATGAGCTCGATACCTTGTGCCATGATTATATGGTCAATGTGCAGCATACCGTTCCCGCTCCACTCAATTACGCACCGCCGGGATATTCACCTTATCCAAAATCCATCTGTACCTCGGTCAATCATCAGGTGTGTCACGGTGTGCCGGGGGAGAAAACACTGAAATCCGGAGATATCGTCAACATCGATGTTACCGTCATCAAGGATGGGTATCACGGCGATACCAGCCGCATGTATTATGCCGGCGAACCGGGAATCCAGGCCAGACGCTTGTGCGAAATTACGTATGAATCCATGTGGCGTGGTATCGAGGAAGTTAAGGCAGGAAAACAATTGGGGGATATTGGCCATGCCATCCAGCATTTCGCCGAAGGTCATGGATGCAGTGTGGTGAGGGAATTCTGTGGCCATGGGATCGGCACAAAATTTCATGAAGACCCTCAGGTACTCCACTATGGCCGTGCCGGTACCGGGCTGCAGCTCAAAACGGGGATGATTTTTACCATCGAGCCCATGATCAACGCCGGGAAAGCGCCCATACGCCAAATGGCCGACGGTTGGACCATCGTCACCAAGGATCACAGCCTGTCGGCACAATGGGAACACACCGTGCTGGTCACCGAAACCGGATACGAGGTGCTGACCCTGTCCGCCGGTGCGCCACAGAAGCCTGCTTTTCGTTCCTGAACGTCATGAAGCCCCCCGGTGCCAGCTCACCGCGGAATCCTTCCGATATCGAAGTAGGCAAGAAAGCGCTTCTTCAAGGCCGCGAAGCACTGCGTCAGCACTATTACATGAGCAAGAACGGTGCAGCCCTTCTGCGTGACCATTGCCGGTTGGTGGACGACGTTTTGCGCCAGGCCTGGCGTGACATGGCCATGCCGGCTTCCATAGCGCTACTGGCGGTAGGCGGTTATGGACGCCGGCAGCTTTTTCCCTATTCCGATATCGACCTGCTGGTGCTGCTTCCCGCAGGGAAAAACAAGTCCGGGGCGGTGAACGACGCTATCGAATCCCGGCTGGAACACTGGGTAAGATTATTATGGGATATCGGCCTGGAGGTTGGACACAGTGTCCGCACGCTCGCTGAATGCGCGGAAGAGGCGGACAAGGACATCACCGTGCAAACCAGTCTGCTGGAAGCCCGTCTACTTGCCGGGGGCCGTCCGCTGTTCAGTCAATTTTCGCGAGCCATGCAGGCAATGCTTGAGCCGCGCGCTTTTTTTATCGCCAAGCAGCTTGAGCAACATCAGCGTCACGGCAGATATCACGATACCACGCACAACCTTGAACCCAATATAAAGGAAAGCCCCGGCGGGCTTCGGGATTTACAGAACATTCTATGGGTCAGCCATGCCGCGAAACTGGGAAAATCCTGGCCGGATCTTGCCAAGGGGGGGGTTATTACGCAACGGGAAGCTCGCCTTGCCCAGCGTCATCAAACTATCCTGCAAAACCTGCGCATCCGGCTGCACTACCTCGCGGGAAGGCGCGAGGATCGTTTACTGTTCGATTATCAGACTTCTCTCGCTGAAGAGCTCGACATAATCGGCAAGCCACCGCGTCGTGCAAGTGAAATACTGATGCAACGCTACTATCGTGCCGCCAAGGCGGTGACGCAGATCAATACGATCCTGTTACCTACACTACGCACGGAGATTTTTCCTGTTACGGATACCGTGCCGGTCATCATCAACAAACGTTTTCAGAAGCGCGGCGAATTGCTGGAAGCTTGCGACGAAGATATTTTCCGGCGGGAGCCGGGCACGATCCTGGAGAGTACCCTGCTACTGCAGCAGCATCCTGAGTTAAAGGAGCGCAGCGCGGCGACACTGAGAGCGATGTGGCGGGCCACACCTCTCATCAATGCAGCCTTCCGGCGCGATCCGCGCAATCGCGCCCTATTCATGAGAATCCTGCGGCAACCACACGGACTGACAGATGAGCTGCGCCTTATGAACCGCTATGGCATCCTTGGGCGCTATATCCCGGCGTTTGGACGTATTGTCGGCCAGATGCAGCATGACTTGTTTCACGTTTATACGGTGGACGAGCATATCCTGATGGTGGTGAGAAACCTGCGTCGTTTCATGGCGCCGGAATTCACTCACGAATATCCGCTATGCAGCCGGCTCATCGGCGAATTCGAACGCCCGGAGGTACTCTATCTTGCGGGACTGTTCCATGACATTGCCAAGGGGCGCAATGGAGATCACTCGGTGCTTGGAAAAACCGACGCCAAGCAGTTCTGCGAACGACACGGGATGCGGGCGGAAGATACGGAGCTGGTTATGTGGCTGGTGGAAAATCATCTGGTAATGTCGATGACGGCCCAGAAAAAAGACATCTCCGATGCGAGCGTGATTGAGGATTTCGCCACGCGTGTCGGCGACGAGCGTCATCTCATCGCGCTTTATCTGCTCACCGTTGCGGACATTCGAGGTACCAGTCCAAAAGTATGGAATGCCTGGAAGGGCAAGCTGCTGGAAGATTTGTTCTGGATAACGCGGCGGCATTTTTACGGCGAGTCCATCCATGCGGATGGAACGCTAAAAAACCGCAAAAACAAGGCGCTGGAATTGCTGCAACATGCCGGCATTCCCACCAGTGCGCATGAGCAGCTATGGTCGGCACTCGATCCCACTTATTTGTTGCTGCATGATCCACAGGAAATCGCCTGGCATACGCGCCACTTGAGCCACCGGATGAAATCGCCCACGCCGGTGGTCAAGGCACGTATCGCACCCGCCGGGACAGGCATTGAGGTATTGGTCTACGCACCTGACCAAAAGGATTTGTTCGCACGTATCTGCGGCTTTTTCGATGGTCTGGATTACAACATCGTCGAGGCCAGAATTCATACCACCCGCGACGGCTATGCGCTCGATAGCTTCCTGGTGCTGGATCCCTTCAATGTGGTGGAGCGTCAGCGCGATGTCGTCGGTATTGTGGAGCATGAACTGGCACAGCAATTAAAGCAGCAGGTACCCTTAAAACCCCCGCTGCAAGGACGCCTGAGCCGCCATCTCAAACATTTTCCGATTACGCCGGAAGTCGATATCGAACCGGATGAAAAGGGTATGTACCATGTTCTGTCGATTGTAGCGGGAGATCAGCCGGGACTGCTGACGCGCATCGCGCAGGTGTTGGTGAGCTTCAGTGTCAATGTACACGGCGCCAGGATAAATACCCTGGGTGAACGCGCCGAAGACACATTCCTGATTACGGGAGAAATACTGAATGAGACGCGAACCGTGATCCGCCTTGAGACAATGCTGCTAGAGGCACTACGGACCTCGAGCGAAACATCCGGCGCCAACCCGGGAAATCGTCATTAATCATAACACTGATCTATTAAATAAACGTCAACTACCGGATTTAGATTTAATGCACCGTAACCGCGGCTTCTTCCTCGCAGGCAAGGTCCTGGCAGTAATTCTCGTAGATGCCATCGAGAAATCCCCATAGCGCATCGCATGCCCGGGTGGTTGCCGCCAGCACTTCGGCCTGCTTCTCCGGCGTATCGGCAAAGCGCTCGATCAACGCCCATTCCGCTTGTGAATGGTGCACGTCGGCTTCCTGGTGTACCGTAAAGAATTCATAGCTGTCCGGATCATTCATCCCATAGAACTTCGCCAGACCGTCAATCTTTACAGCGGCAATTGCCGGTACCTGCGATTCAAATGCGTGCATCGCCGCCAGTCCCGCATAAAACGGCTGGTTCAGGCAGATGTCCCGGTAGGTCGATACCAGCCTCGCCGTGCCTGGCAGGGCGGCGGCATTGGCCAGGCTCTTGTCGGTGGAACCCAGCGCCAGAGCGAAAGTCTTCCACAAGGCGGGATGGTTCTTTTCGCCGTGCTCTTCGCTGATCAGATTCTTCAGTACTTCCTGGCGCACGCTGATGTCGCCGCTATGGGTTTCGGTGTGAAGATGCGGCGTATTGAAATGCACCGCGCTCAGATAGGTCGGCTCAGCCAGCACGTTATGAAAATACTGTTCCGCGTAGTGGCGCAATTGCTCTTTGGAAAGCTTGCCTTCTGTCCACGCGACATAAAAAGGATGCTTCAGCAGATGCCGCGCATCAATGATGGAGGTGACTTGTGTTTTGAATGACGAAGTTATTTTCATGCTGGCAAGGTTTCCGTTTGAGAAGTATTTATTTGGGCGCGTAGCTGCCGCGCGGCTTCGACCATGCGTTCCAGCGCTGTGACGACTTCCGGCCAGCTGCGCGTCTTCAAGCCACAATCCGGGTTAACCCATAATTGTTTTGAATTGATCACCTGGCAGGCTTTCTCCAATAATTCCAGCATCTCGCCGGTCTCTGGAATTCTTGGCGAATGAATATCGTATACGCCGGGCCCAATTTCATTCGGGTACTTGAATTGACCGAACCCATCCAGCAACTCCATACGTGAACGCGAGGTTTCGATGGTAATAACGTCGGCACCCATGTCGGCGATAGCTGGCAGAATGTCGTTGAACTCCGAGTAGCACATATGAGTGTGTATCTGCGTATCATCCTTTACACCGGAACTGGATACGCGGAATGCTTCCACCGCCCACTTCAGGTATTCATTCCAATTGGCTTTTTTGAGCGGCAGCCCTTCGCGAAACGCCGGCTCGTCAATCTGAATGATACCGATTCCGGCACGCTCCAGATCGGCGACTTCATCGCGGATGGCTAGAGCGAGTTGCAGCGCCGTGGTTGAGCGTGGTTGATCGTCACGCACGAACGACCACATCAGCATGGTAATGGGACCGGTCAACATACCCTTCACCGGCTTTGTGGTCAGACTCTGCGCATATTGAATCCAGTCCACCGTCATGGGTTCGGGACGAAAGATATCGCCGTACAGAATTGGCGGCTTGACACAGCGGGAGCCGTAGCTCTGCACCCATCCGTTCTCGGTAAAGGCATAGCCGCACAATTGCTCGCCGAAATACTCCACCATGTCGTTACGCTCGGCTTCGCCATGGACGAACACATCCAATCCGATCTCTTCCTGTTTCCTGATTGCCAGCTGGATTTCCCTGCGCATCGCTTCCAGATACTGCAAATTGCCGAGCTCACCTTTTCTGAACGCGGCACGTGCCTGCCGAATCTCCGGCGTTTGCGGAAATGAACCGATCGTTGTGGTGGGCAAGTCGGGAAATTGAAAACGCTGCTGCTGCAGCACCTGACGCACTTCGAACGGACTCGTGCGCTGGCTGTCATTCTGCGTCAGGCGTTGCAGGCGTTCCTGCATTACCGGGTTATGGTTGCGGGGTGACTCACGGCGCTCTTGTCTTGCCCTGGTGGAGGCATCCAGTTTCTCGCGTATGGCGTTCTCTCCCTGGTTCAGACCCTGTCCGAGAATCGATACCTCTTTTAGCTTCTGTACCGAGAACGCCAGCCAGTTCTTTATCTCGCTATCCAATCGGGTTTCCAGCTCAAGATCCACCGGACAATGCAGCAGCGAACAACTGGGCGCAATCCATAACCGCTCACCCAGGGTCAACTGCGCGTGCGCCAGAATCGCCAACGCCTGTGCCAGATCGGCGCGCCATACATTGCGTCCATCAATGATGCCCAGCGACAGAACTTTTCCGGTTGGATAGCCTTCGAGAAAAATATCAAGCTGATCCGGCGCGCGGCACAAATCAATATGTAAACCATCCACCGGCAGGTTTTTCAAGCGAGCAGCATGGTTATCCACCGCTTCAAAATAAGTGGCCAATAACAACTTCGGCAGTTTTGTTCCGGTCCCGGCCAAGGCAGCGTATGCCTGATCCAGACCGCTCAACCAGTCATCCTCCAAATCAAGCGCCAGGAAAGGTTCGTCAATCTGCACCCATTCCACGTCGAGAGAGGCGAGCCGGGCCAGAATTTCACGATAAACCGGCAGCAGATGCGCTAACAAGTCGAGCCGGTTGAAGCCGGGCTCTGTCTCTTTGCCGAGATATAAATAGGTCAGCGGCCCGATCAGTACCACCTTCGGTGAAATGCCCAGCGCCTTGGCTTCCGCCACTTCCCGGAAAAGTTTTGATGATGCGATACGGAATCTTGTGTGTGCATCGAATTCAGGGACGATGTAGTGATAGTTGGTGTCAAACCACTTGGTCATCTCCATCGCCGGCTGACTCGCCGTTCCACGCGCCATTGCGAAATACAGATCCAGTCCGATTTCGTCACTGCCCGCGTTGAATCGTGCGGGCACCGCGCCCAGCAGCGTCGTCATATTCAGCATTTGATCGTAAAGTGCGAAATCCCCAGCGGGAATCAGGTCAATGCCCGCTTCCCGCTGTGTGATCCAATGGTGTTTCCTTAATTCGGCCGCTCTGATTTGCAGCTGTTGTTCGTCGATATCGCCGCGCCAGCACGCCTCAAGCGCCTGTTTCAGCTCGCGGCGCGCGCCGATGCGCGGGAAACCGAGATTATGTGTCAAAGCCATGATTGCTCCTCATTCTTGCCGGTTGTCGGCTCAGTTGTTGGCTCAAGCCGGCTCAAGTACCAGCTTAGTTGCAGTAAGCGCCTATTGTGTGGCAGACTACGCTATGAATCAAATGAAATGTTCTAAAGAAACTATGAATGATATTCATAATTATAACCAAGATCATGCTTGAGTTACGCCACTTGCGCACGCTGGCGGCATTGCATGAAACCGGCAGCGTGTCGCGTGCCGCCAAGCGTGTACACCTGACCCAGTCTGCGTTGTCCCATCAGATCAAGGCACTGCAAAGCCACTATGGCCTGCCGGTCATACAGCGCCGGGGACAGTCCATCGAACTCACCGATGCCGGGAAATACCTGGTGGCACTTGCCGGAAAGGTATTGGAAGAGATTCAGGAAACTGAACGGGATCTCGCTAAAATCTCGCAGCAGGCGTCAGGAAGCTTGCGCATCGTACTGGAATGTCACACCTGCTTTGATTGGCTGATGCCGCTCATGGATGAATTCCGCCTGCACTGGCCGGACGTGGAGCTGGATCTCGTTTCCGGATTCCATGCCGATCCTGTCAAACTGCTGGAGGAAGGAGGCGCGGATGTGGTCATCGGATCGGAACACAAGCGGCAGCGGGGTATTGTCCATCACCCGTTATTCCGTTTCGAGATTCTCGCGGTATTGGCACCGGAGCACCCCTTGCGCGCAAAGCGGATACTGCATGCGGCTGACTTCGCCGATGTAACGCTTATTACCTATCCGGTGCCGGAAGATCGCATCGATCTTATCCTCAACGTGCTGAAACCCGCCGGTATCCAGCCACAGCGGCGTACGGCGGAACTGACCGTCGCCATCCTGCAACTGGTGGCCAGCCGCCGTGGTGTCGCCGCGCTACCCAGTTGGGGCATCAAAAACTATGTGGATCACGACTATGTGATTGCCCGCCGCATCGGGACCAATGGACTATGGAGCGACCTGTATGCATCAACACTCAAGGAAACCGCATCCCGTCCCTATCTGCGGGACTTCCTGACAACCGCAAGGAATACCTGTTTCGCCACACTGGACGGAATTATCCCGCTGGAATGAGGTTTTTCACTAGGGCCTGTTAACACGGAAGAAACGGAAGGGAGTAAATCAGGGAAGGTAATGATTTAAATCCGGTGAACAAACGAACCATCGTTTGCTCACCGTTAATGTGCCGATGAGTGCCTAGTGTAGCGTAACCGCGGCTTCTTCCTCGCAGGCAAGGTCCTGGCAGTAATTCTCGTAGATGCCATCGAGAAATCCCCATAGCGCATCGCATGCCCGGGTGGTTGCCGCCAGCACTTCGGCCTGCTTCTCCGGCGTATCGGCAAAGCGCTCGATCAACGCCCATTCCGCTTGTGAATGGTGCACGTCGGCTTCCTGGTGTACCGTAAAGAATTCATAGCTGTCCGGATCATTCATCCCATAGAACTTCGCCAGACCGTCAATCTTTACAGCGGCAATTGCCGGTACCTGCGATTCAAATGCGTGCATCGCCGCCAGTCCCGCATAAAACGGCTGGTTCAGGCAGATGTCCCGGTAGGTCGATACCAGCCTCGCCGTGCCTGGCAGGGCGGCGGCATTGGCCAGGCTCTTGTCGGTGGAACCCAGCGCCAGAGCGAAAGTCTTCCACAAGGCGGGATGGTTCTTTTCGCCGTGCTCTTCGCTGATCAGATTCTTCAGTACTTCCTGGCGCACGCTGATGTCGCCGCTATGGGTTTCGGTGTGAAGATGCGGCGTATTGAAATGCACCGCGCTCAGATAGGTCGGCTCAGCCAGCACGTTATGAAAATACTGTTCCGCGTAGTGGCGCAATTGCTCTTTGGAAAGCTTGCCTTCTGTCCACGCGACATAAAAAGGATGCTTCAGCAGATGCCGCGCATCAATGATGGAGTCTATTCTTTGCTTAAGAGATACATTGGTTGTCATGGTTTTCCTCTTTAACAGAGATGGGTAATCGGACAGCATATCATCGCGAAATAATATCGTGAAGTCAAATTTTGGCGACTAAATTTCCGTCGACATTAATTAGTGACCGTAGCCGTGCCCGTAAAACCATTCCTTACCGGCATCCCCTTGCGGCGTATTAACGGCTACACTGCTGCTTTATCTGCTTTCGGATTATCCTGAATCCGATAGTGGGATCGGGTAAGTGTGTGCGGTTTTTGAGGACAGGGCAAGGCGCAGCAACGCAGAGTCCGGTGTCGCGAGAATCGTGCAATCCACCCCGTAGCGAACTCACCTGGAGCGTGAGCGTCAAGTGGCACATAGAATCGTTATTAATCATAGAATTGAACTGATAAATGAACGGTCAACTACCGGATTCGGGGTTACTTTATGGATGAGCAAGCCAGCCTGCTGGCGCTATTCACCAGCAGTTTTCTTGCGGCCACGTTGCTCCCCGGTGGCTCGGAAGCTGTCCTATTCGGCGTTCTGACCGCTTATCCCGAGCTTTACTGGTCTGCTTTGGGAGTCGCGTCGGTGGGCAATACCCTGGGTGGCATGAGTTCGTACGCTATCGGGCTCTTTTTACCCGATGAGAAAGCATTTTTTGAAAAATCCGGGGGTAATCTGCGCGGCCTGGCGTGGGTGCGTAACTACGGCAGTCCGATACTCTTGCTAGCGTGGGTGCCGATTATCGGCGATCTGTTGTGTGTTGCCGCGGGGTGGCTTCGGATCAACTGGATATTGGCAATGCTGTTCATGGCTGCCGGAAAGTTTGCGCGTTACTGGGCAATCGCGGCGGCTATCAGCCCGTAGTTCAATTGACTGTTGCCCAATAAAAAAGCCGGCTGCTGACTTATCGGCCGGCTTATCGGTTCTTGTCGACTTATATCGGTCTTCTATCGATTCTCGCGCAAGATCAATCCATCCCCGTCATTTCTGAAGTAACTTCTGTAGTTCACCGCTCTGGTACATTTCTGTCACGATGTCGGAACCGCCGACAAACTCACCGTTGATATAAAGCTGCGGAATAGTCGGCCAGCTGGAATACTCCTTGATGCCCTGCCGGATTTCCGGCTCGGTAAGCACATCCACCGAGAAAAGATTATCCACCCCGCATGCATTCAGAACTTTCACGGCATGGGCGGAGAAGCCGCACTGAGGGGCTTGCGGCGTACCCTTCATATAGAGCACCACGGGATGAGTGGTCACCTGCTGTTTGATGGTTTCTTGCGTATTCATATAGAGCTCCTCGTCAATTTAATCAATCTGAAATCTGATCATGGGAAATAAAACCGTCTTCAGAAATATGATGCATCTCGGTTAATGTATCCCAGAATTACATTCTAGCAGTTTCTTGCGAGAAACTTCCAAACCGTCCGCCACTGACCCGCGGTATGCCTGCCAGATCGGAACGGGAAAGCACGCTATGAAAACCCGCTTCACCCAGCAGATGCCTGCATGCTTCCGCCTGATCGTAGCCATGTTCGAACAGCAGCGTACCATCCGCAGCCAGATAACGGGGAGCGGACGTAATGATGAAGCGAATGCAGTCAAGACCGTCGTCACCCGCTCCTTCCGTGAGCGCCATGCGAGGCTCGAAACGCAAGTCGCCCTGAGTGAGATGAGGGTCACCATCGGCGACATACGGGGGGTTGGAAACGATAAGATCGAACCTTTCCCCGGACACTCCATCGAACCAGTCGGTTTCAATGATGCGTACATTGCTTGCATTGAGCTGCCTGGCATTTATTTTGGCGATAGCCACGGCACCGGCTGAGGAATCCACCGCCACGATGTCAGCAAGCGGGCGATGTTTGGCGATGGTCAGTGCGATGGCGCCACTCCCGGTCCCCAGGTCAAGAACTTTGCAAGGATGATCCGGAGGAAGCCGTTCCAACGCCAAATCCACCAGTAACTCGGTTTCAGGCCGGGGAATGAGTACCGCTGGTGTAACATCGAAATCCAGGCTGTAAAATTCACGTTTTCCCATCAGATAGGCGACCGGTTCGCCATGAGCACGGCGTGCCGTCAATAAGCGAAAGGATTGCGCTTGTTCCGCGGTAAGCTCGTGCTCGGGGTGGGCGGCAAGATGGGCATGGCTGGCGGCGAGCACACTTTGCAGCAACATGCGTGCGTCGGTATCGCCAATGTCTCGTCGCGCTTGATGGAGCGCTTGCAATATGGTGATTTGCTGCATCATGGGATTCAACCGGATAATCGCACAAAAGTAAGGGGTTGATACAGAAGCCGCCTACTCGCCCATCGCCGCCAATTGCTCCGCCTGATGCTCGGACATGAGCGCTGAACACAGTTCACTCAAGTCTCCATCCATGATCTGTTCGATCTTGTAAAGCGTGAGATTGACGCGGTGATCGGTTATTCGACCCTGCGGAAAGTTATAGGTACGAATGCGTCCCGCGCGGTCGCCGCTGCCGATCAACGATTTACGGGTAGCCGCCTGTTTGCTCTGCTGTTCCTGCGTTTGCTTATCGCGGATTCGCGCGGCCAGAACGCTCATCGCCTGCGCTTTGTTTTTGTGCTGCGAGCGTCCATCCTGGCACTCGACCACGATACCGGTCGGCAAGTGAGTGATGCGCACCGCGGAATCCGTCTTGTTGATATGTTGGCCGCCCGCGCCGGAGGCGCGGTAGGTATCAATTCTTAATTCCGCCGGATTCAGTACCACGTCCATGATTTCGTCCGCCTCGGGCATTACCGCGACGGTACAGGCGGAAGTGTGGATACGGCCCTGCGTCTCGGTAACAGGCACACGTTGCACACGATGACCGCCTGATTCGAACTTGAGTTTGGAATAGGCGCCGTTACCGATGATCTTGGCGATAATTTCCTTGTACCCGCCCGCTTCAGACGGACTTTGCGAAATAATTTCCACCTGCCAGCGCTGGCGCTCCGCGAAGCGCGCATACATGCGAAACAAATCGCCCGCGAATAATGCGGACTCGTCCCCGCCTGTTCCGGCACGGATTTCCAGAAAAATACTGCGCTCGTCGTTAGGGTCTTTGGGCAGTAATTGTTTCTGCAGTTCCGCCCCGATCTGTGTGAGCCGCTCTTTACCCTCGCGCATTTCGGCGTCGGCAAAGTCGCGCATCTCGGCGTCGCCACACATTTCCTGCGCGGTTTGAATATCGCGCTCGCTCTGGAGGTAGGCGTCGTAAAGCTCCACCACCGGCGCGATCTCCGCACGCTCACGCGTGAGCTTACGATAATTATCGAGATTAGCGGTGATGGTTTCGCTACTCAGCAGACGATTCAACTCTTCCAGGCGCACGCTGAGCTGCGTGAGCTTGGCAGCGATACTTTTATTCATTCTGGACGGTGGAGGTGGTACAGGCGGTTGATCAGATCGACGAGATCGTCACGTTCTTCCGCCGCGGCATGATTGAGCGCGTAAGAGGGAATGTGCAGAAATTTGTTGGTCAGGCCATTACTCAGGGATTCCATGATTTTTTGCGGGTCTTCGCCCTTGGCCAGAAGCTTCCTGGCCCGCTCCAGCTCATGGCGCCGATATCGTTCGGCCTGATCACGCAATGCGCGGATGGTGGGAACCAGCTCGCGCGACTCCAGCCAGTGCATGAAATTGATCACGTTCGAGTCGATAATCGCCTCGGCCTGGGCTACCGCGCCTTGGCGTGAATCCAATCCTTCTTTGACAATGTCGGCCAGATCGTCCACGGAGTAGAGAAATACATCATCCAGTTCCGCCACTTCCGGCTCCACATCTCGCGGCACTGCCAAGTCCACCATGAAAATGGGGCGATGCTTGCGCGCTTTGATCGCACGCTCCACCATGCCCTTACCCAGTATGGGCAGCGTACTCGCGGTACAGGTCACCACAATATCGTGCAGTGCCAATTGCTCAGGCAGCTCATTCAGAGTAATGGCCTGCGCATTGAAACGATGCGCCAGAACCTGTGCGCGTTCACTCGTGCGGTTGGCTACGGTGATGCGCTTCGGATGGCGTGCGGCGAAATGACTGGCGCATAACTCGATCATTTCCCCCGCTCCGATAAACAATACGCGCTGCTCACCGATGTCGCCAAAAATCCGCTCCGCCAGCCGCGTAGCGGCCGCGGCCATGGAAACGGAATTCGCGCCGATCTCGGTAGAGCTGCGAACTTCCTTGGCGACGAAGAAAGTACGCTGAAACAACTTGTGCAACAGCATTCCGAGCGTGCCGGCGTGCTCGGCGGACTTCACCGCACTCTTTAATTGGCCGAGTATCTGCGGTTCACCCAGCACCATGGAATCCAGTCCGCTGGCCACCCGAAAGGCATGCTTAACCGCTTTTTCGCGCGGCAGCTTATAGAGATACGGTTCCAGTTCGCGCGCCTGCAAGTGATGGAAATCCGCCAGCCAGTGCGTTGCCTCTTCCGGTTTCTCGGTACTGCAATAAACCTCGGTGCGATTGCAGGTTGAAACGATTGCAGCTTCTCTTACCGGACGGCGGCCCACAAAATCTTGCAGCGCGCGCTCCATCGCATCTTCCGGGAACGAAACCTGTTCGCGGACATCCAGCGGCGCGGTCTGATGATTAATGCCAAAGGCAAATAGCTGCATGGAAGACAATGTAAGCGACCGGGAAGAATCTGAAAATTTGCTGATTATAGTATTACAAGCGTTTGAATACCATTAATTAGAAGGATTTTTGCGTGGAAGAGTTTCCGGTTTACAGAAAAATATGAGGCGCCTGATGGGAATGTTACGTCTGCTTCGGCTGTCTGCCGCGCATCTCTCCATGGAGATCGCCTCCGATTCTTGATACGCTTTTTCACGGGGATCGTCATTGTTGTCGCAATTATTTACATATTCTCCAACCTCTCTTTTTGGCTTCGGTTAAGCTCCTGTTTATAAGCAGGGTTAATGATGGGAACGAAACTTGCTTTAGCAAGAAGCGTGTATGAAGCATGGGTGGTCAGCACTTCATACCACCGAGACATGATAGGCCAAGTCTTGCATACAATAAGTCATGATACTGGCGATATCCTACAGCGAGAGGGTTTCAAAAGTCTCGCGCCGGATGTTGTCTGAACATCAGGCGTAAAGCATGACCTACAGAATGGATCATCTCTCCACTTTATCCGCCGAACATCTCAACCGTTACCAGCGGATCATTACGGAAGCGATCGGCATACGTCGGCACAGCGAGTTGCTGGCATGGTTACAGGGAGAACTGCAACACTATCTGCCGCATGAAATCTTGATTGCCGCGTGGGGTAATTTCACGGAAAATCTGATTTGTTATGACATTGTTTCAGCATTGCCCGGGGTCAGAACCGAATACTCCGACCCGCGAACACTCACGCCGCTGCTGCAAGGATTGTTTAATCGCTGGGTCGAACTGGGAAAATCGCCGTATACACTCGGCGCCGGTGACTCCGGTTTCCTGCTGGAAGAAGGCGATCTTCAGTGTTCCCTCGGCAAAGCATTGCAGGGCATGCGATCTTTACTGGTACATGGCCTGACGGACGAGCGGTCAAACCAGGACTGCCTTTATGTCATCTTCAGCCTGGAAAGAAAACTTCACAATTCGCTTGGCGCAATGCAAATTCTGCTGCCTTATCTTGACACGGCGTTAAGCCAGGTTACGCCCCTTGTTCATCCCGAGTCTAATGCGCCGGTATTAACAGCTCAGCCGAAAGATGGAGAATACTGGGGGTTGAGTAAGCGCGAGATAGAGATTATGAATTGGGTAAGGATAGGCAAAACCAATCTGGAAATTGCCGCTATTTTAGGCATAAGCGTATCTACGGTTAAAAATCACCTGCAGCATATCTTCAAAGCACTTAATGTCGCTACTCGAATGCAAGCTGTTATAAAGGTTACAGAGGGCCGCAAGCGGGATAGCTGAAGCCCGCTCACAAATAGTTAAAGCCCATTAATCAGCCGATAGAATTTATATTCTACGGACTACAAAATTATATTAAAATAACCACACTCCATAAATGGACTAGCGCTGTCGGGAGAAAACCAATCCCGGCCGAAAATCTGAGCCAATACCGTGCCGAAATCCTGTTTCTCTTTTCCCCGCCATGCATCGCCATGGGTCAATGAGAGGCTTGGCATCTGTTCTGCGAATCTCATCCTGTCCCCCGCAAAATCTCTCTGAGTAAACCTACGCTACATGCGCGCTGATATTACGAGGATGCCCCTTGTGGATGCCCTCAAGGCCATCGCCTGCTTATTAATTGTGTTGCATCACCTGGCGGCCTATGGCCCCATGTCGGAGATCGCATATCCGCTGTTTCCTGGTCTGATCGACGGGCTTTACGAATATGGAAGAATGGCTGTACAAGTTTTTTTTGTCATTGCGGGCTTTTTGTTTGCCGGGAAACATGCGCCAGGCGGGACATTACTTGTGGCCCGCCCCGTTCAAGCCATCAAACAACGCTACTTCAGACTGGTCGTACCCTATCTCGCCGCCTTAATCCTGGCGATCGGATGCGCGGCCGTTGCAAGAAGCTGGATGGTCCACGACTCCATCCCGGACGCGGCTGAACCCTTCCAGTTTCTGGCACATGCATTTTTGCTGCACGATTTGCTCGACCAGGAGGCGCTATCGGCAGGTGTCTGGTACGTGGCGATCGATTTTCAATTGTTCGCCGTTACCGTGATTCTGCTCTGGCTATCAGGGAAAATCCAGTCCGGATACCCGAACCTGAAAGCAGCTGGTCCGATCCTGATTACCGGCTTAACTTTAGCCTCACTGTTCGCATTTAACCGGGATACGTCCCTGGATGAAACCGCTTTCTATTTCTTCGGGTCATTCGGTCTCGGCATTCTGATTTATTGGGCTTCGAGCAGACAACAATCTCTCTGGCTCCTCCTGCTGCTGATTGTGATCGTGGTAGCGGCCTTGCTGGTGGACTTCCGTTCCCGGATAGCAGTTGCAGGGATTGTAATGCTGACGTTGGGCCTTGCCAGGCAATATCGCTCCGTACTGGAAAATTTTCCCTTGCCGAATTTTCTAAGCACTCTCGGACGTATTTCCTACTCGATATTCCTGGTTCACTTCCCCCTGTGCCTGATTGTCAATGCAACATTCTTTCGCCTTTTCCCGAATCAACCTGTCATGAATGCATTCGGGATGATTCTGGCCTTATGCATTAGCATCCTGGGTGGCGCTCTATTTTTCAAGTGGGTGGAGAGCGGATGGAACAGGCCTGCTTATTTCTGGAGGAGAAGTAAGGAGAGGGGTGTTTCTGTGGGCTAGCCCGACGTAATCCCCAGGAGATGAAGCAAGGGTTCTTATAGTTAATTGATTATTGGAAAGGGCATACTCGAATAACTCTTGAAAAGCCCAAGCAGATAACAGCTCTCAAACATGGCTTTCTCTTTATACCCCCAAATATATCCTCAGAGGCTTATGCTAAGAGTCGAGCGATTAAATTCGGTGTTAAATTTTCAACTAAATACTAAATTCATAAATTAGTCCGAGAACTCGCGTTACCCCAATAAAATAAAAAAGGACTAGCGATTAAGCTAATCCTTTGATTTATTGGTGGCCAAGGGCGGAATCGAACCACCGACACAAGGATTTTCAGTCCTCTGCTCTACCGACTGAGCTACTTGGCCATTTGAACCTATTCATTCCGTGACACAAGGATAGCAGCTTCAAAAGCTACGCTATCCTGAATACACAATATGAAATTTACCTACGCCTCCAGCGGGTACCAATCATGCTTTCGGGAGTCCGCAATTCTAGCACAGCGCAAAACTCATTGGAACACAAGCACACACCGCGTAACGGTCTGCCGAAGAACACGAGCGCGACTACGCGAGCCCTTGCGCCGGTATCGTTGATCTCCACTTCCGATCGAGCGAATCCGTTATTTATGTAACCACCGTATAGACCCACTTGCCCGCAACAGGCTACAATTCAAGCTTTTAGTAGCATCTTGTCATGCGTGTTTCCCGAGGCATCCCCGTTCAGGCAGAAGCTCCCGTTGCGCTGACCATAGGCAATTTCGATGGGGTGCATTTGGGTCATCAGGCGATGCTCGTTCGGCTGAAGGAAGCGGCTAACCGGCTTGATCTTACCGCTTGTGTGATGATTTTTGAGCCGCATCCGCGCGAGTTTTTCGCGCCGGATCAGGCGCCCACGCGGCTTACCAGTCTGCGGGAGAAGCTGGAGTTGCTGGCGGCGGCAGGCGTGGATCGGGTGCAGGTATGCCGTTTCAATTTTGATTTCGCCAGGATCAGCGCGGAGGATTTCATTGTCCGCATCCTGCGGCAGGGGCTTGCCGTCAGATGGATTCTGGTGGGCGATGATTTTCGCTTTGGCGCACGCCGCGCCGGTGATTTCACTATGCTGAAATCGTTTTCCGCCGAATGCGGTTTCGAAGTAGAAGAAATGCCCGCCTACACCGTGAATGGATTGCGGGTTTCGAGCACGGCGGTTCGGGAGGCTTTGGCGGAGGGGAATCTGGACCTTGTTGGGCGTCTGCTGGGACGGCCCTATGGTATCAGCGGACGGGTGGTGAGTGGCGACAGGCTTGGCAAGAAACTTGGCTTCCCCACCGCCAACATCCAATTGAAGCACAATCGGCCTCCGCTGTCGGGCATCTTCGCGGTAGAAGTCGAAGGGGGACTCCGTGGCGCCGCGGCTTCATCTTTGCCGGGAGCAATCAGGGGTGTAGCCAGTCTGGGCGTCCGCCCGACCGTGCATGAAGATGGCAGGCCGGTACTGGAGGTCCACTTGTTCGATTTCGATCAGGAAATTTACGGCCGTCATTTGCGCGTACATTTTCTGCACAAACTGCGGAATGAGGAAAAATTTCCTGATCTGGAAACGCTCACACAACAGATAGCGCGAGACGTGGAGGAAGCAAAACATTACTTTACTTTGCACCCTTCCACGTTTTCCGCTGGAATTGAAAAACCTTTTACATAGATCGAATTGATGTTGGCTATATTCCATGACCGATTATAAAAAGACGCTAAACCTGCCTGACACGCCTTTTCCCATGCGCGGCGATCTTGCCAAGCGTGAACCCGCCATGCTCAAAGCCTGGCAGGAGAAGAAGCTTTATCAAAGAATCCGCGAAGCCTGCCAGGGCCGTCCCAAATTCGTGCTGCATGACGGACCGCCTTATGCCAATGGCGATATACACATCGGCCATGCGGTCAACAAAATCCTCAAGGATATTATCGTCAAAACCAAAACGCTGGCTGGCTTCGATGCCCCTTATGTACCGGGCTGGGATTGTCACGGGCTGCCGATCGAGCACCAGATTGAGAAAAAACACGGCAAAAATCTGCCGGCAGATAAGGTACGCGCGCTGTGCCGCGCTTTTGCGCAGGAGCAGGTGACACGGCAGAAAGCGGATTTTATCCGGCTTGGTGTGCTGGGCGATTGGGATAATCCTTATCTCACCATGAATTATCGCACCGAGGCAGGCATTATCCGTGCGCTGGGGAAGATTCAAAGAAGCGGGTTTCTCTACCAGGGCCAGAAGCCCGTCAACTGGTGCATCGATTGCGGCTCCGCACTGGCGGAGGCAGAGGTCGAATATGAAGACAAGACGTCGCCAGCGATTGATGTCGGCTTTGAGGTCATTGGTTCCCATGCTCAAAATGCCGGAGATCCTCCCCCGCACCCGCTAGCTGCGGCTTTTGGCATATCCCTGCCGGAGAACACCAAGGTATACGCAGTCATATGGACTACCACGCCGTGGACGCTACCCGCCAATCAGGCGGTGTCGGTACATCCCGATTTTGACTATGCGCTGGTGGAAACGCCTCGCGGATTGCTCATACTGGCCGCCGATATGGCACAAGCCTGCCTTGAACGCTATGGGCTGCACGGGGAAACGCTCGCAACGTGCAAAGGCGCGGCGCTGGAGGGCACTCCGTTGAATCATCCCTTCAACGGACAGGAGGTACCTATTATTTGTGGCGGGCACGTAACCCTGGAAGCCGGGACAGGCCTGGTGCACACGGCGCCGGCACATGGGCTGGACGATTATTTTATCGGCCAGAAGTACGGCCTTTCCAATGATAGCCCGGTGGATGACGACGGCAAATTCATCGCCGCCACACCGGTCGTTGGCGGATTATTTGTATGGAAAGCCAACGATGTGGTGATCGATACCCTCAGGGATAGCGGGCACCTGCTGCATATGGAAAAGATCCAGCATAGCTACCCGCACTGTTGGCGGCACAAGACCCCCATCATTTTCCGGTCCACGCCGCAGTGGTTCATTGGTATGGGCCAGGACAACTGGGCGGGCAGTTCTCCTCAGGAGAAAACGCTGCGGGAACTCGCTTTAAATGCCGTGGAAGCCACGCAATTTTATCCCGCATGGGGTAAGGCCCGCCTGGAAGCGATGATCAAGAACCGGCCCGACTGGTGCGTGTCGCGCCAACGGGACTGGGGCGTGCCGATGGCATTTTTCGTGCATAGGGAAACTGGGGCTTTGCATCCGCGCACTGAAGAATTGCTGGAGCAAGTTGCGCAGCGTGTCGAAGAACATGGGATAGAGGCATGGTTCAGCCTGGATGCGGCGGAGTTACTGGGGGAAGAAGCGCAAGACTACAAGAAACTTCCGGATACGCTGGATGTGTGGTTTGATTCCGGGACCACGCACGATACGGTTCTGAAGCCCAATGCCCAGCTCAAATACCCGGCTGACCTTTATCTGGAGGGCTCCGACCAGCATCGCGGATGGTTCCAGTCCTCGCTTCTGACGGGTTGCGTGATTGATGCGCGCGCACCTTATGATGCATTGCTCACCCACGGTTTCGTGGTGGATGGCCATGGTCACAAGATGAGTAAATCCAAAGGGAATGTCATCGCTCCGCAAAAGGTAATGGATAACTCGGGAGCGGATATTCTGCGGCTATGGGTGGCATCCACCGATTATTCCGGCGAGCTTTCCATTTCGGATGAAATCCTGAAACGAGTAGTGGAGAGTTATCGGCGCATACGTAATACGCTGCGTTTTCTTCTCGCCAATCTGGCTGATTTCGATCCCGCTACGGATGCGGTGGCGGTGGAACAATGGCTGGAGATAGACCGCTATATGCTGGCTTTCACCAAAGAGCTTCAGGATGAACTGACGCAGTGTTATCAACGTTACGAATTCCACCTGGCGGTTCACCGCCTGCATAATTTCTGTTCCGAGGATTTGGGTGGTTTCTATCTGGATATCCTCAAGGATCGGCTATATACCGCTGCCGCCAAAGGTATCCCGCGTCGCTCGGCACAAAGTGTGCTGTATCACATCGCCCATAGCCTGGTTCGCTTATTTGCGCCCATCCTCAGCTTCACCGCTGAAGAAGTATGGGAGCATTTGACAGGCAGCGCCGCCGACAGTGTTCTGCTGCACACTTGGCATGAATTCCCATCGCAATCGGATGAAACGGTATTGATAGAGCGCTGGACCCGGCTTCGCGAACTGCGCTCGCTGGTGCAAAGACAATTGGAGGACTCGCGCGGCCGGGGGGAAATCGGTTCATCGCTTGCTGCCGCGGTAGAGATTCATATCGGCGGAGAGGATTTTCTGCTGCTCGATTCGCTGGGTGACGATCTTCGACTTGTCATCGTCACCTCCGAGGCGCGCGTGATCAGATCGGAGACGCCGCAGAATGCAGAAGTTGCTGTCACCCCATGCACTCATCCAAAATGCGAGCGTTGCTGGCATTATCGCCAGGATGTGGGAATCGATTCCGGCCATCCCACGATCTGCGGCCGGTGTGTATCCAATCTTTTTGGTTCGGGCGAGGCTCGGCGATATGCCTGAGCGGGATGAGGGAGCAGCGGGTACGATGAAACTTCGAGTCAGCCTGATCGTGGCTTCGATCGTACTGGTGCTGGATTTTGTCACCAAACGCTGGGTGGAATCCGCTTTGTTTTATGGCGAGCATATTCCATTGACCAGTTTCTTCAACCTGGTGCTGGCGTATAACGCGGGCGCGGCGTTCAGCTTCCTGAGTGACGCAGCCGGCTGGCAGCGCTGGTTTTTCAGCGCGATAGCAACGGGGGCCTCGGTGCTGATTGTTTATCTGCTGCGCAAACATGCGGCCGAGAAGCTATTTTGTGTTGCGCTAAGCCTGGTGCTGGGCGGGGCACTGGGTAACTTGTGGGATCGCATTACGCTGGGTCACGTGGTGGATTTCCTGGACTTTCATGTCGGCGGCTACCACTGGCCCGCGTTCAACGTAGCGGATTCCGCGATTTTTATCGGCGCCATGTTGCTGATCGTCGATAGTTTCCGGCGTAAGGAATAGCGCAGAATGGATTGGAAATGCGCTAGGGGAGCTTCGTGAATCCGGCAACCGCGTGCTTATTTATCAGCCTGGCGTTCTAATTTGCAAGAATTCTCTTGCGACTTGATTCTCATCGTTGGGATGAGTCCGCTACCGGATTCAGGATGATTTAGACAGGATCCGGCACACGATTCTTTCCTGGTTGCCATAGCACATCTTCCACCCCTTGCTGACGATTCAAAACACGGCTCAGCACGAATAGAAAGTCTGACAGGCGGTTGAGATACTGGATGTGAAATGGGATCATTGCTTCGCTTCGAGCCATCCTGACCAACCATCTCTCCGCACGACGGCATACGGCGCGCGCGACGTGACAAAGGGCGGCTGCGCGAGCGCCACCGGGAAGTATGAATTCCTTAAGGGCGGTCAGTGTGGAATTGTACTCATCGAGTTGGTTCTCTAACCGGCTTACCTGCGCTTCACTCATGCTGCTCCGCCCGGGAATGCTTAGATCGCCCCCCAGGTCGAACAAGTCATGCTGGATATTTTCCAGTTTTAGGCGCACTCCTTCCTCGATATTTTCTGCAAGCAGCACGCCGATGCAGCTGTTAAGCTCATCCACGGTGCCGATAGCTTCGATACGTAAACTCTCTTTGGCGGATCGCGTACCATCACCCAGGCCTGTGGTACCGTCATCGCCCGTGCGGGTATAGATCTTTGTTAGCCGTTTACCCATTGCTACTTCCTATTAATGGAATAATGTGGCAGCGGATCACACCCCCGCTACTCGTCCTGTTGGGGTTTAGGAGGAACTCGCGGCATGAATAGCGCAGGCAGGGGCTTATTTTGCTGCCCCCGGCGGAGATGGCCAGACAGTCTATCTCCGGTGGAGGAGGGTGCCGTCGCGCTGGAGAGTGCGGAGGGAGTATCCGGGGGTTTTACCGAAGGTGTATAGGGCTGCGTAAACAAGGGATCCTCTGGCGGTTTGACGCGCCCTCCCTGTACGCGCTTGTGCTCCCCATGTCCTTCATGTTTATTGAAATCCTTGGAGCGGGAAACCGGATGCGCTTCGTTAGGACGTTTGCGGGATTCGGATTGTTTCTTCTGTTCCGGTTTGGCAGGCTCGTTCCGATTGAGCCTATGACGAGTATCCACCGACTCTTTTTGGTGATGCGGTGTTTCCGCCTCGAATCCGGCGATCACCTCTGTATTAAGCTTGATTTTCAGAAGCTTCTGGATACCTTCGAGCAATTCGTTCTCATCCTCGCATACCAGCGAAATTGCGTCGCCTTTGGTGCCGGCGCGGCCGGTACGGCCGATCCGATGGACATAATCTTCCGGCGTGGTGGGCAATTCAAAATTGACGACATGCGGCAGATCCTCGATGTCCAACCCGCGCGCGGCAACATCGGTTGCCACTAGAACCCGTACCATCCCTTCTTTGAATTCCGCCAGCGCCTGGGTGCGTTGAGGCTGGCTCTTGTCGCCATGAATCGCGGTTGCGGTGATACCATCGCGCTCCAGTTGCTGAGCCAAACGGCCGGCACCATGCTTGGTACGGACAAATACCAGCACCTGTTTCAAGTCTTGCGATTTGACGAGATGTATCAGTAATTCGCGTTTACGATCACGCTCAACCGGATATACCACGTGCGTCACCAATTCAGTAATGGAATTACGCCGTGCCACTTCGATCAATACGGGTTGTTTTAATAGTTTATCCGCCAGTTTTTTGATTTCGTCAGAAAAAGTGGCGGAAAACATCAGGCTTTGACGTTGCGGCGGTATCAGCGCAAGAATACGTTTTATGTCGGGCATGAAACCCATGTCAAGCATGCGGTCAGCCTCATCCAATATCAAAATCTCGATCTTGGAAAGATTCATCGTTTTCTGCTCGACATGATCCAGTAGGCGTCCTGGTGTCGCTACCAGGATCTCCACACCCGCGCGCAATTCCTTCACCTGGGGGTCGATATTCACGCCGCCGTATACCACCGCGCATTTGAGCGGCAGGTATTTGCCGTAGGTCTTGACACTTTCATACACCTGCGCCGCCAATTCCCGCGTGGGAACCAGGATCAATGCGCGAATCGGATGCTTGGCGGGCGATACGCTGGTGTTGGCATGGCGCTGCAATCGATGCAGCATGGGGAGAGTGAAGCCGGCAGTCTTGCCGGTGCCGGTTTGCGCCCCTCCCATTATGTCCTTGCCCTCAAGAATGGGCGGAATTGCCTGTGCCTGAATGGGGGTAGGTTCTGTGTAGCCCTGATCGGCGATAGCGCGCAGGATCTCGGAAGATAGATTGAGTTGATCAAACGACATATTTAGACTCGTAAACCGTCTGCCAACACTTGTTGGGACCGGTCCAGACAAAAGAGTTAATAGGGAGAGGATTTGTAAGACAAAAGAACACAGCCGCTGGTTGCGACGGTAACCGGAATATTATGCCGCAACTATCAGCAGGCATCATACAACACATTGGGAAATGTCGCCAGAACAACAGCTTGTATCAACTGAGCAGCCTGATGGATCGAAAGTAGATCAGCTGCAAAAGCGCCTGACCAGTCCACATTTCGCTGCTCTTTGGACTAATAGAGTAACTGCTAAGCTTCGAAATCGTCAAAATCTATCCTCGCCCCTTACTTTCCCACCTCGATTCTTCAAGTTTGGCAGAGCATAGCGCCTAATCATTTCTTACGCCCTGATGGACATCCTTTTGTGGTTTTTCAGCTTTAAACCACTCGCCACCTTTTTTCAAAGCCCTGAGTAACGGCGGAGCGCCACCAATAGCCACCGCGT
The DNA here is from genome assembly GCF_900103165.1 of Nitrosospira multiformis. NCBI lineage: Bacteria > Pseudomonadati > Pseudomonadota > Betaproteobacteria > Nitrosomonadales > Nitrosomonadaceae > Nitrosospira > Nitrosospira multiformis. Next base: position 685,035 of record NZ_FNKY01000001.1, on the reverse strand, counting down.
CGACCAAACAATACCACGCCGCAACACCACTGGGTGGATTTCCCTGAGACAATGCAAAAATGGGTTCTATGGTTGCCCACTGCCATGTTCCGGCTGCTGTACCAATCAATTCCAGCCAAGTGGTAATAAAGAAGGCGGCGAGATAAACCATGGGCGAGCGGCCCTTAAACAGGTAGATGAGAAAAACACAGAATAGTATCGCACCCACCTGATCGCCCTGCGCCGGGTAGCCGCTAATCCCCCAGATTGACCATGTTCCGCACACCAGTACGACAAACGCAGCTATTTTTCGGGCATATTTCAAAAAAAATCCCGAACGCGCAAGCGCAACAGCCGTTAAATAAACCATCCCGTGACCAGGTGGGACATAGGCTGGTACATTCCCAAACCGGTAAGTATAACCGCCCATATAAATGGAGGCGAAATGCTCACCCAGCGTGGCAAATGCCACCGCTATGATTACCTGCATCCGTACTTCTTTATTTTCTCCAAAAAGTAATCCCAGTAGAAATGTCCAGGCGATGATCCCCATGAAATTTTGCTGTTCCATGCTCCCGCTGGCGTCCATTACCAGACTGATCGCCACGCAGAAGAAAGTCAGCCCCGCTATAAAATAGTCGCGCACTCTATGCGAACAGGTGACATTGACGGGTGGAAAATTACGCAGCATGGTCTATGCGGATCTTATTTGGGTGGGAAATTCGGACCTGCTCTCGGTTCTGGCAATGCGGCAAATCAATCACTTGCCTATGCTCACACGGAATAGCTTAGCAACGTTGAAATCCGGGTAGTTCAGTTGGATATTCGTTCTTTTTTCTATGAAAAAGACGGTGGTCTTCAAGTAATGCCTGCCGCTATATAGGGGTATTTTAAGCGATTAAAGCCGCCGTTCCAATAGATAAGTTGGAAACGGCGGCTTATGTAGGGAATCAGTCTAGCCAATTAAGGAAAAATCCGCGGAGAAGCACCGGATCATCCTTCCTCCTCTTCTTCCTCCTCGTCGTCCTTATCCTTCTTTTCAGGCTTGAGGACCATTTTGCCTTCCTTGCGGCTGGCATTGAGGTCGGTCTCGGCGACTTCCTTGTGCACCAGGTTCTGATGGCAGTCGATACAGGTGGCCCCTTCGGTCTCCATCTTCTTGTGCGCGGCCTTGGCATCAGCCCCCGGCGGCTGCGGGTTCTTGTGGCATTCGCGGCAGGTGTTGCTGTCCCACTTCTTCAGGTTCATGCGCGCATCGTGCGCCATGATCAGCCTGCGCTCGTTGAATTTCTCCAGCGTGGAGTAGTCGTTGGCAAATTCCAGGTACAGTTCGCGCGCCCCATCCACCACGTGCGTCGCCACCGCCAGGTGGAAGTTCTTGAAGCCCTGCGGGATGTGGCAATCCTTGCAGCCCGGGTTGGCGCCCAGGGCGCCATAGTGCGAGGAGGTCTTGAGCTCCTCCGCCGGATAGGACATGGAGTGACAGCTGGTGCAGAATTCGGTGGTGGAGACGGCGGCCTCGCCGCCGAATACCACCGCTACCATGACTACCCCCAGCAAGGCACCCGTGAGCAGGGTGCCGCCCGCGCGTATTCCCATCAGTCCTCCGAGCCTTTCTCGCCGACCTTGGCCGTGGACTGGAAGTCGTCATGGAACTTGAACTTCGGATCGCCTTCGAAGGTGCCGTCCAGTTTGTAGTGCTCGTGCATGGCTTTGACGTCCTTGACGTATTTGTCGAAGTTGAAGGTGTATTTCTTGTCCACTTGCGGGGTGAACGGGGTGTAGGGCTTCTTGGTACCCTTCCAGCCCGAGCCTTCATAGTTCAGGTGGCAGGCGTTGCAGGATTCTTCAAAGGCGAAGTCCTGTCCCGCTTCCGCCAGGGTCGAACGCGGCGCGGTCTTCTTCGATTTCTCGTAGGCCGCTCCCGCCTTGCGGTGGATGCCGCGATACTTGGCGCCCGGGCCGTGGCAGGATTCGCAGCCGACGCCGCTGGTGAATTTGCTGGGGTCCTCAACCGTGTAGCCGCCTTCCTTGCCCCAGCCGTCGACGTGACAGCCTACGCAGTCCTTGTCCTTGGTGTAGTCCTTCTTGGGGTCGAGCTTGGCCTTTTTCTTGGCCTCAGCCTTGGTGTTGGGCTTGAGCGAGTCCATGGCCTTGGCGTGCGCCGTCTGGCTCCATGATTCGGCCTGGCTCTTGTGACAGGAACTGCACTTCTTGCGGCCTTCAAATGATTGTGCGGAGGCGCTGCCGGATAGCAGCGCAAACATGGCGGCAGCGGCGAGGGCAAGTGTCAGGGAATGGCGCATGGTCTTCTCCTTCGGGCAAATATATCCGTTGATCGTTGTTATATGTATAAAACCCAATTATGCCGGTACTGTATCGCTGGTTGCGCTAAACGGGTAGCACCAGTACCATCACTCTTTGTGGTACCACTGGTACCGCCGCGCGTGCGCCCTCGGTCAACCAGCCTGGCCCGCCTCAGGAGGCGGGGGCGGGAGCGGCCGGGGCGGGAGCGGCCGGGGCGGGGGCGGTGTCAGAGTGGGGAGCGGTGTGGGCGCCGGCGGCGTCAGCGGGGGCGGGAGTGGAGGGTGCCGCCGCGGCGTCCGCGGCGGAGGGGATTTTGTAGACCCAGTAGCCGCCCTGCTGGTAGATGAGTTGCAGGACGGTCAGGTCCAGCGGCATGGAGTTGGTGAAGGGCAGCATCTGCGCCAGGAGGCTGTGGCTGCTTTTTTCGTCGCGCAGGAAGTAGCCGCGCACCATGCTGTCGGAGAGGGATTGCAGGGTGTAGGTGGCGAAGTTGTTTTCCTGCATCCATTTCTTGAGGTAGCCGATCATGCCGTGCATGTTGCCTTCCATGGGGAAGTGCTTGTAGGTGATGTCGAATTGCTCGGGGCGCATCAGTCCCAGTTTATAGAGGTCGGTGACGTGGATGACGATGTAGGCTTCCGAGGGGGCCTGGTCCGGGGTCTTGCCCGCGCTGTCCTGCAGGCCGGCCAGTTGGCGCAGGAGGGCGGCGCCCTTGACGGGCTCGGCGATGAGGGCGTCGACGAAGTGCTGGAAGTTACGCTGTTCGTCAGCCGAGGCCGGGGCGCCCCAGAATTGGTCTTCGTAGTGACGGACGGCGTCGCTGTAGGCCTGCCAGGGCAAGGGGAGGATGAGGGGTTCGCCCAGGTGCCGGGTAAACAGGGTGTCGCGCCCGGCCAGCAGTTTGATCTGGCGCGAGGTGTCCCACCACGCCAGGATGCGCGCGTCCTTGGCCGCATACTTGTCGATGGCGGCAGCCAGCGCGGTCAGTTCATTGAGTTTGCTGTCGAGGGAGATGAGCAGTTCGCTGCTGCGGTTCTCCCAGCTGATGAGGATGGGCGGGGTCGCACCGCGCCGGGCGGTGGTGGCCAGGGCGATGGGATCGTTCACGCCGTCGGCGTGGATTTCATATTGGGCGACGGTGAGGTCCGGCCAGGCATCGAGGCCCAGCGGGCCAAATTGGGTGCTAGCTCCTTCCTTGACCAGGGTGTAGCGGTAGGGTGCGGGCGCCGGGTTGAACCAGAGCCAGGCAAACCAGATGAGTAAAAGTAAACCTCCCGTCACCAGGAGGATGCCCAGTGACGGGAGGAGTTTAGTTCCCAGCCCTCCCCGTGCTGCGGGGGAGGGGGTTGTGGCGGAGGAGGCGGTCAATGCCCGCTTTTCTCGCGCCGGCGCCAGCCAGCCAGCGCGAGGGTGCCGGCCAGCAGCATGCCGCCGCCCAGACCGCCCAGCGAGAGCTTGTCGTCCTTGCTGTCAAGATCCAGCAGGCTGGTGCGTTTCGATTCCATTTTGGCTACCCGTGCCTGCAGTGCCGCCATTTCGCGTATCTTGGTGTTTTCGTCCATGATTTCGACGTAGGCGCGGTTCATCGGTCCCCAGCCTTCGGTGTAGGTCCAGCCGCCCGGGTTGACGTGGGCCAGGCCGACGTGCAGTTTGGGCAGGTCGTTTTCTCCCATTTCCAGCGCTTTCAGTTCGATCGCCGCGGGGTTGTTGTCCTTGGACCAGTAGAGCTGGGTGAAGCCGGCGAACATTTCCTTATCCGGTGCCATCGGCGCCGGACGGTTGGTCTTCTGCCCGGTGAGCAGGCCATCCTTGTAGAGTTGCTCGGCGACGTTGTGCGCTTCCTTGAATTTGGCCAGGCCGTGCAGGGTGCCTTTGTCCATGAATTCCAGGTAGGAGCGGGCAAAACGCTCGGAGTGGCAGGAGGTGCAGGTCTTGACCCAGGAGTCCAGGCGCGCTTCCGACCATTCGCTGTTGATGTTCTCGGCGATGCCAGGTACGGCAGGGTAGTTGGCCCAGCGTATCTTGCGGGTGACGTTGTGGCTGTATTTGCCTTCATATTCGAAGTGGCAGCCCGCGCAGGTCGGGGCGGTCTGGCCGCCCTTGGAGTAGGCGTCCTTGAGTGAGACTTCCCAGTTCCATTTGTCGCCCATCATGGTGACGATCTTGCCGTGCTTACTCATGGAGTAAGCTTCCCAGTTGTTGTGGTCAACCCCGCTGTGGCAGGTGGCGCACGCTTCGGGCTTGCGCGATTCGGCCGCGGAGAATTCGTGACGGGTGTGGCAGGAGTCGCATTTGTTCTGGTTGGTGTGGCACATGCTGCAGCCTTCAGCGATCTCGCGCTGCGGCATGGCGGCAAATACCGCAACTTCTACGTTGGCTTTCCAGTCCAGCGCGTGCGAGGGCCGTCCCGACGGCCATTGCTTGTTCGGCCAGATCATGGTGTCGCGCTCGGATTCGCGTTCGGCAAATTCCTGCAGGTGGCAGGTGCCGCAGACGTCAGCCGTGGGCATGCGCAGCTCAGTCATGTGGTCGGCTTTTTTCTTGGTGTTGATGTCGACGTGACAGTCAATACAGCCCACTTCCTTCAGCTTCTCGGTCGCGCCCAGCCGTCCCATGGAGCGCAGGTTCTTCTCCACGTCTTCCAGCTTGGCTTTCTTGTAGTAGATCGGGCTGTCCGGCTTGAGGTTGCGCACTTTGTCCAGGTTGGCATGCGTGCTCTTCTTCCACGCATTCACCCACACCGGCGATTCGTCCGTGTGACACTTGACGCATTCCTGGCGCTCCGCCACTTCCTTCATCGAGGTCGGTGGCTTGTAGAATGAGGCCGGGTCCATGTACATGCTGTACGGTACCGGTTCCCAGTACTGCGCCAACGTCCCACGTCCCGCCCCTTGTGCCGGGTCCTTGTAGCGCTTGGTCACCGCTTCATGCAGTTCCTTGGGCGTGGCCGTTTGTTCCAGGTTCAGCGCTTTGTACATCTCCTTCGGGACGCTGGGAAAGTTCGCCCATGAAGACGCCGCCAGCAGCGCCCCGCATGTCAGCGTTATGAGCCTCAGCCCAAGCTTGACAACCATCTCTCTTCTCCTTATCCGTATTAATTGTTTTTTTGATGCCTGGTCCGCCTAGACTATTGCGTCACGCTAAATAGCCTACCCTAATATTTAATTCTGTATAACCCGAAAGCAGCACAGAATTACCTTGACGAACACCGCCTAGCCTAACGCGGCAGCAGCACTGTGTCAAGAAAATTGCGCGCCTTGGGCATCATTTTTGCGGAATCGTTCAGAAACCATCAAACGATCCTATGAAATATTCCGAGAAGCATTCACCCATAAAAAACGCGGCTTCAACGTAACGTTGAAGCCGCGCCGGAAAGGCTGTTAATGGATTCTTGTTAGTGATCCATCGCCGGGGTTGAATTCTCATTCGGTTTCTTGAGCTGGATCATGAGATCGTCGTCCCATTTGCCCTCGACATTCATGTGTGCTGCGGCACCCAGCAATACGGCTTCCAGCAGGTTATGGCTGAGGTAGACATAGAGGCCGGGTTGCTTGAATTCATACAAGGCCACTCCGGTACCGCCCCCTGGGACGAACCAGGTTTCCTGATTGGTCATGGGAGGATCGCTGAACTTGCCACCCTGCCATACCAGATCGCCATGGCCGCCGATCAAGTGCGGGCGGGAATCACGATTGGCTTGCGAGTGAATGAACAGTACCTTCTCTCCGACTTTGGCCTTGAGCGCATTGTCGCCCGTCAGCGCACCGACCGCGCCATTGAAGACGACATGGGTCGGAATCAGCCCTTTGCCAACTTCGAGCATCTCAGCCATGCCTTCGGCAGGCTGGGAATACACTTTGTACTTTCCGTCCTTGTCCTTAGGCAGGTACAGATCCTGTTCGCCTATGTAGTAGGCACGGTCATAGCGCACCGATTTGCCTTTGTTGTCCTTCAGGCCATCGCGCGGCAATACCATGATGGCGCCGTTCATGCCCGAAATGACGTGGAACGGGATCATGGTTCCGCCCGGGGCGCAATGGTAGACAAATACGCCTGCCTTGGTCGCCTTCCAGCGCACGACCACATCTTCGCCCGGTGCCACCAGCGTCAGGCCGGCGCTACCCAGCGCACCGGTGGACGCATGAAAGTCAACATTGTGCGCCATGGTGCTGGTCTTGGGGTTGACCAGTGTCAGCTCGACATAGTCGCCCTCATGCACGACGATCAGCGGACCCGGAACGGTGCCGTTGAAAGTCAGTGCCCACATCTTGGTGCCATCCGGTGCAACCTGCACCAGTTTCTCTATGGTCTCCATGCGCACCTTGACGACCTTGGGACCCCCTTTGGCCACCTGGTCATGCTTGGGCAAAAAAGGCGGCGCCACCAATTCCTGGGTGACCACCGGCAACTTGGAAATGTCCGTCGCCGCCATGGCGGCACCCGCACTCATACACAGCAATCCGAACCCGACTGCCCCTTGAACAACTTTGTTCATGTTTCCCTCCATAAATGTTTATTTACCGCGCATATGCATGCGCCATTTCTTTCCGCCCGGCATTCAATGGCTAACATCCCATCCTTTTCTGAAGAGCATCTCTAAAAACTCAATGTCCCGGCAGACTCTCCACCGCTGGCCACAAGTGCCCGTATGCGGCGCACACAACATCTTGCCGCACCTGTCCGGCAGGCAGGAAATATTCTCATTTGACAACCGAGGAGCAACAACCCATTGCGGCAAGTTTCGAATTCTTAGAGATGCCCTAAAGAGCGAAGGCTCGGCAACTATACAGCTTTAACATATACCTGTCCATGCTAAATTATCCTCGTATGGGCATGACGGCAAAAGGGTTTTTCATTCCATCACCCTCTCGCTCCATTTACGTAAGCGGCGGTAAGCTCGTGGGCAGGCGATTCAAAAATCTGCCGGCAATGACCAAATTCGACCAGGCGCCCGGCATGCTCCTTGACCCAAAAAAATGCCGCATAGTTAGCGATGCGGCGCGCTTGCGCCAGATTATGAGTGACAATGACGATGGTGTAGCGGCCGCGCAATCGGCTGATCAGATCTTCGACCACTCCCGAAGCGATGGGATCGAGCGCGCTGCATGGCTCATCCATTAGAAGAATCTGTGGATTCAATGCCAGTGCGCGAGCAATGCAAAGGCGCTGCTGCTGACCGCCGGACAGGCTCAGCGCGGAAGCGCCCAACCGGTCATGCACTTCGTCCCACAGCCCGACATCCTGTAATGCCTGTTCAATAATGGCCTCTGTTTCGGCACGCCGCGTAATGCCATGCTCATGCAGGGGCAGCTCGATGTTACGATGAATCGAGAGAGGAAACGGTGTTGGCTTCTGAAACACCATGCCGATCTGCCGCCGCAACGCCTGCACATTGCGGGCGGGATCATGAATATCAGTACCGTCAATGCGAATACGACCGGCAATCCGGCAGCCTGGAATCAAATCCGTAAGCCGGTTGATCGACGAGAGGAAACTGGTTTTCCCGCAGCCGGAAGGGCCGATCAAGGCAGTAATGCAGCCACGGTAAATATTCAGTGTAACGTTGGCCAGCGCGGGCTTGGTACCATAATGAAGGGAAAAATTGTCGACCTGGATCAAGGGTTGCGGGTCGCAACAAGCCGGACCCGCCTGCATTGGTCCGAGCGTATAGGTATTGTTGCCCCTGCCTATGGATTGCTCAGCGTCTGCGTGCATGGGAATTGGAGTGCCTGTTGAGTTCATTCTGGCACTATCTTTCTACGCTGCCAACTGGCGGTGAGCCGCATGGCAGCCATATTGATGAATAGTAGCAGCGTGATCAGCACCAATACCGACGCGTGCGCGGCCGTATCGCCTCCCGATACGTTCATGGATAAATCGAAGATATGTATCGCCAGGGAACGCCCGGAATCCAACAACGAACCCGGCATACGGCCGACATAGCCGCTGGTGAACAATAGCGCCGCGGTTTCGGCAACGGCGCGTCCGATCCCCAACAGCAGGCCTGCGGCCAGTGCCGGTACGGCGGCCGGCAATAACAACCGGAACAGCGTTGTTGCGCGCGACATGCCCAATGCAGCGGCGGACAGACGGTACGCGTCGGGGACGGCGCGTAAACCCGCCTCGGCGGTACTGACGAGAATGGGCAACAGCATGCACGCCAAGGTCAGGCCGCCGGACAGGATGGAAAATCCCATGCCCAGATAAATGCTGAAGAAGGCATTGCCGAACAGGCCAAAAACGATGGAAGGCACACCGGCAAGCACCTGCAGACTGTAGCGTACCGCGGAGCCGAAACCACCACTGGCGGATACATATTCGGCGAGCAGCGCGGCCGTCGCCCATCCCAGCGGTAGCGCCACCATGAGGGCAACCAGCAAGATAAGAATGGTGGAAACCAGGATCGGGCCGATGCCGCCGGCACGGCCGGCATCCCGCGGCGAATCAACGATGAAATCCCAGGAAAGATGCCCCAGGCCGCCGCGCACAAGATCACCGGCTATCCATACAAACGCCGCACAGACCAGGAATGCAGCGAGGCAGATGGCCAGCTGCGCGAAGCGATCCCGATGAATATGCGCCAATTTCACAGAAATTGCTTCAGACATGACGATTTCTCGCCGGCCAACCCGCTACGCCTGAGAGCATCATAACCATCAGCATCAGCGTCAGACCTGATACAAACAGGGCAGCGCGATGGTCATTCATCGCATAGGCCATTTCCAGCGCAATATTGGCGGCAAGCGTGCGCACCGGATCAAACAGGCTATCTGCATGCCGCACTACATTGCCGGTAACCATCAGCACGGCCATGGTTTCACCGATGGCGCGGCCGGTAGCAAGCATGATGCCGGCCACGATCCCCGGTTTTGCCGCCGGCAGGACGACACCGCGAAGCATGCCCCAGCGTGATAAGCCCAGTGCCGCCGCACCGCGCAGATATTCTCCGGGAACACCCAATAGCGCCGCATGCGCGGTTAACGCGATGGTGGGCAGGATCATCAGTGTAAGTACCAGGATTCCGGCCAGCAGACTGGCCCCCGGCGGATGTAATTGATTAATCAGCGGCACGAGCGTGATCAGACCCCAAAACCCATAGACTACAGAAGGAATGCCTGCCAACAGCTCGATCAATCGCCGGTAAATGCCGGCAGTGCGGGGCGGTGCGTAATAGGCGATAAACAGCGCCGAAGCGATACCCAACGGCGTTGCCACCAGCAGCGCCCCGCCTGCGGTGTAGAGCGTACCCGACAGCATTGGCGCCAGGTTGTACATGCTTTCCCCGGGGTTCCATGAGGGATCGGTGAGAAAGCGCCCAGCCGATATATGCCGTAGCGCAGGCCAGGACTCGACCGCCAGGAATAAGAAAATCAGCAGTACCAGAGCCGCCGCAATGCCTGCTCCACCGCGCAGAAGCCAGAGTATCAACTTATCCACCCGCACTGTGTCAGCGGATGCTGACGGGGACGAAATATTGTGCTTCGACCAGACCATATACCGACTCCGAGCGGGCGAATTCTATAAAATCCAGAATCAATCCTCTCGGCACTTCCCGCGTTACCAGATTAAGCGGCCGCGACAGGGGGAAAGTACCCTTACGCACATTAGCCACCGTAGCCGCAATGCCGTCAAGCGGCAATAGCTTGATTGCCGTGCCGCGTGTTATTTCATATTCGGCCGCACCTATTGAAACGTAGCTGATGGCATTCGGATTGCCTGCCACGGTCTTTATCCCCTGTGCGTTGTCGCCGATGATCACTTGCGGCTTGATATCACTGTTCCTTAATTTCAAATAACTCAAAAACAATTCAAGTGTTGAGCGTCCTTCGGCTTTGTTGACCACGGTGATGGGCGCATCTCGCCCACCTACAGTCTTCCATGTGGTGATCTTTCCGGTATAAATATCGATAAGCTGCTGCCGGCTTAGCGCGGTGACCGGGTTGTTCGCGTGCAGGATGATTCCGACGCCATCCCACGCAATCGTATGCGCATGAAGATCATTCTCTTCCGGTTTCAAAGTCCGGGATACCATGCCAATGCTGGCAATTCCGTTGCGGGCATCGCTAATGCCACGCGCGGAACCACCGGTCTGCACATCCACTCGCAGGCCGGGATGCAGTGACTCGAAGCGCCGGGCGATCTCTCCCGCTAACGGGGCAATCGTGCTGGCACCGGTTAAAACCAGTTTTTGTGAAGCGGCATTACTGGACAGGCTCCAGCCAGATCCCAGCAGTAACGCCGCCGCTAACATCACATACTGCGTTGTTGACAATATTTTCATGCCCCCCTCCTGCTAACCTCGCCGCCAAGTGTGATATTTTTCCGCCCAATCAAGCAGGCGATGTGGCATATGTGCACGCCTCCATTCGCCTGCGGCGTATTTGTTGGCCTCCGACCAAGTTGGATAAGTATGGATCGTGCCGAGTATTTTGTTGAGGCCGAGACCATGTTTCATCGCCAGCACGAATTCCACCAGCAGGTCACTGGCGTGCTCGCCAACAATGGTCACACCTAAAATGTGATCTTTACCCGGCACGCTGAGCACCTTGACAAAGCCATGTGCCGCTTCATCGGCAATAGCGCGGTCGAGGTCCTCCAGCCCATAGCGTGTCACCTCATAGGAAATACCCTGCTTCTTCGCTTCATCCTCCGATAACCCGACCCGGGCAACTTCCGGGCTGGTAAATGTGGTCCGGGGAATCACTGAGTAATCCACCTTAAAGCGTTTCACGGCGCCAAACAGCGCATTCACCGATGCATGCCAGCCCTGGTGCGCCGCAACATGGGTGAACTGGTATGGCCCCACCACATCGCCGCAAGCGTAGATGTTGGGATAAAGCGTCTGCAGCCACGCATCCGTTTCAATGGTACGCTTGGGTGAAATTGGAATTCCCAATTCCTCCAGTCCAAAACCCTCGGTCCGGGCAGTTCTTCCCACTGCGCACAGCATGGCATCAAACGGAAGCATTTCTTCGGTTCCATCCTGGTAACGCACCATCAAGCATTGCTGACCGGAGTCGCGTTCACAACGAATAGCCTCGGTTTGAGTCAGTACACGCACGCCATCGGCGCACAACGCCGCTTCAATCAGCGCAACGGCATCCGCATCTTCACGCTCCATCAAACCCGTTCTCACCACTTGCGTGACCTGACAGTCAAGGCGTGCAAACGCCTGCGCCAACTCGCAGCCAACCGGTCCTCCTCCTAGCACGACGAGCCGCTCCGGGCGTTCAGTAAGTGACCAGATGGTGTCGGACGTATAATAGCGCACCTGCTCCAACCCCGGAATCGAAGGGATAGCGGGAGAGGCGCCGGTGGCGATAACGATAGCGCAAGTGGTTATGGTCTGTCCATTGACCTCCACCGTCCAGGGCGAAGTAATGCGCGCATTGCCATGAATGACTTCCACTCCCAGTTCCGTATAGCGCTCCACTGAATCATGCGGCTCAACCGTGCTGATGATTCGATGCACGCGCGCCATCACGTCGCCGAAATTGTAGTCGACGGTTACACTGGCGATGCCAAGGTCTTTGGCGTGCCGAGCCTGTCGCAGAAAGCTGGCCGAACGAATCAGTGACTTGGAAGGTACACACCCGAAATTGAGACAGTCGCCCCCCATCTTGTAGCCTTCGATCAATGTCACCTTGGCGCGCGTGCTGGCTGCTATGTATGAGGTTACCAAGCCCGCCGCACCGGCCCCGATAACCACCAGATTGCGGTCGAATCGGCTTGGCCTGGACGACCTGGACCAATGTCCGCGCACTCTGCTCTCCTTGACACGCTCCAGCCCCAGCCGTGCCAGCCACGGGAAGGCAGCCAGCAGAATAAACGATCCGATTAGCGATGGCGACAAAATGCCGGACAAACTTGTGAGTGTGCCCAACTGGGTCCCGGCGTTAGCATAAACCGCGGTGCCGGCAAGCATCCCTAATAGGCTGACCCAGAAGAACGTACCGCTCCGGATGACGGTCAGCCCCATCAGGAGATTGATCACGAAAAAAGGAAATACCGGTACCAGACGCAAGGTGAAAAGATAAAATGCGCCGTCACGCTCAATGCCGGCATTGATTGCAGCCATATGGCCGCCGAAGCGCTGATGTACAGCGTCGCGAAAAAGATAACGCGCCGTCCAGAAAGCCACGGTTGCACCGATACTGGCGGAGATGACTGCCGCTGGAATCCCCACCCACGGCCCGAAGACAGCACCGCCGGCCAACGTCATCAACGTTGCACCGGGCAGGGAAAGCGAGGTTATGACAATATAAACTGCGGCATAGAGGCCAATAACCTGAAATGGCCGCACCTGAAAGGCTTGTTGCAGTTCGTCCCGGCTGCTCTTGAGCATTTCGAGACTGAGAAACCGTTGGAGATCAAAGGCAAAGAACAATCCAGCCAATAGCACCAGCACGATGAGTAGCCACCAATGTTTCATCTTGGGCGTCTCTAAAAATCAAAATTCGCGGACAGCAATTCATTTTCCCGTTTTCATTTCGCTACAGGTGGCGCCATATTTGAAACAGCTATGGCAGCGATGGTGCTTCATGCTCACAGGTATTTGCAGAGCTTCCGTCAACGTTTCACCGAGGATGTAATCCGGATCGTCATCAACCAGGGTGCATGCATAAACCCGCATCCGGCCGCCACTCTTTGCCACCATCTTGCTGAATGCACACATGAATGAGCGCCGTGTCTCCTCGGTCTGGAAGGCCGTCATACAGTGTTCAGTAATTTCTGGAGGGGTCACGCGCGCGCCAGGCGGGTGAAATTCGGGGAATTCGATACGCGGCAGATCCTCGGGTAAACCGGCAGCGCGAAAAATGCCGGCAAAACGCGCCGTAGCCACATCTGGCGTAATGCCAGACAAGAGCTGGTTCGCCACCGATACCCGGAACCCCATGTCATGAAGTTTTCGTAAGCCCTCCAGCGCGCTTGCAAACATTCCCTTGCCGCGCCCCGCGTCATGCCTTGCGGCGTCAGGATAATCCAGGCTAATGCGGAAGCTCAGCGCATGCGGCCGCTCACGTAATGATTCCAATTGTTGCAGACGCTTGAGTAACGGTTCGGTTGCGTTGGTCAGCACCAGGCAAGGCCGATGCATCAATGCGTAATCGAGAATACCTATTATGTCCTTATTGATGAAAGGTTCGCCCCCGGTGAAGGAAAATTGCTTGACACCAAGATCGAACGCCTCGTCCACAAACGGGATGGCGTCGTCAAGCCGCAACAGCTGCAAGCGATCATCTCCCGGTCTTGAGCCTTCAAGACAGAAAGGGCAGGCGAGGTTACAGGCGGTACCCGTGTGAAACCACAATTCCTCCAGCGCATACGGCTGGATGAAACCGCGCGGTTCATCGCCTGGTGTACGCTGCCAGTATTCAGACCGGCCGGGCTGTGCGGCGCTGGTGGGAATGACTTTCATGGTTTACGGCTAGCAACATCCGCCCGTACGATTATTTTCGGCATCGTTTACGGTATCGTTATAGGGCAGTCCCATACCGCAGCCGGCGAAAATGCCATAGTGCCGCTCAAAGTTACCGTAGAACTCAAAATGTTCAGCAAACCGGGTATCGTGCAGCATGTGCCAGGTGTTGCCACAGACCGGGAAATGCTTTCCGGTTTCTATACGGTGGTGCTTGTCCAATATAAACAAGTGGGGATGATGCGGTATCGTGCCGCGATAAACCACCGACTGGCCATAGTCTTCGCAGGCCGGCTCAAGGTTGTCCAGCTTGAATAACCGGTAGGTGGCGGAATAGAAGCGGATGTTCCCGGTGCGCGCCGCCAGTTCCGCTTTGCCAATGGTAATTTTACGATCATCCACCAGGCGCGGATCGGCAAAGCCCTGCTCACGGGAAAGCTGGTTAAAGTCATTCCAGTAGAGCGCTCCACTCAAGCATTCGCCGTAGAGTACCGGGTCGCGGGTAAGCCCCTCGGGTACGCGACGGTCGGTATAAATATCGGAAAAATACAGTTCACCACCTGGCTTGAGGACACGCCAGGCTTCGCGTAACACCGCCGCCTTGTCGGGCGCAAGGTTGATCACGCAATTGGACACGATGACGTCCACACTGCTATCCGCCAGCTCGAGCTCGCACAGGCGCTCGATATAGCCATGCAGAAAAAGCACATTACCGGCGGCATGACCAAACGCCTTGCGATGATATTCCTCATGCCGGCGTGCGACTGTCAGCTGCTCTTCAGTCATATCCACGCCAATTACCTTGCCACGCTCCCCCACCAGTTTGGATATCATGTAGACATCACGGCCCGCGCCGCAACCCAGATCGAGTACGGTCAGACCTTCCAGCAATTCGGGGAGCACCAAACCGCAGCCGTAGTAGCGCGTCAGCACCTCATTGTGCACCTGCGCCAGTATCGGCTTCACATAATCGGGCAAGCCCGCGTCGGGCTTGCAGGTGCCGGTCTGGAGATCATGCGAACTGGTCAGGGTTTCGCCGTAATATCGTTGGACAATGTCATGCATGGTAATCGCCTCGTGATGGAAATCAGGTCGTTGTAGAGCGGTAGCGAGCTGCAAGTTGATCAGGTGCGGCGCCGCACGCAAAGGCCAGCGCCAGATTGCGATTTACCCAGGTACGACGCCACCAGCCATCGCGATGCCAGCGGCGCGGATCGACAAAGAGCGGCTCACGCAAGGGTAAAAAGCCCCCCAGGCGACGCAACCCGCGCACCAGGGATACCTCTTCGAACAAGGGCCAGGGCGAATGGCCGCCAGCATCGGCATAGGCCTGACGTGTCATGAATAGCCCTTGGTCCCCATAAGGAACACCAAACCGGCAACGGAATGCGATAGCCGGTTCCAGCAGGAATGCTGGCCAGGCGCGAGGAGAATCGAATCGAAATCGAAAATAACCTCCCACTGCGCCACGCTTGATAGCGAGGTCCATTGCCATCACCGGATCGGGTGGCAAGCGGTTGTCAGCGTGCAAAAACCATAGTGCGTCACCTTGGGCCAGCGCCGCTCCCGCCAGTAGTTGCCGCCCCCGGCAGGGTTCGCCAGCCAGCCAGCGTGCGCCATATTGATCGCACACTTTGCGGCATGCCTTGTTGCCGGCGCCATCCACCACCACGGTTTCCAGCGGCCGATGTGGCAGGCTCCGCAGCTGGTTGAGCAGATCGCCCAGTTTCGCCTCGTCGTGGTAGCAGGGGATGATCGCACTAAAACTCGACATGGTCCGCTTCCCTCTGTTGGCCTTGTTGGACGAAATCACAAGCCAACGCGTGCAATATACGCCGTGCCGGACGTTGATCCGTCCTCAGCGCCACCGCCAATCGAACAAGATCGTCGTGTTCGTCTACATCGAAACTACACCCAAGGATAGCAACGGACTGCCCCGCCGCACGGCAACAGTCTGCCAGTGCTGTACCCAGGCGGGCAGTGCTCCACGGCAAACCACCCAGCATCGGCCACTCATGGCGGCTTGCCATCAGCACCACGCCACCGTCGTCCGCTGGTATCAGCACGCTGTCATGGAAAGGCAAGGCTTCGTTGACTGCGGCATAATCGGACGCCATAAGCGCGGGCGCATCACTGCCGATATAAACCAGTTGTTCGAGTCCCATACCGCGCAATTCGCGATCCAGAATGTTCAGCCGTTGTCCCAGGTTACCCGCCGCTTGCGGCTGTATGCGCACGCTCTGTCGCGACCGCGGCAAAAGCGTATCCGCCCAGGCATGATCCGAAGGATGCGCCGGGGCAATAACCACCGGACCGGCCCAATCGCCCGCATCCTCCAGCGCACAGGCGAGGAGTGCTTCGGCGATTCGCGTCGCTGCCTCCCTCCCCAAGCTTGCGGCGAGCCGTTGCTTCGCGATGCCTGATGCCGGTCGCTTGCAAACGAGTATCAGAGCAACCTCAGTCACGTCAGTTGCCTGTTGATGAGCTTGACGTAGTAAATAAAGCCGTTGATCGACAGCATGGATCTCTCATGAGTCTCCTTCCCCACTACATGGGTGTCGTCAGAATCATATGAATGCCTTATGGTGAATCGCAGGTTTCCTACATGATAGACAGCATTTTCCCCTGAAGCACGGAATTTTTTCCTTTGGCCTTGGATCCATGCCGGTATTCCCAAGACATATCAGTAAGCACAAAACAGAGGCGCCCCTCGCACGGCTGAATTGAGGCTAACGCTGGCAATTATTCGGGAGACGCTGAATGAGTTCCCAAGTTCACCAAGGAGTATGGCGGCGACCGGTGCTGGCTCCCGAATACATGGGATGCCGCCGGCGCAGGCTACAGTCCACGTAATGGCAGGACGCCGGAAGCTCAACCAACGGGTGTCAAACTAAGGATTTGGATGAAAAGTCAATAGCTATGACTGTTTGTGAATTTGCCGCTGCCGGTACCACTGCTCCAGCATCATCAAGACCCAAACCATGGTGCCGTGATAACCTGCGTGCTCATCCAGATGATGTCCAAGCAGCCTGTCGATAAAATCGGCGCGTATGACATTTCGTGACTTGAGGTCGCTCAAACTATCGGAAGCCAGGGCCTGCAATGGTTTGTGATGCTGGAGCCACACACCAAAGGGCAAGCCGAAACCATGTTTTTGCTTGGCGATAATTTCTTCCGGCAGAAATCCTCGCAACGCCTCTTTGAAGAAATAACGTAACTTCGTGCCTTTAAGCTTAAGCTGGGGCTCAAGTCGTACAGAGAACGCGGTAATCTCATCGCTGATAAGAGGGAACCCCACGTCTATTCCCGCCAATTCGCAAGCTTTTGCCACTTTAGGCAAATCATTGTCGGCAAGCGTGAACTTGCGATCAAAAGCAAGCATACGGTTTATCAGGCTGTTAGCATCGCTCTGATGATAGATTTCATCCAGGAGGCTAGCGGGATAGCCCGCATTGACAGTAGCCAGGAACTCCCGGGTAAAGACTTCCCCATGACCATAACGCTCCAGCAGGTTATAAGTTTCTGTGCGCGCCGGCATTGCAATTGATGCCTGCTCGATGTAGCTGCGGGCCTTGCGCACCAGAGGCAGGGCAGCTCCGCCGGGCATGCCAAAAACCAGCGGCTCGACCACTCCCTTGCGCATCACTGAAGGCACTTGTTCATAAAGGGAAAAAAGATGTTGTTTAGCGTAGCGCACATTGCCGCCGAATAACTCATCTCCCCCGTCGCCACCCAGTATTCGGCTCAGACCGTCTTCTTTAGCCATGCGGGCGCAATAGAAAGCGGGTATGGCGGAGGAATTACCGAAAGGCTGATCAAAAATCGCTGCAACCTGCGGAATAGCTGTCACGATGTCATCGGGAGTGACATAGTATTCTTTATGCCGGGTGGAGAAATGCCGCGCCGCAATACGCGCATACTCCATTTCGTCATAACCCGAGGCATCGAAACCAATGGAGTAAGTCCGGGCTGGCTGGCCGCTGACTTCTCCTAATATTCCGGCGATCGTCGAACTGTCGGTCCCACCGCTCAGAAAAGCTCCAGCTTCCTCGTCCCCAATTGCCTCCCGCACGCTTGAGCGCAATACAGTCAGAAAATCCTGCTTAAGTTCCTGAAAGGGACGCTTCTCATCCTCAAGAAATCGCATTTCCCAGTATTTATGAGTCTCTATGCGCCCGTTTCGGTAGACCAGGTATTCACCAGGCAAAAGACGCTTTTGTTCCTGATAAATCGTCCCGGGACCGGGCACCATGTGAAAATAAACATAGTTATAGATGCCCTGCGGGGAAATTTCGGCCTTTATTTGCGGATGCAAAATGATGGTATCCGCCGATGAACCGAACACCAGGCATCCACCTGAGATCTGGAAGGAAAGCGGGTGAATACCCATGCGGTCTATGGCTACAATGGCTTCATTTTCCCTTTCATGCAGGATACAAAGGGAAAATGCCCCTGTCAGACTCTCTAAGACTTTCTCTCCTTTTTCCCGCCAGTTGTCAGCCAGGATTTTTGCCATGCCATCAGTACGCGCAAGCTGGTTCAGACGGGGGTCGT
Source organism: Nitrosospira multiformis (assembly GCF_900103165.1). Lineage (NCBI taxonomy): Bacteria > Pseudomonadati > Pseudomonadota > Betaproteobacteria > Nitrosomonadales > Nitrosomonadaceae > Nitrosospira > Nitrosospira multiformis. The sequence goes on along the minus strand of NZ_FNKY01000001.1, from coordinate 666,776 downwards.
TAAAGCCGGCTCGTCCCCATATTGCCACGAGAAGCCCTTCCTTCTGATAAACCTGCGCGCCATCGCCGGTTGCAGCAACCGCCAGGGCGCTATTCCCCCCGGCCAATGTTCGAGCCTCGCCGCCATCAAAACGGGTCAGCGGTCCAGCCATTCGCTGGACAAGCTGCAAGTTCTCATTGATGTGGGTGCCGTAGCCTATCCAGCCACACAACCCGCTCAAAATAATCCCCTCATTTTCCTCAGCATTACCGTTCCATTATTTTTGGTTAATGATTATTTGATGCCACACTTTGCGGCCACGGCATACAACATGCATTATCTTCCAGATAGGCAAACATTTTATTACGGACAGCTTAGCAGCCTAGACCAACACTTCAATGGGTACGGGATGGCTGAGGAATGCGGTAGGGCTTGCGGTCAGGCCGTAGGCGCCTGATTGAAAGACAACCATCAGGTCCCCCATCTCGGCCCTGGACATTTCCATCTGATCCGCCAAGAGATCCAGCGGGGTGCAGAGCGGGCCCACCACCGAGACAATTTCACGTTCATTACCGTGCACCTTGTTGCCGACAACAACCGGGTAATTTTTGCGGATTACCTGGCCAAAATTACCCGAGGCGGCGAGGTGATGATGCAACCCTCCATCCGTCACCAGGAATACTTGTCCTCTCGACTCTTTTCGCTCCAGCACACGGCACACATAGATACCGGCCTCTGCAACCAGATATCGCCCCAGTTCGATTACAATGCGTGCCTCGGGAAGTTGCCGTTTTACTTCGGGTAGCAGACGCCGCAAGTTCTCGCCCACCGCTGCGACATCCAAAGCCTCGTCGCCGGGAAAATAAGGAATACCAAAGCCGCCGCCGATGTTCAGCAGACGAACCGGGGCGGGCGCATACCGAGCCAGAGAAATACCCAGCTGGAAGGTTTTTTCATGAGACTCCTGGATGGCCGCCACTTTCAGGTTTTGCGAACCGCTGAAGATATGAAATCCTTCGAAATCAAGTTCGAGTTTACCGAGCCGGGTGAGCATGGCGGGGACGCGCTCCGCATCCACACCGAACTGCTTAGGTCCTCCACCCATCTTCATGCTGGAGGACTTGAGCTCGAAATCAGGGTTGACGCGAACCGCCACTTTCGGACGGATGCCGAGATGAGCGCCCAGACTCGCAATACGTTCCATTTCCTGCTCGGACTCCATATTCAGGACGATGCCCGCGGCAATCGCACAAGAGAGCTCACCTTCGCCCTTTCCCGGCCCGGCAAAACTGATCAGATGCGGCGGCAGGGGCGTATCAAGCGCAACCCTCATTTCGCCTGCCGATGCCACGTCAATCCCATCCACCAGGCTCGCCATGTGCTGTACGATTGCAGGCATGGGATTTGCCTTCATGGCGTAGTGAAGGTGAATCTCGGCAGGCAGATGCTGACGCAGGAAAGCAACCCGTTCGGTAATCCGCTGCCGGTCATACGCATAGAAAGGTGTTCTGCCAACCCGTTGCGCCAGACGCGTAAGGGACATGCCGCCAATCTGGAGACAGTTGTCATGAATCGGAAACTGCGTCACGGGAGCATGCTTTGGACGGGTATTACTCATGTGCCATTTTCCATAAAAACATTTTGTAGCGTCTGAGCAAGCAGTTTACGGTCTATCTTGCCGTTGGGATTGCGCGGCAAATTACCTTCCCTGGACTCGATCCGGCTGGGCAGCATGAAAGCAGGAAGCTGAAGTTTGCAGGCAGCCAGCAATGCATCATGGTCCAGCGTTGCATTGTTGCGCGACGTTACGACCAGAACGATGGCCTGACCCAGCACGGGATGAGGAATTCCAATGGCGGCAGCTTCTCCTACGAGTTCCGTGGCGTAAATCACCTCTTCCACTTCGGTGGGACTGACACGATAACCCGATGTCTTGATCATTTCATCACGGCGGCCAATGAAATAAAGAAAGCCTTCTTCATCCATGCGCACCGTATCTCCCGACCATACCGCCAATTCCGGAATGGGTAGCCCCGACTGACGGGAAGGGACGGGTTTAAAACGCTCGGCGGTCTTTTCCCGGTCATTCCAGTATCCCATGGAAACCAGGGCTCCACGATGCACCAACTCCCCTGGCTCTCCAGCCGCGCACAGCGAGCCATCCTCGCGTAGTACCAGCACTTCGGCATTGGGTATGGCCTTACCGATGGAATCGGGGCGCTTATCCACTTCCTCCGGAGGTAGAAAGGTTGAACGGAACGCCTCGGTGAGGCCATACATCAGAAATACTTGGGTATTGGAAACTTTGCTGCGCAGCAAATCAAGAGTCGCTCGCGGCATTGCTCCGCCCGAATTCGTAATATAGCGTAACAAAATGTTCGCTGGCCAATTCAACTGGGCCAGTTGAATCCACAAGGGGGGCACCGCGGCGAGGCCCGTGATACGCTCCCTCTCGACAATCTCGATGATATCCCGCGGCAACAGATAATTCATCAGAACGCTCGTCGCGCCTACATGAAAAGCGGTGGTAAGCTGACTCAGCCCGTAGTCAAAACTCAGCGGCAGTACTGATAGAATCCGGTCATCGGGATCATTTCTCAGGTACTGAGCCACACTCGCCGCCCCGGCTACCAGGTTGCGATGGGAGAGGACCACACCCTTCGGCTTACCGGTACTGCCGGAAGTATAAAGAATCGCAGCCATATCGCTATCAATACTGTGATGCGCCTTGCCATGCCCGCCGGCAGTGAGGGCATCATCCCAGGATATGACATTCAAGCCGGCGATAGCCGGCGCAATCGCCCCTGCGTTGACCACCATCACGGTATGCAGATCATGGCACTGCGATAGAGCCGCGGCAAGCAATCTCAGCCGGTCAGCCGACGTGATCAGGATTCTTACATTGCAATCGCGCAGGATATAGGCCACCTGTTCCGGCTTAAGAAGAGGGTTGACGGGTACGAAAACACCTCCAGCGGCCGCGGCACCGAACAGTGCGGCAACTGTTTCCGGACGTTTCTCAAGATAAACCGCGACGCGTTCCCCTCGATCAAGTCCCAAAGCAAGCATAGCCTTACCAGCCGAGTCGATCGTCCTGGCCAGAGCCGCATAGTCTATCCGCGTACCGTGATAAACCAGCGCTTCGCTGTCAGAGAAGTGATCTGCGGACTTAAAAATGAGCTTATGAACAAGATCTGCCATTGAAAAAAGCCTGTCTATCAAATAGTGATGGGGAACAAATTATATTAAATCCGGTAGCCGGGCAGGTGGAGGGTACGATTTTTGAGGTTGCCGGGCAAGGCGCAACGACGTGGAATAGGGTTATTCCATTCCAGGGCATTGCGAACAATGCGCCATATGCCGAAAAAATCTTGAAACCCGGCCTGGAGCGAACCCGCCATAAAGGTGAAGGGCACGTGATGCAAATAGTATTTGTGTATCATAGCGCCGAGCTTGACAAAATGAGTGAAAATTAAGCGACCAACTGCCGAATCCAGGATTACTGATCAGGGGAAGCTTGCTTACTTTAACCCGTAACGGTTCATTAGATCATAAATGGTGGGACGGCTGACACCTAATAATTCCGCCGCCTTGACAACGTTGCCATCCACTCTTGCCAGCGCTTTCATCAAGGCATCACATTCCGCCTTTTCACGGATCTGGCGAAGGTTAATGGGTTCCATCGGAGTAATTGAAGCCTGCAACCCGAGATCTTCCGCGTTGATCACGGGACCATCGGCCATGATAACGGCACGCTTGATGCAGTTCTCCATTTCTCGGACATTGCCTGGCCACGGATGGCCTTCAATCGCGGCGAGCGCCTCCTGACTGAAATTCAATGAGGGGCGTTTTTCCTGAACAGAGAATTTATTCTTGAAGTGATGCGCCAGCAACGCGGCGTCACCCACTCGCTCCCGCAGAGGAGGAATGGTAATGACGATTTCACTCAGGCGATAATAAAGATCTTCACGAAAGCGCCCTTCCTCTATCAATTTCTTCAGGTTCTGGTGCGTTGCACATACGATACGTACGTCCACCGGGATCTCTTTTCGTCCGCCAACTCTTTCAATCACTCTCTCCTGCAAGAAACGGAGAAGTTTTGCCTGAAGCGACATGGGCAGATCACCCACCTCATCAAGAAAGAAAGTGCCCTCGTTGGCAAGCTCGATCTTACCCAGCGTCAGCTTGGCTGCGCCCGTATAAGCGCCTTTTTCATAGCCGAATAATTCACTTTCTAAAAGTGCTTCGGGGATCGCCGCGCAATTGATGGCCATGAAACGTTTCCCCTGCCTGGCACTCGAATGGTGAAGAGCTCTTGCCAGAATTTCCTTTCCCGTTCCGCTCTCGCCCAGCAGGATTGCCGTAGCGTCCGATGAAGCCACTTTCTCCACATTGCGGCATACTTTAATCATTCCCGGATCACGGGTGATAATGCCATTTATGGGTAAATTTGTCTGAATCTGCAATAACCTTCGATTCTCCTGCTGCAATGCATACAGATAGAAAGCTCTTTCGACTACCAGGCCCAGCATCTCGGGGTCGAAAGGTTTTTGATGAAAATCGTAAGCGCCCAGACCAATCGCTTTTAACGCATTCCCATGATCCTGATTACCCGTAAGAACAATCAACTTGGTATCCGGCGCAAGCTCAAGTATCTGTTTTAGCGTAGCCAATCCTTCGGAGGCCCCATCCGGGTCGGGGGGAAGTCCCAAATCCATGGTGACAACCGCTGGCTCATGCCGTCGAACCAGCGCAAGCGCACTTTCACGATCTCCCGCCACCAATACTTCATAGCCATCAAAGCTCCAGCGGAGCTGTTTCTGCAAACCGGGATCATCCTCGATCACCAGCAAACTTCTCTTATCCTGATTCACTTGCGCCTCTCGTTCGTTCATTTTCGGACTTCATTGCATGAATTCAATCTTGCCATAATTTCGGAGCGCCTATCCGCAGAGAAGCCACGCAATACCATCGCTTTTCCAGAATTGACAGTCATGGGAAAACTCACCTTTGCTGCCACCGGAAGTTATCCAGTTTCAACTTAAACACTGGAAATTGAATAAAAGTTGATCTTACGTAATGACTTCAGCCGCACGGTCGTTTTGATGAAGAGGCAGGATTACACGGAAAATAGTGCCCCCTGATTCACTACTGACAACCTCAAGTTCTCCTCCCAGTTCAGACACATACTCCTTACTTTCAAACACTCCTATCCCCATGCCTGCTGACTTGGTTGTCTCAAAAGGCTTGAAAAGCTTCTCGCGAATGAACTCTTCGCTCATGCCGTGCCCTGTGTCCTTTATTTCAACTATCGCAAAACCTTTTTCTCTTCTGAGCCGAACCCGAACCTCGCCGTCTCGCGGGGTAGCCTCAATTGCGTTCTGTATGAGATGGCCGATGACTCGCTCAAGACGCGACGAGTTGGCATATACCGCCACGCTGGAATCCAATATTTCAAGAATTGGCTTGGGTTCGGTAGTGGATTTACTCTTTGCCGCCTCTTGCAGTAAACCGGCAATAAACAGCGGGGCGGCTTTTTCCGAGGAATCACCACTACTTAATTTTTCTAGAAGGCGCTTCATTTTCTGCACGGATAAATATACCGTTTCGAGCATATCCTTTTGAAATTCCGGATTTTTTTTATGTTTTTCAGCATTGGAAAGCAAGAGCGATAACTGGGAAACCAGATTCTTCAAGTCATGCACCACAAAGGTTGACATGCGATTAAAGGATTCAAATTGACGCGCCACCAGCAACGCGTTGGCCGCCTCGTGTTGTGCAAGATAACTTGCCGCCTGATTACCGGCAACCTTAAGCAGATCGCTCACTTCCCAGTTCAGCTTAACGCTACTTCTGGGCTCAGCCAGCACGACAAAGCCAAGTAATTTCCGGTGCTGAATCAGCGGTACTACCAGCCGTGCTTTGGGAATGGCCTGTAACCATTGAGGCAAGGTGATTGCCAAGTATTTTTCCGGATTAGTCGCATATTCCTGTAATTCGATGACCCATTCCTTCTGTTCCAGAAACTTGCAGAATGAACTATTAATAGGTTCAAGCCCTCCTGCCATGGGCATATTCCAATGAGCCACAGGTTCGCAATCGCCGGATTCCCGGCTGATCCACAAGCCACCGCCAGGACTTTCCACCAATTGGGCCAGAGCCTGGATGACACGCTCACCCAGCGCATGCTCGCCCCTCGAAAGCGTACGCGTAAAATGTAGCCATTCCTCCCGATAGTCGTAGTTATAGCTGAAAAAATGCTTACTGATGAAGACCCTGAGCCAGGAGCGTAAGGTACCGGAGAACATCACGAGCAACAGCAGGACCACAGCACCAAACAAGAAAGTGACCTGCATGACCGTGCCCCAGCTTCCACCAAAAAAACGAAGGTAGTAACCGGCTGCAGCCATCGCCAGTAAATAGGCCGCAGCGCCAAACAGTGCCACTGAATAGAACAGAATACGGCGCGATACCGTGATACCCAATGACCATTGTGGATTTCGCGCGGCCGACACGGCAATCAGCGGAACAACCAATGCGTTGACGATGCCACGCGCCGTCCAGATCTCGGGGTTCACATGTTTGAGCAGCAATGCATCGCTGTACAGATAAAAATCATAGACAAAAATTCCGCCGATTCCGAGGCAGGCGAACTTTATTCCCCATCGCTGTTTTATCGGGGTATTTCTATAAAGCTGTTCCACCAGGATCATGCCAACAATTGCCATTGCCACGCTTCCAGCAATGCTATTATTAAAATCGATGGTTTGATGCGACGAAAGATTGAAGTCTCCGTGAGCGTAGAGAGCCACGGCGAGGCACGCCAGGTAAAGCACTACGATAACCGCTATGGCCGGCCTGATCCTTGAAATAATGGAGGAGGATTCTACCTGCCGATAAGGTCCCAGCAGTACTATCAGAAAAGCAGTCCAGCCCGCGTTTCTGAGGATCTCCACAATATCTGTCAGAAGTGAAAGGGAAGGCGGCTGATTGGCCTGATAAGCAAGCGTTGCCGCCCAAAGAGCGGAAAAGAGGCACGCGACGGGTAGTATGATTCCGTGTAACCGGCCCCGCCAGCGAGTTAACAAAAGCACGGCCAGAAAAAAATATGCCGCAGCGGACATTGTGTAACTGGCTGTCGCGATAGTGGTCAGCATGGCTTGTTGCCGCTTCCAGGAATCATCTCCCGCCCTTGCCGAGAACCACAACTTCAATGGTATCTATCAAGATAATGATATCAAGGAACAAACTGTGGTTCTTTACATAGTACAGATCATACTGAAGCTTTTCTAGGGCATCTTCCAGCGAGGCGCCATACCCATAGCGAACTTGAGCCCATCCGGTTATCCCCGGCTTAATGCTGTGCCTTACATTGTAATAAGGAACTTCCGTGCAGAGCTGATTCACAAAATAGGGTCTTTCCGGACGCGGACCGACAAAACTCATTTCGCCATTCAAAACGTTGAATATCTGGGGAAGCTCATCAATTCTCAGCTTCCGGATAATCCTGCCCACCCGGGTTGTTCGAGGATCGTCTGCGGCCGCCCATTGGGGTTTTCCACTCTTCTCCGCGTCATTTCTCATACTGCGAAACTTTAGAACCATGAATGTTCTCCCTCCTTTGCCGACCCTCTCCTGCCGGTAAAAAATAGGAGCACCATCCTCAATAAGAATGCATAGGGCGGTAACCAGCATGACAGGTAACGTAATGACCAGAAGGATCCCGCTTGCGATCAAATCGAAAGCTCGCTTGATGCCCGATCTAAGAGGGCTCTGATCGAACCCTCCGCCAAAAACCAGCCAGCTTGGGTAAAGGGAATTTACTCGAATCTGGCCATGTTCCCGCTCAAAAAAAGCCGCTGAATCTGTCACTTTGATCCCGTTCAACTTGCATTCCAGCAAATCCTGGATAGGAAAGCAGCCGCCACGCCGCTCCTGAATCGCAATGATGATTTCACTCGCGCCGTATCGGTTAGCCAAGGATATCAAAGGCTCCACCTTCGGCAAGACTGCGGAGGATGGCACTTGGAGATCTTCATCCGGCAGCGGAACAAAACCAATGATTTTGAATCCCCCGCGGTGAGGATCTTTTTTGATCTGACTGATGAACTCCTTTGCCTTATTACCGATACCGAGCACGATGGCCCGCGACTCCAGAATTCCCAGACTGGACCATTTAAGAAATGCTGCTCGTGTCAGAAGAATCCCGGACAAAGCAAGTAGCATCACCAGCCCGAGTATGCCGCGACCGGAATAAAGATCGGGCAGCAGATAAAAAATCAAGGTCATGATTCCAAATCCCAGCAGCATCGACGGCATGAGACGGAATAAAGTGTCTTTGATATCCGGCCGGGAATCCAGTTGATACATTCCCATTGCCGCCATGCTCAGAATCATGACGGAAGTGAAAGTACCGGCCACTGGAAACAAGGAGGAGAGGGAAAAAGGCAGCAAGTCGATTTGACTAAAGAACCGAAGGCCAGTACCCAGGTAAAACACCACCATCAGCACAAAAACTTCTGTACTGATAAGCAAGACTGTGGTTCTGGAAACGTAATGATTATAAATACGAAACAATTTTGGGCCCCTCCTGGTACCTTGCAGACAATAAGGCACCACTGCCACATTCTGGTATTCTTATCGGCGAGCCGCAAAATGAAGTACTCGACACATGGCCCGCTAGCAGGCAATGCGTGAGATTCAACTCTTCAATCTGTGGAATAGTCGATCCTAAAATTCTTGCATTTGTTGCTGACGTGCGCCCGCCAATCACGCAAAGAGTGATTAATGCATACCCTGCTCATGTAAACCCATGCGGATTTTTTCCTCGGAAAAAATTGTTTAACGCACCCCAACACATCATTTATGCAATCGGGCGGATAAGCTGCTGCAATGATCATCTGCTTCCCCTATTGCGCATTTTCAAGAATTACGTCAGCTACAAATAAGCACACTTCGATTTCGGGATAAGTCATCCATATTAGATACTCCATACTGAATGATCCTTTAAGGAGCAGCCCTCGTTGCGACCGACCGTATCCGCATCATATCAATTTCGTCGGCAAGAACAATTGGACTTTAGTACGCCGATCAAGGACTGGATAAGTGTTATCGAGCAATGATCGGGAATGGGTGACGCTCAATACAATTCGCCGGACGGCAGGAAAAAAGCAGTTTAAACTAAAAAAGTTTCGGACATTTGAACAGCTGAATACTTGGATATGGCCGGAAATGAAAAACCGGGATCAGTGTCCTATACTTGTCGAATCCCGAGGTGGCATGGAGCCCTTCACAATTAATGCGAGCTTGAGCCGATCAGCAACGTCCAGCTTACGAAAAACTTCGGTCAAATGCGCCTTCACCGTACGCTCGGTAATATCCAGCCGTCGTGCAATTTGTTTGTTGGATTCGCCGTCCCCGACAAGCGTGGCGATTTCATATTCACGCCGCGTAAGATTTGCAAGCAAATCGCTGACAGCTTGCTTGATTTTGTTCTTCTCCTGCGTAATCACCACCAGTTCGTTCAGGAGATGCCAGCTGAGTGTACGCCGAATCCATAATTCACCTTGCTGGACAGCTTCAACCACGCTTTTAAGTTGCCCCGGCTCAATGTCACCTCTGCAACAGCCTCTTATACCCGTCCTGAATAACCCCCATTCGATCTCATCAGAAATGACATGACTTAAAACAATCACTTTGGTTTCCGGATTCAGTTTCATCAGACCCGAAATCCCGTTCGGCCCATCCAGCTTAGGTAAATCATGATCAAGCAGGAGAACTTGCGGCTTTATCCGCACCAATTCACTCCTGACCGAATCCAGATTGGTTGAACAGAAAACAGGAGCAAGACCACGTACGCCCTGCTCCCAGCGAAACAGGTCATCCTGAGATGGGCTCGCTAGCAAGATCAAGTATGTCTCCCATCAATGTTCATGATTAGTGCAGTACCTTATCCATGATTTTACCAAGCATTTTGCGGGTCACCCAGATTTCGCCTTGATCAATTACACGCACCGCCTTTAAGAAGTAAAGCGGATCCGCTTCATGGTTCAGACAACCGCGTGCGCCATTAGCCAGCGCCTGTAGAATCTGCTCGTCCTGGGCCGATTTATCGGTTAATAATACTACCAGCGTTTCAGGACATTCGCGCTGCAAGGTCCCTAACAGGGCGAAGTTGTCCTCGGTCAACTGGTCAAAATTGATAAAAAGAATACGGGGGTTGAGCTGACGGATTTTTGCAACCACTTCTTCAACGGATGTCATACCTGCATGAGACTCAAGTTGAGGGTTTGCGGATGCATCGCTTTCATCCAGTATAGTATTTTTAAGCACCTTTATGCCTTGCCCGCCTTGCAGGGAATGTTCCAGTTTTGCGCGTCTTCCCGGATCCGTATCGGCGATTGCCACAGTAACCGTTTGCATGGATTCTCCTCCCCGCTCATTCATCGTTATCATCGCTATAAAGGCAGTTAAGCCAGTTCCATTTTTTCGCAGTCAGCTTCCAGTTATTCTTGTCCAATCGACAAGATGGTCTTTAACGCTTTCGACACAATGATATCGTACCTTATGCCGGAGATTTTGATAACCGGCGGATCGAGGTTGCGCCGGTCAGATTAATTATAAAAGCGCCTTGCGGATTAAGCTCGGATTTTCCATTTATTACTGTTTGCGCCGCAACAATTCAAGAATGTAGTTTCCGGGAATAGCATAGGTTATGCCGCTTGGATTGCTGAGCGCCGCTTCTTTCTTCCCCTTTACAAATACCATGTTGACAACACCGTATACAAGCCCGGTTGCGGGGTCGTAGAGAGGGCTCCCGCTGCTACCCGGATAGGCGGTGCCATCGAGCTGAAAGACCGCATAAGCGGATTTTTGTAGCTGTCCGATCAATTTTGCATTGAGTTGCCTTGAATTGTGCGCGGGCAATACAATGGGCGTAATTGAGGAAACCATGGCGCGATGCGTAACGGGATAAAATCCCAGAATCATCCCAATCGGAAATCCCGTGAAAATCAGAGTCTGCCCCTCCCGGACTGCGCTGGCGTCCCCGATCTTCATGGCGGGTAATGCCGGACCACTGATTCTCAGCAAAGCCAGATCATGCTCCTTGTCGACATCAACAATAATCGCATTTCTGAGTTCCGGCTCTTTTCCCTTGCCGGTAATCACCGTATACGACTCCTTGTTCGCGACGTCCAGCACCTCGGGGATAACATGAGCACTGGTGATGACATGAAGACCATCGTCCAGCACAAAACCGGTGCCCAGGATATTAACCGGCGGTGAACGCGTTCTTTGAACGGTTCCTACCCCCACAATCGATGGTTTGGTGTATTCGATAGTCTTGACAAGGTCGCTGGCCCAAAGTGGAGTAACGAACATTAACCCCAAAATTGAAAAACTTTTGATACGAGCAGGGGAGAAAGGCGAGAACGTGCGCCAGGCATTCATGGTCTTTTAATATCCGTTTCCACTTTCACCGGCATAATTTTTTTCCTGGATACGAGATCAGGATTATTTGCAGCCTTCCATCTTGTAGATGAAATAACCGTCCTTGTTTATTGCATCGGCAACGTTATTGGGTGCACTCTGACTGTGGCAAAAACTACATTCTTTACTGGTAACGGTCGCATCATCTTCACCAATTGAAGTCAGCCATTGCTTCGCATACTCGACCGCCTTCTTATCATCCTTTACCGCTGTAAACACATCAAAATGCATCGTGTGGCCATCTTTTGCCTTGACGTAAGTGTCGTATACATGAATTTCCATAACGATTCCTTTTTTTAACGGTGAGAGGTCTTGGAAGAAATTAAGGGAGCTTCTCAATAATTCAAATAAACCCATACATAGACTATCACGGCGGCGGAAAAAGTGGAATGCAGACGCTGCTAATAGGGATAGCGGCATGGGGTAATCCATTCGACTTGCTGCACGAGCGAAATCCCGATAATGGCTGGGCGTCTGCTAGTTCCATCGCATCATCCCTGTCATAAAACTGTTACAAAATTGCAATAAAAGTTACATCTGGTTCCATTAGTCTTGGTTTGGTTCCATAAACAACCGAGAAGAGAGTGAATCAGATGAAGTTATCCAAGCTTGCGGTAGCGATAGCAGCCATTTTAGGCGCGGGTGTGTCATTCGGGGCCTATGCCATCGACCTGTATGTTGATACCAAAACTGAACAAATTTATGCAAAACCCGGGCCTGGCCGCGTCCATATGGGTTCTTTTGTGAGACAGGACGCGCAAGCGAAGGTGCCAGACAACACGGCGAACAGTGCAGCGGCGGTTATCCCCGTGGACAAAACCGATGCGGCAGAATTAACCGCGGTGCGCCGAGATATAGAATTGAAAGCCAAGATGATGGGCGCGCGGCTTACCAGTGATCTGGCATCACTCGAAGAACGAGTCAAGGAAACCGAAAAAGTCCATATTGAATTCCATGAGGGGGCTCCGCATTTTGCAAGTAAAGATGGCAATTTTACGTTTGCAATCAATGGTCGAATGCAGGTGGGTTCGCAATATAATTTCATCAATGACGTTTTACCCGCCACTGGCGCCAACCTGCCTAACGAATTGAATAGCGGCGTAACACTTCGCCGGGCCCGTCTTGGTGTTGAAGGGACTTTTTACAAGATCTGGGATTACAAATTCGAGTATGACTTCAGCCGGGGTAATGGTTCGGTGGAGTCCGGAATAACCGATGCTTTCCTGCGGATGAATGTCACCAAGCCATTTTCGGTAAAAGTCGGCTCATTCAAGGAACCGTTCAGCCTGGAAGAAGCCGCCAGCAATCGCTTTCTTACATTCATTGAACGTCACATGTCGGTTAATTCGTTCGTTGACAATCCCAATACCTATAAAACCGGCATAGGCGCCAACTATGCGGTGCCGCGTTTCCAGTTTGGAGTCGCTTTTCAGACCGAGCCGGTTGGCGCCTGGTCCGCCGCTTCCACCACGGTCAATGCCGCCGGTAATAATAGCCGTAACAACGGCTCGGGTGATCAAGGTTGGGAAGGCATCGGCCGGATAACGGGAAGACCGTGGATGGAAGATGAAACCAAATTTTTGCACGTAGGTATTTCAGCGGGACATACCCACGTCAATACCCAATACCTAGCTAATGGCACGATCAATGTAGGGCCCAATCAAACTGGTGGGGGCGGTGGAATGGCATTCTTTGCCTTTCCCGGAACGAATGTAGACCGTACCAACGTGCTGAATACCGGCAACCTGAGCATCGGAAATAAGGGCGCACCGGGCTCGCGCCGGATAGACAGTTATGACCGCTTCGGTGCGGAGAGCTGGCTGGTTCACGGCCCCTTCTCGGCTCAGGCGGAATATTTGCGAACCAACATAAATGGGCAGGGCTATGACGGCGAACATTTTACCGGCTATTATGGTTTTCTCAGTTACTTTTTAACCGGCGAATCCAAAGCCTACCACGTTAGAAATGGCGCCGCGAACCGAATAAAACCCAAGCAGAATTTTCAATGGAATGGCTCGGGCTGGGGGGCTTGGGAAATCGCCGGAGGCTATGATTATATTAATCTGAATAGCGGGGTGGTTAGAGGAGGAAAGATGGATATGGTCCGGTTTGGCTTGAACTGGTACCCCCATACGCATGTCAAAATCCAGAACAACATTACCTACGTCTTGAACGTGGATACAAGCGGATCCCCCATTCCTCGTACGGCCGGCTTTAATAACGCTGACTTAAGCTCCTTCCTGACACAGGTTCAAGTCGACTTTTAAGACAGTAGGACTGGCACTTCCGAGACTAGCCTAACCTGAGCCTGAGGAGATTTCCGGCCGATGCCTGGATATCTCCTCAAAGTCAAAGGAATTTCTACCTGAGCGAAAATTCCACGCGGCTACCGGATTTCTTGCCGCCGGCTTCAGCCTCTACTTTGGGCTCCAGTATAAACATGCGCTCAGCGGGCACACCACCCTGCTCGACCAGCCAAACCTGTGCGGCCACGGCACGACGCCTGGCAAGATCTCGCAGTTCGCTGTCACCGGCATTGATGTTGGTCAGTATCAATTGCTCCATTTCCGGCACCGGCAGGCTTTTCGTTAGACCCACCACATTTTTTGGTTTAGCGAATTTTTCATCTTTGTAGACAAGTGTCAGATATTTTGCATATTCCTCAGGTTTCAGTTCGATATCTTCCAGCGAGCCGCTCGCCTCACCTTTTTTTACATTTTCCGACAGCTTTTGGGCTTTTACCTTGCGCTCAAGTATCGTGCGCTTCAGCCCTTCAGGATCGTGTTCCGGGTCAGCCCTGCCCGTAATCTCAAGCTTGAGCGCCGGCCGGTCTGTCAGTGCCTTGGATAATGCCTGGAGGCGTTTTTCGGCTTCGGGTGTAATTTGTGCCCTGCCGGATAAATAGTCTATCGTCGACAACTCTTCACCATCGCCGAGAAGGGAACCCAGTAATGCAAAAGGCGCGGTAGCCGCCTTCGTCAGCAGGTTAAGGATCACCTTGATAATAAGTCCGCCAATACTGAATTGCGGGTCGTTGATGGAACCGCTGATCGGCAGATGGACATCGATTTCACCATGCCTGTTCTTTAGCAATGCCAAAGCAAGGTTTATCGGGATCGACAGTGCGTCCGGACTTTCAATTTTTTCGCCCAAGGTCAGCTGGTCAAGAAAAATATTGTTCTCGGCTCTCAGCTCACCTTTTTCAACGTGATAATGAATATCGACCGATAACTTGCCCTTCTCGATGGCGTAACCGACATATTTGCCCGAATATGGACTGAAGGTCGGCATATCGATGCCCTTTGCACTCGCGGTGATGTCAAGGTAAAGCTCGCTGCTTAACGTATCGATCTTGCCGGCAATTTTCAGCGGAGCGGTTTTGTCCACCGCCCCGCGAATATCAATTTCTCCCGGCTTTTTCGGATCCAGTGGCCCCACGCGCCCGGCAAGACCCGTCAAATTTGCTCGATAATTGGGCTTAATGAATTGATCGTTGAAAATAATATTCCCACCCTGCATCATTATTTGGCCGATACGAGCAGGCATGGGTTTGCCTGCCGGCACCGGACGAGAAGTTGTGGGGGTGGGCGCAGGCTGCACGGTGGAAGCAGTTTCTTGATCAACTGTGGATGGAGCGACTGATGCGGTTTTCGCGGGTGGTCCTCCCTCATTGTCTTGCGGAACGATATCCTGGAGATTGAGTTTGCCTTCCGGGGTAAGTATGACATAGGCAAAGAAATCAGCAATCGCGACCGAATTGATGTTGACGCGCATGGGTTCGTTGACAAACTCGATACCGCTAATGTCAAGACTTCGCCAGCGCATAAGATTCGTCGCGGTTACCTTGTCGAGAACGCTAAAATTGGTAAATCGGGTGTCGCCGTTCAACGCCACCTTCAAGGGCGACCCGTCCATCTTGACCTTGCCCTGGAAGGATGCGGCGCCACGCGTGAGCAGGGCATTGAACCGGTCACCGGCCCAACCCTGCAACGCGACAAGCTCTATGTCCTTGGCATCTACAGCAAGATCAATCGCCAGCGGTGCCCAGGCCAGGGAGCCATTTGTTTCAAGACTGCCCTTCTGATTTACCAAGGCTTTTAGCACCAGCTTCAGTGGCTTGGCGCCGGTGAGATCAATATCGTCCACGGTTAAATCCAGCGGATCGACCACCATTGGTGCAACTTTTGTCAGCGTACTGTCTTCAAAACGCAATGCGGCGGCCACCAGCTTCAGTGTTCCAAGCCGGGCTACCCATGGCTTGCTGGCAGCCTTCGCCTCGACAGGTGTCGCTGCCGATACCGGTACGATCTTCTCAGGAGCCGGCGCAAAAAATTTAACCAGATCAAGGCGGCCATCGGCTTCGCGGCGCACTGACGCTTTAAACCGGTCGAACGTTACCGTGCCGACCACGGCGCTTTGCTGCGCGGGATCGATCACAGCGTCTTCCACGCTTAGTTTCGGCAGGCTTAGTGCCGCCTCTGAATCGCTCTTACGGATCAATGCCGCATCCGCCAGAACCAGTCCGGCCAGCGAGGGCTTCCGGCCGTTCAAATTGATCTCGGTCAGTTTGACATCGAGCCGATCAAATTTTGCGGCATAGGGTACTTCTACCGTCTGATTTTCGATCTCGAACTTGCGCAGCGCAGCACTGCCGGTCAGAACCATACTTGGCGGTTCACCATCCACCTGGGAAAATGTCAGTAACAGATCACTGTCAAAACGTCCCGAAAGCAGGCTGATACCCACCGGGATCGGCGAATACTCGTCGATCCGGGTCAGATCGATATCATTGAGCTTGAGTTCAAGTGTCGCTTCGCGATTCTTGGTAAACGGACGCACCTTCCCGTTGAGAGCAAGCGGCGCGCCATTGATCCGGGCGCTGAAATGCGGCTCGACCCAGGCTTTCTCATCGCTTTCAAAATTAGCAACGAACGGTATCCCCACACGGATTTCGGAAATTTCCTGATGGCTGTTCTTGACCCGGTCGACGAATTCGAAACGGCCGCCTTCAATGGTGATGTTACTCACTGAAAACATCGACTTACCGCCATCGTCTGGACGTTTCTTGAGATCTTCTATCAAGTCTGTGATATTGAAACGTTGCTCGCCTTCACGGACGATACGCACCGCGGGTCCCTTCACCGACAAAGCACTGATCACCGGAGCCCGCCGGGCGATAGAGGCGATGCTAAGGTTGGTATACAGTTCGTCGATGGACAACAAGGCTTTGCCGGCGTCAACACTCGCCTCTTTTTCACCCACACGGAAACCACGTACCGTCAGTTCCAGTGTATAGGGCTGAATATCAATTGACTGTACCGTCACGGGCCGCTGCACAGTCTCTGACAGCAGCGTTTCAAGTTTGGTCTTGGCGTAACCCGGCAGCCACAAATAACCAAGCAGCCCGAAGAGAATGATGATCGCGGCCAGGACACCGAGACCCGTTCTCAAACGTTTGTTGGAAGCGAAGCGACGGAGAAATGAAGTCATGGTCGTGCAATTTTCTTGTTGGAATGAGTGATTAGGGCCTGTTAACACTTATTTCGCACCCGCGTTGCTACACAAAAAACGCGGAGGCAAGGCGCGAAGCTTGGCCATAGTAACCTATGGCCAAGCTTCGTAACGCGGCATCCGCGTTTTTTGTGTAGCAACCCGAAGGGACGGGACGGATTTCATCCAGCTCTTCGTTACTCGCCGCTTACGGAGGCCTGCTCCGCCGCGCGGCTCATGCCTCGTGCCGGATGAAACCCGTCGCCGTCGCGGGTGCAAAATAAGTGTTAACAGGCCCTAGGCAGCGTGCAGGGATAGGAACTTCACCTCTTCTATTTTTTCAACTTTACGCGCAGCGGGAGAATGGGTCAATGACCACGAAAGGAATCAGATCGAAGAGGAGGACCAGGACTTGCGATGGCGCGGTGGAAATAGCCTGAAAGTCACTGCGACCAGAAGCGCAAATAGCACATAGACGGTCGTCAGCACCCACTCCGGAACATCGTAGAAAAGGATGCGATGCAGCCACCGCTGAATGAAATTATCACCGGTTTCCGCGCGACGCAACGAATCTTCCCATAAGGTAAGCGGACACGCCATACCCATGAGGGATTCGCCAACGACAAACAGGATAGCTGCCAGATGCGCAAGCCGAAATCGAAGATTTTGCACAAAACCCCACCCCATCCACGCGCCGATCCAGATTAATGGCAAGCTGCCAACAACGAACACTACAAACCCAAAATGAATGATTAGTATGATGTCGGCGAGCGGCATGACAGTCCCCCTGATTTGTCCGGATTAGCCTAAATCCGACGGTAGCGAACTCACCAAAGAAATGAAACCCAAGTGACGTAAAAATCTTTCTGGATCATACACCAAACTGAAAAATGAACGGTGAACGCCGGATTCAGAATTATTAGTTTTATACAAAACTTGCCGGAAACTCATTCGCGTGAAATACCACATGCGTGTTTGCTCTTCCCGGAATCTCCCTTAATCAAAAAGAATAAAGAATAAGCATATTCTATTAGGTTATTTCGATTTGTTTTCGCCTGCCGGTATAGTTCCCCGCAAATAAATGGGGACGAAACACGGTCTATGAAAATTCGCAACCTGGATCTGACACAAAATCCTATCAATCTGGAACATGAGCAACTGGGGCTTCCCCCGGTTGAAGAACCCATCTCTCATCCTGCGGGAACACACCCGCTTCTCCGTACCGCAATGTGGTTCATCGTTCTGGTATTAATGGCGCTGATACTGTTTTTGACAGGCCGCTTTTTTCTTTCCAATAATTGGTTGGGTGGCTGGCAAATTATCGGCGAGACGCTTGGTGGAAGCATCTTCTGGAGCGCGGTAACGGTTGGATTTCTTGCGCAAGTTGTAGATGGTGCCTTGGGCATGGCGTATGGCGTTACGGCGACCACATTTCTACTGGCAACGGGCGCCAGCCCGGGGGCAGCAAGTGCCAGCGTTCACATTGCGGAGATATTCACAACCGGAGTTTCGGGCCTCGCCCACGCCAGATTCGGCAATGTGAATAAACAGCTGTTTATACGCTTGCTGGTACCGGGTATTCTGGGCGGGATATTAGGGGCCATTCTGGTGACCCAGATCGACGGCGCCATGTTCAAGCCCTATATCTCCGTTTATCTATTACTATTGGGAATATATATCCTCAGCAAAGCATTTCGGCCGCTGCGTCTGCGCACACACGCCCCAAGGCATGTGGGAAAGCTCGCGTTATTTGGGGGATTCGTCGACGCCGCTGGCGGAGGCGGCTGGGGACCTGTAGTAACGTCAACTCTGGTGAGTTCGGGTAACGATCCGCGGACCACCATCGGCTCGGTCAATTTCGCGGAATTCTTCCTGACATTAACGAGCGCAGCGGTCTTTACATTGTTGATGGAGACCAACACATGGCCCATCATCGTGGGCCTGGTATTTGGAGGACTCTTTGCCGCACCGTTCGCGGCGGTGCTATGCAAGAAACTTCACGCACGAACGTTATTAATACTGGTGGGAACATTGATCATCATCACCAGTCTTTACAATCTTTACCGGGCGATTGCTGTGTAGGCAAAGGCAGCTAACCGTAAACAGACGATCTTCATAACCGGTCCTTGATTAAAGTAGAATAAATACCGTTGCTCAAGTATATTCCGGGTTGAGCTTCAAATTACGGCCAAATCAAGTAGGACGCTTCTTATTCATTAAAACAAGTACTTTAAGTACGCGAGAAGCGATAGGGTCGTCTTCACAAAATTCCCACATCTACACAATGTTTTCTTGACATGTATTATGTTAGTTTTCCTGCATGAATTCATTCGTGTCATTTTTAAGTAAACATACAGGCGCCGGAAACAGCATGAGGCGTTGGCGGAATAACGGGAGCTTAAAACTCCCATCCTTTTAATGAAATTTTTTTGATATCAAATAGAGAAGGGGAGAATCAGGTGCTGAATAAAATACGTATCTCAACGGCATTAGTGCTATCAGGCTTAGTACTTTCAGGTCCAGCTACGGCTCAACAGTTTGCGGATGATGTGTCGGATTTTGCGGTATGGGGAAACATCACGGCTACGGGAAATTTTGGTGCTTTCAATCCAAACAACCCGACCTTGGCAAAAGTCAAATGGTGGGCGGAAGGACAGGGACGCTTTGCCGACGATGCATCGAAATTTTCCCAGGCAATCGTACGTCCTGGCGTAGGGTACCAGCTTACCGAAACTACCAGTATATGGGTAGGGTACGCATGGACACCGACCACAACTCCGTATGTCAAGAATACGTACGATGAGCACCGAGTCTGGCAACAAGTGCTATGGAGCGATAAATTTTCATGGGGAAGACTTACCGCCCGCAGCCGCCTGGAAGAACGTTTTGTTCCCGACCATATAGGGACAGCGTCCAACCCAGGGGATCCATCTCCCTCAAATTCCAAGATGGCTGCACGTTATCGGCAATTGATAAAAGCATCGATCCCCCTCTCATTTGCGCCAGGCTTCAGCTACATAATCCAGGATGAAGCTTTCGTGAGCCTTAACGATACCGATTGGGTTCCGCGGAGAGGTTTTGATCAAAACCGGTTCTTTACGGGGCTTGGCTATGCCTTCACTAAGCAAATTACAGGCGAGGTGGGCTATATGAATCAATACATTATCCGGCGAGGGGCCAATTATATGGGACATATTTTGTCGGTTAACCTGCTTATGAATTTTTGAACATTGCTTTCACCGGAGTTTTCAAAGAGAGAGGAAGTTTATTCTTCCTCTCTCTTTTTACCTATTGAGTAAACTTATAACCCTGGCTTCATCCATTTCCGCCAGTGTGAGGCGTGGTTCGCACAGCTCGACTGTCGCGGAAAAGTATCCCAATAGGACTGGTATCTGAGAATTTAAAAAGGGTACACTTTATGAGTTCATATGTATCCACAGCTCCTGCTCTCATCGAAAAATAAAAATCCCCGCATCACGCTGACTCTTCGGGGAGGGACTCTGTTGATGCTTCTGGTATCAACGAATCTACCTGCCGGGAACTTACCTGATCCAGGCGGTTACGATCTGTGTGTTCGGGAATCCATGAAGGGAATAACCAGCGATCGCGCTGCCGCCATCGCCATGCGCGCTTGCCGCAAGGAGTCGCCGGAAGGCGAGCTCACCGAAGCCGACCTCCCGGCCGATGCTTTCAGTAAGCTCGTCACCCATGCCGGCTTTGGTTATGGCGCCTTCAGCGGCAGCATTTACAATGGCAACGGTGATTATACGGTCACCCAAGTTACTGTTCTTATCGCACCCGCAGCCCCAACGAAAGGGGCTGAGGCATCTGTAAACGGCAAGGAATATAATATTAAATTAACCGTGCAACCGCTTGGCAAGGGTGCGCTTTCGATGCTGATTCCATCGGACAATACGCTGGAGTACTCATGGAAGGTAGTGAAAGCGCGCGGCTATAAAACCCGATAATTTCGCGACCAGCTTTATCTTTACAACAGCGGCTTGATCATGGACTCAAGCTTGCTGCGACTGAGGCGGCCCAATTTAGTGCCGATGATATTTCCGCCACGGTCGATAACGACGGTAAAAGGCAGCGCTCCCTGGCGATTTCCTGCCGCGCCAGCCAGATCGAGGGCTCTCATATCACCCACCAGCACCGGATAATTGATGCCAATCTCCTTACTGAAAGCGGCTGTTCTTTCTTGCTGATCTACAGCAATACCGATAAATACCAATCCCTTAGCGCGGAATTTTTCCTGGAGTTCAATGAACTCAGGAATTTCGTCGCGGCACGGTTCGCACCAGGTCGCCCAGAAATTGATCACCATAACGTTGCCACGCCATTGTGAGATAGATTGATTCTTGCCTTGCAGGTCGGGCAAGCTCGCCGCGAATAATGTCTCGGCTCCGCCATTTTCAGCAGATTGAGGGTTACTGGTTAGCTGCGCACGCAACAATAAACCGGCCGTCACTGCCATTATTGCAACACCCATGTACATGATCACCTGCTGCGATTTCGTCATTTAACCTAAATCCGGTAGTGGTAGCGAATTCACCATAGAGGTGAAGACCAAGTAATGCAAAAAGTCTGGTTGATCATAGCACTAAACATAAGAAACGAACGGTCGGCTGACGGGCATGCCATGGCGTCTCTAACCATCGACCCGGGCTATGAGATATCAGGCTATCTCGGGAAAGCGCGCAAACACGCCCTTCATGAGCTGACAGGAACAAGCTGGATCCGTCGACCCTAAATCAATACTGCATTGAGCACCGAGAGAAAACTTTCTGTGTCCTGATATCCAATAAGCCTGATGCGTGAAATTTCACGTCCCTGACGATCGATAAAGAGGATACCGGGAGGGCCGAATAGCTTAAAACGTTTAAGCAGCGCCGTATCATCAGATGTACCGGCGGTGACATCAACCTGCAGCAATACCACATCTTTTAGCCGGGACTGCACTCTCTCATCGGTAAATGTGAAGCGCTCCATTTCCTTGCATGAAATGCACCAGTCGGCGTAAAAATCCAGCATCACATACTTATCCCGCGCCTGGAGGATATGCTGTTCAAGCTCCGCTACCGATTTCACTCGCTGGAATGGCAAATGCCCGGTTTGCACCATGCTCTTCTTCATTCCACCCCCATCAACATTCGAAACATTCAATTTTGAGAGAGGTTGCAAAATGTCGCGGCTGCCAGATAAAACACCGACCAGCAGGGCAACACCGGTCAGCAGCGCGATCATGCCCAGGCCTTTCAGAAACTTCCGAAAACCCGAAGCATCGGGCCGTAGCGGATCAACGGCATGCAAATAAATGGCCGAGACAATCAATAGCGCCGACCACAATAGCATATGCGCAACCGCCGGAATGACTGGCGATATCAGCCATATGGCCACCCCCAGCAATAATACGCCAAAAAATTGTTTGACTGACTCCATCCAGGGCCCCGCTTTGGGCAACAGGGCCCCGGCGGATGCCCCCAGCAGCAACAGCGGCACGCCCATACCCAAGGCCATGACGAATAACGCCGAACCACCCAGCACCACATCCCGGGTCTGGCTGATGTAAAGCAGCGCTCCGGCCAACGGAGCGGCTACACACGGTCCGACAATTAATGCGGACAGCGCTCCCATACCAAATACACCCGTCAGTTGCCCCCCCTTTAGATGCCCCGCCTCCACGGAGAGTTTGCTTTGAAGCGAAGTAGGTAATTGCAGTTCGTAGAAACCGAACATGGAAAAAGCCAGTGTTATAAAGACCAGCGCAAAGGTGCCCAGTACCCAGGCATTTTGCAAAGCCGCTGACAGCATCGCACCGGAAAGTCCGGCTGCGACACCTGCGGCAGCATAAGTGATCGCCATCCCCATGACATAGGCTAGCGATAAAATGAACCCGCGGGTCTTGGTAATGTGCTCACCCTGCTTGGCGATAATACCCGACAGAATGGGGAACATCGGAAAGACGCAAGGCGTGAATGACAGAAGCAGGCCGATGCCGAAAAAACCGGTCAGAATCAGCCAGAAGTTGCCGCTTTCGAACATTCGCTCTATTTTGAGAGATTCGGTCTCAATCGCGGGGGATCGATCCGGGGACGCAAACAGGTCCGCAGCGGCGTCGGGTTTTGCAGCCGAAAAAGGGGCTGCCGCCACCGCGTCATTGCTTACCGCGCTGGCGACGGCTCCTACCGCCGCCTTTGCAACAGGGAGCGTCAGTTCGATTACTTTATTGATAGGCGCATAACAGACACCTATAGGTTCATTACAGCCCTGATAAGTGGCGACAAGGGTCAATTTATTGGTTGAGGCCGCACCCCGCTTCAACGAAATTACCGCTTCGAACGGCTTATGAAAAACCTCCACCTGGCCGAAAGTCAAATCGCTTTTTACGGCTCCCTGAGGCAGCGAGATTTTCTCGATTGAAGTTTCAGCATCTTGCGGTTTGAACGCAACCTTATCCCGATAAAGATAATAGTTTTTTGCCGGCTCGAATTGTGCCACCAGCGTATTCTCGTCGCGCACCCTGACCGTCAGCTTGAAAGCCTGATCCGGCGGCAATAATTCCTGTTCGTCCTGATCGAAGCTTGCGCCGAGTTGCTTCAACCCCGAAAGGAAGCCGGACGATGCCCTCTCTTCGGCGAAGGCATTCATACCGAAAAAACAGAGCAATAATAAGATATACCGGATCAAGCGCACGGGTAACCTGGCAGCGTTCATTTTTTATCTGAGACCAACGTTTCGTCGGCAATCCACTTCAAATAAGCGGGCAAACCATTCGTTACTGGGACAGCAATGATTTCGGGTAGTTCGTAAGGATGCATCGACATTATCAACTGCTCTAACCGGGCGTAATGCTGCGCCAGGGTTTTGATGAGAACCGGCACCTCGCTGGCGGTTTCGTTTTTTCCCTGCCAGCGGTACACGGAAGTACAATCTGCCATCACATTGACGCAAGCTGCCAGTCGCTCCTCTATCAGCCTGTGAGCCAGTGCCATGGCCCGTTCTTTATCGGGCAAATGGGTAATGATAAGTATGAATTCCATGGCAGGGCAAAATTTTACCGGCAGCGGTCATTAAACGATTTCGTTGGAATCAATCGGCAGGCGGAATTTTACCTACTTTCCGCAACCATTGCTGCGCCGCTCGCAATACATCCGGCCACGGTGGGATAACGCAGGTTTACATGCAACTCATGCTTTATGCGGGTATTCGCGAGCCGCCGCGATTCCCGCATGAACGATAACATGCCGGGGGATATTGAGCCTTCGGCCTGGGCGCGGGCAATACGTGGTGGTCTCGGCAGATCGAATCGATCCGCTATCAAATCAAAATATTCGCCCATTTTCAAGTTCGAATCATCGCAGGCATGATAAATTCTGCCGGGTTTCGCGTGGCGTAGGGCGGCAAAAATAATGCGGGCAAGATCGTCAGCATGGATGTGGTTGGTATAACTATCCTCTTCCGGCAATAGCGCCGGGGAAGCGTCGCGCAAACGGCCAAGCGGAAGACGGTTCGATGCGTAAATGCCGGGTACCCGCAAGATCGAGACATTCGCATGATTGCGCAGACCCCAGCTTCGCACCTGCCTCTCCGCGTCAACACGACGCAATGCACGTCCGGTTTGAGGATTGATCAAGCGAGTCTCATCCACCCAGGCTCCATTGCAATCGCCATACACCCCGCTGGTGCTGATGTAAATAAGCCGTTGTGGTAACATTGCCCCCTTTCTCTTTGGCCGCTTTGTCAATGCTGCCAGGAGATTCGCGGTGCGGGTATCTCGTTCACCATAATCAGGCGGGGGCGCCAGATGCAGTACCGCATGCGCCATTCCCGCAAGCTTTCCGAGGCTGCCGGAGTTGTCGAGATCTCCGGACACGGGTGTAATGCCTTGCAAACGCAACGCGGCACGATTTTCCGGTTTCCGGCAAAGGCCCAGCAACCGGTACTGCGCCTGCAACAAGGACGCCGCGCGCAAGGCAATATCGCCGCAACCCACAATTAAAAGTGTTCGTTTCATCGTATTTATTTTATTTATTGCCCGTAATTTTTTATCTTTTTTGACTCACTCGTAACCGAATGTCGCATCGGATAACCATTAACCCCAGCGGGCACGTTTTATCTGCCCAACCTGGCGAAACAGTGCTACAAGCCGCGCTACGCGAAGGATTCCCGCTCCCCTACGGTTGCCGCAACGGAGCCTGCGGCACTTGCAAGGGCAAAATCATACAGGGAACAGTCGATTTCGGCAGCCATAATGACGACACACTGACGGAAATAGAGAAGCGGGCGGGCATGGCATTGTTTTGCTGCGCCGTACCGTTGTCGGAACTGGTAATCGAGTGCCGCGAAATCGGGGCAATCAAGGATATCAAGGTTAAAACCCTGCCATGCCGCGTACACAAGCTGGAGCGCGTCGCGCCTAACGTAATGGTTATTTCCCTAAAG
Source organism: Nitrosospira multiformis (assembly GCF_900103165.1). NCBI lineage: Bacteria > Pseudomonadati > Pseudomonadota > Betaproteobacteria > Nitrosomonadales > Nitrosomonadaceae > Nitrosospira > Nitrosospira multiformis. The sequence goes on along the minus strand of NZ_FNKY01000001.1, from coordinate 641,372 downwards.
CTTCCCACCAACGAACGATTGCAGTTTCTCGCCGGGCAATATATCGATATTTTCATGAAAAACGGAAAACGCCGGAGTTTTTCGCTGGCTAATGCGCCTCACGATGATGAACTGCTGCAGCTGCATGTCCGCAACTATTTCGGTGGCACGTTCGCCGAACATGTGTTCACACACATGAAGGAACGGGATATCCTTCGTTTTGAAGGACCACTCGGTACATTCTTTCTGCGCGAAGATTCAGACAAACCGATTATATTCGTGGCCAGCGGTACCGGCTTCGCACCGGTCAAAAGCATACTTGAACACGCCTTCTACGTGCGGAATCTGCGTGGCAGCGAACGGCAAATGGTACTTTACTGGGGCAATCGCACAAAAGCCGATCTGTATATGGCGAATCTGGCAGGAAGCTGGCAGCAGGAGCACGACAATTTTACTTTTATCCCGGTGCTATCGGAAGCACTGCCGGTGGACAACTGGCCCGGAAGAACCGGCCTGGTGCATCAAGCCGTATTGCAAGACTTCGAGGATCTCGCCGGATACCAGGTATACGCCTGCGGCGCGCCGGCAATGGTCGAAGCCGCCCATGAGGATTTCACCAGACTGCGCGGCCTGCCGGAAGATGAATTTTTTTCCGATGCGTTTACCGCTTCCACTGCTTCGACAGGCACACCAGGATCCTAAGTTTTTAGCTCGCTCGTATTCCGCTGGACTTATCCCATATGCTCCAGCCGCTTCAACGCAAGTTCCAATCCTTTACTATAGTGATTCTTTGCCAGCTCGGGCCTGCCGATCTTCTCATTTAATTGCGCCAGCATGAGATGGGTTGGATGGCTGGGTTCCACCGACAAGCTCGCTTCCAGATAATTCTGGGCTTTACCCCACAATTCGCAATAGACACAAAGTTTGCCGAGAGCAAGCAGCAGACACGCGTCATTAGGGTGAGACTCAAGCCATGTCTCGGCGCGCTCAATCTGCCTGATTGTATCGGTTTCCAGGCATTCCGCATATAACCCTACCAATTCGGAATCCCATTGTCTATCCAGACTTTGCTCGATAATCTGATGAGCGGTTACACAGTCGCCTATCGCCGTACACGCACGGGCCGCGGTGGCGGCCACTTTGCTGTCCTTCTTATCCACCGAAGATATCGTTTGCCAATACTCTTTCAATGCGTGCGGATTCAATATCCTGCTTTTGAGATTTTCGACATGGGCGCTGCATCGTAATTGTTGTATCAGCGCCTTATCGAAAGCATTACGCTGCTCCAGTTGCCGGAGCAGATCCAATACCGCATCCCAGTTTTTCGACCCCTGCTGCGCTTTCAATTCCAGCCGCAGTGCGGCAGTGTGTTGACGCGCACCCGTGGCACGCAGGGATTGCAGTATTTTCAGCGCTTCTCCCGGCCGGCGTTCATCCAGCAGTAGTTCAGCTTGCGTCATAAGGCGCAGCACTACTTCTTCCGGCGCAATATTTTCCGCGATGGCAATAAACTCATCACGCTGGGAATACTTTCTTAGTTCATGCGCAGAACGCGCGGCGACCATGGCATTGATCGCACCCGCCATGGGCGACTCTCGCAGCTCCAACGCGATAGCGGACGCTTTTTCCGCCTTGGCGTAACGGCCTTCGAGGAAGGCCTTAAGACCATCCAGCAACATCTCTCGTGCTTTTTCGCGGCGCCGGCGCAAGCGGAACTCGCTTACCTCGGTGGGCAGTCGCAGGGCGATGATCGCCAGCCGTACTACAAAATAGGCAATGAAAACCAGCACTACCAGCAAAACCGCCAGCAGATTGAGCGATAGCTCGACACGATAAGGCTGCGCCACCACCAGCACATAACCAGTGTTGTATCGGGTTGCAAGCGTTATCGCTACCGCCACGGCAAACAACGCCAGTAGCCAGAGCACCCACTTCATCCTAAATCCGGCAGCGAACTCATCACGTCAGTGAAGGTCAAGTAACGTGTAAAATCTTTGTGGGTCATAATGTTAATCTGATAAAAAAGCGATCGAGCGCCGGGTTCAGGATCATCTATTTCCCCGTTCGTGCGCAAGACGATAATTACGCACCGCATCGAGACTCGCAGAAATACGAGGCAATTCAATGCCGATTTGACTGTCTTGCAATTGATGCAATACTTCCAGCATATTGACGACCGCTTCCGATTTGCTGTCGTAATACCGGTTGATCCAGTCAAGGGAGGTGTTGATATCAACCTTGAAGCTGGTCCCATCGCGGGCAAGTAGCGCATGCCGGGCAGACAATAAGCGCAACTTTAAATTCTCACGCAAAAAATAAGCCTGGGAGGGAGATAACAGCGCAACGTCCGGCTTATCCATGCGCTGGATACGCACTAACCGCTTTATGTCCTCCCATGCTTCATGCAGAAACTTGAGCCATGCATTTTCCACTGCCGGAACCTGAGCCAGGGAGGAGCCGGTTTCCGGCGGACGAAGCTCCATCGCCAATGGCAATGTTTCGGATGCGGCAGCGAGATTATCCAGACGCAGGCTGATTCCTACGGTATCGACATATGGCGCTGCTTTCAGGAGATCCATGTCTTTTGCCAGGATTTTACGCAAGGAGGATAACTGCGGGCGGTCAAGACGTTGCAGGCGGGCATCGGCCTCTTGCATCGCGATCAGGGCGGCCTTGACATTACTTGCCAGCTGCAGCTGTTGACTGGCGATAAGCAGCAATTGCTCCACTTCCTCCAACGTCACCTCGTCACGATTACGTGTCAGCTCCTGGTAAAGCGCCTCCAGGGCGAGTTGCTGACTCTGCGATTCGGCCAACTTGGCTTCGAGCAGACTGAGTTTTGTTTCCGCACGGCGCCCTGCCTCGGTCGCTTCGGTTGCAAGATTGCGCGACTCTTTACCCGAAGTATTCGCCTCAGCCAGACGTTTTGCCAACTCAAGTTGCAAACCCGCAATCTGATCACGGGTGTCGTACCACTGCCACGCTACAATGAGGGTAAAAATCAGGATAAAAATCAAAACAGGATTGATGCGCTTTGGCAATATCTTAGGCATTCCCTCGCGCAATCCCCGCGGTTTATCGGTCTCGGCCTGTTGAGTTTCCGCACTCATGGTTTTCTTGAAGGACAATCGCCGACGCTGGCTTCTGGCTGGAAGTAATTTAACAAACCTTGCAGCAGCCCTTCATCTCCGGCAGCGGTAAGAATTACTTGATCCAGTCCGAGTTTTCTTGCAGTTTGTGCTATGCGCTCATGGGACACGAACAACGGTGTTTTCCTGAGCCATATTAGACCCTGCTCGCCAACCATATCGAATAAATTACGCAGCCCTTCACTACTGGTTATAGTAATTGCATTTATCTCGCCTCTTGCCCCGGCTCGCAGTAGCGGGGCAGTATCGGTACCAGGCTTGACACGACGATAACATTCCGCATATTCCAGCATGGCACCCCGTTTCAGCAGGCTATTCCCCAGCAGCTCACGGCCGCTGTCTCCGCGAAAGATGACGACGCGTTTGCCTTGAGCATGTTGCAATTCGGTCATTTCGAGTAACGCTTCGCTATCAAAACGTAAGGCTGGCGCGATCACCTCAGTGACGCCAAAATTTCCTAGCGCCCTGGTGGTTCCCTGGCCAACCGCCGCGACTTTCAGGGCTGGCGGCAATGACCGTTTTGCCCGGATCAGGCTCATCGCTTTGTTGACCGCGTTGGGACTGATAAAAATCGCCAGATCAAATTCGTCGAGGCGCGCAATCAGATTCAGTAACGGACGCTGGTCCCCTATGTCGAGGATTTCAAGTAACGGAAATAAGACCGGGTTACCCCCTGCAGAACGAATCCTGGCGGCAAGACCATCCGCCTGGTGCGCCGGACGCGTGACCAGGATACTGATCCCGGTCAGCGGCTTGCTCACGGGTGGCTCACGGGTGCAACCATGGTCGATTCCAGCGCCGCGAGAATTTCTGCCGCTCCTTGCTCCTTCAGATTTCGCGCCAGTTGTGCGCCCATGCCCGTGCCCGCGTCAGGCTCACCGCTTAATTCATTACTTATCATGCGGGTTCCATCGGGGCTCGCGACAAACCCGCGCAGCCGCAATACTCCAGCAGTGATTTCCGCAAAACCACCCAGCGGTACCTGACAACTCCCACCCAGCGCCCGGCTCATGGCGCGTTCAGCCTCCACACACTGAGCGGTTTCAGGATGATGTAATGGCTGCACAAGCTTGATCAAGTCCGCTCGATCAGCCCGGCATTCAATTCCTAACGCTCCCTGGCCCACGGCCGGCAAACTTAGTTCAGGGCTCAATAGTGCGGTAATGCGATCGGCCAGTCCCAGTCGTTTTAGTCCTGCCGCGGCCAGAATAATCGCCGCAAACTGTCCTTCATCCAACTTGCGCAAGCGGGTCTGCACGTTGCCACGCAGGGGCTGCACCTGCAAATGCGGAAAGTGTGCGCGCAACTGGCTTTCGCGCCGCAGGCTGGAAGTCCCCACCACGCCGCCAGGAGGAAGCTCGGAGAGACTGGCGTACTGACTGGAAATAAAGGCATCACGCGGATCTTCGCGTTCGGCGATGGCGGCCAGCACAAATCCTTCCGGCATATTCATCGGTACGTCTTTCATCGAATGTACGGCAATATCTGCACTGTTATTCTCCAGCGCCTGTTCCAGTTCCTTAATGAACAATCCTTTGCCGCCGATCTTGGAGAGGGATATATCAAGTATCTGGTCGCCACGAGTAGTCATCCCGAATATGTTGAACTCGGTTTGTGGGTATAATTTCGACAACCGCTCCCGGATGAAATTTGCCTGCCACAAGGCAAGAACACTTTCCCGTGTAGCGATAACGATTTTTGCGGGGTTGGATGAATTGGACATTATTATTACAGTAAGTAAATTACGGGATCATTTCCAATGTTTATTTTAGCATGCCGGCCGCGGCCTGGATTGAAGTGCTTAGGGCATCCGTTCGCCCGTGTGTCGCAGGGAGAAATTGAGTTATGAGATCTCCTGCTACCCAGAATAGGGGTGTCGATAAAAATCCTACCGATGAAAAAGACAGACCGGTAAAGGATGATCCCTTGCGCGAGGACATCCGCCTGCTGGGACGTATGCTGGGCGACACATTGCGTGAGCAGGAAGGGGAGCCTACTTTCGATCTGGTCGAAAATATCCGCCAAACCGCGATTCGCTTCCGCCGCGAACAGGATCCCAAGGCGCGACAGGAACTGGACACGATACTCAATCAGTTGAGCAACAAGGCTACTGTGGCGGTCGTGCGCGCATTCAGCCATTTCTCTCAACTTTCCAACATTGCCGAGGACATGCATCACAATCGCCGCCGCCGTACCCATCTGCGAGCAGGATCGCCGCCTCAGGCGGGCAGTGTGGCACTGGCGCTTGATCGAGTCTTCTCCAGCGGAACCGATGGTGCCGCATTAACCAGATTCTTTGCCAAAGCGGTGGTTTCGCCGGTTTTGACCGCCCATCCCACCGAAGTACAACGCAGAAGCATACTTGATTGTCAGTTGACCATTGCGCACCTGTTGAATGAACGTGATCGCATACAACTTACGCCCGACGAATTTCGCAGCAACGAAGAAGGGTTGCGCTGTGCCATTCAGATATTATGGCAAACTCGCATGCTGCGTCCGGAACGCCTTTCAGTATATGACGAAATCAAGAACGGTCTGGCCTATTACCGATACACCTTTCTTACCGAGGTACCGCGTCTTTACGCGGAGATTGAGGATTTGCTTGAACGCCGGATGGGCGCGGGTGTACCGCATATCCCGCCGTTTTTACGCATCGGCAGCTGGATAGGTAGCGACCGCGACGGCAATCCCTTCGTTACCCATGAGGTAATGCTGCACGCGGCTGAACGTCAATCGGCGCTGGCATTGGATTATTACATGGGTGAAGTGCACCAGATCGGCCGCCGACTAAGCCTCACAGAGCGCCTGGTAGGCGTGGATGACGAGCTGGCGGCATTATCCGAGACATCTCCGGACCGTGCTCCCAGCCGCGTCGACGAGCCCTATCGGCGGGCACTAATTGGTATTTATGCGCGTCTTGCCGCTACCAGTCAGGAGCTTGGCCACGTCATCAGGCAAAGGCGCCCCGTGGGGCCCGCCGCACCTTATGCGGAAAGCATGGAGTTTGTTCATGATCTTGATATCGTTATTCACTCGCTCAAGCGGCACAAGTCGGACTTATTGGCACGCGGGGATTTACGTCATCTGCGCCGCGCCGCGGAGGTCTTCGGTTTTCATCTCGCCCCGCTTGACATGCGCCAGCACAGCAATGTGCATGAACAAGTGGTGGCGGAATTGTTCGAGTACGGCGCACATCAAAAAGGCTATTCCGGGCTGACCGAGGCGGAACGTATACAGTGGCTGCTGAGCGAAATCAGTAGCCCTCGCCCCTTGCGTTCGCCTTATCTGGATTATTCGGAGCTTATCCAGAGCGAACTATGCATACTGCAAGCAGCCGCGGAAATTCAACGCCGCTTCGGCCGCGCCGCGCTGCCCAATTACATTATTTCCAAAACCGACGGTATCTCCGACATACTCGAGGTCGCATTGCTGTTGAAGGAGGTAGGACTGCTGCAAGCCGGGGAAACACCCCATCTTCATGTCAATATCATTCCCTTGTTCGAGACCATCGCGGACCTGCGCGATTGCAGTCGTGTTATGGACGACTTGTTCTCACTGCCCTACTATCGCAAGCTCCTGGATTCGCGTGGCAATGTTCAGGAGGTTATGCTGGGCTATTCCGATAGCAACAAGGATGGCGGCTTCCTTACTGCCAACTGGGAACTCTACAAAGCCGAAACCGAGCTGACCAAGGTATTCGCCAGGCATAAGATTGAATTGCGCCTTTTTCATGGACGTGGCGGCACGGTCGGACGTGGCGGGGGTCCGAGCTATCAAGCGATACTGGCCCAGCCTCCGGGGAGCGTCAATGGTCAGATACGCATCACCGAGCAGGGTGAAGTTATCGGCAGTAAATACGCCGACCCGGAAATCGGGCGGCGCAATCTCGAAACGCTGGTCGCCGCCACGGTCGAGGCCACGTTGTTAAGCCACGATCCCCTGGGCGAACGTGCCGCTGAATATTACCTGATCATGGAGGTGCTTGCGCGCGATGCGTTCGCCGCTTATCGCAATCTGGTCTATGAAACACCGGGCTTTAAACGCTATTTTCAGGAGTCCACGCCGATAAGGGAAATCGCTGGGCTTAATATTGGCAGCCGCCCGCCATCACGCAAGCAATCCGATCTGATAGAAGATCTACGCGCCATTCCCTGGGTTTTCAGCTGGAGCGTCAATCGGGCAATGATTCCCGGCTGGTACGGCTTTGGCACAGCCGTGGAAGCGTTTCTCCAGCGCGAAGACCAGGGCGGAAAAGGACTGGAATTTCTACAGGAAATGCACCGCACCTGGCCTTTCATGCAAACGCTGCTTTCCAACATGGACATGGTGCTGGCAAAAACAGATATGGGTATTGCCTCACGCTACGCTGAACTGGTTAGCGATATTGAACTACGTGAAGAAATTTTCGGCCGCATCCAGGCGGAGTGGGACCGCAGCGTAAAATGGTTATTCGCGGTAACGGGCCGCACAGAATTGCTACAGGACAATCCTACTCTGGCTCGCAGTATTCGTAACCGCACCCCCTATATTGATCCACTGAATCATCTGCAGGTAGAGCTATTACGCCGTTATCGCTCGGGGGATGCCGCTGATACAGTGAAGCGCGCCATACAACTCACCATTAACGGGGTGGCTGCCGGGTTGAGAAACAGCGGTTAACCCATTCTATGATACTCCACGTTTTTATCGCGGTTGAAGCCACGATGCCACGCCCACCAGCAGCGGCATTTAATAAATTGACGAGACTTTCAGTACAGTCATGGTAAAAAAACTTTACATTAAAACCTTTGGTTGCCAGATGAACGAATATGACTCGGATAAAATGGCGGATGTGCTGCATGCTGCGCAAGGCATGGAGAAAACCGATAATCCCGCCGATGCCGACATAATCCTGTTCAATACCTGTTCAGTAAGAGAGAAAGCCCAGGAAAAAGTATTTCATGATCTGGGACGCGTCCGGCATTTGAAAAAATCCAACCCCAATTTACTCATCGGCGTGGGGGGATGCGTCGCCAGCCAGGAAGGCACCGAAATTGTGAAGCGCGCGCCATACGTAGATCTGGTATTTGGCCCGCAAACCCTGCACCGGTTGCCACAATTGATTTCAGCACGCCAGGTTACCGGCCGTCCACAGGTGGATATCTCCTTTCCCGAGATCGAAAAATTCGACCATCTGCCGCCTGCACGATCCGAAGGTGCGACCGCCTTCGTTTCCATTATGGAAGGATGCAGCAAGTATTGCAGCTTTTGCGTGGTGCCTTATACGCGGGGTGAGGAAATCTCACGCCCTCTGGGCGATGTGCTGGTGGAAGTTGCAAGACTGGCAAATCAGGGAATCAAAGAGGTGACGCTGCTGGGGCAGAACGTGAACGCATATCGAGGCGCAATAGAGCACGCGGAAGAAGATGAAATTGCGGACTTGGCACTGTTGCTGGAATATATCAGCGAAATTCCCGGTATCGAACGCATTCGTTACACGACGTCTCATCCCAGAGAAGTCACTTCACGGCTGATTGACGCCTATATCAAGTTGCCGAAACTGGTGAGTCATTTGCATCTGCCGGTTCAGTCGGGCTCGGATCGGATACTGGTGGCAATGAAACGTGGCTATACGACGCTGGAATACAAATCCATCATCCGCAGGCTCCGGGCCGCCCGTCCTGACATTTCTCTTACATCCGATTTTATTATCGGCTTTCCCGGTGAAACTGAAGCCGATTTTGAAGCAACCATGAAGCTGGTTGAAAGCGTAAACTTTGATGACTCCTTCAGCTTCGTTTATAGCCCGCGCCCCGGCACGCCGGCCGCGGGACTGCTTGACGATACTCCCTACGAAATCAAACTGGAGCGCTTGCAACGCTTGCAGGAGAAGATCGAACAGCAGGCGCAAGCTATCAGCCAACGCATGATTGGTTCAACACAGCGCGTTCTGGTGGAGGGCGTATCCAAAAAGAATGCCGACGAGCTTTGTGGGCGCACCGACAACAATCGCATGGTGAATTTCCCCGGAGATCCGGTAACAATCGGTCATTTCATAAACATTCAAATTACTGCCACGCTATCCCATTCGTTGCGGGGTGAAATCGTGAATAGTCAATGCTAGCAGCCTGTGGGACTTGAAGGATCAAAGCGGAAAAGTGACTGGGCAAGGATAGGTTTTAAGGATTTTGAAGACTAATAGTTGTCTTCACTGACCGAAAAAGTGGTGAAATATGGACCGGTCGGACGTTTTTGCAGCCGATTTCCTTTAAGTCAGACAGGTTGCAAGCCCCGATATTTCACCACCCGGCCCAAAAATTATCGTAAGCGGCATGAGGTAATCGCATTGGGTGAATGGTGTTGAAATCCAGTTTGGATCGCCGGCTTCCGGTGAAATATCCGGGCTAGACTTTCATTCCTTGCAAAGTGTGCCGCTCACTGCGAGAATTAAGCCCTTACAATTGCCGCACCGAGCCTTTGAAACCCCAGCCTGTCGAAATTTCATTTTCTCCGATCGATAATCAGCGCCTCGCCAACCTGTGCGGGGCGCTTGACGAGAATCTCAAGCAGATCGAAACCGTGCTTGATGTCATCATTGCACGACGAGGAGAACGTTTCAGTTTGCGCGGCAAATCGGCCCAGACCTTGCTTGCTGCGGAAGCGCTGCGAAATTTTTACAGTCAGGCACAGCATCATCTGGGTATTGAGCAAATTCAATTGGGCTTGATCGAGGTGATGAATCCTCATCATTCTGCAAAACATGCCGCTGCCGGCGCGCTGGCGGAAGAACCCGCCGTGCCGGTGCTGATAACCCGGCGCAGTGATTTGCGCGGCCGAACACCGCGTCAGGTGCAATATCTGCAACAAATCCAAAAGTATGACATTACGTTTGCCATTGGTCCGGCAGGTACCGGAAAAACTTATCTCGCTGTGGCAAGCGCGGTTGATGCGCTTGAACGAGACATGGTGGCGCGCATTGTCCTGGTGCGCCCCGCGGTGGAGGCTGGCGAACGCTTGGGTTTTCTGCCGGGCGACCTGGTGCAGAAAGTGGATCCTTATTTGCGCCCGCTCTACGATGCGCTGTACGATCTGATGGGGTTCGATAAAACCAGCAAACTGTTTGAACGCAGCGCGATTGAAATCGCGCCACTGGCTTTCATGCGCGGGCGCACGTTGAATAAATCTTTCATCATTCTTGATGAAGCGCAGAACACGACGCCGGAACAGATGAAAATGTTTCTGACTCGTATCGGTTTCGGCTCCAAGGCAGTAATAACGGGTGATGTCACGCAGATTGATCTGGCCAAGCATCAGAAAAGCGGCCTGGTAGAGGCCAAACAGGTTCTCGGAAAAGTGCGTGGCATCTCGTTTACCCATTTTGGTGCCGAGGATGTGGTGCGTCATCCGCTCGTACAAAGAATTGTCAACGCCTACGAGAAATATGAAAGACAGGAGTAACGTTTCCGAGCTTTCCGAAGAAATGACTCACAAGGAAGCAAAGCTGAAATTGACAACACAATACGCAACCCATGACAGGAGCGTTCCCGCCCGGCCGCAATTCCGCAAGTGGGTCAAAGCCGCGCTGATGCAAGATGCCGAGATTGTGCTGCGCATTGTGGATGAACCCGAGGGCCACAGCCTCAACCAGGATTTTCGCGGCGGAGACTACGCTACCAACGTGCTGACTTTCGTATACAACCATACTCAGCCCCTGTCTGGCGATATCGTGCTGTGTGCTCCGGTGATAGCAAAAGAAGCCGGTCAGCAGAATAAAAGCCTGGCGGCACATTACGCTCATCTCACCGTGCATGGCGTCTTGCACCTACAGGGCTACGACCACGACAATGATGCCAGCGCAATGGTAATGGAACAACTGGAAACTGAAGTTGTCATCAGGCTGGGATATGACGACCCATACAAGGATATCAGCGGATAAACTGAAGACTCTGATTTTGGGCGAAATAACTGCTTGATTCATGCGGCCCCCAAGTTTACTTCTTACTTACCTACCGGCACACTAATATGGATGACCCTCCCAAGCCAGGCTGGCTCGAACGCTTCAGTGCCCTGGTTCTGCGTGAACCAGGGGATCGGGAACAGCTGACGGCATTACTGCATTCCGCCTATGAGCGAAATCTGTTCGATTCTGATGCACTGAGCATGATCGAAGGGGTAATACAAGTATCCGAAATACAGGCGCGCGATATCATGATCCCGCGTTCGCAAATGAATGTGATCGACATTAGCGAACCTCCGGAAAAATTCATACCCTCGATTATCGAGACCGCGCATTCACGCTTTCCTGTCATCGAAAACGATAAAAACAATGTGATCGGAATCCTTCTGGCGAAAGATTTACTGCGCTATTACGCCGGAGAGGAAACATTTAACGTGCGCGAGATGCTGCGGCCGGTGGTATTTATTCCCGAATCCAAGCGACTCAATGTGTTACTCAAGGATTTTCGCAGTAGTCGCAATCATGTCGCCATCGTAGTGGATGAATACGGTGGCGTGGCGGGGCTGATAACCATCGAAGATGTACTGGAGCAAATCGTCGGCGACATTGAGGATGAGCACGATTTTGACGAGGTTGAAGACAATATCGTGCCGGACCCCGGCGGTCATTACCGTGTCAAAGCGGTGACGGAAATTGCGGATTTTAACGAAAGGCTTGGAGCAGAATTAAGTGATGTGGATTACGACACCATAGGCGGCCTGATACTGAACAAATTCGGCCGGCTCCCCAAACGGGGTGAATCGGTTACCATCGGCACTTTCAAATTCATCGTGCTGCGCGCCGACAGTCGCAGGTTGCATACATTGCTGGTGGAAAAAAATGAGGGTGCGGTCCGGGAGCCTGGTTGAGATACGGCCAGCGTCCAGGGGATTCGGACGGTGAATGAAGCGGACGACTGCCCCCCGCACGCAGACCATGGGATGCCGTCCGAACCCCCGGTAGTGGAGGTGGTAATCGAGGTTCCGCAAGGCAGTTTCCTTAAACGTGGCTCCACGGGCGGCATTGATTTTATCTCTCCCCTGCCATGTCCCTTCAATTATGGCTCCGTACCGAATTACGTGGGCCTTGAGGGTGACCTGCTCGATGCAGTGGTGCTCGGACCACGCATGCCGTATGGCACGCGAATACGAGTCAAAGCCTGGGGGGCCATCATTTTGACAGACCGCGGCATGACGGACGATAAACTCATCTGTAGTGACCAATCTCCGGACCTGCTGCAACGCCAGCGGATCATACAATTTTTCCATTTCTACGCGAAGTGCAAAGGGTTGTTGAATATCTGGCGAAGCCGGCCGGGACGCAACGCGTGCGAGGGATGGTGCGACGCAGTTCAGGCGCTCGCTCGCGCGCGGCCGCGAGACGGTACGTGGCAGGGGCCGCCGCTTGATTTCTGATGAAGCCTGCTCCGCAACGAACGAATCACAACCGGAAGATTTTTGCCAAGGCTTGCCAAGCATGGCAGAATTGCGCGCCCTGTTAATTATGCTGAAGTAGCATTTCCCCCATCATGCCTCTCCTCACTCTCGAAAAAGTCAGCCTTGCTTTCGGACATCATACATTGCTTGATCACGTGGATTTGCAGCTGGATTCCGGCGAGCGCATTGGCCTGATCGGCAGGAATGGTGGTGGTAAATCAAGCCTGCTGCGTATTCTGGCAGCCGAAAACAGACCGGACGATGGCAAGATCTGGCGCGCACCCGCCTTGAGGCTGGCTTACGTGCCGCAGGAGCCGGAACTGGATACGGCTCTCACGGTATTTCAGGAAGTATCCAAAGGATTGGGTGCAATCAGTCAAACGTTATTCGAGTATCACGAGGTTTCTCATGCCTTGAGCGACGACACGGGAGATACCAGCGAACTTCTTTCCCGTTTGCAGGATTTGCAAGCCGAGCTGGAGACCCAGGATGGGTGGCGCATCCAGGGAAGGGTAGAAACCGCCATTGATAAACTTAATCTTCCCACCGATGCGTTGATCGGACAGCTTTCCGGCGGACTAAAAAAGCGTGTTGCGCTGGCCCGCGCACTCGTGGTGTCTCCCGACGTGCTACTGCTGGACGAACCGACAAACCATCTGGATTTTCTCTCTATCGAATGGCTGGAAGGACTCCTTCGAGATTTTACCGGAAGCGTACTATTTGTTACCCATGATCGTCGCTTTTTAAATAACGTGGCAACACGAATTATCGAGCTTGATCGAGGAAATTTAACCGCTTTCCCCGGTAATTTCGCTGAATATCAGCAGAAGAAAATGGAATTGCTGGAAATCGAGGCAACCCATAATCAGAAATTCGACAAGGTGCTGGCACAGGAAGAAGTGTGGATACGCAAAGGAATCCAGGCGCGCCGTACCCGGAATGAGGGTAGGGTACGGCGGCTGGAAACATTGCGGCTGGAACGCGCCGCTCGCCGCGAACGAGTAGGGGCCGTTCGTCTCAACGTGGACGAGGGCGCGAGATCCGGGCGAATGGTTGCCGAATTGGAGCACGTCAGCAAAAACTACGGCGATAAAACTGTCATCGAAGATTTTTCCTGCCGCATCCTGCGCGGCGACCGCGTCGGATTGCTGGGCCCCAACGGTGCGGGAAAGTCCACCTTGCTCAAACTGATACTGGGTGAGCTGCAGCCTGATACCGGCAATGTGCGGCAGGGGACCAAGCTCGCAGTCGCCTATTTTGATCAAATGCGCGAACAATTGAATGAGGAAGCGACCCTGATCGAGACTATCAGCCAGGGCTCCGATTTTATCGACATCGGCGGGGTTAGGAAGCATGTGATCAGTTACCTGGAGGATTTTTTGTTTGCGCCCGCACGGACGCGCTCGCCGGTAAAATCGCTCTCTGGCGGAGAGCGTAACCGGCTGTTGCTGGCGCGCTTGTTCACCCGCCCTGCTAACGTACTGGTTCTGGATGAGCCAACGAACGACCTGGATATTGAAACGCTGGAACTGCTTGAGGTATTGCTGCAAAACTATTCCGGCACACTGTTCCTGGTAAGCCATGATCGGGAATTTCTTGATAATGTGGTAACCCAGGTGATCGCATTCGAAGGGGATGGCGTATTGCGGGAGTACGTGGGGGGCTACGAAGATTGGATCCGGGCAAAAAATGTCTTAAAAACAGTAATAAAGCCGCAATTAGACAAACAGCAACCCGCGATCCCAAGGGAGAGAATGCAAGAACCGGCCGCTCGCGTCAAATTGGGTTACAATGAAACGCGCGAACTTGATGAGTTGCCATCAAAAATCGAGACGCTGGAGCGTGAGCAAGCCGAAATTACCCGCCAGTTATGTTCTCCGGCCATTTACCGCGATTGCCCGGATGAAGCCAGAACCCTGCAAGGACGCCTTGCTGCCATTGAAGCGGAACTCCTGACCTATCTCGCCCGATGGGAGGAACTGGAAGCGAAACAAGCGACCCCAAGACAGAAGAAATAATGATAAGTTCCCATATATTCTGCTACTTTATTCGTTGACCAGGAATGGTACATCGTTTAGAGTCGCTCTTTTTGAAAAGAGGGCACTCATAATGAAAAGACCAGCAATAATGAATATATTGGCATGGGGTCTGCTCCTGGCATTCACTGGCGCCGCTCAAGCAGCCGGTGACCCGGTGGCGGGCAAGCAGAAAAATGCCATGTGCGTCGGTTGTCATGGTATAGAAGGATACCGGACATCCTATCCCACAGTTTATCAGGTCCCGAGACTGGGCGGCCAACATGCTGAATACCTGATCAAGGCTCTTCAGGCATATAAAACCGATGCCCGCAGTCATCCCAGCATGAAAGGTATCGCTGCCTCCCTTTCCGACCAGGACATGGAAGACCTGGCCGCTTATTACGCCAGTTCCGGAAAATAATTTATTCATTACGCAAGGAAGGTCTTATGAAAAATTTTATTATTGCCGCAGTAAGCGGCGCATTGCTTCTGATTTCCGGTCAGGGGATAGCAGCCAATATTGAGGCTGGGAAAAAAAAGGCGGCTGAAGTTTGCGCCGCATGTCACGGCCCTGACGGCAACAGTCCCGCTCCAGCTTTTCCCAAGATTGCCGGGCAACATGCGAGCTATATCGAAAAATCCCTGAATGAGTATAAGTCAGGTGCCCGTAAAGATCCCATCATGGCCGGTATGGCTGCGGCGTTGAGTAAAGAAGACATTGAAAATCTGGCGGCCTATTTTGCCAGTCAATCTGGTCTGAAAACCAAATACTGATGAGGTAAGCGGCCAGGAAAGTTTTTTTCTGTCCGCTTGTCCAGCGTGTAATAAGCAAGACAAAGCGTCTTATCAAGTATAGATTAATTCTCCCATCGATCCAGGCATTCAAAGTAAACGGTAGAGTCGAACGCTGATTGGCTGCGTTGCGCTTGCCAGATCATCTCCGCCAGGCACTCCATGATTTGATGCATAACGGCATGTTCATCGCCGGTTTTCGTCAGCAGCCGCTCAAACCGCTGGCGAATTCCCACAGGCTGGTCTATCGAAAGCTGTTCCCTGATGGCGATATGCATGCTCATGTGCAGAAATGGATTGGTATCGCCCATTTCAGGCAAATAATCCTTGTCTTGATAGCGCGCTGTGTCATCAAGCATGGCATGGTATTCCGGATGCAGCAGAATGGCCTCAAGCGCTATATTTTCCATCGCGGAAAGCATTTCTCTCTGCCGGTATTTGCGCCATGCATCGAAGAAAAATAGGCGCGCTTGTTCTCTGGAAGGATTAAACATTTAACCTGAATCCGGTAGTTGGACGAGGGGTGGAGTGTTCAATCTTTGGAATACGGGGCAAAGCAGCATCCGATCGATAAGGGATATTCTTCATTAAAGATTTTTGTCCTTGTACTCGCACAAATCATTAATGACGCATATGGCGCATTTTGGTTTCCTCGCCACACATACGTAGCGCCCATGTAAAATAAGCCAGTGATGAGCATCGTGACAGAATTCTTTTGGAATATGTTTCAGCAGTTTCAACTCCACTTCCAGCACGGTTTTCCCGGGTGCGATTCCGATACGGTTGGCGACACGAAAAATGTGGGTATCCACTGCGATAGTGGGTTCGCCGAAGGCAGTGTTCAATATTACATTGGCCGTCTTGCGTCCCACACCGGGTAATTTTTCCAGCTGTTCCCGAGTTTGCGGCACCATGCTGCCGTGATGCTCAATAAGCAGGGCGCAAGTCGCCAGAATATTTTTTGCTTTAGTTTTATATAATCCGATGCTCTTGATGGCATCTCGCAAACCTGCTTCACCCAGGGCGAGAATTTTCTCCGGCGTATTGGCCTTGAGAAACAGTTTGCGGGTTGCGAGATTCACGCTCTTGTCAGTGGCTTGGGCAGAGAGCACTACCGCTACCAGCAACTCGAATGGTGAGCTGTACTCCAACTCGGTAGTGGGATGAGGATTAATTGTCTTGAAACGGGTAAAAATTTCACGGCGAATGGTTGAATTCATGAGTTTTTGGGGGAGAAGCTATTATCGACCAGTGCTATTATATGATTCAGTTACCCAGCCCGGCCAACGTTGGCACGTTCCAGCGCAGCCTGGATAGCGGCTTTCTTGAAATCACTGTTTGAGGAACCGCTTACGGATCTCACTACTCCGGTTTTTTGTGCAAGCCTCTCTTCCTGCTCCTGTTTCTCGCGCTCAAGCCTTTGTAGCCTGAACCGGTAACGCGCGCGCGCGCGATCGGCGGTCTTTCTTTTCTGATCTTCGTGCGCCGGCAGGTCCTCGATCGGCGCACAAGATTCAGCCCTGGCGCTGCTGACGGGTTGCTTAAGGGGAATCATGCTGATGCAATCCACCGGACATGGCGCGATACACAGCTCGCAGCCAGTACATTCCGCGGCAAATACAGTATGCATTTGCTTGGCCGCACCTACAATGGCATCGACCGGACAAGCCAGGATACAAAGCGTGCAGCCAATACAGGCCTGCTCGTCGATAACCGCTACCGCCTTCGGCTTTGTCATGCCGTGCTTGGTATTCAGCGGGATAGGGCTCACTCCCAGCAGCTCCGCCAATTTGAGTATCCCCTGCTCACCGCCGGGAGGGCACTGGTTAATGGCGGCACGGCCTTCCGCGATGGCCGTCGCATAAGGTTCACAACCAGAGAAGCCGCATTGGCGGCACTGCGTTTGCGGCAGGGTGGCATCGATTTTCGCTATAAGCGAATCTCTGTTCATCCTGAACCCGAGCGTAAAAGATCTGGCACAGGCGATGCGCAAAGCGCACGTGCCACTTCGCTTACCAGACGAGGACCACGATAAATCAGGCCGCTGTAAATTTGCACCAGGCTTGCCCCCGCATCGATTTTTTCCTTTGCGTCCGCCGCGCACATGATGCCGCCCGCGGCGATGATGGGTATCGCCCCTTGCAACACAACGTGCAGATGACGGACAACCGCTGTGGCGCGTTCTTTAAGCGGGGCACCGCTTAACCCGCCCTTCTCGCCGGCATGAGGCAATGCTTCCGCACCAGCCCGGGAAAGCGTGGTATTCGTGGCGATAACTCCGTCAATCTGATGTTTCATCAGCAGGGCCGCGATGGATACAATTTGCGACGGCTCCAGATCAGGAGCAATCTTTACCGCCAGGGGCGTGTATTTGGCATGCTCATCCGCGAGTTCCATTTGCTTCGATTTCACCAGGCCCAATAAATGATCGAGCTCCTCAGCGTTTTGCAGTTGACGAAGATGGGGCGTGTTGGGGGAAGAAATGTTGACGACAACGTAGCCGGCGTGGCGATAGACTTTGCTCAGACAAATCAGATAATCATCCGCGGCTCTTTCTACCGGCGTATCAAAATTTTTACCGATGTTAATACCGAGTACGCCGTGGTAATTCGATCGCCTGAGATTCGCCACCAGGTTGTCCACTCCCTGGTTATTGAAACCCATGCGGTTGATAATGGCGTTTGCCTCAGGGACGCGAAACAAACGTGGCTGGGGATTACCCGGCTGGGGGCGGGGGGTAACGGTGCCGATTTCGATAAAACCGAAGCCGAGCGAGGCAAGCGTCTCAAGGTACTCGCCGTTCTTGTCCATGCCGGCGGCCACCCCGACAGGATTGGGAAAATCGAGACCCATGACACTGCGCGGCTGGCAGGGTATCGGGCCACCGGTAAGCAACCCAAGCCGGCGAACTTTCTCGACCGCGCTGAACGTGAAGCGATGAGCCGTTTCGGGATCAAGACTGAATAGCAACGGACGGAGTAGTGAATAGAGCATGGAACCCATTTTAACCCGGAACTGTAGTGAGTCTGTTAAACGATATTCCGGGATTGGTAACAACAACCGTAAAACAGTGTCTATCCGAAAGGAACAGGAGATTGCACCTCGGGTGATATCCGCAAAGATCTTGCGTGGTACACGTTATCGCAAACCATCCAGAGTATCCGGTTGCACCCGGTCCAGCTATTTCTTCTGATGAATTGAATTCACGGATGTCGTCAGGGATCATTCGTTATTATCTGCATGGTATAGGGGGATGCGCTTATGAAGCGGGCTATTTTTTCTTTTGTTCTCATTCTCGTGGTGGTTGGCGGACACGCTCAGGCCGCTGCGGAATGGGAAATGCTCAATTCGGAGGTGGAATCCCTTTATCAGCAGGGAGACTATATCCAGGCCACCTCAGTGGCGAAGAAGGCGCTGCAAACAGCCGAACAAACCCGGGATCCCCTTCATCCCGACGTGGCCACGAGTTTGAATAGCCTTGCCTTATTGCATAGTGCACAAGGTCAATATACCCAGGCCGAGCCGCTTTTCAAGCGTGCACTGGCCATTTTTGAGAAATCGGTTGGCCCGGAGAGCCCCGAAGTCGCGGCGAGCCTGAATAATCTTGCGACACTGTACAGAAATCAAGAGCAATATGCGCAGGCCGAGCCGCTCTACAAGCGTGCGTTGGCGATTGATGAGAAAACCCTCGGCCCGGATCATCCCAATGTCGCCATCAGCCTGAACAACCTCGGCCAGCTATACGAAGCTCAGGGACAGTATGCGCAGGCTGAGCCGCTTCTCAAACGCGCGCTGGCGATTTTAGAAAAGGCGCTCGGCCCAGATCATCCCAATGTTGCCATAAGCCTGAACAATCTGGCTCAACTATACCAGGCCCAGGAACAATATGCGCAAGCCGAACCGCTTTATAAGCGCACATTTACCATTTCAAAAAAAGCGTTCGGCCCGGATCATCCGAACGTGGCACTCAGTCTGAATAACCTGGGAGGATTGTATAGAGACCAAGGGAAATTCGCGCATGCGGAGCCGCTTTTCAAGCGCGCGCTGGCGATTTCTGAAAAAACGCTTGGCCCGGATCATCCCAATGTTGCGACGAGCCTTGAAAACTTGGCGCAGCTATATCGTGATATTGGCTATGCAAGCAAAGCGACGCCTTTGGAGAAACGTGCGGCAGCCATACGGAAAATGCAACGATAGAACACCATGAGACATTCGATTATCATCGCACATGGCATAGCGCAGTTTCTACGCGAAACTTCTGCTTTGTATGTGACTCAACGGCTCCCATTGCCCGTCGGTCAAGCCTTGTAACGGCCTGAAACCAGCTTTGTAGGCCATTTTCCGGCTTTCCTTGATCCAGTATCCCAGATAGAGATAGGGGAGTCTTAGCGCAAGGCACTGTTGCGCTTGCCACAGGATATTGTAAGTGCCAAAGCTCGCCCCCGGCACATCCGGATCGAAAAAGGTATAGACAGACGATATCCCGTCGGGCAGTTTGTCGATGATGCTGATCATGCGCAGCTGCCCGTTTTCGTGGAACTCAACCAGCCTGGAATTGACGTTGCTTGGCAGCAGAAAATGGCGATATTGTTCGCGACTGTCGCGATCCATGCCGCCACCATAATGACGTTGCGTCTGATAGCGCAGATAGAGTGCGTAGTGGTCCGGGTGATAATACAGATCGTGCTGCGTTGCAACCAGGTGCTGGTGCCGTTTCCAGGAGCGGCGATGAGCACGCCTGAGAACCAATTCATCAACGGCAATCCGTACGGGTACACAAGCGCGGCAGTTATCGCAGTAAGGACGATAGGTAAATGCGCCGCTGCGGCGGAAGCCGGCCTTTACCAGTTCGCCATAGACACCGGTATCGATCAGATGACTGGGTGTCGCCACCTGTGACCGTGCTAATTTTTCCGGTAGATAGCTACACGGATAAGACGCGGTAGTGTAAAACTGTAGTACCGATGAAGGCAGATCATTCAATTGGCTCATGATCGAAGCACCATTTTTCAACTCGCTCGGTATAGTTTACCAATTCTTTTAATTTCTGACCAAATTCCTCCCGGGAAATTTCACGCCCGCCGAGGGAAGCGAGATGCGTGGTTTTCATTTGACAGTCGATCATGTGAAAACCCCAGCGTTCCAGTTGTTTTACCAAATGCACGAATGCAATTTTGGAAGTATCCGGGATGCGGGAGAACATTGATTCTCCAAAAAATACCTTTCCCTGAGCAACGCCGTATAGCCCACCCATTAATTCGCCGCGCATCCAAACTTCGACGGAATGGGCCACCCCCATTTCATGCAACGCAGTGTAGGCTGAGATCATTTCCGCGTGGATCCACGTCCCGGGTTGCTCCCCGCGCGGCGCGGCGCACGCTTGCATAACCTCGCTAAAAGCGTTATCGACACGAATTTCATAGTTATCCTTCTTCAGCGTTTTTCTTAGCGATCGAGAGATTTTAAGCTCACCTGGAAACAGCACCATGCGCGGATCGGGGCTCCACCATAGAATAGGTTCACCCTCGTTAAACCAGGGAAAAATTCCGCGGCGGTAGGCTTCGATCAGACGCTGCGGCGAGAGATCTCCACCTGCGGCAAGCAGGCCGCTGGGCTTGAGAAGCGCAGTGTCCAACGGGGGAAAATGAGATTCAGGAGTGAGCCAGGGAATCATGCAGGGGGGGAATGATCAGTACGAGTTATCGCTGAAATTCTCAGATTTCCGGTCATCAATCAAATTAAATGCCAGGTGATACGGTGGGCAACAAATCATGGCCCCTCATTTTCAGCTCAACGCCATGAGCTGCAAAGATTTTTGCAGCACCTCCTATTCCCTTCGGGGGCGTGTTTCCTATCGTAGCAAACTTATCAAGGAATAAAGATCAAATAAAGAAAAAATCTTTGTGAATCATGATACTAAAATAAAATATAGCCAGTCAACCGCCGGATTTGGGTTTGTAACGTGTCACATCCGGCATATCCGCTGATTCAAACCCCGCTCGGCGTAATCGGCACGAATCGCATACGCCGCAAGCCAGCCCTGCTTCATTCGCTTGATAGCACGACACCGTCAGGCTGTAATCCACGCCCAGCGAAATTCCCTGCAGAATAATCTCCGCCTTCGACAAATTGATGAGCGGCGCATGAATACTCAGCCTGGCACCTTCGATTGCGGTTTTGGTGGCGAGATTCGCCATTTCTTCAAATGCCGCGACGTATTCCGGGCGGCAATCCGGATAGCCGGAATAGTCCACCGCATTCACGCCAACAAAAATATCGCAGCTTTTGAGTACCTCGGCCCAAGCCAGGGCAAGCGACAGCATGATGGTATTTCGGGCTGGGACGTAAGTAACGGGGATACCCGTTTTCGTTCCTTCGGTTGGTACAGCAATGGATTTATCAGTGAGCGCCGATCCGCCGAACGTGCTCAAATCGACTTTTATGATTTTATGCTCACAAGCGCCAAGGAACCGCGCCACTGCCGCAGCAGCAGCCAGTTCCGATCCGTGGCGCTGTCCATAGTCCACGCTTAAAGCATAACACTCATATCCGCTATTGCGGGCGACGGCAAGCGTGGTGGCGGAATCCAGCCCCCCTGATAAAAGCACCACCGCCTTTATCATAAGGTTAAGAACACGGGCTTACGAAGCATACCCGCCTGCTTATCATCGCCCCGGCCCTTCACCCCACAGCAGCTTGTGCAGCTGGATCTGTACCCGTACCGGCAGACGATCACGTAGCACCCATTCCGCGAGTGTTGCGGGAGCAAGCTTGTCGTAAACCGGTGAGAATAAGAGGGGGCAGATGAGATCCAGTTTACGCCCACGTATTGCTTCAACCGCCCATTGATAATCCGCTTCATCGCACAGTACAAACTTGACTTCATCGTGGCGGGTAAGATGGTCGAGATTGGACCATAGGTTTTTCTCCGCTTCCCCTGAACCAGGGGTTTTGATGTCCAGAATTCGGGAAACACGCGCATCCACCTTGGAAACATCCAGTGCGCCGCTGGTTTCAAGTGAAACCGAGTAACCGGCATCGCACAACAGTCTGAGCAGGGTCAGGCATTCTTTCTGCGCCAGGGGCTCGCCACCGGTGACCGTAACATAATGCGGCATATAGCTGGCAACCTCCGTCAGAATGGCGGAAATTGATAGGCTCTTGCCCCCATAGAACGCATATCCGGTGTCGCAATAACCGCAACGCAAGGGACATCCGGTAAGGCGCACAAATACTGTGGGCAACCCGGCACGGCTAGTCTCTCCCTGCAGAGAAAAAAATATTTCGCTGATGCGTAAATTTACCGCATCGGCAGGTTGCGTAATGGTGTGTTGCGACGGAAAAGGGGTATGAACCATCTAAGAGGGTGCGCCATCACCAAGAAAGCGGATTCTGGTGCGCTATTTTCTGCTGGCCAGCCGCTGCTTGGCCTTTTGTGCCGCGTCGCTCCCCGGATATTTGGCAATAAGATTTTCCAGGGTCTTCTTGGCAGCAGCTTTCTGATTCATTTCCTGCTGACTACTGGCAATGTTAAGCATCGCGTCGGGAGCCTTGGAGCTAGCGGGGAACGTGGCGATCAGTTTTTCCTGAGTACTGATGGCGTTCTTGAAGTCACGCTTCGCGTAATAAGCATTACCGGTCCAGTAATGAGCGCTCGGCACAAGGCTGGACCCTGGGTAGCTTTTGATAAATTGCTTGAACTGGGAAATGGCCTCTTGATACTTGGCATTCTTGAAAAGGCTATAGGCAGCCTCGTAATCACGGCTCTCCACGCTTTCCGTTGCTGCAGCACTTGCCGGGGGTGGAATCACCGCGACAACCCTGGCAGGCGTCTCGATACTAGGTTCCGGTGCGGCCTCAGACTTGGTGGCGGGCGGAGCGGGAGATTCTGAAGCGGCGGATTCGTCCGGCTGCTCTAAGCGCCTCAATCGACTATCCAGATCAATGTAAAAATCCTTCTGCCGCTTCTGCGTCAACTCATTCTCATTGACCAGTACTTCAATCTGGCCCTGCAACTTGTTCATGTCGAGCCTGAGCGTCTCGATCTGGTTGTGGAGTTCCAATAGCGGCTGATCGTTGAGCGTTTCTTCAAGTTTGACAATGCGTGCTTCCAGCGTGCGCCCTTGATTGCGCAGATCTCCAATCAATGCCTGCTGTGCCGCGATCTGCTTACGCGCTTCCTCGTCGTCGAATAGTCCGGCGTAACTGGCATTACAACCGATCAGTAACGATAACCAGAAAGCGCGCAACCGCACGGTTACTCGCCCTGATAGCGGATATCAGTGCGGCGGTTCTCGGCCCACGAGGATTCATCATGGCCTGTCGCCCGGGGTTTTTCCTCACCCAGACTGACGGATTCGATCTGGGATTCCTTGGCACCCGACAATGTCATGGCATTCCTTACCGCATCGGCGCGGCGCTGACCCAGTGCGAGGTTGTATTCCCGGCTGCCGCGTTCATCGGCGTTACCTTGCAACAGCACTCTGGCATTTCCATTGTCGCGCAGGTACTGGGCGTGGGCCTGCACCAGAGATCGATATTCATCCTTCACGACATAGCTATCGAAGTCAAAGTAGACGCTGCGTTTGGAGAGGATATTGTTTGGATCGGTAAGCGGGTTCAGGTTGGGTACGGCCCCGGTTGTAGGACCGCCGCTTTCAACCGCCCCCGACTGGGTGCCGATGGACTTGTCCTCCACTTCAGCGGAGGGCTTCGTACTCTGGCTGGAGCATGCCACCAGCAAACTGATCAATAACACGCCAAATATGTTTTTCATGTGCATTCCTTTATAGTTGACTAGATATGGCATTCGGAATTATTGCAGCCCTGGCAAAGGGCCCCACGCCGGCTCTCTTACATCACCAGCTTGTGTTGAAAGCTGTTGCCTTGTTCTGCCATCACTTGATACTGCGGATAATATACCACGGCCCTTTACCTCGGTCGCATACAAAATGATCCTGCCGTTGGGCGCAAAACTGGGAGACTCATCGAATCTCGAATCAGTGAGCAATTGCACCTGACGGGTTGCCAGATCCTGTGTCGCGACATTGAATTTATCACCATTGCGATGAATAAAGGTAAAGCTTTTTCCATCCCGGCTGTAATCGGGACTGACATTATAGCTGCCCTCGAAGGTAAGGCGCTCCGCCATTCCCGATGGGCGTCCCGTTATTTGCATACGATAGATTTGCGGACTGCCGCCGCGATCGGAAGTAAAAATGATCGACTGGCCATCAGGCGAAAAGCTGGGTTCGGTATCGATTCCGGAACTCTGGGTGAACCTTTGCAAGCCGCTGCCATCAGCGTTAATCAAAAAAATCTGCGAGCCACCCACCAGAGATAGTACCACCGCCAGCCTCTTTCCGTCCGGCGACCAGGCCGGTGCGCTGTTGCTCCCCTTGAAATTGGCCACCGCCTTGCGTGTCCGCGTTGCAAGGGTCTGCACATAAACTACTGGCTTCTTGTTCTCGAAGGATACGTAGGCCAGTTGCTTGCCATCCGGTGACCACGCGGGCGAAATAATCGGCTCGGTATACTCAATCACCGGTTGGGCATTAAACCCATCGGCATCCGCTACCTGTAATGAATATTTTTTACCTTCTTTCACCACATAGGCGATACGGGTGCTGAATACCCCTACATCACCGGTTAATTTTTCATAAATCAGATCCGCTATTCGATGTGCGGCGGCACGCAACTGCCCTACGGGAACGGTTTCAGTATAGCTGGCCAATTGCACCTGTTTTGCGACGTCCAGCAGACGGACGCGCACGGCTACCTGGCCGCCGGGCAGGGCCGTGGTGCTGCCGATTACCAGCGCATTGGCGCCGCGATTGATCCATTCTGAATAAACGACTTCGACGGGTTCGTGCGGCGCAAGGCCGGCCGGATCAACCATTCTGAACAAGCCACTGCGCTGCAAATCTGCAGCCACCACCGGTGTGATACCCTGATTGAGCTTTTCCTCCGCGGCGAAGGGAACAATAGCGATAGGAATCTGTGTCGCACCCCCGCCAAAAATTTCGATGTCGAGTGCGGCATGGGCGGGCGTGCCAATCAGCCACAGGAACAAGACAAGGACATATGGGAAAAATTCAGGCGAGCGAATCTGCATAGAAATAACTCTTAGGAAGTTCGCGATGGTGCGGTGAATTATACCTCAGTCATTCACGATAATGTACCTTGAGGCTTAAATTACGGAATTTTGGAAATAATGCGGGATCGGGTGGCAAGGGAAGTGGTTTGGCCAGAAAAATGGCGCGCTCCACCGCGCTGTCGAAAGCGGCAAACCCGCTGCTTTTACGCAACTTGACATCGAGAATGTCACCGCCGGGCAGCAGTGTAACGTCGAATTCCGCGACCGGGTTGCCTGGTAAATCGGGCGGCATGATGATATGGCTTTTGATTTTAGCCAGTATTTTGGCCTTGTATTCCGCTATTTCATTTCCCAGGCGAGACTGCGCCGCCGCCTGTGCCTGAAGCTTGTTATTTGCTTCCTGCTCTCGCTGAAGCTGCTCTACCTCGGCGGCTACCCTTGCTTGCTGGTCCTTCAATTCCTTTTCTTTCTGCGCCTTCAGTTCTTGCTCTTTCTCCTTTTTCTCTTTTTGCTCCTTTTCTTTTTGTTCCTTTTCTTTTTGCGCTTTCAGTTCTTTTTCTTTCAGTTCTTTTTGATCTTTTTCTACCGGTTGCTTCTTTTCCAAGGGCTTAGGTTTCTCAATCTTTTCCTTGAGTGCGATATCCGGCTTGGGGGGCGGGGGTGGCGTCTGTGGTTCCGGCGGCAGCGGCTTTACTTCGGGCGGCGGCTGGACAGGCGCGGGTGCCGGGGGTGGCGGCGTTGCCTGGATAACCGGCGGCTGCGGTTGGGGCAGATTACTCCATAAATCCACCATCATGACTTCCGGTGGATAAGTTTTCCAGTTGAGACCGAAAATCATGAACGCGAAAAAAATGATATGCACCAGCACCGCCAGCACGCCTGCTGGTATGCGCCCTGGCTCAACGTGCGAGGAGCCTCGCAATGCCATCCCGCCGGTCAAGATTTCGGCCTGGCCAGCAGCCCCACCTTCTTCACCTGCTGCTGTTGCAGAATATCCATCACATTCGTCACTTCTTCGTAACGCACACTTTTGTCGGCGGCGATCACTACCGCCTGCTCAGCGTTTTGCGCCTGCTTCCGTTTGATTGCATCGACCAGCTCGGTCCGGCTGACTTTTTGTTCACCGCCTGACGTGGCGCGATCGTGTAATCTCAGGCTACCGTCGGCCTTGATGATCACTTCCAGCGGCGCAACCGGGGGCGTGAGTGATTTGCCAATTTGCGGCAATTCAATCTGACCAGGGCTGATAAGCGGCGCCGTAATCATGAATATCACGAGCAATACCAGCATTACGTCGATGTACGGCACGACGTTTATTTCATTCATCAGACGGCGTTTGGCTCGGCGCTCGGTCACAATATCTGTCCTTCGAAATCCTTATCCGGTTGCTTGCCGCTGTAACACATTGGACAATTCTTCCATGAAACTCTCGAAACGGGTCGCCAGCCGATCTATGTTGTTAGCATAACGATTATAGGCAATGACCGCGGGAATTGCCGCAAACAAACCCATCGCGGTCGCTATCAATGCTTCCGCAATGCCCGGTGCGACATGAGCAATGGTGGCCTGGGTAACGTTGGACAGCCCCCGGAAAGAATTCATGATTCCCCAGACGGTGCCGAACAAGCCGACGTAGGGACTTACCGACCCCACCGTCGCCAGAAAGGAAAGATGCGACTCGAGACTGTCCATCTCTCGCTGATAGGTGGCCCGCATGGCCCGGCGTGTACCATCCATCACGGTACTGATATCCATCCCCGGCTGGCGCTTGTGTTTGATGAACTCACGGAATCCCGCCTCAAAAATCCGTTCCATACTCCCTGCCGTATGGCGCGCGCTGGCGGCGCTTTGGAAGAGCGCATTGAGATCGGGGCCTTTCCAGAAAACATTCTCGAATTCATCGCTCTGCTTTATCGCCTGACGGATGACAAATAGTTTGCGAAAGATAAACCACCACGACAAAAATGACGTCACCAGCAATAACGCCATCACCAGTTGCACCGGCAGGCTGGCGCTGCCGATGAGGTGGAAAAGGGACATATCCTGCGTTACCGATGCGCTCATGAGAGTTTTCCAAGTTTATGACGCAGCGGCGCGGGCACGCTTACTGGTTTGAGGCTGTCGGCGCCCACACATACCGCATGGACAGTGGCACTGGCCAAAGTGACTTCGCCACGCAGCATATGCTGGGAGAGTGTTATGCGGCTTCTGCCTAGTTCGGTAGGCTGCACGGCCACCTGTAACAAATCGTCCAGCAAAGCTGGTTTGAAGTATTCAATATTGAGTGAACGTATCATGAAAATTACCTTGTGAGTCTGAATCAATGAATGAATATCAAATCCCAGTTCCCGCAACCATTCGTAGCGGGCGCGCTCCATGAAATCAAGATAAGTTGAATGATAAACCACTCCGCCCGCGTCGGTGTCCTGATAATAAACCCGGACCGGCAGGGTGAAAATAGTCTTGTCCGAATTTACCATCAAGTTGTCATCTTCTGCCGTTGTTCTCATATTTTCAAAAGATTTGCGAATCTGAATTCGCAAATAAGAATGCTGGAATGGATAAATAGAGTGAATCTCTAAAATATTTTCTTACCAATTCCCACGTTCTACTGATGACCAGGACTGCTATTGACTGTCTTCCCACAACTCGCCGCTCAACCCGTTCTTCGGTAGCGCCATGCCGAAATGCCGATAGGCGATGACCGTGGCCATGCGGCCACGCGGCGTGCGCTTCATGTAGCCCTGCTGGATCAGGTAGGGCTCCAGCACATCTTCGATGGTGCCGCGCTCTTCGCTGATGGCGGCGGCGAGATTATCAACACCCACCGGCCCTCCGCCGAATTTTTCCATGACGGCCAGCAGCAGTTTTCTGTCCATCACGTCGAGGCCGATGAGATCCACATCCAGCATGATCAATGCCGCATCCGCCACCGGACGGGTAATGTAACCGTCGGCTTTCACTTCAGCGAAATCGCGCACCCGCCGCAGCAGGCGGTTGACGATGCGTGGCGTGCCGCGCGAGCGGCGCGCGATTTCCACCGCTCCATCGGGAGAAATTTCAACATTCAACAACCCCGCCGAGCGCGTGACAATTTTGGTCAGCTCTTCCACTGAATAAAACTCCAGCCGCGAAATAATGCCAAAGCGATCACGCAACGGGTTGGTCAGCATGCCCGCACGCGTGGTGGCGCCCACCAGGGTAAACGGCGGCAAATCGAGCTTGACCGATCGCGCCGCGGGGCCTTCGCCAATCATGATGTCAAGCTGATAATCCTCCAGCGCGGGGTAAAGAATTTCCTCCACCACCGGTGAAAGACGGTGAATTTCGTCGATAAACAGTACATCGTTGGGTTCAAGATTGGTCAGCAGCGCCGCCAGATCACCGGGACGCTCCAATACCGGGCCGGAAGTCTGACGCAGACTCACGCCCATCTCTCTCGCAATGATATGGGCAAGCGTGGTTTTGCCCAAACCGGGCGGGCCGAACAGCAGCACGTGATCGAGCGCTTCCCGGCGCCGCCTCGCCGCTTCGATGAATATCTGCAACTGCCCGCGAATTTTTTCCTGGCCGACGTATTCGTTCAGGTGCTTGGGACGCAGCGCACGCTCCAGCTCTTCTTCCTGAAGAGAAACAGGTGCAGAGGCGATTAATCGATCGGTTTCAATCATTCAAGTAGCAGGTTTCGCCCGATTTGCACATCGGGGATAAATAAATTCTTCTTAATAAGAGGGCTTCCCACGCTACGCTTATCCATCCTGCGTGACTACCTCGACCTTCGATCTGCAAGCACACTACTTGTCTTTCGATAAGAGCTTCAACGCCTGCCGTATGCCGTCGGAGACGGCAACGCCCGCAGGTAATTGCCTGGTCGCCCAATTGGCTTCACGCTCATTATATCCCAGAGATAATAGGGCATTGAGCACGTCGCTGCCATCTCTTGACGCCGAGATCCCTCCTCCCGCCGCAGTTGCGCCAGTCATGCCGGCATCGAGCTTGTCGCGCAATTCCAGCAGTAAACGTTCGGCGGTCTTTTTACCAATACCGGGGATTTTGATCAGCCGTCCGCTATCCTGAGCTGCCACCGCTTGATGCAGATCGGCTACACTCAAGCCAGACAGCAAGGCCAGCGCAGTTCTCGCGCCGACACCGGAAATTTTTACGAGTTGACGAAAGGCTTGCCGCTCTGCTTCGGTGGCGAAACCAAAAAGTAGATGCACGTCTTCGCGCACTACGAGATGAGTGTGCAGCGTGATTTGCACACCGATGGCGGGCAAATTATAGAACGTGCTCATCGGTACGTCGATTTCATACCCCACACCCTGAACGTCGACCAGCACCAATGGTGGAAACTTTTCCAGCAACAGTCCCGTTATTCTGCCGATCATCCTAAACCCGGCGGCTGAACAGGGAATTCATCATGAATGTGAAATTCAAGTAGCATAAAGTATCTCTGTACATCATGGCGCTAAACTGGAAAATGAGCGATCAGCCGCCGGGTTTAGGATCAAACGAGCCGCCCGCGTTTCATGCGGTAGCCCGCTGTCGAAATCCCGCCCAACCCCAATCCGCCGTGGGCATGGCAGATAGCGCAGGCAAGCGCATCCGCTGCATCTGCGCTGGGGCTGCCGGCAAGCTGTAACAACCGCATAACCATGTCCTGCACCTGTTCTTTCTTCGCATGACCTTTGCCTACCACCGCCTGCTTGATCTGTAGCGCGGTATATTCGGCAACAACGAGATTATTCAATACCGCCGTGCAGATCGCGGCTCCGCGCGCCTGTCCGAGCATCAACGTGGATTTTGGATTGACATTGACAAACACCTGTTCCACCGCGACCTGATCGGGACGGTGCTGCGCGATGACTTCATTCAGATGGTCCATGATGGACTTCAGGCGCGACGGCAGTTCGCCGTCCAATGTCTTGATACACCCGCTGCCGACATAGGCTAGCTTGTTGCCCGTCTTATCGATGACCCCGAACCCAGTAATACGCAAGCCGGGATCTATGCCAAGAATACGGATACGCTGGACTCCTTTTTCACCTGCCGGATAAAAATCTATTCATCAATCACCGCCGTCGTATAGACCTCCTGCACATCGTCGATACTTTCCAGCGCGTCCAGAAGTTTTTGCATTTTCACCGCCTCGTCGCCCGCCAGCGTAGATTCGTTGGCGGGTTTCATGGTCACTTCGGCGAGTTCCGCCTTGAACCCGGCTTTCTCCAGCGCCGCCCTGACACCGACGAACTCATACGGTGCGGTAATGACTTCGATGCTGCCATCGTCATTGCTGACCACATCTTCCGCGCCCGCTTCCAGCGCCGCTTCCATCAGCTTATCCTCATTGGTGCCGGGTGCAAAAAGCAGTTGCCCGCAGTGCTTGAACATGAACGCAACCGAGCCGTCGGTGCCGAGATTGCCGCCATACTTGGTGAAAGCATGACGCACATCCGCGACCGTGCGCACACGGTTGTCAGTCATGCAATCGACCAATACGGCCGCCCCGGCGATTCCATAACCTTCATAACGTATCTCTTCATAATTCACGCCCTCCAGATCACCGCTGCCGCGCTTGATTGCACGCTCTACGTTATCTTTGGGCATGTTTTGCTCGTATGCTTTATCGACCGCCAGGCGCAACCGGGGATTACTGGCGGGGTCCCCTCCGCCGAGCCGCGCGGCGACGGTAATTTCCTTGATAAGCCGGGTGAAAATCTTGCCGCGCTTGGCGTCCTGCGCGGCTTTCTTGTGTTTGATATTAGCCCACTTGCTGTGACCAGCCATGATGCGTATGCCTTATGTCTCTTTGTTGGAGTGGGTGCAATGTTACCATCCCGCATGCCGCGGATAAAGCGCGGGGAAACCGTTACTCAAGGCAACATATGCCCCTAAAGGAATTATTCTCTATTGTTCATGCCGGCCATCGATAGGGTGTAACATCCAGCGGCTGGGGCTTGTTCAGAATCATGTTGGATACAAGTCGCGCGCTGCCTGGTGCCATGGTAACACCGTAACGGTAGTGCCCACTGTTCAGATACAGGTTTGTAACGAAGGGATGACTGTCGATAACCGGTATATTCCCTGGCGAACCGGGACGCAGACCCGCCCAGTGACCAGCTAGCATTTCTTCGGTCAATGCAGGCACCAGCCTATGCGCCTTTTCCAGCAGCTCCTTCCGCACATGAGCGGTTGTGTGTTTATCGAAAGCGACTTCCTCCACCGTGCTGCCGGCCAGAATATAACCGTCTCGGCGTGGTATCAGATAAAAATTATCGGGTTCCTGTAATACAATCGTGCCGAGCAAACCAGGCTGCGCCTTGAACAGCAGGATCTGCCCCCGCACCGGCCAGATATCGAGCTTTAATGCATATTCGCGCAGAAGCTGACGGCTCCATGCTCCGGCGGTAACGATGTAGCTGGCCGCTGCATACTCCTCGCCACGGCTGGTAGCGACCGACTGGATGCGCTCTTGCGCTATCTTCCAGCTGGTGACCTCAGCATGTTCGATGATGGTGCCTCCATTCATCTCCACAGCGAGTACCAGCGCCTGTAGCAAGCGCGGATTGCGCACCTGGCAGACTTCGGGTAGCCAAAGCGCCGGTTCGTCGAGCGCGAGTGCCGGCGCAATTTCGTGAGAGCGAACCATTCTCATGGCAAGGTCATGTTGAGCGCACCAGGCTTCGGCTATACGATGGCGAGCATCCTGTCGCGCGACTTCTTCTGGGCCGTTAGAGAATCCGGGCAGCACCAGCATGCCGCTCGCATGAAACTCCGGGTCGATGCCTGTTTCCATGTGCAATGCTTGGATAAACCCGGGATACAAGCGGTTGCTCCATTGCGTCAATTGCGTTACCGGATCGGAGTAATCCCATGGCAATAGCGGCGAAAGTATGCCTCCACCCGCCCAAGATGACTCTTCCCCGCAGCGATTGCGCTCCAGTATGGTTACATGCGCTCCCTGCCGTAACAATTCGCGCGCCGTGGCCAGTCCGGCAATCCCTCCGCCTATGACGATAACGTCGTTCAAAAATTGATTCCTCGCATACCGGCAGTTTAAAGCAAATTTTGCGGCGAAACGGGATCGGTGGGCGATCGCCGGGCTAGCCTGATCCAAAAAACTTTATATCGGGGGAGCGAGTCGGTATAATGCACGTCCTTTGCGTATCTTTGGGTCGTTAGCTCAGCCGGTAGAGCAGCGGACTTTTAATCCGTTGGTCGCCAGTTCGAATCTGGCACGGCCTACCAATTTTCAAAGATTTATAAGTGTTCGGCAGGCGGTGCTTATATCTCTTCTGGTGAATGCGCCAGTCAATAACCACAACTTATCTATTTCAAAGTATCTTTAGTTCAGTCTAACATTCTGAAGAAAGGTGCGAGCCGCTTCGTCGCTTGGTCGCCAACTGTCAGCGATCTGACACGGATAAAATGCAATTTTCGTCCCTGAGGACTTACTGGACGATAAAAACTTTTCCCGGATCCTCGCGAATAGCAATCAAATGCTTCACCCGTTCGTGGATTCGCGAATTCAGCTGGCCTTTGTTGAGCCAAAAGCTTCTGAGATGTGTCCACCGCTATTCAAAATTATTTCTCCAACCCTAGCTAGGCCCGCAATTCCTGCATTCCTTAATGCATACCTCGTAATTTACCGTATGCGCAGGTTTCCTTTGCCTGCATTAGAACACGTCGGAGGCCGTCCTTCACGCAAGCTCCTAGTAAGAAACGATCCGTCGCCACGATGGGCGGGCCATCTCTACAGAGCTCGGTTCAAACTCCTTTGGGTGGCGCTATGAATTATTGAAAGGTTAATTTAGGTCCGGTTTATCGCTACAAGAAATGTGGGAATAACCCGGGTGACAGTAACCAGAGTTTCAGAGACGAGGACAATCGAATTAAGCTTATATACCTCATGAATAAAGCGCTTGCAAAACTTCATGAGAAATATGCCACCATACATTGGCGCTTCTCGCTTTCGGTATCGGAAAATTACTCATAAAATGTTTTATCCTTATAGAAACTTTTGCATCCTTTACATTCCCATCGCCCCTCTCCATAACCCTGAAGCCGAACCAGTTTCACATCCTGATCGTAACAGCGTTGGCAAAACGGCCCTTCTTTATTGTCATTTGTCTGTAACCAATAATACGGCTGCTCCCATACAATATGCTTTTTTATCTGAAGCGCTTCCTGGAGCTGTTTGATTTTCTCATCTCTATCAATTACCTCGTGCTGAATTTCGGCTAACTCACTTTTCAATTCAGCTAAGGCATAGAGGAGGTCAGCGAGTCGGCTTTTCTGCTCTGCTTTCTCCAGTGAAAGATCGGTCTCTTTAAGTAGTTGCGCAATTTCTCGTGCCGTCTTGACAGCACTTAAAGCAGAGGAAAATAAGGTTAGATCAACCATAATTTTTTCTTGTGTATTAGGAGATTGGTGGGCCGGTAAATATTCCCATAAACATTATTTATTCCATCGATTCTTGCACGGGTTCCGGCTCCTTGACAGTTACACGCTGATTAGCCGCACGAATAGCTTTTGCTGCAGCGCGGGAAATTTTCTTGCGGGCATCATCAGCCTTATCTCCCTCCATTACCTCTCGTTTTATCACCTCGTTAGAAAGAACACCTTTAATCTGATCAATATCAATACGTACGTCTGGTGAAACACGCCGGAGCTCGCGACGGATAATTTCAAGCACAGGATCGGTTTGCAGCATTGCTCCAATGAAGAATCTAGATAAAGCTTGCTTTTGAGTGTGATACTCACCTAGGACCGAGCGCTGCCACCCTTCTTTACACCAGAGATAAAGTACCTCGATATCATTGTCTGATCGAGGATTCATAACCGAGAAATCAATATCAACCACAAGCTCCTGATCAATTGGTTTAGCGAAGACTAAGCGGTAAACGCGCCAGCACATACCATTTGTAAGCAAAACCCAATCTACCCCTTGATTCGCAGCATAATCGATAGCCTGCTTCACATGCTGATCTTTGAGATCAAGCCCAATGGCTTTCACTTCAATAAGTATTTGCAACGCCCCTTCGAGCTTTATCCCGAGATCACAATATGTTCCCCGTATCGAAAATTCCGATGTCACTTCTAGATATTTATCATATCCAAATACATCCGCAAGCATGTCCTTAATAATAGTTACCGTATCGGCCTCGCCCACATCCCTAGCTTTTGCAGCGGCCAGTATTGGCTGATATCTTTTTATTCCGGCAATGAGTCGTTCGATCACTTTTTTCGGTATTGATGCCATTTCTTCTCCCTTTTTGTGGCGCCCTTTCGGAGCGCATGAAGGCTACTCTATGCTCTGTTTTGTCGCATCGCACGCTGTCACTGCTCAATGAATTGTACAGAACTCAACAGTATTGAATACTGTCCCGAGGTACACCAGAGAATCAGTGTGGGTATTCGCCCTGAGGCGGGGTGAGGCCGATCTGTCGTCAATACCCACACTCGCACTCAGGTGTACCTTGGTCTAATTGCTGAGCTATTCACCGCGGGCGTAAGATGCGCAACGGCGGGAATTATTCCCCCGATCAGCTGTAAAAAAAGAACCTGAACCCATCAAAAAAGATTTCAATCAGAGCAATTTATAGAAACCTTCGCGTGTCCGATCGAGATATGACGTACGTAAGCATGGATTACAGATTTCTAATTTTAATAATGAGGAAATAAAATGCTAGAAGCGATGTATGGAGTGGAATTCAGCTCAGATATGGGGGATATGGGATACGGGGTAGTCATACTAGAAACCGGACGGATATTTGGAGGAGATAGTAGCTATATTTATGTGGGAGGTTATGCTTATGAAAATGGCCTTTTGAAAGCTACCGTAAGGGTTGAAAATGATCGGAAGGTACTGACCAGCATCTTTGGAAATATAGATAAATTTACTCTAGTCGGCACGGTCAATATGGAGGAGAACAACAAGCATCAAGCATTCATTATGAATGGACATATGGTTGAAAATCCCGCCATGAAAATTGCTGTGAAATTTACCCGGCGCGCAGAATTACCTTAACGTCAAGAAACCAATAAAAACCCGCTTCGGCAGGTTTAGGGTAATTGCGTGGCAGATTGGGAATGAAAAACCCGGCGCAGTTTCCTGGACCGGGGCGGGGTGTTGCTTTGCAAGGGGCGTGACGCCCGCGAGATATATTAGGGGATTGTTAAAATGTTGCCATGAGACAAAGGTGCTAAAAATACAGCGGTAGCGAACCAGTCGAATCAGGTCCGGTGCGGATGCAGCGCTTAGGCTTAAGGTTTAAGGTTCTGGTGATCTGTAGTAATCGCTTCCATAGAAGCATTCAGGATCTTTAATTGGGAGTCTATTTGTTTCATATTGGCTTTCATATCGGCCTTTATTTCGACCTGTTCTTTCATCAACGCAGCTTGCGTCGTGGCGACGCCGCTAAAACCGGTTACCATGACGCCTACAATGCCAAATATCAAGGCAACCAGGGTAATCGTGACCATGGTCCAACTTCCCCTGAGTGCTCTTACGTCATCTAAATGATCCCTCAGTCTGGAGCCGACATTTTTTATTTCTGCATCCATGACCGCCACTTTCGTTTCCATGTGTGACCTTCTAAAGTATTTGTATTATAGGACGCGTACATCCTTAATCTACTGTACTAAAGTATATGCGGGCTCAGAATAATACCTTCTGATTAGTAAGCAAGTATCGGACCAGATGTTGATTATCTGATTATTCAAGCACATCCATATGGCCTTAAAAATAGTGTGGAAAATATACCGACATAAAAGCGGTTATCTGGCATAACGGCAGCAATTCAGATTACTGTAATCTTTCTTACCTGCCGCCCCCCGCCTTCTACTGCTTGAAGTCCGGCACACGCTGTCCTCACACTCCGGCCTCTAGAGCATGCGCAAACCGCCGCACCGTCTCAGTAAGGGTAATAGGAGACAGCCTCCATGATTTTAGAATCTAATCGGGTTTTGGCAACCGCGACAACAAATCCATTATCTTTGGCGAATACCGGCTAGTCTCGGGTATTCCCCGCATCACCCTACGTTTTCGGGTCGTGGCGGACAAGCGCGCTCCCCGATAATTTGCGCAGGGCGACATAGAACACAGGCGTGAGGAACAGCCCGAACAGGGTTACACCGATCATGCCCGCGAACACGGTAATCCCCGTGGCCGAGCGCACTTCCGCACCCGCACCTGTAGAAAGTACCAGCGGCACCGAGCCGGCGACAAAGGCAATGGATGTCATGACGATCGGCCGCAGGCGCAGGCGGCAGGCCTCCAGCGCCGCTTCAACGATTCCCTTGCCCTGGAATTCCAGTTCACGAGCGAATTCGACGATCAGGATCGCATTCTTGCAGGCCAGACCCATCAGTACGACGAGCCCTACTTGCACGAATATATTGTTGTCGCCACCAGTCAACCATACGCCGAGCAGGGCGGCGCACATGCATACCGGCACGATCAGGATGACGGCAAGCGGCAGCGTCCAGCTTTCGTACAGTGCGGCCAGCACGAGGAAGGCGAGCATGACGGCAAGCGGAAATACGATCAGCTTGGCGTTGCTTTGCGTCACCTGTTGATAGCTCAGGTCCGTCCATTCGAGCATCATGCCGTCCGGCAGCATTTCCCCGGCCATTTCCTTTAGCCGGGTGATGGCCTGTCCCGAGGAAAACTGACGCGGATCGGAATCGCCGATCAGATCGGCAGCAGGATAACCGTTGTAGCGCAGCACTGGATCGGGGCCGTAGGTCGGCGTGATCGTCGTCATCGCACTCATGGGTATCATATCGCCACTCTCGTTGCGTACGCGCAATTTCTCGATGTCTTCAACGCGTTGCCGTTTACTGGCGTCGGCCTGGACAAAAACGCGATAGACGCGGCCGAACAGGTTGAAGTCATTCACATAGGCTGAGCCCAGGTAGATTTGCAGCGTATCGAACAGCTCGTTCAGCGGCACGCCCTGCGCTTTGGCCTTGGTGCGATCGACCTTGATTTCAAGCTGGGGAATATTTGCCTGATAAGCGCTGACCGGATAGGTGAACCCCGGGGTCTGCGCAATCTTGCCCTGGAATGCTTTGGTCGCATCCTGCAGTGCGCCATAACCCAGGCCGGCGCGGTCCTCCACGTACAGCGAGTAACCGGAACCGTTGCCCAATCCCTCGATCGGCGGCGGCATCAACGCGAAGGTAATGCCTTCCTCGATGGAGGAGAATTTTTCGTTGAGCTCCGCGACGATGGCGCTGGCGCTGCGGCTGCGCTGGTCGAACGGCTTGAGGATGACATAGGCGGCGCTGAAATTAGGCGTGTTGGTAAGCTGCAAGGCATTGAGGCCCGCATAGGCCGCCACTTTCTCCACGCCGTCGGTGCCAAGGGCGATATCGATCATCTTGCGCACGACCTCGTCGGTGCGTGCCAGCGAGGCGCCTTCGGGCAGCTTGGCGCCGGTGAAGAGATAAAGTTTATCCTGCGTCGGGATAAAACCATCCGGCACTTTGCCGAACAGAAGCGCGGTGCAGGCGAGCAGCATGAGGTAGACGCCGAACACGAGCCCGCGTTTTGTCAGGGCGTGCCCGACGGTACGATGATATCTCTCGGAGTTGCGCTGGAAGAAGCGGTTGAAGGGACGGAACACCCAGCCGAGCAAACGCTCCATCACGCGCGACAGCGCATCCTTGGGCGTGTCGTGGCTTTTGAGCAGCAAGGCAGCCAATGCCGGCGACAGGGTCAATGAATTGATGGCCGAAATCACCGTGGAAACCGCGATCGTTACGGCGAACTGCTTGTAGAACTGGCCGGTTACGCCCGTCAGGAAGGCCATCGGCACAAATACTGCGCACAGCACCAGCGCGATGGCGATGATGGGACCCGATACTTCTTTCATTGCCTGGTGCGCGGCAGCAAGCGGCATCAGCCCTTCCTCGATGTTGCGCTCGACATTCTCCACCACGACAATGGCATCATCGACAACGATACCGATTGCGAGCACAAGGCCGAACAAGGTCAAGGTATTGATCGAAAAACCGAGTACGTACAGCACGCCAAAGGTACCCACTATCGACACGGGTACCGCGATCAGGGGGATGATCGACGCACGCCAGGTTTGCAGGAACAGTATCACGACCACCACGACCAGCGCTATGGCTTCCAGCAGCGTGTTCTGGACTGCGCGGATGGAATCGCGCACAAAAACGGTGGGATCCCATGTCGGATCGTAGACGATGCCTGGCGGGAAGCGCCTGGATAGCTCATCCATCTTCGCATACACCGTATCAGCCACTGCCAGGGCGTTGGCACCCGGAGAGAGGAAGACGCCTACCGTGGCGTTGGTGTTCCTGTTGTTATATGCGCGCACGGTATAGTTGCCGGAGCCGAGTTCCACGCGCGCCACGTTTGACAGGCGCACCACCTCACCATTCAGGCCGCTCTTCAGGATGATGTCGCCGAATTCGGCTTCCGTGCTCAGCCGGCCGCGCACATTGATTGAAATCAGGAAATCCGGTTTGTTCGGCGAAGGCTCGGCGCCGAGCTGGCCGGCCGATACCTGCACATTCTGTTCGCGCAGCGCGTTGAGCACGTCGCCGCTCGTCAGTCCGCGCGAGGCGACTTTATCCGGATCGAGCCAGATACGCATCGCGTAGTCGCCCGAGCCGAACAGCTGCACATCGCCGATGCCGTGCAGGCGGGATAGCTCATCCTTGACATGCAGCACCAGGTAGTTGCGCAAATAGAGCGAATCGTAGCGCCCGTCCGTCGAGATCAGGTTCATGTACATCAACGGCGTCGGGGATTGCTTTTGGGTCGTCACGCCATATTGCCGGACCGCCTCCGGCAGGCGCGGCAGTGCCTGGCTCACCCGGTTCAGTACGCGCACTGCGGCGATATCCGGGTTCACGCCGGGCGTGAAGGTGATCACTATCTGCAGGGTACCGTCGGAACTGGCGATAGACTTCAGGTACATGATGCCTTCAACGCCGTTGATGGCTTCTTCCAGCGGCACGGACACCGATTCGGCGATCACTTTCGGGTTGGCGCCCGGGTAGTTGGTGCGTACCAGAACGGTCGGTGGAATGACTTCCGGATATTCGCCGCTCGGCAGCAGGGGGATCGCAATCAGGCCGCCGGCAAAAATCACAATCGACAGCACAGCCGCGAAGATCGGCCGGTCGATAAAGAATCTGGAGAAATCCACTGATGTTTACCTCACCGCGCCCTACAGCGCGGCCATCGGGATTTCATTGGGCTTGACCGGCATGCCGGGGTGGACTTTCTGCTGGCCGGCGACCACGATCCTGTCGTCCGCCGCAAGACCGGACTGTATCACGCGCAATCCCTCCGCCATGCGGCCGGGCACGATGTCCCTGCGCTGGACTTTGGCATCCTTGTCCACCACGTAGACGTACTTGCGGTCCTGGTCTGTCATCACGGCCTTGTCATCGATCAGCAGGACATTTTCCTTCCTGCCGCTGACGAATTGCACGCGCACGAACAAGCCGGGGGTAAAAATGCGATCGGCATTGGGGAGCACGGCGCGCGCGCGTATGGTTCCAACGGCGGAATTGACCTGGTTGTCGAAGAAGTCGATCGTGCCTGCGTGGGGATAGCCTTCCTCGTTGGCCAGGCCGACGCGTACCGAGGTGCCTGCCGGCGCGCCTCCGCCATCGCGCGCCTGTTCGCCGTAGCGCAGGTAGCTGTTCTCGTCGACATCGAAATATACATACATGGGATCCTGCGACACTACCGTGGTCAGTATGGTCTGGTCGGCAACGGCCAGATTGCCGACAGTTACCAAGGCACGGCTTGTTTTCCCGGCGACTGGCGCGCGCACCTCGGTAAATTCTAGCTGGAGCTTCGCATTGGCTACCACCGCCTCGGCAGCATCGATATCCGCGGCGGTCTGCGTGTGCGTAGTGCGGCGCGTGTCCGCCTCTTCGCGTGAGATTGCTTCAGCATCCATCAGCAGCCGGGCATTGTTGTCCAGCATGCCCGCGAGCTGTTTCGCCACGCGCGCACGATCGAGCTGCGCCTGCGCATTGGCCAGCGCCATCCGATAGGGGCGCTGATCGATGAGGAACATCAGGTCGCCCTTCTTCACCTCCTGCCCTTCCTTGTGGTCTTCCTTGTACGCGACGCGCTGCACATAGCCGCTCACGCGGGCTCGCAGTTCAACGGTATCGATCGCGCTGACGCGGCCGGTGTATTCATTCCATTGCTGTACCGGTCTGGAGAGTACCCGGGCAACGCTGACTTCCGGCGAAGGTGGCGCCTGCTCACCCCCCGCCTGCCCGCTGTCACAACCTGCCAGCACCAGCGTCAATGCGATGATTACGCCTGGCATCATCGACCGTGTACGGTACACT
This sequence comes from Nitrosospira multiformis, assembly GCF_900103165.1. Taxonomy (NCBI): domain Bacteria; kingdom Pseudomonadati; phylum Pseudomonadota; class Betaproteobacteria; order Nitrosomonadales; family Nitrosomonadaceae; genus Nitrosospira; species Nitrosospira multiformis. The sequence goes on along the minus strand of NZ_FNKY01000001.1, from coordinate 600,570 downwards.
CTACCGATTTGAGAGTGATGCATGCATATTCCTCTTGGCTATTGCAACAAGGCGACAAGGTAGGAACTTGTCCCCCATTATCAGAGTCAAGATTATCCCCTGCCTATCAACATTTGAAAATCATACGTAGCTGATGAGTATGATTGCACAAACCGGTTGCCAAATGAACGTAATAAAACAATCAAAAGGGGTCAGCTCACGAAACGAAAAAAATCGTACGTTAGCAGAATGATCCACGAAGCGGAGTATGTGATGCGGACTTACTAAGAGGGAGTGAAACAGTCAGGTTTGGGGTGATAACAAGACCGCATAGCTCGCTTGGCAATTTTACGCTAGCCGGATTCCACCCAACACCCTTTGCAAACCGAGATCCTACTGCGCCGCGCAGTTAATTGAGGGTAGCAGGTCACTGCCGACCAAGTAATTTTTCCTGCCTCAGGTGGAAATCTCCTTCTTGGAAACTGTGTATCTAAACGAATTGGGCTTCAACTTTGACCATCTCATTGTCGAAAAATTTTACACTATGGTTCGCCTCGAATAAAGGTGCACGTGCAACTCTTTTAATATTAATGATATTTTATTTATGGCATGAAAAATGCTTATAAAACAATATGAATGAGATGGGTTTATAGCGCTCCTCTAAAAAACAGGAATAAAAAATGAGATTCACACCCAAGACGCTGCACCAAAAAATCACTTTCGCATTGAGTGCTTTAGTGCTAATCCCGCTGCCGGCCAGTGCGCTGCTGATTAATACTTCCCCGGCAGGCTTTAGCAACTCTGCAAGCGCTACCGATACCGAGGGTGGAAGCGCCAGCAACAACAACGGCGCCAGTCTCGGGACCAGCGCCATCAGTCAGTTCAACTCGAATCAGGGTGTGCTGATGGGCACCACCCTGAATCTCACCTCGACGCGGACCCAAAGCACTTGGACTCGATCCACAGATGGCGCCAATACCGGCAGCAACACCACGGGTACCACGAGTGGGACCGGCAGCAGCACCGCCAGTATCTCGGGACCGGGCGTAAATGCCACCTTCTTACCGGCTATTAATGGTAGCGATTCATGTTCGGATAATCGCAGGGGTGCGTGCACCGGGACCGCTACCACAAGTTCCGCTACTACTACCAACCTGAATCAAACTGTATCTTCCGCCAATCTGGATAGTTATGTCGGCAACGGCGATGTAACACTGGCGCGCACAGCCCCGACACTGACGGCAACTCAGACAAGTGCCCTATTCACCGGGACAGAGACGACGCAATATACGGTCACCTGGGCGGGCAACGTAAGCGCCACTTATGACTACCAGCTGCACGCCGCGCCGTCCTTCGACAGTTCCTCAACAATGCTCACCCTGAATCTGGATTTCGGAACTTTCTTCGTGGGTGACGCTGCCACCCTTGGATTCAGCCTCTTCAATCTGGCTGATGCCAACCGGGTCGGCCTTGATCTCGACAGCATCTTCGGTAGCGGCGACATCGGCACGCTGTTAACCGACTTGGGTAGCTTCGGCGGCTTGGGCCAAGGTTCAAGCCAAGGCTGGCTGGCCATGCTGGACACCTCTTCAGCCGGAATTTTCAGCGCCAGTTACCTATTAAGCCTGTCGGATGCGGACGTCGGCGCGGCATCCAGCCGGGCTGCCTATAGTCTCACCCTGAACCTGACTGGCACGGTAAATAATTTGCCGGATCCGCCAGCGCAGATCGAAGCGGTACCCGAACCTGCCACTCTTGCACTTCTTGGCCTCGGCTTGGTGGGTCTGGGTTTGAGCCGCCGCAAGAAATCGTAAAACCAATTTACACGTTAAAACAGACCCGCTTCGGCGGGTTTTTGTTTGCAGCAGGCAGAGTATGCACGATATGTTTCACTCAAAATTCTCTCGCTAAATAGGAAAGATATGAGGATATCCGTCAGCTGAAGAGCGGAACAGCTGCTGCGTTGCATCGCCGCACCCGGCTTTGCAATCGGCTGAAAACAGCTCGCCATAACTGATAATGAGCTCCGCATGTTATTATGTGCAATCGGTTCTAACAGCTCATTGTGTTGTAGCTCATTGATCAACTTGATCTTTATTGGCCACTGGTTGAAATCTGCCAATGTCTGATGCTGATAAGACTTAGCGTGAAAATCTCCACCCTCCCTTTACGCGCCAAACCCTACATGGCCCCCACATGGCTGCGGGGGGGCCATGCGCAGACCATCTATCCCTATCTGCTGTCACGCCCCCTGGTTACTTACCGGCGCGAACGCTGGGAACTGGATGATGGCGATTTCATTGATATCGACTGGCTGGATAATCCTGCCGATGCGCCGCTGGTGATACTGTTTCACGGGCTTGAAGGAGATTCGTGCAGTCATTACATTCTGAGTATGATGAGCTTACTGCAGGATCTGGGCTGGCGCGCCGGGGTAGTGCATTTTCGCGGCTGTTCGGGATCGCCCAACCGCTTGCCGCGCGCCTATCACGCCGGCGACTCAATGGAAATTGATTGGATACTGCGCAGGATAAGCGGACAAAACAAGCTTTCGGGTTCCGCGCCGCTCTATGTGGTGGGGGTATCACTGGGCGGAAATGCTTTTCTGAAATGGCTGGGTGAGCAAGGTCAGCAAGCCTGTCAGTTGATCGACGGTGCCGCGGCGGTTTCCGTGCCGCTGGATCTGGCCGCCGCGGGGAGCGCTCTGGCGTCGGGCTTCAACCTGCTCTATACCCGTCACTTTCTCGATACGCTAAAACGCAAGGCGCTGGAGAAATTTGGCCGCTTCCCCGGCCTGTTTGACGCAGCCGCAGTAGCCGCATGCACTACGTTATATCAATTCGATAATCTCGTAACGGCACCGCTGCACGGCTTTCGAGATGCCGAAGACTACTGGCACCAATCCAGTAGCAAGCCATGGCTCAGGCATATCCAGGTTCGCACTCTCGTCATCAATGCCTTCAACGATCCTTTTATGCCGGCCTCCGTATTGCCTGAATCGCATGAGGTGTCATCCGCAGTCACGCTGGAATTTCCCGAAGAAGGGGGGCACGCCGGATTTCTGAATGCGCCTTTTCCGGGCAGGCTGACATGGCTCCCGGAAAGAATTATCAGTTTTTTCGCGGAGCAAGGTTCTGAAGTTTATCGCAATTCCCAAATGGATTTAATCGAGCTCAGAAGCTCTTAACCCGGATATTTCATAAATTCGGTGAAAGAGTGACCTAATTATTCATGCGACAGACTGAATAAAATTTCCCAAAAACAGACATCAGCGGGAAATGCGCGAATTTATGAAGCATTCGGGTTAGATATTCCCTCAAGTTTGGGAATGGGGCAATTGGTGTAAAATCGACTCCCGATTTTCAGTATTTAGTTTGAGTGTCGAGCCGGCAGCCGGGCTACATGGAATTGAGTTCCGTGGCCAGCCGCTCATGCCAAACATCAAGTCAGGATCACGGCAACATGTCTACATCTCCCACTTTTGTTCACCTGCGCATGCACAGCGAGTATTCCATCGTGGATGGTATTGTGCGTATCGACGATGCGGTGGCAAAAGCGGCGTCCGATAGTATGCCGGCATTGTCGCTGACGGACCTTTCCAACCTGTTCGGTATGGTGAAATTTTATCAGGAGGCGCGCGCCAAAGGCATAAAACCGATTATTGGCTGCGATGTCTGGATAAGTAACGAAGATGACAGGAACAAGCCCGCACGTATTTTATTGTTGTGCCAGTCCAACCCGGGCTACCTTTTGTTGTGCCGGCTGTTGTCACGTGCCTATCGTGAAAACCAGCGCCAGGGGCGGGCAGAAATCAAAAAGGCCTGGTTTGCCGAGAGCGGAAGCGGAACAACGGGACTGATTGCCCTGTCCGGGGCGAACCTTGGCGATATTAGCCTGATGTTGATGCAGAATAATTTAGTTCAGGCGGAAATGCTGGCGCGAGAATGGGCGGGGTTGTTCCCGGACCGTTTTTATATCGAAGTGCAGCGAATAGGGCATCCCAATACCGAGACTCTTGTGCAGAGCTCACTGGCGCTGGCATCCGCATTGCATTTGCCGGTAGTGGCGACACAATCGGTACAGTTTTTAAATCCCGATGATTACAAGGCACACGAGGCTCGAGTATGTATCGCGGAAGGTTACGTGCTGGGCGACCGCCGCCGCCCGAAGCATTGCACCGAAGAACAGTATTTCAAAACCCAGGAAGAGATGACGGCATTGTTCGCCGATTTACCGGCGGCGCTCGCCAACACGGTGGAGCTCGCCAAGCGCTGCAATCTCACGCTGGAATTGGGGGTCAATCGTCTCCCATTATTTCCGACGCCCAACAACCAGAGTCTGGAGCTGTATCTACGCGCCCAATCGGAGACAGGCCTTGAAGAGCGCATGGAGGCACTCTATCCCGATATAACTGAGCGCAATGCGCAAATGCCAAAATATCGCGCGCGGCTGGATTTCGAGGCCTCCACCATCGTACAGATGGGATTCGCCGGTTATTTTCTGATCGTTGCTGATTTCATCAACTGGGCCAAGCACAATGGCGTGCCTGTGGGCCCCGGCCGAGGCTCCGGCGCGGGTTCGCTGGTCGCTTATTCCCTGGGCATTACCGACCTCGATCCGCTTCGTTACGATTTACTGTTTGAACGCTTCCTTAATCCGGAACGTGTTTCCATGCCTGATTTTGACATTGATTTCTGCCAGGACGGGCGCGAACATGTCATAGATTATGTCAAACAGAAGTATGGTGCCGAGAGTGTTTCGCAGATCGCAACTTTTGGCACCATGGCGGCAAAAGCGGTGGTACGCGACGTTGGACGGGTGATGGATTTGCCTTATAACTTCGTCGATCAGCTGGCGAAGCTGGTACCGTTTGATCTCGGCATGACGCTAAAGAAGGCGCGTGCGGAAGAGCCACAACTGAATCAGCGTGCGCAAGCGGAAGAAGAAGTGCGCAATCTGCTGGAACTGGCCGAACGCCTCGAGGGACTTACACGCAATGTTGGCATGCACGCCGGGGGGGTGCTGATCGCGTCGGGAAAGATTACTGATTTTTGCCCCGTTTACTGCACTGACGCGGGTGATTCGGTAATCAGCCAGCTGGATAAAGATGATGTGGAGAAAATCGGCCTGGTGAAGTTCGACTTCCTCGGGTTGCGGACGTTGACCATACTCGACTGGACCGTCAGATATATCAGGCAGCGAAATGCACACCCCACCGAACAGGGTTCCGGGCGCGCGGCAACGGATGTCGATGGAGATATTACTGAAACCGGAATCGGGATCGTCAAATCCTTTTCCCTGGAAAACCTGCCTCTGGACGACCCGGCTACCTACGCGCTGTTGCGGCAGGGAAACGCCATAGGAGTGTTCCAGTTCGAATCGCGTGGCATGAAAGATCTATTGCAGAAAGCAAAGCCCGACTGTTTTGAGGACATCATCGCGCTGGTGGCGCTGTATCGTCCGGGGCCGATGGCCCTGATTCCCGAATTTACCGAACGTAAGCATGGCAAGCGCGTGGAGTATCTTGATCCACGTTTGCAACCCATACTTGAGCCCACTTATGGCGTGATGATTTACCAGGAACAGGTCATGCAAATCGCGCAGGTAATAGGCGGTTATAGTCTCGGGAGTGCCGATCTGCTGCGGCGTGCAATGGGTAAGAAAAAAGTCGAAGAAATGGCCATGCAGCGCGATATTTTCGTTGCCGGCGCCACCAGGAATGGTTTGACAGAGCGCGATGCGACCGAACTGTTCAGCCTGATGGAAAAATTCGCGGGCTACGGTTTCAACAAATCGCACGCGGCGGCTTACGCCCTGATTGCATTTCAGACCGCCTATCTCAAGACGCATTATCCCGCTGAATTCGTGGCTGCCACACTGTCCGCCGATATGGACGATACGGACAAGGTGCATGTGTTTTTTGAGGATGGCATTGCCAATGGACTCTCCATCCTGCCGCCCGACATCAATCTTTCCAGTCACCGTTTTATTCCGGTGGATAAAAAAACCATACGATATGGTCTGGGAGCAGTGAAAGGTACGGGAGAATCGGCGATTGCAGCAATCATCAAGGCACGTGATCAGGATGGGCCCTATACCGACCTGTTTGATTTCTGCCGGCGGGTGGACAAGCGCATTGTCAACCGCCGCGTGGTGGAATCGCTCATCCGCGCTGGCGCGTTTGATTCTGTCAATAACCATCGAGCAGGCTTGCTGGCATCGGTTGGCATTGCACTCGAATCGGCCGAACAGGCGGGCCGTGCAGTCAATCAGGTGAGTTTATTTGGCGAGATTGACGACTCGATGGAACAGCAGAGTTTGATCAACGTGCCGCAGTGGGTGGAAAAGGAGCAACTGAAGAATGAAAAAATGGCGCTGGGATTCTATTTGAGCGGCCACCCATTCAACGCCTGCGCGGAAGAGCTGAAAGGCTTTGTGCGCACGCGGCTGAATCGATTGAATCCCCAGCGAGAACCGCAACTTCTGGCGGGAATCGTCTACGCTATACGCACGCAGATGACCCGACGTGGCAAGATGGGGGTAATCGTATTGGATGACGCCAGTGCACGGATGGAGATAGTTGTATACAACGAGTTATTCGAGTCTGTCCGTAATTGGCTGAAGGAAGATCAGCTGCTTTTGGTAGAAGCCAAGGTGAGCAGTAAAAGAGGGGACGACGGGAATGGCGATGAACTGCGTATTTCCGCCGATCAGCTCTATAATCTGGACAGCGCTCGCTCACGCTACGCAAAATGCGTGAGACTCCACTGCAACGGGCTGGCAAACGCGGCCAAGCTAAAGGAATTACTTGCGCCCTATCGTATGAATGCGAACACCGCCAATGCCGGCAATAGCCAACATGGCGATGGGTACTGTCCGGTATCGGTGATTTATCGCAATAAGGATACGGTTTGCGAACTGAAGTTGGGGGATGCGTGGCGCGTAAGCCTGCGGGACAATTTGCTGCAATCCCTGTCAGCGCATTTCAAGGCAGAAAATGTCAAAGTGATTTACTGACGGGATGGTACCGGTGCCGTTATCCGGGTGCCTTTATTCTTGACCGAATAGTTCAGTAGCTCTACTATGCTTCCGCTCACTCAATATTTTTGTATCCTCGTAGAGAACATTGCGTGGCTACAGACCAATTAAAGATCCACCTATGAGCCCCCGGTTGGGTGCTTATGTAGAATGGATAAAAGCGTAACCAACCATCAAAACCCGGACATAGATAACACACCGGCTCAATTTCCTCACGGAGGGCTATTTCTCATGCTGGATTGGACCAAAAGCAATGAGTAAAGAAGCGATGGGGATTGTAAAATAAGATAAGTCAGATGATGGATTGCACGCTTCGCTTCACCCATCCTACTGAAAATCACATGGAAGCATCATAAAAAGGTAAAAAATGGAACCCAACAGAACAACCATTGCCTCGGGCTTGGAGAAAGTAAAAACTCGCATAAGGGAGATTGCGGACAAAACGGGCCGGCAACCCGAAGCCATTACCCTTTTAGCTGCAAGCAAAACCAATCCCGCCGAGTGCCTGCGTGAAGCCTTTGCCGCCGGACAGACGATTTTCGGGGAAAATTATCTTCAGGAGGCGCTGGGGAAGATCCCGGCGCTCGCCGACTTACCCATCGAGTGGCATTTTATCGGTCCCATACAGAGCAATAAAACAAAGCGCATCGCAGAGAATTTTTCCTGGGTGCATAGCATAGACCGGAAAAAGATTGCCGATCGCTTGTCGAAGGATAGACCCGAATCATTGCCTCCCCTTCAGGTATGCTTGCAGGTAAACGTGAGCGGAGAGGACAGCAAGAGCGGTGTGGCACCGGATGAGGCAGCCGATCTGGCGGCGCATATTGTGGGGTTGCCCCGCCTGAAACTGCGGGGAGTGATGGCCATTCCCGAGCTTACCAAAGCCACCGCTCTGCAGCGCAGCCAGTTCCGCATGCTGAAAGAAACGTACGATCAGCTTAAACAGGCTGGCTATGAGCTTGACACCATCTCGATGGGTATGTCGGAAGACCTGGATATTGCCATCGAAGAAGGCGCAACCCTGGTTCGCATCGGCACGGCAATCTTTGGACCAAGACGCTACGCTATCCCTGAGGAGCTTGCTATCCAGCAAGGAAAACCTGAGTAACTCCCCGATTTAATTGACACCCTGCCTGCTACGCGGAGGATTTGCTCAGAGGTTGCCAAGGGCAAGATACTTTTCGTGTAGTTGCGCTTTAGTCTCAACAATATCCGGATTAAGGATGATGCAGTCCACCGGACAGACTTCCACGCATTGTGAAACTTCGTGATGCCCCACGCATTCGGTGCAGAGGTCAGGGGCTATTACATAGATTTCTTCCCCTTGCGAAATGGCATCGTTGGGACACTCCGGTTCGCATACATCGCAGTTGATGCATTCATCAGTGATCATTAAGGCCATATCAACCTCAAATATTACAGTTCGATTTTCATCCGTAGCTGTGTGGCAACCAAAGGATGCACAAATCTGTCCACGTTCCCGCCCAACAGCGCGATTTCTCGCACGATAGTGGCGGAAATAAACATGTATTGTTCCGATGGCGTCATGAATACGGTTTCAATTCCAGGATTTATGCTACGGTTCATCCCCGCCATCTGAAATTCGTATTCAAAATCGGACACTGCGCGCAAACCGCGCAAAATTACCCTCGCATTCTGCTGTTGCGAGAATTCCATCAAGAGACCCGAAAAAGCGATTACCTCGACATTGGGGCAATCGGCCAGCACCTGGCTTCCCATCTTCACTCGTTCATCCTGAGTAAAAAACGGCTTCTTGCCGCTACTTGTAGCCACCGCAACCACCACCCGGTCGAACAACCCCGCTGCACGCCGGACCAAATCCTCATGTCCCCGCGTGATAGGGTCGAATGTGCCAGGGTATATCGCTTTATCCATTTTTTGCGGATTTCAATAGTTGATAATATACTTTACCCGCCTGTCCCTTGCGCCAAACAAGCCAGTCCTCACCGGACCCCAGAAAATTATCGTCTTCTACATAGACCAGTCCATCTTCCGCAAGGTGTGAGGGTAGCAGGGCCAGCAGTTCAGGCAGCAGACCCAGTCGATAAGGAGGATCAAGAAAAATCACGTCAAACCGCTGTCGATCGGAATCCATGAATTTTAACGCATCCATTGCCATCAATTGGACTTGGATCGCTCCCAGTTTTTGCGAGTTGGCTTTCAGCGCCTTCAATACTTCGGGATCGAGTTCCACCATAAGCACCTGCGCTGCTCCTCGGGATGCGGCTTCAAAGCCCATCGCCCCGCTGCCGGCAAACAGGTCAAGGCAGGTTTTGCCGCTCAGATCCTGTCCCAGCCAGTTGAACACGGTTTCGCGTATTCGGTCAGGTGTCGGCCGCAAATCCGCACCATCAGGAAAAGTAATAATGCGACTGCGCCATTCGCCGCCGATGATGCGGACTTTGTTTCTCATTCCAGGCAAGTACGCGACAATAAATTGAATAAAAGTACTTTTTCTATTTCTTTTCCATCGCTCCCACCACAACACCCACCATCCCTTCAGGCTTGATACGGCGCTGAAAAGCATCCTTGATCTGAGCAACCGTTACATTCCCCACCGCTTTCAGGTAATCATCCAAATAGGTGAGCGGCAGATCGTAAAACCCGATCACGGAGAGATATCCGAGAATTTTCCTGTTGCTGTCTAGGCGCAATGGGAAACTGCCGATAATATTCTGTTTGGCCGCCACAAGTTCTTTTTCTGTGGGACCACCCGCCACAAAGTCCGCCAGAACTTTTCGCGTGAGTACCAGCGCCTCTTCCGACTGCTCTTTTCTGGTCTGCAAACTGATTTCAAACGGCCCCTTTTCTCTGAGCGGCGAGAAATGGCTGTTAACACTGTAAGCCAGTCCGCGTTTCTGACGAATCTCTTCCATTAGACGCGAGGTGAATCCACCACCACCCAGCACATAATTACCGACGAGCAGGGGAAAATAATCAGGGTCATCGCGGCGCAGTCCCGGATAGGCAAGCAGAATATGACTTTGTGTTGCGGGATGAGTAATTCTTTTGGTTTCCGGAACGGGTTCCGTCACCGCCGGTATAACATACGCGGGCACGCTCTGTGGCAGTTCGCTCGTTAGTGATTCAGCAATAGCCGCCGCTTCCGCACGGCTTACGTCGCCCATGATGGACACGACCGCGCCCGGCGCGGAATAACGAGACCGGTAAAAATCCATCAGATCATCGCGCCGCAATGCACCCACCGTCTCGATCTCGCCCGAACCTCGCAATCCGTAAGGATGGCTGCCATAGAGCATCTTCATCAGCGCACGATCAGCGATGATGTCTGGTTTGGTGTCGGCTTCCTTCAGCCCGGCAATTATCCGCTGCTGCTCCCGCTCCAGTACGGTGACTACAAATTCAGGATGCTGTATGACACGGCCGAGTATATCGAGTGCCTGTTTCCGTTCCCGCGCGCTACTCAGGGTACGTAGCGTAACACCCGCGCGGTCCTGATCGAAATGGGCGCCCAATTGGGCACCGATGTCAGCTATCGCTTTGGCAATCTGATCTTCGGACAGCCCTCCCGCACCAAGACTCAGCAGATACAGCGCGAGGCCGGCGCGGCCGGATTTATCCGGCGTGTCGGTACCGCTGCCCGCGCTGAAATCCACGCTGACATCGAGTATCGGTAAATCACGGCTTTCGACAAAATACACTTGTGCACCCGAGGCCGCCTGCCAATGCTGGATCGGCAGGGTAGCAAATGCCCATTGGGAGCAGGTGCCCAAAAGCAGAATAAATACGCAACGTATCACTTGCATTAAAACCTCTCCGAACAATTCTGAATTACCTTTCGAACTTGATGATCGATTGGCGTTACTTGTCGATCGAGGCGACAGAAGAAAATACTTTTCCAATCAATCGTAATCAAGGCCAGGATCATGCCGCTCAATGACGCAGTCCACCAGGAGGCGCGGCAAAAGGGGCTTTCTGTTGTTCCAGCGGCTGCGGATCGAGTACCGCAACCGTCAGACTGTCATCCTTCAAATATTTTTTTGCCACCTCGCGCACTTGTTCGGCGGTAACGGCTTGTAGTTTTTTCAACATCGTATCCACATCGCGGTGGGACATACCAATACTTTCCAGTTGGCCGATCTGCATCGCTTGATAGAACATCGAGTCGAGCTGAAAGACATGCCCAGCCACAACCTGTGCCTTGACTCGCGCAAGCTCCTCTTCAGTGACTCCCTCGCGTATGAGTTTTTCCACTTCCGCACGTAACGCGGTTTCCAGATCGCCCACCGTTTTTCCTTCACTGGGCGTACCGTCAAGATAAAACATGCCCGGGCCGCGCGCGGTGGAGTCGTAACCCGCGCCTGCCGAACTGGCAATGCGTTGCTCGCGCACCAGTTCCTTATTGAGCCGGGCGGATTCGTTGCCATCCAGCACCCCTGCAAGCATTTCCAGCGCATACGGCTCCCAGTCCGTGCCGGGATTGCGTACTACCGGCGCATGATAGCCCATTGCAAGATACGGTAACCGCGCGGGCGCTTTCACCGTCAGCCGCTTGATGCCGATTTGTGGCGGTTCGGTCTGCGGCTTGCGCTTATCCAGCGGCAATAGCGGGCGAGACCGTATAGCGCCGTAGTACTTTTGCGCCAAAACGAATACTTCCTTCGGGCTTACATCACCCACCACCACCAGCACGGCATTATTGGGCGCGTACCAGCGGTCATACCATTCCTTGGCGTCCCGGAAACTCATGTTTTCCAGATCGTTCATCCAACCTATGACGGGATGCCGGTAGGGATGCGATTGAAAGGACGTGGCGGTCATTTTCTCATGCACCAGCGCGCGAGGCTGGTCATCGGTGCGCAGGCGCCGCTCCTCCATCACTACCTTGATTTCCTTGGCAAACTCCCCTTCCGTCAACACCAGATTACGCATCCGGTCGGACTCCAGTTCCATTGCCAGCGGTAGCCTGGATTTTTGCAATTGCTGGAAATAAGCGGTGTAGTCACGGCTCGTGAATGCGTTTTCGCGCCCGCCCGCCGCCGCGATACGCCTGGAGAATTCGCCGCCAGGAACTTTATGAGTTCCTTTGAACATCATATGTTCCAATACATGGGCGACCCCTGTGGCCCCATTCAGCTCATCAATACTGCCCGCCTTGTACCAGATCTGTGAAATGACCACGGGAGAGCGATGATCTTCCTTGACGATCAACTTGAGCCCGTTGGCAAGGGTGAACTCATGTGTAGTGGCGGAGGCTCCCGAAGCAACCAGGAACGCTAGTAGCGCTACTATTTTTGCAACCGGCCGCGAAACGGAAGAAGGAGCGGCGTCACGACAATGAACTCTCATTTTTTTAATAACCTAAATCCGGGTAAACGGAATAAAATTCCGGAATCAATCCTAAATCCGGTAGTTGGACGGTGAAATGCGCGGTTTGGGATGCAGAACAAGACGCAACGACGCGGAATGACTATTTCATTCCAAGGCGTTGCGAACAACGCAGTCATGTGCCTAAAAACGGTGCTATTCACCCCGCAGCAGCCTCGTCCGAAAGGTGAGCGTTAAATAATACGAAATATTGTTATTGATCATAACACCGATCCATTAAATGAGCGGTCAACTACCGGATTTAGGATAGTATTCCGCTCACAAGTTTTCGCCACGTGTTTCGACAAAGGTAGACAGCCTAACAGAATGCCAAGTTTCTTCAAATCCAAAAATAGTGCTGCACCCGCCAGCGTGCAGCCAGCGAATTGGACAGCCAGGGTTCGACAAGGCCTTTCCCGCACCCGAAATAATCTGGGCAAACAGTTATCCGGGTTATTCGGCGGGGGTAAGATCGATGAAGCTCTCTACGAGGAACTGGAAACCATACTGCTGACAGCCGATACCGGCGTAAATGCGACCACCTGGCTGCTTGACGAACTGAGGAGGCAAGTCAAACGCGATGGCCTGACTGACGCGGCGCAACTCAAGGGCGCGCTACAGCAAGCACTCGTCGACCTGCTTACGCCGCTGGCGCAGCCCCTTGCTACGGACACGAATAAACCCTTTATTATTATGCTGACAGGTGTGAATGGGGCGGGTAAAACCACCTCAATCGGCAAACTCGCCCATCATTTTCAGTCACAAGGGAAAACGGTGCTGCTCGCTGCGGGCGACACCTTCCGCGCCGCCGCGCGCGAACAACTCATGGCCTGGGGTGAGCGTAACAACATTGCCGTTATCGCGCAGGAAACCGGCAATCAGCAAAAGGGGGATCCCGCGGCGGTGATATTCGATGCAGTAAGCGCCGCTAAAGCACGCGGGATAGATATTGTACTGGCGGACACCGCCGGACGGCTCGCCACTCAACTGCACTTGATGGAAGAAATTAAAAAGGTGAAGCGCGTAATCGCCAAAGCCGAGCCGGATGCGCCTCATGAAGTGCTGCTGGTGCTCGACGCCAACACCGGACAGAATGCGGTCAATCAGGTGCAGGCCTTCGATGACGCGCTCGGTCTTACCGGCCTCATTATTACCAAGCTTGACGGTACTGCCAAGGGGGGGGTGATTGCCGCGATTGCCAGACAACGCCGGCAAAAACTGTCATTACCCATACGCTTCATCGGGGTAGGCGAAGGCATCGATGATTTGCGGCCATTCAACGCGAGTGAGTTTGTCGAGGCGCTGTTTGACTGAGCGCGATATGGCTCGACGCCATGGATTTGTTTCAACCTGAAATCGGCAGTTGGACAGGATGGAGTGCATGGTTCTTGGGTGCGGCGCAGGGCGCAATGACTGCAATCGCCATCCCATTCCAAGGCGTTACGAACAACGCAGCCCTGTGCCACAAAAACCTTTCGATCCGCCTTATAGCTCACTCCCCATAAAAGGTGAGGATCAAAGGGTCCAAGAAATCTTGGTGAATCATGGTGCCAACTGAAAAATGACCGGTCAATTGCCGGATTTAGGTTCAATCCTCAAGGGACGCAAGCACGCTTGACGGGTTAAAATGAGTCCTTTGCGGTGAAGGCTTTTCCATGATCAGCTTTAATCAGGTCTGCAAGCGTTATCCCAATGGTTTCAATGCGCTCAAGAATATCGGGTTTACGCTCGAGGCCGGCGAGATGGCATTAATCACCGGCCATTCGGGTGCGGGCAAAAGTACGCTATTGAGGCTCATTGCAGCTATCGAGCGCCCTACTTCCGGCAGTATTATTGTTAACGGCCAGAATGTCAGTGCGCTCAAGAGCGGCGCCATCCCATTTTTGAGGCGTAATCTCGGTCTGGTATTTCAGGATCAAAAGATCCTGTTTGACCGTTCCGTATTCGATAACGTGCTGCTGCCTCTACAAATCAGCGGGTTTGATTCCCGAGCGGCAACCGGACGGGTACGCGCCGCGCTCGATAAGGTAGGATTGCTGGACAGGGAAAAAACACGGCCCATTACACTTTCCGGGGGTGAGCAACAACGCCTTTGCATCGCCCGCGCTATCGTAAACCGGCCTTCCATACTGATTGCCGATGAGCCAACCAGCAACCTTGACGCGGATTATGCAAGAGACATCATGACGATGTTCAAGTCATTTCATCAAGTGGGCGTAACCGTCCTCATAGCCACCCATGATGTGGAATTGCTGGGCAACACGCCACTGCGTATTTTCGCGCTCAATCACGGCGAACTGACGGTATGAGCGTGTGGCTGGCTCATCACTGGTACGCTTTCGTCCTGGCGCTTAAGCGGTTGGCGGGCGCACCCATCGGAAACCTGCTCAGTATTATCGTGATCGGGATTGCCTTCAGCCTGCCCGCTGGAATTTACATGCTGCTGGGAAATCTTCAGGCATTCTCCACTCAGGTTTCGGGTGCGCCGCAACTGAGCCTGTTTCTTGAGCTGGATACGAATGGCGATGAGGTGGCACAAATTGCAGCACGCCTTAAGGAGCATCCGCAGGTAGCGAGCTTCGAGTTCATTCCCAGAGACAGCGCTTTGGAGCAGCTCAAGCAAAGTAATGGATTGGCGGATCTCGTGGATAGTCTTGAACGAAATCCGCTACCCGACGCTTTCGTGATAAATGCCAGAAGCCTCTCGCCCGCGGCGCTGGAAGAACTCCATGCGGAATTGCAAAAATGGCCCCGGATCGAACACGTGCAACTGGACTCGGCGTGGGCAAAGCGGCTGGACGCTCTGATTAATCTGGGTCGTCTGGCGGTGCTGATGCTCGCCGCATTACTGAGTTTCGCGCTGGTCGCCGTGACTTTCAACACCATACGTCTGCAGATTCTCACCAAACGGGATGAAATAGAGGTGTCGAAGTTGATCGGTGCGACTAACGGTTTCATCCGCCGTCCTTTTCTGTACTTCGGCGCTATTCAGGGAATGGCCGGGGGGATGGCAGCATGGCTTATTATCTCCCTTGGAATCCACCTGATAGATGATGAACTGAGGAATTTGACGCGGCTCTATGTGGTGGATTTTCCTCTCTATCATCTTTCCCCGGAGGACAGCCTGACTCTGTTATTACTGTCGGCATGTCTTGGCTGGCTGGGGGCGTGGTTGTCGGTGGCAAACCATCTGTGGCAGATAGAACCAAGTTAATTCATAAGGTTAGGAATTTTCGCAGGGAACTTTTCAGGCGATTGACTTTCTTATCAGGAAAGGTTATTTTTTATAGGATCCAAGGAGGACATATGACTTTTGCTTTAGCCATACCCTCAGCTGGCGGCAGCATTGAAAGTTACATTCAGTCTGTTAATCGCTTTCGCATTCTTTCTCAGGAAGAAGAAGTCCGTTTGGCACGATCCCTGAGGGATGAAGATAGCATCGACGCGGCCCGCCAACTGGTTTTATCGCACTTGCGCGTAGTGGTCGCCATTGCTCGCGGTTACAAAGGCTATGGTCTGCCCCAGGCAGATCTGATTCAAGAGGGCAACATCGGCCTTATGAAAGCGGTCAAACGCTATGATCCTGAGCGCGGTGTAAGACTGGTATCGTTCGCGGTGCACTGGATCAAGGCGGAAATTCATGAATTCATACTGCGCAACTGGCGGCTGGTAAAGATCGCCACGACCAAGGCGCAACGCAAATTGTTCTTTAACCTGCGCAGTATGAAGCCGGTTCTGGACACCATGAATCCTGAGGAAGTTAACGCCATGGCCAAGCAATTGGGCGTCAAGGCCGAGGAAGTGGTAGAAATGGAAACCCGTTTCAACGGACGTGATATTTCGCTGGAACCGCTATCTGAAGACGAGGACGAGACATTCAGCCCTATCGCTTATCTCACCGACGGCTCAGAACCGCCAAAATTGCTGGAAGCCGAACAAACCACACGCTTGCGCGGAGAAGGGCTGGAACAAGCGCTGGCGAGCCTGGACGCACGTAGCCGGCACATCATCGAAGCGCGCTGGCTGCGGGAAAACGATACCGCAACGCTGCATGATCTTGCCGACGAGCTGGGCGTATCCGCCGAACGCATTCGCCAGATTGAAGCCAAGGCAATGGAGAAAATGCGGGGGGCGATGGCAACGGCCGCATAAACCGGCGCAAGCTTGCGGAACTAATATCTACTCGACAAAACTTACCGCCATTTTTCCGGTAAGCCCGTGCTCTACACGCCAGCCAGGTGTAATACTACGCCTGGCTATTTTCTGCCCACTGTTCCGGTGTCAAGGTTTTCATGGACAGGGCATGGATCTCCTGCTTCATCCTGTCGCCAAGTGCGCGATAAACCAGTTGGTGTTGCTGCACCATATTCTTTTCGCGGAATTCAGCGCTGACAATGATGGCGCTGAAGTGACGACCGTCATCGCCCTCCACATGCACCAGCTCACATGGCATGGAGGTTTCAATATGATTTTTTATGCTTTCCGATGTGACCATTTTTTCTTCCTTTATATTAATAATTTCTTCAACCCAAATCCGGCAGGCAGACAAGATGATTCGGGTTCAATGCCGGCAATTATTCCGATTTCGAATAATTGCGACTCTGGTGATGCGTCTTCGATCCGTGGACTGTGCGCACTCTAAGCAAGCGATTTATCAATCTGCGAAACGGATCGTCACAACAATTGGATTTTATGATGCCTCAATGGCGGATCTTATAACCTGCCCTAAGCATCCGCAATGTCAGCCATGATACCGCCAAAAAGCACGCCGCCACAATCCCAAGGCTGGCATAGGGTGAAATATCCGACACGCTGAAAAAACCATAGCGGAAACCGTCAATCATGTAAAAAAATGGATTCAAGTGCGACAATCCCTGCCAGAAGGGAGGCAACGAGTGGATCGTGTAAAACACCCCGGATAGAAATGTCAGAGGCAGAATGACAAAGTTCTGAAAAGCGGCCAGCTGATCAAACTTTTCCGCCCAGATACCGGCAATAATGCCTAGCGCCCCCAGCAATGCGCTGCCCATCAGGGCAAACACGAATACCCATAGAAATGAGCTTACCGGTATTTCGAAAAATCCGAGCGTCACCAGGTAGACCCCCAACCCCACCGCCAGGCCGCGTACGACGGATGCCAGTACATAGGCCAAAAATATTTCCTGGTAAGAAAGCGGGGATAACAGGACAAAGACGAGATTGCCTGAGATCTTCGATTGAATCAAGCTGGATGACGAGTTGGCAAAAGCATTCTGCAACATGGCCATCATCACCAGACCCGGAACCAGAAAGACGGTGTATGCCACGCCCGGATATGCCTGTACGTGTTCTTCCAGCACGTGAGAAAAAATCAGCAGATAGAGCAGCGTGGAAAGCATTGGCGCGAATACGGTTTGTAACCCGACTTTCCAGAAGCGCAGCAGCTCCTTGTGGAGCAGAGTAAAGAACCCGGTCATCGGGATACTGGCTGCGGATTTTCGGTATGGCCCATGATTTTCACGAACACTTCTTCCAAATCAGGTTGCAACACCTGCATTTCCAGGACTTGCACGTCCGCCATGCGCAGCGCCGCCATGACATTTTCGAGCTGGGAATATTCCCCGATTGCCAGGATGCAGTATCCGTCCTCATGGCTACTCAATAAGGGTTGTAGCGGCAAAGGGAGTGTATCGGGCGACAACCGCAATCGCACCGAACATCCGGAAATACTATTGACGAGATTTTTGATACTGTCGAACGCGACGATATTCCCTTGTTTGAGCATCGCCACGCGGGTGCATAAAGCTTCGGCTTCCTCAAGATAATGCGTGGTGAGCACGATGGTGTGGCCATTGCGGTTCAACTGTTTGATGAAATGCCAAAGCGCCTGGCGCAATTCCACATCCACTCCCGCGGTGGGTTCGTCCAGAACGATCACCGGTGGCTTGTGCACCAATGCCTGGGCCACAAGCACGCGCCGCTTCATGCCACCGGACAGCGTACGCATGTTGGCGTCGGCCTTGTCGGTGAGATCCAGGTGGTGGATGATCTCCTCTATCCAGGAACCGTTATTCTTCAGGCCATAATAGCCCGACTGGATCGCAAGCGTTTCCCTGACGGTAAAGAATGGATCGAATACGAGTTCCTGCGGCACCACACCCAGCATACGCCGCGCTTCACGGTAATCGGCAACGACATCATATCCCATCACTCTGGCGCTGCCGCTGCTCGCAAGAGTCAGCCCCGCTATGATGTTAATGAGAGTGGTCTTGCCCGCGCCATTCGGACCGAGCAGTGCAAAAAATTCACCGGTGCCGATTTCAAGATCGACACCGCACAACGCCTGTAATGCGCCGAAGCGTTTGTGCATCTGCTTGACTTCGATTGCCAGTGTCATCGGGAAGAAACAAGGATAAGGAGTATCAGGGGCATGCGTAACGGGCTTGGATAGGGGATTTTTAAGTATGCCCCATGTGAGTTACCCTCGATTGGCCGGAAAGCGCCAGTTTCTGGCACTTCATTCCGCCATCACCCATTTATGATTACGCTTGAAGGATCAATTCGGAAACGCCATACAGCTGAGTCAAACCTCGCAGGTTTTGCGGCATGTTGGCAAAACACATTCGGTGGTGGCGGCGGCCCGCCTCGCGCTGCCATTCCAGCAACAGGCTGACAGCTGACGAGTCCACTTCAGCCACTCGCGTTAGATCAATTACCAGATCATCATGATTAAACAACGCAATGCCCCGCTCGACCACCGCAACCACATTATCGAAGGTGATTGATCCCTCGACGCTCAGTTCGCCGTCCTTGGACAGAACTACTTCGGCCATGCTGCATCCAGTAGTTGAAGTTTAAAGTCAAAATGGTACAAAACATCGGTGTAAATCATGGCGCCCATCTGAAAAATGAGCAAGTCAACGGGCGGGATCAGGATCACGGATTACCGCGCATCGGCCTTTTTATCGGCAGCTATCAACGAACGATTCTTATCTACCAGGGTTTTAAGTAGTTTATCCACTCCACCGTCGCGAACCTGGTTGTTGAAGGTGCTGCGGTAATTGGTTACCAGACTGACTCCCGCAACCGTTACATCGTACACTTTCCAGCCATCGCCGGTTTTTTCCATGCTGTAATCGATGGGAACCGGCTGCTGACCAGAATCTTGCATCACTTTCGTTTTGACCGTGGTATCGGTATCATCCGCCGCGACTTTGAGCGGTTCAACCTTGATAGTATGGTCACGATAATCAGTCAATGCGTTGGAATAGGTGCGAACCAGGAGGGTACGGAACTCCTTCACCAATTGCTCCTGTTGATCAGGCGAGGCCTTGGACCAATTCTTGCCCATCGCCAGCCGGGTCATCCGGTTGAAATTGAAATGAGGCAGTATCTTGGCCTCCACCAAATCGAGAATCTTGGCGTGACTGCCTTGCAAGCTCTTGTCCTGCCTGACAATTGTAAGCACCTCCTGAGCGGTGTTATCCACCAGCTTATCGGGACTGGTGGCCTCCATTGACCATGCAGGCAGCGCAGGCAACCACACCGCCAGCAATACAAAGATACCAAGGTATTTTTTCATGATTTCCTCATTAAAATTAGTTGAACTATCCATTTTAAACTGCATCATAAGCCAACGCATGCCTCACCGCGAATATATGGCTATTTCTTGCCGTCATCGTCGCTATCGCCGTCTTCTGACGCCTTGTTCTCCGATGCTTTATCGAATAGGAATCGCCCGATCATTTCTTCCAGAACCATTGCAGAGTTGGTTTTCATGATTTTATCGCCATTCTTCAGTACTGTCTCGTCGCCACCCGCCGCCAGGCCAATGTATTGCTCACCCAAAAGACCCGATGTAAGAATGCTGGCGAAAGTGTCTCTGGGAAATTGATAGCGACGGTCTATGTTCATGGTCACCGCGGCATCGTAGGTCTCGGTGTTGAACTGAATATCCGTTATACGTCCCACTACCACACCTGCGCTTTTTACCGGGGCTCTGACTTTCAAACCGCCGATATTCTCAAAATTTCCAATCAATGTATAGCTCTCTGCTTCGCTATAAGTACCCAGATTTCCCACTTTCAAAGCCAAAACCAGCAATGCGCCGATTCCGGCCATGACAAATACACCTACCCACAAATCCATCGTTGTTCGCTGCATCAGCTCATTCCCCTGAACATGACCGAGGTCAAAACAAAATCCAATCCCAGAATCGCCAGCGAGGAAGTCACCACGGTGCGGGTGGTTGCGCCGGACACCCCTTCAGCCGTGGGCGATGCATCATAACCCTCGAACACCGCAATTGCCGTTACGGCTACACCAAAAACACAGGTCTTGATGACACCGTTGACGATGTCGTACCGGAAATCCACCGCGTTTTGCATCTGCGACCAGAATGAACCCTCATCCACCCCGATAAGTACCACCGCTACCAGATAACCCCCAAATACGCCAACCACCGAAAACAGCGCCGCCAGAAACGGCATCGAAATTACACCCGCCCAGAACCGGGGAGCCACCACCCGGGCAATCGGATCCACCGCCATCATTTCCATCGCCGCCAATTGATCCGTGGCCTTCATCAAGCCGATTTCAGCGGTAATGGCAGACCCGGCACGGCTGGCGAACAATAGCGCCGCCACAACAGGCCCCAGTTCCCGAACGAGCGACAGCGCAACCATTGTACCGACAGCGGATTCTGCACCGAATCTCTGTAACGTTTCATAGCCCTGTAAACCCAGCACCATGCCGACGAACAATCCCGACACAACGATAATAATCAGCGACAGCACGCCCGTAAAATAAAGCTCACGGATAATCAGGCCAAAACGTCGAAAGCTGGTACCCGACTTCAGCAGTGTCAACAGAAAAAAGCGGCTGGCGTAGCCCAGCCGCCAGATACTGTCTATCACGCGATGACCCACACCCCGAATACCGACAACGATACGCCTAGGCAAAACTACCCTCCAGTTTCAGATCGCTCGCGTAAGCTTCCGCAGAGTAGTGGAACGAAACAGGGCCGTCTTCTTCGCCATGCACGAACTGATGGACAAAAGGCGCAATCGATTCGCGCACTTCGTCCGGTGTACCATGCGCCGCGATCACGCCCCCTGAAATGAAATAAACATAGTCCACAATTTTCAAGGACTCCTGCACATCGTGGGTTACCACAATGGAGGTCATACCGAGCGCATCGGTCAAGCGACGGATCAAATTTCCGATGACAGTCAATGAAATTGGATCGAGCCCCGTAAACGGTTCGTCATACATGATAAGTAGCGGATCCAGCGCAATCGAGCGAGCTAACGCCACCCGCCGCGCCATTCCTCCCGAAAGTTGCGCGGGCATCAGATCGTGCGCCCCACGCAAACCGACAGCTTGTAGTTTCATCAGCACCAGATCACGAATCATCGATTCGGGTAAATTGGTATGTTCACGCATCTGGAAAGCTACGTTGTCGAATACCGACAAATCGGTAAACAGCGCGCCGAACTGGAATAACATGCTCATTTTTCGGCGCATCTGGAAAAGCTCATCCCTTTTGAGCTCATGTACTACTTTGCCGGCAACCTTGACATAGCCGGAGGATGGGCGAACCGCTCCACCGATAAGACGCAACAGCGTGGTCTTGCCGCTACCGCTGCCGCCCATGATGGCGATGACTTTACCACGTGACATCGTCATGTCGATCCCCTTCAGGATGGAACGCTCCCCATAGGAGAAGTTCAAACCTTTGATTTCAATTAACGTCTCAGGGATCATTTTGCTTGAAGGCGACTACTGGATTTGACGGGATTTCAATTTTAATTCAAATGCACTGCGAATACAGCCCATAATTTTATGGAGTCCAATCCCGTTATCGGCGTAAACCGTTTGATTCCGGTGGATTCAAGTTGTATAAACCAATCCCGGATAAAACAAGAACTGACCCGCTATTCAGCAATGCTGATTTTTGCGGCGGTGGAATGGTACATCCCAATAGCTCGCAGTATTGTTCCAGAAACGGCCTGGCAGCGGGCGTGATAACAGAAAGCTGGGCGCGATAAAAATAAATGGCCTGAGCGGCCAGCACAACAAGCAAAAACAGACTCGCAAAGCCCCATGTGAGGGAAGTCTTGCGCGGCGGTGCCGCATTGAAGGCATACTCATCCGTATAGTCGTCCGGTGGGTAATTTTCTGCCGGGTTGCTCTCCGGTGCGCTGGTTACGTGCGGTACTTGCAGGACCGGTTCTTTCACCACCGACGCTTCCGGTTCTGGCGCCTCAGTAGGTGGGCTCTCCAATGCTGCTTCGGTCTGCACTGTTTCGTTACCGGTCGCTTGAGAGGACACTTCTTGATCAGTCAAAGCCGTGATGGGCGAATCACCTATGGATGGAATCTCCGGGCTTTCCGGTTTGTCCGGCACCGTCTTCCTGGATAAATCAACAGCTTCCAGCTCTTGCATTGTCGCCAGTGTGGCGAAACCGTTAAATACATGCGCGCAGTGTCCACAGCGCACATCCCCGCCGTGCGCCTGCAACTGCAAGGGGGTTATACGAAAAGCGGTGGCACAGTCAGGACAACGGGTTATAAGCGCCATAGCCGTTATTTTTCAAGAAAATTCAAATTCACTTCCTGGTCCCGGCCAGCAACACCCAGCCCTCCCGCACCCCGGCAATATGCATATTGAACCATTGCTGATAGACATGACTGACTTCCTCCGCCTGTTCCATAAGTATGCCGGAAAGTACTATATGGCCCCCTTGCCGGGTAGCACGCATCAGTATCGGAGCCAGCATGATCAAAGGATTGGCAAGAATATTGGCGACAACCACATCCGCCCAGGCTTCGCGTGCCGGATCTGTCCAAGTCGCAAAATGTGCCGTATGAAACTCCATTTCTGTTTCGTCACATTGATTAAGCATGGCATTTTCGCGACTGGCTGCAACCGCCTGCGCATCTATATCTACGCCCACCGCATGGTGCGCACCGAGCTTCGACGCGGCGATAGCCAATATGCCGGAGCCACAACCGTAATCAAGAACATCTTCGCCCCCTTGCAGGTTTTCGTCAAGCCAGGCAAGGCATAGTTTTGTGGTAGGGTGACTGCCGGTGCCGAAAGCCAGTCCGGGATCGAGTGTCAGATTGATCGCGGCGGGATCGGGCGCCCGATGCCAGGTGGGGACAATCCACAACCGTGACGATATTTGTATCGGATCGAATTGCGATTGCGTAATCCGCACCCAGTCCTGCTCTTCCACATGCGTCAGGTGGTAGACGGGCGGAATGGGAAGCTGAGCCGCTTGCGCCGCAGCTTGCACAATGGACGTTATGTCGGCATCCGCTTCGAATAGGGCGGTAAGTTCCGACACGGACCAGATTTCCCCAGCCGACTCACCGGGTTCATCGAATAACGACTGCTCTCGTTCAGTGCCCGCAGCCGCATCGTGTATGTCCGTTGATAACGCACCGAGTTCAAGCATCGCATCGCTCAGGGCTTCGGCATGCGTGTCATCGGTCTCCAGGGTGAGAGAAATCCAGGACATATATCGCAATACTCAGGAAAACTCGCCGCAATACGGCTGGCCGCTTTTAGCCCGGCTTATTGTAATTGGCAAGCTTTTGCTCAAGGTAGTGGATGCTGGTACCGCCCGTCAAAAACGCTGCGTCCGACAATAGATCGAGATGCAATGGGATATTGGTGTTGATGCCTTCAACCACCATCTCCGACAGCGCAATGCGCATTCGGGCGATTGCCTGGTCGCGGTTATCCCCATAAGCAATCACTTTGGCGATCATGGAATCGTAATAGGGCGGCACCACGTAGTTATGATAAATATGAGAGTCGACCCGAATGCCCGGGCCGCCGGGAGCATGATACTGAGTGATACGACCGGCGGAAGGCGTAAGCTTATAAGGATCCTCGGCGTTGATGCGGCATTCGATGGCATGCCCCTTCCATGTAACATCTCGTTGGCGAATGGTCAATTTTTCACCGGCGGCAACACGAATTTGTGCTTTTACCAGATCTATCCCGGTAATTGCCTCCGTAACGGGGTGTTCCACTTGTAAACGCGTGTTCATTTCGATGAAATAAAATTCGTTTTTCTCAAACAGGAACTCGAACGTTCCCACTCCCCGATAACCGATACGCCGGCACGCATCGGCGCAGCGGCCACCCATCCTGTCGCGTAATCTGGGGGGAATGCCCAGGGCGGGTGCTTCCTCGAGGATTTTCTGGTGGCGGCGCTGCATTGAACACTCACGTTCTCCCAGGTGGATTGCATTGCGGTGTTCATCAACCAGCACCTGGAATTCAATATGACGCGGATTTTCCAGAAATTTTTCCGCATAAACCGTTGGATTACCGAACGCCGCCTGTGCCTCGTTGCGGGTTATTATGACCGCATTCGACAACGCGGCCTCGGTGTGAACCACGCGCATTCCACGCCCGCCACCGCCCGCTGATGCCTTGATAATGACAGGATAGCCAATCGCACGGATGATCGCCCGGATCTCATCAAGAGATTCCGGTAATGCGCCGTTGGACCCCGGAACACAGGGAACACCCGCTTTTTTCATTGCGTTCTTGGCGCTGACCTTGTCGCCCATCATGCGTATCGTTTCGGGGCGAGGGCCGATGAAGACAAAACCGCTACTTTCCACACGCTCGGCGAAGTCGGCATTTTCGGAGAGAAAACCATAGCCGGGATGAATCGCTTCCGCATCGGTTACTTCAGCTGCGCTGATAATGGCGGGCACATTGAGATAACTCTGGGCCGACGGCGCCGGCCCAATACACACGGACTCATCGGCGAGCTTCACATATTTTGCATTGGCATCTGCCTCGGAATGCACCGCCACTGTTTTAATTCCCATCTCACGGCAAGCACGCTGAATACGCAGAGCGATTTCACCTCGATTGGCTATTAGAATTTTTTCAAACATGGGATATCCCTATTAAACGACAGGGGCGCCTGCCATCTGTTCTATTGGTATCCCTTGTAAAGAAAGATGGAAGATAGCGCTTAAAATCATTCGATCACAAATAGCGGCTCGCCGTACTCGACGGGTTGGCCGTTTTCCACGAGAACCGCTTTGATAATCCCGTCCTTGTCCGATTCAATCTCATTGAGCAGCTTCATTGCTTCAATGATGCATAAGGTATCGCCAGCCTTCACCGTCTGTCCTACCTCTACGAACGGGTTCGCCCCAGGGGTGGAGGTACGATAAAATGTTCCCACCATGGGCGATTTCACCACATGGCCTTGCGTCAATAACTCGGTTGGTGCCGAGGTGGATGCCACGGACTCGGCAGCGGTAGCCGGAGCGACCGCCTGCATGACGGGTGGCGCGGTGACATAAGTCTGAGTAGAGGACGCGGACTTGCTGATGCGAACCTTTTCCTCGCCTTCTGTAATCTCCAGCTCGCCAATTCCCGATTCTTCCACCAGCTCAATCAGTTTTTTAAGTTTTCGCAGATCCATAAAGACCTCCCCGGAACGCTGCCCTTTTGGGCATCTTTAACCATCTAATCCTGCCATCATCAATATAGGATTCTGCTACTTGCAGCATTCCATCAGCCAGAAAGCCGGCGAGAATGGATCCTATCTTCTGTCAATTTCATTCAGTGAACACAGGCACCCGTCAAAACATAGAGAATTTTTCGATTTTGAGGAATGCGCACTAACGGGCTGTCAGCGCATATTTCAAGGCCAGCTCATAGCCTTTGGCGCCCAAACCACTAATAACGCCAAGCGCCAGATCAGAAAAATACGATTCTTTGCGAAAAGACTCGCGAGCAAAAATATTGGAGAGATGAACTTCAATGAATGGCAACCTTGTAGCAGCAAGCGCATCACGCATGGCAATACTGGTATGAGTATAAGCCGCTGGATTAATAATAATGAAATCGACGTTGTCACCCATTGCCTGCTGAATACGATCAATTAATTCGCCCTCAGCATTACTTTGGAAAGCAACTAATTTTATGTCAGATTCTTTAGCTAAATTCAGCAAATTCTCGTTAATTTCTTCTAACGTCACGGATCCGTAGACTTCAGGCTCGCGCTTGCCTAAAAGATTCAGGTTCGGACCATGAAGCACTAAAATATTTTTTGGCCGAGATTCTTTGGTTTTCATCCGATAAGTGTGCCGCAACCGGTAAAAAATGTCCAGATGTTAGATGACAATCGACGAAAATAGAGGAAAATATCTATACTTGACCGTGCTGATAAAAGAAATGGTGTGAAAGCCGGCCACTATGGCATTAAGGCTTCGCCGCATGCTGCCTTGCGCGTCCTTTCCTGTCTTCTCGATAAATCGGGGTGATAAGTCCGATCAGTGATGAAAGGATACGGGCTTGTTTCGGGAGTGCGCGCGCGGTATCTCCGCGGATTGAGCCAGGGGTTTGCGAACTGGCTGCACCTCTCTGGCGTCCACGCCATTCATGCATTTGATTTCAGATGTCAACCAATTTGCCCGCGGTTTCCCAAACCTCTATAATCGTAAATTCGATTTTTTCTTCGAGGCTGTTGTAGCTCAGTTGGTAGAGCAACTGATTCGTAATCAGTAGGTCGGAGGTTCGACTCCTCTCAACAGCACCAATATAATCAGGCTATTAATAAATTGTCTACTGAGAATGAATTACTCATGTAGACATGGTGTAGACAGGACGGTGCTATAAATTGGTTATTAATGGCACTACTTTCGCCCGACATCCGAGAAACCGAGGGTTTAAAGTCCAGTGCGCCTTAACTCATCGGCATGCGAGCACGTTGCGAACAGAGGATAGGTTCGCGGTAAGAATGCTAGCCGCGTCTCCAGGATGGATCGCGCTAAACCCGTTACTGAGGCGAAATCCCAGTGCTCATCTTTCTTTTTGGCTTTTTTGCTATACGGAGAAATTATCGCTAGGCTGATGTCCCTTGTACATAACGATGTGAAAAGAACTGATGCATAACAGTATAGAACACGCCCGTATGCCCTAGCGATTGCGCCACCGCATCAAGCCCGGCAATGCGCGTCATCAACTCTGCACGACGAATCCTTGGATTAGATACGGAAAGATCGGCTAATTGCTGGAGGGTATATTCCTGCCCCAGCTCATTAGTGGCGATGCACTGTTCGAGAATGATCCGGTTACGGCGATTTTGTTTCTGTTCTCTTTGCAGCGTTTCATCACTGACGTACTTGCCCTTGCGGCTATGGACCAGTCCCAAGCGGATAGCGCCATGCTCGAGGTGTCTGACACATGAAGCTTACGCAATGCCCGCCACCACCAATACTCATCCGCAAGACGCGCCAGGATTCCTGTAACCGATACAGGATCAATGAGAGCGCCCATTCCTGTTACGGGAATAGGAGGGTTATTCTTTCCTGTTACCGTTACAGGAGCGCTGGTATTTCCTGTTACCGTTACAGGAATTGGCTGGGTATGGGTTCCTGTTACAGGTGCTGGCTCTCCTGTACCCACGTTTCTTTGCAGCTCACATTTTCGCTTTTGACCGCTCGGAAATCAGTGCGCGCTCGAACTCGGCCAGTGCACCCATGATATGAAAAACTAGTTTCCCGCTTGTGGTCGTGGTGTTGATACCATCGAGAGACTTTCAGATCCCGCCTGGTCTTTTCGTAGTTTATCAATTAACTCAATTAGAAAGCTCAGGGACCGGCTTAGCCGGTCGAGTTTCACTACGAGAACATTACCGGCACCAACCGCCGCAATTGCTTGAAAAAGGCCAGGGCGATTATTAGCGATTCCGCTTACGCCATGATCTGTAAATATTATTTCGCACTCGGGTTTATTTATTCAGTGCGTCCCTTTACAAATCCAGATTCTGCTCGTCGGTCGATACCCGCGCATAGCCGATTTTCATGCTTGACCCCCCAATTGTTTCGCCACAGCCTTTCACCACATTGCGAAACAAAAAAACAATACGTTAGTATTGTCCATTTTAGTGTTGCAAAAGGGACCCCTTGTGCAACACCCTTGGTGCGGGCCATGTTTCTGTTAGCAGCGCGACTGATGCTGGTGATCAAACTTTCCGGAAGCGGACGCAGGAACGTTTGAGTTAAGGGGGCGAAGCATCCGCAGAACGAAGGCTAGGCGTAGGGTGAGACAAATATTCTCGGAGTATGGGCAGCCTATAAAATCTAACGCACAAACGTGTTAAGTATTTCAGAAACATCCGTATAAGGGCATTCACGTCGTTTGATACGCTCCTTTAAAGATTGCGCCGACACTTTAACGGGAGGGTAAGATTTCCCAAATCCCGAAAGCTTGATCGAAAGCTCTCTCGCTGAGGTTAGTTTCTGTCGACGGGCTTCGTATTGCGGGCTTGGGTCACTTACATTATTTTTAAAGTCATACTTCACTATATAGTCAAATTTCGAACTAATAATTCCATTTTCGTCTGAAATGCCGTGTCGCCAGTTTAGTTTTGTTGGCACTCCATCAAGGGATAGCACGACTTGAAGATCTCTTATGTCGAAGAATTTTCCAGCAAAAAGTGAAGAGTTTTGGAATACGACCCCAAAGCTCCACCCTTTCACAACAGCCGTCGAAGCTTCGAGTTGGAGTTTCGCGCCACCTTGCGGAAATATATCCCAGCTGTAATAGCAGCTGCGTTCAAGTGTAGAAGTACCAAATATCCATTCTGAGACAATGGGGCTCCCCTTTGTACTGCTCGAACTTGACAGGTTGGTTGAGGGGCGGGAGGTTACACTTGGTTTCGGTACTATTTGCTCATTTCGGGAATCTTGAGTGGTCCCTTGAAGAATAGTGAATAGTTCAAATTTTCGCTCCGTGCTTAAGTCCTTCGCGTTGGCCACCATCCCACAGAATAGATATAGCGTCCTAGCTTTTACTGCAAGGCTCTCCGAGACGGTGTCCGACCCTTGTTGGAGATTCTTAATCTCATCCTTGAGTTTTCCCTCTATTCCAGAATCGATTTTCGCAATCTTGTACAACGTATTCAGAGCTACGCTAATCTTCCCTTCTTTTTCCGAGGAAACGGAAACGCGTGGATCAAGAAGCGAACAATCTACTTGAGCAGACACGGCAAAGGGAAATGCCCATAATCCAAAATACAAGAAAATCTTCTTAACCATGCCTCCGGTCCATGCAATGTTGATTAACGTCCCTCATTCTCAGTGGGTATGAGCCAAGGAATCTTATCCCATTGAAGTGAATGAGATGCAAGGAAGAATCTGCCACTCACACCTCGATTTCCCATGCGATTTCGCCTATATAGCGCCCCATTATTGAACGGTTGGGAATGCGGTCACATAAACAAGGCCGGTTTCGAACCTGCGAACAACTTGGCTAGTTCTGCATGACGTTTGCCATCGCGGGCCCTTGACTAGTGACAGTCAACTTGTAAAACCAATTGTGATCAATGAAGCGCAAAACCACATCAGGCATCTTACCGATCAGATATGAGCAGATTAGATCGCGATTGTTCTGTGGCGAAAGGGAAGCCTTATGCAACAGTTTATAATCATTTTCAAAGGCGCTGTTTGGCACAGTGTTTGCCGTAGGGTGTTCGGTCAGAGATAGATTGCTCCTTCGGTATGGTTGCTCTGGTCTCTGCGGCTCGCTTCGCTGCCGCTTCAGCATCCTGCATGCGCCCTGCGCCGGAAAGGGACAAAGCGTAATCGTCAAGTACATTAGCATAAAAGGCGGACACATCTGTTTCGATAGCGCTACTCATACTAAGTATGGTACTTTCTGTAATTCTTTCCTGTACTCCAGCGGATGTTTTAGCAGATTCTTGTAGTTGCTGGTTTATCTTGGCTAAAGTATCAGCAGCATTCTGTTGCCTTTCAGCGGCTACTTGTGCTTCCACAGCAATACCTGGAATGGTAAACATTCCAACTACTTGCTCAAGAAAACTACCTTCATTTATTCTCTGAATTTCTTCTAACTTAGAATCTCTTTTTTTCCCTTCTTTTACTATAGTATCTAAAAGCCTAAGAGATGTATTTTCAAAATCAACTTGTCTAGCCATAGCCTGAGCTAATTTCCGCTTTCTGGCGGTGATTATAGGGTCCAATTCAGCCAAAATGCGCTCAAGATAAGACACCGCTTCAGCGAATTTTCTTTGATCCAGGTTCAGGCGCGCTAATTCGGTCAAGGAAAGATAGAATACACCCCCAGTATGCTTATCGAAATCGTTAGCAAGATTAAGTTGGCGCTCTGCTTCCTCGAAGAAGCACGTCACGCCGAGGGACCGGCCATATCCATAGTGGATAACAGCTTTAAAGCGGGAATCGGCTTGGGCAAGATTGGCCTCAGCGAATGCACGAACATAAATGCGGCGTGCTTCATCCCAATCTCCTCGGTCCTGGGCAGCTGCGGCGTTTCGCATATATTCGCCTACGGGTTTTTCGTTAGCAGAGGCATAACCCGCTAGGTTGAGCAAAATAATTAGGCTCGAAATTAATCGCTTCATATATTCTCCAAAATACTCTCTTTGATATCATTTATCGCTTTTTCTCGTGCCGCCGCGGGGTTTAATTATGCATCGTTCGTGCCGGACATATGGGAGTGCGAGCTAAGTAGAAGGGATGATCTTGAAAAATTCATCAGGAAATTCCTCGGCAGCTTAATTTAGAACTGGGATAAGACCAAGACTTGAAAACTTTTCCACATATTTCTCTGCGTCGATAAATTCCCCTACGGTCTGAACGTCTTGCCTGGATTTTCCCTGTGGCTTGAAATCAAGAGAGAGATGGTAACTTGTGCTGTTAGGAAATTTACTGCTGAAGTAATAATGAAGTCCTTCAGCCACTATCGATGCTGGAAAAACATGAATGATTGGCTCAGTTTCTTTGCTCGATATATCTACGCAACACACAAAACGCCTATCAATTGGAATCGTGTCTTCTCTGGGGTGAGCATATTTGCTCTGGAGCATCCATCGGCGGGAGTAAGAAGCCGTTGACTTAACCTCGATAAAAGCGACATTGCCGCTCTTATCAAACGCGAGAATGTCATAGCTAATTGCATTGCCCCACTGTAACGTAACCATGTAACCACGTTGCGCGAGCCTCGACGCAACCAAAAATTCGCCAGTTAGACGATTTAGGTTTTTCCTTTCATTTGAAATTCGACCTACAGTACCCATCCTTACCTCTTAACTATCACTAAATAATCGATCCTAGCCCTTTCTACGGGACCGGACTACAAAGCTTGAGCGATTCTTCGACCCATTTTTTCATTACTGCATCTTTAAACCATGCGGCGGCTCTAGCACGGATCGGCGTTTCAAGATGGTTCTCATTAGCACTAGTGTTTCAAACGCAGGAAGGCTCATTACCTCTTGCGACAGTACCGACTCCAATAGCAGTTTATTGAAAATCTTTCTTTGATTGCAATCTCCAAGTCCTTTTTTCGATTTCCTCATGTTTATAACGCTGTTGGGTTGGCTCATGGTAAGTCCCTTTGTCTTCTACGCCATTACTATTGACAATCATCAGGCCATCGTAATGATTGGCGCCAGCCAGCGAACGCAAGGTATCTTTCACAGCAAGGAGTATAGCTTTTGGGGATCGGTGGATTCGGGATCAAGGTTGCCAGCGATGTGCGATTTCCCAAATGTTAAAGCGATGTTCAGTGCTCAAAATCACTTGCCTTGTTTGGAATTAGTTCCCATCGATTTAATTCATTCCTGAAAGATAATGTATTCAAATTCACACCGATCTATTGAGCGGTCAATATTTGAAACTCAGTAGCATTGACGATAGGACGCACATGCCGGTTCTCGCGCCGCATTTCCACAATCCCATAATGAGACATGGTTTTCAGAGTGCGTGAGAGATTACTGGGCTTTCGTCCGGTAATCGCTGCAAGACCGGTAATCGACTCAGGCTGAGATTCGTGAATGATTGTAAGCAAGGCACGGTTGTCGTCACTCAGGACCTCGGCAAGGGATTTCATCGAGGTAAACCATACCTTTGGTTCCCCAGGTTTGGGCTTGTACGCGCCTTTGGCTATTGCCAACATGCGTTCACGGATTTTCTCTTGCGGCATGATGCCGATCACAATTCTTTTCATAGCTCCATTTCCTTTAATACACGATCCACTTCTTTAAAGAAATCAGCAAGCAGCTGGTAGGCATCCCTGAATTCATAAGGGACTCCCTTATCCGCAATGTGACGATGCTTATGGTCATACGCTAGCCGCTGACCCGCATACTTGAATTTCTTCGGCGGCTTTATGGCATGGCTGTTGTCGTACCCCATGATCCGTTTTCCATAGGGTTCATGAAGCATGAGCGAATAGCGGATACCATGCGGAATTTCCGGGGTTGCCACGACTCGCCATGCCTCGACCTTGACCCAGCATCCCAAATCCTGAGCAATGACATAGCCGTCAAGATCAAGTAGAGCCTCAAGTCCAGCATCAGACTGCATGGCTTAATAATATCATCTGATGATAATCTTTGTATGTTATATCGTCATGAAGTGTTTCGATTCAAGCTCTACCACTTCCGCAGATAGTCTGCCTCCCATGCATTTCGTCTAATTCGCGAACTTGATTTTCTACGGGAATAATAAGAGTTGAGGCAGAATTTTTTATATTTCCCCAAAATTTCAAATTAATGCGTTTGAATTATAGGCACGGGGTTAAGCCTCTTTTATTTTCCAATACATCGCATCGATCAGAAAACGCCTTAAAAAGCATGGGATTGCTTGAAATGGCGGCAATTTCATGGTTGAGCCAGAATGATGGCCTCGTCCAATTGAAGCTACCAAAAATGGACCAGACCTCATCGTTATCCTCCACTAATACGAACTTGAGGTGCATTGGAAGATCTTCAGGATCTCTGATTCGCCTGAACTGAACGTTGGCGGCGAGCAACCGCTGCTCCACCTTTGCAGTGACTCGCTTTGGCGCTGCGTCTGCGAATATCTCCAATGCCACGCCTCGATGGGCGAGTCGAAGCATAACATCTACAGCACTCTCCGTTCTAATGTGGGATGCTACGATACGGACACGAGCATTGTCGCCCACCTGGCTCAAGAACTTCACCACCGGATGTGGATGCACCCGGGGCCAGAAGTAAATAGCGGTGTCTGGGCCATTAACCGTCCGATTTGCCTCTGTGGAGAACCGGTAAGTGAGTCCCGGAGGGAACCGCTGTAACTGCCGAGCATGTTTTACCAGTTGCTCAATCAGCATAGGGTCGGTGAACCCGACGAGCACGTTATGGCCCCTGTCCTGGTCGCCTATCTCTCGGTTGATCTCCCGCTTTTCATCCGACATGTTTCCTAACGGATTGAAAGAGCCGATGAACGCGATGGGTTTGGGGTGCGAGAAACAGTAGAGTTTTTCATGTAATTGTGGTTTCCACGATCTGCCTCGCGGTGCTGGTATACCCGGCAGAGTTACCACGCTAAGTCCTTCATCCAGACCATCAGGGCCGGAGAGCATAGCGATCACCGCGTCATTGGCAGTGGGGATGCGTGGCCTGCCTGCCAGGGTCAAACCAACCTTTACCCCCCGCCTGTGAGCCTGAACGAGCGCCTCGGCCAGCCTCAGATCACGAAAATAGTAGGTAACCCAATCGATCGATCCGCCGCATGGAACCGCAGCGATACGCTCTGCCAATATATTGCGCAGGTAACCTGGAGGCTGGTCGGGACCGCCGAAATATGTCTCGAAGAGAGACTTTGTCTCCACAATTAACTCTGAAGGCATTTGTCCTTTTTACCGAACAGGATCATGTGGATTTGATCCGGATCTTGTCTGCGTGCACTTCTATCAAAGCCACATAACGAGGCGATACACCCTGTATGAGAGGCTAAAGAGCAACGCAAGCGCGAGAGGGAACAGGATAAACGGGATCGGGAGCTCGGTAAAAAAGCACGGGGTTCTGTCTTGCGTAGAATAACAGCACAAATAATGTTTGATCTATTCGGGAAAAAATCGCCAGATAGAATTTGGAGCATAGACGATTTTAACCGAACTGAGCTTGCTTAACTGTCAACCTACCATATCCAACATTTTTCACGCTACACTTATTAATGACAAATGTACATAATCTAAATGGGCTATGCTCATCGCGTTGAATGAACCTGTCACGCGAATGCTCTCTGTTAAGCTTAATACCGGTTGCGGAGTTTTTCTCCCATAGCCCCGCAGATATCGCCCATCCAAATATGCCCGATATCAACGCGTTAACCCGGTTTGCAGTGCTTGGATGACCTGCCCTAGTTATGCTGCCGCGTATCGAAACAACATGTGCGCGGTCAATGACGGACAATTTTTTGTTTCCTAAGCGTTTGCAAGGTGGTTGACGTACCGCGGCTCATCCTCTTTCCATACCCGCTTGTTTCTTTTAGAATGCCGTTCAAGATATTCAGCGAACAGAACGGAAACATCCACTTATTTCTAGCCACTGCTGATAGCTATAGTGAACTGCGGAGCAATATCTCTGCAGCATTAACTATATATTATGGGGATCTGTGAGTACGGAACGAGGAAAGGTTACTGTTTATTATGATGGCGCCTGCCCAAGTTGTGTCAAGGACAGGCGGAGTTATGAACGGCTCGCGGGCAGAAATGGGGATGATGTGGTCTGGGTCGACATTACCGGCAAAGACAACGAGTTGCGCCAGTGTGGCATCGATCCTCACAAGGCGTTAACGGAGCTGCACGTCAAAGACGAAAACCAGAAAGTTTTTTCCGAGCTGGATGCCTATATTGTCCTCATGAGCAAGGTCTCGGTATTGAAGCCGCTGGCCTGGTTTATTGGATTGCCCTTCATTCGGCCGTTACTTAGCCGTTTTTATCATTGGCAAGTTAATCGAAGGCTTCGGCGCGACAAACGGCTATAGCGATGTTCTGAAACGCCCTGCGCTAATGTGTTGCGGTATGGAATGCTCCACATCTTAACCAACAACAAAAACGCAGGGCAGAATTGCCGCTTCCGGATTTCGGTGCGTAAGCGGGTAAGTAAACGGGTAATAGTCCAGCGGTAGGCTTATGCGGGGGGATTTTCCTTCCGTTGCGTCGCCGCCGCGGACAGACGCCGTTCCCGCCAGAAGCACATCACTATCATATTGATGCATTGGGTCAAAAAGCTGAGGGTATATGAAGCTGCCGACTCGAAAATTGTATGCATTATCGGGTTTCCTTTTTAAGTCGCTGTCTGTGCCAGCGAACCGATTAAAGAAATACCAGGAAAGAATCAAGCTACTTGTGATATTAACGTTCTTGCCTGAAATAGGTTTACGCCATGATTGCATCTTACGGGTTTTGTGAGCGTTGCCTATTGGACCGTAGTACTAACCGGATGTTCATAAATTGGCGCGCAGCCTCGTTGGTCTTTCGTTTTCTATGGAAATTTTGCTCAATCGGGCGTATGAATAACTACACCCTCTTTTATAAAATCCCAGGGAAATAAAAATCCTGCGCAATCATCAAGCGAACTTATAAAACGACCTGACTAGAGAATCTGTTCGAAATGGGGGGATAACATAATAAGATTATTGAAGGGGCTGCGTTCATGCCCTTAGAGGATCAATCATCGCACCTTGCGGCGGGCGTCAGCCGGCGTGAGGTTTGGTCGTGGGCAATGTTTGATTTTGCCAATTCGGGCTATACAACGGTAGTCATCACTGCGATTTTCAATGCTTATTTTGTTGGGGTGGTAACAGGTAACCAGGAATGGGGAACATTTGCCTGGACTGTGGCGCTGGCGGTTTCGTATGCGCTAATCATGCTAACGGGGCCGGCATTGGGCGCCTATGCTGACGCATATGCCGCAAAGAAACGCCTGCTTCTCCTTACGACCATGGGTTGTGTCGTCTTTACCGCGATGCTTTCGCTGGTGGGACCGGGGGATTTGTGGCTGGCGGTGGTACTCATCATTCTTACCAATTTTTTCTTCGGTTGCGGCGAGAATTTGATCGCCGCATTTCTGCCTGAACTTGCACAGGGTGAAGCGCTGGGGAAGGTGTCCGGCTGGGGGTGGAGTCTCGGCTATATCGGCGGATTGGTGAGCCTGGGTTGTTCGCTTGCGTACGTGACGTGGGCACAGGGGGAGGGAATGCAGGCTGCACAGTTTGTGCCGATAACCATGCTGATAACCGCTGGATTGTTTGCGATCTCCAGCGTCCCCACCTTTCTTTATCTGAAGGAAAGAGCCCAACCTCAGGCGCATCTTGCCGGACGCAGCGTGGTGCGCGAAGCATTTTCCCGCCTGGGCGAAACGTTCAGCCATGTACGGGATTACCGTGACCTGGGGAGATTTCTTGCCTGCCTGGTATTTTATCAGGCGGGAATCCAGACGGTAATTACGCTGGCCGCGATATACGCTCAGCAGGCAATGGGCTTCAGCACGAGTGATACCATGCTTCTGGTCCTGGTAGTCAATATCACCGCCGCGGCGGGCGCATTCGCGTTCGGCAGTCTCCAGGACAGGATGGGCCATATTCCCACCATAGCGCTGACCCTCATCGGTTGGATTATCATGGTGCTGGTGGCATGGATGGCAGATAGCAGCGCTATGTTCTGGCTGGCAGCCAACATTGCAGGCCTGTGCCTTGGCGCCTCCCAGTCAGCGGGAAGGGCGCTGGTGGGGTACTTCAGCCCCGGCCCCCGCCGCGCGGAGTTTTTCGGACTATGGGGACTTGCGGTAAAGCTGTCGTCGATTTTGGGCCCTGTGACATATGGCCTGGTAAGCTGGATTTCAAGCGGCGATCATCGTCTTGCCATGCTGATTACCGGCATCTATTTTATTATCGGGCTGATAATACTAATGGGCGTAGACGTTAAGCGGGGACGACGAGCCGCACTACAAGGCGAAACAGCTCCGGAAAGATAAACCTGAATCCGGGAATTAATCGCTCATTTGTCACTTTAATTCCATGACCCACAAAGATTCTTTACGCTACCTGACCTCATTCTTTTGGTGAGTTCGCTAGGGAGCGGATTCAGGATAAATGGGTATCAATTTCGATATTGCGTGCGTGGTGCACCGTCGGTTTTTACCCCTTCCAGACTACGACGCCCCCTTTCTAACCGGAGTATCCTCAATGATCGTGATGATGGTGGCCACCGTGTTCACCCGCTGATTCCTTGCCGGTTCCAGTCTTTTCCGCAGGTTTCTTGGCGGTTGTCTTGGACTTTGGCTTGAGCGGGGTAAAACGGGCGGACTGGGCCTCCTGATCCGGCAGCTTGACGAATACGATAACTACCGTTTCGGGAGTGATGGAGAAGTCTCCGGCACCCTTGAGCGTGTTATCTCCTCCTGACTCCAGTTTGATCGAGGTTTTGGGCTTCGCCTTTCCAACTTGAAAAGCTGCCTTGCCTATGCCACCTTCAGCGCTGATTTTATTATCTGCGTGATCCATGACATAAAGCACGATTTCATTTTCCTTGGTGACGAGCTCCAGGTGGTAGGGTCCCGCCATGCGCATCTGGCCGCCATGCGGCGCAGCGATGGAATCGAAATATGCTTCGGTATGCGCTCCGGCGGGCGATGACACGGCCAACGTAGCACTAATTAGAACGGCGGCCATCGATTTGTTCATTTTTTAACTCTCCTTAACTGACTGTTAACCAATTTTTCAAAAACAACACCTGACTTACAAGCAATATTGCCACCCATATCTCTTGAGCGTTTCAATGCACATGATCGCCGGGCGGGGGGAGGATTTCCTTTTCGCGATTGAGCTGGGCGAGCTGCTGCAGCAGCATGCCGGTATTGTCCCAGCCGGGGCCGTCGGCTTCGGGGATCCAGCGCGCACGCAGGTAGCCGAAGCGGTCGACCAGGAATTCCAGGTGCGGGGGCAGGCTGCCCTCGCCCAGCAGGTCGGGCTTATTCAGCGTGCGCCGGAACAGGGTGTAGCTGCGCACGATCTCGGCCGCACCCTGGGTGATCACTGGGAAGGGAACCTGGGCGGTCATTTGCGCGATTTCCTGCGAATCCGGATCATCCTCCGGCACCGCCAGCAGCACGGTGTTGGCGGTATTGAGCTGGGCGTTGAGCGCGCTCAGCTGCTCCATCCGTTCGCGCGAGGCCGGCCAGGAGAACATGACCAGCAGCACGTTCTTCTGGCCACGGAAGTCTTTCAGGGTGCCGCTGGAGCCGTCGTGCGCGGTGTAGGAGAAGTTGGGCGGGCCCAGGGAGGGCTGGGGCTGGTCGGGCACGACGCGCGGGCTCATCAGGCGCGCCTGGTAGCCGCGCGACATGGCGTGCAGGAAGTTGACCACGTCCCAGCGCTCTTCTTCCGAGAGTTTGTCGGCGAATACCGGCATGCCGGTATCGGGAATGCCGAAGGTCAGCCAGTGGAAGAAGTCGCCCGCGGTATGCTTGGCGGTGTGCGGTTCGGTCAGCATGTCCACCGGCGGCTTGGCAAAGGTCTTGGCCAGCACGCCATTGCCCTTGCCCTGCAGGCCGTGGCAGGCCACGCAGTTCTCGGCGAACAGGGTCGAGCCGTTGGCAATGGAGATGGTGTCGAACGGGACCGGGGTCTTGCGGTAGGTTTCCGGGTAGGCATCGATGGCCAGCGGCGGCAGTCCCACCGCCAGGGCCAGCACCGCGGCCAGCGCCGGCAGGCCGATGCGCCGCTTCTTGTCCCAGTGCCGGGCGCGCCCGTAAGCGAGCGCTCCGCCGGCCAGCAGCAGCAGGGCAATGCCTGCCCAGGCGCGCAGCATGACGCTCTCTTCTCCCCAGGTGGCGGCCAGGGAGAAGCGGAAGGTGTAGGGCCAGTTCTGGATGATGGCGTGCTTGGCCGGGACGGTATTGGCCACGATGGTGGCCAAGAGCACGATGCCCAGCGCCAGGACGAATTCGAAGCTGACCCATTTGCGCAGGCGTTGCCCCGCCGCCAGGGCCTTGTCCGTATTCTGCGGCGAGATCTGGGAGAGCAGCGGCAGCCAGGTGGCGCGCGCGCGCGCGGCAATCAGCAGTACCACGATGAGCAGGCCGATCTTGGCGTTGAGCAGCCAGCCGTACTGGGTGGAGACCATGGCGGCGTAGGTGGTGTCGACCATGCGGTCGGTGATGATGATGCCGGTGGCGATGACGGCCAGCATGACCGGCAGCGCCATGACCGAGAAACGTTTGAGCGCCTGGGCGCCGGCTTGCACCGCTTCTTCGCGCGATTGGAACAGTTCGTGGATGCGGGCAATGGCGTCGCTCTGGAGGCCGGAGGGGGCGGCCGCCGCATGGGCCGCCGGGGCGGTGCAGGCGAAACAGACGACGAGGAAAGCCGGCAGGGCGCCGAACCAGACGCTGGCCAGGATGATGTGCAGGGCGTAGGGCAGGATCGATACCACCGAGAGTTCTTCGGCCGCGGCATGGCTCGCGAGTGAGCCCACTACCAGCGTGAGGGAGGCGACCGTCGCGCACAGGAGGTAGCGCCAGCGCGCTGCGGGGGTGTAGCGGATGTAGAGGGCGATGGCGGCAACCAGGAGGGCCAGGAGCGCGCGGCCCACCCAGATGTGGCCCATACGGGTATTCTGCAGGAGGGCGAACCAGGCATCCGGCCGCCAGGCATTTTCGGTTATGCCGGTGGCCTGCGCCGTGGTGGTGGCGAGGATGCCCAGCAGGCCCAGCAGCAGCAGCAGGCCCAGCCACGGCAGGGCGCGTTGCAGCCGGGTCACCCAGGGGGAGTGGAACGATCCGGCGATGGCGAGGAAGATGCAACTGCCGACCAGGATCATGTTGGACGCAAGCTGTAACCAGCGCAGGAGCGTCGCGATGACCTCGATCATTTCTCTTGCGCTTTGCTCTTTACGGTAAAGTCGTAGGACGAGTCAACCACGTGGCCGTCCACCGATAATACCCGGAACTTGACCGTGTACTTGCCGGCAGCCAGTTCCGGCAGGGGCAGGACGATGGCTCGGGGGTCGTCGGGCGCAATCGTGGGCTTGGCGTCGGTGACGGGGGTCTTGCCGGCGTCGAGTACGGTCAGCGCCGCGTAGTCCTTTTCGACTTCTTCATTGAACCAGAGCCGCACTTGCCCCGGCGTGACGGTGAGTACCGCCCGGCGCGGCGGTTCCGCCTTGACCAGCATCGCATGCGCCAGGGCGGGCGCGCTGTGCAGGCTCGCCGCCATGGCCATCAGCAGCACACTGCCTGCCATGATCCGCTTGAGGGCGGAAACCATCCATGATTCCATTCTGACTCCTCATTCAGTCTGTCGCCCCCAAAGGGGGGCGACAGTATTCATTTGACTGTATTGCCGGCGTATGGTTCGGCTTGACCTCCGGCCCGGCCGGGACTCAGGCAGGCGTGGATTTTTGCCGGCCGCGTAAAAAGAACACCGCCGCCGCACCGATGAGGGCCGCGATGGCGACGATCAGGTAGGGCGAGGTGCCTTTGGGCTCACCCACCGAGAAGGGGAAGCGCGAGACATATTCTTCCTTGTCGCGTACGGTCACCAGGCCGACAAACTTGCCAGGCTGCATGAAGTCGTATTCAAAGTTGATCGAGCCATTGGGGTAAACCTTGGCCGGGATGTGCAGGATGGTGATGGCGTCGAGGTTGCCTTCGGCGCCCGCCTGCGCGCCGGTATCGCGGATGATGCGCACTTCCGTGGGCAGGGGGCGCAGCGCTTCTTCGATATAGTCGAGGGCGACTACGGTGCGTCCCGTCGCCGGGATGTCTTCGCAGAATTCTTTTTCTTGCGTGGCTTCCGGCTGGTAGCCGGTAAAGTGCATGGTAAACGGGCCGATCGTGAGTTTGCAGATGTCGTCCGCGAGGGACAGTCCGCCGTGCGCCTGTACCGAGGTGGAAAATGGCAGGCCGATCATCGTGAGCATTAGCCCTATCAGGGCAGGTTTCAGAGTTTGTAAGGACATTATCAAAATCACCTATAAAGGAATGTTGAATCGTGTATTCTTGCCGTCCGCCTGGGTCCGCCTCTTCGCCTAGGAGCGGCGCGAAGCGCGCCAGCGCTGCATGCGCTTGGATTTCATGAGCTTGTACCCCAGCAGGGTCAGTACTAGCAGGGCGATCAAGGGCCCCACCGCGGTGCGGAATATGTGTGCATAGTTGATCATCTGTACCCGCAGGGGATACTGGTAGCGTAGCGGGGGCTGCCCTTCCGCGATGATGATGACCGTGTACAGTCCCTGGTCCAGGCTGGTTTCTCCCTTGATGACGCCATCCGGGTGGATGCTCGGGCGCAGGTAGGTCACGGTTTCATCGTCGGTCTCGCTGGTGCCTTTGATTACCCGCATGCCGATCGGCATGTCGCGCAGCGCCAGGTCCACCAGGTCCACCACCAGATAGGTGTCTCCGCTCTTGGGTATTTCCGTGCAGTATTGCGCGCTCGGTTCAAATTGGGGCTGGTAGGCGCTTAAGTGCACCATGCTGTCGCCGATCCGGCGCACGCAGTTGTCCTCTTCCAATGAGACTTTCCCATGCGCCGCCACCGCGCCGGCGTAAAGCGCCGTCACCAGGATGAGAGCCGCAGTACCCGCCTGTCTCACTTGCCTAACCACGAGCAGGTCCTCCCGTTTGGATATGACGATGATTCACTTTTTCTTTCGTCCCCCGACCACGCCGATGCGAAGGTTGGGTGGTTTCATTTCACTGGCACATTAAAAAACACCGATCCACCCTTCCGTCTGGCGACGGCGGCGGACCGGTGTCATGCTTTGGTTGCTTAGAGCTTGGTGAAGACCGGTATCACTGCGCCGGCGATGCTGTTGATGTTGCGATCACCTGCATCGCTCCATGTCATCAGCAATCCGCCAAAACGGCTTTCCGGATCTCCCAGCAGCGCCATCAGCCGCTGCACTTCCCACAGCGCGTCCTTGGCTTCCATCTTGACTTCACGCGTCTCGCCAGGCTGGATCGGCGCGTCGTTGTCCATCGACAGGCCCGTGGCTACCAGTTCTTTCGGGTAGTTGCGGTCCAGGTGCTTGAGGCCCACCTTGTTGATGAAACGTACACCCGCGGTGGTGAATTCGCCTATGCGATAAGCGGTGTCGCCACTGTTGGTGATGTTCATGGTCACGCGCAGCGCCCGGCCCGGTACGTCATAGTTGGCGTGGGTCACTTTGATCGCGATGGGGTTGGGTTTCACCGGCATCGGTTGCACTTTCGATTCGCCCGCTTGAATA
This sequence comes from Nitrosospira multiformis, assembly GCF_900103165.1. NCBI lineage: Bacteria > Pseudomonadati > Pseudomonadota > Betaproteobacteria > Nitrosomonadales > Nitrosomonadaceae > Nitrosospira > Nitrosospira multiformis. The sequence continues at coordinate 558,155 of NZ_FNKY01000001.1, read as the reverse complement.
GGCACCGTGTACGGGTGTTTGGTTTCCGTATAGCGGTAGCCGCCCCAGACGATGCCGAAGGTGGCGATCAATACGATCCAGGCAACCTTTTTGTCCATCGGGTCCAGCAGCAGTTCGTCTCCATAGGCCAGCAGTACCCGGCTACGCGGTAAGAACATGGGCCGCGCAACGTAGTAGCCAATCCAGAAGATGCCCAGGCCCAGCCACAGCAGGTGCCAGAAGACGCCGTTGTTGTAGTTGAAGGTCTCGGTGTCGATGGTCTCGCCCGTCAGCAGTTTGACCGGGTTGGTGAAGTCATCCCAGCTGCCGGTGATGTTCATCCAGGCGGCAGGGCCGGCAATCGGGCCTGCGTCCTTGATGTTGACCATGGCGTGCATGTGATGGCGACCCGGGATGCGGGCTTTCAGCTTGACTTCAAAGGCGTAGTCGCGGCCAATTTCCAGCGGGCCCGAGATGTAGGTCGGTTCGCCGTTCAGCTTGGTGGAGAGCCGTACGAACACCGGGCTGGGGCTGCCAACGTTGAAGAACGCGCGTCCCGGTTTGCCCACCGCACGCGGCCAGTCTTCGGCCAGGTGGAATTTGCCGGTCATGGTGGCAAAGTCGTTGACTTTGGTGGTGTCAGGGCCCCATTTCATGTCGTACCATTGGATGGTACGCATGCGCAGGAACGGTTCTTGCGAGCGTTCGCCATGCGCTGCCGCCGGCGAGATGTCAAGCGTGCTCAGCGCCAGTGTGGCCATGCCGTAGAGGCCAACGACCCCTAGTTTGAACAGGTTTTTTGCGTTCATTATTTGATCCCCTCCGGAAACCCTTCTTCGCCATAGGCGGTAACGTCGTTTTTCATGGTGACCCGGCCGCGAGGACCTTTGACGTAGTAGAACGCGGTGCAGTAGAGTTTGCCAAAGTACCACCAGACGCAGAACATGAGCATGGAGACGAACGCGGAGAAGAAGGCCGCAATCACGGTGGTGTGGCCACCAAAGGTGCGTAGTGAGCCTTGTTCGATCAGCCGTACGTATTCCGGGGTGCCCGTGCGGACATACAGGAAGCCGGTGTAGTCAGCCAGGGACAGGAGAACGCCTTCGGCTACCAGCGGCAGGTGCGTCGGTCCGAATATCGGCCAGTTGCCCGGGTAGAACAAGAGTCCAAACGCGCCGCCGCCGACCAGTGCCGTGATCATCCAGTTGCGGGTGAGCAGCATGACGGTGTCCATGACCAAAGCGCCCGGTATCATGGTGGAGGGCAGTACGAAGTTGATCGGGTAGTGCGACCACCAGTAGAAGCCCCAGAAGCGGGTCAGCCATTCGCCGGTCAGCAGGCACACGATACACAGTGTCGCGCCAAACGGCAGGCGGTAGTTGACCCACAGGTAGTACATGATGGTGGCGCAGTAGGTGATGCCCACGATCGGGGTGACCACCGGCCACCATTGGCGGTCTTTCCAGTCAAGCCAGAAGTCCCAGTCGCCTGCCAGCAGCATGAAGTGCATGTGGTAGGTGCCTACCAGCAGTATGCATAAAATCGGGAAATAGACTGCGTCTATCATCCTCGACATCTTTACCGCTTCCGGCGGCATCTTGGCCGCCTTTAATATTTCGTCTGTTCTGCTCATCGTGCCCTCCCCTCAAATATGTACGATCTTTAACGTGAAAAATGGGTGCCGCTGCTGCTCAATCCTGGTGCCACTCGAGTGCCGTGGCACGCTGTTTGTGATCCGCCTTCTGTCTTCCGGGTGCCTTTTCCGGTCTTCGCCGCAGGTTCGAAGGTGTTTGGCCGGTGCTGCCCCCCGCTCTCCGGTGTTGCGGGAGCGGGCGGCCGCCCGGCCAGGTCTGTCAGGATCTGCCGCTTACGGGACGATCCGGTTGTTGAGGATGACTTTGCTCTGTCCGTTCCAGATGACGTCGGTCAGGTTGGAGTAGCGGGTGATGATCTGTGCCGCGATGCCGCCGGCAAACAGGCCCGACCAGCCCAGTATCACAAAGCCCCAGTGCAGCGGTGCGCTAAATAGTTCTTCCATGAACCAGAAGGCATGGCCCCATTCGTTCAGGCCTACGTTCGGCAGGATCATGAGCGGGCCGGCAATGGCCATCACCAGCGGGAACGAGGTCCCACGGGCGTACAGCGGCAGACGCGTCATGGCATACAGGTAGCTGGCCACGCCACAGACGATGTACATCGGGAAGGAACCATAAAATACTACCACATGGCTCGGGGTGAAGCTGGTGTCGCGGATGATGACCTGGTGCCAGGAGGCGTCTTGCTCGGTGAAGAAGCTGCCGCCCCAGTACACGCCAAACAGGTACACACCCAGCCACATCATCCAGTAGAAGTAACGCTTGACTTCCAGTTTGGGGTCCAGGTTGTCCAGGTTGGTGTCGCGTGTCTTCCAGATCCAGCCCCAGGTGACCAGCGCAAAGATCGGCATGACGATCATGTGCACCCGCCACAGTCCCATCCATACCTTCTCGAATTCCGGCTCCATCGAGTCCATGCCGTGCGAGTAGGCAAACGTCCGCTGAAACCAGATCCAGAATATCGCTACTCCCAGCATGGTGATCAGCCCAAATTTGTACCACCTTGAGTCGTACCACAGCGACATGTCGTAGTCGCGTCCGCTCGACCCCGCATGGCTGCCTGATGTTCCCAGTGTTGTTGCCATTTCTTTTATCTCCTCTTACGTTAATCAAGTACCCGCTGCTGCTCTATGCTTTCGCTGACACCGCCGCTTCCCCGTCTCCTTCCTTACACGAAGATATACGAAGACAGAATGCGCCGCCGCCATATTACTAAACCATTACATACCCACAACCCCGTAAAGACTATCCCCGAAGATGCGCCAAGTCAAGCAGTTTGTCGGGAAAACACAAGTGCAAAACGGGTGGATTACGCTGATGCACATACCCCCTGAACCGCCCTGAATTCGCCGCTGGGGAGTATCCGGCCGGGTTTTTCGTACTGCGAAACCGCTCAGATGAAATGGCCTTGAAAGACGCTGGAGGAAATGGTGAATAGAGGCACTGACGAACGTATCTATCGGATATCTATTACATAATCTATAAGCAATACGCTTTTGGGTTCCCCGTTTCGAAAGCGCATTGCATGCATTTTTTAAACCGGTTACGCGGCAGAACCTCTTAATTTAAACTCACCAGCGGGACAATATTCCATCTAATTGTTCCAGGCTACTGTACTGAATTATCACTTTTCCGGTGCCTTTTTTCCCCGGGTTTATGACCACTTGCGTACCCAGTTTGGCCGATATATTTTCCTGCAAGCGCAGTAAATCCCGGTCGTGTTTGGGATGTTGCGGCTTTACTACCGGACGTTCCATCCGATGCACCAGCTTTTCAGTCTCGCGTACTGAAAGCTGTTTGTGTACCACGAGATTTGCGGTTTGTATTTGCTTGGCTGGAGGAAGAGCGAGTAGCGCGCGTCCATGGCCCATATCGATTTTTCCCCGCATTAATAATTCCTGTACAGGGGGAGGCAGGTTAAGCAGTCGCAGAAGATTGGAAACAGCACTGCGTGAACTGCCCAGCGCCTGGCTGGCGGCCTGGTGCGTCATGCCGAATTCCTTGATGAGCCGCTGGATACCCATCGCTTCTTCCAATGGGTTTAGATTCTCGCGCTGAATATTCTCGATCAGCGACATGGCCAGCGCGGCTTCATCCGGCACTTCGCGGATCAGTGCGGGGACTTCCAAAAGCCCGGCGATTTGCGCTGCCCGCCAGCGCCGCTCTCCGGCTATGATTTCGTAACCTTCGGGAGAAACAGGCCGCACCAGCACCGGCTGCATCACACCCTGCGCTTTAATGGATTCGGCCAGCTCGGCCAAAGATTCCTGATCCATGTGGGTACGCGGCTGATACTTGCCAGGTTGCAGCTGCGCTATTTTCAAATTCCGCAGCGACTCTCCGATCTTGGCGCCATCGTCGTTCCCCGCTAGGAGCGCATCCAATCCTCTTCCCAATCCCTTCAATTTCATAATCTCCCGCCTCGCTGCATGTCGTCTATTCCGCTGGTTTCCATCTGTCAGACAGGCGCCGCGTTGGTCGAATCTCTGCTAAGCATTTCCCCCGCCAGCGCCAGATAGGCTTGTGTACCTTTCGATAACTTGTCGTGATATAGCGCCGGTATGCCAAAGCTCGGGGCTTCGGCCAACCGCACGTTACGTGGAATCACGGTGCGGTAAACCTTATCGCCAAAATGCTGCTGTAATTGTTCCGATACCTGTTGCGCCAGTATGTTGCGCGGGTCAAACATGGTACGCAGCAATCCTTCGATCTCCAGCACCGGATTCAAGTTGGCGCGCACTTTTTTTATGGTATTGACCAGATCACTCAGACCCTCCAGCGCGTAGTATTCGCATTGCATCGGAATCATTACCGCATGGGCTGCGCACAGCCCGTTGAGCGTAAGCAGGTTGAGTGCCGGCGGACAATCGATGAGGATAAAATCATATTCGCCTTCCACCTCCCGCAACGCTTCTTTTAAGCGCGTTTCCCGCTGGAGCAGATTCACCATCTCGATTTCAGCACCGGCCAGATCACGATTGGCGGGAATCAGATCGTATTTGCCGCTGGTGGCAACCACGCGCACGTCTGCGGTACGTTGGCTACCCAGCAAAACTTGATAAACCGTGTGTTGCAAAGTACGTTTATCCACACCGCTTCCCATGGTAGCGTTACCCTGCGGATCCAGATCAATCAACAATACACGCCGCTTTGCCGCCGCGAGGCTCGCAGCCAGATTAACGCTGGTGGTGGTTTTTCCCACCCCGCCTTTTTGATTGGTTATCGCTAGAATCTTCACCACCGCGCTACTCCCAGGTGATCAAATAATGACACAGACTGCTCTTTAAGCAGCCTCGAAACAGTACCCGGCTGTGATAGCATCGACATGATAACAGCCCCGCGAAACAGATTATGTGAAAGTGAGCGCTCACTGCGATATGCGCCTTGCGATATTCGGATATTGCCGGAAATACATTTATACCCCGGGCTTAATCATGACCAGATGCCGCTTTGCTTCGAGTCCGGGAACCACAACCGGGAATACATTTTCAATAACAAACGGTGGCGGCAATTGCGCCAACTCCTCGTGCGGATAAACGCCTTTCATGGCAGCGAGCCTGCCTCCACCTTCGATGGCCAGATGCCCTGCCAGTTTGACAAAGTCCGCCAAGTCCGAAAAAGCGCGTGAAATGACCGTGTCGAATCCGCTTGCCGAGCGAAAATTTTCGACCCGTTCGGCGACTATTTCGACGTTGTTCAACTTCAATTCAATACGCGCCTGTTGTAGAAATACAGCTTTTTTATGATTGCTTTCAAGCAATACCACCTGCCATTCAGGGCGCACCAAAGCCAGGGGAATGCCCGGCAAACCGGCGCCACTGCCGACATCCACGATACGCGATCCGGCAATGTGCGGCAGGATCGCAAGGCTGTCAAACAAATGACGAATCAATATCATTTCGGGCTCACGCATTGCCGTCAGATTATGTACCCGGTTCCACTTCCTGATTAACGCAAGGTATTGCAATAAACGGGCTTGGGTTTCGTCCGGAAGCGACACTCCCAACGCTGCAAGTCCATCAGCGAGCTGCGTGGCAAGATTCACGCGCTTTTCTTTTTATTCTGGCTGGAAAACCCACGCTTCACATGTACCAGCAGTAACGAAATCGTCGCGGGTGTTATACCGGAAATTCGCGCAGCCTGTCCCGCGGTTTCCGGCTTATGTTGATTCAATTTTTGTTGTGCCTCGCTGGAAAGGCCGCGTACAGTGGCATAATCAAGATCTTGCGGCAAACGAATTTCTTCATAATGCGCATTGCGCGCGACTTCATCCTTCTGACGGGCAATATAACCGTGATATCTGGCCTGGATTTCAACCTGCTCCGCCACCAGCGGGTCAGCGACAGCATCGCCCACACCCGGCAAACTCATGAGGCTCGCATAGGACACCCCGGGACGGCGTAACAGCTCACTCAGCGAATAATCACGCTCAATCGTTTTCCCCAGCACTCGCAGCACATCTGCTTCTGACGGTGCGCTTGAATTCGTTTTCGGGCTCAGCCAAATGGCTTTCAATCTGTCTTGCTCGCGAACAATGGCTTCTCGTTTGGTTTCGAATGCGGACCAGCGTGCGTCGTCCACTACACCGAGCCTGCGTCCGATTTCCGTCAGGCGCAAATCCGCATTGTCTTCACGCAGTTGCAACCGGTATTCCGCGCGACTGGTGAACATGCGATAAGGTTCAGTGACGCCACGAGTGATGAGGTCATCCACCAGAACACCCAGATAAGCTTCGTCACGCCGGGGACACCACGCATCCCGATCCAGTGTTTTGAGCGCCGCATTGATGCCCGCCAGCAACCCCTGCGCCGCGGCCTCTTCATAACCGGTGGTGCCATTGATTTGTCCGGCGAAAAACAGTCCTTCGATCATTTTAGTTTCAAGCGAGCCTTTCAAGCCGCGCGGATCAAAATAATCATATTCGATAGCGTATCCAGGGCGCGTGATATGGGCTTTTTCCATCCCCTTGATGGATCGCACCAGTTCGATCTGCAGATCGAATGGCAGACTTGTTGAGATCCCGTTAGGATATATCTCATGGGTACTGAGTCCTTCCGGTTCCAGAAAGATTTGATGTGATTCCTTGGCGGAAAACCGTACCACCTTATCCTCGATGGAAGGGCAATAACGCGGCCCGACACCTTCGATAACACCTGTAAATAGCGGCGAACGATCCAGGCCGCCACGAATAATGTCATGCGTGCGGCTATTCGTATGCGTGATCCAGCACGGCAATTGGCGGGGATGCTGAGCGGCGCTGCCCATAAAAGAAAAAACCGGCGCCGGAGTATCGCTGAGTTGTTCGGTCATTACCGAATAATCGATGGTGCGTCCGTCTATGCGCGGAGGGGTGCCGGTCTTTAGTCGTCCGGCTGGGAGCTTCATCTCGCGCAGGCGCATAGCGAGACTGATGGATGGCGGATCGCCAGCTCTGCCCGCCTGAAAACTGGATGATCCGACGTGCGCCAATCCGCCGAGAAACGTGCCAGCGGTAAGTACTACCGCTCTCGCGGAAAATTTTATTCCTAACTGGGTAACCACTCCCGTAATCCGGTCACCCTCAAGCGTAAGGTCATCCACAGCCTGCTGAAACAGCCAAAGGTTAGGCTGATTTTCCAGGCGCCGCCGAATCGCCTGGCGATAAAGGACGCGATCAGCCTGGACACGCGTTGCGCGTACTGCCGGCCCCTTGCTTGAATTAAGGATACGAAACTGGATGCCAGCCTCGTCGGCAGCCGCGGCCATTGCGCCACCCAATGCGTCTACTTCCTTTACGAGATGTCCTTTACCAATGCCTCCAATGGAAGGATTGCATGACATCTGCCCCAGTGTTTCGATATTATGCGAAAGCAGCAGCGTTTTTTGCCCTATGCGCGCGGCCGCAAGCGCCGCCTCGGTGCCGGCATGGCCGCCGCCAACCACGATTACATCAAAATCCTCGGAAAAAATCATTTGAGCCTCGTTGCGCTTACCACCGGATGGGCGACGCATGGGAAAAAGCACTAAAGCATTCTACGGCAAAACGAAAGGTTGTGTAAGGGCGCGTACTTCCACCATACTAGAAAAACACCGATCGCATCGCCCATTATCCGGCGCGATGGATGCGGAATGTTTCACGTGAAACAATGCGGTGAATGTACAACATCAAAATACAGCCGGGAAGAGCTCTGCGGGGGAGGGCAAGTTCAAAGGCATACGACCCGGATACCCTAAAACAACCAGGCTGAATCTATTTACCAATACAAAAACGGGAAAATATTTGACCCAATAAGTCATCGGCGCTGAATTCGCCGGTGATAGACGACAACCTTCGCTGGGCGGCCCGCAGCTCTTCGGCCAGCAAATCCAGTTGCGTCTCTTGTCTGGCCAACTCCGTTGCATTCCGCAGATATTCGCCGGCTTCTGTCAACGCCTCCATATGGCGGTGGCGCGCCATGAATATGCCTTCCGCCTCCGAATGCGGCTGCCAACCGGCCATCTCCAGCAGTTTCCGGCGAAGCAGATCGATCCCGGCACCTGTTTTAGCCGAAAGGTAGATCAGCGATCCGTCTTCACCATCGCTGATCTGTGGAATCCCGTCCAGCAAATCTATTTTGTTATATACGTGGATCACCGGTAATTCAGCCGGAAGACTGTCAACTATCGCCCGATCGTCAGATACGGTTCCCAACCGGCAGTCGATCAGCAACAATGCCAGATCCGCTTTTTCTATCACTGAACGCGCACGAGCGATGCCTATCTTCTCGACTGGGTCATCTGTTTCCCGCAATCCCGCGGTATCGGTCAGATAAAACGGAACCCCCTCTATTTCCACCATTTCGCGAATAGCATCGCGAGTGGTGCCCGGGATTTCAGTGACAATCGCCGTTTCTTCCCCCGCTAACTGATTCATCAAACTGGATTTGCCGACATTGGGCTGTCCAACCAGAACCACGCTCACGCCTTCACGCAACAGACTGCCCTGCTTGGCTGAGGTAAGCACATCTTCCAATCGCGATTGCATCGCTTCCAACCTGCCGCAAACGTTCGCCTGTTTCAGAACAGTCGTTTCTTCTTCCGGAAAATCCAGGGTCGCCTCCACCAGCATGCGCAAATCGGTAAGCGCTTGCACCAAGCTATGTATAACCGTGGAAAACTCCCCCTGCAGCGAGCGCATAGCGCAGCGCGCAGCCTCGCTGGTGCTGGCATCTATAACGTCGGCGACGCTTTCTGCCTGGGCAAGATCCAGCTTGCCGTTAAGAAACGCACGCAAGGTAAACTCCCCCGGCTGTGCCAGCCGGGCGCCTGCGGACAGACAACGGGACAGTAATAAATTCATGACCGCCGGGCCGCCGTGACCCTGCAACTCCAGGACATCTTCACCCGTATAGGAATGTGGAGCCGGAAAATAAAGCGCAATGCCTTGATCTATGACCGACCCATCTTCATCCAGAAATCTGCTGAGGCTGGCATGGCGCGGCTTCGGGATATGCCCGATAAGCCTTACTGCCAGGGATGACAGGTTCTTACCGGAAACCCGCACCACACCGATGCCGCCCCGTCCGGGGGGCGTGGCGATGGCCGCAATGAGGTCCGTACTCCCCATTCAGGCAAATTGCACCGAGAAGAGATCAGTCACTCGCAAGTATCCAGATTGGCCTTTCGCCGTCAGGCGAATTACTGTATTTCCAGCCGAATCACTTCTTCTTGAGTGCTGGCGTGTTGGAGGATTTAGCCGCCGCACGTTCGATCATGCGCGTGATTTGCCATTGCTGCGTAATGGAAAGGATGTTATTCACCAACGAGTACAGCACCAGGCCGGCAGGGAAGAAGAAAAAGAAAACACTGAAAGCAAGGGGCATGATCTGCATCACCTTGGCTTGAATCGGATCCGTCGCCGGTGGACTGAGTTTTGATTGGACAAACATCGAAATTCCCATGATGACGGGTAGCACATAATAGGGATCAGGCGAAGACATATCTTCTATCCACAGCGCAAACGGTGCATAACGCAACTCTACACTGGCAAGCAATACCCAGTAAAGCGAGATAAATACCGGAATCTGAACCACAATGGGCAAACAGCCTCCCATCGGGTTGATTTTTTCCGTCTTGTAAAAATCCATCATCGCCTGGTGCATACGCTGGCGGTCGGCACCGTGCTGTTCGCGCAAGCGCTGCAATTTGGGTGTCACAACCCGCAACTTCGCCATCGATCGATAACCTGCCGCCGACAGGGGAAAGAACGCCAACTTGACCGACATGGTCAAAAGAATAATCGCGACTCCCCAGTTTCCTGTCCAGGAATGATAAAACGACAGCAACCAGAAAAGCGGCGCCCCAATCACGGTCAACCAGCCATAATCCACTGTGAGATCCAGCCCCGGTGCAACCGCCGCGAGTTTGCTCTGTTCCTCGGGACCCGCATAAAGGGGTACGGTAACCGTTGCTGTATTCCCTGGTTCAATCTGCCCCACCGGCACAATTACCCCAGCGGTATATTCATTTTCGCCCAGGCGCTTCGCATAATATTCGCGCTGTGATTTGTCTGTTGGCAGCCACGCGGTGAGAAAATAGTGCTGGAGCATTGCTATCCAGCCATTATCGGCGTTTTTCGGGTAGCTTGCGTTACCCTTGTCCAGCGCCGAAAATTCAATCTTTTTGAATTTCTCCTCTTCGGTGTAAAGCGCCGCACCGGTGTAGGTCGGGATCATGAAAACCGAGCCAACGGGGGGTTTGCTGTCGCGCAGCATTTGAAAGTACGAGAACGGCTGAATTGCCGCTGTCCCCTGATTGGTAACTTCAAAGCTCACATCGATAAGATAGCTGCCGCGATGAAAGGTATAAATCTTGGTTACCCGCACTCCGTCCGCCTCCGGCGCCACGAGTCGCACTTCGATTTTATCCTGGCCTCCCGCCAACTCATAGGCGTGTGACTCAGTCGTATAACGCGTCTTGTGGCTGGGCAGACCCTCCCCAATCAGTCCTGATTGGGCCACATAAACGTGGTCATATTGGCTTTGCAACAATGCAAAAGGCTTATTCTTGTCTTCTTTATCCGGATGATCCAATAGCTCGAGTTGACGTAAATCCCCTCCGGCGGTATTGATTTCCGCTACTACCAGGTCGGTCTTGACTACAATTTTTTCTCCCGACTCCAGTTTGCCGGAAATTTTCACCGAATCGGCGCTCTCCGCAGAGGGTTCGCTCTTGCCGGGCTGTGTCGAAACAAGTTTTTCTCCCGGAACCGGAGTATCTTCCTGACGGCGGACAGATGACTCCCCTCCCGGTCCTTGCGCCGTAACCGCTGCTGGAGGAGGCGGGTTCTGTTCTTTCTGCCATGCGTCCCAGAGGAACAACATGGATGTTGAGAAAATCAGGAAAAGTACAAATTTTTGTGTGTCCATCTTGCTTCGCAATTTTATTTTTTATGATACGCATAAACCGTACCGGAAATAATTCAGGTCGGATCAATTCCTATGGAACCGGGTCATAGCCGCCGCCGCCCCAAGGATTGCAACGCAATATTCTCCCTACACTGAGGCGCATCCCGCGCAGCAGTCCATGCCTTGCCAGCGCCTCACACGCATAGTGCGAACAAGATGGGCTGAACCGGCACGATGGCCCGAGAAACGGACTCAGGCAATATTGATAGAGCTTGATAAAACCAATAATTATCCGCGACATCGCTGTAATTGAATCATTAGCATTTCCGCTTCTCTTGCCATTCGCACAATGCTGCTTTGGGGCACGCGGCAACGCAAACGTACCACTAGATCCAACCCCGCTAATTCCTGCTGCCGTGCGCGAAATATCTCCCGTAACAGACGTTTTGCCCGATTGCGGTTTACCGCCAGCCGCTCGACCTTGCCGGCGATTATCAATCCCAATCTTAAATGTACAAGATTATTGGGCTTAGCAAAAACCTGAAGAAATTCGCCGTTGGCTGAACATCTGAACCGGAGTACCGACGAGAATTCATCCGCCTGGCGCAACCGGTGACTTTTCGGAAAGCGAATAGTCGACTCCTCAATAACGGATTCTCGCGCTTGGCTAAATCTATACCCCCAAACGGACACGCCCCTTGGCTCGACGCGCCCGGATAACAGCTGCGCCACCCGTGGTTTTCATGCGAACCCGAAAGCCATGTGTCCGCTTTCTCCGCGTCACGGAAGGCTGGTAAGTACGTTTCATTGTTTTCCCTTTTCCCTTGAGACTGGTAAATAAAACCCCGCATTACAACTCTTTACGGCGGGTGGTGTCAACCTATATTTTTTCCCGGCCCTGTGGATAACTGGGTAGGAAGCGTCTAGAATAGGGTACTCAATGCTGCTTCCGAATTCCGCTTTTTCCCCGCTTACGCATTTTTAGATCATATCGGCAATGCAAAATTTTTGGCTTTCCTGTCTCGGATATTTTGAAAAAGAACTGAGTGCCCAGCAATTCAATACCTGGATCAAACCTCTTCACCTGGACTTGTCGCATAGTGCCGATGAACCGATCCTCGTTGCTCCCAACCGGTTTGTCAAGCAATGGGTCAAAGACCATTTTCTATCGCGTATCGAAGAAATGGCTGAAAAGCATTTTTCGCGCAGCATACATTTTCAATTAACACTCGCTAACCAGGATTCCACGAAAGAAACCGCTTCAGCGGTGAATAATGCCGCAGTGACGCCAATCCCGGCTGCTATTAGCGCGCCCGTGCGTTTAACCCCGAAAACCTCGAAGGAAAAAAATCCAAGCCGCCTCAATCCATCTTTCACTTTCAACAGTTTTGTCACCGGAAAAGCCAATCAGCTGGCTCGTGCAGGCGCTATCCAGGTAGCCGAGCGTCCCGGTGTCGCATACAACCCCTTTTTTATCTACGGTGGCGTGGGCTTGGGAAAAACCCATCTGATTCAAGCAATCGGCAATTCCGTGCTGGAGCACAACAGCACCGCCAAGGTGAGATACATCCACGCAGAACAATACGTTTCAGACGTAGTAAGGGCTTACCAACATAAAGCGTTCGATGATTTCAAGCGGTACTATCACTCCCTGGATCTCCTACTGATAGACGATATCCAGTTTTTTGGCGGCAAGAACCGGACGCAGGAAGAATTTTTTTATGCCTTTAACGCGCTGATCGAAGCGCATAAACAAGTCATTATCACCTGCGATTCTTACCCGAAGGAAATCTCCGGCATGGAAGAACGGTTAATTTCCCGTTTTGGCTGGGGCTTGACCGTAGCGGTTGAACCACCGGAACTGGAAATGCGCGTTGCCATCCTACTTAAAAAAGCATTGATGGAAAAAATTGTCCTGGATGAAAATGTCGCTTTTTTCATAGCCAAGCATATTCGATCCAACGTGCGTGAACTGGAGGGTGCGCTAAAACGGGTACTCGCCTATTCGCGCTTCACGGGCCATTCGTTATCGCTGGAGTTGGCGCGGGAAGCGCTAAAGGATTTGCTGGCCGTGCAAAATCGCCAGATTTCCATTGAAAATATCCAAAAAACCGTGGCGGACTACTATAAAATCAAGGTTGCCGAAATGTATTCCAAAAAACGTTCGCGCATCGTCGCAAGACCCCGGCAGATGGCAATGGCCATATCCAAAGAACTCACCCCTCTGAGTTTGCCTGATATCGGTGAAGCTTTTGGAGGCAGAGACCATACGACGGTACTGCACGGTTATCGCAAAATTGCCGAGTTGCGGGCTTCCGATCCATCGATTAACCGGGACTTCAATACCTTATTACATATTCTCCGGGGCTAAACAACACGAACAACAATAGTATGATTTGGGGATAACTCGCCGTTTGTACCTGACTCGAATTTATGTCCACAAACTATCCACAGGCAATACTCTCTTGATACAGACAGAAAATAATCACTAACTCACGCATATTATTTGTATTTTTTAATTTATACCGGACTTACCCGACCTCTATTAACGATTATCTGGATTCTAAATAAATGAAACTAATACAAGCCGATAAGGATATCTTGCTTAAACCGTTGCAAACGGTTACCGGAATTGTTGAACGCCGTCATACTTTGCCTATACTTTCCAATGTGCTGATAGAACGGAAAAACAACGAAATTTCATTCATCGCAACTGACCTCGAAATTCAGATAACGACTTCCACGCGGGATAGCAACACGGTAACTGAAGGACATTCAGTTACCGTTGCGGCAAAAAAGCTTCAGGATATATTACGTGCACTGCCTGACAAAACCGAAGTAACGCTGGAAACCAAAGAAAACCGGCTTCAGGGAAAAGCCGGAAAAAGCCGTTTTAGTTTACAAACGCTTCCTGTCGAAGACTTTCCTAAATTTCCTGAAAATACAGAATCCCAGGCAAAAATAACAGTAAAGCAAAAAGAACTGAAACATCTTTTATTTCTGGTGCAATATGCCATGGCACAACAGGATATTCGTTATTACCTGAATGGCCTGCTTTTGTTGATGGAAGAAAATCACCTCAAAGCCGTGGCCACCGATGGCCATCGTCTGGCGTTCGCTTTACTTGCGCTGGAAACACCGCAGGAAAAAAGAGAAGTCATTTTGCCACGCAAGGTGGTACTCGAGTTGGCAAAGCAACTCAATGACAGTGACGAACCGATAACGGTGGAAATTCTACAAAATCAGATACGTTTTACATTCTCAAATGTCATATTGATATCCAAAGTCGTGGATGGGAAATTCCCTGATTACAATCGCGTGATTCCGGTCGACCATCAAAAACAGATTGATATAAATCGTCTATTGCTTTTGCAAACCCTTCAGCGCGCCTCAATCCTTTCAAACGAAAAATTTCGTGGCGTTCGTCTGATTTTGACCACGGGGAACCTGCGCATTGTTTGCAACAACGCGGAACAAGAAGAAGCCGAGGAAGAACTGGAAGTCCAGTATGATGGTGAAGCGCTTGATATCGGCTTCAATGTGACTTACCTGCTGGACGTGTTGAACAATTTAACCAGCGAAACTGTGCGATGTTCTTTTGGCGACGCGAATAGCAGTGCACTTATCACCATTCCCGGAAACGAGGATTTCAAATATGTTGTGATGCCAATGAGAATATAAAAAGTGCCGTATTGAAATAGAAAATTACTAAATATTATTTCGTCCGGGCAAGCAATGTCCGCGAGTAAAATACGACTTTCGACAAATCCTAGTTTCACGTGAAACCACAGTAGCCAGACAATGAACGAAAAAGACTCCTCCCGGCAGAAAAAAATCGACGATTCAGCTGATTACGGTTCAGACAGCATAAAAATCCTGAAAGGCCTCGATGCGGTGCGCAAACGTCCCGGTATGTACATAGGCGATACCAGCGACGGTACAGGTTTGCACCATATGGTATTCGAGGTAGTGGATAACGCCATCGACGAAGCGCTGGCCGGACACTGTAATGAAATCTCCGTCATCATCCACCCGGACAATTCAATAACGGTACAGGACAATGGTCGGGGCATTCCCACCGGTATCAAGTATGACGATGAAATGAAACGTTCCGCCGCGGAAATTGTCATGACCGAGCTTCATGCGGGCGGAAAATTCGATGACAATTCTTATAAAGTGTCAGGCGGTCTGCATGGTGTGGGCGTGTCCGTGGTCAATGCCTTATCGGAATGGCTGCGCCTGACTATCCGCCGCGATGGGTCGACCCATCAGATCGAGTTTCGCATGGGTGTTCCCGTTGCCCCTCTGGGGGTTACCGGTAAGACCGAGCGTCGCGGTACGGAAGTACATTTCCTGGCCAGCAAGGAAATTTTCGGTGACATCGAATATCATTACGACATATTCGCAAAGCGCTTGCGCGAACTTTCCTTCCTCAATAATGGCGTAAAAATTCATCTGGTTGATCAACGCAATGCCAAAGAAGAAAATTTTGCCTTCAGCGGGGGGGTGAAAAGCTTTGTCGAATATATCAATCGTACCAAATCAGTGCTTCATCCGAATATTTTTTACGCTAGCGGAGAGAAGGACAGCATCGTGGTGGAAGTTTCGATGCAGTGGAACGATAGTTATTCCGAACAGGTTTTATGCTTTACCAATAATATCCCGCAAAAAGATGGTGGAACTCATCTCACCGGTTTGCGCGCAGCGATGACGCGTACGCTCAATAATTATATTGAAAAAAATGAGCTGGCAAAAAAAGCCAAGATTGAAACGTCTGGGGACGATATGCGGGAAGGCTTATCCTGTATTTTATCGGTGAAATTATTCGAACCCAAATTTTCTTCGCAAACCAAGGAAAAGCTCGTGTCCTCTGAGGTGCGTCCAGCGGTAGAGGAAATCGTGGCGTTAAAGCTGGCGGAATTCCTGCTGGAACGCCCGCTGGATGCCAAAACCATCTGCGGCAAGATCATCGATGCGGCAAGGGCACGCGAAGCCGCGCGAAAAGCACGCGAACTGACTCGGCGCAAGGGCGTGCTGGACGGCATGGGACTTCCTGGAAAACTTGCCGACTGCCAGGAAAAAGATCCTGCGCTATGTGAACTCTATCTGGTTGAGGGCGATTCAGCGGGTGGCTCCGCCAAGCAGGGACGTGATCGCAAATTTCAGGCGATCATGCCGTTGAAAGGAAAAATCCTGAATGTCGAAAAAGCCCGTTTTGATAAGCTCATTTCATCGCAGGAAATTATCTCCCTCATTACCGCGCTCGGGACCGGTATCGGTAAGGATGAATACAACCCTGACAAATTACGCTATCACCGTATCATCATCATGACGGATGCGGACGTGGACGGTTCGCACATCCGCACTTTGTTGCTCACGTTCTTTTACCGGCAGATGCCCGAGTTGATCGAACGCGGCCATATCTACATCGCACAGCCGCCGCTCTATAAGGTCAAGCATGGCAAGCAGGAACGCTACGTCAAGGACGACCACGAACTTAAGCAATACCTGCTGGGGTTGGCGCTGACCGATGCGGAGCTGCATACCTATGAAGACAAGCCGCCGCTCACCGGGGAGACGCTGGAAAACATCGCCAATGAATACTTGCTGGCGGAAGCTGTCATTGAGCGCATGAGCCGTCTCATCGACAGCGAGGTGATGCATGCCTTGTTCCGCCATCCAGGCGTGGATTTGAGTAGTGAAGACCATGCCGCCGAAAGCGCCGCCAAACTAGCGGCACACGTTACTACGGTACAAATAACACCGGAATATGACATCGTCACGGAGGAGCACCGGCTGAAGATATCCCGTATGCATCATGGCAACGCCCGCGCCAGTTACCTCGATCAGGATTTTCTGCAAAGTGGCGACTATGCACAAATCAGGCAAACTGCTCAAGTACTTGACGGTCTGATGGGACCGACAGCGTACGTCCAGCGCGGCGAGCAGAAACACCCCGTCAGCGACTTCAAACAGGCCCTCGACTGGTTGTTGCAGGAAGTTAAAAAAGGCATCGGCACTCAACGCTACAAAGGCCTGGGTGAAATGAATCCCTTGCAGTTGTGGGAAACCACCATGGATCCCAAGAGCCGACGACTGCTGCGTGCTCAGATAGAAGACAGTATCGCCGCTGATGAAATTTTTACCACGTTGATGGGTGATGTGGTCGAGCCTCGTCGCGCGTTCATTGAGAACAATGCATTGGGGGTTAGAAATCTCGATGTATAGCTGGTACGTTGTAGGTTCGCACATTACGTAAAAAAATTCCCACAATTGAGAAATTTTTTGTGGGAATTTTACTTTTAAATCCATTGTTAAAGTAATAGATAAATTCTTTCCAATCGTGTATTGAGTAAAAGTAATTTTATTATTTTTTTAAGAATTCAAAAAATCTAGATGTCTGGAAAGACGCATAATTAATATTTCAGGATATGTGGCACCGTTCAGTGAAATAATATGGAACTGCTACTCAGCTATCTATGATGAGGTTTACTCAAACTGGGGTGTCCAATTTTCTTACAATTACGTTTGCTCTTATGGCTCTTCGCTACTTGCATAAACTTTAGTTATCAAGAGGCGAGATGTCCGAGTATAGACTGACAAAAGAAATAATCGAACTGTCTCAATCAGATATTTGGGATGTTGCAAAGCTTGAATGGAGGCTTAGCGAAATCTATGAAGTCGACGATCCGGAAACTTGCCTATGTGGGCATTTTCCAATCATTGAAATATGCATACTTAAAAACAAAATAAACCATCAATTGGCAATAGTGGGTAATTGCTGTGTAAAAAAATTTATAGGCCTTCCTTCCGACCAAATATTTCAAGCTGTCAAAAGAGTTAGGAAAGATAACGAGAAATCATTAAACGCGGAGGCTATTCAGCATGCATATGAAAAAAGCTGGATAAATGAATGGGAATATAAATTCACCATAGATACCATGCGAAAAAGAAATCTATCAGAAAAACAACTTGTTACACGAGTGAAGATCAACGAGAAAATGTTGTTAAATATGAAGCGTACTGGTGAAAAAGGTTAACCTACCGTTTAAACAGTGTCTTTCTTGTTTTAATGCGAATACATGTTCCGCCGATGCAGGCAAACCCCTTCATTTTGCATCGGGCTGCGAGCCCTGCTGATGATGGTAGAATGCACAATTTATTGACTATTATTCAGAGGATAAACCGCCATGTTGTCCCCGAAACTGACCCTGGAAAATGTTGACCCCGAAGTATGGAAAGCGATCAAGGGCGAAGTACAACGCCAGGAAGAATATATCGAGTTAATCGCCTCCGAAAATTACGCCAGCCCGGCAGTAATGCAGGCGCAGGGGTCGGTACTCACCAACAAATACGCCGAGGGCTATCCTGGCAAGCGTTACTACGGCGGCTGCGAATATGTCGATATCGTGGAGCAGCTTGCGATTGACCGGCTGAAAGCGCTGTTTAATGCCGAGTATGTCAATGTCCAGCCGCATTCCGGCTCCCAGGCCAACGCCGCGGTATATCTGACCGCCCTGAAGCCTGGCGATACGCTTCTGGGCATGTCACTCGCCCATGGCGGCCATTTGACTCATGGGGCTTCGGTCAATCTTAGCGGCAAAATTTTCAACGCGATTTCCTACGGGCTTAAACCGGAAACTGAGGAGCTTGATTACGATCAGGTGGCGCAACTGGCGCGCGAACATAAACCCAAAATGATCGTCGCCGGCGCTTCCGCTTACGCGCTGGTCATAGACTGGAAGCGTTTTCGCAAGATCGCCGATGAAGTGGGCGCCTATTTGTTTGTGGATATGGCCCATTATGCCGGCCTGGTGGCCGCTGGATTTTATCCCAATCCCGTCGGTATTGCCGATTTTGTCACAAGTACCACTCACAAGACGTTACGCGGCCCGCGCGGTGGCATCATCATGGCCAAGCCGGAGCACGAGAAGGCCCTCAATTCGGCGATTTTTCCGCAAACTCAGGGCGGCCCGCTGATGCATGTCATCGCCGCCAAGGCGGTCGCTTTCAAAGAGGCTGCCACTAAGGAGTTCAGGGATTATCAGGAACAGGTGATCGACAATGCCCGCGTCATGGCCAAGGTATTGCAGGAACGCGGCCTGCGCATTGTCTCCGGTCGTACCGACTGCCATATGTTTCTGGTGGATCTTCGTGCCAAGGATCTTACCGGCAAGCAGGCCGCAGAATCTCTGGAAATGGCGCACATAACCGTAAACAAGAACGCTATACCCAACGATCCGCAGAAGCCCTTCGTTACCAGTGGTATCCGTATCGGTTCCCCCGCAATAACGACGCGGGGCTTCAGGGAAATCGAGGCGGAACAACTGGCGAATCTGATCGCCGATGTGCTGGATGCGCCTACCGACATGGCGGTACTTTCGCGAGTGGCGCATCAGGCAAAGACGCTGTGCGCGAAATTCCCGGTTTATAACGGTTAGGATGAAATGTCCCTTCTGCAACGCAGATGATACGAGCGTGATCGATTCCCGCGTCAGCGAGGAAGGTAACAGAATACGCCGCCGCCGCCGTTGTCTCACCTGCGACAAGCGTTTTACGACTTATGAAACAGTGGAATTACGTTTGCCGCAGGTGATAAAGCAGGACGGCAACCGCTCCGAGTTCAATCGCGATAAACTGCTTACGGGTTTTATGCGCGCGCTGCACAAGCGTCCGGTTCCTACCGAGTATGTGGATGCGGCGATGGATCGTATCGTGCAAAAACTTCTGAGCTTGGGCGAGCGCGAAATACCTTCGCGCAAGATCGGTGAAATGGTCATGCAGGAACTCTACAAACTGGACAAGGTTGCCTATATCCGCTTTGCTTCGGTTTATCGAAGTTTTCAGGATGCGGATGATTTCCATAGTGCGATCAAGGAAGCGCAGAGGCCGCAGCGAAAAAGAGAAATAAAAAAGCCTTGAATTGCAAACCTCGGCATCCCTTCATGTTTCCACCAGGATAATGCAGCAAGCATCTCCTCGCAAAAGACATTAAGAGTCCTGTGAACAAACAATCCAAACGTCATACCAATGAAAACCGGTATCCAATGGTGTTTAAAACACGCTATTGCCGGTTTAAGCTGGATTCCGGGTCAAGCCCGGAATGACGAAATTCATTGTGTTTTCTCACCGGATCATTGGCCACCTGGAATTATGAGACCCCATATGTTCTCATCGGCCGATCACGCCTATATGTCCCAAGCGCTGCAACTTGCCGAAAAGGGATTATATGGCACAAGCCCCAATCCTCGCGTGGGGTGCGTGATAGTGCGCGATGGCCGTGTGGTGGGCAGTGGCTGGCATGAGCGTGCCGGCCAGCCTCACGCCGAGATAAACGCACTTAACGCCGCCGGAACAGCCGCGCGGGGCGCAACCGCTTATGTCACGCTGGAACCGTGCAGTCACCACGGACGCACGCCCCCCTGCGCCGAAGCGCTCATCAAAGCGGGCATCGCGAAAGTGGTAACCGCCATGACAGACCCGAATCCCCTGGTAGCCGGTGGCGGCTGCGAGCTGTTGAAACAGGCCGGAATGGAAGTGCAAACGGGCTTGATGGAAGCAGAAGCCAGGGCGCTCAATATCGGTTTCGTCGCGCGTCATACGCGCAAGCGCCCATGGGTGCGAGTAAAAATCGCGGCGAGTCTCGATGGCAAGACGGCGCTTAGTAACGGTAGCAGCCAGTGGATTACCGGTGAAGCGGCAAGACGCGATGGCCACCGGTTTCGTGCCCGCTCCTGCGCTGTCCTGACTGGCATCGGTACCATACTGGCGGATGATCCGCAGCTTACTGTACGCCACGTGGAAACATCCAGACAGCCGTTGCGCGTGATAGTGGATAGTCGCCTGGAAATTCCAGTAGACGCAAGGGTGTTGCATGGCGATGGCGAGTTGGTGTTCACCGCTACCGCCAGCGAGGAAAAAATTGAAGCATTACGTGATGTGGGCGCCCGTTCCATCGTAATGCCGGATAAAAATGACAATATCGATCTCGTTGGAATGATGCGGACACTTGCCGATTTCGAGATCAACGAAGTGATGGTTGAGGCGGGCAGCAAATTGAATGGTGCGCTCATTCACGCAGGCTTGGTGGATGAACTGGTGATCTATCTCGCGCCGTATCTGATCGGTGACGTGGCGCGGGGTATGCTGAAGCTGCCGGAATTAACAGATCTCGCGGGCAAACACGCGCTCATGATTCACGATTTGCGCATGGTGGGACCGGATATTCGCGTTATCGCCCGTATCCCATAACCTGGCAACCTGTCCCACTTGTTCTTTTTCGCCCTGATTCTTTAAGTCCGGCAGGCTCCAGATCATATTTTCGCGGGATTCTTGGTAAGCTTGCGTTGCAGCGTACGGCGGTGCATATTGAGTGCTCTCGCCGTGACGGAAACATTCCCCTTGTTCTCGGTTAATACGCGCTGGATATATTCCCATTCAAGCCGGTTTACCGACAAAGGATGCGCGCTGATCGGCACATCCACATCACCCGAGGTGCGTTCAAACGCAAGCATGATTTCATCGATGTCGACAGGTTTCGCGAGATAGTGCGTGGCGCCGAGTTTGATCGCTTCCACCGCGGTAGCGATACTGGCATAACCCGTTAACATGACAATGCGGGTTCCGGGATCAAGCGTTTTCAATTTTTCAACCAGGGTGAGACCGGAGGTGCCCGGCAGCCTGAGATCGATAATCGCATATTCAGGCGTGCATGCCTCGGCGCATTCCAGCGCCTGTTCAACCGTATGCGCGCATGTTACGTCAAACCCGCGTTTGGTCATGGCGCCAGCGAGCACGCCACAAAAAGTGGCGTCGTCATCGACAATCAGTAAAGTCGGATGATCATCGGTTTCCATTGCCGGGAGTGTTGTCATATCTGTCATGTCGATTGCCGTATCAGAGGTAAAATAACTTTGGTACAGGCGCCGCCTTCCCGATTGGTCAAACGAACGCTACCCCCAAAGCGCTCAATATTCGCGTTTGCCAGGAATAAACCAATCCCGAAACCTTGCCCTGGCGCTTTGCTGGTAAAGAAAGCCTCGCCCGCCCGTTGAGCGGCTTCGCCGGTAAGCCCCTCGCCGTAATCGAGGATTTCGAGTTGCAATTCATGATCATTCCAGTTGGCTTCTATTTCGATATGTTTTAATGACGCGTCAGCCGCATTATTCAATAAATTTAAAATGGACTGACTCAATAATTGGGTATTCAGGATTTGCGGGGCAGGTTGCACCCCTTTCCCCTGATAAGTAAATTTTACCGAGGGCCGCATCAATTGCCAT
The DNA here is from genome assembly GCF_900103165.1 of Nitrosospira multiformis. Lineage (NCBI taxonomy): Bacteria > Pseudomonadati > Pseudomonadota > Betaproteobacteria > Nitrosomonadales > Nitrosomonadaceae > Nitrosospira > Nitrosospira multiformis. Next base: position 535,937 of record NZ_FNKY01000001.1, on the reverse strand, counting down.
TTGTCCAATACCTGACTCAGGAAATGATCGGCTGCCTGCCCGCTGCCATCTTCGGCACGCGCCTGGCCGGCATCGGCCAGTAATTGCGTCAGCGTATGCTTGCAATGCGTGATCTGGTCACGCAATATTCTGATGCTATTCTGAAACTCGCTATTTTCCGTATAGTCATTTTGCAGTTCTCCCGTTACGATCGCCATCGTCGCCAGGGGTGTCCCGAGTTCATGCGCCGCGCCTGCAGCCAGTGTTCCCAGCGCAATAATCTGCTCGTTGCGTAATGCCTGTTCGCGCGCCAATGCCAGATCCTTGTCGCGTTCGCGGATCGATATGCCCATCTTGACAACGAACCAGGCGATTAAGACCGTGCTGAGCACGAAGGCCAGCCACATGCCGGAAACATGCAGGTTAAACTCACTGATGTGCTCTTCATGATCATGCGGTAACGGCACATAATAAAACAGCAGCAGCGTGTAACAGCTTATCGTGATCGCCGCCATTAACCACGTATAAGCCCAGGGCAACGCCGCAGCGGCAATCGTGAGCGGTAGTAAATAAAGCGAAATAAAAGGGTTGGTGGAACCGCCGCTGAAATACAGCAATGCGCTCAATGCGAAAACATCAATCAAAAGCTGAGCAAAAAATTCGATGCTTGACACTGGCCAGTTACGGCGAAGGCGTAGCCACGTTGCCAGATTCAGCACCGCGAGCAGCGCCGTCACCGTGACCATTTCCGTCCACTGCAATTGCATTTCAAGCACCCAGTACGCCAGGGCGAAGGTCATGCATTGAGCGGCAATCACGATATTCCGGAGCAGAAACAAGCGTTGTAAATTCTTGCTCAGCGGCGACTGACTGAGATCACTGAACATTTTCGTTGCTCATCCGTGCCTTATTTCCTTACAAGTCATCGAGCAGCCTTGAACATTAGCGTATATTGCAACTCACGACTATGCGGCAAATTGCCGCATGTCCTCAATACGCGCATACAATAAGTGTTTATTGTATTGGAAAGTGGGAGCGGTTTGATGTTTACAGGAATCGTCCAGGCGGTCGGTGAGTTAAAGCACGTTGCATCTCAGGAGAGCGGGCTGCGCTTGAATATCGCGCCCGGCATGCTGGATTTACGCGACGTTAATACGGGGGACAGCATCGCAATAAATGGAGTGTGCCTCACCGTCACTACTCTGGTGGATGGTATGTTTTCCGTGGATGTCTCGCGAGAAACCTTGAGTTGTACCGAAGGCCTGGATAAGCGGGGCGGCAGGGTCAATCTCGAAAAAGCCATGCGCCTGTCGGACAGGCTGGGCGGTCATCTGGTGAGTGGTCATGTGGATGGCATCGGCGCAGTGGTGACGTTTAAGCCTGATGGGGAAAGTTATCTGCTGGCGATCAAGGCGCCGGCTTCATTATTAAAATATATTGCTAAAAAGGGTTCAATTACGGTGAATGGCGTAAGCTTGACGGTAAATGCGATAACGGGAGATGAGTTTGAGGTTAATCTCATCCCGCATACGCTGGCCGTCACGACGCTGAGCGCGCTGGAAGCCGGTGCAAAGGTGAATCTGGAAGTGGATATGCTGGCGCGGTATGTGGAGCGATTGATGGGTGATCGCTTGAATCCCCAATCCGCTGGTTGACCCATTTTTCAGTTATTTTTCAGCCGGACGTTATGTTTCACAGAGCCTTTTGCGCGCTTTCATCCCCGCTTTGCTTGATGAGTGTGCTACAACTCCGGATTCAGGATAATAGGTAAAATTTAACATGATCATCAGTTCAACCCAGGAAATAATTGCCGAAATCAAGAGCGGCAAAATGGTCATCCTCGTGGATGAGGAAAACCGGGAAAATGAAGGCGATCTGGTTCTGGCAGCGGATTTCGTCACGCCGGCTGCGATCAATTTCATGGCTACGCATGGACGCGGGCTGATTTGCCTGACGCTGACCGAAGAGCGTTGCAGGCAGCTTAACCTGCCGCTGATGGTGTCCACCAATCGTTCGCCGCTGGGCACCAATTTTACGGTTTCCATCGAAGCGGCGAGCGGAGTCACGACCGGTATCTCCGCCGCCGACCGTGCCCGTACTGTTCAGGCGGCGGTAAACCGGGACACCAGGCCAGAAGACATCGTCCAGCCTGGGCACATTTTCCCGCTGATGGCGCAAAATGGGGGTGTGCTGGTACGCGCGGGCCATACCGAGGCCGGCTGTGATTTAGCGAACCTGGCGGAATTAACTCCCGCATCCGTAATTTGCGAAATCCTGACCGAGGACGGCAGCATGGCGCGGCTGCCGGATTTGATCGAATTTGCCGCAAAGCATCAACTTAAAATTGGCGCGATTGCGGATCTGATTCATTATCGCAGTCGCACCGAAAGCCTGGTGAGACGCATGGCTGAGCGTTCTATCCAGACAATTCATGGCGAGTTTCGGCTCGTGGCTTACCTCGATAAGACGGTCAACGCCACGCATCTGGCGCTGGTGAAGGGAAAAATCGATCCTGGCACCGAAACCCTCGTGCGCGTGCATGAACCCCTTTCGGTCATTGATTTGCTTGACATAAATGATGACACCCATTCCTGGAATGTGAATGACACCCTCCGTATAATCGCGGGAGCGGCGTGCGGCGTGATCGTGCTGCTCCACCGCAGGGAAAGCCCGGCGGAGTTGATGGAGCGCGTCATGCCGGCGAAATCCAGGCCCCCGGTTATCGCCAGGGCGGATTTGCGCGATTACGGTATTGGCGCGCAGATACTGAGAGATCTCAATGTAGGCAAGATGCGGCTATTGGCAATTCCCCGTAAAATGCCGAGCATGGCGGGTTTCGGTCTGGAAGTAACGGGATATCTGGAACCAGAAGACAAAAACCAGAAACAACAGCTTTCCTGAATCCTTTGTTTGCGATTCAATTTTGTAACAGGAGTACACATGGCACGTTATGACAACATTCTTGAAGTTGAACCGGATCTTGACGGCACGGAGCTGCGTATCGGCATTGTTATGAGCCGCTTCAACGCAAATGTGAGCGAGGGGCTGCTGGGAGCTTGCACCGCGGAACTGGTGAAAAGGGGCGTGCAGGAGTCAGGCATGTTGCTGGTAACAGTTCCGGGCGCACTGGAAATTCCCCTCGCGTTGCAAAGAATGGCTTTAACCGACCAGTTTGACGCACTGGTGGCATTAGGCGCGGTGATCCGCGGAGACACCTATCATTTCGAGGTTGTAGCCAATCAATCGGCCAGTGGTGTGGCTGCAGTGCAGCTTGATACCGGCATCCCTGTCGCCAACGGCATACTTACCGCCGATACCGACGATCAGGCATTGGCGCGCATGAGCCAGAAAGGCGCCGAGGTCGCGCAAGTAGCGTTGGAGATGGCCAATCTGCTAAGAGAGCTCGACGAAGTGACCCAATGAAATCGACCCAATGACGCAGACTAAACCGGCAAGTAAATCATCCACCCCGTCATTAAAACAGTTAACAGGCCATCCGGCGGGCAAACCGGGCCGTAAAACCCGGCGGCGCCGATCCCGCGAACTGGCTTTGCAGGGGCTTTATCAATGGCGGGTGGCGGGTGGAACCGTTGAGGCCATCGAAGCGCAGCTCCGTGAAACCAACGAATTTCCCAGGACAGATGAAGAGTATCTTTCCGTTCTGTTGCGAGGCGTGCTGGCGAATGTCTCCGAACTGGAGAAGGAAATTCAGCCTCATCTCGACCGGCCGTTGAAGGAGCTCAGTCCCGTGGAGGTTGCCATTCTGCTGTTGAGTACCCACGAGCTTGCCAGCCACCTGGAGATGCCTTATCGAGCAGTCATCAACGAGGCCGTGGAATTAGCCAAAACCTATGGCGGTACCGATGGACATAAATACGTGAACGGCGTGCTGGATAAATTGGCGGCGAAGCTGCGAACGGTTGAGATCAATGCGAAAATATAATCCTAAATCCGGCAGTTGACTGCTCATTTTTCAGTCGAGGCTATGATCCGCAAAAACCGCGTACTCCACCCTGCCCGGCTACCGGATTCAGGTTGATCATCCGCGTAGTATCCATGCTCTCCGAATTCGACATTATCGATCGCTATTTTACCCGCCCGAGCCCCGGCGCAGTATTGGGGGTGGGGGATGACGCGGCGCTGATCAAGCCCGCAAGGGGAATGGAACTGGCAGTTTCCACCGACATGCTGGTAGCTGGCCAGCATTTTTTCGCCGATGCCGATCCACGCAAGCTGGGTCACAAATCCCTCGCAGTGAATCTTTCCGATATGGCCGCAATGGGTGCCAGGCCACGGTGGGCCATACTTTCGCTGGCACTGCCGGAACCTACGGTGCGTACGGATGAAAAATGGCTGGAAGCATTTGCCGATGGTTTTTTTGGGCTTGCTCAAGCGCATCAGGTGGACCTTGTCGGTGGAGACACAACGCGTGGTCCGCTCGCTATCAGCGTAACGATCATAGGTGAAGTGGCAACAGGAAAAGCGTTGCGCCGTAGCGGCGCCAGGCCGGGTGATGATATCTGGATATCCGGCCAGCTAGGCGATGCTGCCCTGGCGCTTGCTCACGTGCAGCGGCGTATGGTGCTTGAACCTGGCGAAATCACGGGATGCCTGTCCGCGCTGCATACCCCGACGGCACGGGTTGAATTAGGGCAGCGGTTGATCGGCCTTGCCGATAGCGCCATCGATATTTCCGATGGGCTGCTGGCGGATCTGGGGCACATCCTGAAAAGTTCTAAAGTTGCCGCTGTCATTAATATAAGTGAAATAAATTGCTCTGCGGCAATGAAGCGATGTCTTCCCCGGGCGCTGGCGCTGGAATGCCTGCTGGCAGGCGGAGACGACTATGAGCTTTGTTTTACTGTACCCAGGTCCAGGCGCAAAAAAATCGAAATGCTCTCTCTTGAACAGCGGATTCCGTTGACCCGCATTGGCGAAATTGACGAAGGAGAAGGTCTGGTCGTGCTGGATGCCGCGGGCAATACCATCACACTGGAGACGAAGGGATATGACCACTTCCACGTCTGAGGACTTTCATCCCGATAAAGCGTTTGTACGGCGTCATGTTGCGCACTTCATCGCATTCGGTGGCGGCGCAGGTTTGAGTCCGGCTGCACCCGGCACTGCGGGGACGCTTGCCGCCTTCCCGTTATTCTGGCTGCTTGATTACTTCCTTGATCCTGCCAAACTTCTGTGGCTGATTGCCGCGCTGTTTCTTATCGGCATCTGGGCTTGCAATGTTACCGGCAAAGCGCTTGGTGCTCATGACCATGGCGGCATGGTCTGGGATGAGATCGTGGCTTTTCTGCTGGTGCTGGTGTTCACGCCCCATAGCTTGATATGGCAGGCATTTGCGTTTCTGCTGTTTCGTCTGTTCGATATTATCAAACCGCCGCCGATCCGATATTACGACAACAAATTGCGTGGCGGCTTCGGTGTCATGTTTGATGACCTGCTGGCTGCATTTTTCACGCTTTTGTGTCTGGCGGCGTGGAAAGCATTTGTAATATAGTAAGACGTAAAAATTTCAGGATGGACAAATCATGGATGATCCGGAACTGGAAGATCTCGCCCGGCAAGTTGGACTGGCGCTCGCCCGGCAGGAATTGATGCTTGCCAGTGCCGAATCCTGCACAGGCGGCTGGCTGGGACAAACCATCACGTCAATCGCCGGAAGTTCCGCCTGGTATGAACGCGGTTTTATCACGTACGCAGATATCTCAAAGCGCGAAATGCTGGGTGTGAGCAGCAAGACGCTCGAACAAAACGGTGCGGTATCCAGGGAGGTTGCATATGAAATGGCCGAAGGTGCCGTCACGCGCAGCCATGCGCAGGTTGCGGTTTCCGTTACCGGCATTGCCGGTCCGGACGGCGGCACAGCGGAAAAACCCGTGGGGATGGTATGTTTCGCCTGGCTAATGAAAGAGGGTCTTGCTCTTACCGAAACCCGCTATTTTAGCGGCAGCCGCGAGGCAATAAGGCGGCAAGCGGTGGCGGGAGCACTGCAGGGTGTAATAGATCTACTGCACGGGATCCCGCCTGTGACCGCTTGAGGACGTACTATCGCTCAGTGGGATTCCTGGGCCTCCCTGTGCGCGCTCGTACTCGACATGATGCGGTCACTGTAAGCGATTGCAATAGCCGAGAGCAGGAAAACGACATGGATTCCCGTTTGAGCGAGGATGGTTTTTTCGTCATATGCGTTGGCATTGATAAAGGTCTTGAGCAAGTGGATAGACGAAATGCCAATAATGGCGGTAGCGAGTTTGACCTTTAGCACCGATGCATTGACATGCGACAGCCACTCCGGCTGATCGGGATGGCCCTCCAGATTCATACGCGACACGAACGTTTCATAGCCGCCGATAATTACCATAATGAGCAGATTGGAAATCATCACCACGTCTATCAAACCCAGCACGACCAGCATAATGGTGGTTTCACTGATCTTGGTAGGCCTGGGCGCGCCTTCAATAGCCACCGCGTCCAGAATATGCTGTAACGACGCCGCGTTACCCATGACGGCGCCAATCAGATCGGTCAATTCAACCCAGAAGTGGTACACGTATACGCATTGGGCAAGAATCAGCCCAAGGTACAACGGTAATTGCAGCCAGCGTGTGGCGAAGATGAAATATGCCAGCGGCTGGATCGGTTTCCTCGCAGGATAATTGGCGGACTCTTTGTTAATTTCCTTGATTTCCATATGGTTCCGCAGCTTTCGGTAAATAATCCGGCATTTTACACTTTTTTATTGCACGCGATTATTGTTGCTGACGCACATAAATCGAGTCAATGCGCTACGATGCGTATTCAAATTGACGGGTTGATATGGCTGTGAGTCCGAATAACCGGCAAAAAAAACAGGATATCCTGCCAGTAAAGATGGGAGGTTTGGGACTGGCCTTGCTTTCGTCATTTGCCGCCGCCGATGTTCTCCATGTTCCCCATATCCCATTGACCCCTGAACGTATGGTTATGCGGGTGTCACCTTCCGTGGTGGAAGTAGACGTGGTGGATACCCATGGTAAATCCATTCTCCAGGGCAGCGGCGTAGTGGTTGGCGCGGATCAGGTGGTGACCGACTGCCATGTGGTCAAGGAACTCGCCAAGGAAGGAAAAAGTACCCTGGTGCGAAAATCAGGCAGCACTTTCAAAGCCACGCTGCAATACGCTGACCCGGCTCGTGATCTTTGCCAGTTGAATGTACCCCATTTGCGAGGCACACCCATTACGCTGGGTTCAGCCGGAAAAATCAGAGCCGGCCAGCGCATTCATGCCATCAGTGTATCCGGCGGCCATGAACTGGTGCTGCGCGAAGGCGTTGTGTCCAACACGCGGCCGCATGGGGGATCACAATATATGCATGTCTCTGTCGCTGTCTCTTCAGGCTCCAGCGGTGGAGCGCTGGTCGATGACCAGGGGCGGCTGATAGGACTCCTTTCGCTCCAGTCTTTAGAACGTCAAAACTTCACATTTGCGCTGCCGGTGGAGTGGATCGGCGAATTATCGAAACGGGCACAACCTGTTCAAACGATAACAACCATAACTGGCTTGGCTTGGCTTAACCGTGCCATGGCGCTGGAGAAGAAAGCCGACTGGCAGACGCTGTTAAGATTCGCTCAGCAGGAAGTCAAGCGCGATCCGGCAAACGCGGCAGCATGGTATAGCGTGGGGGCGGCTTCCGCCCATCTTAAACAATACACCCAGGCGGTTCAAGCCTATCGCGAGGCGATACGCAACCAGGCCGAGTATGACGAGGCATGGCATAAACTTGGTGTTGCCTATGCCAGCCTCAAAGAATACGATCATGCCATCCATGCCTATCGGGACGCTCTGCGCATACAGCCGGAGAATGCAGAGGCCTGGTACGACCTGGGTAATACTCACTATGAACTCAAGCATTACGCCCACGCCATTCATGCTTATCGGGAGGCGCTGCGCATACAGCCGGAGAATTCGGGTGCCTGGTTCAATCTGGGCAGTACCTATGACAATCTGAATCTGCATGGAGAGGCGGCTCTGGCCTATCAGGAAACAGTGCGTATACAGCCGGAGAATGCCGATGCCTGGTATAACCTGGGCGTGAACTACGCACTACTGAACGAACGCGGCAAGATGAGGGGAATTTATCACGCCCTGCGCAAGCTTGATCCAGCCAGGGCGGAGCGTTATTTCAACACTTATATTTTGCCTTAGATACACAGGGAATAAATGGCCTCGATTAATTCGCCTTGTCTTCCTGATATTTCCTGATGCATCCGCTCACGGTTCAATCGCCTTTCAACAAGATGCCCCATTGGGTAGAAATGGGAAATGACGTTCCCGTGAACCATTGCGAACACATTGTCATTCTCCCTTGCCTTCCCGCGCTGAGTCACATATGCGATAATCAGCCCCATTCTTAAGAGGAAAATCCATGGACGAAAACAGAAGCAAAGCGCTGGCGGCGGCACTCTCCCAGATCGAGAAACAGTTTGGCAAAGGCTCGATCATGCGTTTGGGCGCCAGCGATGTTGCCAAAGACATCCAGGTAATTTCTACCGGCTCGCTGGGGCTCGATATCGCGCTGGGTGTGGGAGGGTTGCCGCGAGGACGGGTCATTGAAATTTATGGTCCGGAGTCATCCGGCAAAACCACCCTTACCCTGCAAGTCATCGCGGAAATGCAGAAAAGGGGGGGTACTGCGGCATTCATTGACGCGGAGCACGCCCTGGACCCGCAATACGCGCAAAAGATCGGCGTCAATGTGCAGGAATTATTGATATCTCAACCCGATAACGGTGAGCAAGCGTTGGAAATCGCCGATATGCTGGTACGCTCGGGCTCGGTTGATGTGGTGGTGGTGGATTCGGTCGCCGCCCTGACACCCAAGGCGGAGATCGAAGGCGAGATGGGCGAGCCTCAAATGGGCCTGCAAGCGAGATTAATGTCGCAGGCGTTGCGCAAGCTTACCGCCAACATCAAGCGCAGCAATACCATGGTGATTTTCATCAACCAGATCCGCATGAAAATCGGCGTCATGTTCGGCAGCCCCGAGACGACTACCGGCGGCAATGCGTTGAAATTCTACGCATCGGTGCGTCTCGACATACGCCGGACCGGCTCCATCAAAAAAGGCGATGAGGTGATCGGCAGCGAAACCCGCGTCAAGGTCGTCAAAAACAAGGTTGCGCCGCCATTCAAACAGGCCGAATTCGATATCCTCTATGGCGAAGGGATTTCGCGCGAAGGTGAAATCGTCGAGCTGGGCGTGCAACATAAGCTGATCGAGAAATCCGGCGCCTGGTATGCCTACAAGGGAGACAAAATAGGTCAGGGCAAGGACAATGCCCGCGAGTATCTGAAAGAGCACCACGACGTGGCGATGGAAATCGAATCGAAGATCCGCGCGGCCGTGGGAGTCGCCAATCAGGCCGAAACCGCCGACGTGGAATAATCGCGCTGGCATGATGTTGTCGTGAAAGCGCCGCGGCGTATCGAGCCGAACCTGAAAACCCGCGCCTTGGGTTATCTGGCGCGGCGGGAGCACTCCCGGCTCGAGCTGCAAAGAAAGCTCGCGCCCCATGCTCAAACTCCCGAAGAACTTTCTTCCTTGCTGGACACACTCGAACAACGCGGCTTTCTGTCAGCCGTGCGCATGGTGGAGCAGGTAATACACATGCGTAAAAACAAGTTTGGCAGTCAACGGATTGTGCATGAATTACGTGAAAAGGGTATCGCGGAGAATTTAATCGCCGCGGCGTTGCCCAATATCAGGGAAACCGAGCAGGAAAATGCGCGCGAAGTATGGCGGAAAAAATTTGGTGCGATGCCTGCCAATGCGAAAGAGCTTGGCAGGCAAATGCGTTTCCTCATGGGACGGGGATTTACGGCGGAAGTGATACGTCAGGTATTGCGCCACGCCGACAAGGAGGAAGCGTGAGGAATTGCCTCGCTCAGGCGGTAGTGGCGGCGATTATAGGGATTCTGCTCGGTGGTTGCGACGCCATCAATGCAACCCCCATTAACGAAATCAATATATCTCCTGCCAATTTCGACGGCAAGGAAGTTACGCTCCGGGGTATCGCAAAAGATCCCACGCGGATTCCGTTATTGAATACAAAGGCCTACGTGTTAAAGGACGATAGCGGAGAGGTTACCATCCTGACGGAAGCCGATCTGCCTAAAATGAACGAAAAAATCACCATCAAGGTGAAGGTGGCGAATATTGCGATTATCAATGGTGAATCGCTGGGAATGACGGTAACGGAACTATCACGGCGTTAGCCGCTACCCCCACGCCTACTACCCACTTATGATCAGATGAACCCGATATGAAAAGTAGCGAAATAAGACAAAAATTTCTCGAGTTCTTTGCGTCGCATGGCCACACGGTCGTCGCGTCGAGCCCCCTCGTTCCCGCGAACGATCCCACGTTGCTATTCACCAACGCGGGCATGGTGCAGTTCAAGGATGTATTTCTCGGCCAGGATAAGCGAGCCTATGCGCGCGCGGCAAGTTCGCAACGCTGCGTCCGGGCGGGCGGTAAACATAACGATCTGGAGAACGTCGGCTACACTGCGCGGCACCATACCTTCTTTGAGATGCTGGGCAATTTCAGCTTCGGCGATTATTTCAAGCGCAACGCCATCAAGTTTGCATGGGAATTTCTTACGGTTACCCTCAAGGTGCCGCAGGAAAAATTATGGGTCACGGTGTATGCCGAGGATGACGAGGCTGCCGATATCTGGCTCAACGAGGTGGGAATTGCCTCGGCGCGCTTCACGCGCATCGCCACCACGGATAATTTCTGGCAGATGGGCGATACCGGTCCCTGTGGTCCCTGTTCCGAAATTTTTTACGATCATGGCCCGGAGATTGCGGGTGGCCCGCCCGGCACGCCGGAAGCGGACGGCGACCGCTATGTCGAAATCTGGAACCTGGTGTTCATGCAATACAACCGGGACAGCGCCGGTACATTGCATCCGCTGCCCAAGCCCTCCGTGGATACCGGCATGGGGCTGGAGCGTATATCCGCGGTAATGCAGCAGGTTCACAGCAATTATGAAATCGATTTGTTTCAGGATCTGATCCAAGCGGCGGCGCGGGAATGCTTTGGCAACGGCAGTAGCGCGCAGGATCTGTCGAGCAACTCTCTCAAGGTAATCGCCGATCACATTCGCGCCTGTTCTTTTCTCATCGCCGATGGCGTGATTCCCGGTAACGAGGGACGCGGCTACGTGCTCCGGCGCATCATCCGCCGCGCCATACGCCATGGCTATAAACTGGGCCAGAATCAACCATTCTTTTACGCGCTGGTGGAAGATCTGGCGAAAGCAATGGGTTCAGCCTATCCGGAATTGGTTGAAGCCAAGGCTCGCATAGCAGCCGTGCTGAAACAGGAGGAAGAACGCTTCGCCGAGACGCTGGAAAATGGCATGCAGATACTGGAAGCAGCGCTGGGCCAGGAAAGCCGCATCCTGGATGGTGAAACCCTGTTTCGTCTCTATGACACCTTCGGTTTTCCGTTGGACCTCACCGCCGACATTGCGCGCGAACGGGGTATCGCCATCGACCACGCCGGTTTCGAGCAAGCCATGGCGCGTCAGCGCGAGCGGGCCCGGGCAACAAGTAAATTCACCATGCAGGATGGCATCGCCTACAGCGGTCTCCCGACACAATTCCACGGCTACGAGAACGTGCAATACGAAGGCCAGGTTCTCGCGATCTACCGGCAGGGCAGCCGCGTGGATTTTATCGAGGCGGGTGATGAATCCGTGGTCGTCCTCGATCAGACACCGTTTTATGCGGAATCCGGCGGACAGGTAGGCGATTGCGGTGAACTGCTGACGGCAAACGGTACCTTTGCCGTATCCGACACGCAAAAAATTCAGGCGGATGTGTTCGGTCACAAGGGGCTGTTGCGCAGCGGGCGGCTGGTGATCGGCGACAAGGTGCTGGCAAAGGTGAATCCGGAGGCGCGGGCCCGCACCGAGCGTAATCATTCCGTCACCCACCTGATGCATAAGGCGCTGCGCGAGGTACTGGGTGCCCATGTGCAGCAAAAAGGCTCGCTGGTGGACGCCGATAAAACGCGCTTCGATTTTGCGCATAATCAGCCCATGACGGATGACGAAATTCGCAAGGTCGAAGTTCTGGTCAATGCGGAAATACTGACCAACGCGGCAACCGGGGCGCGCATGATGGCGATAGAGGATGCGAAGAAAACCGGTGCGATGATGCTGTTCGGTGAGAAATATGGTGACGAAGTACGCGTGCTGGATATTGGTTCCTCGCGTGAGCTATGTGGCGGTACACACGTCAAGCGCACGGGCGACATCGGATTATTCAAGATTGTTGCCGAGAGCGGGGTGGCTGCCGGAGTGCGGCGCGTGGAAGCGGTAACCGGCGAGGGCGCATTGGCCTATATTCAGCAACAGGAATCGCAATTGCAGCACGTGGCGGATGCAGTGAAGGTGCAGCCGCGGGAAGCTGCTGCACGCATTACCCAAATCCTCGATAACGTAAAACAGCTGGAAAAAGAACTCGCGCGCATGAAATCGAAACTTGCCAGCTCGCAAGGCGATGATCTTGCCGGCAAGGCGCGGGAGGTGAAAGGCGCAAAAGTCCTGACAGTCTGTCTTGAAGATGCGGATTCGAGGACGCTGCGCGAAACGCTGGACAAGCTCAAGGATAAACTCAAATCCTGCGTCGTCGTGCTGGCCGCGATAGAAGCCGAAAGAGTCAAGCTGATCGCGGGTGTCAGCGACGATCTCACGACGAAAATCAAGGCAGGCGAGCTGATTAATTTTGTTGCCTTGCAGGTGGGCGGCAAGGGCGGCGGCCGCGCCGACATGGCCCAGGCAGGTGGAACCCAGCCGGATAATTTACCTGCCGCGTTGGAGAGCGTGGCCGGGTGGGTTGAACAACGGCTGTAGCGTCTGGCAGGAACTTGTTTTTTTAAAAATAAATCTTACATACCGTACTATGACAAGCAAACACTCCCGCCTTATCATTCTCGGGTCCGGCCCCGCCGGTTACAGCGCGGCGGTTTATGCCGCGCGCGCCAACCTCAAGCCCGTACTCATCACCGGCATGGCCCAGGGTGGCCAGCTCATGACCACTACCGACGTCGATAACTGGCCGGCGGATGCCATGGGCGTGCAAGGCCCGGAATTGATGGAACGCTTTCAGAAACATGCGGAACGCTTTAATACCGAGATCATTTTCGATCACATTCACACTGCCAAACTTACCGATAAACCCATCACGCTGATCGGCGATCAAGGCACGTACACGTGCGATGCGTTGATTATCGCCACCGGGGCTTCCGCACAGTACCTGGGATTACCCTCGGAAGAGACGTATATGGGCAGAGGCGTATCGGGTTGCGCCACTTGCGATGGATTTTTCTACAAGGGGCAGGATGTAGCGGTGGTGGGCGGCGGCAACACGGCGGTGGAAGAAGCCCTTTATCTTTCGAACATTGCACGGAATGTCACGCTCGTACATCGGCGCGACAAATTCCGCTCGGAAAAAATCCTGATCGATAAATTGATGGACAGGGTGAAAAACGGCAACGTCAAGCTGGAGCTCAATCATGTGCTGGACGAAGTGCTGGGGGATACTTCCGGCGTTAACGGCATGCGCATTAAAAGTACCCAGGACAGCTCCGGCAAGACCATGGCGCTGCAAGGCGTATTCATCGCCATCGGCCACAAGCCCAATACCGATATTTTCCAGGGACAACTGGAAATGAAAAACGGCTATATCGTGACCCGGAGCGGAAACGAGGGCAACGCCACCGCAACCAGCCTCCCTGGCGTATTCGCGGCGGGCGACGTGCAGGATCACGTCTACCGCCAGGCGGTGACCAGCGCGGGAACCGGTTGCATGGCGGCACTGGATGCAGAAAAGTATCTCGATGCTTCGAGTTGAGTAGCCATTGAGCAACCACGGCTTGAGAAGCTCATATGAAACGGCGGGTCAAGAAGTCTGCAACCGAGCCTCCAACCGGTAATGCGGCGGCATCCGGAACTGTCGATGACGACACTGCATTGTTCCGCAACGCGGTTCGGGATGTAGCGCCGTTGCCCAAATCCGGCCAGACGCCCCAGACCGGTAATCCACCCCCACCCATCCCGCGTCAGATTCCACATGACGAACAAACCGCGCTGGATGACTCGCTATCCGATCATATCTCGCTGGAGATGGAGGCGGGCGATGAGTGGTCATTCCTGCGTCCCGGTGTCTCACGCCAGACCTTGCGGCGGCTGCGGCGCGGCCATTGGGGGATTCAGGCGCAACTCGACCTGCATGGATACACCCGTGACGAGGCGCGCAGGGAACTGGTGACTTTTCTCGATACCAGTAACAAACGCGGTTTCCGTTGCGTGCGAGTGATACACGGCAAGGGGCTTGGCTCAAAATCTCACGAGCCGGTGTTGAAGGTCAGGATTGGAAGCTGGCTCTCGCAGCGCGATGACGTACTGGCTTTTTGTCAGGCCAGACCGGAAGATGGCGGCAGCGGCGCGGTGCTGGTACTGCTCAAGGCATCGGCACCCGCGAGATAATGCCTTGCAGCGATGACGCCATCGCCGCAAGCTTGCTAGAGGGTTGGAGTTCCTTCGTGGGAATAGGTTTTCTCATGGAGACTCTGGCATTGCACACATCGTTGCGCAGTGGGATAAGCCATCAGCCGGTCAAAACCGATTTCGCCGCTACAATCGATACAATCGCCGAAACTCAATTCCGCCAGGCGTTTTAAGGCCGCCTCCACCTCGCGCATCTCATGCACCTGACGGTCCACCATGGCGGTATTGATATCCAGCAGCATATCCGCCACCGAGCCGTCGCCGGCATCACGCACGCTCCCCGCCAGGTCGATATAACGCTGCTCGCCCGAACGTTCCAGTTCACCACGGACTTCTTCCCGCAAATCCAGATAGCGTTGTTGCAGCGATGTTTTCAGTTGCGTCAACTGGTCTTCGGTCAGTTTTGCCATGATGATTATTTCCTTATGATTGAATCCTGAAATCTAAAGCCGTACAGCTCCGTTTATCAGCTATAAAGCCCGTTCACAAACCCTTCAGTTTCTTTAAATCCTCGATCACTTCAGCAGAATTGCGCGAAGTGCTGGCCGACAAATAAATTTTGGCAATCCTGCCTTGCGGGTCGATCAGGAAAGTATTGCGCTTGGCCATCCCGCCATCGCCCCGCAGCGAGTCGTAGCGCGCGGCGATCTCGCCCTTGCCATCCGCCAGAAGCGGGAAAGGCAGATTATATTTCTTGGCAAAATTGGCATGACTGGCGCTATCGTCCACGCTCACGCCGACAACTTGCGCACCCAGATCCGTTAGCTGGTGGATATCATCGCGAAATTTGCATGCCTGCTCGGTGCAGCCGGGCGTGTCATCCTTGACATAGAAATACAACGCCAGCCACTTGCCGCGATAATCCGCAAGCTTATGAGTTTTTCCGCTCTGATCAGGGAGATTGAAATCCGGCGCCGGCTGGCCCACTTTAAGCGGCTCAGCACGTGCGGACTGACTTCCAAAAAACAGAGCGATTGCCATCAACGTTGCAAGTATCGAAAGTATCTTCATAAATCCTCCATACATTTTCGTAGGATGGGTGAAGCGAAGCACAACCCATCATTCATATCTCCCCAAATTCCACCTCGCCTGACTCACCGTTTCCAGCCCAATTTCTGGAGTATGTGCCGGTTTCAACATAACGATGAAACGTCGAATACGGCCAATCCGCAACCTGCTTAACGTGCTGATGTTTGACCGGATTGTAATGAATATAATCCATATGCCGCTGCCAATCTTCCTCGTCGCGCAACGTATGCTCCCAATACCGGCGCTGCCAAATACCGCGCTCACCCTTTAGGATTTTGCTGGGAGAGCGAGGATAGCGATCTGGCAAACTGCGGGAAAACGCGGCTTTGATACGCCGCCAGCGATCAGGATAATTGGCATCGCCAGTTGGCAGCGTCCAAATGCAGTGCAAGTGCTCCGGTAGAACAACCATGGCATCAAGAACGAAAGGATGTTCAGTTTTTACATGGCGAAAAGCTTCACGTAAAGCATCAATATGATCCACCAGCAGTTTCTGACTACGGACGGCCAGCGTCACTGTGAAAAAATAGCTCCCACCCTTGACGAAATTGCGCCGGTATTCAGTCATGATTCGATATGTGATCGTGTATGGTTTTGATGGGTTACGCTTCGCTCCACCCATCCTACATGAGAACCCAAACCGAGAACGTTCATAGCTTCCGTAGGATGGGTGGAGCGAAGCGTAACCCATCAATCATCCCGTTAGTCTTAATATCCCTCGTCCTTTTATCTATCAGCCTCATCTACCAACGTTGCAAATGTTGAAAGTACTCTCATAAATCCCCCATACCTTCTCGTAGGATGGGTGAAGCAAAGCGCAACCCATCATTTACTCATTCAACTTCCTGACCGGCCAAGCCCAAAACCGCAACAACAGCGCCGCAAAAGCCGCCAGCCCACCAGCAAAAACGAATGCCATTTCCGCACTTTGAAATTGCCAGATGGAACCAAATAGCAACCCCGCCGGAATCGCCGCAATGCCCTCCATCAGATGGTACCAGCCGAAAGCCGTTCCGCGTTCGCGAGGTTCCGCATAATCACTGATAATCGCCCGTTCCGCACCTTCGCTCATGCCCGCGCAAAGGCCGTAAAAAATGCTCACCGTCCATAGCCCGATGCTATCCGTAACGGTGCCCAGCAGCAAAAACGAGATCGAGAATGTTGCCCATCCGATCAGTATCAACGCGCCGCGCCCCCAGCTATCGGCCAATTGCCCGCCCCAGGTGGAAGTGGCCGCCTTGGCAAGATTCAAGGCCGACCACAGCAACAATAATTCGACTACTCCTACGCCTAATTGGTGCCCCAGCAACAGGATAAAAGTTTCCGAGGCGCGGGCGAATGTAAACAGCATCAGCACCAGCAGATACCGGCGCATCGGTAAGGATAAAACCGACCAGCGTAAAGGCGGCAGCACCACGGGGGTATGAACAGCGGCGGCTTCTTCCCGTTTCTCTTCCTTGACACCCGCACCCAGCAGCAGCACCGCGACAAAACCCGGAGCCGCTGACCAGAGAATCACTTCTGTCAGGCTCATGCCGGCCCATGCCAGCGCAGCGGCCGCAACCAGGCTGCCCGCCACCGCTCCCGCATTATCCAGCGCTCGGTGAAAACCGAAGGCATAGCCGCGCATCGCAGGCGGCGTTGCATCCGCCACCAGCGCATCACGAGGCGCGCTGCGCAGACCTTTCCCCACCCGATCAATGCTGCGCAGCACCAAAATCATTGGCCAGGAACCAGCCAGCCCCAGCAACGGGCGGGCAATGTTGGATAGCGTATAGCCCGCTACCGCCAGCCCTTTGCGCCGCCCGCTCATGACATCCGAATGTCGACCCGACCACAGCTTGAGCAGACTCGCCACTGCGTCGGCCACACCCTCGATAAATCCCAGAGCCAGCGGCCCAGCGGCCAGCACCGTCGCCAGCAATATGGGAATGAGGGGAATGACGATATCAGAGGCGAAATCGTTGAAGAAACTGACCAGACTGAGAACAACCACGGTGCGAGGGAGTTTTTGACGAGTCGCGGTATTTCCTTCAGGGGCTGCGGCAGGTTTATTCATACCGGCATATTAGCGTAAAATGCAGCCATCGCCCTGGTAGCTCAGTGGATAGAGCAACCCCCTCCTAAGGGGTAGGTCACACGTTCGATTCGTGTTCAGGGCGCCATGTTTAACTATATTAAACAGTACATTAAAATATTTTAACACGTTAAACTTGGTGAATTGACACCTGTGCAACCATAACGCAACCTTGCAACTCTTTTAAACTATTAAGGAGTTGCAAAAAATGAGTGTTCAATCCACCCCGCAACAAACGAAAATTGCGCGATCCGCAGTACAACTTTCACAAGGCCTAGTAGCAACAGATGTCGGCATCAATCGCTCCTATCTTTCACAGTTTGAGCGCTCACTAAATAATTGAATGTCATGATATGTATTTCTTGCTGTAGCTGGAAATGTCCCGATCGTTCCAATTGTGCCTATAACTGCCGGTTAGCCCGACATACCTTGCATACCTCGTCGCATTTGTTATATTGAATCCATGCAGGCTCGGCTAGGATGTTGTGCCAAGAACCGTCAGTGATAACGGCATTCCAATTCACACTCTCGTTGGGCTACATTATCAGAAATCAACCAAAAAACCGTGGTTTACCCAGTTCTGTTTCTACTTAACTAAAACAAATAAATGGGTATCTTATTGTTGAGGCGATGGATATAAATTATTAACGGACAAATGGGTTCTCAGTTTTTTTAGAGTTTCCTTATATCGTTCTATAGACTGAGAGTTTTGGAGATTCTCAAATGATCCTAAATATGAGAGATGGCCTGAAAGCTCTGATAATCTGGATCTAAATTCCTCTGGATTGTTTATGGCATTGTCAAACATTGCCCTTACTTGTCGCCTATATGTCCGGGGAGGCTGTGCAACTTTATTTACTACTAGCCCCGTAACAATTTGCCTGCTTCCTCTACCAGCTATTCGGGTTTTTTTTGGATTGAGGAGCAGTTCATATCGCGCTAGCTCGTTAGTAGAAAAAGCAATAACTGCGTGAATATCTGAGCGTTTAGCGCCGCTGATTGTTACGTCGTCTGCATAACGAGAATAATTAAGCTCAAGATTCTTCGAAAAATTAGATACTACTTCGTCAAATTTGAACAAATATGAATTAGATACAACTGGACTAGTTGGTGCGCCTTGCGGCAGTTCATTGTTAACAGTTAAAAGCTTGGCAATCAGGCGACTAGCGTTTTCGGGAAAGCCATGCAACCGAAAATGATTAGTTAGCCGAGTTGTTGTGATGGAGGGAAAGAAATTCTTGATATCAAAATTACCAACATAATTTTGATCGCAGTGGGATTTAGCGTTATCAAAAATTGATAAACCTTTTCTATATGATTTGCAAGAATCATGGATCGGAAGCTTGTGTAACAAGTGGTCAAGAATCCAGTATTGGACAGTTTTAAGCATCACCCTGGGTGATCTTATCGTGCGAGTTCCTCCATTTTTTTTAGCGATATCAAAGAGGCGGTAGTGATGTTCTGAACTGTAAAGGAATGATGACAATAGTCGAGGACTAATTCCAATACAAAGGGATAGGTCTATCAGGTTAAAGTCATTTTCTTGCGCTCCATATGGGTGCGCCATATGGCAGCTATCTAAGGACTGAAAAGATCCATATCTAAATCGGGGGCTAGGAGATTGAGGAATAGAGCCAACAAAAAGTTGCTTAGCGAGAAGCGGCCAATAAACCCGGCCGTCACTCTGAGCTTTACCAAGAGTTACGGCCGGGTTTATTGGCCGCTCCTCTTCTTGTATAACAAGGTCAATTAAAGAGACTGACGAAGCATCAGTCAATTCTTCTTTTCCCAATTCCCCTAGCGGGGCTAGCGTACCATCGCGTAATTCTTTCAGCAAGAAAAGCCGCGTATTATCCCTCAAATGCCGCATCTCTTTTGTAAGAATATGGTTTCCCTTGCTGCTTAGGGAAAACAATTTCAGCTTTGTGTGAACTCTAACAATAAGCCCCTCAGCCCCCCATTTTTCAAACAACGGCATTAAAATCTGCTCTTCAATGGGAGCGGAGTTTTCAAGCAGAGACATAGATAAAAACTTAGCAACGGCACTCGGGCTGGCGGGCTGAATGATCCCCAGCGACAACATAATAAGTTGTGAATTAACCCTGACCGTCATGATTTTGCGGGTCTGCCACGTCCGTCAAGAAAATATAAACTCCTGCGGCGTTCCAGTCGTTTAATTACATGGCTAATTGAGGCTGTATCAAAGTTTACATATTCGACCAAACCATAATCCTCAATAGCTTTAACGGGGCCTTCGTTTATATACGACCTATCTGGCTTGTACTTATCCGCTACAAAAAGTATGAAATCACATTTATTTGGATTGCGTAACGTGTGTTCATGTGCGAATAAGCCGAGTTCACAAAACGAACCAACACTATCAGCTACCAAGACAATTGCACCACATTCCTTATTGATGAAATCTAGTTCGTTACTGTGCGCGTAGCCCTTTAATACATTCAGTCGTGTTTCTTCCAACCCATCATCTTCACCTAGAACGACTTCAAATTTTTGTTCTTCCAAAGCATCCTTTAAGCGTTTCCTTAGGCGTGCGCCAGCACTATCTTGCTTCAGAGCTGGTCCGCACAGAAAAACAACCATCCGATTTTCATCGAAAAGTTTTATAGCTGCATTGGCAAATCTAACCACAGACGCGTTTGTTGTCATATGATTTAATTAACAATTAGAAGGACGATACTTATTGCGCTTTCTGAACCGCCCCGCACAAATCAATGCACAAATCAATGGGGTCAGACTCGATTGATGCAACATGGAAGGCAATATATTGATTGCTTTCCGAGAGTTCGAGTATAGATGGCCTAGACGGTCGGAACAATTCGTATCAATGAGTCTGATCTCATCGAAACACTCCAGAATGCAAAGTATGCCAGAATGTTACATTGTGTGTGCATTGAGTAATACTTTAAGCATATTATGAACCAGCCCATTGTGAGGAAGCATACCGTGGCGCATTCTCGTTATCATCGATTCGCGATCACCGTACCCGAACGGATGGCAGCGCAGATCGATGATATATGCGAGATCGAGGGACGGAGCCGTTCGGAGTTTTTCCGTGAAGCGGTAAGAATTTACCTTGCCTCGAGATCGCGCGAACCACAATTTCTTATGCCGACAAGCGAAGAGGAGCGCAAAGACAATCCGTTCCACACGTTTGCCGAATGGGATTCGGAAGCAGACAGCATCTATGACACGCTCCGCTAAACCACGATTTCAGCCGTGGGATGTGCTTGTCTCCTTCCCCTATACGGAAAGCAACTAAACTAAAGTATGTCCCGCGTTGATCGTTTCGACCGAGATATTGAGCACGAAGACCGGAAAGTATTTCCTGTCAATGATTACGAGCGCACAGCGCGCACGGTCATATGGAGATGTCCTGATTAGCGATCTGAAATTCGCCGGGTTACCGGGGCGAGTCCATCATTCGTCCGAGCAAAATCGCAACATTCGAGGAGACTTTGTTTGTTCGGCGCATTGGCACTTTATCGACCAAAGACTGGAAGAGAACATCCACGCAATCGTGTGAGTTTTTGTGTATTGAAGAGAAAAGATAGCTCAGTCTGACCCTATCGAAACACTCTATCGAAACATGCGACGCGCAAATTCAAATTGAACCTTAGTGGGACATGGCGAGGCAAGTGCCCCTCCATGTCCCGCTAAATATTTGGTTGTCGCAATACATCACTTCTTGCTGCGGAAGGAAATGTCTCGATCATCCCAATTGTGCCATGATCAGTCATCGACCGGCAAACAACTCAGAATTGGATCAATTCCTGTCCGGTGATAACAACTGTACTTAACTCGAGATTATCCCGCGCTTTATTTTTTTTCTGCCAGCGCCTGGCATTTATCAATGAATGCTTGCCGCGCAGCTTCATTGTCAAAAGTTGGAAGGATCGCCTGCATTCCTCCGCCAGAACAATTCGTTGGATTTATTTCAGGAGCTCCGTCGCCACCACCACAACCAGTCAAAGCGGTACTAAGGGCAATAATAAATACAATATGCTTAAAACTCATTAAATTCTTCCTCTTTAAAAATCATTAATATGGCACGGATTCAAGTCCGAAGTACAACAACGAGTGGTTGCTTGGCGAGCTTACCGGCACCCCGAAGGATACCTCATAAGGAGTTATAAATTCCAGCACTTTGCGTGGCCGGCGGTTGAATCGCTCTACACCACTTCCGCCAATCATCTATACGCAGAGCTATGGCATCCGAATGGATGGATAGCAAATCAATGAGGCTCAACCAGTTTCTTTACAACTCCTCACATCCTCAGTAACCGTTTTCCCATCCTTGAGCACAATGGTTTGCCTGATGGTTTTGCATTCTCCATTCTGCTGCGTCGGCGGTGTCGATGGAACAACCTCGGCCTTGCCCGTCAAGCCATTATCCGGATTGCTGAAGGTCTGGGTTTGCCCCGTATTGAATGCCGTTTGGGACGCCTGGGCCATTCTTTGTTTATCTTCTTCTCCAAGATAGCCCGCGATGTAGGCGCCGACATAGTAGCCCGCGAGGCTCCCGGCCACGGCGCCCGCGATACGGCCCGCCGTGCCGCCACCGAGATACTGGCTAAGATAGCTTCCCCCGAGGGAGCCCGTGATGCTGCCAATCACACCGCCTACACGCCTCGCATCCCCTGTTTGACATGCCGGCAGAAGGGTGATCAGCGCGATTATCATCAACCACCTGGTCCATGCGTTAGCGTTTAATGCGTGGTTCATGATATTTCCTTCCCAAAAGTGTTTCCAGAACCAGGAGAACATCGAATATATTTGGTACAGCCGATGTGGAATCGAGTAAGAAAACGGACGACCGCCGCCGATATCAGCGCTGGCGTCGGCTCACATACCTCACTGCGGATTTTTACAGCTTTTTACATCCTCAGTAACCGTTTTTCCGTCTTTGAGCACAATGGTTTGCCGGATCATCTTGCAGTCATCGTCCTGCTGCGCGGTTTGTGTCGAGGGGACAACTTCGGCCTTGCCTTTCAAGCCGGTATCGGGATTGCTGAATGTCTGCGTCTGACCGGTATTGAAGGCCGTCTGTGATGCCTGGGCCATCTTTTGTTTATCCTCTTCTCCAAGATAGCCTCCAAGGCCGGCACCTACGTAATAACCGGCAAGACCTCCCGCAACAGCCCCTGCGATGCGGCCTGCCGTACCCCCACCCAGATAGCTGGCAAGATAGCCTCCTCCAATGGAACCGGCAATGCTGCCAATCAGGCCGCCCGCCCGTTTGGTATCCGCGGTTTGACATGCCGGCAGGAGCATGACCAGAGCAATTATTGTCAAACGCTTGATCCATGCGCTAGAGCTTGATACGTAGCTCATGATATTTCTCTCCAAAGTCTTTCCGGAAATGGGACAACTCACGGAATTGGTAACGCCGATGTGAAGTACTTGGCGGGAAATCACGCATGATCCCGTTTCCCTGCCTGCGGAGGCCTGTTGAGCATTATTAACGAAAATGGCTGCTTTCGGATGACATAGTTGACAGCCTTCTATTCCACGGGGTAAATTTCACGCTCGAAAACGGATCGCCTTTTCACCCGTTTACCGCAATGACAGGCGTGGCAGACAATGAGAATAAAAAGAGTAATTTGTACGGGGTTGCTATTGGTTGTGCTTCCAATGCTCTCCGGCTGCTGGTACCTGGTCGCCGGCGGAGCTGGCGCCTATGGTGGCTACAAGATGAAAGAGAAAGGCTACACGCTACGCAACCCCGTCGCCAAGGAGCAGAGTAGTACGCAACCATCCAAATAGGACGTTGTCTTGCTTCGCGGTATATGCCGGCCAGCCATGTGCCCGCATCCCCTTATTTTTCCCCTCACCCACCTTGGGAAAAATCCCATATCTTGATCAACCAACAGATGCGCATTATTTCTGGTGCGCCTGTTTCCATTCGTCGGCTTGTTTTCGCGCTTCGGCAATCTGTTCCGGCGTCATGAGTTTCGCCATAACCTCACTATTCAATTTCGCATCCTCATAGCCCGTCGCGCCGGCAACATCGAACCATTTCTCCGCCTCGACGAAGTCCTGCTTCACACCATTGCCTTTGTAGTACAACACACCCAGGTTGGTCTGCGCGCCGGGATGTCCCTGTTCGGCCGCCTTGCGATACCAGCCCAGGGCTTGCTCGTAATCCTGCGCAACACCCGAACCGTTGTCATACTTCACGCCCAGGCTGTATTGAGCCCGGGCATATCCCTGCTCAGCCGCCTTGCGATACCAGGCCAGGGCTTCCTGTTCGTCCTTGTTAATCCCGCGGCCGTCATCGTATCGCACACCCAGGTTGTACTGCGCATCCGCATCCCCCTGTTCGGCGGCTTTGCTATACCAGGATGCGGCTTTATGGTCGTCCTGCGTTACCCCCTTGCCTGTGGCATACATGACACCGAGATTAAACTGGGCGGGGGCATACCCTTGCTCCGCCGCCCTGCGATACCAGGATAGGGCCTCTTTGTCGTTCTGTGCTACCCCCCGGCCTCTGGCGTACAGGACGGCAAGCTTGAATTGAGCCCGAGTGCTTTCCTGCTCAGCGGCTTTGAGATACCAGAATGCGGCTTGCCGCTCGTCCTGTGTAGTACCCTGTCCTTTCGCGTATGCCAGCCCCAGATTGTATTGAGCATCGGGATTGCCTTGCTCGGCCGCCTTTCTATACCAGGAAACGGCCTCCCGGTCATTCTGCGCGACCCCGCGACCTTTCGCATACAGAACGCCAAGCGCATATTGCGCATCCGCAAAGCCCTGCTCAGCAGCTTTGAGATACCAAGATGCGGCTTGCTGGTCGTCCTGCGCTACCCCCTGGCCCTTGAGGTACATGAAGCCCAGAATGGATTGCGCGGGGGCGTGCCCCACCTCCGCGGCCCTGAGATACCAAGTCATGGCCTGTTCATAGTCCTGCGCAACCCCCTGGCCTTTGGCGTACATGACACCCAGATTGTATAGCGCAACAGGATAGTTCTTTTCAGCGGCCTTGAGATACCAGGCCATGGCCTGCTGATAGTCCTGCGTGACACCCTGGCCTTTGAGGTGCATGTAACCTAGAATGGATTGCGCCGGCGCATCTCCCTGATCCGCCGCCTTGCGGTACCAGACCACTGCCTGCCGGTAATCCTGCGGAACGCCCCGGCCTTTGGCGTACATGACACCCAGATTGAATTGCGCGTCCGTATTTCCCTGTTCGGCGGCCTTTCTGAAAGGTTCCACCGCTTTAGCGTAGTCTTTGCTGAGAACAAACTTCATCCCATCTTCAAAGTCTCCGGCAAAAACCCGGGGTGCCAGCAACACCAGTAATAGTCCCGCTATCGGTAACAACCGCGCCATTTACTCACCATTATCGATTCAAGCCCTGTACCGCTTATCCTTTTGCTCCGTTGCCAAAAACCTGAACTGCGCCCGAGAAGCTTGGTAAACAGGCTGCGCGCAAGTATTCCGAACATCGTCATTCTATCGCGGCAAACAAGCGGAAATTATCATGCCACACGTCATGCCGGGGATATTTTTTCCGTGTTTTAGTGAATGAACGAAGAGAATCAGGGGTCCCACAGTCTCACCGAAGGGCAAGATGCACGTGAGGCGAGTGCTTTCCCCTGGCAACTTAACACCGGATGTATGCACAGGTTAAAGGAAGTTGCCTGGTTTTCGGGGAGTCTCTGAGCAAACCCCTGTTTTTCCCGGCATACCGCTCCACAGCAGACTTATTCAGAGATACTCAAGAAGACGAGGATGAGCAAGCTTTCAAATTCTCCCATGCTATGCTGCCTTCGTATTCATCCCCTCTCAGTGTAGCGCGCACCGATTCGTCGTCGGTTCTTTTGATCATTAAAAGGAACGAATAATTGGGGCCTGTGTAAGGACTTCCCACATAGTTGCGAACTTTTGGCACCGGTTCCGCATAAATCCCCACCGCATCGGGGTTCGTCGGCAAGGTACGCGCATACATGCCCGGTAATGTGCCAAGCGAATAGGCATAAACTTCGGTCGCGTCGATGTCCGGATATCGTCGCACCTCGTATCCCAGGCCGCTGATTACCCACCGGGTATCCGATCGCAGCTTGTTTATCACGCAACTGGCAAGGGAGGCGTGATTTCCCGTGAATTTGTCCGCATAAATTTGAGGCTTGTGTTTGAAAATGCCGAAACCCGCGCATGCTGATAAAAGCAGGGCTAAAATTACGATTAACTTATTCATGGTTTACCTTTTTTAACCTGAATTGCTGCATCGGTTCGCTGTTTTTTGAGGAGCATGGCGATGCCCAATTGTAGCCGGTGACAGGTTTAATAGTAGCCGAATTGTGACGACAGCGCAGGCATAATCTCAAGGATTCAGACTCGTGCATGGATTTCCCAAACGGCGCATCCTTACTCAGGATGAGTCGAATATCCAATTGAGTGAGCAGGACGGCATACGTGCGCTCCATCTGGGTAACAGCATGGTGCAAAGCGCCATGAGGCTGGCTGCTCCCAATGATCTGGAGCTGATCTATACTCGATGCATGATGGGATTCATGCTGTTTCATCCCAATCCTGAAAATATTCTGATGATTGGCTTGGGAGGAGGGTCGCTGGCGAAATTCGTCTATCATCGGTTGCCGCGGACGAAAACAACCGTGATCGAAATTAATCCACAAATTGTTGCGATGGCGCGCAATTATTTTTTTGTGCCGGATGATGATGAGCGTCTGCAAGTGATCATTGCGGAAGGGGAAGGATACGTCGCCAGCCATCCTGCCAGCGCGGATGTGCTGATGATTGACGGCTTCGACGATGGCTGTCAGGTTTCCTCGCTTTGCAGCCAGGATTTCTACAATCGTGCCCGTGAGACATTGAAGAAGAAGGGTATGCTGGTGGTGAATCTGCTCAGCAGGGATAAGGGGCTTCAGGAATATCTGAGACGCATCGAGAACAGTTTCGATGGTCACGTTATAGTCATGACGGCGGAGGCGCGTGGTAATCTGATCGCCTTTGCTTTCAAGCAGAATCCCGCCAAACCGGCATGGGAAGAATTAAGGGAACGCGCAAAAAAACTTGAAACAGAGTTTGCGTTGCCTTTTCAGGAGTATGTCAAGAAACTGCGAAGGGGCAAGATTGTGTGAATCATGCTTTCAGGCGGATTTCAGCATGGCCTCACCCAGGTTTCCTTCTGTGATGGGTTACGCTACGCTTTACCCATCCTACATAAGCTGGTACAGTTCCAAGGTTGCAAGCACCTAACAATGAACAACGGGCAAGAACAAAGATAGAGGGAACCAGGGCTATGGCAAAACTGTACGAATCCGACCACACTAAATTCATGCGCGAATTGTTCGAGCAAAACCCGCAATTGGCGGAAGATCAGAAGGAAGCGCGCGCAATCTGGTGGGACAAGAATCTGGATAGAGATGAACGCAAGCGCTTCAAGGAATCGGCCGTGCCGCAGAAGGCCTATGTCTATTTTGGAAAATAGCGACGTATATTAAAAATCAGAGCGCCTCGAACACTCCCGCAGCGCCCATCCCGGTTCCGACGCACATTGTGACCATACCGTACTTCTGATTGTGCCGGCGCAGGCCATGCAGCAATGTGGCGACGCGGATGGCGCCGGTGGCGCCCAATGGATGACCCAGCGCAATTGCGCCCCCTAGCGGATTGACCTTGGCACGATCCAGCCCCAGATCGTTTATGACCGCAAGACTCTGGGCGGCGAACGCTTCGTTCAATTCGATCCAGTCGAGATCGTCCTGACTCAAACCAATCTGTTTCAGCACCTTGGGTATCGCCTTGATCGGGCCAATGCCCATGATCTCCGGCGGTACGCCGGCAACCGCAAATCCCATGAAACGTCCAATCGGGGTGAGATTGAAGCGCTTCAATGCCGCTTCGCTTGCCACGATTACGGCTCCCGCACCATCGGACATCTGCGAGCTATTGCCCGCCGTTACCGAGCCACCCGCGGCAAATACCGGTCTCAGGGTAGCCAGCGTTTGCGGGTTGGTGCCGGGACGCGGGCCTTCATCGGTATCGCGGATGGTGGATACGTTACGGACCTCATGCGTGACGAGATCAGGTAGCTTTTCTTCCACCGGATAAGGTGCGATCTCCTGCCTGAATTCACCCATTTTGATAGCTTCAAGCGCCCGAGCATGGCTTGTTACCGCAAATTCATCCTGTGCTTCGCGGCTGACTTGCCACCGTTGTGCAACTTTTTCCCCGGTTATGCCCATGCCGTAAGCAATGGCGACATTCTCATTCCGTGCAAATATCGCCGGGTCCAACGACATCTTGTTACCCGTCATCGGCACCATGCTCATGCTTTCGGTGCCGGCGCCGATCATCACATCGGCCTCCCCCAGGCGGATGCGGTCGGCCGCGATCGCCACCGCCTGCAATCCCGATGCGCAAAAGCGATTGATCGTCATGCCCGGTACACTATCCGGGAGTCCGGCCAATAAAAGCCCGATACGTGCCACATTCATGCCCTGTTCCGCCTCCGGCATGGCGCAACCGGCAATCACGTCCTCAATGGCGGCCGGATCGAGCCCTTCACATTGCGCCATCGCAGCTTTCAATACATGTGCCAGCATGTCGTCCGGTCGCACTGTTTTGAACATTCCGCGCGGCGCTTTTCCTACCGGAGTGCGTACGGCAGCAACGATATAAGCGTCCTGAATTTGTTTGCTCATGGCAGTTCTCCTTCGCTAATTCACACTAGGAACGATTGTGAGTTAGACATGCTTCGATTTATAAAATCATCCTAAACCCTGTAGCGGACTCACCCGGAAGATGATCCTCAAATAACACAGGAAATCTTTATGAATCATAGAACTAAACTCATAAATGAGCGATCAACTACCGGATTTAGGATCATCTGATTAGTGGATATATTTGTGTTCAGGAAATACTTTTCAATAGCCGCTAATTCCTCAGCGGTTTTCCCGTCTTCAGCGTATGCTCCACGCGTGCTTGTGTCTTCTCGGTGGCCAGCAGCTCTATAAACGCGGCCCGTTCCAGTTCCAGAAACCAGTTTTCATCGACCAGGCTGCCGGGTGTCAGCTCACCCCCGCACATGACATGAGCGATTTTGCAGCCGATCAGGTAATCGTGTTCGGAAATGAAATTGCCTTCCAGCATGTTAACAAGCATGCCTTTGATGGTGGCGATGCCGGTTGAACCTGCCACGGAAATATTGCGGGTTCTCAGCGGAGGACGATAACCTGCTTCAGCCAACGCGAGCGCCTGCGTCTTGGCGACGTAAAGCAATTCGAACCGGTTCATCACCACCTGGTCGGCGTAGCGCAGATATCCCAATTCCTTCGCATTCTCAGCACTTTTTCCCAGTTGCGCGGTTGCGACGCTTTGGAAATAGTTTTTCAGCAGCGGAAAAGGATCACCATCTTTTGCATTCTGTGATGCCCGCAGAGCGAGCTCTTTGCAGCCGCCCCCGGCCGGCAATAACCCCACACCGGCCTCCACCAGGCCAATATAGCTTTCCATTGTGGCTACCGCACGGTCGCAGTGCATCACAAATTCGCAGCCGCCTCCCAAGGCGAGCCCATCCACCGCGGCTACTGTGGGAATCGTCGAGTATCTGAGATCTTGCGAAGTCTGCTGGAATTGCGCCACCATTGCTTCCACTTCCGCCAGTTTTCCGGCCATCAAGGCATCAGCAAGATTGAGACTGCGTGCCGCTTTGAGCACTGCGGACTGCGCAGTTTTCCTCAGCTTTTTCGCCAGTACGCTCAGGGTGGAGGGTGGCTCGCCACTTTTCAGGCGCTCGGTGGCCTTTTGCAAATTGGCGCCCGCCGAAAATGGCGGCTCCGTTTGCCAGATTACCAGTGCGCGCCAGTTGCGCTCCGCTTCATC
Organism: Nitrosospira multiformis; assembly: GCF_900103165.1. NCBI lineage: Bacteria > Pseudomonadati > Pseudomonadota > Betaproteobacteria > Nitrosomonadales > Nitrosomonadaceae > Nitrosospira > Nitrosospira multiformis. The sequence goes on along the minus strand of NZ_FNKY01000001.1, from coordinate 506,411 downwards.
GATGCTCTCTTGCACCCCATCCAGCACATCGCTGCCGATGGTGTGCATCTTGCTCTTGAAGCTGAGAATGGCGATTCCGTCATCGCCAGCGCCGCCAGCACTGTCAACGGTATGCCACATTCGTACTGAATCTGTCTCGAATATGGTTTTGCCGTATTGCACTTCCTCGCTCAGGAGCCGGTCCGGAAACAATTGCCGCCGATACACTGCTAATTCTGAACGCGGGCGGAAGATATTCGTGGCCGGCGCATAGGAACCATGCGTCCTGTGTACACCCTGTATACTCGAATTGATGGTCTGATTCACACCTTGGCCCATTTCCTGGACCCAGTCAGGCAGCGGCGCTGCGCTCATGCTCTTGCCCGCGGCGATATCCTCATTGATCCACCCTGTAATCTCGTTCCATCCTGCTGCCTGCCAGATTTCAAACGGTCCCTGATTCCAGCCGAATCCCCAGCGCATGGCGAAATCAAGATCGCGCGCATTGTCGGCGATTTCGGCGAGATGGACAGCGCAATAGTGAAACAGGTCACGAAACAGGGCCCACAGGAATTGCGCCTGAGGATCAGGGTTTGTTCGCAGCGCGGCAAACTTATCCGCGGAATTTTTACGTTTGAACAATTCCTTTATGCTGTCGTCGGCCGTTGCTGCGGAAATACGGTATTTCTGTGTGGCGAGATCGAGCACTTGGATTTCCTTGCCCACTTTCTGATATATCCCGCGTTTGGTTTTCTGTCCGAGCGCGCCGCTGTTTATCAAGGCTTGCAGCCAGTCGGGCACGGCATAGTAGGAGCGCCACGGATCGTTCGGCAGCGTGTCGCGCATGGTTTCGATCACGTGGGCGAGGATATCCAGTCCCACCACATCGCCGGTGCGGAAGGTCGCGCTTTTGGGACGTCCGATCAGCGGGCCGGTCAAAGCATCCACCAGGTCAAATCCAAGGCCGAATTCGCTGGCATGATGCATGGTGGCGAGCGTGGAAAATACCCCTATGCGATTGGCAATGAAATTAGGGGTGTCCTTTGCGCGAATCACCCCCTTGCCCAGATAAGTGACCAGAAATTTTTCCAGATCATCAAGCATCGCGGCGTTGCTTTCTTCGCAGGCGATCAACTCCACCAGGTGCATGTAGCGCGGCGGATTGAAAAAATGGATGCCGCAAAAACGGTGACGCAGGTTCTCGGGGAATGCCTGTGCCAACCGGTTGATGGAAAGCCCGGACGTGTTGCTGGCAAAAATGGTGTGTTCGCCGAGGTGTGGCGCGATTTTCTTGTACAGCTCGGTTTTCCAGTCCATGCGCTCGGCGATGGCTTCGATCACGATATCGCAATCCCGAAGCCATTCAAGATGCTGGCCGTAGTTGGCGGGCTGGATAAAGGCTGCCCTGGCGGAGACGGATAGCGGTGCGGGTTCTTGTTTCTGCAGATTCCCCACCGCTTTGGTCACATTGGCGTTGGGGTCTCCTTGCTCAGCAGGAAGCTCAAACAACAGCGTTTCCACATTGGCATTAATCAGATGCGCCGCGATCTGCGCGCCCATCACCCCGGCTCCCAGAACAGCGGCCTTGCGTACGACGAATTTACCGTTAGTCAATTTCGCCTCCAGTTTGATTCATTTTTTACATCAGGCAAAAATCCAGATTTCGTCACAATACCTTGTTGCTCCCCGATTGCCAAACTCGAATGCTTCCTGCATAGGATATATGCTGTGTAGATATTTTTTGTAAGCGCTACCAGTTGGCTAATGAGTTGGTTAATGAGCTTGTATATAACTTTGAATTTTTTGAGGGACCTGTCATTCCTGTGGAACAACTCGTGGTCTTCGATTCTCATCCACTGCTACATAAGTCAAAACCGCCTCCGTGACCTTGATGCATATTTCGTCGCTACCTTGACGCAGCCCGCGCTGGGCATAGACTGCAACATCCACCGTGATGGAAGTGCGCCCGATCTTGACGATGCTGGCATAAAAGCTCACCACATCGCCGACGAATACCGGCTGCTTGAAAACAAATGAATTTACCGCCACCGTGGCTACGCGTCCGCGGGCGCGACGGATTGCCGGTAGACTGCCCGCAATGTCCACCTGTGCCATGATCCAGCCGCCGAATACGTCGCCCGCATAGTTGGTGTCGGTGGGCATTGGCACCAGACGCAGAATAGGGTCGCGGCCTTCCGGCAGCGGGGTGTGGATTTCCGGGCTATGACTCATCTTTGTCCTGTCACCGTTCCTTAGTGGACTTAATGCCCTTCATAAAGTCTGCCCACTTCGGCCTTATAGCGATCAAGGACCCGTCCCCGCCGCAGTTTCAAGGTTGGCGTGAGCATGCCGTTCTCGATGGTCCATGGCTCTTGCGCCAGCGCCACGCGGTATACCTTGGCATAGCCTGGAAACTCGCTTATCTGACGGGTGATTTTTTCCAGCAGGATTTCCTCAAGTTTCTGGTCTTGCGCCAGGTTACGCCAGTCACGATCAAGGTGATATTGTCCTGACAGGCCTTCCCAGTGGCCGGAATTCAGAACCACTAGTGCGCTTAAGTATGAGCGTCCTTCACCGATCAGCATCACCTGCTCGAATAATGGATCGCGCAGAATCGCGGCTTCCATATCCGCTGGCGGGACTTTCTCACCGGTGGACATGACGATGATTTCCTTCAGGCGTCCGGTGATCGTTATCCCGCCGTTTTCATCAATGCGTGCGATGTCACCGGAGTTCAGCCAGCCATCAGGTGTCAGCACCGCCTTGGTGGCTTCCGGATCATTCCAGTAACCGAGCATTACATTGGGTCCGTGAATCAGCAGCGCATTATTCTCGCCAAGCTTCACTTCCACACCCGGAATGGGCCGCCCCACGGTTCCCGGGACGTTGTTGTCAAAGGTGTTGCTGCATACCACGGGGCTGCTTTCGGTCATGCCGTAGCCTTGCAGCAGCGGCAGTCCCAAACCGATAAATATCCGCGAAACGTCAGTCGATAACGCCGCCCCGCCAGTCATTGCCCCGCGAAGCCGCCCGCCTAGTTTGGCCATCACCTTCTTTGCCACCAGGCTGTCCAGCAACGGCCATAACAGGTGAGAAAGATGCCAGGAATCCCGCCGCTGCTGATATTCAAAGCGGCTGAAACCGATGTCAACCGTCAAGTTAAACAGTTTACGGCTGACGGCGGACCCTTCCGCGAGTTTGGCGCGAATTCCGCCGTACACCCGCTCATAGATTCGGGGTACCGAAACCAGGATAGTGGGACGAATGATCAGCAGATCCTCCGGCAACTGCTGAATCGAGCGGGCATAAGCCACCGTGGCCCCACACATCATGGGGACGTAATAACCGCCCGTGCGTTCATAGGCATGCGACAGGGGAAGAAATGAGAGCAACAGATCACCCCGTGATAGCGGCACAATCTGCGAGCAGCCGTACGCATTCGTGAGTATATTGTGATGGCTCAGCATCACCCCCTTGGGGCGCCCTGAAGTGCCGGAGGTGTATATGATAGTGGCCAGTTGATGCGGATCGGCTTTGATGGACTGTATCTCTCCGGCTTGCTCCGGCAGCCAGTCATGCAGCGCAAGCACGCGATGATCGTCAACTTTTTCGGGACTGCTCTGAATTGTCACGACGCGCGTCAGATCGCCGACCTGATGGACCAAGCCGGAAAATGCCCGCCACTGCGCAAGCTCCTCCAGCAATAACACTTTGACGCCAGCGTCGGACAGAATATAGGCGGCATTTTCCACGCGATCAGCCGTGTAAAGAGGCACGACCACCAACCCCATTCTCAGCGCGGCATGTTCGAACATCACCCATTCCGGGCAGTTTCGTAACATCACCGCCACCCGGTCGCCGGCCACAAGATTTTCCTGAGAGAGTGCGGCCTGCCAGCGCAGGATACCCTGATCCATCTGTTCCCAGGTAAGATCGCGCCATTTGCCGCTTGACCGGTCGTAATCCCGGTAAGCCACCCCTTCGGGTGATCGGCGGACTCGCTCACTGAACAGACCGTTCAGTGTCCCGGCTACTTCCACCGGAATAATGTTCAGGTCGTGCTGACTGTTTTGCATGAGACGTTTCCCCCCGCCACGTATTTTATTGTTAACTAATCGAGGGTCCTGGCAGGCTGCTGGCTTGCCGTGTCATGGGTCACTTCCGCGGCCATTTCCGGGATCGTTTCCGCCGGTTCAGGGCCAGCATGCGGTTCGCTGCCAAAATCCGCGGGAAAATCGTCCACCATGATGACACGCCGGCGCAGGGTCTCCATTTTTCCCATCAGTTCCAACTCGTTGGTGGTGATAACCCTTTGCTTAAGGGCAGCGGTGATTTTTTCCTCCCGCTGTGCGGGGATCCGGCCCGCTTTGACGGCTGCGCGCAACTTGGATTCCACTGCCTCGCTTACGACTGCGCATCGCAGTGCCTGTTCCAGAATGCCCAGCGGCTCCTCAGCGGATTCCGGCACGTAAATGCCCGTGGTCAGACGGTCACGCGCTTCCCCCGGCGTGAGCATCAGTTTGGCTACCTTATGACTCAATTCATCGGATGGCGGCGAGAATGATTTGCCCAAAGGAAATACAAGAAACCGAAGCAGCCGCATTCCTACAGCGCCCCCAGGAAAATTTCCCATCAAGCCATCGAAAGCTTCCTGCATGCGATAAAGTGCATCCCGCATCGACCAATGCAGCAATGGTAAATCAGCCGCGGGGCGATCATCGTCCTTAAAGCGCTTGAGCGTCGCCGAGCATAAATAAAGCATGCTGAGAATATCGCCCAGGCGAGCGGACAATCTTTCCCTGCGTTTCAGTGATCCTCCCAAAACAAGCAGGGATATGTCGGCGAGCAGCGCGAAAGCAGCAGAGAAACGTGTTAGTTGGCTATAGTAACCTTGTACCTCGGGACCCACGCTGCCGGGAGCGCTCGCAAGATAGCCGCCGGTGAGTCCATGCAGCAGGGAACGCATACCATTGCCGATACTGAAAACAATGTGCCCCATCAATGCGCGATCGAATTCCACCGAGGCGCGCGCCGCATTGCTGTCGTTCGCCGCGCGAATTTCCCTTAACACATAAGGGTGGCAGCGTATCGCACCCTGACCGAAGATAATCATGCTGCGAGTCAGGATGTTGGCGCCTTCTACCGTGATGCTGACGGGAATATGCTGATAATTGCGTCCCAGGTAGTTGCTGGGCCCCATGCAGATACCCTTGCCACCATGAATATCCATCGCATCGTTGATGACCTGGCGTCCGCGTTCGGTGAGATGATATTTGACAATGGCCGAGATGACCGAGGGTTTCTCGCCAAGATCCACCGCGCCCACCGTCATCACACGCGCCGCGTCCATCATGTAAGTATTGCCGCCGATACGCGCCAGCGCCTCCTCCACGCCTTCAAAGCGCCCGATGGGCATTTTGAATTGCACGCGCACTCTGCTATACGCGCCGCTGGTGCGCGCCGCCAGTTTGGCTGCGCCGGTGCTGGTGGCCGGCAGGGAAATCGATCGTCCGGCCGCAAGGCAGTTCATCAGCATGCGCCAGCCGCACCCTATTCCGTCGCGCCCGCCAATTACCCAATCCATCGGGATGAACACATCCTTGCCGGAATTGGGGCCATTTTGAAAAGCGGCATCGAGCGGGAAGTGGCGGCGTCCGATATTGACACCCGGTGTATGGGTGGGGATCAGCGCGAGCGTGATACCAAGATCTTTTTCATCACCAAGTAGCCCATCCGGGTCATGCAGCTTGAATGCAAGTCCGAGGAGAGTCGCCACCGGGCCCAGGGTAATGTAGCGTTTTTCCCAGGTGACCCGCATGCCCAGCACATTCTCATCGCCGTTGAATTCGCCATGGCAGACGATGCCAAAATCAGGAATAGAACCCGCATCCGACCCCGCATCCGGTCCGGTCAGAGCGAAACAGGGGACTTCCTTCCCTTTCGCCAGACGCGGGAGATAGTAATCTTTTTGTTCCTCCGTGCCGTAGTGCAACAGCAGTTCCGCCGGCCCCAGCGAATTTGGCACCATTACCGATACCGCCGCGGTGCCGCTGCGCGAGCTGATCTTCATCACCACTTCGGAATGTGCCAGCGCAGAAAAGCCATGGCCCCCATATTGCCTGGGGATAATCATGCCGAAAAAACCATTGTCCTTGATGAATTGCCAAACATGGGGAGGCAGATCGTGCAGCTCGCGCGTAATGTGCCATTCATCCAGCATCGCGCACAATTGTTCAACTGGGCCGGCGAGAAAGCTCTTTTCTTCCGCGCTCAGTTTCGGCTTGGGGTAGGCCAGCAGCTTGTTCCAGTCCGGCTTGCCGCTGAACAGATCCCCGTCCCACCATACGGTTCCCGCATCCAGTGCCTCCTGTTCTGTCTGCGAAATCTGCGGCAGGATTCTGCGGAAAAATTTCAGCATTCGATTCGAAATGAGCGCACGCCTCAGCGGCGGGACAAATAGAATAACGCCGAGAACGACAAGCAGCGCCAGCAGCACAGAGGAGATCAAGGTAATTTTTCCGCTTGGATTTGAGACAGCCACATCATATTATTGTGGGAAATCCGGACACTATCCATCTTTTGCAGCCGCGCCGGCACTCTTTAAGCTCATTTTATTGTCCACTTTTTTAATGCCCTCCGCCATCCATGCGAGCATGATAACGCGATCCATCTGGGTTTGATTATCCACCAAACCACCCAGCATGACCTCGCCGTTGCGCGCCTCGATTTTTACATCCAGATTTTTGACATTCGGATCGGCGCGCAATGCTGATCGTATGTTGGCGGTAAGGGCGGTATCGTCGATGACCGGCCCCGCCGGGGGGGTTACCCAGGAGTCGTGCACCTTGTCTTCATGCTTCGTGCAGCCGGTGATGAAGAGGGCACCGATAAGCGTTCCGGTAAAAACCATCCATTTAAATTTATCATTCATATTTTTTTCTCCCAACTGGAGTTGATCAAAAAATCGACGATCAAATCGACCCTTTACTGATAAGCCACGATTATGAAACCAACGCCGCTTTCAAACCAGTGCTACGCAGATATTTCCATACATGCTCCGGCAAATTTTCCATCAGGCAATCGAATTTCTTTACACCTTCCATGGGGCGCAGCCAGGTGAGTTGCCGTTTTGCGAGCTGGCGCGTGGCGGCAAGCGCCATATCACGCATTTTGCCCAGGCTGATTTCATTGTCCAGATACATCCACACCTGCCGGTAGCCGACGCAGCGCATCGAAGGGCTTTTGTCGTTCAGACAGAATTTATCACGGATTGCACGAACCTCATCGATCAATCCCAGTTCAAGCATTTTTTCGAAGCGCTGCGCGATGCGCTGATGCAATACCTCACGATCACCGGGAGCCAGGGTGACGCGAATCACATGGTAAGGAAGATTAGAATGTCTGGGTTTTTTCAGAATTTCCGACATGGGTTTGCCGGCGAGATAACACACCTCCAGGGCGCGCTGGATGCGCTGGCTGTCGGTGGGTTGAATGCGTGCCGCGCTGACCGGGTCAAGCTGCAGTAGTTCATTATGCAGCGCCGGCCAGCCAGACTCTTGAGCCCTGGTTTCAATCAGCATGCGTAGGCTGGCGTCCGCGGAAGGAAGTTCGGAAAGTCCCTCCAGCAGTGCTCGGAAATAAAGCATCGTACCGCCCGCCAACAGCGGAATATTCCCTCGCTCCGTGATCTCGCGCATTGCGACAAGCGCATCACTCACAAATTGCGCGGCGGAATATCGCTCGTGCGGTTCGATCAGATTGATGAGATGGTGTGGCACCGCCGCCATGGATTGTGTATCGGGTTTGGCGGTACCAATATCCATATGACGATAGACTTGGGCCGAATCCACGCTAACGATTTCCACCGGCAGATTTCTGGCGATTTCCAGCGCGATGCCACTTTTGCCGCTTGCGGTGGGCCCCATTAGAACAATGGCAGGCGGAAAGGATGCGAAATCCTGGTTTTGAAATTCTGAACTTTGCTCTGTCATGGATCGATGAAGCGCCAGATTTGACCGGGATTTATTTTGATCGCTTGCTTACTCTTTATTTTTGAGCAAGGTTTTGAGATTTGCAAAGGGATTATGCGTGGCGTGGGTTTCCTCTTTACTACCCGGTAAACCACCACCGCCGGTGCTATCCAGGTATCGGGAATGCTCGTTTTCATGACAGTACACGCACAGTAATTCCCAATTGCTGCCATCAGCCGGATTGTTGTCGTGATTGTGATCCCGGTGATGTACCGTCAACAACTGGAGGTTCACGTGAGTAAACTCACGTGCACATCGCCCGCAGATCCAGGGATAAATCCTGAGTGCCTGTTCGCGATAGGTTGTGTTGCGTTGTTCCCGGTTGTGCCGGGCTTCGGCGACAACACGATCCAGCCTGGCGTTGTCCGGTGGGGTTGATTTAGATGTCATGGGTTCGCAGGGAAGCCGGAACAAACTTCAAAATCCATACAAATACCGCATGGGAAAGCACTAACCAGAATCCGGTAGTTGACCGCACACTCCACCCCGTTCAACTGACACATCTGGGATTAAACGCCATATTCGATTGCATGGCAAGCGCCGGTTTTTTCGGTTAGAATTCCATTTTTGCCACTGCGCTTCCCGCGCTGGCTTGTCAACTCCCGATACTATCTCATGATTCTTGTCCTGAGCCCGGATACCCGGGCTGACAGTTCCGAGTACAGGCAGTTAATGGTGCACCTGGCTAATTTGCCGGGTATCTCCACGCGCGTGCATAGCGAAGTTGGCGTCGAGCAGACGCTGACCGAAGTATATTTGATTGGCAATACCAAGGCGTTGCCTGTTGAGGATATGCGAAGCCTGCCATGTGTCGAGCAGGTTGTCCGGATTTCGGAGGAGTATCGTGTTCTCGGCCGGCACAAGGACGATCACAGACCTACCTACTTCGACTATAACGGCGTGCGCTTTGGCCAGGATACGCTGAATGTATTCGCCGGGTTGTGTGCGGTGGATACCCTGGAGCATGTCGAATTAATGATGTTGGCGCTACGCGACAATGGGCAGGTGTGCACTCGTATGGGCGCCTATAAGCCGCGCACCAGCCCGTATTCGTTTCAGGGGCACGGCAAGGCATGTCTCCCTTACGTATTCGAGCTCGCCGGGAAATATGGCATCAAGGTGATCGCCATGGAAATCACCCATGAGTCCCATGTGGAAGAAATTCGTGACGCGCTCTTCCGGACCGGCAATGCGACCGGCGTCATGCTCCAGATCGGTACACGCAATACACAAAATTTTGAACTGCTGAAGATTGTCGGACGTCAGCAGGACTTTCCTGTATTGATCAAGCGTGGCTTCGGCATTACCCTGGATGAATCGCTCAATGCCGCGGAATATCTGGCTTCCGAGGGTAATCGTAAAGTCGTGTTTGGATTGCGCGGCATGAAAACCAACATGGCGGATCCCCACCGCAATTTTGTGGATTTCGCTCATGTGCCGGTGGTCAAACGCCTGACGCGCATGCCCGTTTGCATTGATCCTTCGCATTCGGTTGGCCTGCGCGCGCCTTCGCCAGAAGGCATCCTGGATATCATGCATGTTACCGCCCAAGGTGTGATAGCGGGTGCCAACATGGTACTGGTGGATTTTCACCCGGTACCGAATAAGGCGCTCGTGGATGGGCCGCAGGCGCTACTGATCAAAGAGTTGCCGCTTTTTCTGGAGGATGTCCGCATCGCACGCGCCGCTTACGAACAACGCGTGGCCCTGGCCAGACGTTATCAGGAAGCGGAATCGTAATCAGTATCGTCGCGCCCGTAAGACATCTCCGCAATCCACTTTATCGCAACGGGTTCGCCGGTTGCACGCTCGCCCCGCATGGAATTTCGAATTTCCGGGTTCGCTACATGCTACATGCGAGGCGCCATTTCTAAATTCCCCGTGAATATTGCTGGATATCCGCGTTAAATATACCCTCAACAATATGAGATATGGTGTTTTAGCGCTGCTGCTTATATTGCCGTGGATTTCCATCAGTGCTGCTGTGGATGTGACGCGCAAGACTTCGCCGGTAAATGGGCCGCTTATTTTGCCGATTAAGCTGACCGACGATCGTGGACGCGATATCCGCCTGAATCATTTTGCTACACGTATTATCTCGCTCTCTCCCCATATCACCGAACTGGTATTCGCAGCAGGTGCTGGCGGCAAGCTTGTGGGCGTCAGCCGTTACAGCGATTATCCGGAGGCGGCTAAATCCATTTCAGACGTTGGGGATTCATCCAGTCTTGATCTGGAAAGAATTATTGCACTCAAGCCTGATCTGGTGGTTGCATGGCGTAGCGGCAACTCCATTTCCGATATTGAGAAACTTGAGAAACTGGGGCTGACTGTTTTTGCCACGGAAGCCACCAGACTGGAAGATGTGCCCCGTTTATTGCGAATAATCGGCGCGCTGGCAGAAACCTCAATACAGGCGGAATCAGCGGCGAGGGTTTACGAAGCGGAGTTGCGGCAAATCAAACGCACTTATAGCGGCCGTCAGCCGGTCAGGGTATTTCAGTTGATCTGGCATCAGCCATTCATGACGGTAAATGGTCATCATATTATCAGCGATATCATCGATATTTGCGGCGGCATCAATGTGTTCGCTTCCGCAGCTTCCCTAACGCCGGTGATATCCGCGGAAAACTTGCTGGAAGCCGATCCTCAGGCCGTTATCAGCAGCCTATCGCTCGAATTCGCCGAAACCGGGATCAGAGAGCGCTTGTCAACCATCAGCGCGGTCAGAAACAATCATTTATTTTTTGTGCACCCTGATCTCCTGCATCGCCAGACGCCACGCATTTTGCAAGCGGCGCAAAAAGTATGCGCGCAGTTGGAGGCAGTCCGCTCAGGCTAAGAAACTCCGTGTAACCCGGAGTTTTTGCCACCGGCTTCATCTGTCGGATGAGCTCACTACAAGGTGAATTGCACAGTTCTGGCCCCAAAAACCACACGCTTCTCCTAATCCAGCTACCGGATTCAGTATTAATCGGCAGCAGGCAGACCGTCCAACTCGACATTGAAGCGAAAAAAGCGGCACTTTTGCAGCCGATTTTTTTCAAGTCCGGCAGGCAGCTAGTATAATGATTCATCGGCTTTGTTATGGATTAAAGGTACACTATTACATGTGCGAAGGAGTGCGCGTTGGAACACACATTATCGGCGCTCAATGAAAATAGTTTTTATGGAGAACGACCAATGATTAAAGTATTGCTTGCAAATCCCAGAGGTTTTTGCGCTGGTGTGGATCGCGCTATTGAGATTGTCGAGCGGGCGCTGGCCATGCATGGTGCACCGATTTACGTGCGTCACGAGGTGGTGCATAACCGTTTCGTGGTGGAAAATCTGGAAAAAAAAGGAGCGGTATTTGTTGAGAATCTTGATGAAGTGCCTGTCGGCAGCATCCTGATTTTTAGTGCGCATGGCGTTTCCCATGAAGTGCGGCGAGAAGCCCAGGCGCAACAGTTCAAGGTATTCGATGCTACCTGTCCGCTCGTGACCAAAGTTCATATTGAAGTGGCAAAGATGCGCGAGCAGGGCAGGGAAATCATCATGATCGGCCACCAGGGTCATCCGGAGGTGGAGGGCACCATGGGCCAGGCTGAAGGGGACGGTCCTTGCATGTATCTGGTGGAAACAGAAGAGGACGTCGACAATTTGCAAGTTAAAGACCCGACTCATCTGGCCTATGTCACCCAGACCACGCTGTCGGTGGATGATGCAACGCGGGTGATCAAGGCATTGAAGAAGCGCTTTCCAAAAATCACCGGACCGAAAAAGGACGATATTTGCTATGCCACGCAAAATCGCCAGGATGCGGTCAAAATGATGGTAAAGCAGTGCGATCTGGTGATTGTCGTGGGTTCCCCCAACAGTTCCAACTCCAATCGGCTGTGTGAGGTCGCACGAAACGCCGGTGTGGATGCGTTTATGATAGATCGTGCCGAGCAATTGCAGGAAAGCTGGCTGGAGGAGAAGGACCGGATCGGTATTACCGCTGGCGCTTCCGCACCGGAAGTGCTCGTGCAGGAAGTCATATCGCGCCTCAGACAGATTGGAGCCGGACAGGCTGGCAGGGAAGTGGTGGTAGAGGAACTCAGCGGCGTGGTTGAGTCGGTGGTATTTCCATTGCCTAAAAATTGATGGGACGGAGGTCAGGAACTTTGAATAAGTCCGTGGCCTATTTCCGTAATTAATGGAGTATTTATAAATGGCTGCCCTGGCGGGGCCCGCATCGGGTCTCGTGGGGGTGGTATCACGATCGTCAGAATGCTCCCAGGCGCATGCTGGGTTTGCCTGTGCCGACAATGCGCTCCACGGGATTTATTCAGAGTTGCCTGGCTAGCCTTCAGACCCCCTCTGGCAACTTGCCGTTGGAATATCGATGCAACATATACTGGAAAGAGCGAAAAAAATCCGCGCAGTTGTCTTCGACGTGGACGGAGTACTTACCGATGGAAGTCTCTATCTTACGGATAGCGGTGAGGAAATGAAGGCGTTTAATAGTCACGACGGTCACGGCATAAAAATGCTCAAGGCAAGTGGAATCAATATTGCTCTTATCACGGGTAGGGAATCCCGCTGCGTCGCTTTGAAAGCGAAAGACTGGGGCATTACGCTCGTTTATCAGGGCGCGAAAGTCAAGCTGCCCGCATTCGAAGCGCTATTGCAGAAACTGGAACTGGACGCTTCCGCCTGTGCCTATGTGGGTGATGACCTGATAGATTTACCGGTAATGCTGCGCTGCGGTCTGGCTATTTGTGTGCCGGCCGCACCCGCGCTGGTGAAAAGGCACGCGCATTATGTGACTTGTCTCGAAGGCGGGCGCGGCGCGGTGCGGGAGATCTGCGAAATGATAATGCAGGCGCAGGATACGCTGGATGCCCAATTGGCAACGTACCTTAAATGACCAGCTGGATGCTTTCCGGATTTCTGCTCCTCCTGGCTACCTTGCTGGCGGCGCTGTTGTTCTGGTTGAACCAGTCGGCACAAGCGCCCTCTCCGGTCCAGGCCGATGGGTCGCGTGTCGCCGCACCTGACTACATGATAGAAAATTTCTCCGCGGTGCGCATGGACCGTGATGGCGTTACGCGTCACTTGCTTTCCGCAAAAAGAATGCTGCATTATCCGGACGACGATACCACTGATCTGGAACAACCCCGCTTCATCAATACCGAGCCCGGTAAACCGGTGATGCGGGTGGATGCGGACCAGGCGAAAATGACCGCCAACGGCGAAGATGTCTATCTAACGGGTAACGTCAAGGTACTGCGGGGCGGGGGTAAAGGCCGAAAGGAGACGGTCATGACTACCAGCTTTTTGCATCTCCTTCCTGATGACGGCATTGCCAAAACCGACAGGCCTGTGGTTATCACCGAAGCGAATGCGGTCATCAACGCGGTCGGTATGGAAGTCAGTAACCGTACCCAGGTTACCCAGTTATTATCACAGGTCAGAGTTGTTCATGCCAAAGCGCGCTAGTGCGGTGCGTCAGGCGCATTACACGTATTTCCCGTTATCCATGAGCATATTCGTGAGACGGGTATGAAATCATTCTTCGTCATGTTTTTTTTGGCCATGGCAGCCCTGCTATTTACGCGACCGGTATTGGCCGAGCGCGCGGATCGCGATAAACCCATCCATCTGGAAGCCGATAAGGCCACCGTGCAGGATGCCAACAAACTTGCCACATTTACCGGCAACGTGGTATTCACACAGGGCACGCTGGTCATCCGTGCTGACAAGATGACCGTGAAAGAAGATGCCAACGGTTTTCAACATGCTACCGCTTTCGGTAATCTCGCCAGCTTTCGGCAGAAGCGCGATGGCGCGGATGATTATATCGAAGGCTGGAGCGAACGTATGGAATACGACAGCAAGGCCGACAAGGTCCAGCTCTTCAAGAAAGCAAGATTGAAAAGAGGGCACGATGAAGTTCATGGAGATTATATTGCCTACGATGCTATCAATGAATTTTTTCAGGTTACGAGCAACACCAATGAGGTGAGCAGCACTCAAACAAATACTGACGGACGAGTGCGGGCAGTAATTCAGCCGAAGAAAAAGGAGCAAAAACCGAAGGATGAGAGTCCGTAGCGTCGCAATGCCGCCCCCGAAATGAGTGAGTTAAGAGCGGGTAATCTAAGAAAGCGTTACAAATCTCGCACAGTTGTGCAGGATGTGTCGCTTTCCGTCAACAGCGGCGAAGTAGTCGGTCTGCTGGGGCCTAATGGTGCCGGAAAAACCACTTGTTTTTACATGATGGTTGGATTGGTGCCGCTGGACGGCGGTGGCATATACTTGGACGAGCGCGATTTGACTCAGCTGCCGATTCATCAGCGGGCACGCCTGGGCTTGAGCTATCTGCCGCAGGAGGCCTCAATCTTCAGGCGGCTTTCCGTGGCTGACAATATTCGCGCGGTGCTGGAATTGAAGAGTTACACAGCCGATGAAATGCAGCAGCGTCTGGATGATCTGTTGCATGATCTGCACATCAGCCATATCCGTACCAGCCAGGGTATCAGTTTGTCCGGCGGTGAGCGCCGCCGTGTGGAAATTGCCCGGGCGCTCGCGACGCAGCCACGGTTCATTCTGCTGGATGAGCCATTTGCCGGGGTGGATCCCATTGCCGTGCTGGATATCCAGAAAATTATCCAGTTCCTCAAAGAACGCGACATCGGTGTTCTCATTACCGATCATAACGTCAGGGAAACACTAGGGATTTGTGACCGCGCCTACATCATCAGTGACGGTATGGTGCTGGCGAGCGGTAAGCCTGATGAAATCATCTATAATGAAGATGTAAGAAAAGTGTATTTGGGGGAACACTTCCGACTGTGAAAATGAGGATTTGATCTGCGCGAATTCGGTTTTACCGTTGTTCATATTATCCTAAATCCGCCCCGTAGCAGGCTCACCCAAAAGGTGAGAATCAAATAGCAAAGAAATTCTTTACGAATCATAATTCTAGACTGATAAATGAGCGATCAACCAGCGGATTTAGGATTATGAAGCCTACCCTCCAGTTTAAACTGTCGCAGCACCTGGCGCTTACTCCTCAATTGCAGCAAGCCATCCGGTTGCTACAGCTTTCCACGGTTGAACTGAATCAGGAGATTGAGCGCATCGTGCAGGAAAATCCCCTGCTGGAGCTGGATGACAGCATCGGTAGCGACGTTACTGAATATCGGCCTAACCTCCTCGATAGCTCGGTGGAACCGCTCGCCCCGGATTTGCTGGAAGCCTCCGGTGACACCATGGCGGAGATGCCTGCGGCCGAGAGCGATTCTGGTATAAAAAATGGCATGGCCGATGAATCGGACTGGTCCGGCGACGATGGCACTTTTCGCAGCACGCGTGATGAGGACGAGGAGCGAGATTTTCCGCAACAGGCGGCAGAGCCCCCCAGTTTACGTGAGCATCTTAATATGCAACTCAGCCTGAGCCAGATTGGCGAGCGCGACCGGCGAATTGTCGGCTTACTGATCGACAGCTTGAATGACGATGGCTACCTTGCTCAGGATCTGGAAGAACTCGTTAGCTTCTTGCCGCCGGAGCTTGAAATAGATATCGATGCTCTGCACATTGCCCTTGAATATCTGCAGCATCTTGATCCGCCTGGTGTGGGCGCGCGTAATTTGAGGGAATGCCTGAGCATGCAATTGCAAGCTCTGCCGGAAGGTACACCCTTCCGGGATCGCGCGCTACTTCTGGTTGACAGCCATCTCGACAGCCTGGCGTCACGGGATTTTTGCACAATCAAAAAGTTGTTGCATTGTGATGACGAATGCCTGCGTTCAGTTCAGCATCTTATCACCCACTTGAATCCGAGACCGGGTACGGCGTTCAGTTCGGCGGTAGCGCGTTACATTATCCCTGACGTGATCGTAACAAAAATCAATGGTTCCTGGGTAGCCAGTCTCAATCCGGAGGCAATGCCGCGCCTCAAGATCAATCGTCTCTATGCGGACATCCTTAAACGGAGCCATGATGATTCCGCGCGCCGGCTCGTGAGTCAGTTACATGAAGCCAAATGGCTCATCAAGAATGTGCAGCAGCGTTTCGGCACCATACTGAGGGTTTCCTCCGCTGTCGTCGATCGCCAACGGCAGTTTTTTGAGCACGGTGCAGTCGCCATGCGCCCGCTGGTGTTGCGGGAAATTGCGGAAGCGCTTGAGTTGCATGAGTCCACAATTTCGCGTGTGACCACTCAAAAATTTATGCGCACGCCGCGTGGTATATTCGAGTTAAAGTATTTTTTTGGCAGTCACGTGGCAACCGATACCGGTGGCGCCTGTTCCGCCACCGCGATTCGTGCGCTGATCAAGCAAATGGTAAATGCTGAAAATGCAAAGAAACCACTGAGTGATAGTCAGATTTCAGAAATTCTGGGACAGCAAGGCATTGTAGTTGCTCGTCGTACTGTCGCAAAATATCGGGAGTCCATTCAGATTCCTCCCGTTAATCTTCGTAAATCATTTTAACCCCAAGCTCAGGAGGCATGATGAATCTAAATCTTACCGGTCACCACGTAGAAATTACCCCCTCCTTGCGTGATTATGTCGCTTCAAAGATGAGCAAGGTTACGCGTCATTTCGACCATGTTATTGATGTCAGCGTGATACTGTCGGTGGAAAAACTTCAGCAGAAGGCTGAGGCCAATGTACACGTGAAAGGGAAAGATATTTTTGTGGAGACCGACAGTGCCGATATGTATGCTTCAATAGACAGTCTGGTGGATAAACTTGATCGACAGATTCTCAGGCACAAGGAAAAGAATACAAGCCGCCGCAATAATGGTGCGTTGAAAAATCAGGAAATGGAACAGCCGGAGTAGCCGGAACGGATTCAGGATCGTAGAAGCCTGGCGTCTTCTCTTGTAACATTGGGAAAACGTCCATCGCCATGATTCGGTAGCTAAAACGCACCGCTACTACATTCTCATCAATCGTATTGTATTGCCCTATCGAATGTCCCGAATCAGTATCACGCAACTATTTGAAGAAAAACAGCAAAAGCTGACTCTGACCTGGGAGGGAGGGAGGGACGGTGGTGACAGGCAACTCGACGATGATGCCATCGCCCGCTCTACACAGGGGATAATCGGTCATCTCAATTTCATCCACCCTAACTGGATACAGGTGCTGAACGATCCAGAAGCTGATTATCTCAATCAGCTCGATCCTGTTTCCTTGCGGCAGAATATGGAGCGGCTTGCGCAAAGCAACCTGTGGTGCATTATCGTTGCCGGTGGCGCTCCCGTGCCAGCCTCAATAAAGATTTTTGCAGACTCCACTCATACTCCCTTGTTCTGTTCGCCGCATTCCAGCCTGGAGGTGATCTGGATATTGCGTCCCTATCTGGGGCGCGCCCTGGCTCCTTCCAGTAGCCGGCACGGCGTTCTGCTGGACGTTCTGGGAATGGGCGTAATGATTACTGGCGAAAGCGGTGTCGGCAAAAGTGAACTTGCGCTGGAACTGGTGAGCCGTGGTCACGGGCTGGTCGCGGATGATGTGGTGGA
This sequence comes from Nitrosospira multiformis, assembly GCF_900103165.1. Lineage (NCBI taxonomy): Bacteria > Pseudomonadati > Pseudomonadota > Betaproteobacteria > Nitrosomonadales > Nitrosomonadaceae > Nitrosospira > Nitrosospira multiformis. The sequence continues at coordinate 488,897 of NZ_FNKY01000001.1, read as the reverse complement.
GCTTTATCGCATCGCTCCGGAAACCCTGGAGGGACGCTGTCCGCCGATGTTGCGCGATTTTCTTGAAGTCCGCGGGTTGGGAATGCTGAATATTCGTACTATTTTTGGCGAGACCGCGGTACGCCGGAAAAAAAACATGAAGCTTATCGTGCATCTGCAAAAACCCAACAGTGTGGATTTTAATTCCCTGGAACGGCTGCCGATCAATGACGTCACCGAAAACATACTGGACGTCAATATCCGAAAAGTTATCATCCCGGTTGCCGCGGGGCGCAACTTGGCCGTACTGGTGGAAGCGGCGGTGCGTAATTATGTCTTGCAGCTGCGAGGGATCGACAGCGCCCAGGAGTTTCTTGCGCGGCATCAGCAGGAAATGGAGAATCAGGAAAATGATAAAAACCTGGAAAATGAGCCGTGAATTCAAAATCGGTGTCTATCGATGTCTTTTAGGGGCATTCTTCATTCTTACATCTTGATAAGAAATGCAACTGATCGTCATTAGCGGCCTCGCCGGTTCCGGCAAGAGCATCGCACTTACCGCGCTGGAGGACAGCGGCTATTATTGCGTGGATAACCTTCCGGCAAGCCTGTTGCGAGAGGTTACGCTTTATTTAAAAGGATCGGCGCATCCACGGGCGGCTGTCAGTATCGACGCCCGAAGCCGTGAGACTTTGCACCTGCTGCCGCAGCAGTTGGCTGACTTGAGGCGGCAGGAGATAGATGTGCACCTGCTGTTCCTGGAGGCTAAAACATATACACTGGTAAAGCGTTTTTCGGAAACACGCCGCCGCCATCCACTCAGTGACGATCACTCGACGTTGCCCGAATGCATACAGCTGGAGCGCGAAATGCTGCGCGAGGTGCGCGATCTCGCAAATCGCATCGATACCAGCGACCTGAGTGCCAGTTCATTGCGTGCGTGGGTCAGAGATTTCATCGGTCTCAATCCCGCAAGCCTGACGCTCCTGTTTCAATCGTTCGGCTTTAAGCATGGCATTCCACTGGATTCCGACATGGTATTCGATGTTCGCTGCCTTCCCAATCCACACTATGAGGTACTCTTGCGGCCGCTTACCGGGAGAGATGGGCCGGTAATCGAATATCTTGATGCGAATATCGATGTCAATCGAATGTTCGATGATATCAGGCGATTTGTCGATGACTGGCTCCCTTGCTTCATTCGCGACAATCGCAGTTACCTGACCGTGGCTATCGGCTGCACTGGCGGGCGTCATCGATCGGTGTATTTCGTGGAACGGCTGGCACGTTATTTCGCGGGAAACAACCAGGTTCTGGTGCGGCATAGGGAGCTGGATTCATCCCTGTGATTCAACTGACTTGTAAAAGATAAATCGCCAGTACTGTCAGAAAATAAACGGTCGACGCCCATGAGTACAACAAAAACCATTACCCTTGCTTTTACCGGCGCATCCGGAATGCCGTACGGTATACGCCTGCTGGAATTGTTGCTGGCGGGTGGCAATCGTGTCTACCTGCTGTATTCTCAAGCGGCACAGATTGTTGCGCACCAGGAAATGCAACTGGTGCTGCCGTCTCGCGCCAAAGAAGTGGAAGAATTATTCGGGCATCGGTTTAATGCCGCTGAAGGACAGCTGCGAGTATTCGGACGAGAGGAATGGTTTGCTCCGGTGGCTTCCGGTTCCAATCCGGCGGACGCGATGGTGGTCTGTCCCTGCACCATGGGAACGCTCGCCGCTATTGCGGCGGGGCTCAGCGAGAAACTGATCGAGCGTGCAGCGGATGTCATGCTGAAGGAAAGCCGGAAGCTTATTCTGGTTCCGCGCGAAACGCCATTTTCCGTCATTCACCTTGAAAATATGTTGAAACTTGCGCGCAGTGGCGCGGTGATCCTGCCTGCCAACCCAGGTTTCTATCACCATCCCGCGCAGGTGCAGGATGTGGTCGACTTTATTGTGGCGCGCATACTTGATCACCTCGGAGTGGCGCATACGCTTATGCCGCGCTGGGGCACGGAAAATTAGCCTTGTGCGGTGGGATATGGAGTAGAGTCCTATCAATTTCAGGAACGTATATCTATTTCAACGCATTTTCCGCCGCACACTCCTCGACGGAAATCAAATCCAGGCCGATGGACGTTACCCGATAAATCCCGGCCTCGGTCACAATAAAATCCATCGGAATATCGTGCGGCTGGGGGTGGACGCTGCTCAGACGCAGTATTTCAAACGCCACACCGATAGCCAGCGGACGCGGTACGATTGCAACCAGGGTGCGATCAAAATAGCCGCCGCCATACCCAAGCCGGAAGCCCGATTGATCGAAGCCGATCATGGGAGTTATCACCGCGCCAACTGTTACCGGATCGGTATTATCAGGCACCGGGATATCGTAAGCACCGATTTTCATGGGTGCTTCCGGCCACCATTTGCGAAAACGCAGCGCCTCATGTTTATTTACGATCTCGGGCAATGCAAGCGTTGCGCCATGTTCTCTGAAATAGTTCATCGCGGGACGCGGGTCATATTCGCCACGATGGGGCCAGCAAAACCCGACTACGCTGTTTTGCAACGAGGGAAAGCCTCGTTCTAGCGAGTATGTGATAGCCGTATTCCAACAGCGCTGCTCCGACTCGCTCACTAATTCCCTTCGCGTCATCAATTCAGTGCGCCGATGTTTTCTCCATTCCCGCCAGTTATGCATTATTTTGGTGAACTACTTGTAGAAAATATTGATTGCGTAAAATCATCGTTGTTTTTCGAACGGCAATTGACCTGATTGCGGGTATCCATGTTGCAGAATCAATTTTCTGACCGGGGCGGGAATGGCCGCTTCCAGGGCGTCGTCAAGCATTATCCACATTGTCTCGTCTTGCTCCCGCGCCTGCATAACGGCGGGATAGGAAACGACTTGCAGCGGCCGCGGATGAATCCGTAGTCTGAAATGGGTGAAGGTATGATCCAATGGGGGCATGTGAGCCAGCGGCTTTACCTTCATTCCAAAGTGCTGCATACAATATGCGATGGCGTCTTCGCCCACCGGCATTTCGGGCAAGCACCATAGTCCGCCCCAAATCCCTGTGGCAGGGCGTTTTCCCAGCAGCACTTCGCCTTGCTTCATTAGCATCAACAGAACCGTTTCTTTTTCCGGTAGCGGCCTGCGGGGCCGGGAAACAGGAAGCCGAGCCACGCAGTCATTCCGCAAGGCGATGCAATCCTGCTGCAGCGGGCATGTCATGCACTTGGGTTGGCCGCGGGTGCAAACGGTTGCGCCCAGATCCATCAGTGCCTGAGTATAAATCTCTATCTGGTTACCTTCATAACTCTCCGGCAGTAGTTCTTCAGCTTTCCGCCACAGCAACAACTCATTCTTTCTTTCTCCGGGGTAGCCATCCACGCCGAAGCAGCGGGCAAAAACGCGCTTGACGTTGCCATCGAGTATGGCGCGTTGCTCTCCATAGGCGAACACCGCAATTGCGGCAGCGGTGGAGCGCCCAATGCCGGGGAGCTGTTGAATGACTTCGAAGTTTCGCGGAAATATGCCACCCTGATCTCTGGCGATCAAACGTGCCGCCTGATGCAGATTCCTTCCACGTGAGTAGTAACCCAGGCCGCTCCATAGCGCCAATACTTCATCCACAGAACTTGAGGCGACACTTTCGATATCGGGAAAGCGCTGCAGAAACCGCAGGTAATAGGGAATGACGGTGGTTACCTGCGTTTGCTGCAACATGATCTCGGAAACCCAGATAGCATACGGGTCGCGCGTGTTCTGCCAGGGAAGGTTGCTACGTCCATGGAGTTTTTGCCAATGGATCAGTTTGGCGGAGAAAGTAGACATGTGATGGGTCCGGTGCCCCTTCCTAAGGATTAATGTCGAGCTTCACGTTGGATGACTTGACGTTGGCGCCTTTCAGCAAACCGATGCGGATCGAACCCCGAACCTTCAGATCATCGAGCACAGATAAACCCAGCTGTTCCTTCAGGGTTTCTCCGCCTTCGATTTTTCCCGCTTGTTTTCCCGGTTTTTGTTGTTTTGGCAAAAAGCGATCCACATCCAATTGATCGATGTCCACTTCAAAATTGAAGGCTGGCTGGACAAAGCCCGTCGCTCCCAGTTGAGCCCGGATATTGCTATCCCCAAGCTTGCCGGTGAGATGAGCCTGTACGTTCTGCGACAAGCCGTCCACAGCAGCACTGCCCAGCAGATTACCGCTAATGCCGTTGCCGGGAATCTCCGGGCCATTGGCGCTGATAGCAGCGGTTAAGTCCGGCAGTTTCAATTGGCGGGTATCCAGGCTGCCGGTAAGTGGAGAAGCCAGCGAGGCCCTGACGGCCAGTTCCCCTTCCTTCGACTCCAGTTCAATGGTCAGCGCATTACTCTCGAAATCAGTTACGGTGCCCGCTACCCCTGAAAGGAAGAGTGTGCCGCTGGTGTTACCCTTAGGATGGGTCATTTTTGCCACTGCGGTTATTTTGTCGCCAGCCACTGTTTCTCCGGTGAGGCTCAAGCGCGGCGCGTCCAATTTGATGTCGAGATTATTCGTGCCGCTTGTTCCAGTGATGCTCAGCGTAATCTTGCTTGCGACGAATTCGCCGGCAGCCGGCCTGATAGACAAATCACCCCTGGAACGTACCACAAGATCATTGATTCCCTTAACGGCACCGTTGACCTCCAGATTCAGGCCATCCAGGGCGTAATACTGCTTATCGAAATCAGACGTTAATTCGAACTCCAGCCTGGCGGCCAGATCAGTCATTGGCTGACTGGATGGGTTGGTCTTGAACGCCAGTACCATCTTGTGTCGTATCGGGTTACCCTCCAAATGGGCGCGAGAACCGCTTTCGTCGACCCTGAGACTCAAGTCCCTGAATACGTATTGTTCCCCGCTGGCTTCATCATGCAACGCGAGCAGGGTTTTCTCTACCCGTACATGATCAATGCCGATTTTGAATTGTTCGGGTTCTTCGCTCTTGGCAATAAGATCGTCGATGTTTGTGCGGCCATCCTTGAAACGAATCAGATTGGCCTTGAGTCCACCGATAGCGACTTCATTGATCGCCAGTTGCTTTTTGAGCAATGGCATCAAGGCGAGGGACACAAAGATGTTCTCTACAGCGGCGAATTCCTTGTCACTGTTATATTCGCTTAAAGTGACATTACCGACCGTGGCGCCGATACTGGGGAAGAACGTGAGCTTGATATCACCATCGAGCCTGAGAGCACGCTGTTTTTTCTCCTTTACCAATTGGATGATCTGGGGCTTATAGGCATTGGGGTCGAAGATGGCGGCAATATAGATCACAAGGCCGGCCAGCAAAGTTGTTACGACGGCAAATACGATAAGTGCGTATCTGAGATACCGATTCATAGGCGGGAGAAGGTGGAGCGGGTGAAGGGAATCGAACCCTCGTCGTAAGCTTGGGAAGCTTCTGCTCTGCCATTGAGCTACACCCGCATTGATTGAATTATACGATGGAAACAGCTTTATGGGCGCTGTCGGCAATAAGAGAGCAATAAGAGGTGGCTTGTGCTGTCGCCCGTCTCACGGCTTCCCGGCGTCCTGGCAGAGCGAGTTTGTAGGGGAAGATACGGGCGTCATTTGTCGACTATGAGACTGCCCCACCGTATAATCTGTATTGCAACCCAAATCCGGCAGTTATTTTATCCAACGTGTATCCGTTTCCAGGCGGTTCTAGAATGATACAACTCATCATTAACGGGCAGCCCCAGCACTTTCCCGTGGTTCGCCAAACGCGATCGCTAAAAAGCGATCAGGATGACGAGACACTGAACATCACGCAATTGCTGGCGCACATGGCATTGCAGGGTAAGCGTATCGCCATCGAGCGCAACGGAGAGATTGTCCCGCGCAGCAAGTTCGACGAGCAGATTCTGACCGATGGAGACAGGCTCGAAATCGTGATCGCGGTGGGTGGGGGATAAGCCTTATGGATAACTTCATCATTGCAGGCAAGACATATTCCTCGCGGCTTCTGGTAGGTACCGGCAAATACCGGGATTTCGCCGAGACGCGTGCGGCGGTTGATGCCAGCGGCGCGGAAATCATCACGGTGGCGATCCGCCGGACTAACCTCGGCCAGAATCCTGGTGAGCCGAACCTGCTGGATGTGCTGCCGCCATCGCAATATACGTTCTTACCTAACACAGCCGGGTGCTACACCGTGGATGACGCGGTGCGCACCCTGCGCCTTGCGCGTGAATTGCTGGATGGCCACAGCTTGGTGAAGCTGGAGGTTCTGGGGGATCCGAAGACGCTCTACCCCAACATGGTCGAGACCCTCAAGGCGGCGGAAATCCTGATAAAAGAAGGTTTTCAGGTCATGGTTTATACTTCCGACGATCCTATTGCCGCTAAGCAACTGGAGGAGATCGGCTGTGTGGCGGTGATGCCGCTGGCTTCGCTGATCGGTTCCGGCATGGGGATTCTTAATCCGTGGAATTTGCAGATTATCATCGACAATGCCACTGTGCCGGTAATCGTCGATGCGGGTGTCGGCACGGCTTCGGATGCAGCTATCGCTATGGAACTGGGGTGTGATGGCGTGCTGATGAACACCGCTATTGCCGCGGCGCAAAATCCGGTACTGATGGCGTCCGCCATGAAAAAGGCGGTGGAAGCCGGGCGGGAAGCTTATCTGGCTGGACGCATGGCGAAAAAACTTTATAGCGCAAACCCCAGTTCTCCCGTCAGCGGCACTATCGCCAGCAGCAAAGACAAGGCCTCCTAACCCAAATTCCGACTCTCCAGTCTCCTGGGTCTATTCTTCCCTCTAAATGACAGAGCATCGTCCCATCCGCAGCTTTGTCCTTCGCCAGGGACGTGTTTCAAACGCCCAGCGCCGCGCGCATGAAACCCTGATGCCGAAATATGGCATCCCGTTTGCGGACGGTCTGCTCGATCTTGGTCAGGTTTTTGGCCGGAGCGCGCCGAAATTTCTGGAGATCGGTTTCGGTATGGGGGAGACTACCGCCACTATTGCCAAAGCCCATCCTCAATATGACTATCTCGCAATCGATGTTCATACGCCCGGCGTAGGCAGTCTGCTGAAGCAGATTGATGAGTCCGGATTAGTGAATGTACGCGTTATCCAGCATGACGCAGTGGAGGTACTGCAGCGGATGTTGCCTTCCGATTGTCTCGACGGCGTGCATATTTTTTTTCCTGATCCCTGGCCCAAAGCGCGCCACCACAAGCGGCGGCTGATACAGCCGGAATTCATCACGCTTCTTTGCCGGCATCTGAAACAAGGCGCTTATATCCATGCAGCGACCGACTGGGAAGATTATGCCGGTCAAATATTGGAGGTGTTGAGCAACGAATCGCAGCTCGCCAATACCGCGATTGACCATGCCCCGCGTCCGGAATACCGGCCGTTAACCAAGTTTGAACAGCGCGGATTGCAGCTGGGACACGGCGTGTGGGATCTGGTATTTAGAAGAAAATAGGGAGGCACAAAAAACAGAGAAGCGCTATACGTTCCTTTATTCCGGCAAGAAGATTTGCAGCAAATCATTCAAAAATCGCCTGCCGGCGAGAGTGGGCGTGATTCGCAGGTAATCGCGCGTTATCAGGTACCGCCGCTCCGCCTCATCAAGTTGTTGCTGGATACTGTCAATGGACAGACCCGTGCGCTCCACGAACATTTCCGGAGCGAAACCCCCAGTGAGGCGCAGTGCGTTCATCATGAATTCGAATCCCCTGTCGTTTCGCTCTACTTCATGCTGTTCCATGATGGGTGAGTCAAAAGCCGTCATGTCCGGCGAAGTTTTGGCAAGATAATCCCTGGGTTGCTTATAGCGCATCTGGCGCACTATTCTATCGGCAAAGCTTATTTTGCTGTGTGCACCCGCACCAATCCCGAGATAATCGCCGAACAGCCAATAATTCATATTGTGGCGCGATTCCCGCCCAGGCTGGGCGAATGCCGAGGTTTCGTAATTCAGGTAGCCGCCCTGAGCAAGCGTTTGCTCGATCATTATCTGCATTTCCGCCGACAAATCGTTATCCGGTAGCGGCGGTGGATAGCGATGAAACAACGTATTCGGCTCCAAGGTAAGATGATAAGCGGATATATGCGTAACGCCGCACGCAGCCGCGGTTTCAATATCGTTCTGGGCTTCTTCCATTGTCTGATGCGGGAGTGCGTACATCAGATCAAGGTTCACATTGTCAAAATTCTCTCGGGCAATTTCAATCGCGCGATGCGCCTCGCTGCCGTCGTGTATTCGCCCCAGCGATTGGAGATGCCTGGGGTTGAAGCTTTGAATGCCGATGGACAAGCGATTGATTCCCGCAGCACGGAAATCAGCGAATTTTTTTACCTCAAACGTTCCGGGATTGGCTTCCAGTGTCACTTCGGCGAAATGCTCCAGCGGCAGCAAGGCCCTTACCGCGGTGAGGATCGCATCAATGGAGCGGGCGCTAAACAGACTGGGTGTGCCGCCACCAAAAAATACACTCGTTACGCTACGCCCCCAGACCTGCGGCAGCGCCGTTTCCAGATCGCGGATCAGCGCAGTCACATAATCCGCCTCCGGCATATTGACGTTTCCACCACGAACTTCATGGGAATTGAAATCGCAATAGGGACATTTCTTCATGCACCACGGAATATGGATATAGAGACTCAGCGGGGGCAGCGATCCCAGTCTCGGAGATTGGACGCCCGGCATGGATGCGGGAGGAATGATTGCCGTCATATCGATTAAGACAACAAATTGAAGGCGTGGTGATCAGCTACGATTCAAGATGTCTCTTCTTTGATGCATTCAGCGAGCCGCGCCAGCGCTTTGCCGCGATGGCTGAGTCGATTTTTCTGCTCCATTGGAAGTTCCGCTCCGGTTTTACCCAAATCCGGGAGAAAGAAATAGGGATCGTAACCGAACCCTTCCTCACCGCGAGGTTCCAGTATGATTTCGCCATGCCAGGCGCCGTCGGCAATGATGGGTTGCGGATCATCGGCGTGGCGTACCAGCACTATGACACAGTAATAGTGAGCCCTGCGATCGGGCTGATTTCTTAGCACATCGACCAGCTTATGATTATTCCGCTCGTCCGATTTAGGCTCCCCCGCATAGCGCGCTGAATAAACGCCCGGCCCGCCGTTCAAGGCATTCACGCAAATGCCGGAATCATCCGCCAGCGCCGCCAGTCCGGACGATTTACTGGCATGGCGCGCCTTGGCGAGCGCATTCTCGACGAATGTGCAATAAGGCTCCTCGACTTCCGTGATGTTGAAAATGGACTGCGGCAACACCTCAATTCCCAGGGGCTCGAGTAAGTGGCGGATTTCCCGCAGTTTGCCGGCGTTGCCGCTGGCGATCACGAGTTTTTGTATTTTCGCGGCCTGGTTCATTTCGCCAGTGCCGCTTTTTGAATCTCGATTAGATCCTGTATCCCATGCTGCGCCAGGTCCAGCATGGCGTTCAGGTCTTGCCGGCTGAACGAGACCCCTTCAGCGGTGCCCTGCACCTCCACCAGGCCGAAATCGCCAGTCATCACGACATTCATGTCGGTATCGCAACAGGAATCTTCCAGATAATCCAGATCAAGCACCGGCACGCCCTCATAGATGCCGACCGAGATGGCGGCGACATGCGTCAATATCGGTGTGGCCTGTATCAATTGCCGCTGCAGCAGTTTTTCCACCGCGTCATGCAGCGCCACAAACGCTCCAGTAATGCTGGCGGTACGGGTGCCGCCATCGGCCTGGATTACGTCACAGTCAATCTGGATAGTGCGCTCGCCGAGCTTGGTCAGGTCCACGACTGAACGCAGTGCGCGCCCGATCAGGCGCTGGATTTCCATGGTACGGCCGGATTGCTTGCCTTTGGCCGCCTCGCGTTGCATTCGCTCATGAGTGGAGCGCGGCAACATGCCATATTCCGCTGTGAGCCAACCCTGACCCTTACCTCTAAGAAAGGGAGGTACTTTTTCGTCCAGGCTGGCGGTGCACAATACCTTGGTGTCGCCGCACGCGATCAGCACCGCACCTTCGGCATGCCGGGTGTAATGCCGGGTGATTTCAATAGGGCGGAGTTGAGTTGGAGTGCGATGGCTGGGGCGCATGATTATGGCAAATCCTTTAAGGGTAGTGGTGTCGGCAGAGCGTTCGCCGGTGGCGCACCGGTACAATCATCCTATTCTTACCCGGCCGCCTTTTTTTGCTTGGGTTCTTTAACCCGAATGTTTCATAAATTGATGCGTGTTAATGTATGAAACATCCGGATTAGTCCGACAGGCCGCTAGGCACGAGCGCGTTGTGGCATAATCCGCGATGATGGCGTGTGATATGCGCCACATCTATTATTTTAACGTATTAAGGACCCGCCGGTGGTTAAGTTAGCATGATCTACAGCATGACCGGCTATGCGGCGGTTGCGAAGGAAGTGCCCCGTGGTTCCCTGAACCTGGAGCTGCGCTCCGTCAATAATCGTTACCTTGACATTCAGTTCCGCCTGCCTGACGAACTCCGTTTGCTTGAGGCAAAAATGCGTGAGTTTCTGACAGCCAGGTTGAGCCGGGGAAAAGTCGAATGCCGCTTAAGTTTTTCCCGGCTCGTGAGTGCGGAAGATCCGCAGCATATCAATGCCAATTTATTACAAAAATTGCTGGAATTAGACCGTGCCGTCAGGGTGGCGTTGCCGGATGCGCGGGGTCTCGAAGTGGCCGACATACTTCGCTGGCCTGGGATATTGGGTGCAGATTCCCTACCTGCGGAAAGTTTGGGCGAGTCTTGCATGGAATTGCTATGCACTGCTCTGGATGAGTTTGCCGCAGCACGTGCCCGCGAAGGTGAGAAACTTAAAGCGATGCTGCTTGAGCGTCTCGGCAAGATGCGCCATCTGGTGGCCGAAGTATCGCCGCGTATCCCCGCATTGCTTGTGGCTTTCCAGGAAAAGATCAAGTCCCGATTAAGCGAGGCCATGATAAATCAGGATGATGATCGCATCCGTCAGGAATTGTTGCTATTTACCAGCAAGATCGATGTGGACGAAGAGCTATCCCGCTTGCAGACTCACCTGGATGAAGTGGAACGAGTCCTGTCGAGCGGGGGAGCAATCGGCAAGCGTCTGGATTTTTTGATGCAGGAACTCAATCGCGAAGCCAACACGATAGGTTCAAAATCCGTGGATGTGGAAGTATCGAAGATTTCCCTGGAACTCAAAGTACTGATCGAGCAGATGCGGGAGCAGGTACAGAACATTGAATAGTGATTCTTGCAGAATCACTGGGTATCAAAGGATCAATGAAAACCGCTAGCCATGCGGTTTTTTCGTATCATGCCGTTGCATTTCATTTCAAGTAAGCTCATAATTCATGTGTACCTCTGAGTGTACTACCATCAACCGGTGGTGCAGTTTTGGTTGTACATGCAATCAAAGGGCAACATGGGCACGCTAAGCGACATAGACATACGCAACTGGATAAAGGCGGGCGAGCATTTCGACATGCGCGGCGATGGGGATGGGCTGTACCTATCCTATCGTGAAAACTTTGCTATTCCTGTTTGGCGCCTTCGTTATCGCTTTGCCGGGAAGCCTCGCATAATGAACATGGGTAGCTATCGTGACCTGTCCCTCGCCGATGCTCGACGTAAGGCAAAAGAGCTGCGGGCTCGCGTAGCAATGGGGTATGACGTTGCAGGCGAAAAACAGCAACGCAAGGGCGAGGCCCGCGCCAAGATCGAAGCTGACAAGAACGCCTATACAGTGGCCCAATTAGCCGATGAGTATTTTGAGCGAATGATTGTAGGCCGCTGGAAGCACCCAAACATCGTACGTGCTCGGATCGAGAAGGACATCAAGCCCGCTATCGGTAGCCTTAAGGTTGAGGATGTAAAGCCGCGGCACATTGATGACATTCTGAAAGCCGTAATAAAGCGTGGCGCACCTTCCATATCCAATGACGTGCTGCGCTGGCTCAAGCGCATATTCAACTATGCCGTTAAGCGGCATGCTATCGAATACAATCCGGCAGCTGCCTTTGATCCGGGCGATGCGGGTGGCAAGGAAAAAAGCCGCGAACGCTGGTTAACGGGTGCGGAGCTGGTGCGGCTCTTTGCTGCCATGCAAGAAGCAAATGGGTTCAGTGTAGAGAATGGCTTAAGCATTAAATTATTGCTGCTGCTGGCAGTGCGTAAAAGCGAGCTGATAGCCGCCAAGTGGTCAGAGTTCGATTTAGATCAGGGTGTGTGGTATTTGCCTGCTGAGCGTACAAAGACCAGCTCAGCCATTGATATACCGCTGCCTGATGTTGCAGTAGAGTGGTTGCGGGAGCTTGAGCGTTTATCGTGTAGCAGCAAATGGGTATTGCCTGCGCGCAAGATGCAAGACCGCATGCTGCCACATATCGCGGAAAGTACCTTGAGTGTTGCTCTCGCGAAGATCAAGCATGGATTAGACCGCTTTACTATTCATGATCTACGCCGTACAGCACGCACCCACTTGGAAGCTTTGGGCGTAGTACCGCACATTGCGGAGCGCTGCCTGAATCACAAGATCAAAGGTGTTGAAGGAGTTTATAACCGGCATGACTATTTCGAGGAGCGAAAGGCTGCGCTGAATGCGTGGGCCGCGCTATTGATACAGTTTGAGCAAGGACACACTGATAAGGTGATCCTGCTTAGAAAGAGCAAGACCGTGACTTGACGGAATTCAGGTAAGCGGGGCGAAAGGTGCTGGACACACCAGACGTCCCTAACCACAACGCAACCTATCTAGGAGGTACGCATCATGGCTAACGCCAATTCTACACCTGTTTCAGATAAAACCCTTGATGCTCGGGATTTACTCGAGGAAGCAAGTCATATTGCAAAGTTTATCCAAGGCGTATCGTTAAATCATGAGATTCACTTAGAGCCCGGCGAAGTAACAGGGTTTTATTTCATCTTGCAGGATTTAATTGGGCGAATCGATAAAGCCAACTTGCTGTTGGATGACCGCGAAGAGGTGCAAGCATGAGCACCGATTATGAAAATGCGATGAAAGATGCCGAGCGTGGGATCGTAGCGTTAGAGGCAACATATGGAATTGAGGCATTAGCGATATTGGCAACCACCGCGCTGGAGGACAACGAAGACGGGAGAAGTGGTGTGGGCAACGAAAGAAGTATTGAAGAGTATCGTGCGGCTCAATAGCATCATCATGAGCGCTATAGGAGACATGGGCGAAACTACCGAAGAATTAAAGGCAAGATTAAATTAACCACAAATAACCGCCTCGATTTCGGGGCGGTCCTTCTTGGAGGGCGTGTATGGACAGTTGGGATTTCTTGCGGTTACGCGCTGCAACGCTACATGATCTTCACCAGTTTGTACCGGAGAATTATTACGGCTCACTTCCATCATATGAAGTCGAAAGTTGGAAGCTTGATTATGAGCTTGGCAAGAAACTTCTGTTTTCCTCGTCCCATCTAGGAATAACAGCGAGGCAACGCTGCGCCGGCGATCTGCTAATGCGGCTTGGCCTTTGTGGTGCGGTTGCGGCTTCGCTAGAGCTATTTGAAGACGAGGACACTCGCAATGATGCGAAACAAAAGCTCGCGCTGATGGAGGCCGAATTACCTGAATTCGTGCGACTTTACGCTGAGTATCTATCGAAAGATGAAGCAAAGCCTTTGTTAGCAATATTAGCAAAGAAATCAGAGACGAAAGCTATTGGTGCCTGGCCGTGGGGTGGCTACGAAACTGCCTTACTGAGAAAGCTGGCACTAGCGGTTGAAAGTCTATGGAATCTTTACGATCCATCTGATCCATCGACGGCCCCAACTAATGAGCAGGTGGAAGACTTTCTAAAAAAGCGGGGCGTGCCAGATCGAACAGCTGAAATTATGGCTACTATTTTACGAGCGGACGGCTTGCCACGTGGTCGACGCAAATAGAACCCCGCGCCCATTGAACCCAATACCAGTAAGGATTGCAGGCTTATTCTTGATTTACTGCGCCCATCACCCGCGGTGTTCTGCGCCTATTTCTTTGCCATTTTTCCATGCAAGCTTCACACCGTACCAAGTCACTTCATAAGGAAAATACGGAATGAATAACAATTCAAACTTCGGCAAGCTCCCAGCCTCGGGATACATTCGCCAGTCGCAATTAATACCAGCCATCGTGCCGTTCTCTTCTGCAACGCTCTGGCGCAAGGTAAAAACCAAGGAATTTCCGGCGCCGGTCAAGCTATCCGCTCGAATTACGGCATGGGATGTGAACTCCATTCGTTCCTGGCTGGAATCAAAATCAGAGAAGGGGGAATGATGACCTTCAGAAACGAAAACGCCCCGGCGGGAACCAGGGCGTCATTTGAAACAAAATTGAATCCTGATTATAAACAAATGCCAGCCTATGGCAAGCAGTTTATGGCAATGCGGCAATCAGGAAAAATACCAGGTAACAGAGTAATGGTGACATTCGATTGGGATCTGGGGAAAGCTTATCCACGCATCGTAATCGCCGACGACACGCCAGCAGACCAGTTGAATTTTAATTATCTCGCCGGTCTCGCGGTGCAGGTTGTCTACCGCCGCAAAGATGCGCACCGCGTGAGCGGTGTGATCAACGCAATCCTGAAAGTCAATCCCTCCTGCCTTGCGACCTTTGCCCTTGATCTGGTGGATACCGGTAACGCCCCGGTGCTCATAAAGCCCTACCAGGAAATTCAAATAGCGGAGGCCGCATGATAAATGCGATGCAAGCGAGGGACACAACTCTTGAAGCACAAGCCGCTTTCATAGCTATAACGAAACCACCAATCGAGATAAAGATTCCCCGGCCCGAGCCCCTTCCTACGCTTCCTGGTGTATCGCCATTCGACTATTCCTATCTGCCGGATGCGCTACGCGATTATGTGCGGGATATCTCGGAACGGATGCAGTGTCCCCCAGACTTCGCAGCGGTGGGCGTAATGGTAATGATGTCCACAATCACCGGTCGTAAGATTGGCATACGCCCCATGCGCAATAACGATTGGACAGTGATCCTAATCTCTGGGGTGCTGTTGTGGGCAATTCCGGCGTCATGAAAAGTCCCACATTGAAATCAGCGTTATCTCCAATTAAGAAACTACAGGCAACGGCTTTCGATGTCTTCAATAAGGCCAAAGCAGAATACGACACACAAACTGAACTTGCCAAGCTGCAACAGTCGGTAAACAAAACAAAGGCGCGTGAATCGTTAAAAAAGAGTGACACTGCCGATGTTTCGAAATTGCTGCAATCCAGTGAGCCAGACCATGCGCCCATCCTGAAACGCTACATTACCAATAACGCCAGCTATGAGGCCTTGGGGGAATTGTTGATGGAGAACCCAAACGGCTTACTAGTGGAGGCCGACGAAATAGTAGGGCTCTTGAAACAACTTGATGCAAGCGGCCAAGAGGTTGCGAGATCGTTTTATCTGACCGCTGCTGATGGGGATGCGCCCTACACCTTCGACCGGATCATGCGCGGCAAGGGATTGCATATTGATGCGCTGTGCCTTTCGATCATTGGCGGCATCCAACCTGGCGTATTAGCGGAATATGTACGCCAAGCGACCGGCGGAGGCGCGGGGGCGGATGGACTGCTGCAGCGTTTTGGATTGGTAGTGTATCCCGACATTTCCCCCACCTGGAAAGAAGTAGACCGCTATCCAAATAGCGCGGCGCGGGAGACGGTGAACATGGTTGCCGAAAGATTGGATAACTTAAACCCAACCGAGATCGGTGGGGAAGGTGATCTGTATGGCAATGTTCCATTCCTCCGCTTTGACAATGCGGCGCAAGCACTGTTTTCAGAATGGCGCTCAGCACTGGAACACAGATTAAGGTCGGGCGAAGAGCATCCGGCTATCGTGTCGCATCTATCGAAATATCGAAAGCTGGTCCCTTCGCTGGCACTGATAAATCATCTATGTGATACCAGGCATGGCCCTGTGACGGAAGCGGCTCTGCTTCGTGCTATTGCCTTCAGTGAGTATCTTGAAAGCCACGCGCAGCGAATATACAGCTACGCCACCCGGCCGGATATAGACGCAGCAAAAACGCTTCTCAAGCGATTGGCCGGCGGCAAGTTGCCAAATCCGTTCAAGGCCCGTGATATCTCCCAGAAGGGCTGGGCAGGGCTCGAGAACCCGAGCAAGACGCAATCCGCAATCAATCTGCTGCTGGAGTATCACCACTTAACCGAAGAAGAGATAACCACAGGCGGACGACCAACAACGCATTATCACTGGATCAAGGGGGCACTATGAGCGCATACCTTGCAAGGCTGAAACAGTTCGAAAGAGAAAAAAATTATCTATATACCCCTGAGATAGAACCTTCAAAACCCTCAAAAGCACCTTTTGAACCTTTTGAGGGGAACATTTCAGGGGATATATCAGAAAATATATTTGTTGCGGAAGAGGACGAAACTGTCGCTCGTGTCGCAACTGGCAGTGTCGCAAACCCATGGAGGGATGAAGCCGAAGAGCTAAAGGAAGAAGGCAGACATCAGCATGTATTGGAAATGCTCAGCAATAACCCGATGCTCAAATATGCAGTATTGATGGATCACGCTACCACGGACCCGGTACTGGTAACGGTGGGCATTCGAGGGCTAGCAGTATTCGATATGCAAATCCCGAAGGCCAATTACGATGGGATTGCCTTGCTTCAGGTAATCGAGCAATACAGCACTAAGGCTAACCCCTTACCTGAAGAGAAAGAATGCAGCCAAGCGCATCCTAGCGAGCAGCAAAGGAAGGCAGCATGACAGGCGATAGCTATGGGGCATACCCTTTCTTTAGGGTGCTCATATGGAAACCGTTCGCCAAGTCATTTATTCACACAGCCAGTTCAGAAAAACAGGTTTTTCAGCACCGTGTATGTATAGGTACATGCGGGGGCTATTCATTGTCTGGCGCGGCTTTCAGGGAAACCGTACGTTTAAGTTTCCAACCATAAAACGTAACAAAAAAAGTTTTTTTAAAGGAAAAAAATGAGTAATCCAGAAATAGACAAAGAAATCATGAGCACCCTTGAGAACGCTACTGGCGTTTATCAGCAGGTGATCGATTTAATGATGATAGCAATCCGCAAGAACAGGCCGGACGCAGCGAAGGATATTGATGACATAGTCAATGCGGGGTTAGCCAGACTTATCTTGCAGGCTGACGCTAAAGGGATGGAACTGTATGCGATCGATAAAGATAAGCAGGTTATTGGCGGGTGCCTGCTCGCATATCGCAGAGGAGAGGAGAGCGAACGATGGGTAAATTGAACGGGCTTGGCCGGACTTTCTTTTCTTCCATGATCAAGGGTGCCAAGCGCAGCGATGCGCTGAGGAAAAGGAAAATCGAGAAAGAGCTTAGAGAAATGGGATTCTCGCGCATGAAGTCCAAGATGAAAGTTGCCGACTTGGACAATGGAAGGTGAGCATATCCCGCTACATTGAGACCTCATTACCACCGGGCCCGGAAAGAGATCAGATTATTGGATTGGTCAACCTGGGCTTGTCATTCCAGCAACAACAGAATAAGGGGCGCCGGCCCGGCCCCTTGAAAGCATATCTTTTAAAGCTGATTCAGAAAATTGACGGCCCGGTAAGCTTCGATAGGCTGCTGGAAGAATTGGAGCTTGAAGCTGTACGACGCGATATGCACGGCACAGCTGCAAGCCCGATTGAGCAGGTAAACCGCGTATGGGCAATCGTCACATACCACCATCCCAGAAATGGCCGGCAGCAACTCACATTCAAGACCATCCGAAACAAGCTTACCTGGTGCAAATTAAATCAAAATAAATAATTCCCTGCTACGGCTAAACAGGGAATAACTCTTTGTAAATTATAATATACTCAGAATTTACTGAGTAATACGATGACATTTACAAGGAGTTTATCAGATGTACGATTCAACTGAACTAAAAGATTTATTGGTCGGGCAAGGCAAGGCGTTTGATGAATTCAAGAGCGCGCAGAATGAACGCTTCAAAAACCTTGAGAGCGAACTCAACGAATTCGCCAAGAAAGCGGGACGGCCTGGCGCATCCTATGATGACGGCGGGAGCACACTGGAATCTAGAGAACACAAACAGGCGTTTCTGGGTTACATGCGGTCCGGTAAAGAGCGTGACCTGGAATTAAAGGGAATGGCGACGAATGACGATCCGAACGGGGGTTATCTTGTTCCGGAAGAAATCGACACCACTATCTCGAAGGCGTTGCGCGAACTCTCCCCGATGCGCCAGCTTGCACGGGTTGTGCCGGTTAAAACTGGTAACTTTTCCATGCTGCACAGCGTTGGCGGGACGGATTATTCATGGGTAGGTGAAAAGACCGATCGGCCAGAGACGGGTGGCCCTGGCTTCCGCATGCTTACCCCGGCAATGGGTGAGATATACGCGAGCCCGGCTATTACCCAAAACCTGCTGGATGATAATAATTTTGGCTTGGAGGAATGGCTCGTTGATGAACTTGCTGAAGCATTCGGAGAGGGTGAAGGCATCTCGTTTATTAACGGCAATGGCACAAATAAGCCGAGAGGCATTCTGACGTATGACATTGCGAGCACCGCGGACGGCACTCGCTCGGAATCAGCGCTTCAATATGTCGCCTCTGGTGGGGCTGGAGCGTTCGCCGCCTCCAATCCTTCAGACAAGCTCATCAAGCTGGTGCATTCGCTGAAACCCCGCTATCGCATCAATGCAGCCTGGACGATGAACACCAATACGCTGGAACAGATCCGGACCTTCAAGAATCAGCAAAATGATTACATCTGGAAGGCTGGACTTGAAGCGGGGCAACCTCCGACGCTACTTGGTTACCCGGTATATGAGGATCAAAACATGCCGGATATTGCATCCGACAGTCTCTCCATTGCGTTCGGGGATTTCAAGCGTGGGTATGTGATAGTTGACCGCAGCTCGTCCATGTTACGCGATCCGTTTACTGCCAAGCCTCACGTATTGTTTTATAGCACCCGGCGTGTGGGTGGCGGTATGCGTGATTTCCGAGCTATCAAGCTGATGAAGTTCGCCAGCAGCTAATGATTTTCATTGGCGTGTATCAGTAAGTGCGCCCGATCAGTTGGCCAGTCCGATAACCCCAACCGCCTGCAGCAATCCAACTCTTAGTTGCGTGGTAGGCATAACCCTCAGCTCAAAAGGCTGGGGGTTTTTAGCATGTGGGGCAGCCAATGCCACCTAGACCTAAATCTATTTGTCGTGTTCAAGGCTGCAATGCCCTCACCAACATGCCCGGCTACTGCACCAGGCATGAGTATCTAAAGCCAAAGGCATGCCAATGATCAAATGCTTATGTTCGGCTAAACCCCTCCCCGGAGGGTCATTCTTTGGGACTCGCGCCCTTGGACACCGTGTGCTATCCCACGCAGACAAAAAATCCCATTTTTCAAAAGAATTCAAATGGCAGGTGTGAAAGGTAAGAGTGGCGGGCCGCGCAAGAACTCCACGGCTCACATACCCAAAATGAAAAGTTGAATATGGCTACAGAAAGAGAAGAATCTGGCGCTTCTCGGAGGCGGTCAATGTGGTAGCAGATTTGATCGCGGCTAGGATCTGTTCTCTTATTTCGGCGGTGACGTTACCTTTGAAAGAAGACATATCGGAAATTAATTCCTGAATTACCTCCTCACGTCGAAGTTTTACAATCTCGTGGCAAGCCAAGTAGGAGTCGTGTGTTAGGAAAGTATGGCTTGCGGCGTCAATCGCTACCTGACTTCTGTACAAATGCTCTCGGTTGCGGATAAAGGGGTGAATTTCGCTATTGGCAATAAAGTACCAATATTCCGAATCGTCTTCGGCGATTAGCACTAAAAATTTTGGTTTGGTTTTCTGAGGAAATTTAACCTGTATCCGAATTACACAACCTGATACAAGCCTTTCTAAAACAAATGCACGGCGCATTTCTGGTGGGAATGCATTCCCGAGCCGCGGCATTATTAGTGTGAGCGTAGGTAAGAAATAATCTCCGAACCGTTAGGTAGGGTGCTGGCAATCTTTTCCAACGAAATAGACTCATTTTCGCCTGTTTGTTCCCAAGCGGTATCGTGAGTAATATCAGTAAGCTCTCCAAATGACTTATCGCCATACGCGTCAATGGTTTCGCAAATACAAGCCATCTCAGACTGGGCTAATAAATCGGTGTTTGCTCTTCGTTTTGGCGCAATGTATCTTCCACTTCGGACTTTGAAGGCATCTTTAATGATTCCATCCCAATCCACATCGATAGTTTCGCGTTTAGCAGCGACTTTCATCATATTATAGATTGCGGAAGGGACGGGGCCGTATTCCATCGCGACGTATCGGTCGCCGCAAATAAGACGTCCGAAATCTTGAAGATGCTTTTTGTCAGCAAGATAAAGAATTTTCGATATGCTGTGCAGAGTCGCAGCATGAAGACCCTCAGCGATCAGCAAAATCGCCTCAAGTGCCTTATCTCGATCAAAATTTTTGGAGTGAACACTCATAGTATTAATTATAGTCCAAGAATATTACATTAGCGAGGGAACCTCGCCATCCTTGATATAAAGCTCATCAGTGGATAGGATTAGTAAAAAACTAATACAAATTAAAGATAGCATGCAAGCACTTGATTGGTTCACGATCGGTAGAGTAGGACTTCTATATGACCTTTTTGGAGCATTGATTCTTGTCTGGGGATACATGCTTCAAGGCAAAAAAGAATTTCAAGAAGCAATTGCGTTTCCGGGACCGGACGTTCCTATACAGCCCGTTACGACCAAGTTTGACTCGATAGTCGGTTTAACTTTTATCATGTTGGGATTTTCGGGACAGCTCGCCGGCACTGATAGTGATGCGGAGGCGGTGTTCTCGTCATGTCGGGGCTGCGCTATATCAGCGCTTATAGTTCTAATTGTTGGAGGAGGCAGCTACCTGCTTTTCCGAAAAATTCTGTTTGCTCACTATATCGCGTATATCAATAAAGGTGGGCCCAAGTGAGTTTTCCTGAAGTATTTTCCATTTTAAAGGATATTTTGGTAGGCATTGCTGCCGCCACAACAGCTGTTGTGGCGGTGAAAGGTTTGAGAAGCTGGAGCCGCGAACTTAAAGGGAAGGCAGAATTCGAGGCAGCGCGCGGTCTCGCCCTCGCAACTTATAAATTGCGCGATTCGCTCCGCGACTGCAGATCCCCACTGTATCTAGTATCTGAGCTTGCAGATTACAATCCCGCCGCTTGGAGTGGTCCCAACCAAGAAGAGGCTGATCAGTTTGCTTATATTTATGAAAACCGCTTTGCTCCGGTATTGACTGCTGTTCAACAGTTTGATTCCTATGTGCTTGAAGCGGAGGCTCTGTGGGGATCAAAGATTAAGTCGAAAACAGATCAACTTCGTGCATGTGTCCAAGAATTGAATAGTGCAATGGCGGCTGATATTGCTAATAAGAGGAGCCAAGGCGAAGACTTTAAAAGCGATCGCGATTTTGCGAAACAAACAAAAGAAAAAGTAACTTATTTACCGGATGATGAAACCAACGTATTCAGTAAACGTGTTCGTAATGCAGTTGAGCAAATCGAAGGCCAACTCCTGCCACATCTCCGGCGCAATAACTAACTGGTGATCCAGAGGTCTGTGTGTACCCATACGTGTACACCTAGAAAAGATTGAGTATCAAATAATAAGTATCCATAAGGCTTTAAACGATCTACTTCACATTCAGGTACATATCGAATGACCTTTTACAAAGAATAAGACAGTCTCAATGTTCAGCAGGCAGACCAGACACTTCTGGTTCGGTTAATACTTGGGTTCAGCACAGCCGATCCACCATTAAGAAATTGGCCCCAATTTCTTAATGTCATTCCGTGCCTTATAGCAATCGAAACCCCGTGGTCGAAATTACTGCCATTCCCACAAGAGAAAATACAATGGTCCAAAGCAGGAATCGGACAGTCGCCCTTGTTGTTGGCCAAAGGCCGTTTTCTGGCTTATTTTCTTCCTCCATCTTCTTAATCCTCCGTTACGGAAATTCTACCATTTGCATTAACGGATATTTTGTTGCCATCTATAAATAATCGAGACGACGGAGTGCGTGGATCAAGGCCAGTTCAGGGTTAGACTCCAATTTTTTGCTGGCGTGCGTAGATTTTATCCAGAATTCTTTCCATTAACTATTACGTGTAATATCGTGCCATCTTCCCGAGGTGCGGAATTGTAAAAGCCGCTGACCACGCGGCTTTTACATTGCATGTCGTGCAGTTCGATCAGTATTGTTTCTCCGGAACCACGATAACCTTCTCAGTGGTGCCGGATTGACCCTGAGGTCCTTGGGGTCCTTGTGGTCCGGGAGAGCCTTTGGAGCCAATCGCTATACATCCACTCAGTCCGGTGAAGATGAGCACTACAGCAAACAGTTTTAAGTTTTTCATTAGGCCTTCCTTTTTTTAGTAGTTAGTCTGATACCCATGGAAGAAGATAACCTACTGTCGAGTTTGTCACTGTTTGTTATCGCACATTCAGCAGTTTTTTATTCCATATTATGCATAAATCGTTGAGAATCGCCTGGTTACTCTGCTGCTGATAACGGTTCGCGGGATGGAAGTGGTCTCGCTGCCCACCTTGCTTCTAAGCGCGGTACTCGCGGATTTCAAAGATGAGGTAGAATCTTTCAATCCCATCAGACCGGGAATTTTTCATGAGCGACTCCTTGCATCTTGTCTGTCCACACTGCCAGGCGATTAACCGCGTACCCGTCGCACGGTTGGACCAGCAACCCAATTGCGGACAATGCCACCAGCCATTGTTCACCGGTCATCCGGTAGAGTTAACCGCCCCTACATTTGGCAGACAGCTCGAGCGTAACGATATTCCAGTATTGGTAGATTTCTGGGCGCCCTGGTGTGGGCCTTGCCAAATGATGGCACCAGCTTTCGTGCAGGCAGCGGGTATACTGGAGCCGCATGTCCGCCTGACAAAGGTCAACACCGAGGCTGAGCCGGCGCTAGGTGCGCAATACCATATTCGCAGCATTCCGACGCTTGCTTTATTCAGGAACGGGCGCGAGGTTGCGCGGCAGTCCGGTGGCATGACGGCTCAGGATATTGTGCGCTGGGTTCATTCCCGCTAGCGTGAACCAGACGGCAACTTGCCACACTTTGGAAAAACTACTGCAAAATGACGCCAGGTAATTTATTCATTATCAGCGCTCCCTCGGGCGCCGGAAAAACCAGTCTGGTTAAGGCATTGCTTGAAACCGGCATCGACCTGCGCCTGTCGGTTTCATACACCACGCGGCCAGCGCGCCCCGAAGAAGTCGATGGGCGTGATTACCATTTTGTAAGCCAGGAAGTTTTCGAGCAGCGGCTAAAACAGGGTGAGTTCCTGGAAAGTGCTGAAGTTTACGGGAATTTCTATGGAACCTCGCAGAAATGGATAAATGAAACCACCTTATCGGGACACGATATTCTGCTGGAGATCGACAGCCAGGGTACGCAACAGGTGCGATGCGTCTTTCCCGATGCGGTGGGAATTTTTGTTCTGCCGCCCTCACCGGAGGCACTGGAAACACGCTTAAGGCAGCGGGGTCAGGATAGCCTGGAAGCCATCACGCGGCGCCTTGCAGCTGCTCATCAGGAGATGGCTCATGTGAGTGAATATGATTATGTTATCATCAACGAGAAACTGGGCACGGCATTGCAGGATTTGATCTGTATCGTACACGCTGAGCGCTTGAAAATATCGAGGCAACTCGATCGCCATCGTAACCTGATAACGCAATTCGGAAGAATGCCTGTTCCATAAAGGAGAGTTTTTTGATCTTTCTGCACCTCCCGGACTTCGGGATGAAGAGTCAAAGTCAATTCATTTTATACCGTTATTCCTGATTTCTGGAGCAATACTATGGCACGCATTACCGTTGATGATTGTTTAAAAAGAATTCCCAACCGTTTCGATATGACCCTGGTCGCAACCATTCGAGCAAGGCAGCTCTCCATCGGCGGGAGCCCTATGGTGGAACCCGCACGGGATAAGCCTACTGTGATAGCGTTGCGTGAACTAGCCCAGGGAAAGGTTGGAATAGAAATTCTTACTAGTGTCCCACTTTAATTTTTCCGGAAGCATATCTATACTAGAATCTGGTTGAAATCAATGGTCAACCCAAGGTATCTACAGCTGGATTTATAGACTGTCATGAGGATGCTGCCATCCTGAGATGCCCGTACCGCTGGGCCTATCACAGTGAATGAAGGAAATTACCATGCGAGCACGAGGTTTGCCGGACCCCTCTGCTACTTTACCCGAGGCGGATTTCCTGTTTGGCGAATTATCCGGCTATCTCAAGCCGGAGGACATTTCTGAGCTTCAGAACGCCTACCTTTTCAGCCAAAGCGCCCATTCCGGGCAGTTCCGAAAATCCGGTGAACCTTACATTTCTCATCCGCTTGCGGTAGCCGGCATTCTCGGAAAATTACGCCTCGATCCCCAGACGCTGACCGCCGCGTTGTTACACGACGTGATGGAGGACACTCACGTCTCCAAGGCCGAGATCAGCGACAGATTTGGCAAGCCGGTTGCCGAGCTGGTGGATGGGGTTTCCAAGCTCGACAAGATCGAATTCCAGACCCATGCGGACGCCCAGGCGGAGAATTTTCGCAAGATGCTCCTGGCGATGGCACGCGATGTGCGCGTCATACTCATCAAATTGGCGGACCGGTTACACAATATGCGCACGCTGGAAGCGATGCGGCCCGAGAAACGGCGCCGCATCGCCCGCGAAACCATGGAGATCTATGCGCCTATCGCCAATCGGCTGGGACTTAACAATATCTACCAGGAGCTGCAGGAGCTCAGCTTCCGTTACCTTTTTCCCACACGTTACCGAGTACTGACCAATGCCACCAAGGCGGCGCGAGGAAACCGGCGCGAAGTGGTGACCAAAATCCTGGATTCCATCAAGCAGCGCCTGCAGGCCGCGGGACTGGATGCGGAGGTGACTGGACGTGAAAAACAGCTTTACAGTATCTATAAGAAAATGGCGGAGAAGCACCTTACGTTTTCCGAGGTGCTCGACATTTACGGTTTTCGCGTTATCGTCAAGGATGTGCCCTCTTGCTACATAGCGCTGGGCGCATTGCACAGCCTGTACAACCCTATTCCTGGCAAATTCAAGGACTATATCGCAATTCCCAAAGCAAACGGTTACCAGTCCTTGCATAACACGCTATGGGGACCCTACGGCACACCCATTGAAGTGCAGATCCGCACCGCCGACATGCATCGGATAGCGGAGGCCGGCGTCGCTTCACACTGGCTCTATAAGAGCACCGATGCCGATCTTAATGATCTGCATATGAAAACTCATCAGTGGCTGCAAAGCCTGCTGGAGACACTGAGTGACTCCACCGATTCTCTGGAATTTCTGGAACATCTCAAGGTTGACCTGTTTCCCGGTGAAGTCTATGTATTTACGCCCCAAGGCAAGATATTGGCACTGCCGAAGGATGCTACGGCGGTGGATTTCGCCTACGCGGTGCACACTGACATCGGCGACTGCTGCGTGGCTGCGAAAATAAACGGTGAGAATGCGCCATTGCGCACCCATCTCAGAAGTGGCGATCGCGTGGAGATTGTCACTGCGTCACATGCAAAACCCAATCCCGCCTGGCTGAATTACGTGGTTACCGGCAAGGCGCGCTCGCATATCCGCCGTTTTCTCAAGACCATGCAATACGAAGAGTCGGCGAAACTGGGGGAGCGCTTGCTGAACCAGGCTTTAATGTCGCTCAAGATTGATCCGCAGACAATAAGCGAGACGCAGTGGGAGAAGCTGGCACGTGAGAGCAGTGCCAAATCCAGAAAGGATTTACTGGCGGACATGGGATTGGGCATGCACCTGCCGGCAGTCATCGCAAGGCGCCTGGCATCGCCGGGAGAATCCGCTTCCGGAGCAAATGGGGGTAACGGTGTTATCACTATACTGGGCACCGAGGGCATGGCGGTCCAATTCGCCAAATGCTGCCGCCCGATCCCGGGGGATCCCATTGTCGGTTTCATCAAGAAAGATCAGGGATTGGTGATTCATATCCATGATTGCCCGGTAATCTCCAAAAACCGGGGTAATTCGGACAATTGGCTGGACGTGGCATGGGGCAAAGGAATTGCCAGGCATTTCGAGGTCAGTATCAGAACAGTGGTAGCCAATCAGCGCGGTGTACTGGCAAGGGTGGCGGCGGCAATCGCCGAGGCCGGTTCCAACATTGACAATGTGGCCATGGAAGGGGATGGCGCCTATACAACCATGAACTTCATGCTACAGGTCCGTAACCGCTATCACCTCGCACAAGTCATGCGTAGTTTGAGGCGTATTCCGGAAGTGGCGAAAATCACTCGTATGAAAGGCTGAGTCACTGAAATTTGCTTCAATCGCACAGGCGTTTCCCGTCTGCTTACCGGCACTGGTTTATCGCCCGCCCTGAATCCCGCGTATTGCTATCGTTCATAGGCCAGCACCGGTGCCAGCCATTTTTCTGTTTCTTCCAATGTCCAGCCTTTGCGCTTTGCATAATCCTCCACCTGATCCTTGTTTATTTTCCCCACAGCGAAATAATCGGCTTCGGGGTGAGAAAAATAAAAGCCCGATACTGCAGCCGTCGGTACCATGGCGTAGGACTCGGTCACGATAATGCCCGCGTTTTCCGGCGCTTTCAGCATTTCAAACAATGGACCTTTCTCGGTGTGGTCGGGACAGGCAGGGTAACCCGGCGCGGGACGAATACCACGATATTCCTCGTTGATCAGTTGTTCATTGCTCAGGTTTTCATCTTTGATGAAGCCCCAGAATTCGCGCCGCACCCGCCAGTGCATGTGCTCGGCGAAAGCTTCCGCCAGCCGGTCGGCCAGCGCCTTCAATATAATCGCGCTGTAGTCGTCATGTGCATCCTCAAAAGCCTTGACCCGTGCGTCTATCCCCAGCCCGGCAGTCACCGCGAATGCACCGATGGCATCCCGAATCCCGGTTTCCTTGGGGGCTATAAAGTCCGCCAGGCATAGATTAGGACGTCCGGCCGGTTTCGTGGTCTGCTGCCGCAGATTGTGGAACGTCATCCCCAGCTTGGTGCGGGCTTTGTCGGTATAAATTTCGATGTCGTCGCTGTTCACGGTATTAGCCGGAAACAGGCCGACCACGGCATTGGCGCCGAGCCATTTCTGTTCGACAATTTTCTTCAGCATGGCCTGGGCATCGTGGAACAGCGTGGTGGCAGCCTCTCCCACTATCTCATCTTGCAGAATTGCCGGATAGCGTCCCGATAACTCCCATGCCTGGAAAAATGGTGTCCAATCTATATGAGGTACTATTTTTTCCAGGGGGTAGTTTCTTAATGATCTTACGCCGATAAAATCCGGCTCGGGCGGCGTGTAGTTCGCCCAATCGGTTTTAAAGGCGTTAGCCCGGGCTTCCGCAAGGGTAAGCATTGGCGAAGGACCTTTTTTATTCTTATGCTGGGTGCGGACTTTTTCGTACTCCGCCTGTAGTCCACTGACGTACTCCGCCCGCAAATCCTCTGACAGCAAGTTGCTGCATACACCCACGGCGCGGCTTGCATCCGGCACCCACACGGTAACCCCTTTGTAATGCGGCGCGACTTTCACCGCGGTGTGCACCCGTGAAGTGGTTGCGCCACCAATCAATAGCGGAATGGTAAATCCCTCACGTTGCATTTCCTTCGCCACATGCGCCATCTCCTCCAGGGAAGGTGTGATCAATCCCGACAAACCGATCATGTCGGCATTCTCGCGCCGCGCCATTTCAAGAATCTGTGCGCAAGGTACCATGACTCCCATGTTCACGACTTCATAGTTGTTGCACTGGAGTACGACCGTAACAATGTTTTTGCCGATATCGTGGACGTCACCCTTGACGGTGGCGATGACGATCTTGCCCTTGGCTCTGGAATCGCCCGACAACTTTTTTTCCGCCTCAATGAATGGCAATAAATGCGCTACCGCCTGTTTCATTACGCGTGCCGACTTGACTACCTGCGGTAAAAACATCTTGCCCGAGCCGAACAGGTCGCCTACCACATTCATGCCATTCATGAGCGGACCCTCGATCACCTGGATCGGACGCCCGCCCTGATTACTGATTTCGAGCCGTGCCGCCTCGGTATCCTCCACGATGTAAGTGGTGATGCCTCTCACCAGCGCGTGAGTCAGACGTTCCTGGACCGGCTGCTCGCGCCATGAAAGATCTTCGATGGTCTCCTTGCTTTTTCCCTTGAAGCTCTCTGCAAATTCCACCAATCGCTCGGTGGGCGTAACGTCTCCTTCAACCGGACGATTGAGCAGTACATCTTCGACGCGTTCCAGCAAGTCCTTGGGAATGTCGGAGTAGACCCCCAGTTGCCCGGCGTTGACAATGCCCATGGTCATGCCGGCGCGAACCGCGTGGTAGAGGAATGCGGTATGGATCGCTTCCCGAACAGGCTCGTTGCCGCGGAAAGAAAACGACACATTCGACACGCCGCCACTTATCTTGGCATAGGGAAGGGTTTGCTTGATGATATGAGTGGCTTCGATAAAATCGACACCGTAATTGTTGTGTTCCTCGATGCCGGTGGCAACCGCGAAAATGTTTGGATCAAAAATGATGTCTTCAGGTGGGAAACCCACCTGGTCAACAAGTATGCGGTAGCAACGCTTGCAGATTTCCACCTTGCGTTCTTTCGTGTCGGCCTGACCCAATTCATCGAAAGCCATCACAATGACTGCGGCACCATAGCGGCGGGCGAGTTTCGCATGCTCGATAAACTCTGCTTCGCCTTCCTTCATGCTGATCGAGTTGATGATGGCCTTGCCTTGCACACATTTGAGCCCTGCTTCGATCACTGACCACTTGCTCGAATCAATCATGATCGGTACGCGGCTGATGTCGGGTTCGGCGGCGATAAGATTCAGGAACGTCACCATCGCCTTCTGCGAATCGAGCATCGCTTCATCCATGTTGATGTCGATGATCTGCGCACCACTTTCTACCTGGTTGCGGGCAACGCTCAGCGCCTCCGCATAATTGTTGCCCAGTATC
Organism: Nitrosospira multiformis; assembly: GCF_900103165.1. Lineage (NCBI taxonomy): Bacteria > Pseudomonadati > Pseudomonadota > Betaproteobacteria > Nitrosomonadales > Nitrosomonadaceae > Nitrosospira > Nitrosospira multiformis. The sequence continues at coordinate 459,875 of NZ_FNKY01000001.1, read as the reverse complement.
AAACGGGCAAAGGCCTTCGAGCCGGTAACATTGGTCCGCTCACCCACGTTCACGAATAGTGAGTCATCGCCGATGCTCAGCGGTTCCAAACCGGACAGTCGCAGCTTTTTGGGAACGTCGGGAATGGGGCGTGGTGCGATATCGCTCACCGCATCGGCGATGGCCTTGATATGTGCGGGCGTGGTACCGCAGCAGCCGCCGACGATGTTGACGAAGCCGGATTGTGCGAACCCCTTGATCAAACTCGCGGTGTATTCGGGCGACTCGTCATAACCGGTTTCCGCCAGCGGATTGGGCAGGCCGGCATTAGGATGCGCGCTGACATACACGCCGGCAACCCGCGATAGCTCCTCAATGTAAGGACGCATCAATTCCGCTCCCAGAGCGCAATTAAGTCCTACGGATAATGGACGTGCGTTGCTGACGGAATTCCAGAAGGCTTCAGGTGTTTGTCCGGAGAGGGTGCGGCCGGAAGCATCGGTAATGGTTGCCGAGATCATGATAGGCACACGTATACCGTGGTCCTCAAAATATTGATCGACAGCAAACAGCGCGGCCTTGGCATTCAGGGTATCGAAAATGGTTTCCACCAGGATGATGTCGGCGCCCCCGTCGATCAAGCCGCTAATGGAGACCGAGTAGTCCGCTACCAGTTGATCGAAGGTAATGCCGCGAAAACCGGGATCGTTCACGTCGGGCGAGATCGATGCGGTTTTGGTGGTCGGCCCAAGCACCCCCGCGACGAAGCGGGGCTTATCTGGTGTTTTTGCTTCCATCGCTTGCACTGCTTCCCGCGCCAGTTTGGCCCCGGCAAAATTCAGCTCATATACCAGATCCTCCATGTGGTAATCCGACATCGAGGCGGAGGTGGAATTGAAGGTGTTGGTCTCGATGATGTCCGCCCCGGCCTCCAGGTAGCCGGTATGGATGGCACCGATGACCTGCGGCTGGGTGAGGGTCAGAAGATCATTATTGCCCTTGAGGTCATGCGGAAAATCGGCAAAACGCGACCCGCGATAATCCGCCTCGTTGAGCTTGTAGCTCTGGATCATCGTGCCCATGGCCCCATCCAGCATCAGTATGCGGTGGGCCAGGAGGTCTTGCAGTAATGCGGCGCGGGGATGTACGTTCATTGCCAAGCTACATTTTCGATGGAGGCTGGATTCTATCATGCTCCGTGACGCGACACTGTACCCGACGGGAAAGGCCTTCACTCAATACTCGACTACTGTAACCACTTTACAAAATGTACATCGCTACAAGCACCAACGACATGTTTGAAGGAATGATGATATGTTTCAGTAAATTTCCACCACCCATTATTCATAGCTGAAAATTGGCATAAATGGGCATTCAACCTCAAAAGCTTTTCAAATGTTAATCCTGATTAAGGATCTCCTGTTGGTCTATATAAAAATTTAACATTATGAAGATTAAAGATAATTATCAAATAAGTTATGCCATAAAAAGCACTTTATCATATATCAAGAAATGTGATAATTTCTTCATTTAATCACTTCTTTCTTACTTAGGAGAATCAGGTTGATGATGCGAACTTATCCATATTTTTTGCCTACACCCGGACGAACTCCTTTATTTCGATTACTTTCGAGAACTTTCAACCAGCATCGCTATTTTTCACAAGTTAATATTATCAATCAAGGAAAAAAATCTGAACATTTTTCTCATTTTGGCTCAAGGCGAAATTTTCTTATTCGCTCAATTGCAGCACTCGCTACAGTATATGCAGCTCCGATCATGGCGGGAGAAAAAAAGGGAAATCCGCGGATTGCTATTGTTGGCGCAGGGATCGCCGGACTAACTGCTGCTTATGTTTTACAGCGAAAGGGATACCATGCAACTGTATATGAGGCATCGCAACGCACGGGTGGTCGTATTTGGACATCTCAGGATGGTATCGTATCTGGCTTAGTGACGGAGCTAGGTGGAGAATTTATCGATTCATCGCATCAGGATATGCTTGCTCTTGCGAAAGCTTTTGATTTGCCTTTAATCGATACATATACTGAAAGTGAACAAGATTTTAAAACAGCATTTTTCTTCGGTAACCGACACTATAGCGAAGAACAAGTCATCAATGAATTCAGACCCCTGGCTGCAATAATCGCCAGTGATGCTGCACGGTTGTCTTCTGACATCACCGCTAAAAAACACAGCAAAATCGATGCTGAGTTCGATGCTGTTTCAATCTCGGAATACCTTGACCGTATCGGTGCCACTGGCTGGGTTCGAAATTTAATTGAAGTTGCATATGTAACAGAATATGGTCTCGATGCCAGCGAGCTTTCATGCATCAATTTGCTCTCGCTGATTGATACCGATATGAAAGAAGGTTTTCAGATTTTTGGCGAAAGTGATGAACGTTTCAAAATTCAGGGTGGCAATCAGCGCATTACCGATGAACTGGCTAAACGGATTGGCTCCAACATTGCGCTTGAGCATCGATTGGTTTCAATGCGGAAAAACGGCAAAGGCTTTCGTCTTACTTTTACTACGCCAGGGAAAACGGTTTCTGTCGATGCCGACCGGGTCATACTTGCTCTGCCCTTCACGCTGTTACGCAACGTTGATACGGGCAATGTATTGACGCCAGCAGAATCAAATATGGTTAAGAATCTGGGTTATGGCACCAATGCAAAACTGATCCTGGGAACACAAACGCGCCTCTGGCGTGAACAGAGGTACAGTGGTGAATGTTATTCCGATGAGGCATTTCAGACAGGCTGGGATTCCAGCCGTATGCAAGCCGGAATAGCAGGTTCTTACACGTTCTTTTTGGGTGGAAAACCCGGCGTGGATATTGGCCGTGGTACACCCGCTGAACGTGCCCAGCAACTATCAGCCTCTATCAATCGCGTATACCCCGGACTTGCCGCGCAACTGACAAATAATACACTTCGCGTTCATTGGCCTTCGGAGCCATTTGCATTGGGTTCTTATTCCTGCTATCGACCCAGGCAATGGACCCGGTTTAACGGCGAAGTAGGCCGGCCAAATGGAAATTTGCTATATGCGGGTGAACATTGCAGTACGCAATTTCTGGGCTATATGAATGGTGGTGCAGAAACGGGGCGCCTTGCCGCACAGGCGATTATTGATCTGCCGTAACCTGCTGTATTAGCGATCATTACAGCGAACTCGTTTTTAACGATTTCCTCTTAATAACCAATGAATAAAATGGCCAATTGCAAAGCAGTTTTTTTTTCCTATGCCAGTGAAGATCATGTTGTAGAACCTAAAGATAAAGCTGTAGAGCCACTAGTTAAAGAATTAATTGACTGCCTTGAAACTGAATCTTTCGATTTCAATCCTCGATTTAAAAATAAACTTCGAGATACTACAAATGACACAATAACTAAACTTTATGATGAGATCAAAGAGTGTGATCTCGTTATTCATTTAGTTGGATCTCATCCTGGGGACACTGCCAATGGAGAAGCCATTCGTGAATTCTACGAAATACTTCGAATGAAAAATGAAGAATTTCTTTCGGAAAATAAAAAAGGGAAAAAAATCAAACCTTATTTCGAGAGTCTGGAAACAGAATTGACCTATGCACAATGGGAAGCATATCTAGCGATTCATTTGGGAAAAGCCATGTTAGTTTATAGTCCTTTATCTGGGAGCGATAATCGATTAGCAAGTCAACAAAAACATTTGAAAGCTCTTAAAGAAGGAAGATCCCATTTACAGGAGCATGCAACAGCAAGCCGTATTTTGCTGGCTATTCAGAATCACTTTAAAACTAAATTACCGCCCTTACCAAAATCGCTGGACTTCGAAGAGTATCTGGCTGAAAAACGAAAACACTTTACCGGACGTCAATGGATGTTTGAGGAAATCGATGAATGGCTTGAAACTCCTGAGGCATCTAAAGCTTTCCTTATTACAGGGGATCCCGGTATTGGTAAATCAGCAATTGTTGCGCAACTGATTAATAATGATGTTTCGAATCAAATCATTGCACATCATTGTTGTCAAGCGGGTTTAGAGCTCACACTCGAATCTTGGAGATTCGTGCAAAGCATTGCAGCGATGATTGCCAGTCGTTTGAAGGAATATAAGAATCAATTAAATGATTGGATTTTAATTGAAGACAAATGTCAAAAGGATCCCTCGATTGCATTTGAGCATGGTGTCTTGACAGTTTTGAATAAGCTACCACCTCCTAAGTCTGGTGTTTGCTACATTTTGATCGATGCGTTAGACGAGGCGCTCACGCTTCAGTCAGATGGTAAAACGATAGTTAGCCTCTTAGCCGATACACTAAAACATTTTCCGAAATGGTTAAGGATTGTCGCAACTACGCGTAGAGTGGATGCTGTTTTAAATCGGATTAAAAATCATATTGAGCTACGGGCGAGTGATGAAAAGAATATTGATGATTTGAAGAGCTATATCAACTATCGACTGACAAAAAACGATAATCATCAACAAGAACTTGAGAAAGTTGCTTCTGAATTTTCAATGACAATTGGGGACTTTAGAGAAAAGATTATTAGAACTTTGATCAAATGTGGTAGCGGTAATTTTTTATATGCTAGCACTGCCCTTAATGAAATTGGAGCCTCACCAAGCTCTTGTAATCAGCAAACTTTTTCCCTGCGCCGAATAAACGAATGGCCGGAAGGCTTACATGGTATTTACGAGGAGTTTTTTCAACGACATTTTGGAGAGAAAGACAAATACTCAGAACTACGGCCAATCCTGGAAATGATTTGCTCCGCGCGTGAACCGCTGGAGGAATCAGTTTTAAGAACTGCGGCACCGGATTTAAACGACTACAACTTTCAAGATCGATTGCGCGCTCTGAAACAATTTCTATCAATGTATGAGAATCCAATCAGATATGCGCCTTATCACAAATCCCTTACTGATTGGTTGATGGATGACAACACAAGACGTACTAGTAATTTCTGGATTCAAAGTGAAGAGGGTGATCGCAAGTTGGCTGATTTTTGTTTTGATGAGTCCAAAGAATTTTTTCATAAAACCAAAGAATTTATTAATACAGTAGCGCCATCCAATGAATATTGGGTCCGGCATGGCGGTTTTCACCTGCTAAAGATATGGGATTACTTATATAAAAATAAAAAAAATTTATCAAGTGCTTATGCTTCCAAGAAATACGAATACATTAATCAATCCGTTAACATACTAGAATGGGTGAGCAGTTTCCCAGAGACGAGAAACATCGTTGCTAGCACATTACCTTTACTGATACCGGTTTTAAAAAAAACCGAACGCGACCTAGATCCATTTTACGGGGAAACGGCCAATACGGCATTACGTGTTCTAGAAGAAATGGATGAACAAAAGTTATTTAATCTTGTAAAAGATACAGTTGCAACAGATATAACTGAGAGTGTGATTCGTTGGATTGGAAAAACTCAGATAATGGGGTGGCAGAACCTCATACCACAGATGTTAGAGTTAAATGAATATGTTATCCGTTATTCTGCCGGATGCGGTCAGGCAGAACGCTATTATCGTCTACTAAAAGAAAATCAAGCGGGATGTGCGGCTATCGAGATCGATTATTTGTTGGACGTCTTCGACGTAGATCAACAAGAAATGGGTAGTTATGCAGTAGGAGAAATTGCAAAAAAGGAAAGCAAGACCGGAAAAATACAATCACAAGTCGAACGATGGTTGAAGAAAGTTTCAGACACCGATATCTATTTTTGTCAATCGGTGCTTGGCGACGTGTTATTGAATCTGGCGTTACAAAGTAAACATGGACATGCCAAAAGTATAATAGCAAAGCTAGATCAATCGGATCTCATTTCTGCTTTCTGGGATCCTATCTGGATGTATACCCGACTTGATGTTATCGCTGCTCTTGCATTACTGAAAGAGCAAGGTCAGCAGCTCAACCGTGATACAACAAGTTTTCAAGTGGAAGTAGAGCGAGAGGTTAGTGCGATACGGGCACGGCAAGAGCGCATTGCTAAGTTTGAAAATGAAGCTGGTGAGAAATGGAAAATTCTAACAAGAATTCCGTACAAAACGGAATTCAGCGATGAAGATATTGATGTGATTCATAGCTGGTTAACCCGAAAGGGGGCAGAATATCGGCACCGGGTTAACATGGCAGTGGAACTACTGAAATTGATATTTACTCACCCGTTGTGGCAAGTATGTGAAAAAGGAGCGGCGATTTTTCCTTTATTGGGAAGTGAGTCAGATTGGCGAGATACCTGTTTTGATATTCTCGATCAATTAATGGAATCTTTGGATTCTTCGGAAAATGATTCAGGCATTGCAAATTGGCGGATTATTCTAGGAACATCAGAAGCTTGTTATCTAATCCGGCATTTAGATCTGTGTGATTATAAGGGCAAAGGTATTCTTCGTATGGAGCATTGTTGGAATGAATATTACGACCACCCGAACTGTCATGTGCGTGCGCTGATTGCAGAAGGCCTTTTTGGTATTGTAGGAGAAATGGAATCTGATCTGAGTGGCTATGACACAGGCTATGTAAGCTATTTGAAAAATCATACCCAAAAAATTGAATGTTGGTTACTTGATGATGAAATCTGGGTATTGGAGCATGCATATCAAGCATTTAGAAACATTGTTAAAATGCAAAAAAATAATGACGAGGGCGAGGTTTTGCAATTCTGGATTAAAGAACGTCTTAAACATGTGGAGGAAAATCCTGACTGCCTATTGGCCCGTGTTAGCAAGCAAATGGGAAAATCATGGACAGAACTGGAGCGAAGTGATTTTCTGAGGCAAATACAGGTTATTCAAAGATCGCAATTATTGCAACAACGGGTCAATCATTAAATCTTGGATAAGATAATCGAATTGCCAATTGTTTAGTTTCAATCTCTATAATTTCAATTAAACGAACAGCTTAAAGGAATAAATCTCGCGAGCATATTTCAATTTTTGACGCTTGAAGGAAATTTTCATCCTGGATCACTAACTTCCCTAGCATACAAAACAGACCATTCGGATACTTCTTGCGAAAAGCTGATTGCAACATGTTCGGTTAGATGCAAGGAATCGAGCGCCCAACCTCCTATATAACTGTCAGTAGAATCCATTAGCCGTGAACAGGCCGGTTGCGAATGGGCTAATTTCTTGTCACAAACGATACGATTGAGAGTTTGATCGACCAAAACCAAATCACGTTTCTCCAATATCGTTCGCATCACTTCAGAACGTTCCGCCAATCGCTGGCATTCTGCTTGAAAGCGGATACCACCCAGGGCAGCAATAATGGCAGGAAGAATGACTGAAATCGTGATTAACCAGGGTGTTGCAGCTTTAGCAAAATTTTCCCAGTATTCGGAATACAAATGGAGTTGTTCACCGCCAATCAAAATCAAATCAAAGCATACAATAGCTATAACTATCCTGTTCAAATTGGAAGCGGTCTTTTCGATGAATGCGTTCATATCTCCCATGGTAAGTGCATTACTTTCATGATATTTAATTTGCTCACCAATCCAGCAGTCACGTACCTGGGTGACAGTATCTTCAGCGGAAATAGTAAGTAGTTTTTTTATAGTTACAGTACCATTTCCACTATTGCTTTGAATTTCCACCGGTTTTGTGTCCTTCAAGTCTGCGGGAGAAATGGCCCGAACTAGGGAGTTAAATAACCAATCGGCTGCACTTTGTCGAATTTTACGTGAGGTAAAAGAGGTGGTTTTGGGTGGTTGATGGCTTCCCGCAAGCGGAAGGTAATACATACTGCGCAGTCTTTCTGCAAGATAACGATAGTCAATGGCTTTTTCGTTCCATTCTCCGATATTAGCTTGTTTAGTATTAAGCAAAATATATGTCACGATGATTAATTTTAGTGTGCCTAATATAATCAGGAGAGCCAAAGGTGGTTGGTTATTTGGGGTTACTCCAGTCAATAAGGTCAAGCTAACAGTAGCTAAAAACACTGCCCCAATCGCCATGAGGTAATTTGAAAGAAAGGCACCGCGATATAAATCACTGTAAAGATAATTTAGCTGTCTTGCCCGTTCTCGATAGGATTGGAAAGGTTCGTGAGTTTTTTCTTGCTTTGGAGAGAGGCCGGAGCGGAAAAATGATCTGAAATTTCCCCAGCATTTTCTACGGAACTGGAAAGACCATTTAAGTAATTTAGAGTATCCGCTCTTTTCACGAAACCAGATATTCCATTTATTGGTTTTCCTTTCAAAGCCAAAATACTCCCGCAATAGATCTGTGTCGTATTTATTATCGAACTTGGTAGACTTATCGAATCCAATAGCCAATTGATTAACCCAAGCTATCAGCCGGGCTTTATATTCTTCATAACTTGGAGCTGGTTCTGCTAGTACTGAATTGAGATTTTCATTCGGGTTGCCTGGATCAATCAATTGGACATTATTATTTTCTTTACCAGTATTAATAAATATAACCGGCAGACCAAACGCCAAGGCGGATCGGATTGTTTCCATGGTGCCTCCAGCTTTGTCTTTATTAGCATCAGGATTGGCAGCAGCTATCAATATATCGCTATGACGCAATAAAAACGCACCCTGCGCTCGATAAGCACGGGCACGTCGTAGATTAGCCAGATCTCGACGATTCTTTTTTTCTTGCTCAGATGACAATTTATTCAATTCTGAATCATCAGGCTTATCGTAAATACCGTCGAGTACCTGAATCCAGCTACAAACAGCAAGTTGTCTATCAAACTCATTACGAAAGCTTTCATCACGGCACTGACGATAAGTTACGACATCAAACGGTAGGATGGCTGCTAACTCAGAATTAAAGCGCCGAAAATCTTTTCCAGGATCTGAAGTTTTATTGATTTCTTCTAAAGCTTCCCCAGCAATGGCGTCAGCCCCTTCACATAAACCCGTTATTAATCGTAGTAAAGGCGGTGCGCTTGAAAAAAATTTTGAGAAGCTTGTATCATTACTGCTATCGGAACCATAAGGTGCAATGTTTGTTAGCTCGTCTCCAAGTATTTGTAAAATACCATCTAGCGTTATTTTAAGCTGAGGACACTCGCTATTTGCTAAATCTTTATTACCTGCAAAGCCAATCCGTAGTACTAATCGTGGAAGACTAGGAGCATCATTTTTCGATGGGGAAGGAGAATTTACTGAGCTTTGCTTATTGATGATTGAAGACATTTTGCCAGTAGTGTCCAGTTTATTTAATTATATTGATTTTGCCTGTTTCTCAATGCTGCGCAGGACGCGTCTTGCGGATCGAAGTGAGCCCTCTATGAAACCCTGGTAGTCAGAAAATGCTTCCCCGCAAATGTGGATGTTCTTTCTTTCCGAGGCATTCTGATTCAAGGAAAATGCCTCAAGGAACTCAATATGTCTCCAGGACATCACTCCCGGCAGCCATCCATGAGCCGCCGCGCCAAAGGGGCTCTTGCCCCAGTCGCGCATTCCGCAGGCGAGGAGGCGGTCCTGCGTAAAATCATGGTGCTCATAGTCCCTCGCAAACTGCACGAAACGCTGCCACAACCGAGGGTAGCCGGGCTCTTTCACAATAACCGGGCTCCCGTCACTAAAATAGAGTGTTTGGGGCGCATCCCCGGCGTTTGGGTGCGGGACTTCCTTCTTCAACTTCAAGAACCAGACGCTGGCTATTTCCTGGCTCTCAAGTTGAGGGTCTTCTGATGGTGCTTGATCGAGGTAATTATGATTGCACTCGATTGTTCTCAAGTAATCGGACCAGAACGTAATTGCCGGACGGTCTGTGTAGACCATGATAAGCCCTTTGGTCCCATCGTTGCTTTTTACATAGAGCAACTCTCGTGTAGGAATATCCGCGGCGCTGCGATTAAGAGGCCTGTTGTCTTCCCACCAGGGTTTTTCGAAAACGAAGAAGCACTTTAACAGGGGGAGGCAAGTAACGGCGTTCAGCGCTGCTTTGAGCGTACCTTGCGGCGGGCCTCCATTCCAGGATATTTCTTCGAGCGGGCGCTTGGGCAAGGCAAGAATCACTCTCCGCGCCTTGATGACGTTTTTCTCATTCTCGACAATGACATTCACTCCGTCACCATCGGATTGAAGACCCAGCACCTTTCTGCCTTTCTGAATGCATAATGCAGGATTATTTTTTCCTTCTTCATAAAGCTTTTCCAGGAGCTTCCAGATAATCCGGCTCATTCCTCCTCGAATGCCGCGAAGCGATCCGGTACTTCGAATCGCCCTAAGCCAGAAAATAATCCACTCCGCGGCATTTAAATTTTCATGTACGAAGTGGTAGTAACTCCCCCAGTCCCTTATCTTGACCACGGCGTAGTGGCTTAACACATCACTGAGGATATTCCAGAAGCCCAGGTTCCATAGCGGCTGGCCTCTGAAACTCGCGGTTTTTCTAATGACTTCCAGATCTTCGTCAGTAATATTCTGGATCCATTCGAGCAACTCTCCTTTCCAGTAGTGGCGATAAAAGAAGGCTTCTTCCGTCAAATTTTTCCACTGTTCATTGGCTGCGCTGGTCTTCCATGGTGTTTCTGCATTATCGAGATCGACAAGTTCAAAAATACGCCTGAGGGCCAGTATCATCAAGTCAAAGGGGGTTTTTTGCTTGGCCTCTTCTTCGCGAAGGGTAAACCGGGGTTCCATCGGATCTTCCGACGTATAGGAAGAAAACGGTACTAAATCGTCCAGACTCTCTTCTTCGCCGGGCGCTTGTTCCTTGATTCCCAGTTCGTCGAGCAACGCGTGCAATAAAGGCTGATCACGCGGCTCTATTCTCATGGGCCCGAATTCAGCACGAAAATATTCAATCCTGGATAGCTTTTCAACATCTTCACCATCTTTTTCTATCGAGTGTCTTTCGGTGGGACCTCGATAGGGAGACTGCTTGCCCCCTTGTGCTTCAAGAGGATCAGGCTTTCCACTGGTGAAATCCCAGTTACAGGGGTCCCACGTATCGTCGAATCCGATAGCTTCTCCATTCCTCTCATCAGTTCTCAGCAAGGACCAGGTTTCTATACGGCCGCCAAATCGCTTCGAAGCTTCGAGCAGGAGAATACTGTTGATGTTGAGCAATTCACGCTGCTTGATCAGCTCGTGGCAACAATACAATCCCGCAATTCCGCCACCAACAATCACAACGTCATATGTCTTGGATATTGGTGTACCCGCTTCATTGTTTTGCATGTTGTTCACCTGATTTATTGGATTTAGCGTGCAAACAGTATAAACGTCATACCGGCGGAAGCCGGTATCCAGTGGCGTTCAAAGCATATCATTGATTGCTTGGATTGGGTTTCGGATCAAGTTTGGAGGCAAGATTCATAGCATTTCTCGTTAGATCAATAATCTCGTGTTAATTTCTATCCAGCCTCCGGTACTGCACCGCTTCCGCGATATGCGTACTGGTTATACCGTCGCTTGCCGCCAGATCGGCGATGGTGCGTGCCACTTTCAGTACGCGATGATAAGCCCGCGCGGAAAAATTCAAGCGGCTGATGGCTTGTTTGAGCAAGTTCTCTCCCAAAGTATCAGGCACGCAGTACTTGTCAATTTCCTTCACCGTCAGCCGTGCATTGGGCCTGTCCTGGCGTGTCAATTGCCGCTGATAGGCTGACTCGACCCGTTGCCTGATGGAACTGCTTGATTCACTCTGACTCTGGCGCATCAGGTCTTCCTGGGGCGCGGCGGGCACTTCGATCTGTATGTCGATGCGATCAAGCAGGGGGCCGGAGATTTTGCCGCGATAACGGGACACCTGATCGGGGGTACAGCGGCATTTCCCGCTGTAGTGTCCGAGGTAACCACAGGGGCAGGGGTTCATCGCCGCGATCAACTGGAATCGGGCGGGAAAGTCTGCTTGGCGCGCTGCGCGCGATATGGTGATACGCCCCGATTCCAGCGGCTCACGTAGTACCTCCAGCACTTTGCGGTCAAATTCCGGGAGTTCGTCGAGAAACAACACGCCATTCATTGCCAATGAGATCTCGCCAGGGCGGGGATTGCTGCCGCCGCCGACCAGGGCAACGCCCGAGGCGGTATGATGTGGCGAACGGTAAGGGCGGCGTTTCCAGTGGGCAACGTTGAAACCTCCGCTGCTCAAGGATTGCATCGCGGCGGATTCAAGCGCCTCGTCTTCGGTCATGGATGGCAGAATGCCGGGGAAACGTGCCGCCAGCATGGATTTACCCGTGCCGGGCGGACCCACCATCAGCATACTATGATTGCCCGCCGCTGCAATTTCCAGGGCGCGCTTCGCATGTGCCTGGCCTTTGACATCCTCCATACCGGGGTATTGAGGTACGCCGGTTTCCGGGTTGCCTTCCGCGCTTGCCCCGTCATCTGCGATATAACGCGGCAACGGCTCGCGTCCGGCAAGGTGGGCGCAAATCTGTAATAATGATGTTGCGGGATAGACTGTTGCTTCCTTAACCAGAGCGGCCTCGGCGGCGTTTTGTTGCGGTAGCACGAAACTGCGCCCCGAACGCGATGCCCCGTAAGTCATCGCCAATGCGCCGCGTATCGCGCGCAATTCTCCGGTCAGGGCGAGTTCGCCCGCCCATTCGTACTGATCGAGTTTATTCGAAGGAATTTGCCCCGTCGCCGCGAGTATGCCCAATGCGATGGGTAGATCAAAGCGTCCGCTTTCCTTGGGGAGATCGGCGGGGGCGAGGTTGACCGTAATACGCCGGGCGGGAAATTCGAATTGCGCGTTTTGCAGCGCTGCCCGCACCCTGTCCTTGCTTTCCTTGACTTCCGCTTCCGGCAATCCGACGATGGTGAAACTGGGCAAACCATTGGCAATGTGAGCTTCCACCGTAACCAGCGGCGACTCCATACCCGAGATAGCGCGGCTATAAAGAATAGCAAGCGGCATGCAAGAAATTCTCAGTCAGGAGAAAGTAGGATCAACACAAGTAGATGCGGGTTGATTGAAATCGCATAGAGGCATATTTTCTAGCGTTTTCTCATATCCTGCATATTTCGATTATTCCGTTTCCGTAAGATCATCCAACGTTTCTACTGGGGTATCCAGACTGTCTGATTTCGTGGGATTTTCCAGCCCGGCGATCCTCGCTTCCAGCATGGTCAATTTTTCGCGCGTGCGTTTTACGACTTCCTGCTGTACCTCGAATTCTTCACGCGTTACCAGATCCAGCCGGGTGAACATTCCCGACAGCATCACTCTCAGATTTTTCTCCACATCCTTCACGGGGCTCTGCGCCAGCAGATCATTGACTTTGGTTACAATTTCGTCCAATACTTTTTGATTGAGCATGATTTCCTCCATGATTGTCGCTCCGTCATCCGGCTGGATGAGGAGTGATGCATGCATGATAAAATCTCATACTTCTGGCATTTAGGCAAATCAGCGGATTATTATGGAACGCTTGCAACTTCTGGAAAACTGGATCAAGACGCAGTTTCCCGATAAAGACTTCACCTTGTCACCGGCTTCCGCTGATGCTAGTTTCCGCCGTTATTTTCGTGCGAATTTCGACGACGGAACATTGATCGTGATGGATGCACCGCCGCGATGGGAGGATTGCGCGCCCTTTGTGCATGTAGCTGAACTATTCGCCGCCGCCGGTGTGCATGTGCCCGCCGTATTGGCGCAGGATCTGACACAGGGTTTCCTGCTGCTTTCGGATCTTGAAAGTACCACTTACCTCCAGGCGCTGAATGGCGATCCCGATAACGCCGACCGCTTATATCGCGATGCGGTGGCGGCGCTCATTAAAATTCAGCTGGCGAGCCGCCCCGGCGTGTTGCCGGAATACGATGAAGCGCTATTGTTGAGAGAGTTGAATCTCTTCCCGGACTGGTATCTGGCAAAGCATTTGGAGGCGGCGCCTGGGCCAAGCCAGAAAGCGGAGCTTGAGGCAATTTTCAAACAAATCGTACAGAACAACCTTGCTCAGCCCAGAGTGTTCGTACACCGCGACTACCACTCGCGTAATCTGATGGTTACGACTCCCAACCCCGGCATTGTTGATTTTCAGGACGCGGTTTATGGTCCCATCACCTACGATCTGGCGTCGCTATTCAAGGATGCCTATATCCGCTGGGATGAGGAACGTATCCTCGATTGGGTAATACGCTACTGGGAGGAAGCAAGAAAAGCGGGATTGCCGGTGGCTGCCGATTTCGCTGATTTTTATCGCGATTTCGAATGGATGGGCGTACAGCGTCATATCAAGGTGTTGGGGATATTTGCGCGCCTGTATCACCGCGACGCCAAAGCGGGTTATCTCAGGGACATGCCATTGGTAATGGAATACTTGCGCAAGGCCTGTGAGCGCTACCACGAACTTAATCCTTTGCTGACGCTGCTGGATGGGCTGGAAAACGAGCCGCCGGAAGCAAATGTTGGCTACACATTCTGAAATGGCACCGTTCAAGGCCATGATTCTGGCCGCGGGACGCGGCGAGCGCATGCGTCCCCTGACCGATGCGTTGCCCAAGCCGCTGCTGCGCGCAGGGGGCAAATCGCTGATTGAGCATCATCTGGAAAACCTTGCGCACGCGGGTTTCGTTGAGATTGTCATCAACCATGCCCATCTGGGCCAGATGATCGAGACTGCGCTGGGCGATGGAGAACGATACGGTGTCGACATCCGTTATTCGCGCGAAGCGGCGGCCCTGGAAACCGCTGGCGGCATCGCCCAGGCGCTGACTATTTTGCAAGCCGGACCGAGAAATGCTGATGGGGAGCAGCCATTCTTGACAGTGAACGCCGACATTTATTGCGAAATCGATTTTTCGATACTATTGCCGGTCCTGAGGCATATGCAAACCAATCCTGATGAGGATCTCGCGCATCTGGTGCTGGTGGATAACCCGGCCCAGCATGCAAGCGGCGATTTTGGTCTCGATTCCGGCAGAATAACCCCTTCAGGGAAAGATAATCTTACTTTTAGCGGTATCGGCGTGTATCAGCCCAGATTGTTCAAGGATGTTGTGCCTGGCACGGTGGCAAAGCTCGCGCCGTTGCTGCGCCAGGCAATTGCGGCCGGAAAAATCAGCGGCCAATATTATCGAGGGAGATGGGTGGACGTGGGTACGCCGGAACGTTTGCACTTGCTTGATGTTCAACTGCGTGAAGGATGAGAAATGGATGAGAAACCTTCATACTTGCTTTGCGTTATCCTGCAAATACTGTAAAAATGATTAGTAATGATCCCAATTAAATCATTTCGTGAGCGCCGCCGGCATTTGGCATCCCGGATGCAAAAAGGTGTTGCCATCATTCCCACCGCACCGGAACAGGTGCGGAATCGCGATGCGTATTATCCCTATCGCTTCGACAGCTATTTCTATTACCTGACAGGTTTCCGCGAACCGGAGGCGGTACTGGTGATTGTGGCGGAGGCCAATGGGGAGATGTCCAGACAGATACTGTTCTGCCGCGACAAGGATCTGGAGCGGGAAATCTGGGATGGTTTCCGTTATGGCCCCGAGGCTGCGCGAAATACATTCGATTTCGATGAGGCCTACCCTATATGCAGGCTGGACGACATGCTGCCGGGATTACTGGCAAACCAGCCCACTGTGCATTACTCGTTGGGACACGATACAGCATGGGACACACGTGTAACCGGCTGGATCAATCAAGTACGGCAACAGACGCGGAGCGGAATCACCGCGCCCGCCGGAATTCATGATGTCCGTCCTCTGCTGGATGAGATGCGTCTATTCAAAAGCACGGAAGAACTTCAGGTCATGCGCCGCGCGGCCGAGATTTCCAGTGGCGCCCATCGCCGTGCAATGCGGGAAACCCGGCCCGGTATGAGCGAATATGAAGTGGAGGCCGGACTGCTGCATGAGTTCCGCCGTCATGGGGCGCAAGCACCCGCCTATACGTCTATCGTCGCAGGCGGCGCCAACGCCTGTGTATTGCACTATATCGAGAACAACGCTCCCCTGAATGCGGGTGATTTGTTACTGATTGACGCGGGCTGCGAGTTGGATGGCTATGCGTCCGACATCACGCGCACCTTCCCCGTGGATGGAAGATTCAGCCCGGCACAAAAGGATCTGTATCAACTGGTGCTGTCGGCGCAGGCGGCGGCGATAAGCGCGGTGCAGCCAGGCAGCCCCTGGGACGCGCCGCATGAAGCGGCGCTGCGGGTGCTGGTTCAGGGTTTTATTGATTTTGGTCTATGCCATGGTAGTGTGGATACGGTCATACAGTCGGAAGACTATAAGCGTTTTTACATGCACCGCACCGGTCACTGGCTGGGGCTCGATGTGCACGACGCGGGTGAATACAAGCACAATGGAGAATGGCGTCCACTACAACCGGGAATGACCCTGACAGTGGAACCGGGTTGCTACGTCCACCCCGCGGATAACGTGCCCCGGCATTTCTGGAATATTGGTGTGCGTATCGAAGACGATGTGGTGGTAACAGAAACCGGATGCGAAGTATTGACGTTGGCTGCCCCTAAGACGGTGGTGGAGATTGAAGAATTGATGCAAGAACGGAAAGATCAGTAGTCCAACTGCCGGATTCAGGATAATGGACGAAGACAGGAAAATAGTCATAAGACGCATCATCCGGAATGAGAAAACGGGCATGCCGGAAGAGGAGATTGTGCATGTTTCCCCCGGCAGCCGGTGGGCAGCTTACCTGCTCCTTATTCCCGTGTTGATTGTCATGGTCGTTTTGGGCGTTTTCTTCTTTACCGCTTTTCTTGCCTTATTCGCTGTTGCCGCCGCTGGTATTTCATTTCGACTGTGGTGGCTACGCCGGAAATTACGTAAAGCCAGGGAAGCGGAAGAGGGAGAATATGTCGTGATCGAGGACGCTGAAATCGTCGAAGAACGAACGGACAAGCCACCCACTAAATAAGACACACATGTACGAGATATGACCCAAGAAAAGACTACCCTGAAGCACGAATACGATCTGATTATCATCGGGGGCGGTCCGGTAGGCATGGCACTGGCACTGGCATTGCGCGGTGGTGGCGTATCCGTGCTGCTGCTGGAAGCACGTGGATTACCCGAGAAAACGGAAGACTCTCGTCCTCTGGCGCTGTCTCACGGCAGCCGGCTCATCCTGGAACGGCTGGGCGTATGGAAGCCGTTACCGGATGTCACGCCTATTACGACCATTCATATCTCCAATCGCGGGGGGTTTGGCCGAACCGTCATGACCGCTGACGATATCGGTGTGCCGGCATTGGGTTATGTAATAAATCACCATGATGTATTCCGGTCCATGCATAAGGCACTGAAAAAGTGCGATGTTGACTACCTGACCGGGGCGCAGGTAACGCGGCTGGAGGCCAGCCTCGAATCCGGGCAAATTGAATTTCAGCATGACGGAGTGATGAAAAAAGCCACCGCCCGGCTGCTGGTGCTGGCGGATGGCGGCCGCCTGACCGCGCAAATCGAAGGCGTGACCCAGCATGTGCATGACTACCAGCAATGGGCGGTCGTTGCACGTATCAAAAGTGAGTGTTCTCCGAAAATAACCGGCCGTGGCGGAAGTGAATTCACGCGTTCTCCCGCTCAGGCAGGTGTGGCCTATGAACGCTTCACCCCGGACGGCCCGGTGGCGCTACTGCCTTCGGGCGACTCCTTTGCCCTGGTGTGGACTGTTTCTCCCTCAGCGGCCCAGGAGATTCTCGCTCTGGATGACGCGGCATTTCTTGTCCGGCTACATGACCATTTCGGCGATCGTCTCGGCAAGCTCGTCGAGGCCGGTAAACGTTCCGGTTTTCCTCTTACGCTCAAATACGCCACCCCGGTCACGGCTTGCCGTGCGGCATTGATTGGCAATGCGGCGCAAACGCTACATCCGGTTGCGGGACAAGGTTTTAATCTGGGTTTGCGTGATGCCTGGGAACTGGCTGACGAAGTTATCGCAGCTCCCGCTGAGACAGGGGTTCCCGCAATGCTTGCAAGATATCGTCATAGGCGCCGGATGGACAGTAGCACCGGGCGAGTATTCACTGATTCCCTGGTGAAACTTTTTTCCAATGATGATTTTGTATTGGGAAGCATGCGCGGCATGGGTCTAAGCGCGCTGGATTGCCTTCCGCAAGCCAAGCGTTTTGTCGCCCGTCGCATGATGTTTGGCGCAAGAGGTTGAATCCGCTCCTTAGGGCCTGTTAACACTTATTTCGCACCCGCGACGGCGACGGATTTCATCCAGCACGAGGCATGAGCCGTGCGGCGGAGCAGGCCTCCGTAAGCGGCGAGTAACGAAGGGCTGGATGAAATCCATCCCGTCCCTTCGGGTTGCTACACAAAAAACGCGGATGCCGCGTTACGAAGCTTGGCCATAGGTTACTATGGCCTGCGCTTCGCGCCTTGCCTCCGCGTTTTTTGTGTAGCAACGCAGGTGCGAAATAAGTGTTAACAGGCCCTAATTATTATTTGAGCGATCGAAGCATTTAGCCCGGATATTTCATAAATTGACGCGCGTCCTTGCTGGTCTTTTGTTTCGTATGGAAATTTTGTTCAGTCGGCGTATGAATAACTACGCCACTCTTTCGCAAAATCTCCCTACAAAACAAAATCCTGCGCAATCATCACGCGAATTTATGAAATATCCGGGTTAGATACAAATCAAAGGTGGTTTGCTGAATCCTCCCCAAAGCGATATGGGCTACAGCAAATATGAGTTGATGTCACCTGTAAAATCTTACATCTATCCGATGTCATCGCGTAACGATACGCTATCGTGCAATGATCGATAGCTGCCAGCGCTACGCGAATTTCAATAGCCTGTTAAAATCGGAACTGTTCTTGTCCTTCATTTTTCCGGGCTGGCCCTAATACTCAAGACAGAAGCATGCAGATCGGTCCTCATATTCTTAAAAATAATCTTATCGTCGCACCCATGGCGGGGGTCACCGATCGTCCCTTCCGTCAGTTGTGCAAGAGCATGGGTGCGGGCATGGCTGTGTCGGAAATGGTATCGAGTAACTCGTTGTTGTGGGGTTCCGAAAAGACCCGGAGACGCGCTAATCATGAAGGAGAAGTAGACCCCATTTCGGTGCAGATTGCAGGCGCCGACCCGGCCATGATGGCTGAAGCCGCACGTTATAACGTGGCCCAAGGGGCACAGATTATCGACATCAATATGGGTTGTCCGGCCAAAAAAATCTGCAACGTAATGGCGGGCTCCGCATTGCTGCAGGATCAGCCGCTGGTGGGAAGGATACTTGATGCGGTGGTAGGCGCGGTAAATGTTCCTGTTACGCTGAAGATTCGTACTGGCTGGGACACACAGCACAGAAACGCACTTGCGGTGGCGAACATTGCCGAGAGCGCGGGAGTCCAGGCATTGGCCATTCATGGGCGTACGCGCGCTTGCGCTTATGCGGGGCATGCCGAGTATGACACCATCGCTGCGGTAAAGGCTGCAGTGAAAATTCCAGTCATCGCCAACGGCGATATCACCACGCCTGAACAGGCAAAGCGGGTACTCGAATATACCGGGGCTGATGCCGTCATGATCGGCCGCGCTGCCCAGGGACGGCCATGGATATTTCGTGAGATCAGCCACTATCTTGCCACCGGTAAGCATCTACAGCTACCGGAAGTTAGCGAGATTCATCGTGTGCTCATCGAGCATTTGCATGACCTATATGATTTTTACGGTGAGTATTCCGGTGTGCGCATCGCCCGCAAGCACATTTCCTGGTACACCAAAGGTTTAGTTGGCTCTGCTGTATTTCGTCATGCAATGAATCAATTGCAAACGACGGATCAGCAGGTGCTGGCGGTTAACCAATTTTTTAGTGAGCTTGCCGGCCACGGCCGGCGCTTGACTTACGTTGAGCCAGAGGAGTTGGTCGCATGAGCATTATTAATGAAAACGAAATCGCCCGTTGCGTACGTGAAGCCGTGAACGGTTATTTCAACGATCTGGACGGTGAAAAGCCCCATGCCATCTACGAAATGGTAATACATAGCGTCGAGAAGCCGCTGATCGAGCTGGTGATGAACCACGCCAAGGGAAATCAGACGCGTGCCGCCGAGTTACTCGGCATCAACCGCAATACGCTGCGCAACAAAATGAAGCAGTATCAGATTAAATAGATCAGATAACCCTATTAGCCCCAGCAGTCCCCGGCAACCCAGGCAGCGCGCTAGAATAGCGCGCGAGTGGATACTGGGGGCAGCTCGAGTTATACATTCGGCTATAATTCCAATAAATGACTATTAAACAAGCCCTCATTAGTGTTTCCGACAAAACTGGAATCGTCGAGCTTGCGCGTGAGTTGCGCCAGCTTGGAATAACGATCCTTTCCACGGGCGGTACCGCCAAGTTGCTCAAGGATGCGGGCCTGACTGTTACCGAAGTAAGCGATTACACCGGTTTTCCCGAGATGCTCGACGGACGGGTAAAAACCCTGCACCCGAAAATCCATGCCGGCATCCTGGCGCGAAAGGATGCGCCTGAGCACATAGCAGCGATGGAGAAGGCAGGGATTCCTGGCATTGAGCTAGTGGTGGTGAATCTTTACCCCTTCAGCCAGACCGTGGCCCGTTCCGATTGCAGCCTGGAAGAGGCCATCGAAAATATCGATATCGGCGGCCCCACCATGGTGCGAGCCGCGGCAAAGAATTATAAAAGCGTGACGATCGTTACCGATCCGGAGGATTATGCGCCGCTGTTGGAGGAGATGAAGTCCGCCAGTGGCGCGGTCAGACAGGAACTCCGTTTCCAGCTCGCCTGCAAGGCTTTTTCGCACACCGCCGCATACGATAGCGCCATCAGCAATTATCTTACTTCGATCGACTCGAAGGATGAGTACGGACAGCGCCAGGCATTTCCCGAGCGGCTTAATCTTAATTTCAGTATCGGCCAGCATTTGCGTTACGGTGAAAATCCCCATCAGCAAGCGGCCTTCTATCGCGACCTTGCGCCCGCCTCGGGTAGTCTTGCCAGCTACGCCCAATTGCAGGGCAAGGAATTGTCGTACAACAACATTGCCGATGCCGATGCCGCGTGGGAATGCGTCAAGACCTTTGATTTGCCTGCCTGTGTCATCATCAAGCATGCCAACCCCTGCGGCGTGGCCGTAGCCGATACACCGCTTGCGGCTTATCAGCTGGCCCTCGCCACTGATCCAACTTCCGCTTTTGGCGGCATCATCGCTTTCAATCGCGCGCTTGACGGCGCCGCAGCCGAAGCGGTGATCAAGCAGTTTGTCGAGGTGATTATCGCGCCGGAATTAAGCGACGACGCAAAACAGATTCTCGCCCGCAAAACCAATGTGCGCGTGCTGACCTTGCCGCTCCAGGCAGGAGGCAATACTTTTGATTTCAAGCGCGTGGGCGGCGGATTGCTGGTACAAACGCCGGATAACCTCAATGTCGCTGCGGCTCAACTGAAAGTCGTCACCCAAGTACAACCGACGCCGCAACAATTGCAGGATTTGCTGTTTGCATGGCGTGTGGCGAAATTCGTCAAATCCAACGCTATCGTGTATTGCGCGCATGGCCAGACGCTGGGCGTCGGCGCGGGACAAATGAGCCGAGTCGATAGCGCCCGCATCGCTTCCATCAAAGCGCAGAATGCGGGACTCGCTCTCGCCGGTTCGGTAGTCGCCTCGGATGCCTTTTTCCCGTTTCGCGATGGGCTGGATGTCGTCGTACAGGCGGGCGCGAAGGCGGTCATTCAGCCCGGAGGCAGCGTGCGTGATGAAGAAGTCACTGCCGCCGCGGATGAGCAGGGCGTGGCAATGGTGTTGACCGGTGTGCGGCATTTCAGACATTAGGAATCCGGAACCCAGAACCCAGAACCGTGGCGCGAACACTTGCAAATTTGAATGTAGAGACACCCTGATATGAAACTACTAGTAATCGGCGGCGGTGGCAGGGAGCATGCGATAGCATGGAGACTTCTCCAGGCGGCGCGTGCCACCCGCCCCATAAAGGTGTTTATTGCCCCTGGCAACGCCGGCACATCGTTGGAAGGTGACTTTGAGAATCTTCCCATCACCGGGATTCCTGAACTGGTGGAATTTGCCAAAAAGGAATCCATTGCATTCACAGTAGTCGGGCCGGAAGCCCCCCTGGCGGCGGGCATAGTGGATGCTTTCCGCGCGGCGGGCCAGAAAATTTTTGGCCCTACCAGGCAGGCTGCGCAACTGGAAACGTCCAAAGGTTTTGCCAAGACTTTCATGCAGCGCCATGGGATTCCCACCGCTGCTTATGCCAGCTTCAGTTCCGCTGCCGAAGCCCATCATTATCTGGATCAGACAGGCGCCCCCATCGTCATCAAGGCCGATGGTCTGGCTGCGGGCAAAGGGGTGGTGGTTGCCATGACGCTGGCGGAGGCCCACGCCGCCGTGGACGCGATGCTGGTTGAAAATCGCGTGGGGGACGCGGGTGCGCGCATCGTGATCGAGGAATTTCTGGAAGGGGAGGAGGCCAGTTTCATCGTCATGGCGGATGGCCGCCATGTGCTGCCCCTTGCCACCAGTCAGGATCACAAGCGCCTGAAAGAAGGTGATCAGGGCCCAAATACGGGGGGTATGGGCGCATATTCTCCCGCACCGGTAATCACGCCCAAGCTGCATGCCAAGATAATGCGCGAAGTGATTCAGGCGACGATCAACGGCATGGAGCAGGAAGGCGAGAAATACACCGGGTTTCTTTATGCCGGGCTGATGATAGCGCCGGATGGCGGCGTCAAGGTACTGGAGTTCAATTGCCGCATGGGCGACCCGGAAGCGGAGGTCATCATGCTGCGGCTGAAAAGTGATCTGGTCACGCTGATGGAGCACGCCATAAACGGAACCCTCGACAAGATAGAAGCGGAATGGGATCGCCGCACCGCCCTGGGGGTGGTCATGGCGGCCCAGGGTTATCCGGACACGCCGCGTAAAGGAGACGTGATTCATGGTTTGCCGGAACTCCTGTCTGTGGCGTCATCGGAAAAAGATTTTTGCGTGTTCCATGCAGGCACGGCCCTGGGTGGAGAAAACGGCAAGGAAATCGTGACCGCGGGCGGGCGTGTATTATGTGTTACCGCATTGGGGGATAGCGTGAAGATGGCGCAGCGTCGCGCCTATGATATTGCTGAGCAAATCCACTTCGACGGCTGTCAGACGCGCCACGACATCGGGTATCGGGCTATCAACCAACGTAAATAGCAGCTTGGACAAATCTGTAGTGCGTAGCGTGTAGTGCGGGACAGGTATCGGGAGTTTGCATGGACACAACACAGCAAGTTAAAGAATTCTTCACCGGACTTCAGGAACGCATCGTCGCGCGCCTGGAAGAGGTGGATGGCAAACGTTTCCGCCGCGATCAATGGGAACGCCCCGAGGGGGGCGGCGGGTTAAGTTGCGTGATGGAAGAAGGCAATGTGCTTGAGCGCGGTGGAGTGAATTACTCGCACGTATTCGGTGGTGGGCTGCCCGCTTCGGCCACCGCCGCCCGGCCGGAATTATCGGGACGCTCGTTCGAGGCAATGGGCGTGTCGCTGGTGCTGCATCCGCGCAATCCTTATGCACCCACGGTGCATCTGAATGTCCGTTATCTGGAGGCGCATAAGGAGGGGGCCGAACCAGTCTGGTGGTTCGGCGGCGGAATGGATCTGACGCCTTACTATGGGTTTGAAGAAGACGCCATACACTTTCACCAGACTTGTAAAGATGCACTGCAACCGTTTGGTGACGGCCATCATCCACGTTTCAAAAAATGGTGCGACGAGTATTTTTATCTGAAGCACCGCAAGGAGCCGCGCGGCATAGGTGGTATTTTTTTTGATGATCTGGGTAAACCGGATTTCGATGCCTGTTTCAATCTGACCAAAAGTGTCGGCGATCATTTCCTGCCTGCCTATGTGCCGCTACTGGAGCGGCGCCTCAATGTGTCTTATGGTGAGCCCGAACGCGACTTCCAGGCCTACCGCCGGGGCCGCTACGTGGAATTCAATCTGGTGTGGGATCGTGGCACTCTATTCGGCTTGCAATCGGGTGGACGTACCGAATCCATCCTGATGTCATTGCCGCCCATCGTGAAATGGCGGTATGACTGGAAACCCGAGGCTGGCAGCGCTGAAGATAAGCTCTATACGGATTTTCTGATCGGCAAGGATTGGGTGTGAAGGGGGTTGACCCCGTTAATTCCCTTGTAAGTGTAATTACCTGCCAAAATACCTGTCAGGATTGCAAAATCGTTGCTACTGCTTAGTAACCTCAATATTATGCCATCGCTTTTTGTTATAAAATACGTGTAACAATCGGGGACGTAGCTCAGCTGGGAGAGCGTCGCGTTCGCAATGCGAAGGTCGGGAGTTCGATCCTCCTCGTCTCCACCAATTAGATGTTCCAACAAGTCTCAGGAAGTCCCAAAAGCCCGCTAAATGCGGGCTTTTTCATTGGTTTTTCCTCCTACCACTTCCCATCAAGTTCTATTGAATCCAACGCCTAAAGGGGGCTTCTGGCGTTACGCAGCCTCCATCCCAGCAAACCCAAACCGGCTAAAAACATGGCGTAGGTTTCGGGTTCTGGAATGGGGATAACATTGACGTTAGAGACTGAAAAGCTTAGGTCATCGAAAACACTGGAATTCCCAGATGGATCATATATGGCTTCGAAGCTCGCCAACGCTGTATTTGGAAGCCAATTGCGTTGAATCCTTGCATGAAACTGACCGTCAGCATTAAAGTCTCGCGATCCATTAAAGAAGTCATACCCCGTGTCATTTACATGCACACGAAACCATAACTCCGACCCGCTGTGGACCTCTCCAATGTTTTTCGTATCCCCAACAGATGCAGAGTCGTTGCTAAAAATGAGCAGAGCACCCGTTGATGGATCCATCAGATATAAATCAATACTGTGCGCTGCTGAGCCTCCTAGATAGGTAATTGTTACTGGGAGTCCAGCCCCGATCCCGAAGATTCGCGAACCTTCTGTTCCCGGTGCGGCAATCGGAAATGCATGAGCGGGAAAAGGAGCGAAGTACAATAACGCTGTAACGATTAATGTTTTAATTTCCTTTTTCACTTTTTCTCCATTGATCGTTAACAGCGGCAAGCTAGTCCATATTAGGCTCTCAGTTTTTGCTACGCAATAGTCTGGCAAGCTTATTGACTCAAGAATTTTGAGATCACTCGCAGAAATGGACAGCGCACGATTCACATGCTCAGGAGTCGTATGGGATACAGCTCCCCAAGATGAATTAGTTAAGCCCCTGGAGCCAGTGGTTAATTATGATGAGGTATCCGATAGCACGGATATCATGTTAAAAACAAAGACTTGATTAGCCTACTAATTTAGCCTTTTCATGTTATCAGCTTTATTCCTCGCTACGGTCATCGGGATTTCCGATGGAGACACCCTCACCGTTCTGAACGCGGATAAGCAGCAAGTCAAAATCAGGCTGGCCGAAATAATCCCGCAAGTCAAAGACCGCTACAAACGCACCGCGGCCAGGATCAAGTGTGACGGGTTGGATGTAAGCTTTGCTATGTTTACGCGGACCACTAAACGAGCGGCTTTTCTATTGCATCAAGGATAGGCTTAGATACATAGAGTTTTCCCCAATGTCGCCCGGTAATTTCTTTTAATACCTTTTTATTCTCTAGCACAGATATAGCTGCTTTCGCTGTCGGGTGAGATTTTTTAAGCACTTTAGCGGCCCTCGTTATAGTCATAAAGGGGTTTACAAATAGTTGGTCCAATAATATGAGCGCATTCGGCTTGTCTCGCAGTATTGCTCGGTATTCTTCTCGGAGCTTATGCAGTTCTTTCGCCTGAAGACCCGCTGCTGTGGCAACTTCGGTAACTCCGTTTAGAAAAAAATGTAACCAAGGATTCCATTCCCCATGGGTTCGTACACGTTGCAGTAACTCGTAGTAATCCGCTTTATGAGAGTCGATATACGCAGATAGATAAAGTAAGGGCTGCGAAAGGCGCCTCCTCTCCAGTAAAAAGAATGTGATTAGAAGTCTTCCGACCCGCCCATTACCGTCCAGAAATGGATGAATAGTCTCGAATTGAACGTGCATAAGGGCGCACTGAATCAGATCGGGAATTGTGTCACGAATATGCAAAAAGTTTTCCCATGCGTGGAGCGCTTCGTTCATCTCTCTCACAGGTGGAGGAACAAATGTCGCCGTTGCGGGGGTGCATCCTTGTGGGCCTATCCAGTTTTGGCTGTGTCGGAAATGACCCGGGGTCGCCTTTTCCCCCCTTACTCCACGCATAAGTTCTTCATGGATCGCACTAACGAGTCTTAAAGATATCGGTAAACGTTCGAGCAATTTGATTCCTGATTCCATGGCGTGAATGTAATTGCGTACCTCCCGTACGTCATCACTAGGTGTGCGTTTAAGTGCATCCTCATCTAGTTCATCAATTAGAATATCGGAAAGACTCGCCTTCGTTCCTTCTATTCTTGAAGAAAGAACCGCTTCACGCTTCATATAAGGTGCAATCAACAGGTGGGGATTGGGCAATTGACCTCCGAGCCCTGAAAGCTCCGACAAAGCTGCGTCTGCTTTTGAAAGCGTCATCGCAAGTTCCATATCGAAGATAATTTCAGGGGGTAAAGGAGCGGGAACAAATGCGAGGAATCCTAGAGGAGAGTGAATAAGACTTCCGCTTTTTTGGTTAGTAAAATCCGTTGATATCATGGTATTACGTTAATGTTGAAAAGAAAACTTTCAAACAATTATAAGCTTTGAAAGAAAAATGGCAAATTCTTTCAAAGCTTACGAATATCTCTGTTGTTTTAATCGAAAATGTAGCCAGGTCCGTAGATGGCAAACGCCCGCACTTTCCGTCATACAGCAAAAAGCTCGGCTGGCGGGATTAACAGACCGGCCGATTCCGGGTTCGTCCTCTCCAATTGAAAGTTTTGCGCCAATCTCTACTCCACTTTAAACGCCTCGATAGCCGTCCAGAATCGATAGCGATATTTCCCCTGCCTGCCAGTCATGCGCTTGCATTTAAAGCGCACCAAACCCACTACTGGAACCTCGATTACTGTTTCCCTAAAATCCTCCTTCCCTTTATTAGCATCCGGCAAGGTCTGCAATGCCTGCGAAACGTATGGCCCATCTATTTTCCGCAGAATATTTTCTCCCACCCCCCATCCCCTATCTCAGCTCTCAATATTAATCTCGCAGACTACAAGGACGCGTCATGAGCTATTTAACTTTCAAGACATTCCCCAGTGCGAGCAATGAAAGGTTATGTCACCATCCGCAAGTTCTCGGAATTTAGCGGCTATACCGAGGACGCGATTCGCGCCAAGATAAAGCGCGGCGCCTGGATGGAAAACAGGGTATGGCGCAAAGCGCCTGATGGCCGGATATTAATATCGGTAGAAGGTTTCGAATCATGGGTAGAGACGGGACTGATGGGTGCTAGACGGCAAAAACCATAGCATAATACGCTGCCCCGATCTTTCTGAGGTTGTACTGGGGATATTAGGAATGAGCCCGGCGGATAGGTCGAAGGGTTCTGTCTTTAAGAAGAACGGAGCCAATCCTTACGCTGAGTTTGGGTAGCGCCCACGCGCATTTTGCGGGCTAATCAAGCGTTATTTTGTTCGTAAAATCGCTCATAAATCTGCTGATGCTCTTTTACGAGCTCGAGGCGCGCATCTTCATCGCTCTCTGGGTGGTCTACAAAAACTGACAATAGCATTATCAGCTCATCTATATCCTCTGCGCTGATCCCATTCCCCTCTCTGATTCTTGTTGCTGCATTACGATAATTTTTCAGAGCTTCCTCAGCACTGTGGTCACCATCGTTATTATTCACGCCACTTCCTCCTGTCTCGAATCAATCAGTGTATCAATTAAATTACCCAACATGGTATAGGCTATCTCTACTGTACCTTAGCCGTATTGATATAAAGCTCATCAGTAGATAGACTGGTTATCCCAATTCCGGAATTGGTAGCGTTGTGTAGATGGGGGCATAACTGGGGGCATATTTATTGTAAAAGTTTTTATGTCTTTTATTCATGCGATATCTGAGCTCTATTCGATTGTCCTCGTCCCACCAATCAAGGATAGCGAACCGCAGCTATCGACTTCCATGCACTTGTGATTCGATCAGGCTCTGCAAGCATTCAAGCTCGTATTTCGCATGGATGCGGCCCGCAACTTCCGCACCCATCACGCCACCTTTCAGCACAGCACCCCACACCCATTTCGTGGCATTGCAGGCTCGTTAATTTCTAACTCAATGCCAAGAACCCGGCCACCTAATAATCAAGGAGCTATGAATGGTGATGTCGCGTCGTGATCGCTGCTAAGTAGCACGACACATTTAGTGGGGATGAAATCGCCTGCGAAATAGGCTATGATAATGACAGCCGGGTCGATCAAATTATTGCGCTGAAAAAACGGCCCCATTATTTTTTCAATCTTGAAAAATGCTCATAGCTGCATTCCTCGCCACAGTCATCGGCATTTCTGATGGCGACACGCTCACCGTTCTGAACGAGGATAAGCAGCAGGTCAAGATCAGGCTGGCCGAAATAGACGCGCCAGAAAACGGGCAGCCATTCGGCGCCAAATCCAAACAATCGCTCTCTGATTTATGCTTTGGTAAACAGGCGAAAGTCACGCCACGCGCAAAAGATCAACTTGGCCGAACCGTGGCTCGTGTCAGTTGCGATGGTGTTGATGCAAACTTGGAGCAAGTCAGTCGCGGCATGGCGTGGGTCTATCGTAAGTACGCCAAGGATCATAATCTCTTTATTTTTGAGCACGAAGCAAAGCGCCAACAGCGCGGATTATGGGCCGACAAATCGCCTACTCCACCCTGGCAATGGAAAAAATCGGCGCGCTACGCTGGCGCTTGCTTGATTCATTATGTTTGACTTGAAAAAAGCTTGAGCAACTTTTATTCATGCGGTATCTGAGCCATATTCGACCTCCCCGTCCCATTTAGATGTTCCAGCAAATTCCAAGAAGTTCCAAAGCCCGTTACATGCGGCTTTTTCGTATCTCAACCTATTACTAGTACTCCCAATCCAGCGACAAGCACAAGAATATATGAACCCCAAAATACTAAAAAGGCATTCATCGCGCCACCTCCTTGGCAGGTCAGATACGTCATTATTCTTATTCTTTCTGCTTACTAATTCTGTACGAAAAGCCATATAGAAAACAGGTCTATGGGATATTGCCCGGGAGTGCTCCTACCGGGCTTTTTATTTTTTATCTTTGGCTTTTTCCCATTCGCGCGCACTCTTTTTTTGCCGAAGTTCAGTTCTCTGGCGCCCCAATTTCGTCCCAATTAAACCTCCCATCACAAAGGCGATCACCGCCCCTAAAATCCATTCCATAGATCCTCCTATATATTGAGTTGGGCTAGGTTTAAAGTGGATTTCTAGCTCGATATACAATTTATCTGATATTTCGTTGATTCGTGAGAGTGGTGAGGATGTTCGCAGCAGAATTGCGGGAATACTAAGTCAAGGGCTTCTCTCTCTGAATTAGCCTCGAATGCGTACTCTGCAATCTGACCATCAAAATGGACTACATCGCCAGCCAGAATCACCTCTGGTACTACTATGAAAAAGAATGTGTTCATCGTGATCTTCTAATTTAATTAGGCATTAACTCTAAAGGTTACGCCGAATAAATAAAAATAGTAGAAAAGAATGATGAGATGACCTGCACGAAGTTTTTTCACATCCCAAAAATAGAAAATTCAGAAATGAGCCCTGCAGATCGACCAAAGATTCCTGTCTTTAAGGGTGAAGACGAAAACCCATACGCTGAGTTTGGATAATTTACTTTCCTTAATATGCAACTCAACAGAATTAGTTATCCGATAGTCGAGCGATTGAGTGAGGCGAGGTATTGTTCAAAGATTAAAAAGAGACTATATTTGGTCTTTATATGATCTGAAAGGAGGCGTCATGCGCTACTCAACCCAAGTTAAACCGATTAGTTACCTGAAGGCCAATGCGGCAGAGGTATTGCTACAACTGGCCGAGCAACGTGAACCGCTGGTCATTACACAGAACGGCGAGGCGAAGGCAGTAATCCAGGATGTGGCTTCCTATGAGGAAACGCAGGAAACGCTGTCGCTGCTTAAGATTCTTGCGCTCGGCAATCAGGAGATTGAAGCAGGGAAAATCACGCTGGTTAGCGATGTGGTCGCTCGGCTGCGCGCCAAGCAAGCCGGACGCTGATGCGGTATGAGGTGCTGCTTACCGAAGGGGCAGAACGCGACCTCGAAGCGATTTGCGACTATGTCGCAGACTTCGATTCTCCTGCTAGCGCGGGTTATGTACTGGATAAATTGCTCGAAACCGTCGAAACGCTGATAACTTTTCCGGAACGCGGTAGCCACCCCAAGGAATTGCTGGTACTGGGTATCCGTGACTTTCGCCAGATCTTCTTCAAGCCTTACCGGGTGATCTATCGTATTGTTGAGCGACGTGTTTACATCTACCTGATCGCGGACGGGCGGAGGGACATGCAATCGCTGCTGGCTCGCCGGCTACTGGACGCCTGATGACTCACTCCTCTTTCTGTGATACTTGATGCTCCACCGCCATGCGGCCTCACACTTGATCTGCTCAGCGCAAGAACGAGTCAGATAGCGGGTGTCGGTTTCTTTTTTGGTTTCTTTGCTTCTTTGGTTTTCCTTTGCTGACCTTTTGCCATGATGCTCTCCTCGCATTGATGATGTTCGCATAGTAATAAATGCAACTACCCGATAATTAGCGGTTCCTGCTTGGATCGTTATTAATTTTTGCCGCCATTGACCGCAGTTTCCAAGTCCAAGCCGG
Organism: Nitrosospira multiformis; assembly: GCF_900103165.1. Taxonomy (NCBI): domain Bacteria; kingdom Pseudomonadati; phylum Pseudomonadota; class Betaproteobacteria; order Nitrosomonadales; family Nitrosomonadaceae; genus Nitrosospira; species Nitrosospira multiformis. Next base: position 429,177 of record NZ_FNKY01000001.1, on the reverse strand, counting down.
GGCCATTTTATACTTATCTGGTGTTGCTGCCAGTCGAATATTGATCATCTGTGCCGTTTGAGAATGGGTCAGGTATGAATAACTACGCCACTCTTTCACAAAATCTCCCTACAAAACAGAATCCTGCGCAATCATCACGCGAATTTATGAAACATCCGGGCTAATACATAGAATCGGCGTGCCGGAATCAAAGACGCTGAATTTATAACACCTGGCTGAACTGCTCGCGCAGGTTCTTCACGGCATTGGGCTCGCCACGAACCCGAAAGAAGGCGCCCTCACTGTCTGAGTACTCCTCCAGCACCTGACAGCTTGCGTAGATTTCCCCACGCAGTTGCTGTGCCGACCAGGGAAGGAAAAGCTCGGCCTCCACCAGATCCCGCTGGAAAAACGCGACGATTGTCTGGCGGAGTTTCGCGACTTCGTCAGGGCGGTGTGCACTCATCACGACGCAATCCGGGTACTGTGTTCGCAAGGCCGCTTCGCGTTCAGCTTGCGCTGTTGCATCGCCGACGTGGTCGATCTTGTTGAAGACGCGGATACGCGGCACGACATTTGCACCGATCTCCTCAAGCACTCCATCGGTAACCTCAAGCTGGCGCTCAAACCCGGGGTCGCTTGCATCGATGACATGGAGCAGCAGGGATGCATCAAGCGCTTCTTCTAGCGTTGACTTGAACGAGGCGACGAGTCCGTGTGGCAAATTCTTTATGAAACCGACCGTGTCACTGACGAGCACACGCGGCACGCTCTCGGGGTGGAGGGCACGCACGGTGGTATCAAGCGTAGCGAAGAGTTTATTCGCGACCAGCACCTCGCTTCCCGTGAGCGCCCGCATCAAGGTGGACTTGCCGGCGTTTGTATAGCCGACGAGGGCCACGCCAGCGAACCCCTGGCGCTCTTGCCGCCGCGCACGCTGAGTCTTGCGCTCCACATCCATTGTGATGATTTCCTGTTGAAGTTCGGCGATGCGGTCACGGATCTTGCGTCGATCCAATTCAGTGTGCGACTCGCCGCCTCCCCGGCCACCGACGCCGCTGCGCTGCCGTCCTTGCGGCCCCGCAAGCTTCGCCGCCTCGCGCAGGCGCGGTGCCATGTACCCGAGGCGCGCGATCTCCACCTGGGCACGCGCAGCGCGAGAGCGGGCGTTGCGATGAAAAATTTCGAGGATGACCATAGTGCGGTCCATTACTTCGCAGCCGGCCTCCTTTTCAAGGTTGCGCGCCTGTGATGGCGAGATCTCGTGGTCGACCAGGATGGTATCGATATTCCAACTATGAGGGTTAGCGACTATTTCCTCAAACTCGGTAGGTTCATTGTTCATGAAGTTGCGTATTTCCTGCCGCTTGCCGACGCCAAGGTATGCTGTTGTATCGAAGTTTGAGCGCTTCTGCACGAATGTGCGAACAACCTCATACCCCAGTGTTTTTGCGAGTTCGCGTAGCTCGCTCAGCGACGCCTCGAACTCGCTATCGCTCACGCTCGGCAGTTGTACGGCCGCCACGACGGCATACCTGGATTTTTCTTCAACTTCTCTTTGCATTGGGAGATTGCATATCTTGAGTGGGCGAATCCAGATAGTACCTGCAAATGTAATAGCCGCCGGTGCCGAGTATGAAATTTACATGCTTGTTGCTGCTGATTGAGCATTCAAGTTGTTCGCAGTTCGGCAGCTGTAATTCGGTTTATATGTTTCTAGTAGTTTGACTTGGCGTTCCAGATTAGGGCTTATCAAGATCAATTAAAACGGGTTTCCCCATGCATGTATCTGGGTTCAATGGTCAAATCACCCAAGAGTGCAACTGGAATCAAATTTAACAAAATAAATTCAAGAGAAATCTCGCAATGCCGTAAATACCTAAAGGGACAATTGAGTAACCCGAAACACAATCGAAAACTACTAATGGAGAGTGAAATGGCAACGATTACCGTTATGTATTACGATAGCTATAGCCAAGCAGAAGAGGACATGATCAGGTCGGAGAGGCCTGCTACTCTTGAGACCATTATTAACCGAGTTAAGGGGACTCCAGTACCCGAGACAGAGTTCCGAGTTGATGATGCTTGGTTAGATCAAGATGGATTTCTTAAACAGGCTTACCTCTACCGGAGGGTCGGTGCGAGGATAGGGGCTACTCTTGATATATAGCTCAGCAATGGAAGGCATTCGCCGTCAAGAAAAAATGCGCCTAAGAAAGATGACCCGCTTTCAAAAGAGAATCGAAGGCAGGAAAGTGCCCGAAGGCTGGGTGTAGAGCCCGAAGCTCATCAATGTCATGGGCTGAACGACGCGAAGTCCGTGCTGCAAGCACCAGCGGAACAGTTCGCCATTGCGCGTGGGCAGGAGAAACCCCGGCCCCGCGAAGGCCTCCGCAGCCCCGATGAGGGCCTTGAGATCTTCATTGCTCTCCCCCACGGCATGCCCAAAGAACCCGATTAATGTGGCGTAGCCGGTGATGCGACCGGCGTGTTCAACGATGGTGGCAGTGCCTTGCTGGATTGCTTGACGTAGCTCTTGACCCCGATCGTGACCGTGGACGTTTTGACAGAGACGATTGCAAGCGTTCTCATCCTCGGCTTGCGCGGAACGGACGGTGTGGCCGGGAATATCGAGTCGCAGCGCTGGTCCCTGCAGGTTTGCCAGTGGCTCCCGTATGTCGAACCCCAGTTTGGCATAAAGGGCCAGGGAACGGTTATGATAGGCGGCTTGCACCAGGCGCACCCCGGCGAACCGTTTCCGCCGGGCACACGCCAATACGTCCTCCATCAGGCGTCGGCCGAGGGCGCTGTTTTGGATGTCCGGGGCGATCGTCAGTGGACCGATACCCGCGATGGCCGCATCTTCCCACAGGAAATTGCTGCCCACGATCCGCCCCTCACTCTCGGCCACCACCGAGTACACGTCAGGGCGTGACAATAGCGATGAAAAGAGGCTACACGCCACCTCGGACGAGGGAAAATCCGGAGGAAAATTATGTTGCCCGGAAATCGTCTTGAATGCTTCGTAGCAAATCAGCCCGCCCGCCTCCGCATCGGCCGGTAGTCGAATTAGATTATGCTGCTTTTCATCCCACCATCGCCTATGCCTTCAAAGGATTATCCGTTACAGACGATCCCTATACCATCGTCGGATGTGAACGTGGCGATGTGAAAAAAGCATTTCTGGTGCTGTTCAATTGTCGTGACAGGCAACATGCTATCAACACAATTAGGGGTGAGTTTCATATCACGAACGCTGAAGACTTACTTCAGAAAATCGAAGAGAAGCATTCCGTTATTAAAGAGTATTTCTATAATCCGGGGTTCGGAATGACTTTACAGAATACGGATTCATGGGTTGCTGAAGTGATTCTCAAGCGACTCACTGAGGTCGGCATAGTCTGCCTTCCCATCCATGACTCATTCATTGTTTTGAAGGTGCACGAAACTGAGTTGCGGGCTGCGATGGAAGATAGCTTCTATGAACGATTCAATATCAAACCAATAGTTAAATAATAATCTTATAGTCGGGGGAGGTCTTGGTACCGTCCCCTCCATTACTAAGTCGTTATCTTTTAATTGATATGATGAAGTCGCGACTACTACAGATAAGAACCTTAACCTATCTGCCATTGATTATATTTCCTTCTTTCGCATGGGCGGATTTCGGTTGTAATCGATATGGTGCATGCGACGATTCTGACCTTTCGCGTGCATTGTTTTTCGCGGTTATTCTTGCTGTATTTTGTGTAGTTGTGTTTATTCTCAAGATTTTTATTGGGATTTTTTCAAAGGATATTAGGCGAATGTCCGCAGGGCATCTCATAAATCAGATAGCCGCCTTCATCGGCGGAATAGGACATATGCTATTCATGATTGGCTTTTTTATGCTTATTTTCATTGGAATACCAGTAATTGTTATTATGAAATTATTCGATTTAAGTTAGCAAGAAAGCGTCATCTAATGATCTTGAGAAGCATTAAATTTCATACAGGCATACTTACACCCCTTAGCTACCTGATTTAAATCGATTGTAGGGTTTCATAGTGTATTTCATGAGGGGTCGTACAGATTATAAGGGATCGCAGACCGCCATCAACCAATGCGTTAACCGATTGTTTGTCAATCTTAAGATAAGGGTTTGCTAGAAACTTCAGTTATCAGAAAACCTTTCAATTGACCAGATTTGCTAGTCATCCTGTATGCTTTACAAAAAACGATACTATTTTCATTGGTTAAACTTAAGGCATTCGCGTGCAAGCTGCGAATTATGAGATCAAAAGCGATTCGATTTCTTGCTTGATCCCTTAGCTCAAACGAAACCGGCCAGCCTATGCTTTTATCAAATATCTTTCCCTTGAACGTATTTTTGTAGTAACCGGAAATACGACCCTGAATCTCTTCTGGTTCAGCAGATATGTGGGTCTCATGAATGAAATCATATGTTTCAATTGTTAGACTTTGCTGCAAAGGGATTTTCCTATCACCAATGGTAGTGACGATTCTGCCTTTTTTAGCCGTATGTCCCTTGTAAATAGGCCTATGCATTTCTTCAATAGCGGGGGAACATTTTTCTACTAGGGAATGCGCTTGTGATTCTCTTATTTGTGGCAACTGAGTTTTTTTTATGTCCGATTCATCGTACAGCTTTTTCAATGTCTTATCATAATCAACATGAAATCCAAGACTTTCCGAAACCACATAGTCATACAGTGAATGTATCAGATGCCCGATTGGAGTATTAATGGGGGCCGTTCCTAGATGATATAAGGAAGCCATCACTACAGCCGTCATTTTCCAACTTCCTGCTTCAGATGGAAGCGCATAGATAGTGGCACCTTTAAGATAAGGTGCTTGCGTAATTATTTCGTTATTTAAAACAAGATGGGTGGTAAGGGCTATAGATCGCTGGAATCCTATGAGAGCTTTCGAAACATCGTAAAAGTCTATTAAGTGTCTATCCGAATCATTCCCGGTAAATGAAAGTGTGAACTGAACGGTTTTTATCATAGCTAGTTATTCCCATCGGGGGTTCTGAGAAATGACGACATACTAAATAAATCGATTTCCGGATAAACACGAAAAAAACAACGTATAGCTATTTCATTCATTTCTTAACAAGACCGCCTTTTCTTTCCCTATTATTTTTGTAATACGGCATAAACGAAGCGTTCTTGCAAACGTTTTTGCGGTTCCCCGTTCACCATCATCAGAAATATGATTTAACATCTTATTCAAACATTCTTGATCTTCACCTATATCAATTTCGCACATGAACACCACGCCTTTAATATCCCGTCCCTCAGTTTGATTTAAAGTGCCCATCCATAGTTTCGCTTTTCGCTCATTAATATTATCCAGCTGCCCCTGACATTCACCTGGTTTAAAATGATTTACGCCTGACAATAGATATTTCGCTTCCGAAGCACTGAAAGTGGTTAGTTGCTTATCGGTGGTTAAGGCAGTTATATACTCATGTGGGATGCTGTCGTCGTAATGAGGTTCTTTACCACATCCCGTAAGTGAGAAAATTAAAAAGAATGCCGAAATAAAAACAAATCTAGTGAGGATCATTTTTATAGATTAATTCATAGATATCACTATTAACGGCAGGGTGAAAACATAACTGAATAGCAGGGATAGAAACCATTCTGGTCCTCTTAAAATTGGATCGCCATACACATATATGGTCTAAAGTAAAAAGGCCCCACCGAAGCAGGGCCAGTTTCTTACCTATTATTAGTTACTTCTTCTTCGACGGGCTAGGCGGTGTACGTGTTTCCACTACCGTTGTCTTTGGACGACGTTGAGCTTCCCTTACAGGAATAAACTGTCCAGTACCAGCATCACGTCCTATTTTCCCGCTATTACCACTATTACTTTTAGTTGCCATTTTTGATGTCTCATAAAGACCTTCAACGACATTCTGTAGGCGATTAATGCTTGTCATCCTAAAACGCCTACGTTAGAATCCGCTCAAGGTTGATTAAAGTTCATTTAGGTGTAACTTAGTTAATCTTTGTTAGCGGCTCAACGTCATAGGATAAGTGCCGCGAACAGTACCAACCTCAAATTAATGAGGGGACGTTCCAGCGCGATTTCTGATCGCATGGATTTTCCTTATAAGTTTTGCGCTTAGTCAACGCTGTTAGTAAAAGAATGCCCTGCTATTTGCCGTAGCGGGGTATTCGCATTTTTGGGATTAAGAATCACATATGTTTCATAAATCCACCCATCTTTAATCCCTTACCAAACCACTACATCTAGTACTCTCATCCGGCCCAATTTACCATGACTAGTACATTCGGACCATAGTGCAATATTTTTCGATGTGTGTCAAAATTTTTATCGAAATTTTCGTGAGTGGCTCACCATGAAAATATTGATCTTGAACGATTATCCTACACACGTCATTGGGGCAGATGCATATCAAAGCAAAACTTGCTGATATTGATAATTTCTTCTAGATTTTATTTCGTTGCAGTGCACTATATAGCAAAAGGCCCCATCCCCCTTGGTACCCCTAAAGGGATATGACAAATAGAATCACAATACAATCACAGTGACCCGCTTCCACTGCCACATATTATTCGTTATAATTAATATTGGTACTATAATCTAAGGTGTTGATTAGTAGGGGTATTGAATTCCGGGTCCATATTCCGGGTCGTTAGCTCAGTTGGTAGAGCAGCGGACTCTTAATCCGTAGGTCGAGCGTTCGAGCCGCTCACGACCCACCAATAAAACAAAGGCTTACAGCAATGTAAGTCTTTGTTATCCTAAATTAGTCAGCCGTACCGCCCCTAATCGAATGCCAGCTTACCAGCAGTAAAACTATCCCTAGCCTTCAGCGACGCCCAGCGCGCTGAAGGCCGGATTTCGGTAGGTCTTTGGTGGCGACAGAAATTGAAGCCACGTCCGGCATACCGGCTACCGCAGTTCATATCAGAAAGAAAGTGGTTGTCTCGCCGGATGGCAAGGTGGCCTTTACGGATTTTGATATTTGTTGTCATTGCGGGGAACGCAGCGACGTGGCAATCTCGACTTCGATGCTATATTCAAACTCGATCAGATTCCTCTACTTAATTATTCGATAACACGGTTTATATTCTTTAGTGGGCAGCTTCATGCGTTGTTGCGCAACAAATGACGCGAGCAAACCATCTAGGGCGTCCGTAATACTTTTTTCCCCGCGTATTTCAAAGAGCCCATGTTCCTCAATTGAGCGAATGCCCTCATCTTTCACGTTACCCGAGACAATACCTGAAAATGCCCGGCGCAAATGCGCCGCCAACAAATGCACTTCTTGGTTTTTATGCAATTCAAGGTTGCGCATATTATCGTGAGTCGGCGTAAACGGACGTTGAAACTCATGTTCAATCTTGAGCACCCAGTTAAAGTAATACGCGTCACTCAGATCCTTTCGGAACTGCTTCACTTTTTCAATGCCAGCTACTGCTTCGCGCGCAACTAATACCGGATCATCAATAATAATTTGATAACGCTGTTGGGCACTGCTACCCAGTGTCGCGCCAATGAACGCGTCGATACCTTTGAAATAATCGGCGGAATCTTTTGGTCCGGTAAGAATCACCGGATAGGGCAGATCATTGTTATCAGGATGCAATAATAAACCCAGGATGAACAAAATTTCTTCCGCTGTTCCCACGCCACCAGGAAACACTACAATCGCATGACCCGTACGCACAAACGCTTCCAGGCGCTTTTCTATATCTGGCATGATGACCAGGTCATTCACGATAGGATTGGGCGATTCCGCCGCAATAATGCCTGGCTCGGTAATACCGAGATATTGTCCCATCGCAATGCGTTGCTTCGCATGGCCGATGGTAGCGCCTTTCATGGGGCCTTTCATCGCACCGGGACCACACCCCGTGCAGATGTCCAAGCCACGTAGCCCCAATTGATAACCGACTTCTTTTGAATAATCGTATTCTTGTCGGCTGATCGAATGTCCGCCCCAACATACCACCAAGCGCGGATTTGTCATGGGCCGTAAAATATTTGCATTGCGCAATATGTGAAATACGGCGTTGGTCACGCCATCCGACGTATTGATATCGTAGTGCGGGTTATCGGTGATTTCGTCACTGATATAAACCACATCGCGCAACACCGCAAACAGATGTTCATTAATGCCACGAATAATCTTGCCATCGACAAACGCGCTTGCAGGCGCTTTATTTACCGCGAGTTTTATGCCGCGCTGTTGTTGTACAACACGTATTTCAAATGATTCATACCGCTCGAGCAGTTCCTTGCCATCATCCATGTGGTTGCCGCAATTCAGCACAGCCAAACAGCAATTGCGAAACACGTTGTATAAACCACCCTGACTTTTATCAAGTAATTTATTGACTTCGTATTTTGATAAGACATCCAAACGGCCAGCGGGCGTTATGCGGGCATCTACCAATTCTTCCGCTTTGTTCATCGTCATACTTCCAGTGGTTAATTTAGTGAGTTTTTATACGATCCACATTTCAGAGTATTCATTTATTATGTAATTTTCGTGAACGTTTTTCTATGAATGCGTGGATTTTGGGGCAAATGTAACGGTTACATTTTGCGGAGCCGATCGGGATTAACAGTCCGGCTCTTTATTGAGCGATCTATTGAAACTTTTGCACCATTTCCAATTCCAGCGATAGTCTTGGTAGCTTGGCAACAAGATTGCCATGAGCGCGCGTAAGTATACGTCACCAGTAGATTGGGTGCAGTCAATCAGCACGGTGAAGTGTTGCCGGTGGGCGGGATCAACGAAAAAATAGAGGGTTATTTTCGCGTCTGCGAAACAGCCGGACTGGATGGCAGTCACGGTGTGCTGATTCCAAACCGCAACCGCCGGCACTTGATGCTGGAGCACAAGATCGTGGAGGCGGTCGCCAGAAATTTATTCCATATCTATACTGCTGAGCATGTGAGTGAAGGCGTACAGTTGCTCACCGGTTTCCCGACCGGCATAGCGGATGAGACAGGCAATTATCGGCATGACAGCATACTGGGCCGTGCCCAGCAGACCTTGCTGGCTTATCGCCGCGCCTGCCAGGAATCACAACATCCGAAGGTAAAACGCAAACGCTTCTGATTGCGCCCGGTGAGATTTTCGCTGCCGCCGGCCAGCTCAGCGTACCTCGGTCCCTCAGGGTCGCGACGGCGTGCTCGTGGGGGATACCGAGGTTGCCCATCGCCTGCCGAGGGTTATAAATTCACCCCTTTCACCCTGCCTAAAATTCATACAGACTGACAGGATTGCCGCCGTTTCCGCCTATAAGCGCTCTATCCGAAAATCAAGTAGCTTTTTTTGCTTGCGAGCGAATAAAAATTGATTTTCCTTGCAGCGGCGGGTTACGGCATTGCTTATTGAGCAGGCTGGGGAGCAACTCGCAGCCAGCCATCGGGGCAATTTCTGATGTAGGGATAGTAACCTTCCGGCTTGCGGCAGTAGTGCCAATAGTGGGTGGCCTGAGCCTGCGGCTCGACAGGCTGGGTTTGCATAATCTGTGGCTGCTGCGGCATATAAATTGGCGGAGCTGAAGGTACCGTAACAACCGGCGGATACCCATATCCGTATGGTGAAGCGCCATAGCCGGGTGCATACCCGTAAGGTGCATAGCCATAAGCAGGCGGGTATCCGTAATAAGGGGAGTAGTAGGGTACTCTGCCATAGTAACCCAAGCCATAGCCGCCCCATAGCCCCAACCCCAGTCCCCATCCAAACCCTCCTCCATGATGATGGTGACCCCACCCGCCAGCCCATACGGAGGTTGCAGGCAGGGCTCCGAACAGTATGAGCGCAAGGCACATTAATCTGATTTTTCTCATGTGAATCTCTATTCCGCAGCCGCGATTTATATGAAATCTATCTATCCACACCCCGTTGACCGATGAGCTGGATCAGCCGGATATCAATCTCCACAATCATGCTGATATAACGTATCAAGCAGCGGATTGGTTGTCGTAAGGGACGGGATTACTCATATATTTTTTTGATTTACCCCGACTTTATTCTTTCCGGCAAATTTAGTAGCGATAGCGTTTCTGACATTCTGTAAATCGCCGAGCGACTGAAATTCCGCTATAAGGTCACCGGCTTCAAGTCTTTCGGGTAAAGCTCAAAGTCTTGGCCCGTAAAACCGGTCATGTGGGCCGGCAATCAAATTTCCTCCGTTTTTTCTTTTTCTACCCTTGACGAAAGTAAGCCTGTTCAATTTCAGCCAGATTTAAGGAAAAAGCTCAGTAAAGGTTGCGTGGCGAAATTATTTTTTTAAATCTATGTAACCAGGTGACAACCAATCCTGCTATTGACGCGTTATATCAGCACAGCTGCACAGAAAGTTATTTGCTGAATTGGTTTCTCTGCAGTTAAACGTAACCATAAGAATGGAGACTTGCATGAGAAAAATCAGATTAATGTGCCTTGCGCTCATACTGCTCGGAACCTTCCCTGCCAGTTCGGTTTGGGCGCGCGGAGGCCACGGTCATGGCCATCATCACCACGGTCATCACCACGGTCATCACCATGGTCACCATCGCCACTATGGGGGAGGATATGGGGGATATGGATTAGCGCTCGGGATGGGATTATTGGGTTACGGCTTGGGCTCTTATGCAGGCAGAGCCCCATCTTATGGATATGCGCCTAATTACGGGTATGCACCAAATTATGGGTATGCGCCCGCCGTTGCAGTGCCGGCGGCGCCACCGGTTTATATCCAGCAACCCCAGATCATACAGGTTCAGCCTCAGCCTCAACTTCAGGCTCAGGCTCAGGCGTCCAATTATTGGCACTACTGCCGTAAACCGGAAGGATACTATCCCTACATCAAAAACTGTCCAGATGGCTGGCTGCAGGTCGCTCCCCAGCCAGCTCAATAGGCAAGCCACGCCATGATGTCAAAAATAATCAAGTTATCCGCTCTGCTGGCGATAGCTTCGCTGGCTGCGTGCGCGAGTATACCCACCGGCCCGAGCATGATGGCTTTGCCGGGGTCTGGCAGAAGCTTCGATGAGTTTCGTTACGACGATTATTACTGTAGACAATTCGCCTACGAACAAGTGGGAGGCATGACGCCGAACCGGGCCTCGATCACCAGCGGGGTCGGAAGCGCCGCTGTTGGCGCCGGGCTGGGTGCGGCAGCGGGCGTGGCTTTGGGCGGAGGGCGCGGCGCTGCGATTGGTGCCGGCGCCGGTCTTTTGGCGGGAAGTTTGGCGGGAACAAACACTGCCAATGCATCTGGCTATGGCAGCCAGCAACGTTACGATACAGGCTATACCCAATGCATGTACGGCAAAGGTCATCGTGTTCCGGTATCCGGTCAGGTCAACAATTCCCCCATGAGTGGTTACAACGGGACTATGAGTGCTTCTTATCCATCTTATCCACCTGCGAGAGGTATGCAGGGAGGGGCATTGCCGCCTCCTCCGCCTCCTCCTCCGGGTATACCACCGCCACCTCCACCCGGTAAAATTTTGAAGGGATACTAGCCTCTCAGGATGTAGGGTGTACTTCAGTACAATAGTGATTGCTATTAAAGCCGGTAAGATGGAAAACTTCAGACAGAGTTTCTGCTGCCCTTACGCCGAGCCATAAACGGATACATTTTTCTAGACAAATAGACGTTTAATAACTGTAAAAGGAGATCGGAAATGCGTAAAGTCGGTTTAGCGGTATTGTTGGCCGGCGTTGTCTTCGGTTATGGCAGCCCGGTGCTGGCGCAGCAAGGAAATGGTGCGGGCGGAGGCGGGGAGGGGAAACGGGGTGGAACGGCTTTTGATCACCGGAGCCAGCAAGGAAGCGAAAACTCGAATGCCCAATGGTCTACCGGAGCAACCAAAGGTAAAGACCGCGCGGATCTGAGAAATCAAGATGGTGATGGGCATGGTCATGGTAAGGATCAAGGGGGAGTTGGCGGCAACGACAAGGATCACGGCGGCAAGGCTCGCGGCAACGACAAGGATCACGGCGGCAAGGCTCGCGGCCACGACAAGGAGCATGGTGGCAAGGCTCGCGGCCATGACAAGGAACATGGTGGCAAGGCTGGTGGCCATGGTAAGGGTAAAAAAGCAGACTAAAAGTAGTCGGGTCGTGATTCCAGCCAGCTCTGGAGTAATGGCCAAATACCAGAGAAGGAAAGTTTTTCTCAGAAGGAGAATGTAGATGTCGAATGAACCCCTTAACCCCTGGAAGCTCGCAACGATTGGAATACTATTGGTGGGTGCAACCGCAGCCGCTACAATGCTCTTTGTAGGGCGAGATTCCAAGACTGAGGCACCTGATCCCCAAACGGCACAAGTCAGTGAGGCTCCTGTAGCCGAGGCGGGCAAGGCCGCGCCCCCCGTCGAGCGGCAACGGGCTCCCCATGCGCCAAATCCCCCGCAGGTAGCATATCCTCCGCAGGGAGCATATCCTCCGCAGGGAGCATATCCTCCGCAGGCGGCAAATTCCGCGTACCCTTCACAATCTGTCGTGGAGGCATGCAACCGGTATGCGAGTGAAGAAGTCAATAGCAAAACCGAAGAAGTACTCAAGAACGCCGCACTGGGTGCTGCTATTGGAGCGGCTGTGGGTGCAGCCGGCGGTGCCATTGCGGGCGGAGGAAAAGGTGCGGGGAAAGGAGCCGCTATTGGCGGTGTAACCGGCGCGGCGGGGGGAAGTCTCTATGGTCTCAACGAGACTAAGTCTCACGATGCGCAATACCAGGCTGCTTATGCTTCTTGCATGCGCACGAAGGGCTACTGATTTAGGAGGCTAAGCCTTATCCGCAAAGCGTGGATCTTGGATCATGGCGCATCCTGTTGAGATCCTATTGAACCTAAATCCGGCAATTGGACGGGGCGGAGTGTGCGGTTTTTGGGGTGCAGAGAAAGGCGCAACTCCTTGGAATGGTCGTTCCATTCCAAGGAGTTGCAACGCTGCCATGCGCCGTAAAAACCGTGCAATCTGCCCTGTAGCGGACTCATCCAAAAGGTGAGCGTAAAATAATACGAAATATTGTTATTAATCACAACACTGATCTATTAAATGAGCGGTCAACTGCCGGATTTAGGTTGAAGTCTTATTGACAGCGGAAGAGGCTGGACTCAGTGCCGCTCACATGATTGGGATCACATATCGTAGCGGCACCGCACCCGTGATGAAACATCTGCCCTTGGAGTAGGTTTCGTGGCCTGCCGTTTCTGGATAAGCCGGTAAGTATTATTCCATCACCGCCGGTAACTGCGTGGCGAGCAAATTCTTTTCCTTGGTTACCGTACCCAGCAGCGCATAGCCCAGCAGTTTGCCTTCCGCACTCTGAAATAATGCTTTCACGCCGCTTTCGCTTTCCTCTATCAGCCATTCGCCTTGCGCATTGGGGTCGGGAGGTGAGACTACGGTTGCGCAGGCCGGGGTTTTAACCACCACGGGCATGGCGGGGTATCGTACCAGAGTTGGAGTCCGGGCAAGCGTTGCCGCAAGGCCACGGGCGGCATGCATGATCGGCATAACGAAGGGCAGTACCCTGCCCTCCACCTCGGCGCAGTCACCGAGCGCATAGATATCCGAATACCGGGTTTGTAGCGAACGGCTCACCGCAACGCCGCGATTTACCTTGATGCCGGCGGCTTCCGCCAGGGCAGTGCGCGGGCGTAATCCTATGGCGGAGAGCAAGACATCCGTTTGTATGATTTCCCCATTGTCGAGAGTCAAGCGCAAGCTTTCGTGAATTCGTTCCACGCGCTGTGTTGCAGCACCCATATGGAAAACTATGCCAATCGCCTCCAGCCTGTGTTGCAGAAAGGCGCCACCAGCCTGTGGTAGAAGCCGCCCCAGAGGACGTGCGCTGATATCTATTACACGTACCCGATAACCGGCCACAGCCAGATCATTGGCAAATTCACAGCCGATCAGTCCCGCACCCAGAATGGTCACATCCTTTTTGCCCTGTAGCGCAGTGCACAGCTGGTGGTAGTCGTCGAGATCATTGACTGACAAAATTGCGTCAACACCGTCTCCCTCCAGCGGCAGACGGACCGGATCAGCACCCAGGGCCAGAATGAGTTGACTGTAAGGAAGCTTTTCTCCGTCTCGCAAGGTCACGCTTTTACCGGAAGGGTCAATGGCCGTTACGCGACTATGCGAACGAATCGTCATCTTCAATTGCTCGGCCATTTTTTCCGCGTTGGCATTGAGTATGGATAGCGGCGTTTTACCGGTAGCCAAGGCGTTTGACAGCATAGGCTTTGAGTAGAATCCGCCATGATCCGCGGAAATAATCTGGATGGATGTTTCGGCGTCCAGTTTGCGAAATTCCCGAGCCACGGTATATCCCGCAAGCCCGCTGCCGATGATGACTACCGGTTGCCGGCTCAACCTTTCACCATTTCAAAGTGAGTACCTATTATGCTCCGGGTGAAGGTGCTGTCCGGACTGACAATCGTTTCGTCATAGATGAAGTTATACATATCGTACTGAGATTCGGTCATTCCAGATTCCTTGCGAATAGCGAATGATAAATTATTTTCAACCTGATTTTGATGTTTCCAAAGGTTTATGCGGCATACTTTTGAGGTATGGTAGCTGTATTAGTCAGCTGGACACCGGTAAAGTTTACTAGCGTAACCCAGATGCATGAGAAAATCCGGAAATCAGGATAACGAACCGGAATGCGCTAGCCGGCAAAGCATTTAGCGTATTGATGAGTACAAATATGATGAATATTGGTTTTATCGGTCTTGGCATCATGGGCAAGCCTATGGCCGGACACCTTATCAATGGCGGGCACGCATTGTTTCTGTATTCGCGTAGCGGCGTGCCGCAAGAATTGCTCGAGCAAGGGGGCAAGGCTTGTTTCTCGCCCGAAGAAGTGGCACAAAACGCCGGCATCATTATCACCATGCTACCCGATACCCCGGATGTGGAAAGCGTACTATTCGGTGAAAATGGCGTGGCGCAGGGATTGACGCCAGGCAAGACGGTGGTGGACATGAGCTCCATCTCTCCCATTGAGACCAAGGTATTCGCCGCCAGGATCAACCAGTTCGGTTGCGATTATGTGGATGCTCCCGTGTCGGGGGGTGATGTAGGCGCGAAGAATGCCACCCTGACCATTATGGCGGGGGCCACGGAAGCCGTATTTGGAAAAGTAAAACCTGTTCTTGAGTTAATGGGTAAAAGCGTCACTTTAATTGGTGATAATGGCGCCGGTCAGACTTGCAAGATTGCCAATCAGATCATCGTTGCGCTCACTATCGAGGCCGTGGGTGAGGCGTTGCTGTTTGCATCCAAGGCGGGCGTCGACCCTGCCAGGGTGCGTCAAGCCCTCATGGGCGGATTCGCCGCGTCACGTGTCCTGGAGATTCACGGCGAACGCATGATCAAGCGTACATTCGATCCGGGATTTCGCATTGAACTGCATCAAAAGGATTTGAATCTCGCGCTAACGGGTGCGCGTACACTGGGTGTGAGTCTACTCAATACCGCCGCCACGCAAGAGTTATTCAACGCATGTATTGCGCATGGCGGCGCAAAGTGGGACAGTTCGGCCGTGGTACAGGTGCTGGAAAAATTGGCGAATCATGAGATCTAATACGAGCCCCATGAACCAGGTTCAGTAAACATATTAAACTGTTGAGCTATGGATTCCCTTCAATTAGCCGCCAGGCTGCGTACTTTCCTTCCGTCGGAAGCGGTGCTCCATGAGACCGAAGACTTGAGGCCTTATGAATGCGATGGTTTGTCGGCGTACCGGCAAGCGCCCATGATCGTCGTGCTGCCGCAAACGGAAGGCGAAGTGATCGAAGTCCTCAAGGTCTGTCATGCCGCGAAAACCCCGGTCGTGGCACGCGGCGCAGGCACCGGATTATCCGGTGGTGCGCTGCCCCACGCAGAGGGCGTGCTGCTCTCGCTCGCCAAGCTGAAACGCATACTTGAAGTTAATCCGGTGGCGCGCGTTGCCCGGGTGCAACCGGGCGTGCGCAATCTTGCCATTAGCGAAGCGGCCGCACCCTACGGCTTGTATTATGCTCCCGACCCTTCTTCGCAGATCGCCTGCTCCATCGGGGGCAATGTGGCAGAAAATTCGGGAGGTGTGCACTGTCTGAAGTATGGGCTCACGGTACACAATATCCTTAAATTGCGGGTGGTAACCATTGCAGGCGAGATTCTGGAAATCGGCGGTGAGAGCCTGGATTCACCAGGCTACAACTTGTTGGCGCTGATGACCGGCAGTGAAGGCATGCTGGGTGTCGTTACCGAAGTCACCGTAAAACTCCTGCCCAGACCGGAAAAAGCGCAAGTTGTCATGGTGGCCTTTGACGACATCCGTCAAGCGGCGGATGCGGTGGCGAACGTGATTGGCGCGGGCATCATTCCAGCCGGCATGGAAATGATGGATAAAATTACCACGCGCGCAGTAGAGGAGTATGTCCATGCCGGCTACAATCTTGATGCGGCCGCGATCCTGCTGTGCGAGTCCGACGGTACGGTGGAGGAAGTTGTGGAGGAGATCCGTCGCATTGACGAGATCATGAACGAGAGCGGCGCAACCGAAATCAGAACCTCTCGTGATGAAGCGGAGCGGCTCAAGTTCTGGGCCGGGCGTAAGGCGGCTTTTCCAGCCGCGGGTCGCGTTTCACCTGATTATTACTGCATGGACGGGACTATCCCACGCAACAAACTCGCGCAGGTATTGAGTGGAATTGAAGCACTCTCCGCTGAATACGGGCTGCGTTGCATGAATGTCTTCCACGCGGGAGATGGCAATCTGCACCCGTTGATTCTTTACGATGCCAACAAGTCTGGCGAACTGGAAATGACTGAGGAGTTTGGTGCGAAAATACTTCAAATGTGTATTCAGGCCGGCGGAACCATTACCGGTGAGCATGGAGTTGGCATCGAAAAAATCAATCAGATGTGCTCCCAATTCAAGACCGGGGAACTTGAGATGTTTCACGCGGTAAAGGCGGCATTCGATCCGGAGGGATTGTTGAATCCCGGAAAAGCCGTTCCGACTCTACGCCGCTGCGCCGAACATGGCGCGATGCATGTACATCGGGGCGAAGAAAAATTTCCGGAGTTGCCAAGGTTTTGAACGACAGACTGATCCGCATTCTTTGTCTATGCAAGATATCGTAGACCAATTTGCCGGCATTATCCGTGCCGCTGCCGAAGATAAAGCGCCGTTATGCATACGCGGCGGAGGCAGCAAGGATTTCTACGGTAATCACATCCCGGGGCGGAATGACGGCGTTCTTGACACTAGCGCTTACGCCGGAATCGTGGATTATGAGCGGACCGAACTGGTGCTGACTGCCCGCGCCGGCACTCGTTTGGCCGATCTCGAAACCGAGTTGCGCAAGCATGGTCAAATGATGGCGTTCGAGCCACCGCATTTTGAGCCTGCCGCCACATTGGGTGGTTGTATCGCCACCGGCCTGTCTGGCCCACGCCGGGCATCCGCCGGGGCGGTACGCGACTTTGTGCTGGGTGTGCGCATGCTTGACGGCAGAGGAGATGACCTGCGTTTTGGTGGGCAGGTAATGAAAAATGTCGCGGGCTATGATGTTTCGCGTTTGATGACAGGTTCGATGGGAACATTGGGTCTGTTGCTGGAAATCTCACTCAAAGTGCTGCCGCTGCCGGCAATGGAGACCACGCTGCGTATACCGATGGTGGAAGCCGAGGCCATTGAAAGGATGAATCTGTGGGCCGGTAAGCCTCTACCCGTTTCCGCCACCTGTTTTTGCGACGGCGAGCTGTTTATAAGGCTCTCTGGCGCCGAGCCTGCGGTGCGTGCAGCGCATGCGAAGCTGGGTGGCGATGAAATCGATGACGGAGAGGTTTTTTGGGAATCGGTACGCGAACAGTCGCATTCATTTTTTCAATCGGGGAAATCGCTCTGGCGCTTATCCATAAAATCGACAGCCCCGCCGCTGCCTTTGCCGGGTAAGCAATTGATGGAATGGGGAGGCGCGCTACGTTGGTGGGCAGATGAAACGGGAGTCGATGCCGGTGTTGCACGCGGAATCGCTAAGGCTGCGGGCGGCCACGCTACGCTGTTCCGCAGCCACGAATCATGTGCTGACGTATTTCATCCGCTTGAACCGGCGATGTTGGCTATTCACCGGCGTATAAAGGAGAAGTTCGATCCGATGGGGATACTAAATCCTGGCCGGATGTATCCTCAATACTAAATAAATGCAAACCAACCTAGCCGATTTCATTAAAGATTCTCCCGAGGGGCAAGAAGCTGACGCCATCCTGCGGACCTGTGTGCATTGTGGTTTCTGCCTCGCCACCTGTCCGACCTATCAGTTGCTGGGCGATGAGCTGGATAGCCCGCGCGGCCGTATTTACCTGATGAAACAGATGCTGGAAGGCGAGCCGGTTACGCAAAAAACCCAGTTGCATCTTGACCGTTGCCTTACTTGCCGTGCCTGCGAGACAGCTTGCCCATCCGGCGTGCGTTATGGGCGGCTGGTGGATATCGGTCGTGGCATCGTTGAAAAAAAAGTGGGACGTGGTGCGGCGGCTGGTGCCATGCGATACGCACTGCGCCAGACCTTACCTAATTCCAAGTTGTTTTCATCGTTATTGAGGCTGGGACGAGGCATTCGTCCATTGCTTCCAGGCAGCCTGAAGGATTCGATACCGCCGAAAGCGAAAGAAATGCAGCTTGCGGGAGCATGGCCCCCTGCTCGTCATGCACGCAGGATGCTGGTACTCGAAGGCTGTGTGCAGCCGGCGCTGGCCCCCAATATCAACGCGGCTACCGCACGAGTACTGGACAAGCTGGGCATATCCCTGATCAAAGCGGAAAACGCGGGTTGCTGTGGGGCGGTTTCGTACCATCTCAATGCCCAGCAAGAGGGATTGGATTACATGCGCCGCAATGTAGATGCCTGGTGGCCGTACGTGGGAAACGCAATGGAAATTAATGCCAGGCAAGAAAGGGGAGGAGTGGAAGCGATCGTCATGACTGCCAGCGGTTGCGGCGTAACGGTGAAGGAATATGGCCATTTGTTGCGTCATGATCCGGCCTATGCGGAAAAAGCGGCACATATTTCAGAATTGTGTAAAGATATCAGCGAAATACTCGAAGCCGAGACCCAAGTATTGGCTAGTTCTATCAATAGCTTGCCGGTTAACCCAAAGAAATCAAAACTTGCTTTTCATTCTCCTTGTACGTTGCAACACGGCATGCAGATTCGCGGCGTAGTCGAGAGGATTCTGATTGCCGCAGGTTTCGAACTGACGGTTGTGCCGGACGCCCATCTTTGCTGCGGATCGGCCGGGACCTACTCCATTCTGCAACCGGAGCTATCGCAACAGTTATTGAAAAATAAGGTAACGGCACTGGAATCGGGTAGTCCCGCTTGCATTGCTACCGCCAACATAGGTTGCCTCATGCACGTCCGAGGTGGTACCTCATTACCAGTCAGTCACTGGATCGAGTTGCTGGACGAAAGATTCGTTAAAAGCGCGCATGCCTGAATTTTCCAATAAGTCATAGAATGAAGTTGCGCGCGAATTCGTGAACCGGCTTATCGAGCCAATGAGCAAGGGTATTGCATATAAATTTTCCTGTCGCTCCCTCGTAAACTTCGTGTCCGGCAGGACTTCATCGCGGAGTTTGCTTTTTCCCCTCAGGCTAACTCTATATAATCAGACTTATTTTTCCTTGGCCCTGTTTCCTGGGGACTACTCATGAGCTTCGTCAACAAGCCAATGGCGAAAAAGCCGAGCTCCAATCCCCTGCCGTCCAGAATCGTCAGGCTGTTGCGTGAATCGTGCGGACTTGCCTTACTGGGGGTGGCGCTTTATCTGGTGCTGATATTTTATGGCTATGATCGCGCCGATCCTGGCTGGTCGCATAGCGGCGACGGTCCTCCCCATAACCCTGGAGGCGTTGCGGGCGCCTGGCTGGCGGATTTACTTCTCTATTTGCTTGGTGCTTCCGCCTGGTGGTGGGTGTTGTTTTTCCTTTATCTGGTGGCATGGAGCTATCATCGCATCGACGCCGTGGGGATATTTGATCGCCGCCCGTTATTTGTTTCAGCCGCAGGTTTCGTGGTATTGCTGGCCGCCAGCAGCGGGTTTGAAGCACTGCGGTTATATACACTTAAAATAATGCTGCCGCAGGCTCCGGGAGGCGTGCTGGGTCAGCTGATCAACGGGAATTTGTCGCAAATGCTGGGTTTTACCGGCGCCACTTTGGCATTGCTGATATTGATGGCGATCGGATTCAGCTTGTTTACCGGCCTGTCGTGGGTACGCTTTGCCGAGAAACTGGGGGCGATAATTGAGGGCACCTGGCTGTTTGCCGGACGCCGCTGGGAGGACTGGCAAGATCGGCGCGCAGGCTTGGTTTCAGCAATCAAACGCGACGAATTGGTTGAGGTCGGTAAGAAGCGTTTCCATGAAAATCCGCCTTTGCATATCGAACCCCCAGCCACCATCATTCTCAAGTCGTCGCGTGTTATCAAAGAGAAACAGACGCCGCTGTTCGTGGATTTACCCGATTCACCCTTGCCACCGCTGCATCTGCTGGATGAGCCGGCCAAGGATGTGGAAATGCTGTCGACAGATACGCTTGAATTCACGTCCCGTCTGATCGAACGCAAGCTGATCGATTTTGGGGTCGAAGTCAAAGTAGTGGCAGCCTATCCCGGTCCGGTCATTACCCGTTATGAGATCGAACCGGCGGTAGGCGTTAAAGGTAATCAGATTCTCAATCTGGTGAAAGATCTGGCACGCTCCCTGTCGGTGGTGAGTATACGCGTGGTCGAGACTATTCCCGGCAAGACCAGTATGGGTCTGGAAATTCCCAACCCCAAACGGCAGGTGGTGCGCTTGTCGGAAATCCTCAGTTCGCAGGCGTATTCCGACATGGGGTCGCCATTGACTATCGCATTAGGCAAGGATATCGGCGGTCATCCGGTGGTGGCTGACCTGGGCAGAATGCCGCACGTACTGGTCGCGGGAACGACAGGATCAGGTAAATCGGTGGCTATCAATGCCATGATCCTGAGCCTTATCTACAAGGCTACGCCTGAGCAGGTACGCCTGATTCTGGTGGATCCGAAGATGCTTGAGCTGTCTGTGTACGAAGGCATTCCCCATCTGCTGGCGCCTGTGGTGACCGATATGCGGCAAGCGGCGAGCGCGTTGCGCTGGTGCGTGGCGGAGATGGAGCGCCGCTACAAGCTGATGTCATCGCTGGGCGTGCGTAATCTCGGCGGTTACAATCAAAAAATCCGCGATGCGATCAAGAACGATAAGCCGCTTGTCAATCCGTTCACTCTGACACCCGATACGCCGGACCTGCTGGAGGAAATGCCATTGATTGTAGTGGTCATAGACGAACTGGCGGACTTGATGATGGTGGTGGGCAAGAAAGTCGAGGAATTGATCGCAAGACTGGCCCAGAAAGCCCGTGCTGCGGGTGTGCATTTGCTGCTCGCCACGCAACGGCCCTCGGTGGATGTGATCACTGGCCTGATCAAGGCCAATATTCCAACGCGGGTAGCATTTCAGGTATCGAGTAAGGTGGATTCACGCACCATACTCGATCAGATGGGGGCGGAGGCGCTGTTGGGGCAGGGGGATATGCTTTATCTGCCTCCGGGCAGCGGCTACCCACAGCGGGTGCATGGCGCTTTTGTCGCCGATCAGGAAGTGCATCGTGTGGTGGAATATATCAAGGAACATGGCGAACCGCGCTATGTGGAAGGCGTGCTTAATTCAATTGAAGAGGAAGGCAACGGCAATGCAGGAGAAAATAGCGGCATGGTGGGGCCGGACAGCGGCGAAGCCGATCCGCTCTATGATGAGGCCGTCGCCATGGTGCTCAAGACGCGCCGCGCCTCAATCTCCCTGGTGCAACGACACTTGCGCATTGGTTATAACCGGGCCGCGCGCCTAATTGAGGAGATGGAACGCGCCGGTCTCGTTTCCGCCATGCAAACCAACGGTAATCGGGAGGTGCTGGTTCCTGCGCGGAATGAGTAGGTCTACCGCCATGCAGTTTGGGGTGACACGGATAAGTCGCTATGCGACTTTGTCATAGGTTGGTTGCCTGCGATGCCGATCCAGTCATTTCTTAACACCTGACTGTGATGCACAAATGATACCGCCCCGCTCCCCGGTCTTGCAGGAGCAGGGCGGCTGGCCCAATCAGGGTCTATCCGGTCTTACGGGACGATCCGGTTGTTGAGGATGACTTTGCTCTGTCCGTTCCAGATGACGTCGGTCAGGTTGGAGTAGCGGGTGATGATCTGTGCCGCGATGCCCCCGGCAAACAGGCCCGACCAGCCCAGTATCACAAAGCCCCAGTGCAGCGGTGCGCTAAACAGTTCTTCCATGAACCAGAAGGCATGGCCCCATTCGTTCAGGCCTACGTTCGGCAGGATCATGAGCGGGCCGGCAATGGCCATCACCAGCGGGAACGAGGTGCCACGGGCGTACAGCGGCAGACGGGTCATGGCATACAGGTAGCTGGCCACGCCACAGACGATGTACATCGGGAAGGAACCATAGAACACTACCACATGGCTCGGGGTGAAGCTGGTGTCGCGGATGATGACCTGGTGCCAGGAGGCATCCTGCTCGGTGAAGAAGCTACCGCCCCAGTACACACCAAACAGGTATACGCCCAGCCACATCATCCAGTAGAAGTAACGCTTGACTTCCAGTTTGGGGTCCAGGTTGTCCAGGTTGGTGTCACGTGTCTTCCAGATCCAGCCCCAGGTGACCAGCGCAAAGATCGGCATGACGATCATGTGCACCCGCCACAGTCCCATCCATACCTTCTCGAATTCCGGCTCCATCGAGTCCATGCCGTGCGAGTAGGCAAACGTCCGCTGAAACCAGATCCAGAATATCGCTACTCCCAGCATGGTGATCAGCCCAAATTTGTACCACCTTGAGTCGTACCACAGCGACATGTCGTAGTCGCGTCCGCTCGACCCCGCATGGCTGCCTGATGTTTCAAGTGTAGTTGCCATTTTGATTACTCCTTGTTACCAATAGTTAAGAATCCTACCAACTTTTAGCAGCGAAATGAATCCGCAGGCTATTTTAGACTTTGATACTTCAGTGTAGTTCCCACAAATATACTGTGGTTTTTCCTATAACCTTTTTGGATCAGGTATAAAACAGGCGTACCTATATATAAGACAATTGAACTGGACAAACGATCCCGCGCGAACCTGCATATCGTGATGACATTGGATCGCGGCGTTTTATCCGCCCTGATAAAGGCAGAAGCCGGTAAAATCGCGGCTGCAACCTCGATCAAGTCGGATAAGTTCCACGATGGGCGCGGTGAACGCATGCGCAGAGTAAAATTGTGGCTTCTGAGACTCGCATTGATCCAACCCGCTTGTTCACTGCTATCGAGAAACATTATGAATTTTCTAGAACGATCCTATTTCTTGTTGCTGCTTTCCTTGTTCGCTTCCATTGCGGAGGCTGGAGCGATTAGCAGCCTCAAAACTTTCGTCCAGGATACGCGTACTGTTCGCGCGGTGTTTGTCCAGACGGTGCTGGACAAAAATACGCGTGTGGTACAAAGAGGGGGCGGTACCATGCAATTCGAGCGTCCCGGAAAATTTCGATGGGTATACGAAAAGCCATACGAACAATTGATTGTCGGCGACGGCGCCCGGATATGGTTTTACGATCGCGATCTTGATCAGGTGACGGTACGCAAGCTGGATCTTGCCATCGGCACCAGCCCTGCTGCGCTACTCGCGGGCAGCAGCAATATCGAGGCCAATTTTGATCTGGTTGAAATTGGGTTACAGGGGGATACGGAATGGCTTGAAGCAAAGCCCAAAGCCAAGGAAGGCACTTTTGAATGGGTGCGCTTGGGATTTTCCCCGGCAGGCGAATTGAAAGCGATGGAGCTGCACGATAACTTTGGTCAGACTACGGTACTCACATTTTCCCGGGTGGAACAAAACCCCAAGCTTTCGGCAGAGTTGTTCAAGTTCAGTCCCCCCGAAGGAGCGGACGTAATCAGTGATTGATTTGTTCGAAAAGCGAGAGCCTGCAGCACCTCTTGCAGAACGATTGCGTCCTCAGGAACTGAGAGAGGTTGTGGGGCAATCGCACTTGCTTGGGGCGGGGAGGCCATTGCGGCTTGCGTTTGAATCCGGGAAGCCTCACTCAATGATATTGTGGGGACCGCCCGGCACCGGCAAAACAACGTTGGCGAGACTGATGGCGCAGGCGTTTGACGCCGAATTCATTGCGCTGTCGGCGGTATTGTCGGGCGTCAAGGATATCCGTGAAGCGATAGAACGAGCGCAAGCCGTATTGCAGCAATCGGGTCGCCACACTATTCTGTTCGTGGATGAGGTGCATCGCTTCAACAAGTCACAGCAGGATGCGTTTCTGCCGTATGTCGAACAGGGTTTAGTGACATTCATCGGTGCCACCACCGAGAATCCCTCGTTTGAGGTCAACAGTGCGCTATTGTCGCGCGCACAGGTTTATGTGCTCACAGCGTTATCGGAAGACGAGCTCATTATCCTGTTTGAACGAGCGATAGATCTGGCATTGCCGGAATTGAGTTTTACCGATGACGCCAGACGCTTGTTGACTGGATATGCGGATGGCGACGCGCGGCGCTTACTCAATTTTCTGGAACAAATAAAAACCGCGGCAGCCATTGGTGGAGTTACCGAAATAGCGGCAGATTATGTCGCTAATGCACTCTTTCGCGGTGCGCACCGTTTTGATAAAGGCGGTGATGAATTCTATGATCAGATTTCGGCGTTGCATAAATCGCTACGCGGTTCCAACCCGGATGCCGCGCTATACTGGATGTGTCGCATGCTGGACGGAGGCGCCGATCCGCTTTATATCGGGCGGCGATTGATTCGCGCGGCGGTGGAGGACATAGGTTTGGCCGATCCGCGCGCATTGCGGGTTGCCCTGGATGCCACCGAGACATACGAACGGCTGGGGAGTCCGGAGGGAGAGTTATCCTTGGCACAAGCAACACTGTATCTGGCTTGCGCGCCGAAGAGCAACGCCGCCTACCTTGCGTATAATAAAGCCCGGTCTTTCATTGGCAGCAACCCGTCACATCGCGTACCCGAGCATTTGCGTAATGCGCCCACCAAGCTGATGAAGGAATTAGGCTATGGACAGGAGTATCGCTATGCTCATGACGATCCGGAAGCCTACGCCGCTGGGGAGAATTATTTTCCGGAAGGTATGCCAGAGGTTAAATTTTACCAACCGACCGTGCGTGGGCTGGAAGGGAAAATTTCGGAAAAGTTGGCGTATTTGCGCGAATTAGACAGGCAGGCGAAGAAAATGCCGTAAACAGTTGCGCTTATCAGAACCCGGCGCAAGACACGTTTTTTGGAGTTTGCATGTTAGATATTCAGCTATTACGTACCGATCTGGAAAATGTCGTCAGGCTTCTTGCCAAACGTGGCCATACTTTTCCGGTTACGGAATTCAACTCGCTGGAAGCGGAACGCAAAACGCTTCAGACTCGCACTCAGGAACTGCAAGCGCGGCGTAACGCCGTCTCCAGACAGATTGGCAATGCCAAAGGCAGAGGCGAGGATGTTACCGCTATCCTGGCGGAGGTGGAAAATCTTGGCGATGACCTTAAGCAGGCCGAAACGCGCCTTGAACAAACCCAAACCGCGTTGCAGCATATATTGCTCCAGATTCCCAACCTTTCGCATACCAGTGTACCGGAAGGCACAAGCGAAGCCGATAATCGAGAAGTACGCCGTTGGGGAACGCCACGCGCGTTCGAGTTTGCGGTGAGTGATCATGTGAGCATTGGTGAGAACCTCGGTTTGCTCGATTTTCCTACCGCTGTAAAACTAAGCGGCGCACGCTTCAGCCTGATGACAGGCGGACTGGCGCGGCTTCATCGCGCGCTCGCGCAGTTTATGCTGGATACGCACACGCAGGAGCATGGTTACACCGAGGCCTACGTGCCGTACCTGGTCAATGCGGAGAGCTTGCAGGGCACCGGGCAGCTGCCAAAATTCAAGGAGGATTTATTCGAGATTCCTCGACGGAGAGTTAATCCGGCTGAATCTCATCCACAAAGTGAGAGCGATCAAAGCCGATCACTGGCGAACCCGCAATATCGGCTGGACGATGATAATTTGTATTTGATTCCCACTGCGGAGGTTCCGCTCAGTAACATTGTGCGTGATAAGATTGTTGCATGCGAATCCCTTCCCATTAAGCTCACCGCGCATACGCCATGCTTCCGCTCCGAAGCGGGCAGCTATGGCAGAGACACGCGCGGTATGATCCGCCAGCATCAGTTCGACAAGGTGGAGTTGGTCCAACTTGTCCATCCGCAACAGTCTTATGAAGCGCTGGAGGAGCTTACCGGTCATGCTGAAAAGATTCTCCAAAAACTGGAGCTGCCTTATCGTGTAATGGTGCTATGTACCGCCGACATGGGTTTTGCAGCTGCCAAGACTTACGATATTGAAGTATGGCTGCCTGCGCAAAATGCCTATCGTGAAATTTCCTCATGCAGTAATTGTGAAGCATTTCAGGCACGGCGCATGCAGGCACGCTTTCGCAATGAGAAAGGTAAGCCGGAACTATTGCATACCCTCAATGGCTCAGGGCTGGCGGTGGGACGAACGCTGGTGGCGATTCTTGAAAACTTTCAGAATGCCGATGGCAGCTTGTCGATTCCCAAGGTCCTGCAATCTTACATGGGCGGCCTCGACCGGCTCGCGCGCAAGCCGGAAAAGTAAATTACACATCAATTATTTCATCATTCAAGGAGGTTTTACCATGCAGAAGAAAACTGGAGGCAGAACCGCTCATGACGCAACGGCCGACATATCGGCGCTTGAGGCTGAGGTTCGTGGTGCTATTGCAAAGGGCGATAATGTTCAGCAGGTGGTCCGGGACCTGACAGTCAAAGCACTCAGCACGCAAAACCGGGATCTCGAATCCCTGCGGCGCATCATGACAGCGGTGATGCAAGGCGTGCATGATGGCGCGCAGCAAAAACTGCAACACACCTCAGCCCACACGCAAACGGCGTTGACACCCATCCGCGATGCGGTTGCCGGACTGGATGCCGCGCTGGCACAGTTTGCCGAAGCGTCGAAGCTGGCTTTGGAGGAAGCCGCAGGCCGCGCGCACAAATTTTCCAGTGAAGAACTCACCCGAGTGCGCGGCGAACTGGAAAGCGTGGAAAATCTTTTCCTTGAAACCGTGCAGGCATCGGCTTCCACCGCCCAGAAAGTCGTGTCGGAAACCTTGCACGATTTGGTCGCGCACGCAAAACACAATGGAACCGCTGTCGGTTCTCAGTTGAAGGACACGCTTGCGGCGTTTAATCACGAGATAACCTCGGCCGGTCAAACCCGGCTTGAAGCCGGCCTGCAGTTGACCCACGCCATCACCGATCTCATGCGCCAGGTGGCTGCTGGCTTACTCACCGGCATCGCAGAGCGGGTTAAGCCAGACGATAAGGCCAAGAAGCCGGGCTAGCCGGCTTCCCTTCATACGCTGCATCCATTCTCGTCACAAACAGTATTTCCGCTGTCCGTCCCGGTCGCCGCGGGACTGGCCGCGGACTCATCGACTTCGATCTCTTCAGAGAGTAATGCGCCGATCGAGAATCCCACCGAGAGATCGCTCACATGCCCAAATTTATGCAGGCGAATACGCCCGGATTTGTCGATCAGAATAAGGGTCGGCGTTCCCTGCATCTGGTATGCGCGCATTGTGAGCGGCACGCCTTTCGGCTCTCCATCCAACTCTCCATCATATTTATCGATTCCAATAGGAAAGCGCAATCGATACTCGTGCACGAATACTTCAAGTGCATCACGGCCCATTACAGCGTGATGTTCAAAGACGGTATGAAGCCCGATCACCGCAACCCGGTTGGAATCAAACTCCTGAGATATCCTCTGGGCTTGCGGAATACCGACCTGTACGCAACCCGGACAGAAAATTTGAAAGGTGTGAAGAACGACTACTTTGCCGCGCAGTGACGCCAGTGTAGGCGGCCGCGTGGTGTTGAGCCATCCCGAAGTCTGTAGCTCCGGTGCTGCGCTTGCGCTGATGATGTTCACGGTTTCTGCCATTTTTTATACCCCCAATAGGGTTCCGTTAAAAAGTTGAGGAAACCGGATAATTATTGCACGAGCCCAAAGTTTTCGCTCGCTCGTTTGCCCGCCCCTGCCGGTTATCCACAGACAATAGCCTATCCATCTCGTCTAATCCTGTGTGAGAAGAGTCCTGGATCTGGGCGCATTCATATGTCGATGCCAGTGCCCTTCCAGGGAGATCGGAATAGATAAGGTCTCGTTGAGTCATGTGGGTGATTCCCGGCAACCATGCGGAATCATGCCATCGAGATAAATGGTTCATCTTAACCCGGTCGATGGTAGGGATTTGACAATAGAATAACTTGATTGGGATGAGAGGCGCTCAGCGAAAAATCATACGCGTTGTTGCGGCATGATCGCAGCAGTGACGAAGGAAATAGAGGTGGAAGGTAATTTGCTACAGCTTCCGCCTTGGAGCGTGCGTGCGGTGTAAAGAAGAAAACAGACACGTGAAGAAAACAGACACGTTATAAGAGGACAAATTCCTATCCAGAATGGAAATCGCCACAATTCAATTAGGGTAAAATTACCCTCTTTTGAAGAGGGAAAAATACCGCTTTTTAGAATAGGGGCATTATTAATTTAGGCTAACAAGACGCGTTTCTTTCTTGTACGCGTAATTTTCGTGTGGTAGAATTTTGTTCTGACTTATTTGCGGCACCCGGCATAAAAAACAGCGCTGAATGCATAGAAATTGCTGTTAATACGGAATAAATCTGTTCTGATCGCTTGAGAAATGAAAGGGTGGTAATTTCTTTAAAAACAGTGATTTCGCTAAATAAGGAAGATTAAACAGTCCGGCAAAAGAATGCTTTCTAATTAAATAATAATCGAAAAGCATATTTATGGCATCGAAATTACGGTTGCATCCCCGGATCGATTTTACTGCATCTTTTTTCAATTCCGAATTCGTATCAAGCAAGAAAATTTCATTGTTCGGATTTAATTAAGAAACGGACTCCGAATTTTTTTAGTTGAAACTTTGAACTTATAGACTTGCCTCTTATTCTTAGTGTTTTGCAGCAGCTATAAGGTTATAGAATAACACAATTACTGACATTCGCAATAGGGTTATTTTGGCGAAATAAAGATTGAGAAGATGCTTTTATGTGCGTGGGAATATCTCATGGGTATCAGCTAAGCAAGGATAATCTGGAGACCATCTCACGGGGCGGGACCTAACATCGGGTTTTCGTAATTATTATTGGGTCGTACTGTTATCAGTAATCAAGTGGGGGGAAATATGAGTAGTAAAGTAACAGCAGCGCTGGCAGGAGTTCTGACGCTCGCCATGTATTCCGGATTGGGAATGGCGGCGGCGGATCCTTACCAGTTGAACTTGCCCGAGCCGCAGACGATTATCGCCAGACAGATCTATGATCAGCATACGCTGGCCTTATGGATATGCCTGGTTATTTTTATCGGCGTATTTGGCACCATGTTTTATTCGGTGCTCAAGCACCGCAAGGATGCGGGTTACAAAGCTGCGAATTTCCATCACAGCACCACGGTGGAGATCATCTGGACCATCATCCCGTTCTTCATTCTGATTGGCATGGCCTATCCGGCCACCAAGACCATCATCGCCATGAAAGATACCTCCAGCCCGGACATCACCATCAAGACGACGGGCTACCAGTGGAAATGGGGCTATGACTACATTACAGGCGAGGGGGAAGGCATCAGTTTCCTGAGTGCGCTGGCTACCTCCAAGGCGCAAATCGAGAACAAGGAAAGCAAAGGCGAGAATTATCTGCTGGAAGTGGACAACCCGCTGGTGGTGCCCACAGGCAAGAAAATACGGATACTGCTTACCGCCAACGACGTGATCCATGCCTGGTGGGTTCCGGCATTAGGGGCCAAGCAGGACGCCATTCCCGGATTCATCCGCGACACCTGGTTCACGGTAGACAAGCCTGGCACCTATCGGGGGCAGTGCGCCGAGCTCTGTGGCAAGGAACACGGCTTCATGCCGATCGTGGTGGAAGCGCTGGAGCCGGAGAAATACGCCCAGTGGGTGGCTGAGCAGAAAAAGAAAACCGCGGTGGCGGCTGTTGACGCCAACAAGACCTTCACGCTGGATGAGCTGAAAGCCGAAGGCGAGAAAGTCTATGCGGGCAACTGTGCCGCTTGCCATCAGGCCAATGGCAAGGGTGTTCCGGGGGCGTTTGCCGCACTGGATGGATCGAAGATTGCCACGGGTCCCAAGGCCGAGCATATCAACATAGTAATGAATGGAAAAACCGGCACAGCAATGGCAGCTTTCCAGCATCTGTCGGATGTACAAATCGCGGCGGTGGTCACCTACGAGCGCAATGCCTGGGGCAATACGACAGGCGACGTGGTGCAGCCATCGGAAATCAACGAACTCAGAAAATAGTATCAAGGAGGAAACCATGGCAGCAGTACACGATCACGACATTGCACACGCGCACGACCATCACCCCAGCGGCATGATGCGCTGGCTGATGACCACCAACCACAAAGATATTGGTTCGATGTATCTCTGGTTCAGCTTCATGATGTTCCTTACGGGGGGTGTGATGGCGCTGACTATCCGGGCCGAGCTGTTCATGCCTGGCATCCAGATCGTCCAGCCGGAGTTCTTTAATCAGTTGACCACCATGCATGGCCTGGTGATGGTGTTCGGTGCCATCATGCCGGCGTTTGTCGGTTTTGCCAACTGGCAGATACCGATGATGATCGGCGCGCCGGACATGGCATTCGCCCGCATGAACAACTGGAGCTTCTGGCTACTGCCCCCGGCGGCACTACTGCTGATCACCTCGTTTTTTGTACCGGGTGGCGCGGCGGCGGGCGGCTGGACGATTTATCCGCCGCTGTCGGTGCAAATGGGCATGGGTATGGACATGGCAATCTTTGCCCTTCATATCATGGGTGCTTCTTCCATCATGGGATCAATCAACATTATCACCACCATTCTTAATATGCGCGCGCCGGGCATGACGCTGATGAAGATGCCATTGTTCGTCTGGACCTGGCTTATCACGGCGTATCTGCTGGTCATGGTGATGCCGGTGCTGGCGGGAGCCGTTACCATGTTGTTGACCGACCGCAACTTTGGCACCAATTTCTTTAACGCGGCGGGTGGGGGCGACCCGGTGATGTTCCAGCATATTTTCTGGTTCTTCGGGCACCCGGAAGTCTACATCATGATTTTGCCGGCATTCGGTATCGTTTCGGAAATCATCCCGACGTTTGCGCGCAAACCGTTGTTCGGCTATTCCTCGATGGTTTATGCGACCGCCTCGATTGCCATCCTGTCCTGCATCGTCTGGGCGCATCACATGTTCACTGCCGGCATGCCGGTAACCGGGCAGCTGTTTTTCATGTACGCAACCATGCTGATCGCGATACCGACCGGCGTGAAAGTCTTCAACTGGACCGCTACCATGTGGCGCGGTGCCATGACCTTCGAAACGCCCATGCTGTTTGCTATCGGCTTCATCTTCCTGTTTACCATCGGTGGTTTCAGCGGTGTTATTTGTGCGATCGTGCCGATAGATATTCAGGTACAGGATACCTACTATGTAATTGCGCACTTCCATTATGTGCTGGTATCGGGTGCGCTGTTTTCCATATTTGGTGGAGCCTATTATTGGATGCCGAAGTGGACCGGGCACATGTATGACGAGACGCTGGGCAAATGGCATTTCTGGCTGTCGATGTTCTTTTTCAACCTCACCTTCTTCGTACAGCACTTCCTGGGACTGGCGGGCATGCCACGCCGTATTCCCGACTATGCCCTGCAGTTCGCCGATTTCAACATGATTTCCAGCATCGGCGCCTTTGGGTTTGGTTTTAGCCAGCTGTTGTTCCTCTATGTGTTGCTGAAGTGCATCCGTGGCGGAGAAAAAGCGCCGGCGAAGCCTTGGGAAGGCGCGACGACGCTGGAGTGGACGCTGCCGTCGCCAGCACCTTATCATAGCTTCGAGACGCCCCCGGTCGTCAGATAATAAACGGGTACGATATGTCAGCAGAAGATGCCCAAAGAAGGCGTGGAGTAATCAGAACGGGGTTGATTCTGCTGGCAATCGTAGTAGCTCTCTTCGTCGCAGTCATTATAAAGAACTGGAAATGAGCGTAATCCAATCCAATTCCTTGATCATGAAGAAGCTGCTGATTTTTACAGTGGCCATGTTTGGTTTTGGCTTTGCGCTAGTGCCGTTTTATGAAAAGATTTGCGAAGTTACAGGGATTAATAATTTACTGCAGGCGGATACGCTGGCGGAAAATACGCAAGTAGATACCACTCGGTGGGTAACGGTACAGTTGGACGCGAATACACGCGGGCTACCGTGGGAATTCAAACCGCTGCAATCCACCGTACGCATACATCCTGGTGAATTGGTGCAGGTAATGTACGAAGTCAGAAATAATTCAAATCGCGAAATTAACGGTCAGGCGATACCTAGTTATAGCCCGCAATTGCTGGCTAAACATTTGAAAAAGCTTGAGTGTTTTTGTTTCAGTAAACAGGTGTTAAAGCCGAACGAGGTCAGGCAGATGCCGGTTCAATTCATGATTGAGCCTGGTTTGCCTGCTGATTATGATACCGTGACCATTTCGTATACATTCTTTGAGCTTGGAAACGACAAGACTGCTGATGCAGATAGTCGGACGGATAAGAGTTGACAGAGGGCGATGACAAGCCCGCGAAGGGGACATTCATGCAAGCAATGAAAGCCGTATCATGGGCTTTTTTCGGTGTGCGAAAGCATACCGATCATGACCATGATGCCGCAACCCTGACGATGGGACAGGTGATTATTGCGGGAATCGTTGGTGCGGCATTGTTTGTGGTGGGCGTATTATTGCTGGTTAAGTTTGTAACAAGTTAGAAATTAATTAATTATACGCGGGAGATTCAACATGAGCCAAGAAGCAGGTCACGGTCATTACTACGTTCCGGCCCCATCGACTTACCCGATGACCGGGTCGATAGCGCTGTTATTCATGGGTTTTGGTGCGGCTTTTTCAGTCAATAGACTTCCGATTGGTTATGGGCTACTGGCAATTGGCTTTGCCATCCTCTTTTATATGTGTTTTGTCTGGTTCCGCACGGTGGCGCGAGAGAGCGAAGGCGGCAAGTACAGCTCGCAGGTGGGTGCCTCTTTTCGCTGGGGGATGAGCTGGTTCATTTTCTCTGAAGTGATGTTCTTTGCTGCTTTCTTCGGGGCGCTGTTCTACATGCGGATCTTTTCGATTCCCTGGCTTTCTGATTTGGAGCACAAGATTCTGTGGCCGGATTTCACGGGCATTTGGCCTACGGCGGGTCCCGGGATCAGCGAGAAGTTCATGCCCATGGGACCGTGGGGGCTTCCGGCCATCAATACCCTGATACTGTTGACATCGGGCGTGACGGTGACCTGGGCGCACTGGGCACTCAAGCTGAACA
Source organism: Nitrosospira multiformis (assembly GCF_900103165.1). NCBI lineage: Bacteria > Pseudomonadati > Pseudomonadota > Betaproteobacteria > Nitrosomonadales > Nitrosomonadaceae > Nitrosospira > Nitrosospira multiformis. The sequence goes on along the minus strand of NZ_FNKY01000001.1, from coordinate 395,644 downwards.
AGCGTGGGCAGCTGAAAATGGGCTTGTTTCTGACGTTTGCGCTGGGATTCCTATTCGTCGGCCTGCAGGCGTATGAATATGGCCATGCCTATTCCGATCTCAACCTCAAGCTTACGACCGGTGCCTACGGTGCGACGTTTTACATGCTGACCGGTTTTCACGGCTTCCATGTGACGCTGGGTTCCATCATGCTGCTAGTGATATGGTTTCGTGTCATGGCGGGTCATTTCACGCCCGAGAATCACTTTGGTTTTGAGGGCGTCGCCTGGTACTGGCACTTTGTGGATGTGGTCTGGCTGGGGCTGTTTATCTTTGTATACTGGCTGATATAAGCAGTCTGTCCGGACTTGAGGAACCGAACTTTTACAGTCGTTATCTTTAAGTCCGGCAAGCTGTTAAATTGGTATGAAGCCTATATAGGTTCCCAGCATCAGCAGGGCGAAGAGGAACATTGAAAAACCAATGCGAAGGGTCAGGGACCTGACCGTGCGCGTACCCTGCCCCTTGTCTTTGACCAGGTAATACAAAGCGGACGCCAAGCTAGCGAGTATGAAGAATAGAAATAGTACAACGACGATTTTCAAGGCTAATTTCCGTAATTGTTGGATTCAGGAACAAGTTTAGCCCAGTTCCGCACACTATCCAATGACTATTTCAGGCTGGCGATTTACGCCGCGATTATGGTCAACAGTGGCTGCAGCAGTCGTTATAGTAATCATGCTGCAACTTGGTAACTGGCAGCTTTCCCGGGCTCGGGAAAAGGAATCGAGGCAGGAACAGCTGGATTCGCGCTCACAGCAGCCGGCAGTAGCGTTACCTGCGGCCCCTGTCAAGCTAGAGGATTTGCAATACCGGCGTATCGAAGCGAGTGGCGTGTATTTACCGGAATATACGATATACATCGATAACAAGATATATCAAGGGGTTGCGGGATACCATATCATCACGCCGCTAAGAGTCGGCACAAGTTCCATGCATGTTCTGGTAAATCGTGGTTGGGCGGCTGCAGACCCTGACAGGAGCAAGTTGCCCCAGGTATCTACCCCCGATGGTTCGGTCAGGGTGTCAGGAGTAGCAACAACAGCAACACAGAAAACGCTGGAGCTTTCTAGTGAACTGGTATCTGGCCAGGTATGGGCAAATCTCGATTTGGAGCGCTATCGCACAGCTACCGGATTGACGTTACAGCCTGTAATGATATTGCAACAGGATGATGTGAAAGATGGCTTGGTGCGGCAGTGGGTTCGGCCGGACTCGGGTGCCGGCAAAAACCTCGGTTATGCCTTTCAATGGTTCGCAATGGCGCTCGCCGTATCGATTATTTATTTGGTGTTAAGTGTTAAACGAGAGCATTCCGAAAGCGGCAAGAACAAATAGGCGTACGCTGATCCTGTTGCTGGTGTTGATGGGCGCGCCGATTATCGCCTCTTATATGCTTTATTTTGGGGAAGTACGACCTGGAAGCGTTAATTATGGTGAATTGCTTGAGGTGAAACCCTTGGTGGGGGATGCTTTGAATCAATCCAACAATACCATTTTTCGCATACGCGACCTGCGCGGAAAATGGGCGTTGATATCGGTAGATTCAGGAAAATGCGATGAATATTGCCGGAAAAAACTCTATTACATGCGCCAGGTCCGGTTGGTGCAAAACACCGAAAAAGATCGCATAGAGCGGGTATGGCTGATTGACGATCCGGAAATGCCGGCGCCTGAAATTGCGGGGGAGTTCGAGGGTACATGGCGGATCAATGCCAAAGATAGCGACATACTTTCGCAACTTCCGGCAAAGGATTCACGGCATGATCACATATATCTGATAGATCCCATAGGAAACCTGATGATGCGTTTTCCCAAAAATCCCGATCCAGCGCTCATGGCAAAAGATATTAAACGGCTGCTCAAAGTTTCTCAATTGGAACATGCAATGGGAACGGATTCAAAGCATTAAAGTGAATAAATATCCTGGGGGATCCAGAACTTTATCTTGGACCTCAGGTGCAGGAAAATAGATCGCAGCTGCAAATAATTTAGTATTTATGAGACAGGAGCAGGTAGTTGTGCCTGCGACAGATGAATTAGGAGGTAATAATTATGGCTACTACATTGGCTTGGCAACAAACCGCTTCGCGTGTGCAGGAATTTTACCGGTTAACCAAACCGAGAGTCGTCTCGCTCATCGTTTTTACTGCGTTTATCGGCATGTTTCTCTCAGTCCCCGGTGCGGTTCCATTAAATGCGCTGATATTCGGCACGCTGGGGATTGCGCTTGTGGCAGGTGCGGCCGCGGCAGTCAACTGCTTGGTGGAACAAAAGCTCGATGCCGTCATGGCGCGTACGCGTGCCAGGCCGTTACCACGGGGAAAGGTAACTTCTCCGGAAACTTTATTTTTTCTGGCGCTGGTTGGTGGAGCGGGATTGCTCATTCTTCATGAGCTGGTCAATCCCTTAACCATGTGGCTTACGCTCGGCACATTCGTCGGCTATGCAATCATCTATACGGTCATACTGAAGCCAATGACGCCGCAGAATATAGTGATCGGCGGTGCTTCCGGCGCAATGCCACCTGTACTGGGCTGGGCGGCGGTGACGGGCGAAGTGACCGCTGATGCGTTACTCCTTTTTCTCATCATTTTCGCTTGGACTCCTCCTCATTTCTGGGCGCTAGCGCTCTACCGGAAGTTGGAATATGCAAAAGTGGGAATGCCGATGTTGCCGGTAACCCATGGCGACAAGTTTACGCGTCTGCATGTTCTTCTATACACGCTAATACTCATCGGCGTGACGCTTATGCCCTATGCCACCCAAATGAGCGGGCTCATCTATCTAATCGGTGCGGCGGTATTGGATGCGGTATTTCTGTACTATGCAGTAAAGATTTATCTCGACTACAGTGATCAGCTTGCGCGAAGAGCCTTCCGGTACTCGATTTTTTATCTGGCGGCGTTGTTCGTTGTGTTGCTGGTAGATCATTACATCCGGTTCTGAACAATTTCGCATGAGGTATCGTGCCTTCTATGCGGCTATAGTATGGTCGGCGGCGCTTGTTTTGGCGGCTTGCGGGAATACCGCCAAGCCCACTTTTCTAGCAACGGATATTACGGGCGCCGAATTCGGCAAGGATTTCAAACTCACCGACCATACGGGTAAATCCAGAACCCTGGCTGATTTCAAAGGTAAAGCCGTAGTTCTCTTTTTCGGATACACGCACTGCCCCGACATATGCCCCGCCACCATGGTAGAAATCGCCGCTGCCCTGCAGAAGCTGGATAAGGACGCGGCGCGTGTGCAGGTGTTATTTGTCACGGTTGATCCGGAACGTGATACCCCCGAACGCTTAGCGCAATACCTATCGGCATTCAGCCCGGCATTTCTGGGTCTATACGGTGATCCGCAATCAACCAGAGACATCGCCAGCGAATTCAAGATCGTTTATCAGAAGCAGATGATGAACTCGCCGGATCATCACACCATGGATCACTCTTCCGGTACCTATATTTTCGATCCCAAGGGAAAACTCAGGTTGTACGTAAGCAATGGCGCTGGCCGGGATGTTTTCGCCCGGGATATCGCGGAGCTATTGAGGACATCCGCATAACGGCGAGCGTAACTGAGAAAGGGGCACAGGGGGCGCCACGGCCCTGTGTCATGCTCTGGAGGCAGCGATACGTTACACTTATTATGGATCCCACGGGAATAACTTTCCCGGGTTAAGGATATTGCGGGGATCAAATACCCGCTTGATATCTTTCATCAATGCCAGCGTTGTCGTGTCAATCTCCTTGCCTACGTATGCGCGCTTCTCACTACCCACCCCATGTTCACCCGATAACGTACCATTGAGCCTGATTACCAGATCGAACATCTCATTCAGGCATCTCTCCGCGCGATCCATTTCATCGCCGATATCCGGGTTTACCAGCAGATTGACATGAATGTTGCCGTTACCCGCATGACCAAAATTGACGTTGGCAATCCCATAATCATCCGTCAGCTGCGCCAAGCCATCCAGAAAATCGGGTAATGCTGAAACCGGCACGACCACATCCTCGTTGATTTTTTTTGGCGCGATATCGCGCAATAGCGGGGATAGCGTTTTACGCGCCCGCCACAAGGTAGCGGCATCCGCGACTTCCCCGGCGAGAATCAGTCCCGAATTGCGGCAGGCATCAAGAATCGACGCACTTGACTCCGAAATGCTATGAGAAGGCCCATCCACCTCGATCATCAGCATGGCACGGGAGCTACCGGGCACCAAGTCCGGGAAGTGTCCCCGAATCAAATCGAGTGCGCCCGCATCCAGAAATTCCAGCGCACTAGGGGTCTCGGGAAGTGCCATCACCTTAACGATGGCGGATGCGCAACTTCTGACATCACGATAATGCGCGGTGATTCCCCCAACCGCTTGAGGGAGAGGAGTGAGCTTGAGTGTCGCCTCGGTGATGACGGCCAGCGTACCCTCCGAGCCAATTAAAAGCCGCGTTAAATCGTAGCCCACCACACCTTTCGTGGTATAGCACCCGGTTTTGATAAACTTACCTGCTCCTGTCACGGCTCTCAGCCCCAGCACGTGGTCCCGTGTCGTTCCATATTTCACCGCATGGGGTCCGCCCGCGGAGGTGGCAAGGTTCCCGCCTATACTCGAATAGGCGGCACTGGATGGGTCGGGCGGCCAAAAAAAACCATAGGGCTTGACAGCCTCCTGTATTGACTGATTGAGGACGCCCGGTTCGGCAACAATCACACGGTTGGCGGGATCAACTGAAACAACACGCAGCATGCGTTCCAGCGATAACGCGACACCCCCCTGTTCGGGAAGACTTCCTCCCGACGTCCCAGTGCCGCGTCCACGCGGGGTGAGCGGGATTTCATGATCATTGCAAAGTGCCACAATAGCCTGAACTTCCGCTGCCGTCACCGGAAACGCAACCGCCGCAGGCGGAAAGATTTTTCGGCTATTGTCGTAGGCATAGGCGTAACAATCCACCGGGTCCGTGAGCAGCCGATCAGGAGGCAAAAGATCCCGGAGCCGGGCGACGAAGTCAACAGGAAGCATTCAAGAAAAATCGCTAGACAGGGCCGACAGTATTGAACGACTCAATGACAGGATCCTTCACCAAAACACGTATCAATCCGGGCGTGCGAAATCTCAGATTACAAATCCGACCATCCGATCCGCAATCCGGAGTATCAGTCGGGTTCCGATATCCCTGCCAATAGCGGTCAACCCTGGTATTCAAAAACCTTGACCACTTTCTTCACGCCACTGGTCAAACTCGCAACCTCCACCGCGCTATCAGCCTCCTTGCGGCTTACCATACCCAGCAGGAACACCACACCGTTTTCCGTAATAACTTTCACATGATTGACCTGGAATTTCCCGGCATCCATAAAGCGGCCCTTCACTTTGGAGGTAATCAACGCATCATTACTACGAGACATGAATGAGCTTATTTCGGCCACGACTATTTCGTTAGTGACATTGCGCACGTTCTCGACACCTTTGACAAGATCCCCAATCTCCTTTTTCGCAGCCTCGGACGGAACCTCACCGGTGAGCAAGACGTTGCGATTAAAGCTGGTGACATTAACATGAGCATCACTCCCGAATTTTTCACTGATGCGCCGTCCACCCTTTATTTCGATCCCTTCGTCCTCGACGAAAATACCTCCTGTTCGCCGGTCTTGAGATACCGCCACGCCTGTACCGACACCAGATACGACACCAGCCGCTATCAACACGGCGCACCCCGGAAGAAACGGAAATAGCAGCACAAGTAAAAACAGCCATCCCCCCTTCAAACTTTTCATCAATGTTCCCTTTGTAAAAAAACACATTTTCCTGTCCCGCCTGGCAGCCTGTCGGGATTAAAGAAAATCAACTGCTGCAAAAGCTGAATATCAAGGCGCCGCACCGGCTTGTATTTCGCCACCTCTTCGGCCAACGGAATTATCAGCTTTCAGAATCTTCAAAATCTATCCTCATCAGCCGGATCTTTGCTTCGATTCTTCAAGCTCGGCAAGCTACTGAAGGTGTTCATCGTGCTTCACGGCAGAAATGGCAACCAGGAATGCGATCTCTGCGACTTAGGGCCTGTTAACAACACTATTCCTCAAAGGCATTTTTGATCCATTCCATCTCCTCCCCGCTCTGACCCGATAGCAGTACCGCATCAAACCGGCACGGAGGCGCCATCTTTAAACCGGCAAGATAATGACGCGCTGTTCGTAACAGCTTCGCCTGCTTGAATGACGTAATGCTAGCTGCTGCCCCGCCAAAAATCAAACTCGTACGCAACCGTACCTCAACAAATACCAGCATCTCCCCATCTTGCATGATGAGATCAATTTCACCAAAACGGCACCGGTAATTTCGCTCAAGCAAGCGAAGGCGCTGGCGTAAAAGAAATGTCTCGGCACATCGCTCGGCCTCGCTGCCCTTCATATCCTAATGTCCCTACAATTCTCGCTCCAAACGACAGGATATCCAATTTCTGTCCTTGCCGTTGCGCGTAACGGAGCATATAAAGAAGAAAATTGAGGGCTTCCGTTTCAGCCGGGCGCCAGCCAGTCAGCCGCTATATTTTACAATGTCCCGCAATCCAGCATAGCGCTTTATCGTGAGTTCATGAATTACACACAGATAATCAGTAATTCAGAGGGGAACTAAAGGTAGCTGCCCCTAACGGTCCAAAAAACACGCTGCGGTTATCTCGTTTCGCGCGTGCGCATCTATCATAAAATCACCCCAGCCCGATTGAAAAACCAACAGATCGCTTTATCCCAAATCTGGAAGTTGACGGTCCATACGCCTGATTTAGGTTTATAGTGCGACGATCCATACCGGCAAGTCCCAATAGAATGAATCACAATAATATGATATCCACCAGCACGCTATATATCGTTGCCACACCCATAGGAAACCTGCGCGACATTAGTCTTCGGGCGCTGGATATACTTGCGGCGGTGGATGTGGTCGCTGCTGAAGATACCCGCACGACAGCGCGTTTATTGGCACATTATTCGATAGCCAAAAAGATGATGGCGCTGCATCAGCACAACGAGCGCGCCATGGCAGAAAAGGTCGTGAATTTTCTCGCCCAGGGAAAATCCATCGCTCTCGTCACTGACGCAGGTACACCGGGAATCTCCGATCCGGGGAGCGCGCTGGTTAGCCTGGTGCGGGATCAAGGCTACAAAGTAACCCCGATTCCCGGCGCCAACGCGGCCATATGTGCCCTGTCCGCATCAGGGATTACCATGCCCCATTTTTTGTTTTATGGATTTCTCCCCGTCAATTCCGGGCCGCGCAAGCGCGAATTGGAGGCATTAAAACCGCTGCCTTACACGCTGGTATTTTACGAGGCCCCTCATCGCATACTTGGCTGCGTGGCTGATCTGGCTGAGGTGCTGGGCATGCATCGCCAACTCATTATTGCCAGAGAGCTGACCAAATTATTCGAAACGTTACACCGCTGCGTTTTGCATGATGCTCCCGCATGGTTGCAGGCCGACGCTAACCATCAAAAGGGCGAGTTCGTATTACTTGTGTCTGGCGCGGAGATCCGAACTGAAGAGAAAGTCAGCGATCAGGCACGACGTACGCTGGCGCTATTATTGGAAGATCTGCCGCTGAAGCAGGCCGTCAAGCTAGCTACGGAGATAACTGGTGAAAGCAAAAACATGTTGTATGCCTTGGCATTGGTACTAAAAGGTGAGACAAATAGCAGAGCATAGGCATTGTCATTAGCGGTGGACTTAATTGCCAACGAATGTTAGCGCTGCACGTGCAACTACAGCGAAATTCACAGCCTGCTATTTTTGATCCTCTGAGGGTCTTCGGTTATAATAGCCTCGTCGCATGGTTACAGCTTAAGTGGTTCTTGCGAACGTGGGTAGCCCCCACTGACATCTAAATATTCTGGAGATATCGACTATGAAAACACCTGCTACTTTTTATCATGCCGGTTGCCCCGTATGTGTCGAAGCCGAGCGTCAGATTGCTGATGCCCTGGATCCCACCCGTTACGATGTGGAACTTGTACATCTCGGCGAGCATGGAGATCGCATTGCAGCTGCTGAAGCGGCTGGCGTGAAGTCAGTACCCGCAATTGTAATCAACGGAGCACCTTTCCACATCAACTTTGGCGCCCCGATTTCCGCATTGAAATCCTAATTGCGATGGGAGGCGGGCGGATATGCCCGCCATTTACGCAAGCATCATTTTTCCGTCATCCACAATAGATTCCACTGTCAGAATCTCTCTCATCGGTACTCAATACCGGTTGTCCTCCTTAGCGCATGCTCGTTGATCGATGAGACGACTTCATGTAATGCTCTGCCAGCACAAAGATCAAGATCAGATGTTATATAGTCGTTATGGCGCACCTGGTCAGTTCAGTGCGTGCGAATATATAGAATTGCCTCCATCCGGCACACATTCAGGCTGCCATGGATCAATGATTTTACTATAGGAGAAAACATGGAACTCATTCTATGGCGTCATGCCGAAGCTGAGGATGGTGTACCCGATAGCGCACGGGAACTTACGGACAAGGGATTAAAACAAGCGCGAGTCATGGCTGAATGGCTTAAGCCAAGATTGCCAAAAAATATACGCATTATAGTCAGTCCCACCAGGCGCACCCAGCAGACCGCGGCGGCGTTGGACGGCGATTTCGAAACTGTCGGTGCAATCGGGCCGGGCGCTTCGGCAAAAGCAATTCTCGCCGCCGCGGAATGGCCAGATGCCAAAGGCGCGGTCATAGTAGTGGGCCATCAGCCCACACTTGGAGAAGTCGCGGCTTTTCTCATGTCAGGCGATCCCATGGAATGGAGCGTCCGGAAAGGCGCAATATGGTGGTTTAGCAACAAAAAGAAGGGAGACCTCGCTGAAGTGGTCTTGCATACCAGCATTTCTCCGGATATGTTGTAGTCTTGTGTGCAATTGCCCCGCGTTGCGCGCTGGCGCAATCCAACATACAGGTCGTGTACAATAGGAGCGGAATCCCGTTCAATCGGTGGCGACTATTAACCATTGCCCATTGCCGCAGGCACGCAGCAAATAAACCATTCAGTACACTAAACCCAATGAAAGGGCGTTCAGACTTATAACGTTTGTCGTCCTTCATATTGAAGTAAAGAAGGCGGAAGTACTTATGGGGCTCACTCCTAGCCGTATGGATCCCTTAGCCACCATCGTGCCGCCATCAGGTAAACCACGCACCTGCTTCAATGCATCCATATTCTGTTGATCCAGCAAGTAAACATTACAAACGTCATGCTATTAGAAACCGGTATCCAACGGGCGTTCAAAGTGTGCCGTTGCTGGTTTGGGCTGATTCCGGCCCGTCCGGAATGGCGAAATTTATGGGACATGGTGTTTTCTCGCCGAATCAATAAGCCTGTCAGTTGACCATGTATTTTTCACTCGTTTCTTAGCTCGGTACCACATGATCCGTAATGACTTTTTGCTCCAACCCGACTTTACCTTTTTGGTAAGTCTGCTCTTACCGCGGGATTCAGGATCGTGACCGGCGAAAACACGGGACCGAAAACAACGGTCAGACAGCAGTCTCTGGGCGTACTAAGTCTGGCCGCTCTGGGGGTGGTCTATGGCGACATTGGTACGAGCCCCTTATATGTCATGAAGACGGTTTTCGATCCCGTCTACGGGCTTGCGGTCAGCGAGGGCAATATAATCGGCATTATCTCGCTTATCTTCTGGGCGATCATGACGGTGGTGTCGCTCAAGTACATAACGTTGATCTTGCGTGCGGACAACAAGGGGGAGGGCGGCATCATGGCGTTGCTGTCGCTCGCCAGTTCTTCGGTCGCCAGTCATCCGCAACTGCGCAATATGCTATTCCTTATCGGTGGCTTCGGTGCGGCGCTGTTTTATGGTGACGGGGTTATAACACCGGCCATTTCGGTGCTGAGTGCCGTGGAGGGGCTGGAAGTGGCTACGCCGCTGCTCAAGCCGTACGTGGTACCCATCACGTTGACTGTACTGATTGCGCTTTTTTTAATCCAGCAGCGGGGAACGGGAGGAATCGGCGCCATGTTCGGACCGATCACCCTGATATGGTTCAGTACGCTCGCGCTTGCCGGTCTCGCCAATATTGGCGCCGCGCCACAGATATTGTCGGCGCTAAACCCGGTTCACGCCGTCGCCTTCTGCCTGAACAATGGGTGGCTGGCGTTCGTTGCTTTTGGCGCCGTGGTGCTCGCGATTACGGGTGGAGAGGCGCTCTATGCAGATATGGGACACTTTGGCGCCAAACCTATCCGTTTTGCCTGGTATGGATGTGTGCTGCCAGCGCTGACGTTGAATTATCTCGGGCAGGGAGCGCTGCTGCTCTCCAATCCACTAGCGATTTCCAACCCCTTCTATCTTTTGTTTCCCGCCTGGGCGCTTTATCCGGCTGTAGGATTGGCGACTATTGCCACCGTCATCGCATCACAAGCCGTTATCTCCGGTGTTTTTTCCATGACCAAGCAGGCTATCCAGCTGGGATTTCTGCCGCGCATGCAGATAAAACACACCTCTGATCGTAAGATCGGTCAGATATATATTCCCTTCGTCAATTGGACGCTGCTGGCAGCGGTAGTCATGGCGGTGCTGGGCTTTGGCTCATCCTCCAGTCTCGCGTCCGCGTATGGTTTTGCCGTAACCGCCACGATGGTCATTGAAACCCTGCTTACTTTCTTCGTACTTCGCTACGCCTGGAAATACTCCTGGTTTTTAGCTGTTTTTGCGACAATGATTTTCATTACCATCGATATGACATTTTTTGCGGCCACCACTCTGAAAATTGCCCAGGGCGGGTGGTTCCCGCTGGTAATCGGAGTGATAATTTTTACTATCATGGTTACCTGGCATCGCGGACGTCAAATTCTGTTCGAGCACCTGCGCTCGGCAGCTATTCCACTTGAGCCGTTTCTGGAATCGCTGATGGCGCACCCCCCGGCGCGCGTCGCCGGCACATCGATCTTTTTGACCGCCGATTTAGATGGAGTGCCTCATGCGCTACTGCATAATCTTGCCCATAACCAGGTTTTGCATGAGCGAGTGGTATTCTTGACAGTGGCTCTTTTGGAAACTCCTCGCGTTCTTAAAGACCAGCGAGTATCCGTAAAGTCATTAAACAATAACTGCTACCAAATTACTGTCCGTTACGGCTTCAAAGACGAACCCAACCTGCCATACGCACTGGAATTGTGCGAACCATATGGGCTTGTGTTCGAACCGCTTAAAACCTCCTATTTTCTGAGTCGCCAGATCGTCGTACCGAGTTCTGGTGCCGGCATGGCGTTGTGGCGGGAACGGCTTTTCGCAGCCATGACCCGCAATGCGAGCAATGCGGCGGAATATCTTAAGCTGCCCGCTAACCGGGTTCTTGAACTGGGGGCGCGGGTCGAGATCTAGCAGCCCGCCGGACTCAAAGCTATTGGCTGCAAAAGCCGGGGATAAAAGCATCGAGCCGGTCCATATTTCGATAATGGCGAGTCCAAAAAACCGGTTTGCTGAGCCCCGTGCTATGAAAGCACGGTGAGAGTTAAATTTTTTGAAACCGGGATAGCAGTTTCTGGAAATCCTCGATTGGCATAGGTCTTCCAAACAGATAGCCCTGATAGGTGTAACAACCGTTTCGAGCAAGGAAGTCTCGCTGGTCTTCTGTTTCCACTCCCTCGGCAATGACTTTCATCCCAAGGCTGTTGCTCATCACGATAATGGTGCGAACAATTATTTCGTCGCTTGGGTCGGTGGCGATATCGTTCACGAAACTCTGGTCGATCTTGATCTGCTCCAGCGGTAAGCGCTTAAGATAGGTCAGCGAGGAGTGTCCTGTGCCGAAGTCATCCAGTGCAAAGCGTATGCCAGCATTGCATAGTATCTCCATTTTTTCGATACTATGGACAATGTCTTGTAGCACCAGGCTTTCCGTAAGCTCGAGCTTGAGCTTGAGCGGATCAGCCTCCGATTTTCGCAATACTTCAAGCACCTCATCGACAAAATCCAATTGACGGAACTGGCGTGCACTAATGTTGACGGCAAGCTGGAAGTTGCGGGTATCCGGGTCGTGTTCCCATTGCTTAAGCTGTGCACAGGCCATCTGCAGCACCCACTTTCCAAGCGGCACAATGAGACCGGTCTCTTCTGCGATCGGAATGAATACCATCGGCGAAATCATTCCCCGTTCGGGATGCTGCCAGCGTAGCAGGACTTCAGCACCCACCACAGTGCCTTCCGCATTGACTTGCCTCTGATAGTGAAGCTTGAATTGCTGACGAGCTATGGCCTGACGCAGCTCAATCGCCATGGTGGTACGCATTTCCAGCGCAATCTGCATGGACGGGTCAAAGAAACACAGGGTATTGCGACCTGCTGTCTTAGCCTGATACATTGCGGTATCGGCATGCTTGAGCAGGTCATCTATGCTGGTCTCGCCATCACGAAACAAGCGGATACCAATACTGGAGGAGCCGTGGTATTCAAACTCCTGAAGCTTGAAAGGCTGGGTGATGGATGCTAGAAATTTTTCGCCGATATCTTTGGCCTGGCCAGCCGCCGGCACGGTATCTTCGCTTAGTCCCTCAATGATTACAACAAACTCGTCGCCACCCAGCCGGGCTACGGTATCACTGCTACGCACACTACTCCGGAGGCGTTCGGCAACCTCAATTAAAAGCAAATCACCGACATCATGGCCCCGGGTATCGTTAAGTGTCTTGAAGTTATCCAGATCGATGAACAGGATTGCACAATTGGTCTTATGACGTGTGCTATGAACCTGCGCCTGTTGCAAACGATCGAGGAACAAACGCCGGTTGGGTAGCCTGGTGAGTGAATCATAGAAAGCAAGCTGATGTACTTGCTCTTCCGCCTGCTTGTGCCCGGTAATGTCCTGTATTACCACAATGTGATAATCGGGTTTTGCACCCCGCATCCACATGGGTGAAACCGTTAGCTTGACCCAGATGTCTCTGCCGTTTTTGCAAAAGAGGCGTTTCTCCATCTCGAATTCACGTATTTCTCCTGCCTTGAGGCGTTCTACATTGGCCAGAGAGGCTTTGAGGTCGTCGGGGTGGATAAGGGATTGGAAATCCAGCACAAGCATCTCTGTGGGCGTATAGCCGATAATATCGGCATACTTCTGATTGACGCGCACGAACCGGCCGGTCATGGTATCGATCTGCGCTACGCCCACCGCTACCTGTTCGAACAGGAACCGAAAGCGCGCCTCGCTTTCTCTCAGCGCACTTGTGCGCTTGGCGACAAGCTGTTCGAGATTCTGGTTCAGTTGCTGCAAGCGTATTTTGCCCTCTTGCAATGCCTCTTCACGCGCTGATGCTTCGATACGCAGCTTGATATTTTCATGGATAGTGAGCGCCGTTCGTGACGCGTTTTGCGAAATAACAATCAAAAAAAGCGTGGTCATCACCCCCATGGCCAGGGAAATTTCGCTGCCTTCCATCCCGAAACGTACAATCAGCGGTATCAAGGTCAGCAGTAGAAAGCTCAATACTGATAATCTGTCCACTGACAATGAAGTGACGGCTCCGGCACTCAATCCAGCCAGGACAAAGGAAAGAAATACCTGATGGGGGATATCGCCCTCTGGGAATAAGAGCACCCCACCGACGCCCCAGACCAGTGCGCTGGCAATGACTCCCCCGCGAAAACGGAATCTCCATAATAAAATGGATATGTCGCCCTTTCTGTTACGGCGCCAACGTACCATCAGAACTGCTCTCCACAACGAGACCATGCTGATCGATATAAACCAGCCAAACAGCACGGCAGGATCTATCACTAATCTCTGTACATAGACAAGAATCAGCGCAAGCACCAGATTGGCGCCAAGCGAGAGCGGTAAGTTGGCATAGAGCAAATGAACGTGCTCAACCTTCAATGCGTCGAATTCGAGGTTGGGGTTCGAGCTGCTTAATGGTTTAGGTTGTGTCATGTGGTGTGCTTTGAGTTTGCGCACGGCCATGGGTGCTCCGCCATGGCCGAATCATCCGGATCATGGCGCGTTACGGTGTCGACCCGGTATATGAAACACAATCTAAGTATAGATTCATTATTGGGACTCTGTTTTTCCCCGGAACCCATCCATCCTCGCGGCGAGATCAAAATCGGTGATTGAGTTGAACAGAAATGATGTGTACCGAAGTATTGAAGGAACCACGGACAACCTGGAGCATCGGGTTATTATTCGTCGCCCGATCGATCTCGCTCTTGTCAAAAAACAGGTGGGCATATCCCGCATCAATCGATGTTCGTTCATTGATCTTCTGGTTAAAGCCCACGCTTAACCAGACGCGATCCGAGTCCGGCAGCCGGACGGTTCGATCCGTTGCGTTGCGCACCGGTGACTGATCGTAAGCGACTCCTGTCTGTAGCCGAAAGGTATCGCTATATTGGTATTGCGCTCCTACCCCCACGCGATAGCTGTCTTTAAAACCCAGCGGCTCGTTTGACAGGACAGATCCGGAAGTACGACTCCTGACCGTTAATGTGGAAATGCTACTCCAGCCTGTCCATGTTAAATCACCGAGAAGCTGCAACCGGTCATTGACTCTATGAGATATTGCTATCGATGCAGTATTCGGCAACTCAACAGAGACGGATGCCGGAAGGGTACTGCTGAGTACCCCAAGATGCCCATCAACTTTCAGATTCACCGTTGATCGATAGGTTAGACCCACGCGCGTGGCCTGGTTTAACTGGAACATGGCACCAAGGTTATAGCCAAAACCTATATCGTCACCGGTCACTTTTGCTCTGGTATCCACCCGTGCAGGTAATAGCGCTGTTACGGGCGACATGGTGCGCAGATCAGCTTCGAATCTCACGACGTTGAAGCCTAGACCGAGCGAGATGGCATCATTCACTCGCCAGGCAATACTGGGATTAAAATTGATGGCATTTATCTCCGAGAATACGCCCTGATATCGGCCGATAAAGGTATTTTTCCATTCCGTGGAGTTGCCAAAGGTTGGCGATACACCCAACCCGAGGCGCAGCGCGGATGTAACAGGCATGGTCCAATAAACCGCAGGAATCGCGGCCAAACCACCCGCCTGGCCGCCGTTGTCACCGAGGGGGTAGCCCAGTAATGTGCCGCTACCCGTGTCATTGAACTTCAGCGACCGCACCAATAAGCTCAATGCCCCGGAGACATGATGTCTGGGGGCAAGATAGGTCATGCCGGCCGGATTGAAATAGATCGTTGAAGCATCTTGCGCGACTGCCGCTGCTCCGGCGTAGGCATAGCCCGTTCCAGCGCCATTCTGGTTTTGTAAGGCAAATCCTGCCGCGACAGCACTACCGGCAATGGACATGCCACCCATTAACAGAAACAGAAATAATAACCGGACTGATGGACCGACTCTCAATTCAATCGGATACGGATGTGCGCGGAGTGGGAGGGTTCAAGCTTGACAATATGCATGGTGTTTCATCGTATGTATTGAGATGGCTTAAATAAGGAGGGCAGCCTCCCTTTATCGCTATGATAATGCCATTAGATTCAATTCCCTGATAGCTGTAAAATTTTACAGGTAGTATCCATCTTTAATCGTTGACGTTGATATACCTTGATGCGATTGAGTCTTCAAGTCTTGTTACTTTTTGGGATTCTTAAAATGGGCGTACCGTGAGCGTCGTCAGGATATTCCTCCGTCTGAGGGTCAGGGACAGCGGCCTCTCGCTATACCGGCATATTCAATAAGCCTGAGTGGTGATTGGAGGGGTGGAGTATGCAGTGTTTGGGCGCGGAAAAAGGAAGGTCTGAAGTCCGTTGTTACCATCCATCCTTTCGGCGTGACGGAAGCAAATCCAGTGGCGCGCCCAACACGATTCGAACGTGTGACCCCCGCCTTCGGAGGGCGGTACTCTATCCAGCTGAGCTATGGGCGCAAATGAAGTGGTGTAACCCTTATCGAGCAAACCGGTTGGATGCTATAGAATAGCCTTTTTTAAATCCCGCGTCCAACGTAAACGAATTGCATTTTGCTTCAACACGCATGAATCTATACAATAACCCCTTTTTCCTTGGGGAGTTATTGTGAGCGAGATTGATGAAGAAGAAGGGCATACCTCGTCCATCAAGACACCGAAACAATTGATTACGGTCCTTGTGTCCGCTTTCTTGTTTCCAGTCTTGACTATTATCTTGTTGGCACAGCTTGTTACTGGTCCTAGGCAGATAGATCAGGATGATCCCATTTATTCGGATGAAGCCGTCGCGAAGCGCTTGAAACCGGTGGGCCGGCTGATCGTTGCAAGTGACTCGCCGCAGGCTGACGAGAACGTGGGCGTAACCAGTCAGACGGCAGGTGCGGTAGCCGCTCCGGCAGCGGCTGCAGATGGCGCAGATAGGATTAAGACAATCTACACAGCAAGTTGCGCTGCGTGTCACACAAGCGGTGCGGCGGGCGCTCCCAAACTCGGTGATAAATCGACATGGGCTTCCCGTATTAAGAGTGGTACGGATACACTATACAATAGCGCGCTCAAGGGCAAGAATGCGATGCCCGCCAAAGGCGGGAATGCCAGCCTATCTGATGCCGATGTCAAAGCGGTGGTGGATTATATGGTGAGCCAGGCAAAATAATTTCCTGAGGATATGAAGAGTAAAAAGATAGCGGGGCGATAGGAAGGATCCCTATCGCCCTTATTTTTTATGGTGGGACGCAAACGCTAATTGAATCTGAATCCGGCGCTGTAGCGCGCTCACCAAAACGGTGGGCTCAGGGCATTAAACTGAAAAATGGGCGGTAACTGCCTGAGCTAGGTTGGAAGCGGAAGCGCATGAATCTTGGGCGATTGATGTTAATGAGTTTTCCAGAGAATGGCTACTTTCGCAATCGGTGATTTACAAGGGTGTTATAAGGAGTTCAGGCAGCTTCTTGACCTGATCCGTTTCGATTGCTCGAAAGACAGATTGTGGCTGGTGGGGGATATTGTCAACCGAGGGCCGGATTCGCTATCGATATTGCGTTTTGTCCGGGGATTGAATGACGCGGTAGTCATGGTACTAGGCAATCACGATCTGCATTTACTCATGGTTGCTGAAGGTTGCGCCAGATTGTACCGGAACGATACGTTACAGGAAATACTTTCTGCGCCTGACAGGGATGAGTTGCTCCACTGGTTACGGCATCAGCGGCTGCTGCATGTGCATGAGAACCATGTCATGGTGCATGCGGGTTTGTTGCCGTCATGGGACGTAGAACAAGCCATGCTGCTTGCTCAATTAGTTGAAACAGTGCTTCGCGGCGGAGATTTCCACGATTTATGTGCCCATATGTATGGCAACGAACCCGACCATTGGGACGACAGTCTCGAAGGATATGCGCGCCTGCGAGTGATCATCAACGCCATGACGCGGATGCGCGTGTGCACACCCGGCGGGAAAATGAATTTCGCTCATAAGGGGTTGGTCCAGGACATTCCGGCTGGCTATTTGCCGTGGTTTGAGGTGCCGAATCGTGTCAGCCGGGAAGCTACCATTATTTGCGGCCATTGGTCGGCGCTAGGTTTGCAAATCAGAAGCAATCTGATAGCGCTGGATACCGGTTGCTTATGGGGAGGAAATCTCACTGCGGTTCGGCTGGAAGATCGAAAGGTCTTCCAGGTGTCTTGTGCGGCAGGGGAAGGAACAAAGCGCTGGCAATAGCATGCTCGGCATAACGCGCCAGTTCTCGCCGGTTCTTCCCGTCGCTATGAATAGGGTCGGTGAAGATTAATTCGACGTTAATCCACGGTTCCCGCAATATTTGCCGCAGCGATTCCAGCATCGAGATATTGGTGAACGCCGCCGCTTTGCTAATCATTCCTGTGGCGTCGGTATAACGTATCGCAACCGGGCATAATATTGCTGCAACCGTTACCGCCGGCTGCAATAGCGACGCATGAAAGTGCCGGAGCATGGTCCCGTCGCTGGTGGTGCCTTCCGGGAATACCGCAATCCGGTCTCCCATCATCAATACATTGCCAATGTCCGTGTTGATCCGGGCGGTATCGCTGCGCTTCGCACGCTCGATGAATAATGTTCCCGCATTCCGGCTTAACCAGCCGAGTAACGGCCAGCCACGAATTTCGGATTTGGCGACGAAGCGAGCAGGGCATGCCGCATTCAGGGAATAAACATCCAGCCAGGAAACATGATTGGCCGCTAACATTACTCGGCGCTCTTCAGCGGCAGGCATGACACCGCTGTAGCGCAACCTGATGCGTAGAATTTTAAGAAGTATCGCCGACCAGCTTTGCGCCATGCGCCTTTGTGCTGACTGACTCAGGTGCGGATATATCGCGGATTGAGCCAAGCCTGAAATGATGTGCAGCAACAAACGGATGGCACGAACAATTTGTGTCAACCTGCTCGTAGTAGCATTCTTCATGCCCTTATTATTGCATCAATAACGGCGGCCGATCTTGAAAGAAAGCTGCTGTTACCACTTTTGATCACCAGAACAGTTATTGGTACTTAAATTCGGCCCCGGCTGGCTGTCAGTGCGATACGCGTGAAACTCCTCCTCCCCCGAGAATTCTTACCCGTTCACCCGGCTTGAATTCCTCATCTGCCGCCTGGGTAATTGACACCATCGAGCCATTATCCAGTTTGATGGTAATTTCGAGTCCCTTCTGACTTGTTACGCCCTGCTCCAGAGCCTGTCCCAGAAGCCCGCCGCCAAGCGCGCCGAGAACAGCCAGAATGGCGCCAAGCCTATCGTTGGCCGCGGTGCTGCCCCCGATACCGCCCGCCACACCGCCTGCGATCGCGCCGATGCCGCTACGCGTGCCTTCGATCTTTACTTCACGAACGCTTTCCACCACGCCGGTGCGTACACTTTGTTCTTGCCGAGCCTGGCCGCGCGAATAATCACTCCCCGACAAGCCCGACGCACAACCGCTTAAAACGGCTACGGATAAGTATATCAACGCCACCGCGAAAATATTCATCCGCATCATCTCGCTCTCTTTATAGAATGCGATTGCCGAAAACCTCAAAATATCGTTGATCAATCTCATCCCGGCTGAAACTGTGATTCTGCCCGCCGCGCTGGGCGATTTTCAGTGCCCCCATCAGCGAGGCAAGCTGCCCGGTGCTCTGCCAATCCATTTCATTGGTGAGACCGTAAAGTAGTCCCGCACGGTAAGCATCACCACAACCAGTCGGATCGATCAGCCTCTCTGGTTTAACGCTCGGGATCACAATTTGTTGACTGTCGGCATAAATTATCGACCCTTCAGAACCTTTTGTGACTATCAAACCTTTTACGAGTTTCGCCAACGATTCCAGCGGATATCCGGTACGCTCATGCAGTAACTGGCCTTCGTAGTCATTGACGGCAACGTAATCAGCCTTGCCGATAAAGTCCAGCAGCTCTTCGCCATTGAACATGGGCAGTCCTTGCCCGGGATCAAATACGAACGGAATACCTGCTTCATGAAACTCCTGGGCGTGCTGTACCATGCCATCACGCCCATCTGGAGCAATAATGCCGAGGCTTACGTTTTTCGCATCACTCACATGGTTTTCATGCGAAAAATTCATTGCACCGGGATGGAACGCGGTGATCTGGTTATCCGCCAGATCAGTGGTGATGAACGCTTGTGCGGTGAATGTGGCATCTATGTGGCGGACATGAGTTTGCGCCAGCGCCAGACCGCTCAAGCGACTGGCATAGGGTTGATGGTCGTCGCCCACTGTCGCCATGATAAGCGGATTGCCACCGATCATTTGCAGGTTATAGGCAATATTTCCGGCGCAGCCGCCAAATTCTCTGCGCATATCCGGAACCAGAAAAGCAACATTCAGAATGTGAATTTTTTCCGGCAGGATATGATTCTTGAAATGGTCGTTGAACACCATGATAGTGTCGTAGGCCATGGAACCGCAAATGAGTGTATGCATATGCCTGGCGTGTTAGGGGAGACTGTCTTTCGGCATCCGTTTAAATCAGACCGGCGTTCAAGGTTGTTTCCAGGCCAAATCCAGTTCCCGTGCAGCTTTTACATCATCCAGCTTGCGCACCGGCGTGTTGTAGGGCGCACCCTTGACCATTTCCGGTTGAGTGTAGGCTTCTTCCAGGATCTCCTTCATGGACACGACAAATGCATCGAGCGTTTCCTTGGATTCCGTTTCAGCAGGCTCGATCAGCAGGCATTCCGGCACCAGTAGCGGAAAATAGGTGGTAGGTGCGTGATAGCCCTTGTCCAGCAGCCGTTTGGCTACGTTCATTGCAGTGACGCCGGTTTTTTCCTTCAGCTCTTTTAGCGTGACGATAAATTCATGGCTGGCGCGGCGGGTCGGGTAGGCGATTTCAAAACCTGCTTTGCTCAATTCCGCCATCAGGTAATTGGCATTGAGCGCGGCGAAATCAGCCACGCGGTGCATGCCTTCCGCTCCTAGCAGACGGACATAGACATACGCTCGCAGCAGCACGCCCGCATTGCCCATATGTGCCGAAAGCCTGCCGATGGATTGGGGTATCTCCTTTTCCGTTAGCCAGCGATAGACGCCGTTTTCAGATGCCACCACCGGTACGGGCATGAATGGCAATAAACGTTCGGCAACACCCACAGGCGCTGAACCTGGCCCTCCGCCGCCATGGGGGGTTGAGAAAGTTTTGTGCAGATTGATGTGAATGACGTCAAAACCCATGTCACCGGGCTTTACCTTGCCAAGTATCGCATTAAGGTTGGCACCGTCGTAGTAGAGCAATCCGCCCGCCTGGTGGACGATTTTGCTCATCTCGGCCACATTCTTCTCAAATACGCCGAGCGTGGAAGGATTGGTCAGCATCAACCCGGCAGTTTTCGGACCCACAGCCGCTTTGAGCGCGTCCATATCCACGTCGCCTTCCTTATCCGTGGCAATTTCCACCACCTTGTAGCCACACATGACCGCTGTGGCGGGGTTGGTACCATGGGCGGCATCAGGAACAATGATTTCGGTACGGGCAGAGTCTCCGCGCGCTTCATGATAGGCGCGTATCATTGCTATGCCGATTAATTCACCCTGTGCACCGGCCATCGGTGTGAGGCTTACACCCGCCATGCCGGTTACATCTTTCAAGATTTCCTGCAACTCATACATGCATGCAAGGAATCCCTGCCCGGTACTTTCAGGTGCCCTCGGATGCCGCGCCAGAAATTGCGGCAGCATAGCCAGGGAGTTGCATGCCCGCGGGTTGTACTTCATCGTGCAGGAACCAAGCGGATAAAACTGCGTATCTATCGAGAAATTCTTTTGCGACAGTCGCGTGTAATGACGCACCGCATCCATTTCAGATACTTCCGGCAGCAGCAGCGGCACTTTACGCAATAAACTCTGGGGAATACTATCTGTTTTCGCTGCCGTCGCGGGGGATTGCGAATAATTGCGCCGGCCGGGGCGCGCGTGTTCGAATATCAACATGGGTATAATCCGAGTTCTGCAATAAGTATTTGTTTATAGGGTATCTCTGGTTGCCGGATTTATTTCAGAGCCGCCAGAGCTGCATCGTAATTGGGCTCATCTTTAATTTCCGGCACCAGTTCAGCGTGAATCACGTTGTCGTTTTCATCCAGTACCACAACGGCACGAGCGGTAATGCCAGCCAGCGGACTGTCGGTAATGGCAACGCCATAATTCTTCATGAACTCCGCCCCCCGCATGGTGGACAATACCACCACTTTGTCCAATCCTTCGGTATCAGTGAAACGGCTCATTGCAAAAGGCAAGTCAGCGGCGATTATCAGCACCGCGGTATTCTCCATGTTGCTGGCCTTCTCATTAAACTTGCGGGTAGAGATGGCACAGACGGGGGTATCCAAACTGGGAACAATGTTAAGTACTTTTTTCTTGCCGGCAAAGTCAGCCAGCGTGACATCCTTCAAATCCTTGTTAACCAGCGAAAATGCCGGTGCTTTTTCGCCTGTTTTGGGAAAGGTTCCTTCAATTTTGATGGGATTGCCTGCAAGCGTAACCATGCTGTTCTCCTTAAGTTAAGAATGATTTAATTGAGGATGGCCAGGAATCGACGGGGAACCATGTTATAGCTTGTCAATTGCCTTGCCTAAATACCCTGCGTAATTTTCCAGATCCGCCGGTGTTTTGGTTTCGGTGGCGCATACCAGTATTGCGTTGCCAAGCTCTGGATAAAAATCTTTTAGACTCAGTCCCCCCAATATCTGCTGATTTTTGAGCGTCCGCAATAACTCATCAACCGGTCCCGGTAGCGAAATCACTGTTTCATGAAACAATGATCCATTGAAAATTCTCTTTACGCCTTTCAGGGCTTCCAGTTTTTCCAGCAGAACCAAGGTGTTTGCATGAGACTGAGCGGCAATCCGCCGCAACCCTTCCGGACCCGTCAGCGCCATATAAATGGTGGCGGCGGTGACCATCAATCCTTGGTTAGTACAGATGTTGGAAGTGGCCTTGGAGCGTCGAATGTGCTGCTCACGTGCCTGTAGCGTGAGAACAAAGCCAGGCTTGCCATCCTGATCTGTAGTCCGGCCGATGATACGCCCGGGCATCTGACGCACCAGTGCCTGCTTGCAGGCCATGAAACCGAAGTAGGGCCCACCGCTCGAAAGGGGAATTCCCAATGGCTGCCCTTCACCCACCGCTACATCCGCACCTTTCGCCCCCCATTCGCCGGGTGGATTAAGCAATGCCAGCGCAATGGGGTTGACCACGCCGATCGCAAGCGCATTCTTGCTATGCGCCCAATCGGTGAGGGCATCAACCTGTTCGAGCACACCGAAGAAGTTGGGCTGGGGAATGACCAACGCCGCAAATTCCTCCTTGTCGAACGCATTCAGAGATTCGGGCAAGGTCTGGCCAGACTCCTTGCAATAAGGGATTTCAACCACGTCAATACCCTGATTTTTGACGATCGCGCGTACCACGCTACGGTAGATGGGATGCACCGTTGCGGGCATCAGAATACGGCGCGAGGATTTATGCGAGCGTACCGCCATCAATGCCGCTTCAGCCAGTGCGGAAGCGCCATCGTACATACTCGCATTGGAGACATCCATTCCGGTCAGCGACGCCATCATGGTCTGATACTCGTAGAGCAATTGCAGCGTGCCTTGACTCGCTTCCGCCTGATAGGGGGTGTATGAGGAATAGAATTCGCCGCGAGTGGTTATTTGCCATACTGCTGCCGGAATATGGTGCTCATAGGCACCTGCACCGATGAAACTGAGATAACGCCCATCCGCTTCGGCCCGTTCCAGCATCAATCGCGAAATTTCCATTTCGCTCAAACCGGGAGGCACTCGTTTCAAGCTGCCGCCTTTCAGAGCGGGAGGGATCTCATCGAACAGATCATCGATGGTTTTTGCGCCGATGCTTGCAAGCATCGCTTGTATATCTTCTTCAGTGTGGGGAATGAACGGCATGGTTTGTTCCGTGAATCATGGGTATGAAAGTTGAAAAGGAGAAGTGAAAGACAAGCCGGAAAATATTATCCCAGCCTTAATTTTCGCAGGTCCATGGCTTTATTAATCTTCCTCGCTCTCAAGTATTTTCTGATAGCCTGCGGCATCGAGCAGATTGTTCAGATCCGCGGCATTGACTGGCTTTAGCTTAAAGAGCCATGCTGCGTAGGCATCCTGATTGATTTTTTCCGGGGCCGGCTCAAGATCAGGATTAACCGCGGTGACTTCTCCCGCGATGGGCGTATACACGTCGGCCGCAGCCTTGACTGACTCCACTACGGCGCATTCCTCCCCCTGTTTAAGTTTACGTCCGACGTCCGGCGTCTCTACGAACACCATGTCGCCCAGTAACTCTTGAGCATGCTGAGTAATGCCGATTGTCACTGTCCCGTCGTCTTCAAGCCTGACCCATTCATGGGATTTAGTGTATTTCAGATCGTTTGGAATAATCATGTTTTTGCTCCAGAATTAAATGATATCGCTTTTCCGTTCTAATCAAATCAAGCTCTTGCCGTTTCGCACGAAAGGATGCTTCACCACTTTCGCTCGCAGCATTTTGTCCCGCACCAACACCTGTACTTCATCTCCCGCGGATACCTGTAACGGCAAGCGCGCCAGGGCGATAGACTGATTAAGCGAGGGAGAGAACCCGCCGCTGGTTATCTCACCGTCGCCTTCGTTGTCGCTATACTGCGTAGCAACCTTCTGGTGGCTGCGCAGCACGCCCCGCTCCAGTAAAATCAAACCAATCAATTGTTGCTTAACGGGTTTTTCCAGTAGTGCCGGCTTGCCAATAAAATCCCGATCACTTTTTAGATCAACCGTCCAGGCCAATCCAGATTCCAATGGGTTGGACGTCTCATCCATATCCTGACCGTAAAGATTCATTCCAGCCTCAAGCCGTAAAGTGTCACGCGCACCGAGCCCCGCTGGCGCTACGCCCGCGGCATGGAGCGCGTGCCAGAATTCCGCGGCATCCTTCGAGGGAAGCATGATTTCAAAGCCGTCCTCCCCGGTATAGCCGGTACGGGCGATGAAATATTTGTCATACGTTGCCGCTTGAAACAACTTCAAGCCCTCTGTCTCAGCCTGGGCACCGGGAATGACCTGCCAAACCCTGGCGCGTGCGTTAGGTCCTTGCACCGCAATCATGGCTAGATCACGGCGGGGAATGATTTCCAGTCCGGGTGCGGTTTCATCGCGTTGCGCCTGCATCCACGCCATGTCCTTGTCAGCGGTACCCGCGTTGACTACCATGCGAAAATGCGATTCCGTCAAAAAATAGATGATCAGATCATCTATTACGCCTCCTTGGGGATTGAGCATGCACGTATAAAGTGCCTTTCCCGGCTGCGTCAGCTTATCCACGTTGTTGGCGACCAGCCGCCGCAAAAAACTACGTGCTGATTCGCCCTTGATATCTACCGCCAACATATGCGATACGTCGAACATGCCGGCGTCACTACGTACCTTGTGATGCTCATCCAGCTGGGAGCCGTAATGCAGGGGCATATCCCAACCGCCGAAATCGACCATTTTGGCCTTCATCTCGCGGTGGGTTTGATTAAGAGAGGTTGTTTTCACGAATGGATGTCCCAAAAATAAAAAAGGCGAAGTCACATCATATGACCTCACCCCTCTGTCCTTTTTACCTGAGAGATTACGGAATCCTGTCCGTGTGCCCCTTCGGTGGCCGGCATTCAATGCCGGCACTCTCCAGATTGCTTGTCGCAAGCGGTTCTAAAGATCAAGATCGATCTGATCTACGCCTGAGCGATTCCGGGGGGTTGCGCCTTCGGCGGCGACGATGAAACCGGCGCACTCTTCCGCTTGGATTATAAATAGCAGACTCGCACTATACTCCAGCAACGGGGATCAAGACAAGGTAAATAGTATGTTGAAAATGCTTTTTCCGCGATTGGAATCAGGAAATTTTACATTTATAGTGATATCTTATTCCAGGCCAGCGAAACTTGGAGCCGTGCTTTTCTGCTGCTCAGAAGGGTGGAGCAGGATCGTACCGAGCGTTTTGCACGGCGATGCAGGCTCGATTAAAGGTCACACTTGCGAACATACCGGCGGATTCCTGACCACAAGAAGTGATAATCCTGGGTCCGGTGATTGGCCGCTCATTTTTCATGATTCAGTGGCGCTATGATATACAAACACTATTTGGGCCATTTAACTTGCTCTGTACCCCAGAAACCGCACACTTCACCCCGTCCAACTATCGGATTTAGGTTTAACGTTCACCTTTTGGCGAGCTCGCTACAACTACCGGATTTAGGATAATGTATCTTGGCCATTTTGGACTTTCTAAACAGCCATTTGCCCATACAATAATCACCGATTGCTTTTATGAAGGAGGTGATAGAGGCGCAACCCTGGATGCGCTCATCTATATGTTGACCCATGGTGAGGGGGTCGAGGGCATTATCCAGCTCACTGGAGATGAGGGCAGTGGAAAAACCGCCTTATGTCAGGTACTGATGACACGGTTGCCCGCCGGGATGAAAACTATTTATCTGGGCGGGCAGAATTTGTCACGAGATGAGCTTTTCCACGCAATTGCCGACGAATTAAGGTTTGAGCTTGCTGAAAGCGCGATGATCGAAGCACGCACCATCGTCGCGATATGTGACCTGCAAAATGCGCTGATCGAGAAATATGATGGCAAACAAGTGGTGTTGCTGGTGGATGAAGCCCACACCATGCCGGCGGAGACTCTGGAAGCCTTACGATTACTTTACGAGCTCGAATCATCTCACCACAAATTGCTGCAAATTGTTCTGTTTGGCCAGCCAGAACTGAAGCATACGCTCGCTTTGCCACCCATGCGTCAGTTGAAGAATCGCATCACGCATCATTTAATAATGCAGCCGTTCGACGCTAAAGCAGTGAATGGCTATCTCATGTTCCGCATGCGCGCTGCTGGCCATCGCGGTCCGGATGTTTTTACTCCTGAAGCGGTAAGATTAATTGCCGCCGCTTCCGGTGGACTCATTCAGCGGATAAACATTCTTGCCGATAAGTCTCTGTTGGCGGCGTTTGCCGCCCATACTCGTGGCATAGAAGCCCCTCATGCCAGAACGGCTGTTAACGATTCCGGAATCAAGCGCCGCCATTTGCCGAATCTCCGCATAGCGGGTGCGGGCGCCATACTCGCCGTGGTAATGCTGGCGGTACTGGGTTGGCAGGCCCAGCTTTTTACGCCAACGAACGTTACCTCCACTGTTGCTTCGGTATCCGCTGAGGCGACAGCACCCGTTCCGCTCTCGACCCCACTATCTCCACCGGCGGTTGCATTAGCCACTCCCAGTCTCTCTCCGGCAGCCTCAGCACCGGTATCCGGATCTCCCGTACCCTCCGCCCCACTTGTGCCTGCCGAGTCTCCTCCACCGCCCCGACCCTCTGCGCCACAAGGATTATCCGCGACTGCGGCGGGAGCAATTGTGTCCACTCAGGGTGGGTCAGCTCCCACAACCGAACAACACGTAACCGCCAAGCTGGATTTTGGCGGAGTCAAGTTGGCGGGACATAAGCTGTTAGAACAGCGAATCGAGGCCACCAAGCAAATTATGGCCACGGTTGATAAAAATTACTATACTATTCAATTATTTACAACTGAAAATGTGCGGCCTGACCGGATGGAGCGGTTTCTGACTCGTGCTCAGAGCCTAGTCAATTTATCGGATCTTTTTATACATCCGGTCACCAACGACGGCGTGGCCAGATTCAGGGTTTCGTACGGAATTTATGTCAACCGCGACCAAGCCAGTGTGGCGGAGACCGAGCTTCCACAAAAATACAAAACTGATTTCCAAACGGAGCTGTATACAATGGGCGAACTACGCTAGGGTCTGTTAACAGGCCCTGGTCTCTGAACCCATACACGATTTCCAATATTCACGGGTTCCGCCAATACGTGATGCTACAATGTAAACTTTCAGTAAACATCATATTTATTCCATGCTGAAGCCTATCTTGCCGCTGTTCCGGGCGAGCCCGATTGTGGATCGGAAAATCGTCAAAACCTGTCTTCATCCCATTGTTTTCTGGCTTCGATCTTCACGTCCGGCAGCTTGCTGGAGCCATACAAAAATAACTCATCGACCCCCGATATTTAAGTTGTGATCAGCAATAATAAATGAAACTCGCCTTCATTCTAGACCAACTGGATTCCATCAGGCCTTATAAGGATTCAAGCTTTGCCATGATGCGTGAAGCAGCCTCCCGCGGTCATCAGCTATTTAGTATGCAGCAGGGGGACTTGGTATGCAGGAGCGGCGAGACAGTTGGACTTGCGCGCGCGCTGGAACTAACAGCTGAGGCAGACGGGCATCATTGGTATCGGACAGAGGAACCGGAGGAAACGCCATTGCAAGAATTTAGCGTGGTGTTGATGCGCAAGGACCCTCCATTCGATATGGAGTATGTCTACAGTACCTACCTGCTGGAACTGGCGGAGAAGCGGGGCGCTCGTGTCGTTAATAGCCCGCAAGCGGTGCGGGATCATAACGAGAAGCTCGCCATAGCGAAGTTTCCGCAATTTACCGCCTCGACTTTGGTGACAAGACAGGAATCTTTGATTCGCGATTTCCTTGCTGAATATGGCGATATCGTGCTGAAACCGCTTGACGGCATGGGTGGGGCCAGCGTGTTTCGAATTCATAGCGCTGATCACAATATCAGCGTGATTCTGGAAACGCTTACGCATTATGGTACGCGTACGATTATGGCGCAGCGCTACATCCCCGAAATCACGCAAGGTGATAAACGTATTCTGCTGATAGCTGGAGAGCCTGTGCCTTACGCGCTTGCGCGCATCCCGAAGGCGGGTGAATCGCGCGGTAATCTTAACGTGGGCGGTACCGGCGTGGCGCAGCCGCTCACCCGGCGCGACCGTGAAATCGCTGAAGCGCTGGGTCCCGCGTTATATGATAAGGGCTTGATGTTGGCGGGGTTGGACGTGATCGGCAATTATCTCACCGAAATTAATGTTACGAGCCCAACCTGCATGCGGGAGATCGCTGAGCAGACGGGTTTCAACGCCGCTGGAATGATGATGGACGCACTTGAGAAGATGCTTAATTAATGTATTCGTCCTTTGATATAAAGTGGCGGAACCGAACATGATCGGAATTCTGGTTATTTCTCATGGCAATCTGGGTGACAGTCTTATCCATTGCGCCAACCATGTCATGGGGGAGAAGTCGCCGCATTTGACGTATCTAAGTATTACCAACAGAGACGATCCCGATGCTGTTATGCCCAAAGCGCTGGAATTGATCAAACAGGTCGATTGTGGTGATGGTGTGCTTGTATTGAGTGATATTTGCGGAGCAACGCCCTGCAATATCGCCACTCGGCTGGTGAGCCCCGGCAGGGTGGAATGTCTTGCCGGAGTCAATCTGCCCATGCTGGTGAGAGCGCTCACTTATCGTAACGAACCGCTGGCAGTGGTTGGGGATAAGGCGCTGACCGGTGGCAGGGAAGGTGTCATGCGCATCGAATCGAGGCCGCAAAATGCAATGTAGAGAGATTGAAATCATCAACAAACTGGGCTTGCATGCGCGTGCTTCCGCCAGATTAACCCAGTTGGCCAGTAAATTTAGGTGTGAGGTATGGCTATCGCGAAACGATCGTAGGGTGAATGCAAAAAGTATCATGGGCGTGATGATGCTGGCCGCAAGCAAGGGAGTTATTTTGAGTATCGAAACGAACGGTACGGATGAAACCGAAGCCATGCAGGCGCTGGTAAACCTGATCGAGGATTATTTCGGGGAGAATGAATGAGCTTTGCGTTGCATGGTGTGGGCGTTTCCGGCGGCATTGCCATAGGCCACGCCTATCTTGCTTCCCATGCCGCGCTGGAGGTGGCACACCACATTGTGCCGCGGGATCAAGTCAACAATGAAATATCCCGGCTCGACACTGCCTTCACAGCGGTTCGCGAGGAGCTTGAAGTCCTGCATACTTCTGTTGTCGATGGTCCCGCGGCGGCAGAATATGGCGCATTCCTTGATTTGCACCGAATGATTCTGGACGATCCAACGCTTTCCACCGCAGCCAAAACTTACATCGCCCAAAATCAGTGCAATGCCGAATGGGCGATTACTCAACAGATGGACGTATTGATGGCGCAGTTTGAGGAGATTGAAGATCCTTATCTGCGCGAGCGCAAAACCGATGTGATTCAAGTAGTGGAGCGCGTGCTGAAAGTCTTGCTGGGGCATCCAGGTTATGTGCCCAGCTCGCTAAAGCGCGATGGCGACAGCATTCTGGTTGCCCATGATTTAAGTCCCGCCGATGTCATTCAATATAAGCAGCACCGGTTTAGCGCGTTTCTTACTGATTTGGGCGGCTTGACTTCCCACACTGCTATCGTTGCGCGCAGTCTCAATATTCCTTCTATCGTGGCGTTGCATCAAGCTCGCCGCCTGATCCGCGATAATGACATCCTGATTGTGGACGGTAATCAGGGTGTCGTAATTGTTGATCCTGACAGGCATGTGCTGTCGGAATACCGGTTGCGCCAGAGCCAGTTTGAGCTGGAAAAGCAGAAGCTCAAACGCATCAAAACAACCGCTGCCACGACGCTTGATGGCACTATAGTAGAGCTGCACGCCAATATCGAACTACCCCAGGATATCGAACAGGTCAAAGAAAACGGTGCCACCGGCATCGGCTTGTTTCGCAGCGAATTTTTATTTCTCAACCGCGACAGTCTGCCTGACGAGGAAGAACAATTCGAAGCCTATCGTACTGTGGCGCGAAAAATGCGAGGTCTGCCGGTGACGATTCGTACATTCGATCTGGGCGCCGACAAGAACCTTGATAGTGCCAAGCGCGTGGCAGCCAACCCGGCACTCGGATTGCGCGCCATCCGCCTGTGCCTGGCCGAACCACAAATGTTCCATACGCAATTGCGAGCGATTTTGCGCGCTTCGCGTTATGGCCAGATTCGTATTCTGGTGCCGATGCTCTCCAGTATTACCGAAATTACGCAGACATTGCACCTGATTGAAAACGCCAAGCAAAGCTTGCGCCAGGAAAAAATTTTATTCGACGAGAAAATTCAGGTAGGTGGCATGATTGAGGTGCCCGCCGCAGCGCTGTGTCTCGATATTTTTATGCGCAAACTGGATTTTCTGTCCATCGGCACCAATGATTTGATTCAGTATACGCTTGCCATAGACCGCGCCGACGATTCGGTGGCGCACCTCTATGATTCCCTGCATCCGGCAGTGCTGCGGCTGGTTGCACATATCATTCGCAGTGCCAACCGAACCGGCGTGCCCGTGACGGTTTGTGGTGAACTAGCGGGAGATATATTATTTACCCGGTTGCTGCTGGGCTTCGGGCTACGGCTTTTTTCCATGCACCCGGCACAACTATTGACTGTGAAGCGAGAAGTGTTAAGGAGCAGTCTGTCTGATATCATCCCGCTCACACAGAAGATGCTCAAAGCCGATGATCCGGCAAAAATTCAAGCATTATTGGTGAAATTGAATAGCTGATTGATGTGAGCTCCCGGAAAGCAGATCCCGGGTGAACTTGTTTGCCAACTTATTCTCCAATTGAGTGCCAAGCAGTGGTGGAAGAGAACGTGGCACGGCATGATGTCGGGATGAATGAGTATTTTTCTTCGAGCAACGAGGTATAGAAATGGAGAGCGGAGGCAACCATTCCGCCCAGGCTAGCGTGTGCGCACGGATTATTAACGATGTATTTGATTACAATGACTGATCATGGATTGCGCGAATGCCAGCCGTCGATGCGACTGAACCTTGGAGATAGTCAAAGTCACTGGTTATTCTCCTGGCATTCTTGCGAAGTGCGATCTGTTTCGGCACGCCGCGACGCATAAACGTTTTTTTTCATGAATGAACTTTCCGATGCAAGATTCCAGTTCGATTGACATTGTCGCGCCGCAACGTGCACGCTTCGATACACCGCTATATTTAAAGAGCGGTGCCGTGCTTGAAGACTACGAGCTGGTATACGAGACTTACGGCGACCTTAATGCGGCCAGATCCAACGCGGTGCTGGTATGTCACGCGCTTTCCGGCAATCATCATTTAGCCGGCTGTTACGCGGACAGCCCCAAAAACGTTGGCTGGTGGAGCAACATGATCGGTCCTGGCAAGTCTATTGATACGCGCAAGTTTTTTGTGGTGGGCGTGAATAACCTCGGTGGCTGTCATGGTTCCACCGGGCCGGCCAGCATCAATTCAAAGACCGGAAAATGCTATGGCCCGGATTTTCCGGTGGTGACGGTAGAAGATTGGGTGCAAACCCAGGTAAGGCTGGCAGACCACCTTGGTATCGATCAGTTCGCCGCAGTGGCGGGTGGTAGCCTTGGCGGGATGCAGGCGTTGCAGTGGACCCTCGATTTTCCGGAAAGGGTGCGGCATGCGCTGGTGATCGCCGCCGCCGCCAAGCTGACTGCGCAGAACATCGCATTCAACGATGTGGCGCGTCAGGCAATCATTACCGACCCGGATTTCCACGGCGGAGACTATTATTCGCACAGCACGGTGCCGCGGCGCGGTTTAAGGCTTGCCCGCATGTTGGGGCACATCACCTATTTATCGGATGACGCGATGGCCGCGAAATTCGGACGGGAGTTGCGTAACGGAGCCCTTGCATTCGGTTTCGACGTGGAGTTCGAGATTGAGTCATACCTGCGCTACCAGGGGGATAAGTTCGCCGATCAATTCGATGCCAATACCTATCTGCTGATGACCAAGGCGCTCGACTATTTTGACCCCGCGTACCTGCACAACAACGATTTGAGCGCGGCATTCCGCGCCGCCAAGGCAAAGTTTCTGGTGCTGTCATTTACCACGGATTGGCGTTTTTCGCCCGAGCGCTCGCGTGCCATTGTCAGAGCATTGCTGGATAATGAACTCAACGTGAGCTATGCGGAAATCACTTCCAGTCATGGCCATGACTCTTTCTTGATGGAAGATCGTCATTATCACAGGCTGATGCGGGCTTATATGGACAACATTGTCATATAAGCCGGAGATCGTGGTCATGGATGTCCTTGAAGCTTGTATCTGCAAGCAACCGCTTCGAGGATTGCCGGGACAGTTCACCGCGATGATTGGTGGGCAAATGAGCTCTCCGGGGTGCTTGAGGTATCAGAGAAGCTTCCATGAGTAACGCGCGCGCAGCTCGCCAGATGTTACGCGCCCACCGCTACGGGGCCTTGAGCACTTTGTCGGAAAAATTCAATGGCCATCCGTTCGGTTCGATTATGTTCTATCTGGTGGATCACGACGGCAGCCTGCTTATCCTGATTAGCACACTTGCCGAACATACCAAAAATATCCGGCATGATGCCCGCGTAAGCCTTATTACGCACAACCAGAATGATTTAAACATCCAGTCGCAAGGGCGTGTCACCGTGGTGGGGGTGGCGCAACCAGCGGAGAACGACCCCCGTATTGCTGTGCGCTATCTGCGCCATTTTCCGGAAGCGGAAAGCTATCTCGCCATGAGCGATTTTTCTTTCTACCGCATATTGCCGCGGACACTGCGTTACATTGGCGGCTTCGGCAAAATTCATTGGGTCTCGGCGATCAGTTATTTGGTACCCCCCTATCCACTGATCGCGCAGGAGGACGACGTCATTGCGCACATGAATGTAGATCATCGCGATACTTTGCGCCGCTATTGTGAACATTTCCACCAATGCGAGGCGGTGGATGTCGAAATGCTGGGGATCGATTGCGATGGCTTCGACGTATGCGCCGATGGTGGAAATTTGCGTTTCGATTTTGAGGAGATGGTACTCGACGCACAACAGGCGCGGCATGCCTTAGTCGAAATGGCGAAAAGAACAAGATAATTTTAATTTCATTTCATCGGGCATATACTATCCTGTTTGCCTTGCATCCCCTCTGGGATGCCGTTGCTTTTCGATGAAGACTGCCATGATTACCAGCGGGCGACAAGTCCCGCAGATACTGAAGACGTGACTAACCTTACTATCTCATCCACCGCCACCAGGCCCGATTTCGCTGCCATTGCCACATGGGTGAAACCGGGTGCGAAGGTGCTCGATTTAGGCTGTGGCGACGGTTCCCTGCTATGTTTCTTGCGCGA
The DNA here is from genome assembly GCF_900103165.1 of Nitrosospira multiformis. Lineage (NCBI taxonomy): Bacteria > Pseudomonadati > Pseudomonadota > Betaproteobacteria > Nitrosomonadales > Nitrosomonadaceae > Nitrosospira > Nitrosospira multiformis. The sequence goes on along the minus strand of NZ_FNKY01000001.1, from coordinate 362,076 downwards.
TATGCGCAATATTCGTGGCTATGGCGTGGAAATAGACGACGACAATGTCCTGGCTTGTTTCAATAACGGGGTCAATGTAATCCAGAGTGATCTGGAATCGGGATTGCTAAGTTTCGAATCAGGATCGTTCGATTACGTGGTTCTCTCGCAAACGTTGCAGGCGGTAAAACACACCGAGGGAATCATTAAGGAAATGCTGCGGGTAAGCAAAGAGGGGATCGTATCGTTCCCCAATTTTGGTTACTGGAAAAACCGGCTACAGGTTATGTCCGGCCACATGCCTATTTCGGAAACGCTACCCTATCAGTGGTTCGATACGCCTAACATTCACAATTGTACACTCGGTGATTTTGAAGAATTCTGCAGCCAGCACGGCGCACGTATTCTCGAGCGCAGGGTAATGAGTGGGGATCATCAAATTACATTTCTGCCCAATTTACTGGGAACATTGGCATTTTATCGATTTGAACAACAAAAATAATCATCACTTGATATGCGGCGGGGAATCCATTGTCTTAAATCTTGCCTGCCCCGCCAGCCAGACTAATACCAATACCGGAAGGCCAAGCAACGCCGTACCGGTAAAAAAACTGGCGTAACCGTAAGCGTCGACGAATTCACCACTGAATCCAGCGATGAATTTTGGCAATAACAGCATTACCGAACTGAACAGCGCATACTGCGTGGCGGAGTAGGCGGAATTAGTCAGGCCGGAAAGATAGGCTATAAAAGCGGAAGAGGCGATGCCGCCAGACAGGTTATCGGCGGAGATGGTGAATATAAGCCCGGTTACGTCGTGCCCGCGTCCGCTCAGCCAGACAAACAGCAAATTGGTTGCTGCTGATAATACTGCTCCCAGAAACAATGTACGCATGACGCCGATTTTTGCCGTGAGTACCCCGCCGATGGCCGCGCCCGCAATCGTCATGATAACTCCATAAACCTTGGATATCGTTGCCACCTCATCCTTGGTGTAGCCCATATCCACATAAAAAGGATTGCTCATTACACCCATCACGACATCCGAGATGCGATAGAGCGCGATCAATGCCAGAATCACCAACGCCTGCCGGCCATGGCGCACAATAAAATCCCGGAAGGGTGCAATCATTGCTCCATACAGCCAGGCGAGTATTTGCGCGAGTCGTGCATTCAGATTCCAGTGTGCAATGATCCCTCGGGCGTGGTTCTCATTTTCTTCGATAAGACGCGTAACAGGAACTTCCGGCTCGCGGATGATAAGCGTGGTGATAATACCCACACCCATGCATACAGCCATCACCAGATAGGCAGTGCGCCAAGGCGCATAGTCGTAGGTGGCTTCCGAAGGATCTACCGCTGCCGCTATCCACAATACGCCAGCGGAAGCCAGGATCATGGCCACGCGATAACCCGCCTGATAGGTGGCGGCCATGGCGCCCTGGAGTCTCGGCGCTACGGCTTCGATTCGATAAGCATCCAGCGCGATATCCTGGGTGGCGGAAGCGAAAGCTACAGCAAGTGCAAAGAAAACCATATACGTCAAGTTCTCGATCGGGTCGGTACTCGCCATACCAGCCAGTGCGATGGTTATAACGATTTGCGACAGCAACAGCCAGGCACGCCGCCGGCCTAGAAGGCGGGTTAATAACGGCAATGACAAACGGTCCACCAACGGTGACCACAGCCATTTAAAACCATAAGCCAGGCCGATCCAGCTCAGGTGGCCGATAGTGGAGCGGTCGATACCTGCTTCCCGTAACCAGAACGACAGGGTGCCCAGTACCAACAACAGCGGCAACCCGGCAGAAAAACCCAGTGACAGCATCCCCAATACCCGTGGATGGGCGTAAATGCGAAAAGCATGCAGCCAGCCGGATAAGGCAGTGGACATTATCCTAGATCCAGCATTCGGGCGAGCTGGTGATACCGCAAGATGAGCGATCAGCCATTGGATGTGGAATCATATGTTGTAGTCATAGTCGATGGTAAGCGGGGAATGATCAGAGAAACGCTCCGCTTTGTAAATCGAAACTTCAGTCGCTTTGGCCGCGATCTCTGGCGTGGCGATCTGATAGTCAATGCGCCAGCCCACATTTTTGGCCCACGCCTGCCCGCGATTGGACCACCACGTGTATTGCTCAGGCTCAGCGTTAATTCGCCGGAATACATCGACGAATTCGAGCTCATCGAAAACCCCGCTCAGCCAGGTGCGCTCTTCGGGCAGGAAGCCGGAGTTTTTCTGATTGGAGCGCCAGTTCCTCAGATCGATTTCCTTGTGGGCAATATTCCAGTCGCCGCATAATATGATCTCCCTGCCGCAGCCCGCGAGTTCTTTGAGCATGGGGAGAAATCGCTCAAGGAAAAAGAATTTGGCAGCTTGCCGGTGTTCGCCACTGGAGCCGGAAGGAAAATAGATCGATATCACAGTCAATGGGCCAAAGTCAGCGCGAAGAAAGCGTCCCTCCGCATCAATTTCCGCAATGCCAAGGCCCTCAATAATATTGTCGGGCTTGTGCCGGCTGTAAATACCCACCCCGCTGTATCCTTTCTTTTCAGCGCAGTGGAAATAACCGTGGTAGCCATCAGGAGAGGCCATTTCTCCGGTTATGTCGACAACATGAGCTTTCAGTTCCTGCACGCATACGATATCCGCCTGCTGTGTTGGCAGCCACCGAAAGAACCCCTTGTTTGCGGCGGAGCGCACGCCATTCAGGTTAAGCGTTATAATTCTCACGTCTATTTTTCCAGTTTGTCATATAGCGATGCCCGATTTTCGTCAGGAATTCATTGAGTTTGCCGTTAGCCGCAATGTATTGTGCTTCGGCGAATTTAAAACCAAGGCAGGGAGAATGTCGCCATATTTTTTTAATGCCGGGTTGTTCAACGACGGCGACTCTCTCAGGAAACTGGGGCAATTTTACGCCAAAGCCATTCTCGGTGCCCAGCTTCCGTTTGACATGCTATTTGGTCCCGCCTACAAGGGCATTCCGCTGGTTAGCGCTATCGTCATTGCGCTGGCGGAGAGCGGGCATAACTACCCTTTCTGTTTCAATCGTAAGGAAGTGAAAGACCATGGCGAAGGGGGAAACCTCGTTGGCGCCCCCCTTGCCGGGCGTGTGCTGATTGTGGATGACGTCATTTCCGCTGGTGTTTCAGTGCGTGAGTCTGTCAGCCATATCTGTGCTTCCGGCGCCATGCCTTGTGGGGTTATCATCGCGCTTGACCGGATGGAGCGCGGTAATGGAGAATTTTCTGCTACGCAGGAGGTTCATCATGCATATGGAATTCAGGTCGCCAGCATCGTTAATCTGGACGACATTGCAAATTATCTGCGGAACAGGAATCTGGGGCACAATCTTCGTGCGATAGAAAGCTACCGTGCACAATACGGGGCTTCCTGATCCAGGAGAGGCTATAGGCAGGTTTCGGTATCAGGGTCGTTTCACGCAGCGTCCGGGCAAACTTTTTTGATTCCGGCGAATGATCTTGAGTCCGGCAGTTTGACTCACTCATTCGTTAATCTAACGAGCCATCACCCACAGAGATTGTTTCGAAATCTGATTCTTGTCTTCCTGACGAGGTCCGTTATGGGCTGGGTTTCACGGCTTTCGTAGCGCATGGTTGCATTGCAATGCTTTGGAATGGGATGTCCCAGAGCCTCACGAGGGGCCCCTCGCACGCGGGGTCTCGGCGAAGCGGGGATCAGGCAAAGGGAATGCCCGATCACATTTCATGGCACCGGCATCCGCGGCGGGGTCACACCCTCCCGGGAAAGGCGCTGTTCCGTGCGTTGCCAGGATGATTAACGTTAGTGTACCTGCTCCGGCGGCATGGCTGGCAGCGTAATTTCTCCTTTTGAGTCGAAGTACCGCCCGATGGAAAATCCCTGTCCGCCAAGGTGCCCACGCAGCCGGTAATCGGCCTTGGTACGATCGCCGGTGGCGAACCCGAAGGCATGACGAATCATAGCCGTCCCAGGAACTGTTACCGGCACCGTGATTACCGTTTCCCCAAAGCGGGGTATCGTGCCCTGCTGATCGCTTACTCCACTCGCGAAGCTCATCCCACGCAAATCGAGATCGAGTCCGATGCCATCATAGTCAAGGGGCGTGCCATCATGATTCTGAATCCTGAGATGTACCGCGAAACGTGCTTCCATACCCCTTCCCTCCAATGGTTCGATTCCGGCTACGGAGACGCGAAGCGGTTCATGCAGACGGAGTGCCGCGCATCCGGATAAAATGAGGAGCAGCGTGGAAATGAGTAGTACGCAACGATTCATATCCTAAATCCAGTGGTTGGGCGGGCTCACCCAGAAAATGAGGGCTAAATAGCACAAAGCATCCTTAACAATCATAGCATCAGCCTAATAAATGAGTAACAACTGCCGGATTTGGAATTATGGGTTACCGGTTTTTGGGATCTGGAATCATAACTCGAATATTTTGGAATCGAAGGGCTTTCGCTCTCGAAACACGATGCTTTCACAAAGACAGTACACAAAAATAAGTTCGCAAGGAAAGCTTGAGGGAAGCTTGTCTCATACTTCCGGTTTGGTGATACTATCCTAACCGAAGCTGGCTAGACAATCGCTGCCTGCTTTCAGTCATGAAAGACAGGGGGAGGAAAGTCCGGGCTCCATAGAGCAGGATGCCGGTTAATGGCCGGCCGCCGTGAGGTGAGGAACAGGGCCACAGAGACGAGCGTATTAAGTTACGGTGAAACGCGGTAACCTCCATCCGGAGCAAGACCAAATAGGCAGGCGATGATGCTGCTCGCTGAGCCTGCGGGTAGGTTGCTTGAACGTACGGGCAACCGTGCGTCTAGAGGAATGATTGTCCATGACAGAACCCGGCTTATCGGCCAGCTTCATTTTATTTCATATTCCAGATCAGTATCCCGTACAAAAAAACGCGGCTTCAACGTAACGTTGAAGCCGCGCCGGAAAGGCTGTTAATGGATTCTTGTTAGTGATCCATCGCCGGGGTTGAATTCTCATTCGGTTTCTTGAGCTGGATCATGAGATCGTCGTCCCATTTGCCCTCGACATTCATGTGTGCTGCGGCACCCAGCAATACGGCTTCCAGCAGGTTATGGCTGAGGTAGACATAGAGGCCGGGTTGCTTGAATTCATACAAGGCCACTCCGGTACCGCCCCCTGGGACGAACCAGGTTTCCTGATTGGTCATGGGAGGATCGCTGAACTTGCCACCCTGCCATACCAGATCGCCATGGCCGCCGATCAAGTGCGGGCGGGAATCACGATTGGCTTGCGAGTGAATGAACAGTACCTTCTCTCCGACTTTGGCCTTGAGCGCATTGTCGCCCGTCAGCGCACCGACCGCGCCATTGAAGACGACATGGGTCGGAATCAGCCCTTTGCCAACTTCGAGCATCTCAGCCATGCCTTCGGCAGGCTGGGAATACACTTTGTACTTTCCGTCCTTGTCCTTAGGCAGGTACAGATCCTGTTCGCCTATGTAGTAGGCACGGTCATAGCGCACCGATTTGCCTTTGTTGTCCTTCAGGCCATCGCGCGGCAATACCATGATGGCGCCGTTCATGCCCGAAATGACGTGGAACGGGATCATGGTTCCGCCCGGGGCGCAATGGTAGACAAATACGCCTGCCTTGGTCGCCTTCCAGCGCACGACCACATCTTCGCCCGGTGCCACCAGCGTCAGGCCGGCGCTACCCAGCGCACCGGTGGACGCATGAAAGTCAACATTGTGCGCCATGGTGCTGGTCTTGGGGTTGACCAGTGTCAGCTCGACATAGTCGCCCTCATGCACGACGATCAGCGGACCCGGAACGGTGCCGTTGAAAGTCAGTGCCCACATCTTGGTGCCATCCGGTGCAACCTGCACCAGTTTCTCTATGGTCTCCATGCGCACCTTGACGACCTTGGGACCCCCTTTGGCCACCTGGTCATGCTTGGGCAAAAAAGGCGGCGCCACCAATTCCTGGGTGACCACCGGCAACTTGGAAATGTCCGTCGCCGCCATGGCGGCACCCGCACTCATACACAGCAATCCGAACCCGACTGCCCCTTGAACAACTTTGTTCATGTTTCCCTCCATAAATGTTTATTTACCGCGCATATGCATGCGCCATTTCTTTCCGCCCGGCATTCAATGGCTAACATCCCATCCTTTTCTGAAGAGCATCTCTAAAAACTCAATGTCCCGGCAGACTCTCCACCGCTGGCCACAAGTGCCCGTATGCGGCGCACACAACATCTTGCCGCACCTGTCCGGCAGGCAGGAAATATTCTCATTTGACAACCGAGGAGCAACAACCCATTGCGGCAAGTTTCGAATTCTTAGAGATGCCCTAAAGAGCGAAGGCTCGGCAACTATACAGCTTTAACATATACCTGTCCATGCTGCATTGACTCTCAAAGCGCGTTTTCCATGGGGTAATATTCCCTCACATATCACTACGATTTCAAAAAAATGAATATGGGCGCCGAATTTATAGAGCTCATTAGCGCGCATTAATGGGGTTCCGGAGGAATCAGAATTTTTATAGTTTTCTGGTAGCAGTAAAACAAGATCGGGTGGGACGCCGACGCCACGAAACGCCGGCAGCCTGTCTGGCGTGTAATAGTGTTAGTGAGAGAGACGGCAAAATCATATCGGCATGGCCATCTGAGCGGGGCCTTTATCCTGACAGGATACTTGAAGCGAATGAGCTGGAAAGTGTGGGTGACATGCCCGTGTCCGGGTTGCCAAACTTTCGCGAAGCTCGGCTGTTTGCGGATTTCCGGCCATACACTGCTTCCTATTCGCAGCGAGTTTGGTATACAATCCGCGATTATATTGTTCACCTAAAAATGCTGGACGTACGATTAATTTGCGGATTTGAACCGGAGATATTATGAATAGAATGTTTGAGCGGGCTGTAGGGTTGGCATGCACCATGTTGGTGGCACTGGCAGCGGTGCCGGTTCATGCGCAACTGATGCTCGCTCATGAAGGCCATCATTCAGGAGACTGTGCCATCAAATCGGGCGCTTTCCCCGTGGCCTTCAGTGCCTATGAGAAACCGAAGGGCGATCTTCCACCCACTCATGCGTATTGCGATCATGTCCCGGAAACCGGCGAATTGTATTTCTCGGTGGATTTGACCGATGCCGAGTCTCGTGAGATCCCCATCGCAGTACGTCTGGTGATGGAAGGACATGGAGAAGGGGGACATGAGATTCTGTCCGTACCAGCCAAGCAATACCCATCTGGAAGTATCGCATTTACCGTCAATTTGGAGGAACTTGGCCAATATGCGGTGCTGCTGGAGACTGAGAAAGCTGGCAAGATGACTACGGCGGTGCGCATTCCGGTACATGTGGGTGGCGGCGGAGGCCACGGCAGTCATGGCGGAGGTTTTGGCATGACGGAGATCGCGTTATTGCTGGGCGTTGGGGGTGTCGGGGCCTTCTTTTGGCTGCGCCGCCGGACGAGTGCGAAAGCATCCTGACACTAACTACCTCGTCTCTGGTCGCAAAACCGTGTAGTGTGTTTGGACCTGCTGGCCAGCAAGCTTTGCCAGCAGCATTCCTTATCGTTGTCAATCGGGGTTGGACGTACCAGTCCTGAATGAATGTATGGTTTCTTAAGCCAACCATCCTGAATCCGGCAGTCGACCGCTCATTCTATTTTCATCGCGCCTTGTCTCGCATCCCCAGAATCACATAGTTTTATCTCACCCAATCGCCGGATTCAGGATAGGAAACGGTTGTAAAAGATGATGGTGATGGTGGCCGGAATTCCATTGATGGCTCACTCTGGCTCTGGCAGGGGCGCGTCTCTAGTGAGTGTACTAAGTGTTATCAGCAGCAACATTCAAGATCCCCAGCGATTCTGAATGACTATCGCTGCCAGGCGACCGTTGTATTCGCTCTGCTTTACCTTTTGAGAGCGCATAAACGGTGTCGGCAGCGTTGACCACCGCGGGCTGATGAGATACGGCAATAATAGTAAAATTCTGCGCCAACCTTTGCAGTGTTTCACAAATTATCTGTTCGCTATCTGGATCGAGAGCGCTGGTTGGCTCATCCAGGAGCAGGAAAAGTGGTTGATGGGCGAGCGCTCTGGCAATTGCGATGCGCTGACGTTGTCCACCTGACAGAAGTCCCCCACGTTCACCCACCACAGTATGCAAGCCTTCTGGAAGAGCACTGACGAAATCCCAGGCACCTGCCTGGTGCAGTGCCCGTTCCGCATCGGCATAAGCGAGATCGGGCGCACCGACAAGAATATTGGTCAGAATAGTGTCATGGAGAAGAATGGTTTCCTGAGATACGTAACCTATCATGTACCGCCATAGACGCAAGTTAATGTCATGCAGCGATACGCCGTCAATCAGGATTTCCCCAGACTTGGGTTCTGCCAGCCCGCAGAGAAGATCGAGCAACGTACTTTTGCCAACTCCCGACGTTCCCGTAATAGTAGTAAACGATTTCACGGATATCTCGATGTTGAGATCACGAAATATCGACTTCGTCCCATAATCGAAGCTTACATGCTTAAGGCTGATCCCCTGTTGCAGCGTGGGCTGGAGGGTCCCGGTAGTTCTTTCAGCCGCGGCCTGCGCTTCTTCGGTCGCTGCTCGCATTGCCCAATAAGCGCTTTCCTGCGCGGTCAGTTGCTGAAAACGCCTTTGTGTTTTATTGAGCAAGCCAAGGATGCGGGTCAGCAGGAAGGCCATCACCATTACCTCAGGTAATGAAAGTTCCCAAATTACAAGTGCCAGATATAAACCACTCGCCGTCAAGGCGGCAAGTATGGGCTCCTGCAAGGCTAATAAAGCTTCCCTGCTCATGACTTCCCGGCGCGTAGCTTTCTCCAGTTGCTGGGTCTGGTCACGAAGAATGGCATCGGCTACATTGTCTCGCCCCATAGCTTTTAATGATTTTACCGAGTTGAGTATATCGGAAAGATAAGTCAATAGATGGCGTATCAAATGCGTCTGCTTAGAGCCGGCTCTGCGCGTGGCGCGCACCAGGCGGTGCAGCGCCAGGAGCAGAATCATGCCGATGAGAAGGGAGGTAAGGGTTGCCTGCCATGAAATAAATAAGGCCACAACTGAATAAACCAGCACTTGCATCGACAGAGCGAGAACATTGGCACTATGCTCAAAACCATTCGCTGCCCGATATGCTTCTGTGGCGACCGAATTGGCAAGCGAACCTATGGGCTGGCGCAAATAATACTGCCAGCGGCTGGCAAGCAGCGCCTTGATGAAATCCAGGCGCAGCGTGGTTGCGACATGCGCCACGGTATAGCCAACCTGCCTGTTGGCTAACAGTAATATCAAGCTTTTGACAAGCATGCCACCGACGATAATCAACAGCATGACGCCTATTGTGGGTGTAATTCCAATGCCCTGCAGGGTACCCACGATGACTCGTCCAATATCCGAGTCTCCTGTCCCGCCTATCGCAATCGAAATTAAAGGGAGAAGAGCGGTCAGGCTGAGCCCCTCGGCAATCCCCGCAGCCAACAGTGCCAGTAGCACGTATGCGCTGCGCCGAGGAAAAACCATGCTATAGGTAAGGAGAGTACGCATGCCGTTTCATGATAATTATTTTATTCTTTGGATTTACTGTTGATACAGCGCGATAGGAACCATTGTGGGATTGGAACACAAGGTTGAGTTCTTTGCACGTTGTCGTACGAAATAACCGGGCAGCAGGAATGTTTATTGGAAAATCGTTCCACGCAGCTCGGCAAAAGCCTGACCGGCATAATCCATTTGGTCACTGGTATGGGCTGCGCTTACGCTGCAACGTACCAGCGATTTACCATCCGGTGCCGCGGGTGGCAGCATCAGGTTGACATAGATGCCGTGTTCAAGCAAGCCATTCCATAAAGCCAGCGCCTGCTGTGGCGTATCAAGTATGGTTGCAATGATGGGGCTGGGCTCCGGACCAAGCTGATAGCCGAGTTCCTGAAGTCTTGAATAAAGCTGGCGTGCATTCTTCCAAAGTTGCTCACGCAATCCAGTACCGTCATGCAGTAATTTGAGCGCCGCCCGCGTCGATGCAATGGTGGCTGGCGAGGGTGATGCCGTAAATATATACGGCCGGCTGACATAGCGTAGTTGATCGAGTTGGGGATGGTTGCTTACGCAGTAGCCCCCTATACCACCGAGACTTTTGCTGAAGGTGCCTGTGATGAAATCGACTCCGCCAATGAGCCCCGTTTCTTCCACCAAACCTTGGCCCGTCCGGCCCAGAACCCCGAGAGAATGAGCCTCGTCAAGCAGAAGGGTGCTCTGGTAAGCATCTTTTAATTTGACAATGTCCGCAAGCGGTGCGCGATCGCCCAGCATGCTGTAAATACCCTCAACAATGATCAGCGTCGAGCGCGAGCGCTCTCCCAGGCGGCGGAGACGCTTATCCAGATCCGTTATATCATTGTGACGGAACCTGATTATCTCGGCGCCACTCAAGCGGCATCCATCATAGATGCTTGCATGAGAGTCGCCATCAATGAGCACAACGTCACCAGCCCCCGCCAGGCCGGAGATTGTAGCGAGATTTGCCTGATAACCCGTCGTAAAAACAATGCACGACAGGCAGTTATAAAAATCCGCGAACTCCCGCTCAAGGGCGCGATGTCCGCCATAACTACCGCTGGCCATGCGCGATCCCGTGGTGCCGGTGCCTTCACTTTCAAGTGCTTCATGCGCCGCTCGCAGACATTCCGGCGCGAAGGTCAGTCCGAGATAGTTGTTCGTACCCAGGAAAAGTATACGACGATCACCAATCTTTGCCTCTGTCGCAGAATAAATCTGTCCGATGGGTATGCCAAAAACATCAACACCCTCGGGTAGCAAGGCTTTTCTCGCTGCGGCAACGGCATCCAGTTTATCCAGCAAACCCATTATTTTTTAGCCGACTCTATCTGGTGAATCAAATTTGCAAGCTCATGAACCGTCTGAACATCTGCGAGAGCATTTATCGGCACGGAAATATCAAACTCATCCTCGATTTCCATAATCAAGTTCAATAATTTGACGGAATCAATGGCGAGTTGATTAATGAGATCAGTCTGCGGCGTAATCTCCACATCAGGACCGGTAAATTGCCTAAGATGATGACAAAGTTTCTGAAGGATATCACTGTAATCGTTAGACATGGCTCAATTCTGAATCGATTTGATTGTTATAGGGATCATATTGCCTGAGGCAGGGCATCACGCAAGCGTATGCGAGGCCGCCAATTCGGAAGCGCCTGGGTTAGAGGCGTAATATCGCAGACCCAGTCCGGATGTCGTAGCTCTCTAACTTTTCCGGGGGTCAACATCGGCGAGTAACGCAGCAGCCGTGCCGACCACAAGTTAATGTTAGCAACCAGCGAAACAAGGGGTGCCGGCAAAAAGAGGCAACGTACCGGCCGTTTCCAAACATCTTGCGCAATGGCGGCCACAGTTTGACTGTCATAGCCCCCCGGTAGCCCGTCATCAAGTTCATAGATACCGTTCACGGGGGCCTCGGTCGAGAGCCAGCAGAGAATGGCGGCTACCAAATCATTGACATGCAATAAACCAAAGCGCATTGCAGCTTGCCCAACCATAGGTAATATGCCACGTTGTGTGACCCTGAAGAGTGGGCTCATTTCCTTGTCACCCGGGCCATAAACCGCAGTGGGACGGAAAACCGCGCACGGCATAACATGAGAGTGGTCAATCACTAACTGCTCAGCCATGCGCTTACTGGTTGCATACCACGAAAGTTCCGGCTGTCTGGCAGCCAGAGAAGAGATGAGCAGAAAGCGAGGCGGAGACGCCTGCTGTATTGAAGCTCGCACAAGATTGCTCGTGCCCGCGACATTGGTAGCGATGAAATCATCAAGGGAGCTGCCTCGAACCCGGCCTGCGCAATGTACGACAGCAGATACATTTTCAACGAGACTCTGCAATGCATCCAGGTTGTCTAAGTCACCTTCAATCCATTGCGTAAACTCATCATTGGCACGAGGACGGCGGGCCAATGCCTTAATTTTCCATCCCTCTTTAATCAGGGATTGTAAAAGTACGCTACCAATAAAGCCGGTGGCCCCGGTCACCGCCACCCATGAGCCCGACATATGCCGGTTATTTGTCCCCGGACTCGGCGGCAGATAACTGGTCTGTCAGATTTGTCCGCTGTATGAAACCTTGGCGTGCCGCAAAACGCGACAGTTTGCCGGATGAGGTACGGGGCAAGGTGTGTGGCGAAACCAGTTCAACCAGACAATTAACACCAAATGCCATATACACCAGCCGTTGCAACCGGCTGGTAAGAGACTGCCGATCCGTTATGGAGGTCAAGCGGCACTCTATAACCAATACGATCGTCGTAACATCATTGGCATCCGTTATACCAAAGGCGGATGCTTCACGGGCCCTCACCTCCGGCTGCTGTTCGGCAAGCTCTTCGATATCCTGGGCACGGATATTACGTCCATTGACAATAATGACATCCGTACGGCGCCCGGTAACATACAGGTCTCCCTCAAAAAGGAAGCCAAGGTCGCCGGTATCCAACCAGTTACCAGGACGGAGAGTTTTTTGGGTGTCTTCCGGATTATTGAAGTAGCCCGTCATAATACTACTACCATATACCAATACGCTGCCTACTCTCATATCAGACAGAGTCAACCCGGCATCGTCGACAACCTTGACGGTATGCCCGGGCAAGGCGCGGCCGCAATTTACAAATTCGCTATATTTTCTGCCTTCCGCTTGCAAGCGCACCGCCATCTTTTTATCCACCAGCGTGCCGGCATCAACCCGCAAGCTTTGGAAGCCACGGCCAACCTGGGAGAAGGTAACAGCAAGCGTCGATTCGGCCAGTCCATAGCAGGGCAGAAAGGCGCGTGCGTCAAAACCCGCCGGGGCAAATTTTTCAGCAAAATTTCTTAAGGTGTCCGGCCGTATCATTTCAGCACCGACACCCGCCGCACGCCAGCTGCTAAGATCGAGATCCTCCAAATCGGAATCACGAACTCGCAGGGTGCAGAGCTTGAGGCCAAATGGCTGGCTAAACGCGACGGTAGCACGATTTCGACTAATCAGACGCAACCATTGCAGAGGCCGGATTGCAAAATCACGGGTAGCCAGATAGTCGACCGAAACTTGCGCCACCATCGGCGCCATTACCATCCCTACCAGCCCCATATCATGATAAAAGGGCAACCATGACGCACAGCGATCACCGGGCCGTATCTCCAGGCCATTACGAACAATCCCTTGCAGATTGCTCATTAATGCCCGTTCGGTAATGATTACTCCGCGAGGGGTACGCGTACTGCCCGAGGTAAATTGAAGATAAGCGACTTCGTCAGGATGATTTGCTTTCAGCGATGTCTCCAGAGCCGGGAGTTCTCCCAACTGCTCGGGTGTGCCAACCCATCTCAACCCTTGAGATCCTTCGGCAGCTTCTTTGAGAAAGCCTATATAGTCTACATTGGCCAGTGCCGCACTTGCTTGACCACTATCAAGCATCCCCCGGAGCTGCTGAACATACACTGCGTGGCTACCAAGATTCACCGGAACCGGCATTGCAAAAGGAATCAATCCCGCGTAGCGGCACGCATAAAATAATTCGACAAATTCGGGAGTGGTATCGGCAATAAGTGCTACGCGATCACCATGAACCAGGCCAAGACCCGCTAAACGCCGGGCCAAGACATGGGCATTTTGCCTTAACGCCTGATAGGAAAGGACCGAACGTAAATTGCCCTTGGCATCGTAGAAGTTATATCCAGCATTTCCGTCCGCCGCGTATTCCAAGGCAGCCGTCAATGTCTCAAAGTCAGCTAATCTCTGAGATTGGCTGCTGGAAGTCGGTGTTGGAGTGTTTGCTATCGGCGACTCGCTTGACGATTGAGGATTAAACGCTTGCGTTAGCGGAGCGTTCAACTTCGCTATTGTTGAACTCAAGGTCTTCCCCTCCAAATTAATGGGACTGGTCATTTTTTTATAATGTAAAGGATTCTGGTTGTCTGGTTGGATACGCACTGGTTCTGGTTGTTAATCTATTCACCGCTTGATTTGAATTTCAATCTTCAATACCGAGAATAATCACTGTGATAACAAGTAATGACTAATGCAATCATAGGTGTTAATTAAATTAACTTCCGAGCTTATGGCGAATTTCTCTGTCAAGGCGATATTGAATCACTATTCATATAGTTCTCCAAAATCAGGTAAAGCATCAATTTTCCCGGCATATGAAATACCATCGAAATATTTATGAGCCCCCACCTGCCGCTTACAAGAATAACAGGTTCCATTTTGGACGAGTTGGGGATCAATATAAAGAGATTTTGGAGAATGAGAGGGAAATGTGTCGTTTTTTTGCAACAAAATCTTCTGTGTATTTTGATCAGTCAGCTATTAACAAAATTGTGCAGATAAAGGGCTTGCAGTGTAATCATTTTTGGATGCCTGCGAAAGGGCTGTGCAGGTCGTGGCGATTGCCCGCTTTTTGATGAGCCGGAATTCGGATTGAAAAGATATGGGGAGTCTGTCCGCCTTTCGTTCTTGGCTATACCTTTCGTTCGTTAAGTAAGCATGAAGGCAAGCAATACTAAGCGACTACCCATGCCCTCGCGTCGGCGTAATCGCTAAATACTCTGATGCTGGCATCAATGAAAAGATTGGATACCCAGGCGCCCCATGCCTGCCATTGATTATTGGTGATAATTGCAATCCGGTTGAATTCGCTGCCGTGCTCCCGGATGAACTTGATATCTTCCCATGCGACATCCACGGTGTAGCTGAGCATGTCGCGCCAGTCTAGCAGAAGGTTCACCCGGTTTTCGGATCGGGATTTGTAGATCACCTGCTCTTCGAATTCCTTATAATCTGCCAGGGTGAATTCACCGAAAACGGCAACGTTTATAAGATTATCACTTTCTTCAATCGTAATCATGGGCTAAGTCACTCATTATAGGTAAGTTCAATGCGCCGGGATCAAATGTGTGATCCGATTTCCCGTCGCAGAAATTCATGAAAGTGTGCCATGCCATCTTCCATTGGCGATTGATATGGCCCGATTTCATTAATGCCCTGCTCATATAGCGCGCGACGCCCGGCGGTTAACAGCTTGCAGATTTCGTCATCCTCGACGGCGGTTTCGTGATAGGCGGCTTGCTCAGCCTCAATAAACTCGCGTTCGAACAAGGCAATGTCTTCAGGATAATAGAATTCGATCACGTTTGTGCAACGCTCTGCTCCCGTCGGCAACAATGTGCTGATTACCAATACATGAGGATACCATTCCAGCATGATATTAGGATAGTAGAGCATCCAGATGGCGCCGTAGGCCGGCGTCTCTCCCCCGGTCTGGAGCAACAATTGTTCCTGCCATTTGGCGTAAACCGGCGTGCCGGCGTGGGCGAGTCCACGATTTATCCCTACCGTCTGCACGTTATACCACTCGCCGAATTCCCATTTCAACTCGGTGGTATTCACGAAATTGCTCAAGCCGGGATGGTATGATTCGACATGATAGTCTTCCAGATACACCTCGATAAAAGTCTTCCAATTGCAGGCATATTCTTCTATCTGTACCCGCTCCAGCACATGGCCGGAAAAATTGAAATTCTTCAGGACGCCCAGATGAGCCATGTCGCGTGTTACATCTCGTTTTCCCGTAAACAGCAGGCCATTCCAGCTCTGTAATGGCGTGTTGCTCAGATTAAGGCAAGGATTTTCGGAAAATTGAGGGGCGCCCAGCAGCGTACCCTTCATATCATAAGTCCAGCGATGCACGGGACAAACAATATTTCTGGTATTGCCGCGGCCCTTGAGCAAAAGAGATTGCCGATGACGGCAGACATTTGACAATAGCTCAATGCCATCCTTGTTGCGTACCAGCACCTTGGCGCTATTCATCCACTCCAGCACATGGTAGTCCCCGACGTTCGGCAACATAATTTCGTGGCCGACGTAGCCTGCCCCTTGATCGAATAGAAGGCGTTTTTCCAAATCAAGGATACCGGGATCGACATACCAGTCGGTAGGCAGCGGCGTGGTTGTTTGCGTCAGTTGGGAAACGTCAACAAGATTGGACATATCGGGTACTTTTCCTCCTCAAGGGGTTCAAAAAAAGATGATTGCCATGCGAAAAACCCGGCATTTGCCGGAAAAACGCAATTAGTCAAGCCGGAAGAGCGTGATATCTTTTCTAAAACGCCTATAATCTCGACTAAAAGATGCTGTTGAAGAAAGTTTCATGTATTTAATTGACCTGACCCTGCTTATTGCGTTATTTTTACAAATTCCCAGCGATGTATCTATTCTGTGACACTGTGCTTATCATGACAAAGCCTGCTAAACCCGTCAAATTTTCGCGGCCAGAAAGTTTTGAAATGGCATTGACGGAATTGGAAAATATTGTGGTCGAAATGGAGGCGGGGAAAATGCCGCTCGAAGCATCGCTCTCAGCCCACAAGCGTGGTGCGGAGTTGCTGCAATATTGTCAGTCCAAGTTACAGGATGCGCAACAACAGGTGCGTCTCCTTGAGGCTGATACGCTGAAAAATTTCTCCTCGCCTGGTATCGATGATCACTGATTTCCAGGATTGGGCGAGGAGCCGCCAGGTACGCATAGAAACTTCCCTGCAGACCTTACTTCCCGCCGCAGATATTCCTCCCGAGCGCCTGCATGACGCCATGCGTTATACCGTTCTGGGTGGGGGAAAGCGAGTGCGCCCGCTGCTTTCATTCGCCGCTGGAGAATTGAACAACGCGGATGAAGAGCGTGTAACGATCGCGGCGGTGGCGGTGGAGCTGATACATGCTTATTCACTGGTACATGACGATATGCCTTGCATGGATGACGATGTACTGAGGCGGGGTAAGCCTACATGTCATGTAGAATACGATCAAGCTACGGCGTTGCTGGCAGGAGACAGTTTGCAAAGTCTTGCCTTTCAATTGCTGGCTGAGTATCGCTTGGCGGATAGCCCTCAAATGCAGCTGGAAATGATCAAGCGGCTGGCACAGGCAGCGGGCTCGCGGGGTATGGCGGGTGGACAGGCGGTTGATCTCGCCAGTGTTGGCAAGACATTGAGTCTGCCGGAACTGGAATTTATGCATATTCATAAAACCGGGGCGCTTATTCGGGCCGCGGTAATGCTCGGTGCCTATTGCGGCAACAGCTTGAACGAGAGTCAACTGACAAGTCTTGATCACTTCGCCAAATGCATTGGTCTTGCCTTCCAGGTGGTCGACGATTTGCTGGATGCCGAGGCTACCACTGCGACCTTGGGCAAAACTGCGGGCAAGGATGCCGAAAACAACAAACCTACCTATGTAAGTATCCTGGGAAGCAGCCGGGCGCGTGAGCTGGCCGAGGAATTGCGGCGCGACGCATACCAGTCGCTGGAGGTTTTTGGTGCAACGGCGGAACGATTACGGCAACTCACCGATTTCATCATCCACCGAGAATTTTGAAGTTGATGTTTGCCACAGTAAAGAAGACAACAATTTTTTAGGGTTTAAATGTATCCATTGCTTGATACCATCAGTGTTCCTTCTAAGTTGCGAAGGCTGGAACGCAAGTTGCTACCGCAGCTTGCGGATGAATTGCGCCGGTTCCTTGTTGAATCAGTAGCTAAAACAGGCGGACACCTATCGTCGAACCTTGGCACGGTCGAGTTGACCATCGCATTGCATTATGTTTTCAACACGCCCCATGACCGTTTGGTATGGGACGTTGGCCACCAGACCTACGCTCACAAGATACTTACCGGCCGTCGTGAAGGCATGAGCAAATTGCGAATGCAAGGCGGCGTCGCGGGATTCCCGCGCCGTGATGAAAGTGAATACGATGCATTCGGTACGGCACATTCCAGTACGTCCATCAGTGCCGCGCTCGGTATGGCGGTAGCGGCGCAACGGGAAGGAAAGGACCGGCGCGCGGTGGCTATTATCGGCGATGGTGCCATGAGCGCTGGCATGGCTTTCGAGGCGTTGAATAATGCTGGCGCCATGAACACTAATTTGCTGGTGATCCTCAACGACAATGACATGTCGATATCGCGTCCGGTAGGGGCGCTTAACAACTATCTGGCCAGACTCATGTCGGGGCAATTTTATGCAACCGCACGGCGTGCTGGCGAGAAAATGCTGGGTGTGGTGCCACCGATGCTGGAACTGGCCAAACGTGCGGAAGAGCACGTGAAAGGCATGGTAACGCCCAGCACTTTGTTTGAAGAATTCGGTTTCAATTATATCGGTCCCATCGATGGTCATGATCTTGACATATTGGTAACCACGCTCAACAACATAAAGCATCTTAACGGCCCCCAATTCCTGCACATAGTAACGCGCAAAGGCGCTGGCTATAAGGCGGCGGAAGAAGATCCGATTCTCTACCATGGTGTAGCCAAGTTTAATCCGGAGGCGGGCATTGTTCCTAAAGCCGCGGGTAAGCCTGCCTATTACCAGATTTTTGGGGATTGGCTGTGCGACATGGCGGCGTTGGATGAGCGCTTGATCGGAATTACACCAGCGATGCGCGAGGGCTCGGGGTTGGTGAGATTTTCCGAGGAGTATCCCGATCGTTATTTTGATGTCGGTATTGCCGAGCAGCACGCAGTCACTTTCGCGGCAGGCTTGGCCTGCGATGGCCTGAAGCCGGTAGTGGCCATTTATTCAACATTTCTGCAACGGGCCTACGATCAGTTGATTCACGACGTCGCGATCCAGAACCTGCCGGTGGTATTTGCCATAGACCGCGCCGGATTGGTAGGCGCGGATGGTCCTACTCATGCCGGCAGTTTTGATTTAACCTATTTGCGATGCATCCCGAATATTACCGTGATGACCCCTGCCGACGAGAATGAATGCCGTCAGATGCTCTATACCGCCTTTCAAATGAATACGCCGACAGCGGTACGATATCCACGGGGCGTGGGAACCGGCATAGCGCCGCAAAAGCACATGGAAGCACTCCCCGTGGGACGTGGCGAGATTCGCCGTAACGGAGAAAAAATCGCATTTCTGGCTTTTGGCAGCATGCTTAGACCCTGTCTGGAAGCGGCGGAAGAATTAAATGCGACCGTTGTTAATATGCGTTTTGTCAAACCATTGGACGAAGACCTGATTGCCTCTTTGACGGAGAATCACGAATTATTGGTGACGGTGGAAGAGAATACGGTGATGGGCGGAGCGGGCAGCGCGGTACTGGAGTCGCTTGAAAGCAGGGGCTTTGCCACTCCAGTGCTGCAATTGGGATTGCCGGATATTTTTATAGATCAAGGCGATCCTTCGCAAATGCTGACTGACTGCGGACTGGATAAGGCAGGAATCATCAGATCGGTCAGATCAAGACTTCCCGAGTAGTTAACTTCGCTGTTTCAGCCATTCTACCTGGTCTGCAGGCGCCCCTTTTTGGAAAACAGGTATCATGAATGACATGAATTTTCCCATTGCGGATGTCCAAAGCGTCCTGGATACCCGACGTATCGCAATCAATAGAGTGGGTATCAAGGCTGTTCGTCACCCGGTGACGATTACAGACAAGGATGGCAGCAAACAGCATACCGTCGCAGTATTCAATATGTATGTAAAGTTGTCTCATAATATAAAAGGCGCGCATATGTCGCGCTTTGTGGAGATACTCAATAGCCACGAGCGGGAAATTTCCGTTGAATCGTTTGAGAGTATTCTGCGAGCCATGGTAGAAAAGCTCGAAGCCGAATCCGGCGGTATCGAAATGACCTTTCCTTATTTCATCAACAAAACGGCGCCGGTTTCCCGGATAACAAGCCTGCTGGATTATGAGGTGGTTTTTATCGGAGAAATCAGAGAAGGAGGCTACAAGTTCACCATGAAGGTCATCGTGCCGGTGACCAGCCTGTGCCCGTGCTCCAAGGAGATTTCCGCTTACGGCGCGCACAATCAGCGCTCCCATATGTCGATCTCCATTTGTGTCAACAGCTTTGTCTGGATCGAGGATCTGATAAGAATCGCAGAAGGCCAGGCGTCATGCGAACTATATGGAGTGCTGAAACGTACGGATGAGAAATACGTTACCGAAAAGGCCTACGACAACCCGAAATTTGTCGAGGATACAGTACGCGATGTAGCTGCGGTCCTGGATCAAGACGCGCGCATAGACGCTTACGTGGTGGAATCCGAAAACTTTGAGTCCATTCACAATCATTCGGCTTATGCCCTGATCGAGCGGAATAAGATGAAGGGCCGAGAGTGCAGCGCTTAGCGTGCCACAAGGTTCATTTTGACATATCATCATGAGGCTGCGTGTTCCGGCTGCATTCCAGGTTCATGATAATTCTTGCGGAAGAAGGCCATAAATTGACCTTTTATGGATGGAAAGGTATAGTAACGCCCTTTCCGGGGTGTAGCGTAGCCTGGTAGCGCGCCTGGTTTGGGACCAGGATGTCGGGAGTTCAAATCTCTCCACCCCGACCAATTCATGCTAATGTGGGGCGAAGTCCGATTTGAGTGGTGCCCGTAGCTCAACCGGATAGAGCACCAGCCTTCTAAGCTGGGGGTTACAGGTTCGATTCCTGTCGGGCACGCCATAGGCTATCTTCTAGCAGATGGTGGCTGAATTCCAGGCTTGTGTATTATTTTCGGATGGTGGCTGTAGCTCAGTGGTAGAGTCCCGGATTGTGATTCCGGTTGTCGTGGGTTCGATCCCCATCAGCCACCCCATAACCCAAAGATGGATACTATGGTAACCATCAGATTCTATCTTGCAATGGACTGATATGGGTTATCGGATATTTCCTGAATCAGTATCTCATCCTAAATCCGGTAGTTGGGCGGATTCACCCAAAAGATGAGAATCGAGTATACAAAAATTCTCTACCCATCACAGTAATCGGATTAGGTTTAAAGAAGCGCACTTGATCGGCTTCTCGGTGATGCTTTTACGCCCAATACCTGTCTGGCACCTATTCAGTAGCCTCACTTAGAATTCGTCAGCAATACGGTATCAGCAGGCAGTTTACTTCCAGGAATCAACCCTTACCTTTGTTAATCCGCTTCCATTCCATACCGATGAAGCGGCGACCTGTCACAACGTGACCCTTATCATCCCGTCGTTCTACGAATTCAACTGATCAGTAGCATTTTCCTAATATATTTTATTGTCGCTCTTTAGCGACAATAAAATATGAGCATAAACAGCTAGTTGTCGCATAACAGCAAAAAATCCACTTGGTTTGGCGACAACTGTACCCTTGTATTATCCGATAATTAAGTGATTATAAACATTTTAAAGTCCTGGCATGAATTATGCTTGTCTTATTAAGACAGGCGCTCCTTCTTCATTTTGGTGTTATGTGGGTTATCGCACCGACATATCCAGCGAGGAAATATGAAATGTAGCTTGCTGGTCTCGCCATGCAAGATGGGTTTGATGTCAGCCGTCCTTGCAGCCTGGAGAATTATTCGTCAAAGATTTCTTCGGTAACGATGATGATCCGTTTCTGGCGGAATGAGGTATTTTAAACAGTGAGATTGTCGCGCAGGAATGATAGCGTGACATTGCTCCCACCAGCGTCATGGCTTTTGCATACTCTGCGTTCGTGCTAGGTCAGCCTGTGGAGGAATATCGGTTTTGCGTCCAAGAATCAAGTTGCCCACCCTCCCAAACCTAAGCCGCTAACAACTAAACAGCTAACTGAGCATCACAATATGGGTTTTTTCTCTTCACTTTCTTCTGACCATCTTCAACGTTACGCCCGCATTATTCAGGAAGGGATAGCGGTGCGCGGCCATCTTGATCTGTTCAGATGGCTACAGGGAGAAGTTCAGCATTATCTGCCTCACGAGATCATGCTCGCCGCCTGGGGAGATTTCAGCTCGAATTTCATCCGGTACGACATCGTTTCCGCACTCCCTGGCGTTAGAACTGTTCACCTGGAACCGGAAGTTCTTTTACCGTTACTGCGGAAACTCTATAATCGGTGGGATGAACTGGGAAGGATGGCTTGCGCATCGAGCGTTCGACCGGATGCGCTATATGAAGATGGCGGTCTGCAATGCTCTTTTGGCCAAGCCTTGCAAGGCATGCATTCTTCCCTGATGCATGGCATCAGCGACAAGCGCGGGCGTCATGATTGTCTTTATGTATTTTTTAGTTCGAAAGATGAGCTCGACAGTTCCACGCTCAGCGCAATGGAAATTCTGCTGCCTTATCTGGATACGGCATTGCGCCGTGTGGCACCATTGTCGTATCCCTCTTGTGCGGGGGGAGTGCTGCTGGCGGATTCTCTGGAAAGCGAAGACCATGGATTGAGCGAGCGTGAAAGCGAAATAATGAACTGGGTCAAGATGGGCAAAACCAATGCCGAGATCGGCAGCATCCTCTCCATCAGCGCCTTCACCGTAAAAAACCACCTGCAGCATATCTTCAAAAAACTTGACGTTTATAACCGGATGCAAGCCGTATCCAAAATAGAGCGCAGCCTCAGCCATGGCTGAAGCCAATCCGACATTTTCCGCCTCTACGGTTTCTACCCATACCAAGGGACCGCTTGGCAACAACATGCTGAGCGCTGTCGAGGCCATTCTCGACCCTGCGGTACTGGCGTTATCACTCTGGCTGGTGAGCGCCGGTATTGAAGGAGAATTGCGGCCCCCCTACCTGATTCTTGCAGTGATCGTATTTTCGATCACCTTTCCGGGCACCTCGCGCCTGCAATTTTCAATCAAGAGATTGATTTTCGACGTTCTTTATAGCTGGTTCTGGGTGGTTTTGCTATTGCTGCTTCTGGGCGTTGCCACCGGCTATATAGCCGAATTCTCCAGCGAGGCGCTGATCACGTGGCTCTGGGTGGCGCCGCTGAGCCAGGTGGGCGCCCATCTGGCACTGCGGGCCAGCGCGCCCTTTCTGCTGATGCTGCAAGGGCCGCCGCAGCGCGCCATCATCGTCGGCATGAACGATCAGGGCGCCGCGCTGGCCAGCCGTATTCACGAGACGCGCTATTCGAAAATTGAACTGGCCGGGTTTTTCGATGATCGCAGCCCGAGCCGGCTCAACCAGGCCGCAAACAGCGAGTTGCTCGGCAGACTGCGCGAGCTTCCCGGTTTCGTCAAGGAAAACCGCATCCAGTACATCTATCTGTCGCTGCCGATGGCCTCGCAGCCGCGCATTCTCCATGTGCTCGACGAACTGAAAGACACCACCGCCTCCATCTACTTCGTGCCCGACATGTTCATCACCGACCTTATCCAGGGCCGCAGCGGAGCCGTTTGCGGCACGCCGGTCATCTCCGTGTGCGAATCGCCTTTCACCGGTTCCAACGGAATCATCAAGCGGGCCAGTGATATCGTCCTCTCCCTGCTCATCCTGATGCTGATCTCGCCGCTTCTGCTGATCATCGCCCTGGCCATCAAGCTGGATTCCCCCGGTCCCGTCATTTTCAAACAGCGCCGCTACGGCCTCGATGGAGAAGAAATCCTGGTCTACAAATTCCGCTCGATGCGGGTGTGCGAAGATGGCGAGACCATTCACCAGGCAAAAAAAGGCGATAGCCGCATCACGCGCATCGGTACTTTTCTGCGCAAGAGCTCGATGGACGAATTGCCGCAATTCATCAACGTCCTGCAGGGGCGCATGAGTATCGTCGGGCCCCGGCCGCATGCCGTGGCGCACAACGAAATCTACCGCAATCTGATCAAAGGCTACATGATCCGCCACAAGGTCAAGCCCGGCATCACCGGCTGGGCCCAAGTCAACGGCTACCGCGGTGAAACCCGGACGCTCGACAAGATGCAGGCGCGCATCGATCACGATCTCGATTATCTGCGCAACTGGTCGCTGCGGCTCGACCTGCACATCATCCTGAAAACCGTCATCGTAGTCTTCAAGGATCGGGCCGCATACTGAGAGTTTCAGACTCTCTCCAATAGCTCCTATGGGCTATTGTATGTGACCCACACCTCCGTTACCTTCGTTGCGGCCAGGATGATGCCCTTTGCGGTATTACTCTTGCTTGGAAAGATAAAACTATCGATAAAAAATGTTGCTGCTGAATCTTTCCCATTATTATCGCCGTTGGCTGGCAATTGCCATCTTGATAATGCTACCGCTATTTGCCCGAAATGCCGAGGCTGATGCTAGAGACACGTTCAATCTGAATGTGGGTACAAATATTATGTACGACAGTAACGTTTTTCGTTTATCACCCGTTATCGATCCAGTTACTATTTTAGGCCAACCTACTAAATCCGATCAAATCATCACCTCCACGGCGGCACTCAGTCTGAACAAATTTTATGGATTGCAGCGTTTCGAGGCTAATGGCAGCATTGTCGATAATCGCTACCATAATTTTGATTTTCTGAATTTTATCGGAAAAAATTATTTAGCGGCGTGGCATTGGCAACTTACTCCTTATCTTCATGGTAAATTGAGTAGCGATTACAAAGAGTCACTTAACAACTTCGCCAACCTTACGGGATTCATCAACTCGACTAACCGCAATCTTCGTACTGACACTAATCAGCGTTTTGACGGCATTTTCGAAATCAACCGCGCTTTACATGTTGTCGGCGGCGTTTCCGAAGCCAAACTAGAGAATAGCCAGCTTACGGTGCAGGATTTTGACAATAAAGTTCTTTCCGTCGAGGGAGGACTTCGTTACGTCTTCCCCTCCGGCAGCTCGCTTACCTATAAAACGAGAATCGGTGACGGGGATTTCTTTAAACGACCGCAGCCGATTACCTCCAGTCTCTTCGATACCGGTTTTAAGGAAACGGAACATGGACTCCAATTAATCTGGCCGGTTACTATCAAGACTTCCATTGATGCACGGATTGCACATTTAGATCGTAAACACGACCATTTTTCCCAGCGCAATTTCGCTGGTTTCGTAGGTAATTTTGATTTCAACTGGAATGTCACCAGCAAAACCCGGCTTACCGCAAGTTGGACGCGTACTCTCTCCAATTTTCAGACCGCAGCGACCTTCCAGCTTACCCAATTCCAGCCTTTCTCCAGCAGCTATGCAGCAACTAATCGCCTCTCTCTGATGCCCGTCTGGCAGATTAGCGAAAAAACAACATTGCGTCTTCGCTACGATTATATAACCCGTGACTTCCTTGGTGCCGTCATTCCCATCCCTGGCGATCACCGCACCGACACGCAGCATACCGGCCTCATCGCGATGGACTGGCAACCATTGAACTCGCTCTTCGTTAGCGCCTCGCTACAAAGGGATCATCGCTCGTCCAATCTCGAAACCTACAAGTATGACAATACTATCGCCACTATTTCGGCTAGACTCAATTTTTGATAATCGGTTAGGCCAGATCCATCAATGATCGATCTGGTGGAAACTTCTAAGACCGTTACTTGATTTTCCTTTCCAAAACTCAAGTAGTACTTTGTAATCATTTGCTGGATAGTTTAATTCGTATATCGTAGTGACAATTATTTATATAATGAGTTTGCGACGTATGCCATACTGATCTATCAGTCACACTAACTGCTACACCCGGATGATAGATTTACAAAATAGTCGCAATGGCGAATTATCCTATTAATTTAAATAGAGTCGACTGGTTGCAACAAAAATCCTTACCAACCCGATCTAATTTTTCTCAAAGTATTCAGAGTATCTTTATTAAATTCTCAAATATTGCGTACAGACTACATTGACGGTTATTATTGTATCTCGGGTATATGTTCTTGTACCTTCTTGCATTTGCCAATTACCTACTGGCATCGCAACCAATGTTCCGTAAGCAACAGTCACGAGCACGTAACACTATAAACCTAAGATACCTTGTTAAACGTTTTCGAGCCTGGCTGGATAGTCCGATGCCTGGCCATGTAACCGATTAATAGAATTGTCAGGCGTATAATTTGAATTTTAATTATTGCGGACATCAACATCATTTCATTTAAGGTACACATGCAAGTCATTCGTCAAAAATTAATATTCCCAACACTATTTGTGTCACTTGCGCTTGGGCTTGCCGCCTGTAACAGCAAGGAGGCCGAAAAGCCCGCCAGCCAGATTGCGGCAAAAGTCAATTCGGGGGAGATCTCAGTACACCAGATTAATTACATACTTAGCCGCACGGGTGCCGGGGCAAGCACCCCTGAAATGGCGCCTAAGATGCGTCGGGAAGTTCTCGACAGGCTTGTGGATCAGGAACTGGCCGTCGAACAAGCTATTGAGAGAAAACTCGATCGCTCGCCTGACGTTCTCATGTCCATCGAAAATGCACGTCGGGAAATTCTTGCCCGTGCCTACGTTGAACAGGTCGCCGCGGCGATGGACAAGCCAACTGTCGATGAAGCAAAGAAATACTACGCTGAGCATCCGCAGCTTTTTGCCGAGCGGCGCATTTACAATATCCAGGAAATTGTGCTTCCCGCAACACCCGGAATTGCGGACGAGTTACGTGAGATGCTCAATGGCGGCAAATCAATGGAGGATATTGCCAACTGGTTAAAAGGTAAAGACATAAAATTTGCGGGCGGGAGTGCCGCACGTTCAGCCGAGCAGATTCCGCTTGAATTGCTCCCCAAAATACATCCGCTCAAAGTCGGGCAAGGCTTACTTATGGAAGGTCCCCAATCCATTACGGTGATGCGACTTGCCGCTTCGCAGTCGGTCCCGATATCCGAAGATGCCGCACTACCACGAATTCAACAGTTTCTCGGTAACCAGCGCACGGCGGAAGCGGCCAAGCAAGAGATCAAATCGCTCAAGGCCAAAGCCAAAATTACCTATATGGGCGAATTCGCTGACGCAGGCGGGAGTGCCACATCTCAGGCAGCCGTTGCGCCAGCCGCTGCACCTGCTGCAGGCCCCGTCGCATCGAAGTCTGCTGTTGACATCAATGTTGAAAAAGGTGTCGCCGGTTTAAAATAAAACTTGTTAATTTACTGAATGCATAAGAAAGCATGACATTTATGACCCAGCTACTAATTCGAACACTAATTGCTTTTACCCTGTTAGCGACGAACGTTTTTGCGGAGAATAATCTCGACTATCCACTCGGTCCGGGAGATGTGCTGCGTATCCAAGTTTTTCAGAATCCTGATCTTACGACTGAAACCCGTGTATCTGAAAATGGTTCCATCACTTTTCCGTTGATTGGCGCCGTTGAAGTGGGCAGTCTTTCTATTGCTGCTGCGGAAAAGAAGATTGCCGCCGCACTCAAAAACGGTGGTTTCGTTCAGCAGCCGCAAATTAACATTGTCGTATTACAAATGCGCGGTAACCAAGTGAGTGTGCTTGGGCAGGTTAATCGGCCAGGGCGTTTTCCCCTTGAGACGTTGAGTCGAGTCAGCGACATGCTGGCGATGGCGGGGGGAGCGACGATGCTCGGAGATGACCACGCCATCATTACAGGCATACGGAATGGCAAGCCCTTCCGTAAAGTTATAGATATTCCCGCACTCTACCTCAAGGAAACATCGGACGAAGATATCTTTCTCGCCGGCGGGGATATTATCTACGTGCACCGTGCCCCGGTCTTTTATATATATGGTGAGGCCCAGCGGCCGGGCCCGTATCGTATAGAACGTGGCATGACGGTAATGCAGGCACTGGCTCAAGGCGGCGGCCCCACCGCGCGCGGTAGCGAATGGCGATTGCGTCTCCACCGGAAGAATAACGAGGGCAAGGTCGAGAATATTTCGCCAGAGATGACCGATGAGGTGCAACCCAACGATATTATCTATGTACGCGAAAGCATTTTCTGACAGTCAATAAGTCATGACATTCCAGCAATTCCTGCTTATTCTCCGGGCACGCTACAAGGTAGTGGTCTTCACACTATTGATTATTGTGATCGCTACACTTGTGATCAGCCTGCTGTTGCCCAAGCAATATACTGCCAGCACCGCCGTAGTGGTTGATGTCAAGTCGCCTGATCCCCTGGCGGGAGTGGTTTTACCCGGCCTCGCGGCCCCTGGCTATATGGCTACGCAGATAGATATCATTAATAGTGACCGCGTAGCTCAGCGCGTCGTCAAGTTGCTTCGCATGGATGAGAGCCCTGTTATCCGCGAACAATGGATGGAAGCTACCAACGGTGAAGGCGAATTAACCGTCTGGCTGGCCGCTCTGATAAAGCAGAAACTTGACGTCAAACCTTCGCGCGAAAGCAATGTCATCAACATTGATTTCAGTGGCAGCGAACCTGGTTTTGCTGCGGCTGTGGCCAATGCCTTTGCGCAGGCTTACATCGACATCAATCTTGATTTAAAGGTCGAACCCGCCCGTCAATATGCTACGTGGTTTGAAGATCAGATCAAAATACTTCGCGATAAACTTGAAAAGGCTCAACAGGCGCTCTCCGCCTATCAGCAAAAAACAGGTATCGTCGCTACCGATGAACGCCTTGATTATGAAGTCGCGAAACTCAATGAACTTTCAACGCAGCTAACCATCGTGCAAGGACAGACTTCCGACAGTAGCAGTAAGCGCAAATCCACAGGCAATCCCGAAACGCTGACAGAGGTGATACAAAGCCCACTGATTAACACCATTAAATCGGATATCGCTCGTCTCGAGGCCAAGCTACAGGAAGGTAGTGTCAATCTTGGCAGGAATCACCCGCAAACCAAGCGTGCCCAATCCGAACTCGCATCGCTCAGGAGCAAGCTGGCTAGTGAGACACGACACATTCATGACAGCATCGGGACTTCCTTCCAAGTTGGCAAGCACAAGGAAAAGGAGTTGCTCGAAGCAATGGAGGTGCAAAAAAAACGTGTACTTGAGCTGAACGGGCAGCGTGATCAGATTAGCGTACTCCAGCGAGATGTCGAAGCTGCTCAACGCAACTTTGAAGGTGTCAGCCTGCGTTCTGCTCAAACCCGGCTTGAGAGTCATTCGGTCCAGACGAATATTGCAACACTCAATCCCGCCTCAGTCCCCACCGAACATTCTCGCCCCAGGATTCTTCTCAACGTACTGATTTCCGTTTTTCTTGGCACGCTACTTGGAGTAGGCCTCGCGTTGATACTTGAACTCGGCAATCGTCGCGTGCGTTCAGTAGAAGATCTCGCCGAGATTATTGATCTGCCAGTACTGGCAATGGTCCCATCCGCAGTTTCACCGTCGACTTTGCGCAGATTTCCCAAGAAACTTTCCCGTCAGAAAGTGTCCAGGCAGGTACTCGGAATTAAGGCCTCCTGATATCAATCGGAATGACTATGAAACCAGTGAGTACCAGCTTCTCCACTCTCAAGCGAAATCAGGCCACGAATTCCGCTGACCCGCTTGTTTATGGAAAGACCCCGCCCATTGGTAGCGGTGGCAGTGCGATTGGAACCATCCTTATTGAAAGTGGACGTCTGTCCGCAGAAAACGCCGAGCGTATCTCGCGGCTGCAAAGCGATCAGGGCAAGCGTTTTGGCGACCTCGCAATCGAATTGGGCCTGCTGACGGATGACGATATACGATTTGCCCTTTCCCGCCAGTTTGATGATCTTTATCTTCCTGCGGATGATACCAGTCTGAATCATCAGGTGGTAGCCGCCTATAAACCATTCAGCCCTGTTGTCGAGAAGCTGCGAGCGTTACGCAGCCAACTTATGCTTCGCTGGTTCAACGCCGAGACGCATCACAACGCTCTTGCCATTATGAGTTCTAGCGTCGGAGAGGGGCGAAGCTTTATTGCTGCTAATCTGGCCGTCGTTTTCTCGCAGCTTGGCGAGCGTACTTTGCTTATTGACGCCGACTTGCGGACGCCGTCCCAGCATGAACTATTCAAGCTCGGCAATACTATCGGCCTTTCAGGCATGCTTGCGGGTCGCATCGGTACCGAAGCGATTGCACGCATACCTACTCTACCGGAATTGTATGTGCTTCCGGCAGGGGCTGTGCCGCCGAATCCCCAAGAGTTGTTTGGCCGTGCTGGCTTTGCCGAACTGCTGAAATCACTGATCCGTGATTTTGATATTGTCATCCTGGATACACCGGCTGCAAATGAATACGCTGAAGCTCAAATGATCGCGGCCGGCTCCGGCTCGGCTCTCATACTCGCCCGTAAGAATCAAAGCTCGGTCTCGGAGATGATTAAATTAACCCGGAGCCTTCAGCAGACCCGTACTGCGCTGGTGGGTTCAGTACTTAATGATTTTTGAGCAAAGAAGAAGAATGGAATCGATGCCGGCGCCATATGTTCCGATAAATAATTTCAACCTGAATAGTGGCCCCCTGACGGCGTCGTTTACGGGCAGCTACGACGCTGGATTCACGAGATATCGCTCGTCGCCGAAACAACAATGAGTATGAATTCTCCAGCAACCTTTATCAGACAAGTGGGCCAGCCGAAAGGCTGGACCAATCCGCTGCTTGTCTGGCTACCGATTATTGCCGGATTAATAGTACTTTATTTACCCACCCTGGTTGATTTGTTTCGGGGAGTATGGGGTACCGATCAGCAAGCACACGGCCCCATTGTACTTGGTATTGCTTGTTGGCTTATATATCGCAAGTGGCCACAGATGTGGCAAGTCAGTGAAGGTCAGTCAGCTTCTGCAGCAGCCGGTTGGCCTGTCTTCATTTTTGGCCTGGTGCTTTATATTGTGGGTCGCTCACAAGATATTCTGGTTTTCGAGGTCGGTTCGGTCATCTGGCTGCTTGCCGCCATTCTCTTGTTCATGCGTGGCGTGGCTGCGCTTAAGGCGCTGTGGTTCCCGCTTTTCTTCATGCTTTTCATGGTTCCGCTGCCCGGTGCAGTAGTAGACGTATTGACTATGCCAATGAAAATGGCTGTCTCTTATGTAGCGGAAAATATTCTTTTCTGGGCGAATTATCCTGTTGCAAGGACTGGTGTCATTCTTCAGATCGGGCAGTATAAACTATTGGTGGCGGACGCCTGCGCGGGCCTGCATACCCTATTTACACTTGAAGCACTGGGACTTCTTTACCTTAACATTATTCGGCACGACTCGCTCTTCCGCAACATTGCCCTCGCTATCCTGATCGTGCCTATTTCCTTTACCGCCAACGTTATTCGTGTAATGGTATTGACATTGATTACCTATCACTTTGGCGATGAGGCCGGACAAGGCTTTTTGCACGGGTTTGCGGGCATGGTGCTATTTCTTAGTGCATTGTTATTGATTATTGGGGTGGACTCATTGCTGCAGTTGGGCGTCAAGCTGCGAAGTGCCCGTGATGGCGCGTTGAGAGGAGCGTGAAACGATGAATCTCTGGTTCAGAAATTTTGCTCTTCTGGTCTTGATGCTCGCCGCCTCCGGTCTCGCGCTGGCTCTGCGCCCAACCCACAAGATCGCTGAACAAGGGCCGGCCATCGATCTGGAAACAATAATACCGCACCGCTTTGGTGAGTGGTACGAAGATCAGAAGCATTTAATTCAGATGGTTGATCCACAGCAAAAAGAACTCATAGATAAAATCTACACCCAGACCCTTAGCCGCACTTACGTGAATGCCAACGGCTATCGGATCATGCTTGCAATAGCCTATGGCGATAATCAGAGAGACTCCATGCAAATGCACTACCCTGAAGTGTGCTATCCCGCGCAAGGATTTTCGCTTCAGTCAAAGCAAACAGGCGGCTTGGCAACTTCGGCCGGTTCAATTCCAGTCACCCGGATCTTGACCAATCTGGGACAACGCAATGAGCCGGTTACGTATTGGACCACGGTAGGCGATCGTGTGTTTCGGGGGGGAATCCAGAAGAAACTAGCCGAGATGAGTTACGGCCTGAACGGAAAAATTCCCGATGGTATGCTGATTCGTATTTCTTCCATCGACGCTGAAGCTACTAATGCATATAAGATGCAGACTCAGTTTGCCGATCAAATGCTTAATGCTTTAACACCCGAGTACCGCAAAAAGCTAAACGGTAATCTTTCACTCAACTGATCCAATGAAGAAAACTGCACTTCTCACCGGCATAACTGGCCAGGATGGCGCTTATCTTGCTGATTTCCTTCTTAAGAAGGGTTACATCGTGCATGGTATCAAACGCCGTTCCTCGTTATTCAATACTGACCGGATCGACCACCTTTACCAAGATCCGCATGTTTCCCAACGCAACTTTGTTTTGCACTATGGCGATCTGACGGATTCGACGAATCTTATTCGCATTATCCAGCAGGTGCAGCCCGACGAAATTTATAATCTTGCTGCCATGAGTCATGTTGCGGTCAGCTTCGAGACTCCGGAATATACGGCCAATGCCGATGGTATCGGCACGTTGCGAGTTCTGGAGGCCATCCGTATTTTGGGGCTTGAAAAGAAAGTCCGCTTCTATCAGGCCAGCACGTCCGAACTATACGGCCTTGTGCAAGAGACTCCTCAGAAAGAAACAACCCCTTTCTATCCGCGCAGCCCCTATGCGGTTGCCAAGCTCTACGGCTACTGGATCACCGTCAATTACCGCGAGGCTTATGGCTTATACGCCTGCAACGGCATCCTTTTCAATCACGAGAGCCCTATTCGCGGCGAGACCTTTGTCACACGCAAGATTACCCGGGCGCTAACCCGCATCAAGCTTGGCTTGCAGGATTGCCTGTATCTCGGCAATCTGGATGCGCTGCGTGACTGGGGTCATGCTAGAGACTACGTTGAAGCACAATGGCTCATACTCCAGCAGGAAAAGCCTGAAGATTTTGTCATCGCCACCGGTGTGCAGCATACAGTTCGGGATTTCGTCAACCTCGCTGGCAGGGAGCTGGATATCAGCATCGACTGGCGAGGTCAGGGTGTCGGGGAAACCGGTACCGACCAACATGGCAAGGTCATCGTTAAAGTCGATCCGCGCTACTTCCGTCCTACCGAAGTGGAAACGCTCCTCGGCGATTCGACCAAGGCCAAAGAAAAACTTGGATGGGAGCCAAAAACCAGTTTTAAGGAGTTGGTTGCTGAGATGGTATGTGAGGACCTGAAAAGTGCCGAGCGAGATGAGCTGGTAAAGAAACATGGATTCGCTGCCTACGACTATCATGAGTAATAACCCGGTAGCCAGAAATGCCAGAATTTATATAGCCGGCCACCGTGGATTGGTTGGTTCTGCCATTGTTCGGAATCTTCAGGGCAAGGGCTACGATAACCTTCTCACCCGTACCCATACTGAGCTCGACCTGATTGATCCGGTCGCCACCGAGGCTTTTTTTGTACGGGAAAAACCCGATTATGTTTTTCTCGCCGCCGCCAAAGTTGGCGGTATTCTGGCTAACAATCTTTATCCGGCCAACTTCATTCGTGACAATCTCGTTATCCAGACCAACGTTATTCACGCCGCCTACAAAGCTCAGGTCAAGCGCCTCATGTTTTTAGGTTCAAGTTGCATCTACCCAAAACTGGCTCCGCAGCCGATGAAGGAGGAGTCCCTGCTGACTGGCCCGCTGGAGCCGACTAATCGGCCCTATGCTGTGGCCAAGATTGCGGGCATTGAAATGTGCTGGAGCTATAACCGGCAATACGGCACCAAATTTCTTGCCGTGATGCCGACAAACCTCTACGGACCCGGCGATAATTATGATCTGAACAATAGTCATGTAATTCCAGCATTGATTCGCAAATTCCATGAGGCCAAGCAGGCTGGCAGCAAGGAAGTGGTCGTATGGGGCACCGGTAATCCCAAAAGAGAATTTCTCTACAGTGATGATATGGCTGATGCGTGCGTCTTTCTCATGAATCTGCCGGATGAAGATTATGAAAGTCTTTTGGGTGATGATGAATCGAGGACGGGGAGATTTGAGCCGCCACTCGTGAATATCGGAGTGGGCGATGACCTCAACATCAAAACACTGGCTGAGATGGTGAAAAATACGGTGGGTTACACTGGCGAGATTGTGTTTGATACGAGTAAACCAGATGGAACGCCCAGGAAATTGATGGATGTTTCCCGATTACAACGTATTGGTTGGTCTAGCCAAACTTCTCTGGTTCAGGGACTAGGCCGTGCGTATGCAGACTTCCTTCGTGGCCAAAGCTCCGCTTGACCCTGTTAATAGGGATGATGCAACGATATCCCGGAGCACAGTTGCTCATCTTGCGCTCCGTGCTGCTAAGTGGAATTACATCGGTGTAGTATTTCGCGTTGTAATTCAATTGATTGCACAAATCGTACTGGCACGGTTCCTGGGGCCAGCCGAATTTGGTTATTACGCTCTGTGTTTTATGGTGGTTGGAGTGGGTTATCTCCTCGCCGAAATGGGTTTGAGTTCAGCGTTAATCCAGACACGATCGCTGACCAGCAACGACATTCAGCGTGTCTGGACACTGCTTGTGATAAGTGGTCTGCTGTGGGCAGGTTTGCTCGCCGCAGTCGCTGAGCAACTGGCGCTCCTGCTTGGCAACCCGGAAGCGGCAGCATATCTGAGATTTGCTGCCATTCCCCTTTTTCTTCAGGTTATTGCATCTGTTGCTCTTGCGTTATTGAGAAAATCACTCGATTTCAAACGTATTCAACTGGCGCAACTGACAGGAATGATTGTTGGCCAGGTTTTTGTCGGGTTTACCCTTGCCGTGATATTACATACCGCTTGGGCAATGCTTTGGGCCTGGTTAGTTCAGTTGTTGATTTCATGGATACTTATGTTCACTACAGTCAGGCATCGGCTTATCCCCGCTTGGCCCCAAGGCATAAATCATTTGTCCTGGTTTGGTGCGCGCGCCCTTACGACCAATATCGCTAACTGGCTGATAGAGAATCTCGACAATCTTTTGGTGGCGCGTTTCTTTGGTGCTCGTTCGCTGGGATTTTATGCCGTGAGCTACAACCTCGTCCGCTACCCAACCAATCATTTGGTAACGACCTTGCAATCGGTCCTTTTCCCCACCAGCGCCGCTATCCAGAATGATCCCAGTGCCTTGCGTGCGGCCTATCTTGCGACCCTGTCCCTCGTCGCCGTTGTCACGGTGCCTGTTTTTATTTCCGCTGCAATACTTGCAGAGCCTCTAATACTTGTCTTGTATGGTCAGGAATGGAAAGAGGCCATTGCAATGATGCAACCGCTCGCCCTAGCCATGCCTTTGCATGCGATGACAGCCGTATCCGGGCCCCTTTTGTGGGGGATGAACCGTGTGGGGACCGAATCCCTGCTTCAATGGTTCACAGTATTTTGTTTTCTTGGGTTGGTTATTGTTCTTGGTCTGGCTACACCTGTTCAGCTCGCCTGGGTGGTGTTTGGGGTCTACCTTATAAGGGCCTTTTTACTGGTGTTGACTGTTATGCGTATACTCGATTTGCGGCTGGGTGAAGTGATAGGTTGTTTTCGTGGACCTTTAGTTCTGGCTTGTGTCGCTGCAGGCAGCGCCGTCCTGGCGGTAGCATTTGCTAATGCGCATTACGCTCTAATTCAGATTGGACTTGCTATAGTCATCGCGGGTTCGCTTTCCTTTGCGTTGTTTTGGCTGGCTCCCGGGTGGGTGCTGGCTCCAGGCCTCGCCAGGGTGTTGCGCCGGTTTTCCGGCCGCCTTCCGCAATCTGTCGCGTCACGCATAGAGGCCATTATGCGTGAGAACGAGCATCGGACAAACAGAGAACAGAGATGAGGATTGGTATTATCAGTCCAGTAGCAACAGCAGATGTACGGCATCTTCTTGATGTTGGCGACGTCATGCCCTTGCCACCGGGCTACCCTGGCGCACCTTTTATCGCTACACTTATCACCACATATCTGGGAATGGGTCACGACGTCGTTGCATTTACTTCGGACCGCAGCCTTCATCCATCGAATGATCCTCAATACCTGGATGGACCAGGTTTCCGCCTGTGGCTTTGTCCGGCCCGGCCAAATGGAACGTTTCCTCGCCACGGGCGACTGGGACGAATCTGTGATTTCTTCTCCCTCGAGCGTCAGAAACTGGCACTGGCGGTCGCGCAGGAAAAGATCGATATTCTCCATGCACACTGGACTTACGAATTTGCAATGGTAGCTCAAGAATCGGGTATTCCTGCCATTGCCACAATGCATGACGTGCCTGAAGACATTTTACGTTTTACCTTGAGTCCCTATTATTTCGGCCGCTACCTGATGGCTCGGAAAATACTGGCAAGAAACCTGCCATTAACCGTTGTTTCCGGTTATCTGGCAGACAGGTTGGCACAAAAAGGTATCAGTCCGGCAGACGTGATTGCAAATCCTTTGCCAGTCTGGCTCAAGGATCTTGAACCGGTGCGGGGAGGATTTCCTGTCAATGGACGGTTTCCGGTTATATCAATGGTCGCAGGATATTGGAACGGGTTTAAAAATCCACTGCCGGGAATAAAAGCCTTTGCGAATATTCGACAAACAACCGGGCAAGCCCCCGAGCTGCATTTGTATGGCCCGGACTTTGGCCCTAATGGGAAGGCCGAGAAATATATACGGGCGGCGGGTGTGCGCCTCGATGGCATAAAATTACGGGGCGGCGTGCCACATCGCAAGCTATTGGAAGAGTTGTCCGGCTCTGATGCATTGGTGCATACAGCTATTACTGAGTCGTTCGGCATGGCTGTGGCTGAAGCCATGGCGCTGGGAGTACCGATTATCGGCGGAATCCGGTCCGGCGCGATACCCTGGTTGCTGGAGCATGGCGCAGCAGGCCAATTGGTGGATGTGATGGATGTCGCTGCGGTCGAGACAGCGATACTTCGAGTACTGCAAAGGCCCGATGAGGTAAGAGTTCTTGCCAGTCATGCTCAAAAGCGGATATGGCAGATTGCCAGTCCCGAAGCAATAGCCGGGCAGTATCTCAATGCTTATCACCGCGTGCTTCAATAACCTTATCCTGCCACATCAGATACATATTAGGAGCATAGCGTAGTTTTCGCAGGATGATTTCTCTCCAGACTTGCGGACATGTAGCCAAAAAGAAATTATGGGTGAACAGCTATTGTGCGGCAATCTTGATTTACTTGATGAGAACGTGACAACGGGAAATACGATATGGGATTAAGGCAAGAGCTCCGAAGTTTACTGCGGAAGGTGGGATATGACGTATCTCGATTTGATCCGGCTTCCCATTCGTTGGCACGGAGAAAAAAATTATTGGAGACCTATGCAATAGATACCGTCCTGGATGTGGGTGCCAATATCGGTCAGTTTGCCAGAGAGCTGAGAAGAGACTTGGAATTTTCCGGGAAGATCATATCCTTCGAGCCACAGAGTTCAGCATTTGAAACGCTGAAGAAAAATGCGGTACGCGATTCAAGATGGGAGGTGAACAATTTTGCTCTAGGGGATGAAGATGGAACGGCGGATATTAATATTGCCGGGAATTCATACAGCAGTTCACTTTTCAATATGTTGCCTTCGCATCTGAAATCAGCCCCCAGTTCAGGATATATCGGGCGCGAAACCATTTGCATCAAGACCCTGGATTCCGTGATTGATAGCTATTGTTCATTGAAAAACAATATCTATCTCAAGATCGACACGCAAGGATTTGAGCATAAGGTAATAAAAGGGGCAGATAAGTCTCTCGACCGCATATGCATGATTCAATTGGAAATGTCATTGGTTCCGCTATACCAGGGGCAGATACTTTTTAATGATTTGAATAGTCTTCTTACAGAAAAGGGTTACAAGCTCGTATCTATAGAGCATGGGTTTTCAGATAGGGATTCCGGTCATCTGCTACAGGTTGACGGCGTTTATCATCGTAGCTGAAATCCCCCCTGGCAGAAGATCGCAGCGAAATATTTAGTGGCATACGAACTACCAGTTTGCTCCATCCAGATACATCCAGCCAAAGGTTCCATTAAATACCGGTATGGTTGAAACAATCCTGATCTTCTCAAGTTTCGTGCTCGCGGCAGGCTCGATTTTGAGTTTCTTTTCCCTGCAACGAGGGGTCGGATACCTCGGACGCACCCGCTTAGCCTATTTACTGGTTTGGATGATCGGTCTTGGCGGCACCCTCCTGTTTGCGGTTATTCGAATTGGCGGGGGGGAATATGATCCTGTGATTGGCGAAACGGGTGGAGGTGGATTCATTGCTATCGGGGCGATTTGGTTCAAGCGGATAGTGACGGCGCTCTCATTGGTGACGGCCGTTGGTGTGATCGCGCATTTTTCAACTGGAAAAGACCGAGTGCTCAAAACCGGCACTGGTTTGATCAGTGCATACTTTATCTTTATCATCGCGAGTTTTGTACTGAGTTCACTCTTTGGCACAGTGCCGGCATTTGTTCCCCAGTTGTTTTACGGTCCCATAATGCTGTTGGCGTTATTCATGCTTAACGATATACCGCTCAAGGGATTCGTTTACCATTTAAAACTGGTGATTGGAGTTGTATTGGTGGGGAGCTTGCTGCTATGTGTAAAACCGGACTGGGCATTTTCTTATACTGCACAAGGGATCCTGATTCCAGGATTATCGGGGCGGCTTGCCGGGTTGACGGCGCATCCAAATCAGCTGGGACCGCTCGCTGTCATTTATTTGTTGCTTGAATGGTATCAACCATCTCGAGCCGGCGTCCGTATCTTTTTCTTAGGAGCAGCTTTACTGACGCTGCTGCTTGCGCAGTCCAAAACAGCCTGGATTGCCGCGATAGTAGCAGTAGGCGTTCTGGCCGCTTACTATCTGATTTCGTCACGTTTCCTGTCCGAGAAAGGCTCATCAGAAATGCGATTCCGGGCTGCATTAATATTGTCGGTAGCAGGCGTATTCTCCGTTATTGCGTTTGCCGGAGTGCTCTTCTCGGATGAGTTATTGATCAGATCGAGTTTCCGTTATTCCGCACTGGCATCGTTGTCTACCTTTACCGGAAGGACCGAGATTTGGGAGATAACGCTCCAGCTTTGGGAAAGGAACCCGTGGTTTGGTTATGGGCCCACTTTGTGGGGACAGGAGTTTAGAGCGAAGTTTCTGATGCTCTATGTGGGTCAAGCGCATAATCAGGTAATTCAAACGCTGGGTGATTCCGGTTTAGTGGGTCTTGCCGGCCTCCTCATCTATTTGGGTACCCTGGTTGTATATGCGATACGGACAGCGTCGTATACGCGAGGGATATCTCTTGCGCTGGTTTCCTTCTTGTTGCTCAGATGTGGAACCGAAACCCCTATTAGGACTCTCGCGGTTATTGATGCAACGTTTTTTATGCATTTCATGATTTTTGGATTTCTGCTTTTTGCCGCGAACGATTCCTTATCAGATTCCAGGCATCGCTAAATTATGAAAGTCGCCGCAATACTCACTTGCCATAATCGCCGTGAAAGCACGCTAGCTTGTTTGGAAGCGCTTTATTCGCTGGATAAACCATCTGACTGGGAGCTGACCGTTTATCTTACGGACGATGGCAGCAGCGATGGCACGTATGAAATTGTTCAAGAGTTTTATCCAGAAGTTTTTATTACGCGAACTGACGGAAACGCATACTGGAACGGAGGCATGTATATATCGTTTGAAAAGGCCCTCCAAGGTGGTCATGATCGATTTCTGTGGCTTAACGACGATACGCATCTG
This sequence comes from Nitrosospira multiformis, assembly GCF_900103165.1. Lineage (NCBI taxonomy): Bacteria > Pseudomonadati > Pseudomonadota > Betaproteobacteria > Nitrosomonadales > Nitrosomonadaceae > Nitrosospira > Nitrosospira multiformis. The sequence continues at coordinate 322,718 of NZ_FNKY01000001.1, read as the reverse complement.
GTAAAGGACACATTGCTCAGGCTTGAACACACGCTCAATACAAGGAGTGCAATAAGTGGTGAATATGCTATCGTCGTGGGAACTGTTCAAGATCGCAAGAGGGAAAAGGTAACCTATGGTGGGGTCGTGTTTTCTTCCTGGTGGAAACGCACGACCCCGCAACTGGTGTATTCAGAGACCGAAGCTGTTGCATGCGAGACGGTAAACGGCAATTGCGTATGGATTCCAGTGGCAGTTGCTTCCGTGGTGGGAAATCTGGACACCATATTCGTTCATGGACTTGGCGATTTTGACTATGGTCTTCGTGCCCGGAAGGCGGGTATTGCACTCTGGGTTGCACCTGGATTCGTCGGGGTCTGCGATAGAAATAGAATTGAAGGAACGTTTATGGATAGGAATTTACCTCTCAGAAAACGACTGAAGATTATTTTAGGCCCGAAAGGGCGGCCGCCCCACGCATGGGCGGTTTTTACACGTCGGCATTGCGGTCCTGCGTGGGTATTTTACTGGTTCTTTCCCTACGTCCGGGTTTTCGCGACGTGGAGCATTGCCTGGTTATCCCGGACATTATTTCGAAGGAGAACGATATGACACACCATGTAAATGGAAAATTCTGGCTAGCCGGATTCAAAGTCAAAGCGGCGTATATGATTCTCCTGATGGGTTTAGCTGGCGTTCTGTCATCAGGGGGTGCGGTCGCGGCAGAAAATACAGTTCCCGCAAAGGAAATTGATCGAAAATTTTTTGGAATGCATATCCATCATCTTGATGTGCCATATCCGAAGGGGCAGCGCTCAGGGTGGCCCTTCATACCCTTTGGCTCCTGGAGATTATGGTGGACCTATACGAATTGGTACGAGCTTGAACCAGCTAAAGGTAAATGGGATTTTTCTCGGCTCGATCGGTATGTCGAACTTGCGGAAAAACATGATGTTGACGTGATGCTGACTCTCGGGCGTACGCCTCAATGGGCTTCATCACGGCCAAAAGAGCCATGCGGGCAGGGTCTTGGTTGTGCCGCCGAGCCGAGTGATTTGAACGACTGGGCCGATTACGTTCGTACCGTAGCAAGCCGGTATAAGGGACGTATTTCCGTGTACGAAATCTGGAACGAACCCGCTTTCTCAGAAGTGGAAGCAACATTCCGGGACGGAAGAGCCGCGCAGTCCTACTCGGGTTCTGCGGCAAAGATGGTTGAACTGGCTAAAGTCGCCTACACAACGCTCAAAGAGGTTGATCCGGCAATTACGGTGGTTTCGCCTTCTGTCACAATTGAGGGCAATGGCTTGAAACGACTTGAAGCATTTCTCAAACTAGGGGGCGGACGCTGGGCCGATGCTATCGGATTCCACTTTTACGTAGCGCCTCCGGAAGTAATAGCTGATGTGGCTTCACGCCTGCGCACCTTGCTGAATACCTATGATTTGTCGAATAAGCCAATCTGGAATACAGAAATGGGCTACCAGTTTGCACGAGCGGACCTGGGTATTCAATCACAAGCGCCTAAAGGCCGCTGGCAGGATATTCTTGATCACGAGCAGGGAGCCGGTTATGTAGCGCGTGCGCTGATTCTTTCTGCGGGCAGCGGTATTCAGCGAGTGTACTGGTTCAATTGGGATGGGGAGCCGCCTCATCCGACAATGGGGCTGGCTGGATCTGCGGGACACAGCCCAACTACTATGAGCATCGCGTACAATAAAGTATTCAATTGGCTGGTGGGCAGCCGGCTCACCGGATGTACACGCAGTTCCCTGGAAGTATGGTCGTGTGGGATTGAACGAGGTTCCCGGCGTGGTGTGCTGGTTTGGTCGGAGAAAGTGGGAGGCGAGTGGAATCCTTCGCCCTTCCGGGCAGTGGCATTTGAGCAGATCGGCCGGGCCGATGCTGCGATTGATCCGGGCCAGAAAATTCCCATTGGCCCAGTCCCGATATTGGTCAAAGCTGAGCCAGCGGCCTGGTAGAGTAGTCTTGGAGTTTTCCGGTTGTTGACTGCGGCGTTGAGCTTTACCAACTCGACGTCGCATTGATTCCATGAAGAAGCAGATCATGGTGCCGCAATGCACCTGTAAGATGTTACAGCTACTCATAAATAGCCCTTTGTTATTTAATGGTTAGCTGCATCCAGGGCTGAAAGGGAGCGGTTGAGCCCAGATAGTGGTAGTGGTGGGACACGCGGGCGCCCACTCAAGTTTATGGCCCCTGAACCGCGGACAAGTGATCCAAACTTAGCGATATACCGCCTACCGAATCGTAAATTAACGCGTTTTTGAATCGTCATCCCTGCAACAACAGTAAAAGTTCCTTAGGGATTTTTGACGTATTGCTCTCTTTTTATAGGATGTGGGTATGAAAAAAATTAAAGTAATTGTTGCCAATCTTGTCTTAGTATTCTTTTGCGGACCTGTTTCCGCAGATGTTGTCTTCGACGGCAGATTCAATGAAGGTAATTTTTCCCGCTATGCGGCGGTCGAAGCGAACGGTAAGGCCATTAATGCCGCTTTAACACCTTTTGGCATTCCGGGCCATTTAGAGCGTATGGTCGACCCGGCAGGATCCGGTAAAGTGGTGATGCGGGCAACACGGTGGTTCGGGGACGTATCGACGAGTGGCGGATTTCGCTCCGAAGTGAGCGCACCGAAGGATCCAATGGGCTCGGAGCGCTGGTACTCATGGAGTTATTTTTTGCCTGATTCATTGCGAAGCGTCAAAAACGAGATCGTTATCGCACAGATCCAAAGCCTTGTCGATGTGGGGGAGAGCAATCTGCGGTACCCTACGCTATCCCTCGTTGTCCAAGATGACAGGATAAAGCTTTCCAATTCATTTGATTACGATAGGATTACTTCTCCGCTGGGCACTTCTCCGAAACCGGGTATTGATTTTGAGCGCCGTGAGTTGGCGTCATGGACGCTTGACACAGAGAAATGGACTTCCCTGGATTTACATGTAAAGTGGGCTGCGGACAATACGGGTTTCCTTGAGTTCTGGAAGGATGGCGTGCTGCTTTTTCAGGAAGCGAATCATATCAATACCTTCAATGACGAGTTGGGGGTATGGTTTAAGACGGGTACCTATGTTTTTCCCACACAATCTACTTGGCCATCCGTCACGACATACTCCTCCGGGGTCAAGATCGGAGATGGAGGGGAAACGTTTCAATCCATGTCTATGTCCGTTGTTCCAGAGCCCAGTATCTATTTAATGATGATGGTCGGATTGTTTGGTGTCGGTCTCCGTGTATACGGCCGAGTTGGCCGGCAGGATAGGCTAGGCATATGAAAAGAATATATCTGGTTGCAGGGGCTCGTCCGAACTTTATGAAAATCGCCCCCATCGTGCGCGCTCTACAAGCGCATGGCGGCTTGGCGTTCAAGATCATCCATACCGGCCAGCACTATGATCGGGACATGAACGATGTATTTTTCGAGGAATTGGGCATTCCCCAACCGGATGTCTTCATGGCGGCTGGCGGCGGCAGTCACTCACAGCAGACAAGTAAGATCATGATCGCATTTGAGGAACTATGCCAGATTGAGCGACCTGACGCTGTTTTGGTGGTAGGGGATGTGAATTCGACTCTGGCTTGCTCGATTGCCGCCAAGAAGCTTGATATCCCGGTGGGTCATGTTGAAGCGGGTTTACGCAGCGGCGACATGACCATGCCGGAAGAAATTAACCGCTTGGTCACTGATAGTATTTCAGATTGGTTTTTTGTAACGGAGCCAAGTGGCATTGTACATCTGAAAAAAGAAGGCAAGCCGGACGCAGCGATTCATTATGTAGGGCATGTAATGGTCGATAACTTATTGTATCAAGCAGAAAAGCTGGTCAGTTCCGATGCCTTGAGTTTTGAAACAAATGGCGTCAAGGTAGCGCATCGAGTTAATGGTGGGCGGTATGGAGTGGTAACGCTACACCGGCCAGGCAATGTCGATAGCATTGAGGCCATGGCACGTATCGGAGAGGCGTTGAAGCAAATCGCCAATGAGCTGCCACTAATCTTTCCGGTACATCCGCGCACGCGAGGCAATCTGGAAAAGTTTGGAATCAATCTCGGGCCGAACATCACATTAATGGGACCACAAGCTTATATGGCCTTTCTCCATTTATGGAAGGATGCCGCCGTGGTGCTGACGGACAGCGGCGGCTTGCAGGAAGAAACCACCGCGCTTGGTGTGCCATGCATCACCATCCGTGAGAACACCGAGCGTCCCGTGACAGTGGAAGAGGGTTCCAACGTATTAGCCGGAACGGATCCCGCACGCATCGTTGTGGAAGTACGCAAGGTGCTGCGAGGCGAGGGCAAGCAAGGTCGCCGCCCGCATTTGTGGGATGGTAAAGCGGCAGAGCGGATTGTTGAGATACTCGCGAGGGAATTGTCATGAGCCGGCGTATCGAAATGATGGGTTGCCAAATCGATAATCTTTCGATGGAAGAAACGCTGCATACCATCGAGAAATTTATCCAAAGTGGGCGCCCTCATCAACATGTGGTGGTCAACGTCGACAAATTGGTTAAAGCCAGCCGCGATGTGGAGTTGCGCCGTATTATCAATGAGTGCCCGCTGATCAACGTGGATGGAATGCCGGTGGTATGGGCCTCGCGCTTGCTTGGCAAGCCGCTCAAAGAACGTGTAGCCGGGGTGGACTTGTTTGAGTCACTCATGAAGCGTTCGGCGGAGAAGGGTTGGCGCGTATATTTGCTTGGCGCCCGGGAGGAGGTAGTTTTGGGAGTAAAGCAGATTTATATGCGGAAATACCCTGGCTTGACCGTGGCTGGCTACCGCAATGGCTACTGGAAGCCGGAGGAGGAGGCCGAAGTAGTTGAGCAGATCAAGGCTGCGCAGGCTGATCTATTGTTTGTTGCCATCAGTTCTCCAATGAAGGAACATTTTCTGGGGCGCTATCAGGCGGAGATGAAAATTCCTTTTGCCATGGGTGTCGGTGGAACTTTCGATGTAGCGGTTGGCAAGGTCAAGCGCGCACCGGTTTGGATGCAGGGGGCGGGACTTGAGTGGTTTTATCGATTTCTGCAGGAACCTCGCCGCATGTTCAAGCGCTATTTTGTTGATGATATGTTTTTTTTCTGGTTGTTGTTGAAGGAATACGTGCGTCGATAACATTTGCGCCTGTCAACCACAGATAGAAACAAGTTTTGAACGGCTGTAATTTTTAATCGGGATTTCCATGGTATTTGTTACCGGCGGAGCGGGTTATATCGGTTCGCATACCTGCGTGGAATTATTGAACGCGGGCTTTGATATCACGGTATTTGACAATTTCTGCAATAGTCATCCCGAGGCATTGGCGCGGGTGGAACGTATTACCGGTAAAAAATTGAATCTGGTGCAAGGCGACAGCCGGGACCGTGCCGCACTGGTATCAGCCTTGCATGAGAGCGGCGCGAACGCGGTCATTCACTTCGCCGGTCTCAAGGCAGTGGGGGAGTCGGTTAAGCAGCCGCTGGCATACTATGATAATAATGTTGTTGGCACCCTTCGTCTGCTGGAGGCAATGGACGAGTGCGGTTTGCGAACCCTGGTATTTAGTTCTTCTGCTACGGTTTATGGTGATCCGCAATGGCTGCCGCTAACTGAAAACCACCCGCTCTCCGCCACCAACCCATATGGACGCACCAAGCTGATGGTCGAGGAAATTTTGCGCGACCTGCATCGCAGCGATTCCTCCTGGCGCTGCGGAATCCTGCGTTATTTCAACCCGGTGGGTGCACATGCGAGCGGCTTGATCGGAGAAGACCCGCAGGGTATTCCCGACAATTTGATGCCTTTCGTCGCCCAAGTGGCGGTGGGGCGAAGAGAATTCCTCAACGTATGGGGTGATGATTACCCAACGCCGGATGGTACCGGGGTACGAGATTATATCCATGTCGTGGATCTGGCATTAGGTCACATCAGGGCCCTGGAAGCTCTGGACGTTCTGGAGCGGCAAGGGCAGGGTGGGTGTATGACCGTGAATCTCGGCACGGGCACGGGATATAGTGTGTTGGATATGGTGCGTGCTTTTGAACAAGCAAGTGGACAATCGGTACCCTACAGGATCGCTCCCCGGCGTCCTGGCGATGTCGCCTCCTGTTACGCTGATCCAGCGCTTGCGTTGAATTTACTAGGTTGGCGGGCGGGGCTTGGATTGGACGCGATGTGCGCGGACGCCTGGCGCTGGCAGAAGGCTAATCCCGAAGGATATGGAAATTGAATCAAGGGCAAACAGGAGGGGCGGCGGGGGAGTTCTTGTACTCGACACACCGGGATTAAACCCCTCAAGAACTTGGTTGCATGGAAGAGATTTCTGATGAAGAAAAGATGAATTTAGCCGATAGCATATATTATTCAAACTGGGAATTTTCATGTCATTATTAATTCCGGTTGTGCTTTCCGGAGGTTCGGGCACACGCTTGTGGCCACTCTCACGTGAAAAATACCCCAAGCAGCTTTTGCCCCTGATTGGGGACGACTCCTTATTGCAGGCTACCGTGCGTCGCATGGAAGGATTGGCGGACATAGAACTCGGGGCGCCATTGGTGGTTTGCAATGAAGAATACCGCTTCGTAATCGCGGAGCAACTACGGTTGATAGGCAAGAAAGGCTCGATCCTGCTTGAGCCTGCGGGACGAAACACGGCACCTGCCCTGACTTTGGCTGCCTTGGCGGTAACGCGTGAAGGGGCTGATCCGATTTTGCTGGTCATGCCTGCCGATCATGTCATCTCGGATACAAAACGTTTTCAGTCGGCGGTCCGTAAAGGTGTGACGCTTGCCGATGAAGGCGCAGTGGTCACTTTTGGCATCAAGCCGGATTCTCCCGAAACGGGTTACGGCTATATCCAGTCCGGCGAGCCCATTGACCAGGATGGAACCTGTCGCATAGCGCGCTTCGTGGAGAAGCCCGACCTTGCCACGGCAGAGGCTTATCTTGATGCCGGGTTTTATTTCTGGAATAGCGGCTTATTCATGTTGCGAGCCTCGGTATGGCTCTCGGCCATCGGTTTCTGCCGGCCGGATATTCTGGCGGCGTGCCGTGCGGCTTGGGATCAGGGTGCAATCGATGGCGATTTTTTGCGTGTAAGCAGAGAGGCGTTTATACAGTGCCCGAGTGATTCGATCGACTATGCGGTCATGGAGCGCATTGCTGCCGGTGATGGTTCGCTGCCTATCGGCGCGGTCATCCCGCTCTCGGCCGGCTGGTCCGATGTGGGTGCGTGGGATTCCTTGTGGGAAGTACTGCCGAAAGACCAATGGGGCAATGTATCTCAAGGCGACGTGATGTTACATGACTGTCATAATATGCTGGTCATGTCGGGAGACCGGCTGGTGGCATGCGTGGGGGTGGACGATATGGTTGTAGTCGAAACGCCGGACGCCATCCTTGTTGCCCATATGAGCAGGACGCAGGATGTGAAGAAAATTGTCGATAACCTTAAACGCGAGGGACGGCCCGAGGGACAAGTGCACCGCAAGGTGTTTCGTCCATGGGGGTGGTATGATGGTGTGGATGCTGGCGAGCGTTTCCAGGTAAAGCGCATTGTCGTTAAACCGGGCGCCGCTCTATCACTGCAAATGCATCATCACCGCGCGGAACATTGGATCGTCGTGCGCGGCACGGCACAGGTGACACGCGGAGACACAAGCTACCTGGTATCGGAAAATGAGTCCACCTTCATTCCGCTGGGTACTCGCCACCGCTTGGAAAACCCCGGCTGTGTGCCTCTTGAGATGATCGAGGTGCAATCGGGTTCGTATCTGGGCGAAGATGATATTGTGCGCTTTGAAGATGTTTACGGGCGGAAAGAAGGGTGACAGATAAGTTTCATCTGATGAGCGGATGCCATCAGTGGAGAGCACCGAGTTAACCATTGTGCGTGTGGTCGCATTTGAATGAAGATAGAAAAACCATAGCAGTGGACGCTGAGATACTGTTGGTGCTCCCCGGTAAACATCCCTATCGCGCTCCTCCCAAAAACCGCCATTCAGGCTTCCCATTCCCCAGCATGCTGGTATGCGCGAGCACGCAATACACAGTTTATAAAAACTGACACGGTGACAAGAACTTACTATTCCAGATTCGGGTAGTTGACCGCCTGGAATGGAATAACCATACCGCGTCGTTGCACCTTGCCCTGTACCCAAACCGCACACTAACTTCCAATCCATCCAACTGCCGGATATAGGATTATAAGGCGCTTGCCTTAGACTCCCAAAGTCATAAACGCTGTCCAGGTCCCAGTTGGCAGCCAAATCCCAGGACTACTATTTTATTTTTTTCCTCATCACCTGAGCTGATGCGGCTCTGACGTTCCCTGGTTTTTTCTATTCCAGACTGCTTCAGAATGTTGCATCGCTGACTCCGGCTTCTCTCCCTCGCCGGTCAAAGCAGGTTATATGTTGTTTCAGCGCAAATGTGACTGAGTGGACGCTAGTCTCTTCCATAAATGGCATGATTCATGCTTGATTTTCTTCATGAGATTAATTTCATCATCACTTGCTTTCCTTTCGGTAGCCCGATCGGTCTATTGGAAGACCTCATTGTTTAGTGTAGCCTTCCAACCATCGAGCTTCATCAATCCATTTTTCCCGGAGCTCGGTATTTATAATATAAAAATATCCAAAAATTATTATGCATTTTGGTTGCAATAGGATTACCGTATAGATGAGCTATATGGATGGTCTGGCACTAGGAAATATTTAGAACACAAACCAATAGGAGTCAAAAATATGATGAATTCTTCTTTGAAGCGAGCTGTTGCTGTGGCAATACTGGCGGGCGCCAGCGTCGGGGCTAATGCCACGACAACGGATCTTGGTAAAGTATCTTTTGCTGCTCCGACAACCTTTACGGGCAGCGTATTAGGAGGCTCACAAAGCTTCAGCGATATTTTCACCTTTAGTCTTTCAGAACCTAATGCGAGCTCGGGTTATAGCGTGGTTAATTTTCCGCTGAATATTCCGGAACTAGGATCATTCGGGACGGTGCTTGCCACGTTATCGCTAATTTCGTACGGAGCCGATGGATTGCAAGGTACTACCGATGACCAAGTTTTGAAGTCGACGGTACTGCCTTCAGCCGGAAATACCAGCGATCATCTGAGTTTATCGTGGGATCAGCCTCTTAATGGCCCAGCATATCTCAATATCACCGGGGTAACGAGCGGTACACTGGGCGGCTTGTATAGCGGCTCAATCAGTGTGACGCCGGTTCCCGAGCCCGAAGCTTATGCCATGTTGCTGGCCGGCTTGGGGCTGATGGGTGCAGTTGTTCGGCGCCGGAGTACGCGTAAAACTTCCTAGTGGATCCATGGGGCTTTCTGCCCCGCTCAGGATTCATCCTTAACGGCCTCCGCTGGAGGCCGTTTCTTATTGGATCGGCGCTTGATCGCTCATTTTTCGGTATTGGGGCTATGATTCACGAGTACCATTTTGAAGCGACCTTAATCCCCCTATTTCTGTGAGTCGCTACTGAGTGAATTGCACGGTTTTTGCAGCAACTTGGCTGTGGGTAGCATGGGGATACCCGGGATGACGTTACATTCCTATGTGACCCCACGTCCAGCCGCGGGGATCAAGCTTTCTTGCGGCGTGGGTCGGAGGAAATAGAGTGCGGCTCCGTCGCAGAATACCTCGACGTAACACTCGCGTGGCGGGAAGAGTGGGATAAGGCGATCGGCAAGACGACACTTGCCGCCCAGCCAGGGAATGATGGGTGCAGACATATAAGCCTCCTCGAAAATGCGAGAATGATGTGCTAAGCTCTCCACGCTGCGTACGTAGCAGCTTAGCAAATTCTCGTATCGAAACAAACTCTGCCATTCCCTCATCCACTTTTTATGAAGTGGCCACGAAAGGCCACCAAATAAGGCCACCGGCCACCCCAAGAGCGGCCACCCCATTGAGTTCAGACACTAGCGCTTTTTCGCGTCCTTGCGTGCCGTGCCAGCCTTTGACGCTGGAAGTACCTTGGGTTTTCTGAGGGCAATAAAAAAGCCAGCTCGGATGGCTGGCTTGTTCTGGACGGACTTATCAAAATCTGACAATGCGGAGAATAAACCGACAAAACACACTTGTCAAGTAACAAGCTATTTGATCCTGAAAAGATTTCTTACCGCTAACAGTAACAAAAATATAAAAATTGCCGATAATAAGGTTTGTATCAAACCAACGTAGACCGCAGCATCTGGCATTACTGGGCCGTTTTTTTCATCACCATATAAGCAGGCATAGCTTTTATCTAGCTTTTTTGACTGACCAAGTCCGGAAAAAACCAACCCATTATGAATTGCAAGATACACAGCTGCTTTTTCTTTGTGACAGTCATCAACTTGGAATGCGATGTTGCCACGAGCGGAGGGCGCTGTCGCATTCGCCGTCGATTGATTATATGAGCTTACGCGATCGATATTTGCCGACGAGGCATTATAATATGTGGCGGCGGCAACCATGACAACAATCCACCAAATCAACGGTCTAATAATGGAGCGACCAAAATCCGAAAACACTTCATAGAAAAGTCCTGCCCAGTATCGGCCCCCGCCCGGCCACAAAGGCTTATTCACGAGAAGATTATCTGTATCAGGTAATATTGCGTCAGTTGTACCCCGATAAGACTTGATTTCTTCAGCGAAATAAAACTGTTCTGCTTCATGGTTGTGCGCTTGGATCGCGAGACGCTTTAAGGCGCGCCAGAGCACAGCTTCACCCTCTTCATGCACTATCTTAGAGCCCATAAAAAAACGCAAATCCTCCAATATCGGCGCCTCGTGGAATTGCGCCTGCAAGAAGTAAGGCAGAGTTTGAAACTTGACACTAGTCATGAGAAATAGACTTTTGCCCTGAACGGAAACAAAGCTGGCATAACCGTGAAAAAAAATGTGTTGGAAACTGATGGGTCCTTCAAAGACCGCTAGACTAAACTCTACTGCCTTCATGAACGTTGAGTTACTGAAATCTGTAAAGTCCATAAATGTTGCACGAGTAAACACGACCTTGGCTTTAAATAGGGCATTATTAAAGTCCACGCCCTTCGAAAATTTCGCGTTAAAAAAGTCTGTATACCCTGGAAATACAAATCCATCAAATGTGACGTCCTCAAAAACATGCCCCCGAAAATTGACATGAGAGTCTTGTAACCAATCATGTGTTTGCAGATTCTGGGCCTCGATATCGACCGCACCCTCAATCGCTTCCCACAGACCGGTTGCCTCCAATTCAGCGCGTTCGGCCAGTATTCTTTGAGCCCACTCATTCCAGGCTTCCTTTCCTTGCGCAAGTAACGCCAAACTTTCTTCCTTATTCATAGCGTTGGCTCTTTATCGTGGCCTGATCTTTTTTGAAATAAATAAACTTTACCTTCGTCCAGACACAAAATGCAATGGATTACATCACATTTTCCTTTCTTGAAGCCGCGTTGTAGATCTCGTCCTCTTCTTTTGCGAATGCCGGGATCGCAGCGCGATATTGCCTGATTTTCTCATGCTCCCGGGCTATTTCAACTTTTAACAGCTCATGACCATAACGCGACGTTCGAATGTGCGCCAGTCGACGCCAACGCCACTACGTCCCGCAAACCACGTCATTGGCCGTCCTTCATATTGCTAGAAAAGTTGAACAGCCTGGCACGTGCAAGATGGAACTCCTCTACATATACTCCAGGAGCTCGGCGGATGGTCCTCGGTAATGATAGTGCGGCGATACGCCATCTATCCGGCGAACATCTCAGGGCTTGGGTGGAAAGGCCCGCGCTGGCGCTGGTGGTGAGCAACACTCGTCACACTGGGACGGAGGGGTAGGTCCGTCACAGGTATGGCACAGTGACAAAGAATGCAGCAGGGACGGTTACTTGAATTTGTCTAAGTGGCTGACAAATATCGGGAAATTGGTAGGCGCGATTGGACTCGAACCAACGACCCCCACCATGTCAAGGTGGTGCTCTAACCAGCTGAGCTACGCGCCTGGGAGGAACAGATTTTATCTGAAACAAGACAAGGGTTCAAACTATAATGCCAAGTTCTGGCAATATGCGCACTGACGCAATCACATTTTTCATACAAAACATAATAGTGCTAAACGAATTTATGGAAAAAGTCAGACTGTCCAAACTCATGTCCCAGCAAGGATTATGTTCGCGCAGAGAGGCGGATGGCTACATCGAACGTGGATGGGTGTTTGTGGATGGTGAGCGCATAACTGAGCTGGGCACGAAGATTTATCCCGCACAGAAAATAAAGCTTAACAACACGGCGCAAGCCCAGCAACAGGGTCAAGTTACCATATTGTTGAATAAGCCTATTGGCTACGTCTCCGGACAGCCGGAGCCGGGATACCAGCCGGCAATCAGCCTGATACGTCGGGAATCCCGTTTTCGTGGTGATCAGGCCGAGCAACATTTCAGTCCACTGCACTTGAAAGGACTGGCTCCGGCCGGCCGGCTGGATATTGATTCGTCGGGATTGCTGGTATTCACGCAGGATGGCCGCATCGCCAGGCAACTGATTGGTGCGGAGTCACGTGTTGACAAAGAGTATCTGGTACGCGTGCAAGGGATGCTCTCGAAGCATGCATTAGGCCTGTTGAACCATGGTCTGAGCCTTGACGGCGAAGAATTAAAACATGCGGAGGTAAGCTGGCAGAATCAGGATCAACTACGCTTCATTTTACGTGAAGGCAAGAAACGTCAGATCCGTCGAATGTGTGAACTGGTCGGGTTGAAAGTAACCGGGTTGAAGCGCATTCGCATCGGCAAGGTAAAATTGGGTGATCTTCCGGCTGGAGAGTGGCGTTATTTGAGACACGGCGAAGTGTTTTAACCCGGATAATCCATGAGGACACGAAATAATGGCGAGGCAGGTCGCCGCAAACTGACCGCCAGTACTCGGATAAGGCTCGGAGTACGGTAGAATTATCAATGCGATACGGATTGCAAGGGAATAAATGATACTAGTTACGGGCGGTGCCGGATTCATTGGCGCAAATTTTGTACTGGATTGGTTGAGGCAATTCGACGAACCCATTATCAACCTCGACAGACTTACCTATGCGGGTAATCTGGAGAATCTTACCGCGCTGGCAGCGGATGAGCGGCACACCTTCGTACAGGGCGATATCGGTGATTCCGCTCTGGTTACCAGTTTGTTGGAGCGCCACCAACCCCGCGCCATCATCAATTTCGCCGCGGAAAGCCATGTGGACCGTTCCATCCATGGTCCGGAGGATTTTATCCAGACCAATATCGTGGGTACTTTCCGGCTGCTGGAGGCTGGCAGGGCTCACTGGAACGGGCTGGACGGAAAAGCAAAGCAGGATTTTCGTTTTCTCCACGTCTCGACTGACGAGGTCTACGGCTCCTTGGCCAAGGGCGAGCCAGCTTTTAATGAAACCCATCGCTACGAGCCCAATAGCCCCTACTCGGCCAGCAAAGCTGCCAGCGATCACCTGGTTCGCGCCTACCATCATACCTACGGCTTACCTACGCTTACCAGTAACTGTTCCAACAACTATGGACCCTATCAATTTCCGGAAAAACTCGTTCCATTGATAATCGTGAATGCGCTCGCGGGCAAACCATTGCCGGTGTATGGTGATGGCCAGCAGATCCGCGACTGGCTTTATGTTAAAGACCATTGCAGCGCCATCCGCCGGGTGCTGGAAGCGGGCACTCCTGGAGAAACCTATAATATAGGTGGCTGGAACGAGAAACCCAATATTGATATCGTACACGCTATATGTGCATTGCTGGATGCGCTCAGCCCGCTCACAATCGGACCCTACCGTAGTCTGATCGCATTCGTCACCGACCGTCCTGGTCATGATCGCCGCTATGCAATTGATGCGAGTAAAGTTGAGCGTGAGTTGGGCTGGAAGCCTGATGAAACTTTTGAAACCGGCATTCGTAAGACCGTGCAGTGGTATCTGGACAACCCGGCCTGGGTCGAAAATGTACAATCCGGCGCCTATCGCAACTGGGTTGAGAAGAATTACAAGAGACGTACTTGATGAAAATCCTGCTGTTCGGCAAAGGTGGCCAGGTCGGCTGGGAACTACAACGGAGTCTAGCACCCCTGGGCGAATTGGTGGCGCTGGATTTCGACAGCCAGGAATTGTGCGGTGATTTTACCCGACTTGATGGCATCGCCGAAACGGTTCGAACAATCGCTCCGGATGTGGTCGTGAATGCCGCTGCGCATACCGCGGTGGACAAGGCTGAAAGCGAGGCGGAGCGCGTCCGTGTCATCAATGCCCTGGCTCCCGCTACACTGGCTCGTGAATGCCATAAGCTTGGCGCCTGGCTGGTCCATTACTCTACCGACTACGTATTTGATGGCGGTGGGAGTCAGCCCTGGGTAGAGACCGATCCCACGGGACCCTTGAATGTATACGGTTCCACCAAGCTGGAAGGCGAGGCAGCTATACTAGCCTCTGGCTGCAATCACTTGATCTTTCGTACCAGTTGGGTTTTTGCCGCACGTGGCGGCAACTTCGCAAAAACCATGTTGCGTCTTGCCCAGGAGCGCGAGCGCCTCACTGTTATCGATGATCAGATCGGTGCGCCCACGGGCGGCGATTTGCTTGCGGATGTCACCGCCCATGCTATCCGCAGGGCGCAGCAGCAGCAAAGCGTATCCGGCCTCTATCATCTGGTTGCGGCGGGAGAGACCTCGTGGTACGGTTATGCCCGTTTCGTATTGAACTCGGCCCATCAAGCGGGAGTCAGACTCAAGGTCACACCGGAAAATATTCAGCCCATACCCGCTAGTGCATTTCCCTCACCGGCTCTTAGACCCGCAAACTCGCGTCTGGATACCAGAAAATTGCAGAGTACGTTCGATTTGAGTTTGCCGTTATGGCAAACCGGCGTGGCACGCATGCTTACCGAAATACTCGAGAATCGATCATCCTAAACCTGGTAGTTGACCGTCCACCTTTAGTTTAACTCTATGATAAAAAAAGACTATTTTTTAATCTTAATCATTCCACTCCATCCTGTTCAACGGCCGGACTCAGGTTCATGACCCAGCGCAAAGGCATCATTCTCGCCGGTGGTTCCGGCACGCGGCTATACCCCGTAACGAAGGCGGTATCCAAGCAACTACTGCCCATTTATGATAAGCCGATGATCTACTATCCGCTGAGCACGCTCATGCTGGCGGGAATTCGTGACATTCTTATCATCTCCACCCCGCAAGACACGCCCCGTTTTGAACAACTCCTTAGCGATGGGAGCGACTGGGGGTTGAACTTGCAGTATGCCGTTCAACCCAGTCCGGACGGACTGGCCCATGCGTTCACCATTGGCAGAGATTTTGTTGGGAATAGTCCCAGTGCGCTAGTTCTGGGCGATAACATTTTCTATGGTCATGATTTGCATGTGCAACTCCAACGCGCCATCTCCAGGCCGGAAGGCGCCACCATATTTGCCTACCACGTACAAGATCCCGAGCGTTATGGTGTAGTCGCTTTTGATGCTTATAATCGAGTCACGTCACTGGAAGAGAAGCCCGCTCAGCCCAACAGCAATTATGCCGTTACCGGACTATACTTTTACGATAACCAGGTCATTGATATTGTTGGAAATCTTAAGCCTTCCGCGCGTGGCGAACTGGAAATAACCGATGTTAACCGCATCTATCTGGAACGCGGCCAACTCAGCGTTGAAATTATGGGCCGGGGTTATGCGTGGCTGGATACGGGTACCCACGAGAGCCTGATAGAAGCCAGCAACTTCATTGAAACCATCGAACACCGGCAAGGTCTTAAGGTAGCCTGCCCCGAGGAGATCGCCTACCGCCAGGGGTTCATCAGCGCCGCACAGCTTGAGAAACTTGCGCAACCACTGGCGAGAAATGGCTATGGCCAATATTTATTGCGTCTCTTGAAGGAGCGAATAGCTGTATGAAAGTGGTTCCCACCCCCATCCCTGACGTCCTGATTGTCGAACCGAAAGTCTTGGGTGACAGCCGGGGATTTTTCTTTGAAAGCTTCAATCTGAAGACTTTCAGCCACGCCACCGGGCTTGATGTTAATTTTGTGCAAGACAATCATAGCCGCTCGGTGAAAGGCGTGCTGCGTGGCTTGCACTACCAGATTCGGCAACCTCAGGGTAAGCTGGTGCGCGTAGTGCGTGGTGCGGTATTTGATGTCTCGGTAGACATCCGTAAGTCTTCTCCGAGCTTTGGCCGATGGGTCGGGGTGGAGCTCACCGAAGATAATTACCGCCAGGTATGGGTACCGCCGGGTTTCGCCCATGGTTTTTACGTGCTCAGCGATAGTGCCGATTTCTTGTACAAAACCACAGACTACTACGTTCCTGATTTTGAGCGCATCCTTGCGTGGAACGACCCAGAGGTCGCCATCGCCTGGCCAATCGATCATGATGAACAGCCGGTCATTTCAGCCAAAGATAAACAGGGAGCGAGTCTCGCTAATGCCGAGTTATTTGCATGAAGCCCCGCGTGTTAATTCGCTGGACTAGCCGCGATGAACGAAGCTGGTGGACGGATATGTGGGTGAATGTCGTTATGAATCGGTGCTGGTAAATTAAATGGCAATAAATCAGATAACAGCTGTGCACAAGGTTAATGCGATCTACAATGAACGATCCGAGATGAGGGTCTGAAAATGATGGAAACAACAGCTGGCCGGGAATTCCCATTGCGGGAGGCACATGAGCTTGTCCGCGATCTGATGACGCCCAATCCCTGGATTTACTGGGGGGATTTTCTCTTTCATATCTCTCTGGGCTGGGTTTCCTTTGTAGCTGCCCTGTCGATGCCGCAGTTTTCCTCCTGGCAGCTCATATCCGCGATTATTGCCACATTTGCTTTTTATCGCGCGGCCATTTTCGTTCACGAACTGGCCCATTTAAAAAAGGGCACGTTCGGACTGTTTCGTCTGGTATGGAATATCATTTGTGGTATACCGTTGCTGGTTCCCTCATTTACCTATGACGGTGTACACAACGATCATCATAAGCGCGACGTCTACGGGACCAGCAAGGATGGGGAATATATTCCCTTTGCTACCCAGAAACCGGTGGCAATGGTCGGTTATGTGATGCTGTCGTTTATGCTGCCTTTTTTCTTCATTGTCCGTTTTCTCATTCTTACGCCTCTGTCTTATCTGATTCCACCGCTGCGTAAATTTATTTGGGAGCGAGCTTCCTCGCTGACCATCGATATGACCTACAAGCGCGCACAGAATGCTATCCGTAACGATAAGCACTGGCGGCTGCAGGAGTTTGGTGCTTTCGTATTTGTAACAACAGCCGTAATTTGCATTGGGTTGGGAGTGCTGACCTACAAGGCCCTGGTTCTCTGGTATGTGATTGCAATGTTTATTTTCTTTGTGAACTCACTACGCACGCTTAGCGCCCATGCCTATCGTAACCCCGGTGATCATCAGATGGAGTTTACCGAGCAATTTCTCGATTCCATCAATGTTCCGGGTAATTTGTTTCTTACCGCCCTATGGGCTCCTGTTGGCCTGCGCTATCATGCGACGCATCATCTCTTCATGAGCTTGCCCTATCATAATCTTGGCAAGGCCCAACGGCGGTTGGTGAACGGTTTGAGTGATAACACCCTTTACTTGAAGACCATGCGTACTGGCATGTGGGATGCATTGCGGCGCATCTGGGATGAAGCTTCGGCGTCGACCTCGGCCTCGGGACGTGATGCGCCCGTATCCGGCGCTGCCTTGAATGATACGGTCAGGCAAAAGAACGCGTAACAGCCGGGTTCTTCGTATGAAATCAGGACAGCTTTTTACCGGTTGGCAGGACGCGAGCTAACCCCGCAGGGCAAGCAAAGCGGGGGGCGCAATAGTGGCTGGCGGCTCAAAGCTTATATGCATCGCGAGGTAACCGAAGGCATGACAAGTTCTGGGATTCTATAACCCGGCTTTCTGCTTCTCCGAAGCGGCACGGAAGAGTTCCAAATTCTATCTCGTAGCTGACCTTGGCGCTTACTATATCTCCTTCAGCAGGGCTCTTGCCTTGTTGATATCCGGGAAGTCCTTTCCCGTCGCCAGCAATTGTTCAAGTTCTTTACGGGCTTTAGCCTTGTCACCCGCTTTGACCAGTCCGAGCACAAAGTGATAGCGAATCTCCGTCAAGTCTGGTGCCAGCGAGGCCGCTTTCTGCAGGAGCGGCAGGCCGCGCGTAGTATTGCCTTGCTCTACCAATATCCATCCCAGGGTATCCAGTATCGCCGGGCTTTCCGGGGCCAGTTTATAGGCCTTTTCGGCATATTCCAGGGCCAGTGGGTCTTTCTCCTGCTGGTATGCCGTCGCAAGGTTGTTCAACGCAGGCACATAGTCGGGACTTTCCCGCAGGATGATTCGATATTGTTCTATGGCGGATTTCATCTGCTGGTCCATGAGGTAAACCCCGGCAAGGTACATGCGGGCTGATGTATCATCAGGCCGTTCCTTCAGCCATTGGAGTAAACGGACGTTTGCTTCCTTGCCTTTTCCGAGCTGGCTAAGCGACGCATGCAATTTGATCATTAACGCTGGATCTTTATTGAGCACCCACGCTTGCTCATAAGCCTTTGCGGCGAGGGCGGGATTCTTCTGTCTCATCTGCAGATCCCCTTCCGCTGCGTAGCCTACGGGTGATTTCGCATGCTGTTTTTGAATCTCACGGGAAAGTGCGATAGCTACTTCATTATTTCCTTTGCGTGTCTCAAGCATGATCTGCGCCAATTTCGCGTCCAGATAATCCGGTTTCAGCGCCAGCGTTTTTTTGAGTGCGTCGGATGCGGCAGGCAAGTTCTCCATTGCGATGTGAAGAGAAGCGATACGGAATTGTGCGAGAGGAGAATCCGGTAGTATGGCAGCAAGTTTATTATAACTCTCCAGGGCACCGGCCTTGTCATCGTTGGCAAATTGGGCTTGTGCCAGCAAGTCCAGAACATCCGCATTGTTCGGGTGCGTGGCTTGCAGTTTTTTCACAAAATTCAGAGATTTTTGTTTTTCTCCGATACGTAAATAGTGAGCTGCCAGAACCATGGCGGGCTGGAGTGCGTCAGGATTTTCCTGACTGGCTCGCTCCAGCCAGGCCGTCGCCTCCTTATTCTGTCCTTGATTGAGAGCAATGCCGGAAAGCGCGGTCATGGCCTGAATATTCTTTTTGTCTTTCTGCAGAATGGCTTCAAAACGCTTCTTGGCAGCATCCGGTTTTTTATCTTGTAGATCAAGCTGAGCGAGATTTGCCACAGCAGGAAAATAGGTTGGCTGAAGAGAAAGCGCCTTCTCAAAACTTGCACGTGCGTTAGGCGTATCTTTTTTGCTGAGGTAGATCCCTCCTTTTAAATTTTGAATAAAGGGGTTGTCTGGATGTTCCTTTTCAAGAGTCCTCGCCGTGGCGAGCGCCTTGTCGAATTCCTTGAGGCGAAGGTGTGTCATGACTAGCAGAATGCCTGCTTGAGCCGATTTGGGGTCCAGTTTTGTTGCCTTCTCCAGCTCGGCTACGGCACGAGAGTTATCGCCCTCTCCCAGCTTGCTCATGCTTAGCGCGGTATGGAGCATCGCATTTTCCGGCGAGATACGACTGGCTGCTTCAAAATACTCCGTCGCTTTGACAAAATCTTTGGCTTGCATATAGGATTCACCCGCAAGGGCGAGTAATTGGGGATCTTGCTGCACGTTCTTGAGGGCGGGATTCAGCAGGGCGATCGCACGCTGTGGCTGGCGGTTTTTCAGCAAAACTGAAACCATCAATTTGCGTGCATAGAGATTCCCCGGATCTCTGTCCAGATAAAATTTCAGATGTTGCTCTGCTTGTGACGTTGATCCCAGCTCAAGCTGAACTGCCCCTGCAAGCAATACGCTGGGCAAGTGTTCCGGTGATTTGCTGAGTACCTGTTGCAAGGATTCCAACGCGGCGGTATATTTTTTCTGAGAAAAATCCAGCAGCGCCTGGGTATAAAAAGTCATCAGGTTGCCGGGCGCAACCTTGCGTGCCGCATCGATATCCGCCTTGGCGGCTTCAAATTTTCCAGTATTAATCTCTATGAAGGCTTTGTTGATTAACGCGGAGGCGCTATTTGGCCTTAACTTCACAACTTGATCGTAAGCCGCAAGGGCCAGATCAGTTTTTCCCTGGACGCGTAGCAGGTCGCCTCTAAAAAACCATGCGTCCGCATCCTCCGGATTTTGGGTTACCGCTTGCTCCGAAAAGCGCGTTGCCGCCTCGATATCCTTTCCGACAAGCGAATATCGCGCCATTCCGATTAACGCATCGGAGTAGCCCGGTTTGTCCTGAAGCGCCTGCTCGAACAATTCTTTGCCTTCCTTGGTTTTACCCAAGGCCAGAAAAGCGTTTCCTCGCAATGTCGAAATTTCAGCAGAATTCTTGCTCTCGGAAAGTTGTTTCGTTTCATCCAGAATCTGCTGAAATTGACCTAGATTCAGCAATGTTCGACCTAAATCCGGCAATACCTTGGCGGGACTCATTCCCAGGTTCAAAGCCCTGCGGAGTTCCTTCTCGGCTGATTGTAACTCACCGGTTTTGTTATAAATCGTACCCAGGAGATAACGGGCTTCGGCATCATCCGGATTTTTCTGTAATACGTTTTTAAGCTGGATAATGGCAGCCTTGTCATCTCCCTTTTGCTGATATTGTCTGGCATCAGACATTAGCTTCTGGGCGTCCTCGGTTTTGCCACAGCCGGCAATGCCTGTTCCAATCAGTGCAATTGAAGTCACAAGCGTCAATAAGTTTTTGGTTGCGGTCGCGACGCTTAGGTTACGCATAAATCTTCCTTTTCCATTAGCGATTGTAATTATATTAGACGCTGCTTTAAAAACATGATGTCCGCAAATGCAGTAACAGCACAACTGGTTGTATTGTATAGGAAGTGTCGAGCCTGGCATTTGAAAATCATGCGTGTATGCCCCGATCATTCATGGATGAAGTCGATGAAAAGACTTCATCCATTGTAAAGGTTGTAGTAATGCCCACGTTTCTATTTATAGTATATGGATAGCCTCTGCGCAGCAGGTCTATCTTGATTGGCATTATCGGGAAACGCGCTCTCGCCAGTCATCTTATCACCATCATTACCCGGTATGATATGCTGGTATCTGCCAGGTCCGGAATTGGCCTTTAGTACAGGTTACTTTATGGGGATTCAGGCCGATAATTCAGAATGACGCAGCGATTATTTATGTTTGCCATGAACAATAATGGAGATAACTATGAGTGTGGTAGCTGTGGTGGGATTGGGCTACGTAGGATTGCCCCTGGCGGTCGAATTCGGCAAAAAACAGCGGACTATAGGTTACGATCTCTCTGCCAGCAAAGTCGAGAGTTATAAGCGTTGCGTAGACCCCACTGGCGAAGTGCCGTTTGATGATTTTCAGGCCGCCAGTCAACTCTCTGTCACCACGGACCCTTCCGAGTTAGCGCAGGCTGACTATATCGTGGTGGCCGTGCCAACGCCGGTGGATCTTGCCCATCAGCCGGATTTTGCGTCGCTTGCCGGCGCAAGTCAGACCGTAGCGAAGCATATGAAGCGAGGAGCGATTGTCATATACGAATCCACGGTGTATCCGGGTGCCACGGAGGAAATCTGCATTCCAGTACTGGAGAAACATTCCGGTATGAAATGGAAAAATGATTTTCACGTCGGCTTTTCTCCGGAACGCATCAATCCCGGTGATAAACAGCATAGGCTGACCACTATTTTGAAGGTCGTGTCGGGAGATGACGACGATACACTGGAGAAAATTGCGGTGCTTTATGAAAGCGTGGTTACCGCTGGTGTACATCGCGCATCCAGTATCAAGGTCGCAGAAGCCGCGAAAGTGATTGAGAATACACAGCGTGACCTGAATATCGCATTAATGAATGAGCTGGCCATCATTTTCGATAAGCTGGGAATTGACACGCTGGAAGTTCTCCAGGCGGCGGGTACCAAATGGAATTTTCTCCCTTTTCGTCCTGGTTTGGTAGGGGGGCATTGTATTGGCGTGGATCCTTATTATCTTACCCATAAGGCGGAGATGATCGGGTATATCCCCCAGGTTATTCTGGCTGGGCGCCGTATCAATGACAGTATGGCAAAATTTGTTGCGGAACAAACAATCAAACAAATCATCAAGGCTGACATTAACGTCCGGGGTGCGCGAGTGAATGTTCTGGGATTATCTTTCAAGGAAAACTGCCCCGACCTGAGAAACTCTAAAGTTGCTGACTTGATTAATGAACTTAAGTCCTACGGGGTTGAGATCCACATCCATGATCCTGTCGCGGACCCTGAGGAAGCTCGGCATGAATATGGCGTGGAGCTTGAGTCATGGGAAAATCTCCCGTGCGCGGACGCGATAATCGTGGCGGTTTCACATCGGGAGTTTACCGGCAGACCCTTGACTGATTTTCAATCCAAAGTTACCGATAAAGGATGTTTTATTGATGTTAAATCCCAGCTCGACCCAATAGCGCTAAGGGCGGCTGGTTTTAACGTCTGGCGACTTTAAGTCCAGTCGGGTGGTTGACCGTTCATTTTTTGCTTTTTTTCAGTTTTGCCTATGATCCACCAAGACTTTCCGCATCATTTGACCTTGCCTCCTTTGATGATCTCGTTACCGGGCGGATTTAGCTTGCAAAAGCAGGTTGGCCCGGTATGACAAGCTATCAGGATGTCCTGCAGCATCTGAAAAATCATCAGTATCGTTGGCTGGTTACGGGCGTTGCCGGCTTTATTGGATCTAATTTGTTGGAGGCTTTGCTCAAGCTGAACCAGAAGGTGGTTGGGCTGGACAATTTTTCGACTGGCCATCCGCATAATCTTGAGCAGATAAAAGAGCTGGTTGGAGAAGAGGCGTGGCGGAATTTCAGTTTGATTGAGGGGGACATCTGCCAACTTGAAGCTTGCAGGGATGCATGCAAAGGCGTGGATTACGTGTTACATGAAGCCGCCCTTGGATCCGTGCCGCGTTCCATTCAGGACCCTATCCGCACAAACGAGAGCAACATTTCGGGTTTCCTGAATTTACTGGTGGCATCACGTGACGCCCCTGTAAAGCGGTTTATATACGCGGCATCCAGTTCCACCTATGGCGATCATCCCGATTTGCCGAAAATTGAATCCGTGATTGGCCGGCCACTTTCACCTTATGCCGTGACCAAGTATGTTAACGAACTTTACGCCGAAGTATTTGCGCGTTGTTATGGTATGGGCACCATAGGCTTGCGCTATTTTAATGTCTTTGGCCCCAGGCAGGACCCGAATGGCGCTTACGCGGCAGTGATTCCTCAATGGGTCGCCGCCCTCATCAAAAACAAGACGCTGTATATCAATGGGGATGGCGAAACCAGCCGGGATTTCTGTTTTATCGAAAACGTTATTCAAGTCAACCTTCTGGCGGCACTCACCGAGAATTCCGATGCGGTCAATCAAATTTACAACGTGGCAATCAATGAACGTACCAGCCTTAATCAACTCTACGAAATGATACGCGTGTTACTACTGGAAAAATTTCCTCATCTCCAGCATTACAAACCGGAATACGTGGATTTTCGCAAGGGCGATGTACGGCATTCGCAGGCTGATATTTCCAAGGCTGTCAGGATGCTGGGTTTTGCGCCGACCCATCGGATCAATGAAGGGCTCAAGCAGGCGCTGGATTGGTATATCGCCGATCTTGCATCCGAGAAGGGTCGCGATGCAAAATAAACAATAGATGGTCGAAGTCCTTCCGAAGCAAGTCACCCTCGCTTCAGACTAGTCCTCCCATTTTCCGGCCTCTACCAGCTTATTTTTGAGGCCGGGCAGCGGAAAGCCGAGTTCATAGGCTTTCTTTGCATAAGTTCTGGCCTGTTCATAATCTTTTTTCTGAACATAGAGCAAGCCGAGATTGTAGTTAATGGTGGGGTCTTCCGGCTGAAGGTTGCTTGCCTCTTTTAGCTGCGCAAAGGCTTCATCGTTTTTCCCCATTTTCATCAAATAGTTACTGTATATCATGCGAACTGTGCCGTCACTTGGCTTGAACCGGATGGCGCGATCAAATGCGCACCCCACGGAAAAATGTGCACCCCTCGGCTTTGCAGTCTTATCTCTAAGGCCAAGCTTTGCAAATGACGCCAATGCACGGTGATGGTTTGGAAAACGTTGAAGCGTATATGTCAGATCTGCCCCCAACTGTCCCGACTCCCCCCTGGTCAGGTTTTCAACGTTTGGAGTAAAGTGGAATTTTTCAACGATGGGCAATTTTTTTTGCCTGTCCTCACTATTTGTGTAGTCGCCACCCGTTGTGCCGTAAGCTTCGGTTAGCTCTCCACAATAAGGTTCCGCCTGAAGGTTTAACGAGACTGCAGAAATTATTAATGCGGTCAGGTAAGATGCTAATTTCATAAAAGTCTCCTTCCAGGTAAATAATCCGATCCGGATAATCGGTAAAGGTTCAAGATCCGGCTCGTTGTGCCACGCTCTCAAGGAGATTGCTCAACTCCTTTGTTCTTGATCTACGCGAGCCTGCAAGCGCATTTTCCATCGATGCGATGGGAGCTTCATTTCCTTTGATCAATGCCAGAAAACGTAGCAGTTCCCGCATGATATCATTCCTGGAATCCAGGGGTGCCATCGTGTCGACTCCCACGCTGATTAATGCTGCGGCGGTATTTCCAACCGGGTCTGTCAGAGCCAGGATGGGACGGCGAGCACGTAGATACTCATAGAGTTTCGCTGGAATCTGGTTATTGCAATTAGATGCCTGAAGAATCAGCAGACCATCCGCAGCCAGCATTTCGGATAAAGCCTCGCGATAGGAAATGGGGGGCGCGAGCGAAACAATATCGCCAATCTTGTATTGATCTATCAGTTGAAGAAGATATTCATCGTGAGCGGTGGCCCGCAGGATCACGTGAAGGCTGGTGTGAGAAATCAACTCTTGCTGGGTGAGAACCGCCAGGGCTTCAAATAATTGCGTTGGGTCGCGTTCAGAAGGATAAATAATCCCGCTATGTATCAGAACGAGCCGAGCGTTTTTTTTTTGTTCCTTTATCCGGTTAGCCTCAGCCGCGGCAAAACTTTCTTCATCGTATCCATTCTCGATGAGATGGAAGCGCGAAGCGGGTGTTTGCGGAAACCTTTCTTTATAGTCATCAACCGCTCCGGGGGTAGTGAGCACCGCCTTGGTGCAATAGGTGACTGACTTTTTTTCGATCCACTGATACATTTGACGAGTGAGTCGATCGGGTGGGTAGTCGACATCGGTCATTGGATCCCTGAAATCTGCAACCCATGGCAGTCCGGTCAATCGACTCAAAGTGAGTCCGATCAAATGCGCTGTCGCGATTGGATAAGTTGACCAGATGACATCGGGCCGGTATTTCCGGATCAGGTATAAACCCATGGGTATGGCTCCAAGCGACCAGGAGACCCAACGGTCTGGCAGTGCCAGCAGGCCGGGGTACCGTCTCATAAATGACAAGTGCCTGGACGTATCGAAACCAAACGCCCGATACACCGTTACCCGGTCAGAAATTTCTGCGACCTGATCGTTACTGGTGTTGGCATAGGTTCTGGGATGAGCTGTCAGTATGATAGGTTCCCAATCAAATTCCGGGAGGTACCTGGAGAATTTGAGGGTTCGCAGAATGCCACTACTCCCGCGCATGGGAGGAAAGTGGAATGCGATCATTAAAACCCTTTTTACCATGACTCAATCCATTCCCTTGTCCAGACTGCGACCTGGTCACGCCACTCGCGCCGTGAAAAGGTATGGGTGGCCTCAGGTAAATTGAGCCGGGATACGCGCGGAGAGGCAAGCAGTTTTTGCCACTCGGGTGAACCGTTCACCACGTCCAGAAACTCCTGAGCCGTGAGGTCATTGCCGCTGGTAATCAGGAGTAGTCTTCCTCCAAAACGGTTGAGTCCGGTGAACATTCGCTCCGGCAGGGGGGCACGATCGCAAGATTTGATCCCATCCCTATTCGTGATTGCCACCGTACTTTTTTTTTGTTTTAAGACTGCGCCGACAGTCATCGAAAATGATCGAATCGCCTCCGAATAATTAAAGCGTCCCTGTAATATCTTGCTCCATAAGCGTAGTTCAAATAGCCGGGCAATATAATAATGTTTCAGATAGACTTTGGCAGCTCCTTCATTCGTCCGTGCCCACGGATTAAGCAGTACCAGTCCCGTTACACGTTTATCCTGATGAGCATAGAAAAGCGCAGCCGACGCGGCGTCACATAATCCCCAAATCACCAGTTCATTGAGAGATGGAACTTCGTTCAGAAAGCTATCAATCGCGCAGTGCAGATCGTCATGCAAATCTTCGAATGTTCTCACATCTCCTTCGCTATCACCCATTCCCCGGTAATCAAAACGCAGAACAGGCACACCATGAGCGGCAAGGTGGCGGGCAAGCAATGTGAATTGACGGTGGCTTCCAGCCCGGTATTGTGGTCCACCCACTACGATCAGCACGCCTCTGGAAACAGAGGACTCGGGCAAGCTCAAAACTCCGTATAACCAGTTGCCGTTACATGAAAAGGTGAGTGCACGTTCCTCGAAATTCATGGAGCGCCATCGGCAAAAACGTTTGTCGTAGCCGATACCAATTCAGCGCATTCCGAAATCTCCTGGGTTGCCCAGAACGGCAGGCACGGCACAAGGTGCACATGTAAATCGACTCCATCCTGTTTCCACGCGCTTACAACCCTGGCTCCAGCGGGGGTCATGGGACGGTCCGGCTCGGCCACGATCTCGAACCAGTGCACGGAACTTCGCGTTACGATGAGTTCAGCCGCTTTCAGCGCATCAATAGCGGCAGCCAGATCCGGTGCAAGTTCGTAGCCAGCCACCTCAAGTGTTTCCCCACTTGCAAGGGTACTGCGCATCGCATGTGTCCCGGATGCTTTTTGGGTACCCTCGCCACCCGAGATCATTTCGTTAGCCAGCCGCAGGCGCAGAAATTGGGTGAGGAAGGATTCTCCGCTAATGATTGGTTGCCACAGGATGATCTTGTCAAGCGCATTTTCCAGATTCCTCGCGAAATCTAATGCCAGCAGCGCACCCAAACGCAAACCCCAGAGGCTGATGGGGGCAGTCACCCTGTTTTCCAGCCAGTTTTTTGCAAGAACCAGGTCTTGACTCCAAATATTCCAGCGAGCATCCGCAAATTCGCCGCTACTGTCACCACAGCCAAAAAGATCGATTTGCAATACGCCAAGTCCCATCGCGGAAAATGCCCTTGCCTGTATCGCAGCCATCCGGCGGGATTTGTTCATCTCATCGCCAAATGGATGAACATAAATCAGTGCGCCACGGCATTCCTTGTCGGGGTGGGGGCCGTGATAAAGACAAAATCGCTCCCCGGAGCCGGTCTTCAGAAAAAAAGACTCGGCGGGGAGAGTGTCCGGCAATTCCCTCATTCAGCCGATTTTTGCTCGACGAAGCGGGTCAGGCTGCCAAGGGTCTCAAAAGTGCTCGCACTGATCTCGTCATCGTCCACGGTGATGCCAAAGTGCTCTTCCAACGCAGTGATGACATTCACAACTGCCATCGAATCCAATTCAGGGAGGCTGCCCAGCAGGATTGAATCCTCCTTGAGAGAGTTTTTTCGCTCACCGAGGCTCAATACATCGGACAAAATGTTTTTTACTTCTTCAAGGTGCTGCATTGCTCACTCCATAGTTGGTTTGTCGTGGTCGGCAAATGAGTTTTTCCCGAGCCCCTGAGTGTTTAAACAAAATTCCGGAAAGGACTCTGGATTTAAAGATAGATGAAAATAAGGAGATATCGAGGCGAACGTGATTTGCCACCGTCCTGCACAAAAAAAAATGCTGCTGCCCAACGATACCGTTCCAAGACGGGCATGGGCACCAAGCGAGCCGATATTGAATGCGGAAATACGGCTACATGACCACAGAATATCGTTTTCACTCAAGACGCGGTTTGCTTCATCCCATAGCCGCGGAAAAGTTAACCCTAAACGGGAGTCTGGCGCCACATACACATCGAAATCCCACGCCGCCTGTTTTGCGGGCAGCGGAGTATAGCGTGCACGCACTTCATCCTCCTGGTAGCTCCCCAATAATAGCCACAGGAACCCAATAAATTGTTCCTCCTTAACCGCAACCAGGCATTTTGCACCCTGCTCGAATCGGGCCTCGATCGCTACTGCTGGCCTGGGAAATTGCCGGGTAATTTCGTCATGTGGCTGAATCACTCGAATTTCTATTTTCTTGCCTCTGCCCGGTGGAAGCAGGCTTGTCTTTGCCACCGGCTGCGCGATCAAGTAATACCTGTATAATCGCAGGTTCCCCTTAGAGATCATGACCAAAACTCTATTGAGCACGAAAAGACTGACATTGAACCAGCCCCATTGCTGCAACATCTGGTGAAACGCGTTCTTTCGGGCTGTTATTGATACCATTGTGCTCGCAACACATTGATGAGCCCGCTCATCTAATCTAATACGGGCGACCATCGAGGTTTAGTAGTTTTAATCTGCCATGCCGGTTACTGCGGTTATTGAACAGGTAGGTCGAATGCGGGGATCGAGCGAGGGCTCTTCCAGCTGACTTTGGAACTTTTCCCGTACATTCCGGTAAATTCCGCCGTTTCGGTACTTGGAGTAACGCCGCTTTTATCCGGAAACACTTGCGATTATTTCGCTAGAAATTAGATTTTGCCCTGTTCTGATTTTGGTGCGCGCTTGGCACATTAATAAAATTTACTAATAGTACTATAAGTCGTATGAAGTATTAAGTAAAAGTGAAAAGTGACTTCACTTTCCAGCGCATTATGGGCGGATCGTTTCAGTATTTTTACTTTCCGTGTCGAATTCCATTCCTTGTTTTCGTGGCTGGGAGTGTTGGGAATTAAAATCGCTATCACCTGCCTTTCTGGATTCAACTACCCAAATACGGAACGCTGTTAGCTGTGGCGTTCTCTGGACGGCGAGAATATCACCCAAGTGGAGTTCGAGACCGAGCTATCCGGTTTTCTCGAACCTATGCGGAAGCTTCGGTGGAGCATGTGGGCACAGGCAAAGCAGGTAACGATTGTCACATAGTGTTATGTTATATTAACAAACTAACGCTTGGTTATGACGTTATTCCTCAGATCGAATGACAGCAATCATCAGTGGTATCCGATTAGAGCCACATTCGATCAGTTGATCCCGTATTCTGGTGTTACCCAAGTCCAAGTGTAACGGAGTGAATCGTCTTAACCATAGGCTGCGCAAACTTCCAGGATTCAAACCCGTGTTTGAAATATGCTTTGGGAACACGGTTCTTACATCAAACTACCGTTAATTGTCGTAGTTCAAACCCCAATCCACGAACTAAAAAATTGACCCTTATGGCGCAGACCCTATGGCGAATCTGAACGTAGTGATGATTTTGCCGACGTATAACGAGCGAGATAACATCGGTAAAATAATCGATGCATTACAAGTGCAGTTTCGACATATGCCACATGACATGCACATTCTGGTGGTAGACGACACTTCGCCGGACGGAACCGCGGATGTCGTGCGGGAGAAACAAGTGACTTATTCTAACGTGCATTTGTTGATGGGGCAGAAGGCTGGGCTTGGAGCGGCTTATATCCGTGGGATGATTCATGCAATGGATAAGCTCCAGGCCGATGTCGTGTTCGAGATGGATGCAGATTTCTCTCACAAACCGGAAGATGTGCCTCGATTAATGGCCGCTCTTGATCAGGGAGCCGATTTTGTAATCGGAAGCCGCTATGTGAAAGGTGGATCGATCCCGAAGGAATGGGGGGTGCTGCGCCGCATGAATTCCCTGGGGGGAAATATTGTTGGGCGTTATATCGCGGGCGTCTACAAGATTCACGATTGTACTGCGGGATTTCGGGCGATCAAGACATCACTGTTAAGGAGAATCATATTTGAGGATCTTCGTGTCCAGGGCTACGCCTTTCAGGTGGCATTGCTTCATAAGGCGGTGTCTCTAGGTGCGATTGTTAAAGAAGTTCCGGTGGATTTTGTTGACCGGACCGAAGGGGAATCCAAACTTGGAATCTCGGACATTATCGAGTTTATCCTGAATGCCTGGTGGATCCGGTTGCATAGCTCGAAAACTTTCATCAAGTTTGCCGTAGTGGGATTGTCCGGCGTAATCGTGAATCTTGGTGTGTTCACGCTGCTCCTTCAGGCGAACGTCAATAAGTATCTTGCTTCACCTATTTCGATCGAGGCGTCGATCATCACGAATTTCTTGCTGAACAACTACTGGACCTTTCGCCAGCGCAAATCCCGCGACCACTTACGCATAAAGGGTCTGAAATTCAATATGGTATCTCTCGTATCTCTGGTGGTAAGCTATTCCACGTTCGTGGTGCTGTCAATACTGTTTCCCGCGACACCCCCAGAGATTCACCAGCTTGTGGGCATTGCCCCCGCGATGCTCATCAATTATTTCCTGAATTCTTATTGGACATTCAAGCATGCCCCCGACTCCCGGAATTGAAACAGCGGCATACTTAAAGCGCGCCCATTGAAAATGGATGCGGGAGCTTATGGTAGTGGATGAAGGTATGCACCAAGAGATATAAGTGTCTTCCGCCCGTATGCTATAGTGCAAAAATAACGGATGCTAGCCATTGCTGGAGGATTTTCCGCGGAGCAGGCTGTGAAGGCGGGACAATTAACAAAGTATGCTGCCTGATCTGATTGCCGCTCAGCTGCGGAATAGGATATAGCGATGAAGTACAAAATCATGGCCCGAAGGCCGCGCGCAGAAGTATTCTACGACGACGTCGATCCCTGTCTTGTTCGGCGTTTCAAAGCAAATGGTCTCAGGCTGTGTATAGCCATCAGTGTTTCCGGCCAGTCCTCGATCTCCCCTATTATGCTGTTGAGTGTAGCGTTGGACGGAAGGACGAGCGAAAAAAACCTTTTTTCTGAGCATGGGCATGAGCACAATCGTTACTAAGATAGGGTCTCGGCATGAGAATGCGGCATTCGCGAGTGGACGCATAGGTATTAAGGAATATGTACTTATTCTTTTTCAACTAGGCATAGTCCTTCTTTTGTTGCGACAGTTCCAGATTGAAAGCGCAGCGTTTCTACGCCTTGCGCTGCTGGCATTTAGCGGTTTTGCAATACACGCTTTGCTTCCGTTGCGTCATCGCTTATCGTTCTTCCTTCTGCTTTCCTTTGTTGGAATTGTTACCACACTGGGTATCGCCAATGGTGTGTCGCTTATCACAATAGGCCTGATACTTATCGGCATCTGTCATTTGCCGGTCTCATTCAGGTTACGCGGTATTCTGATTCTTGCCGTAGTGGCCCTTCTGGTGGCGTGGCGCGCAAAGTGGCTTGATGGACCGGTAGCCGATGCGGTATGGCCGATACTTGGCTCAATGTTCATGTTCCGGTTAATCGTCTATATCTACGAATTGCAACACGATAAGACTCCAGCATCGCCGGTGCAAACATTATCCTATTTCTTCATGTTGCCGAATGTATGCTTCCCACTTTTCCCGGTCATTGATTACAAAACCTTTCGCCGAAATTATTACGATGACGATGCCTATCGCATTTATCAGACTGGTATCGACTGGATAGTGCGTGGCGTCATTCACTTGCTTCTGTATCGTTTTGTCTATTACCACCTTACGCTGGCCCCGTCGGAAGTAACCGGTCCTGCGCAACTGATTCAATATCTCGTGGCAAACTTTTTATTGTATCTAAGAGTATCCGGCCTTTTTCATTTGATAATTGGCATGTTATACCTGTTTGGTTTTCGTCTTCCGGAAACGCACAATCGATATTTATTGGCCTCCAGCTTTACCGATTTCTGGCGGCGCATAAATATTTATTGGAAAGATTTCATGCAGAAGATCTTTTATTATCCGGCGGTATTCAGGCTGCGTGCGCTGGGCACGACGAAGGCTATGGTGGTTGCGACACTATATGTATTCATGCTGACGTGGTTTTTACATGCGTATCAATGGTTCTGGTTACGCGGCACAATGCTGTGGGTTTTGCAAGATATCCTGTTCTGGGCAATTCTTGGCGTGCTGGTTGTGCTCAATGCGCTTTATGAACTCAAGTACGGCCGTAGCCGCAGTCTTGGCAAGACAAAGCAGACGTGGCGCAGCCTCGGCGTGCTCACTTTCAAATCTTTTGCCACATTCTGGTTTATTTGCGTACTGTGGTCTTTCTGGACGGCCGAGTCGTTGTCCGACTGGTTTTCATTATGGTCCGCATTAGAAGGCCCGATGACTGCCGATACATTAATCTTCCCGGGTATTATATTAGTAGTTATCGTACTGGGTAGTATTGAAGGCAGCACAATTCGCAATACTCGCTCAACGGAGGGTGTGGACCGGGAGTGGATTCGAGCGAGGGCTGCTATGGTGGCTGCGATGTTTGTCCTGGTGGGCGTGAGCATAGAAGCCGTGCATACACGGCTTGGCGCTGAAGTGGCAACTATGGTGCATTCGTTGCGATCCGCCCGGCTTAGCCGTCTGGATACCGCCAACCTTGAAAGAGGCTACTATGAAAATCTGCTCTCAGTCGATCGCTTCAATTCGCAGCTATGGGAGGTTTATACGAATAAACCTCAAACCTGGCTTGATGGCAATGCCGGACTGAAGCGTTTCACCAGCGACTTTGCCCAGTCGGAAATGGTGCCATCTGTTGTCCTGGATACGAACTATGGGGTGATCAGTATCAATCGTTGGGGAATGCGTGATCAGGATTATGAGCGTAAACCCCCGCCAAATACTTACCGTATTGCAATGCTGGGCGCATCCTCAGTGATGGGTTGGGGGGTGGCAGATGGGCAGACATTCGAAGCGCTGGTGGAGGATCGCCTGAAGCGCGAGGACAATCTCTATGCGAATTATGAGATTCTCAATTTTGGTGTTCAGGGCTATCAGCCGTTGCAGCAGCTTGTTTCGCTCGAGAAAGCGCTCGAATTTGAACCGAACGCGATTTTTTATATTGCCACGGGACGTGAGATATCGCGAGCAACAAGGTATCTTGTTGAAGCGACGCAAAAGAATGTCGTTATTCCTTTCGAACCTTTACGGGAGATTGTCGCCCGGGCCGGATTAACACGGGATATGGACGAAACGGCCGCACTGAAGCGAATCAACCCTTACAGCAATGAAATTCTTTCCTGGACATACCATCGTATTGTCGAACGATCGCGAGAAAATGGCGCCTTGCCGGTATTCATTTTTCTGCCTCAGGTCAGAGAGGGAACATGGCAGGAGGAAACCCCGGAGACCCTGAGCATGGCAGAGAAAGCTGGTTTTATCATTATCAATCTGGCCGATGTATACAGCGGACAGGACATCACCACCATCCGTCTCGCGGAGTGGGATGACCACCCGAATGTGCTTGGCCATACGTTAATAGCATCGCGGTTGTACGATGAACTGCGCAAGAAGCGCGACGTAATATTCAATAGCCCCAGGAACGCGTTGAAACACTGACGCCTACATGGATTTCATCCCGACATCTTAATCGCCGTACGATAGGAGGTAAGAAAATGACCCAGGATATACAATCTGCCGTAAAAGAGTTTATTCTCAAGGAATTCCTTCCCGGTGAAGATCCCAACGAACTGACGGATACAACACCTCTTATTACAGGCGGCGTACTTGATTCCATTGCAACGATCAAGCTGGTGCTGTTCATCGAAGAACAATTCGGCATAAAAGTGGAGGCGCACGAAACCGACCCGGAGTATCTCGATACCATTGCTTCGATTACACAGCTTATCCTCTCGAAGCAATCCTAAGCGCTTACCGTCATGTCACATTGCGCTTTGCATCAATTCCTCATACAAGCTGTTCAGCGCTACCCCGAGCGCACGGCGGTGATTGAGCCCGGCGCGGGAAGCGTTACCTATCGGGAACTCGCAGCACTCTCTGATCGTGTGCGGGATAACCTCTACAATAATGACGTGCAGATCGGCGACCGTGTCGGTATATACATGCGCAAGTCGATCGATACGATCGCAATCATTTACGGAATTCTCAAGGCTGGCGGGGTATATGTTCCAGTGGATCCAGGTGCGCCGCCGGCACGTAATGCCTTTATCATGCATAATTGCACGGTAAAGCTTATTTTTACGGAGCATCGCTTTGAGGCATGTCTTCGGGACGAATTGCAGCGATTGGGTTCGGTCCCCCCATTTTTTCTTGTTCAACGCACTGGCGGTGGAGAAGGGCTGAACCAGGCACTGGATCGCGCGGGCTCACAGTATCCGGCTGTAATGGATACCGTGGCTTCGGAGTCCGATGACCTGGCCTATATTCTCTATACGTCCGGTTCGACAGGCAAACCCAAGGGCGTTATGTTGACTCACGAGAATGCAGTGAGTTTCGTCGACTGGTGCTCCAGCGTGTTTGAACCGGTAGAAACCGATCGCTTTTCCTCTCATGCGCCTTTCCATTTCGACCTCTCCATCCTTGATATTTATCTGCCATTAAAACACGGCGCCGCCCTGGTATTGGTGGCTGAAGAAATTGGCAAAGATCCTGTCCGTTTGGCGCCCCTTATTGCCGAGCAAAGAATTACATGTTGGTATTCCGCGCCGTCTATTCTCAGCTTGCTGGCACAGTACGGAAATCTTGCGCATCGGGATTATTCAGCCCTTCGTCTGGTGTTGTTCGCAGGAGAGGTTTTTCCTGTCAGGCATTTACGAACTTTGACAACGCTATTGCCAAAGCCCAGGTATTTCAATCTGTATGGTCCGACCGAGACCAACGTATGTACATCTTACGAATTGTCTTTACCCATCCCGGAAGAACGCACGGTTCCCTTTCCTATTGGCAAGGTTTGTGCCCACCTGGCAGGAAAAGTTGTCGATGAGAGTGGGCGTGAAGTACCGCTTGGCGTGGCGGGGGAACTTTGCATCAGTGGAAGTGGCGTCATGAGAGGCTACTGGTCGCTGGATGAACAAACATCCCATGCCTTCCTGGCCGATAGTTCGGATCGCTTCTACCGGACCGGAGATGTCGTCGTTGAAGCGGAGGACGGCAACTATATTTACCAGGGGAGGCGGGATCGTATGGTCAAGCGTCGGGGTTATCGCGTCGAACTTGGAGAAATCGAGGCTGGATTGTACCGTCACGCGTTGGTCAAAGAGGCCGCTGTGGTCGCAATTAGCGATGAAGAGGCGGGAGTCAGGATCAAGGCTTTTCTGAGTTGTCGCGAGACAAAGCATCCATCGATCATTGAATTAAAGCGTTTTTGTTCTGAAAACTTGCCGCTCTACATGATTCCAGATCAATTCGTCTGGTGTGAAGTATTGCCCAAAACCTCCACCGACAAAATCGACTACCAATGTCTGAAGGAGATGTCTTAATGGATTTTTCCATTACCCCGGAACAAAAAAGTTTGCGCGACGGGATCGTCAAATTCGCGCGACGAGAGTTGAACGACGATGTCATTGCCCGTGACGCTGATCAGGCGTTTTCACGCGATCTTTGGCGCAAATGTGCCGAGGCTGGGATTCAGGGTCTTCCCGCTGATCGTATGTACGGCGGTGGCAACTTTGATGCCTTATCATGTGCGATGGGTTTGGAGGCGTTGGGTTACGGTTGTCACGATAGTGGCCTGGTATTTTCCATTTGTGCGCACGTCCTTGCTTGTGTAGTCCCGCTGTCGAAACATGGTACCGACGAGCAGAAGCAGCGCTACCTCCCTGGGCTCTGCGATGGCCGCTTGATTGGCATGCATGCCATAACCGAACCCAACGCGGGCTCTGATCCATTTGCGATGAGTACGCGTGCGGAGCGAGATGGCGATGGCTGGCGTATTAACGGGATCAAGGCTTTTGTTTCAAATGGACCTGTGGGGGATGTTGCGATCATATTTGCGGTAACCGATCCACAAAAAGGTTTTCACGGAGGCACCACTGCTTTCCTCGTTGAGAAAGATACGCCCGGCTTCTCTGCAGATAAGAAATTCGAAAAATTGGGTTTGCGTACCGCGCAGGTAAGCGGGCTGAGGCTTGAGAATGTGTATGTTTCACAAGCCTCAGTATTGGGTACTGTCGGTGCAAGTTCACACGTATTTGCGACGGCAATGGACTGGGAGCGCATCCTGCTTGTGGCGGCCCATGTTGGCACAATGGAGCGTCTTCTGGAAACGTCGATCGCACGTGCGCGCAGACGCTCCCAATTTGGCCAGACAATCGGAAAATTCCAGGCGGTAGCGCACAAGATTGCTGATATGAAGGTACAGCTTGAGGCCGCACGTCTGCTGACCTATCAGGCCTCGTGGCGTCTTGATAATGTAAAGAGCGCATCGTTGGATGCCGCGATCACCAAGTTGTTTGTGAGTGAATCTCTCGTCAGGACAGCACTCGATACTGTTCAGATTCATGGGGGTTACGGTTATATGGCTGAGTACGAAGTCGAGCGTGCGCTACGTGACGCAATCGGAAGTACCATTTATTCAGGAACTTCGGAGATGCAGCGCAACATTATTGCGCGCTGGCTGGGGCTTTAGATGGAGTTATGATCCGCGTTTTACTGAGTCTGATTAAAAATAAAACGTTTCCATCTAAGAATATTAATGCGAATTCTTCATATCCTCGATCATTCCCTTCCACTGCATAGTGGCTATACTTTTCGTACTTTGTCGATTCTCAAGGAACAGCGTGCGCTGGGGTGGGAAACCTTCCATCTGACAGGGCCGAAGCAGGGAAATTGCGGAGTGCTTGAAGAGGATGCCGATGGATGGCATTTTTATCGCACTCCACCTGCGATCGGTCTCACGTCCAAACTGCCCGTCCTGAACCAGACTGCCGTCATCGATCGTCTGACTCACCGGTTGAATGAGGTAGCTGAAATCGTCAAGCCGGATATTCTGCACGCTCACTCCCCTGTCCTGAATGCCATACCCGCTTTGCGGGTGGGTCGGCGTAGGGGTATTCCAGTCGTCTATGAAATCAGGGCTTTCTGGGAAGACGCTGCAGTGGACCACGGTACCAGCCGCGAATGGGGCATTCGATATCGCCTTACCAGAGGATTGGAGAGTTACGCACTGAAGCATGTTGATGCTGTCACCACCATCTGCGAAGGGCTGCGGAGCGACATCCTTGGGCGGGGTATCGCGCCGGGAAAGGTTACTGTCATACCCAATGCCGTAAAATTGAAAATTTTAGCCTGAACGATTCTCCCGATTTGCAACTCGCCAAAGACCTCGGCCTTGATGGCAAGCTGCTGCTCGGTTTCATCGGCTCTTTCTATGCTTATGAAGGCCTGAATATCCTGTTGCGGGCTCTTCCGGAGATGCTTTCCAGCAATCCGGACATTCGCATCCTGCTGGTTGGCGGCGGTCCCCAGGAACAGGAATTGAAGGCGCTTGCCATGCAGCTGGATCTGGGAGACAAGGTAATCTTTGTCGGCCGTGTTCCTCATGATCAAGTGCAGCGTTATTACAATTTGGTCGATGTACTCGTCTACCCACGGCTTCGGATGCGGCTCACTGATCTTGTAACACCGCTCAAGCCGCTTGAAGCCATGGCGCAAGGCCGGCTTGTCGTGGCTTCGGATGTGGGGGGCCATCTCGAACTGATCGAAGACGGAAAAACCGGCATCCTTTTCAAGGCAGGCGCCCCTCACGCCTTAGCAGCCAAGGTTTTGAACCTTCTTGACAGACCGGACCTGTGGCCCGGTCTTCGGGCCGCGGCCCGAAACTTTGTGGAGACACAGCGAACTTGGCTAGGCAGCGTGGCTCGTTATAAAGATGTATACGGTCCACTTGTTCGCAAGGACTCAGAGTGATGGCATCGGGCATGCGCATCGGACTGGTGGGACCCCTGCCTCCACCTTCCGGAGGGATGGCGAATCAAACATTGCAATTGGCAAAATTGTTGCGCGCAGAAGGCGCCACGGTGGAAGTGGTTCAGGTTAACCGTCCTTATCGCCCATATTGGATTGGCGGACTCAAGGGGATCAGGGCGGCATTCCGGCTTATACCTTATCTGGCTCATTTATGGCAATCCGCGGCTAATGTGCGGTTATTTCATGTGATGGCGAATTCGGGGTGGTCATGGCACCTCTTTGCCGCCCCCGCAATCTGGATAGCCAGGATCAGGGGGATACCGGTCATCGTTAATTACCGGGGGGGCGAAGCGGATGCTTTCTTTGACAAATCCTTTGCCTGGATCAAACCCAGTTTGCGCCGGACAGATGCGATCATTGTTCCTTCGGGTTTTCTCGAAACTGTGTTTGGGAAGCGCGGTTTTCAGACCCGCATCGTACCCAACATTATCGACCTCAGCCGCTTTTCCGCTGAGACCGGTGTAGCTGCTCTCTTGAGGACAAATACCCCGCATATCATCGTTACCCGCAATCTGGAGTTAATCTACGACAATGCCACGGTGTTGCGTGCCTTCAGTATCGTCAGACAAACATTTTCCACGGCGACACTTACCATTGCCGGCACCGGTCCGGAGCGGCAGGCACTTGAGAAGCTCGCGGCCGGGCTCGGTATGGCGGATGCGGTAACTTTTACGGGCCGGATTGACAATGAAGGCATGGCCGATCTTTACCGTAGCGCCGATATCATGGTGAATCCCAGCCTCGCCGATAATATGCCTATTTCGATATTGGAAGCATTGGCTAGCGGTGTCCCGGTTGTCAGCACGGATGTAGGAGGCGTACCTTACCTGGTGGAGCATGGAGAAACCGCTTTGCTGGTGCCTGTAAAAGATCCGGCAGCCATGGCTGGCGCCATTCTTACGTTGCTCAACGAACCAGCCAGAGCCAGGAAAA
This sequence comes from Nitrosospira multiformis, assembly GCF_900103165.1. NCBI lineage: Bacteria > Pseudomonadati > Pseudomonadota > Betaproteobacteria > Nitrosomonadales > Nitrosomonadaceae > Nitrosospira > Nitrosospira multiformis. The sequence goes on along the minus strand of NZ_FNKY01000001.1, from coordinate 283,980 downwards.
TCCGTGAGGCGGGCATCGCGTCGGTGCAGCAGTATACCTGGCCGCAAGTGCGTGACCGATTGCTGGCAGTTTACGAACAGGTGCTGGCAAAAACAAACAAGCCGTTAGTGGATGGTGAAGGCTGATTAAGTTATGGGCTTATACACATCATTGATCTCGGGGCTGTTTTTCCCCCTCCACGAGCGTTTCAAGAAGCACGACAGTGTTACGGTGCGTGAGCAGATGGAAGTCTCCCAGTGGTGGGAAGACAAGCGCCTGAAAGCGCTGCGGCTTTCCAGGCTGTGCCGGCTGCTTACGCACGTCGAAGCACACGTACCCTACTATCGCGAGCTCTTCACGAAGATTGGCTTTAAAGCGCGAGATGTCCATTCGCTATCCGATCTTGCCCGCCTGCCGCTTCTCGACAAAACCATCATTCGCCACAATGTCGAGGCGCTCAAGTCGGAGCATGCCCGGCACCTTGCCCGTTTCAATACGGGCGGCTCCAGCGGCGATCCGCTGATCTTTTACATTGGCAAAGAACGTGTGAGTCACGACGTCGCGGCGAAATGGCGCGCCACCCGCTGGTGGGGAGTGGATATCGGCGACCCGGAGATCGTGGTCTGGGGTTCGCCCATCGAACTCGGCGCGCAGGATGGGGTACGTGCCCTGCGCGACCGGCTGCTCAGGACAAGACTACTTCCTGCCTTCGAGATGTCGGCGCAAAAACTTGATCAATTCCTCGATGAGATTCGGAGCGTGCGGCCAAAAATGCTCTTTGGTTACCCCTCCGCCCTATCTCATATCGCCCGTCATGCCGCGGCAAAGGGACAGCGTATGGATGACCTGGGCATCCGCGTTGCGTTTGTGACGTCGGAACGGCTCTACGATGAACAGCGTCAACAGATCGGTAAAATTTTTGGTTGCCCGGTGGCGAACGGCTATGGCGGCCGCGATGCGGGTTTTATCGCACATGAATGTCCCCAGGGCGGGATGCATATCACCGCCGAGGACATTATCGTCGAGATCGTGGATCAACAGGGCGCATCTTTACCTTATGGCGAGGCGGGGGAGATCGTCGTGACCCACCTTGCCACCCGAGACTTCCCTTTCATCCGCTATCGTACTGGCGACATCGGTGTATTGGATAGTAAGCCCTGCACCTGCGGGCGAGGGCTTCCTTTACTCAGGGAAATCCAGGGCCGTAGTACTGATTTTCTAGTTGCCCGGAATGGTACAGTGATGCATGGTCTGGCCCTGATTTATATCCTGCGCGATTTGCCGCAGATTCTGGCCTTTAAGATCATTCAGGAAAGCCTGGATTCTACCCGCGTACTAACGGTTTCTGAGGAGGGGCTCTCCCCGGAACTTGTCGAGAAAATCAAGTCAGGGTTCAAAGCCCGGCTCGGACAAGGGGTGAGGATAGCAGTCGAGGAAGTCACGGAAATTCCGGCAGAAAAATCAGGGAAGTTCCGCTATGTGGTGAGCAGGGTTGCTCCGGGTTAATGAAAAATGTCTCTTCCATGACATCCCATGGGCTAATAGTCTATAGTGCATAGGGTCTCATGGGAGGCTTGCAATAGAAAGCATCGCGTGGTTCAGATAGTGGATGGAATTGGCAATCCTGAATGGTAGAGCGATTCGAAGAGGGCCGTAGCTGGTCTGCCGACTCACTTAGTCCGAAATCAATATGGAGCCTGCGGTTAGGGAGCTCTCTTTGCCATTAATGTATCGCGAGCGTTTCCGATAGCCCGGACTGCCCAGCGGTCGAAAATATAGTGTTTTAGGGACGACCTTGGAATGAGCTCGTGATTCTTGGCATCCAGGTAAAGGGTTTCAATATGATCGGGCAGTACCGATAAGCCCGACGGCTTTATGCGTGCCCTGATCAACTGGTTCTGAAAATATCTCAGACTGTAGCGTCTTAATCGGCGAATATAAAACATTGGGTCAAAAACTGAAGCCCACATTATGGATTCATAACGAAAAGTTGCGGTTGGGACAACCCGTGCAAGATCATGATTCCACCCCTTGCTCGGATCAAGATTCCATAATGCTAAAGCCCCTATCAGGCTGTCATCTCCAATCAGGCCTTGAGGGAGCCGGATGCGTTGCGCCCGCAACCGGCCAACAAAGTCTTGAGAGAGTGCGTACAGGTTACCCGCAAATCCGCCATGCATGATAATGTCGTGCCGAAAAATACCGAGTGATATATTGTGATGGCTCGGGACGCCGGAGGCCGCGTTGACATTTTTGTCGCTCAAGAGCGATTCTTCAAGCTGTTGCAGCGATCCATTTTCGACCTGACAGTCTCCATCCGTAAAAAAATAGCTTTCGGCTTCAGGAGCAATCTCGTGGACAAAGTGATTCCATGCGTTCGCCTTATCACCGACTTCCAATACAATGACTCTTACCCATGGCGCCTTCAGTGCGTATTCAGTCACGTGAGCAACTGTATCATCGTTGCAACCATTTGCGATTACATAGCAGGTTGTGTTGGGAAGAAGAGGGGAGAGACGCAAGGCCTCAAGGCATCCAAGAATCTTGCGGGATTCATTGTGAGCGAAGACAGCAATTGCTCGCCGCCTTGACGTATCAGTGAAAGCGGTTGGGTCCAGGTGCATTAAATGGCAATTCCAAGATCAGTGTGGATAATCCAGTTAAAAATACTATCGGTCGTGTTCGCCGCTATTGCAGTCAACTAATAATAGCTACGCAATGAATCTTTCAAGACGAGTCATCAAGCAATCGTATTCCAATATGCTGCCATGCTTTCCCCGGTTGACGACAAATAGGTTCATGAGAGAAAAACCAAGCGACTCAAAATACATCAAAGACTTTGTGTAATGCGGACTTTCTTCATATATCGGTGTTACAGATAATTCCGCCTGTAGACCAATAATGTCATCAATACGATTTCCAATACCTTGAACTACCTCTATGTCATAGCCTTGAGTATCTGTTTTCAGAAAAACACGAGGATTCTCAATCCCGGATACAAGTTCCGGAAATATTGAGTCCAAGCGTTTGACTTCAATCATTTCGACGTTTTTTTTTGCTTGGAACTTTGGCTCTAGAAAAGAGCTGAAAACGGTACCGGATTGTTCAATAATGTTAAATGGTTTTCTTGAATGTTCGTTGCCTAACGCAAAATTAAAAGTCTTCCAACGTGCATCTTCTTGAGATAAACGAGATAATTCAAGATAATCCTTCTGAATAGGTTCAAAAGAAAAGATATATCCCTCGTAGCCCATCATTCTAAGATGGTGCGCATATTTCCCATTATTTGCGCCTACATCGAAAACGCAATTTATTCCCCACTTCAAAAGATAATCACATAAATATTGTTGCTCGTAAAGTCGCCTGACGGGTTGAGCCTCAGGGATTCTGATTCCAATTTTTAACGCCGCATGCGCCATAACTGTAAAGGCATCTTCAGTCAAATTAATCTCCTGAGTAATCGGATAACCTTGAGTAACGCATGCTCATTTGTGCGAGTATACGAACTGTCTATGTGTATAGGTCTAAGGCGGTTAGCTCGTTGAAATCGATATTGGTTAACCCGATGCCGGTTTTTTACGGGTTGCCACATCAAGTGCATCTGCAATTTCTCGGGGCGAACGACCTGCTGCTTGGTTATGAGCATAAGCGAATAGAATTGGCATAGCAAATTTGTCATCCTTCAGGCTCTCAATAAAAACCGATCTGAAGCAACCCGAGAGCTCCTTTTTTAAGCTATCTTTCGTGAACTTGATAACGTGACTCGGTTCGTCTATTGGACCCAGGCAGTTGTCGGGAACAAATAACATCAAAGCCCCCGAAGGCTTAAGGATTCGGCGTAACCCGTTTAGAAATCTCTGTCTCCGGATTATGTGCTCGAGCACTTGTGACGCTATGACAATATCAAATTGTTGATCGGGCAAGGGTAGATTGGGCAGTCGGGCGTGATGCATGGTAATCCCATGCCCGCTTAGAACTTCAACGGCACGACGGGAAACCTCAAGTCCCTCAAGATTTACATAACCATGTTCCTTCAAGTATCGAAGGAGAGTACCGGTGCCACAACCGACATCGAGAATGCGGTCTGTGGTCGACGAAAGACTTCGCACCAGGTGATTCTTGGTCGGCCATTCGCGGGTGCCGGCCTGCCAGCTTATGTCAAAGGCCGCGTCCCAATACTCTTCCGATTCGTGCCGCGTATGAATGTTTGCCAGTAAATGGTAGCCAAGCGGAAAGTGTTCGGAAAAGAAATTTTTTATACGCCACGGTATCATATCATTACTCCTTTATCGGCTAGCCTCAAAGAATGCTGTCCGGAAGTCGGCCCATAAACTCGCTACCCTCTTGCTAAACTTAATATGCGCATCAAGGCCGGCCGACTTACCGTCACCAGCAATACGGCATATATGACAATACCGATCATCACCGACAGGTACAACCGGTGAATGGGCTCAACACCATCCAGAATAGTCAATTTTGCAGCCATGACGCCAGCGTACATGCCAAACGCCATAAGCGCTGCCGGCGCCATGATCCTCCCAAACTCTACCGGATTAGTATTTAGCACAGGCAGAAAACGCCTGAGATTAAGGTAATAAGCCAGCAAAAACCCTGCGATCCAGCCAAAACATACCCCCGTCAATCCCCAGAGGCTTCCAATAGCAATTGCGGTGGGAACGCATACTGCATTTGTCACAAGGCTGGCTAGAAAAAGATCCGCACGACCGATGCCGAGCAAAGCTGGCCTTACCAAAGGCCCCGTCATCTGCAAGGGGATAATGAATGTGATCAGTTGCAGAACAATAGTTGCGGAAAGCCATTTTGTTCCCAGCAAGACCATGACAAAGTCGTCGGCTACACTCGATAAACCCCATAGGACGGGGAAAAAAACCAGGCTGTTCGCTTCAATAGTGAAAAGAAATTTTGATTTGACTTCAGAAATGTCATTCTTGATCCGGGCATAGGCGGGGAACCCTACAGACGATAACATTCCCGAGATTTTGCTCATCGGTAGCGTCGCCAGATTGTAGGCAACCGTATAAAAGCCCAAGGTGGTGGTGCCGAGCATTTTTCCGATAATGACAACATCTGCCCGGGTATAAAAATAGTGCAGAACATCCGCACCAAAAATTCGGCTGCTGTAAGAGGCCAGTGCGCCAATTTTCTTGAAGCGGAAGGATGGAACTTTGGCATAGGGTTGGCCGGCCATAAAGCCCACCGTAGTGGTCAGGGTCGCCGCGAAATTTCCTGCGATTAGCGACCAGACGCCAAAACCTGCGTAGGCCATTCCCAGAGTAACGAGACCGGCGGCTATCGAGGCCATCGCACGTACTATTGATATCCATTTGAACCGCATCGCACGGACCATTAGTGCGTTAGGAATGACCAGGAATATGAGGATCAATAATTGGAGCGCAGCCACGCGTATGATATCGACAAGCCTCTCCTCGTTGAAGAAATTGGCTACCAAGGGGGCAATAAAATAAGTCAACAAGAAAAGGAATAGATGAACAACGATGATCAACCCGAATATTGACCGAAGCTCTTCTTCGTGAATATCGTCGCGTTGTATGATCGCCGCTCCCAACCCAAGTTCTCGCAGGAGTTCCGAGAATCCGATTACAAGTGAGGCTATCGCGATCAAAGCGTAATCCTCGGGTGTCAGCAGTCGGATTACGATGATAGTCGCCGCCCAGGCGGCCGCCTGGCCCACGATCCGGCCGATAGCAGACCATCGCAGTGCTGAAATAACGTTAGTCCGAAGATCCATAGATAGGTGTTTCAGGGGTCAGATCTTGGTAAATTGGTAGAGCGGTGATGAACTTATTTTGCTTCTGCCGAGAGCAGGAAGTGATTCTCGATTCCCCAATTAGAAATACCACGGCAGAGTGCAACGGTGTTTCCAGGTCATGCGTTGTGGAATTTAGCTCATGTTTCCTGATAACGGCGATAATAAATACTCCTGCTCGATGATGCAGGAATGCGTATGTAGGTGACCCGGCCCAATACTTTTAGGCCGGCTTTAATGATTCCGCGTTGAGAAGCTTCGTTTTTGCAGTTGGCCATCATGTAAACGCGTTTAACCCCATTCTGGAACTGAAGATTTGACAGAAACTGGATCATGTAAGGATAAATTCCCAGGCCACGGCATTTATCCAATGTAAAACAATTAACAATTTCCACTTCACCCTCCTCAAGAACCAACCGCGGAAAAGGTTCCTTCGCGTATTCGGCGGCGGTGTACACCCAGCTCATATGAACCAGTTCTTCATTTAAATAAGCGCCGTAGGCAGTATCAATTCCCCGTTTCACGTGATACAGCCTCGCTTGATCCGCAAATCTTCCGCTGCCATACGCAAGTGCCGATAAATCCTCTGCTGCCATCTTCCTTGTATCTAGATCTGTACGAAATTTGAAGGACGGTATTTCCTCAGGGGTGCAGCCAAACAAAACCAGCCTGTTGAGATCAATAAGGGAACTCATTGAAATTCGATCGAACGGGAGCAGGCGCTTTAGATTAGCCTTGGCGAATGCAATAGCCGTTGTTCGAGGTTTCTCCATGGGTGGCATGGGCTATCTAATGAAAATTAATCCCGTGTACAAAGTCGATCGTCGCATACCACTACTCAAATTATTGCGTTTCTTTTCGCGAATCAGAGTTATACGCACCATTCCGGTTCCGGGCAGCCGCGAGATCGACCCATTCCATGCCTAAATCGAACTGGTGGCGGAATTCAGGTTTGATACTTGATTCCCACCCAATAACCCTGAGAGTCCGGCCATGTTTCTCCAGAAGCGGCGCTTTCCGTAATATTGCACGACCGGCATTGGAAGCAATTTTGAAGTCTGCGCCAACAAATCCCCCTACACCTTGGAGTTCTTCTGAAACAGACTGAGTCTGAGGCATGCTAATCTTAGCTTTCCATCGAAGCTTGGCATTGAGTGGTCCATCATTGATAAATGGGATGCTTGATCCAAGGTTGATCCTTTTAAATCCCGCGCTTCTCGCCCAGTCGATGGTCTTAACCAATATGGCTGTGACCACACCCTCTCTCAATAGCTTTTCATCCCCGTTCTTCCACCCGACGACAGCGAGACGCAGTTCGTCGAGTCCCTCCGGGCATACTATACGGCCTGCGATCCATTCTGTATCTCGATATAAACCGAAAAAGCGTCCCTCCTGCAACAGGCTCTTCAGCGACTCCAGTCCAGAGGTAAAGGCTACCTCGCCATGTCTTTCCTTTATCGTTGGAAGTAACATTTTATGGTAGAAGTCTTCCAAGTCTGAATCGGCGGATAATTCCCGGATTTGGTAATTTTTCGCTCGAATTGCTTTTACCTGTTGTTTGAAAGTCTGGCTACGAATTAAGTTTTCGGTAGTATCCGTTAAATCGAGAACACAACTGACATATAGTGGAATGATGTGCCATCCCATTTTGACAGAGATGGGCTCAGTTAAAGGGTTTACCGGAAATAGCGCCAGATCGTAATCGGGTATATTGTTCTTCCTGCGAACTGCGTCGATCCAGCGGAATTTTCCAACGTATGACGCATCGGTTCGCTCGGTAAAAAAATGGTGGCTCCACTGGTTGTATTGCGGCAAATCTCCGAAATAGAGCAAGGTTGCCCGGCCACCATCGCCGCCCAATTCACCCTCTACCCGATACCCTGGGAGCCACCAATTTTCCAGTGTATTACTTAAACTTGCCCCCGTAATTTCGACCTTGCGCCTCAGCTTATCCGGCAAGACCGCGAGAGCCGTCTTTAATACAGGCTTAATCAAATTTGCGTCCTCGCAGTCCGCCGGACATGACTCGCCGTAGAAGAGAGGCGCCCAAATTCCCGGGTTCAAATGTTGCTGACTCGAGCTCGATTTCGGCCACTGGTCCAAAGCCGGTCTTGAATTTCCTCAAACCGGATTCTGGATCGGGATCATCGGTTCCCCCCAGGTTGAATACTTCTTTTCCTTCATCGCGAAGCGCACAGGCGATTTCATGAATGAGAAAATGGGCGGCCCCATAACCCATCCCTTCCGGATTGGTACCCTGAGTATGATTGTAACCGGCCTTTTCTGCTATCAGTATGACATTGGAAGAAATAACCTGCCCTGCCAGAACGGCTTGAAAAATCTCTCCTGCGCCTGATTCGATCAATCGTAGCAGGTTATTTGTCTCTACTGACGTTGTCACGTTCTCCCCCCGATCTTTTCTCCGCTGCATGGAAACGCCGATCAATCGGGCGTGGGCCTCAACAGCCTCAAGATCACGCGTTCGCCGCATTTCTATCCCGATCTTTCGTGCGCGTTTGACACTATAAGAATGCCCTTTACGCATTTTCGTCAAGGTATCGGGATGCTTCAGATCCAGTACATATTCCCATCGAGGCTTGCGGCTTTTTTCATAATTCAATTGTGGAATCCCACCACCTGGTGAGCAAAAACTGTTTACCGAGAGATCGGAGATGCCGTTCTGGTGACAGAAGTCCATTAACGCTTGCCAGAAGGGTTCATTTACCGAAACATCGGGCACGGAGGGTATCTCCAGTGAGCATCTCAGCCGCCCGGTTTTCATGAAGGCAGGACAGCATACTTTTGAGTGGGCGTTATCGCCGATCAGGATCCATGGCGTAAATCCTTGCCCATTGCGAAAGTCAGCATATTGGAGCGTATAAAACGGATTCCTTGGATTCAAGGCCGCGAGCTCGCTGGCTAGTAATGTTGTGCCTGGTTCTACCACGAATGTTCCAGTCATTTCGCTTTGAAAACCGGAAAGAACCGATCAGGATTCTTTTAGGTTGGGGGATCTGAAATTTTTTAGGAATTGACCGGATTGCAGAATATGAAATATAAGAACACCAAACCAGTTCACAGTACAACGCGAGCGGTATAGTGTCAATGCGACTAAAGTACGGGGCGCATTGCGAAGAAGCCGTGCTATGATTTTATCTAGACACCTAGAAATGGGAAAGACAGGGTGAAATTTACTTCAATTGCGCGCATTGCGCGCGACAAATATTCCGGCGCGGGATTGCGTCAAAAGTATTGGGATGCCAGCGTTGTGGCGGGGGAGATTGCGCGGCTGCTCCAACCGGACAATCGAGTGTTCCGGCAGCACGTGCTGCGGGACTATTGGCGCTACCTGACGCTGACGACATGCCCGGAGCAAGGTGAAACAGCGCTGCGAACTCGTACGGCGATAAAATGGTTATTGCACGCGCAGCAGGCAGCGCGGGACGGAGGAGTGTCTCTCGGCTACTTTCCATGCCGCGGCGAGTTGGCTGCATGGATGCCGTCCTATCCCGAAACGACAGGCTACATCATTACCTCGTTACTCGCGTATGCCGAATGTTTCGATGACCTCGTCGCGCGGGATGCGGCGTTGACGATGGCCCGCTGGGAGATCGCAATTCAAATGCCATCGGGGGCAGTTCAGGGCGGGCCGGTTTGTCCCCCGGCTCAGCAGACCGCCGCGACGTTCAATACCGGTATGGTGCTCGATGGCTGGTGTTCCGCATTTCGTGCGACGGGTGCTGGAGAGTTCCTGGAAGCGGGGCGGCGCGCTGCCGATTTCCTCGTAGGAGACTTGGACGAGAATAATTATTTTCGCACCAACGGCGCTTATGTCAGCGCTGGCGAGATTAAGACATATACTTGTTTGTGTGCCTGGTCGATGTATCGGTTCGGAGAAATCGTGGGAGAGCGTCTTTACCAGGACGCCGCGATCAAGGTGATCGAGGCGGCATTGCGCCAGCAGCGATCCAACGGCTGGTTTGCGCACAACTGTCTGACGCAGTCAGCTGCACCGCTCACCCACACAATAGGCTATACGCTGCAGGGCGTGCTGGAAGTTGGGGTGTTAGCCCAACGTCCGGACTTCGTGGCTGCTGCAAGGATAGGCGTCGACCCGCTGGTTGCTCGCGTCGACCGGCATGGATTGCTGGCGGGACGCTACTATGCGGATTGGGAGCCAGGAGCATTATCGTCGTGCCTCACCGGTAATGCCCAGATAGCAATCGTTTGCTACCGTCTTAGTGAATTAACCGGTGAGAGCAAGTACAGTAAAGCGGCGAATACATTAGTGGATGCTTTGAAAGCACTGCAGGAGACGGCATCGCCGAACGCTGCGCTCAATGGCGCAATTCCTGGCTCATTCCCGTTGTTTGGTGGATATATGCGGGCGGGCTACCCGAACTGGGCAACCAAGTACTTTGTTGATGCACTATTGCTCCAATATCGACTTGATCGATGAAGCCAGCATGTAGATAATATGTTTTCTTCCTCGACTTGGCGAACAGGGCTACGCGGGACGTATTCGCTGGTGCAATTGAGCGAAGCGTCATTGAAAGCTATATCGAATACAGCGAGGATCCCAAGTCCTTTGTTTGTCCGGATCGGGGAAAATCATGATGCCTTGCAAAGAATCATTCATCAGTCGACCGTAAAATTCTACTGCCGTTAAATTCCAAACGGCATAGTGATATATTCCACCAGCTAGATTATCCATGAGAGACATTCTTGTTGTTCTGATTGTTTTCGGTTCCCTGCCTTATATCTTCAAGAGGCCATACATTGGCGTATTGATGTGGGTGTGGATCAGCGTCATGAACCCTCATACGCAAGCATGGGGATTCGCCACCTCGTTCCCCTTTGCGGCGATTATCGCAGGTGTAACTATGGTAAGCCTCGTTTTTACGAGGGAATCCAAAAAACTGCCCCTCATACCGGCCATCTGGGTCTTCATTGCTTTCGTGTTCTGGATGAATGTAACCACGATCTTTGCCATTTATCCAGATCTGGTGTACGGCCAATGGAACAAGGTGATGAAAATCATGCTCATGACGTTTGTCACCCTGATGCTCATAAAGACGAAACAACATATACAGCTTCTTGTGTTGATAGTGGTCATTTCGCTTGGCTATTACGGCGTTAAGGGAGGCGTCTTTACAATAATTGGCGGAGGGGTGGATAGAGTGTGGGGGCCTGAGGGTACTTTCATTGAGGGAAACAATGAGATAGCCCTTGCGCTTGTCATGACCATTCCCTTGATGCATTATCTGCAAATGATTTTCCGGAGCAGCTGGGTTCGCCACGGTTTGACGGTAGCCATAGTACTTTGCGCAATCGCTGCCCTCGGAAGCTATTCACGTGGTGCCTTGCTGGCGCTAGCAGCCATGGGAGCATTCCTTTGGCTCAAAAGCCGGCAAAAATTCTCCCTCGGGTTCCTAATGATGATGGTCGTTCCGCCGTTGTTAGCTTTCATGCCTGAGCAGTGGACTGAAAGAATGGATACTATTAATAACTACGAGGAAGATGGCTCGGTCCAGGGACGCTTCAACGCTTGGTGGATGGCCTTCAATTTGGCTAAGGACCGGCCATTCGTAGGTGGTGGCTTCGAGGTCGCTACGCGCGAACTTTTTAGTCTCTATGCCCCTAATGTTTTGGATTTGCCGCGTGCTGCTCACAGCATCTATTTTCAAGCGTTGGGTGAACATGGTTTTGTTGGCCTGGGTTTATATCTTTTACTTGGCTTCCTGACTTGGAGAACAGGCACATGGATTGTTCGCAATACGAAAAACCTCGAAGAATATAAGTGGGCTTACAGCTTGGCAACCCTGATCCAGGTATGCTTGATCGGTTTTGCCACAGGTGGGGCATTCCTCAGTCTGCTTTATTTCGATGTGCCCTATTATTTAATGGCGGCCATGGTAGCAACGCGCATGCTGGTAGAAAAGGAGCTTAAAGAAAAAGCCTCGTCAGTCATTATTGAAAAAGGCAAAGGCGCTCAACCTCAATTTGGAAACTTGAGCCCATCACAATCGCAGCGAATTGCCAGGGACTCGGGCTAGCGTATGCATATCGAATTGGGTTATTTCATGGCATGCCTGACAGTTGCGCGTCTGGATAGTGCGCATGCCGCCGCGTGAATCCGGTTACGTGGAAATGCCGGGTAAACCCATGCCGTCCTGGACTTTGTTGCCGAGCCGAGCACTCCTGAACCTGTGTTCTCCCGGCGGATCGCGCGGCCGGTTGACAATACTTATCTATCACCGGGTACTGCCTCAACCCGATGCACTGTTTCCGGGAGAGAGCCACGCGGAAAATTTCGACCATCAGATGGGGCAGCTTGCAAACTGCTTCAAAATAATACCCCTTCTTGATGCGGTGCGAGGCCTCCGTCAGGGGAAACTGCCGCCGCGCGCAGCTTGTATCACTTTCGACGACGGGTATGCGGATAATGCGGAAATCGCCCTGCCCATCCTGCAAAAACACGGTATTCCTGCCACATTCTTTGTGTCGACCGGTTTTCTTGACGGTGGGCGGATGTGGAACGACACGGTAATTGAATTAATCCGCCGCGCTCCCGGGGATGCACTCGACCTCACCCAAATAGGTTTGGGACAACTCGAGATCGGAATGCTCCCGCAACGCCGGCGAGCCATCAATAACGTGCTGGATGCACTCAAGTATTTGCCGCTTGAATCAAGGCGATTGCGGGTAGAGGAGATGTGCGCCCTTATCCCCGTCATTCCCTCCAGAAATCTCATGATGACTTCCGATCAGGTCAGGCTCCTGCATAACGCGGGAATGGAGATTGGCGGACATACCGTCAATCACCCTATCCTGGCGCGCATGGAAAACAATGCGGCTGCTTATGCGGAAATCGCTAATGGCAAGGACATACTGGAGAGTATAATTCATGCTCCCGTACGGCTTTTTGCATACCCGAACGGGAAGCCGGGACGGGACTATATGGTGGATCATGCAAAAATGGTCAGGGAAATTGGTTTTGACGCGGCGGTTTCCACGGCTCATGGTGCAGCCAGAGCGGGTAGCGACTTATATCAGTTGCCGCGATTTACGCCATGGGATCGGGGGGCAGCGCGCTTCATGCTTCGCATGGCTCAAAATATGCTCAAGCCCATCGATACGGTTTAATTCAGCCATCTATACCTCACAATGGATTTCTTCAACGATCTACTATTCTACCTATGGAACGAGCGATTACAGGATTTGACGTTGATGGTGAAGGCGATCCAATCGCCATTCTGAGTTGCGGCCATCCGCAGCATGTGCGGCATAACCCGCCATTTATCAATCGTCCCTGGGTAGCCGATGAGCAAGGCCGCAATAGCATGTTGGGGCAGATTCTCAGCTGCGTTCGGTGCGAAAAATTCGAACTGCCGAACGATTTTATTGCTTACAAACGTACCCCCGAATTTACCGAAGAATCGGTCCCGGCCGCATTAAGGAAGGATCACTCGACAAAAGCCGGTGTATGGGCAAAAATAAATGTGATGGAAGGCAAGTTACGTTACCGTGTACCGGCCTTTGGGGTGGAAATGGAGCTCACTCAGGATAAGATTGGAATTGTTGTGCCGGAGGTACTGCATAATGTGGAGCCTTTGGGCTCCGTTCGTTTCTTTGTCGAGTTCTACAGGGCGCCGGATAAAGAGGAGTAACGATACGAGTCAGCGGGGCGGGTCAGGCGCCAGATAGTTTTCTGCGACGGGTTATCGTTCCTATCAGGGCAAGGCCCGCCAGCATCATGGCGTAGGTTTCGGATTCCGGGACAACGGAGGTGGCAATAGCAACCGCGGAACCCGGCCTTAGGCTCGAGTCGACAATTTGTGTGTAGCCATCGATTGGCAGAAAAGTCGCGTGAAATGAATTATCCCAATCCGAAAGTCCCTGGGAAGTCAGTCCGGAATTGAAGGGATAACCGGCCTGTAAGGAATTAATGACCGGATTTTGATCCGAACCAGCATAATCTACATGTCCGGCAAGTTCATCACGCAGGAAGGAGTTTGCATTTGTCCACCAAAAAGAGCCTGGATGCTCGCCATCCAGGAATGAGACAATTCCAAGGCCATTACCGCTTCCCGCCCAGTTGATCGCATTCACCGAATGCCCGGTAGCACCATCCCAACAACTGGATGCGGTTAACGCGGGTGCGCATTTTCCGCCGCCGTCGGGAGCACTCGGGTCATCAGGAATATTGCCGGTATCGCCACGCAGTGCATGAAAGTCGGAATCAGCGCCAGTGATGAAGGTTCGATCACCCCGGGCAGCTTCTATTGCCACTTTATTATCCAGGATGCCGCTGTAATTGGGTATTGCCAGCGGCCCGCCCGGCGTCGCTCCGGTCCGGAAGGACTCCCCGCTTTCGACTACCAGTACGTTATAGGCGGAAAAATCGGGTGCCGCGCTGGTGGCATCCCAGTATGTCAGATTCCAGCTTGAACCATCACTTTGAGGAAGCGTATGCACGACACTGGCCAATTGCGAAAATTTCTGCCGGTATTCCGAGGCAGGATCGGCATAGGTGTACCACAATACATTGATTGTGTTTGCTTGCGCCAGCGACGACAAACTCAGGCCCGCGATCAGCGCTGCCGATAAAAGCGAGGGATACATGATTCTCATCGCTACCTCCGTCAAAACAGTCTGAGCAAAGCAATAACCGTAAAATTAAACTGAAGCAAAAATTGTACCTCAATATAATGCACATCATAATTAATAAGTTATGAATGGTGCCGGTTGATAATACTATAAGGTGTAAAGATTTCCGACATTCTCGCTATGGTTTTTGACGTGCTTTTCTGACAGTGAAAAGGAAGATGAAAGCCCCATGAGATCCTCTGTTCACAAGCCGTAATCGGATGGTGTGGCAGCAATCATTCAGTCGGAATTTCATCATTTATCCATACCGTCTCAATTCCTGGACGTAACAATTTTCTTCCGATCTTTCGCGGTTCCCATCGTTAAACGCTATAAAAACGGCTGTTTTCAAAGATAGGTTGCCGTGGAATGGCCCCTGCCTGATACCTGCGGCAACCGTATCAATTTCGCGCGTAATGTGATGCTTTTAATAACTTTCGTAGTGAATCACGGATATACCGGGAAGACTTCCCATTGACTGGCGGGCGCAAGCAGATTAAAATCCGCGTGTTTTGAAATTCAGTCAGTGCCGGATCGTGGAGTTTTACCGTTTCGGCTGGCCCAAAGATGAACCCTGAGAGGGGCACCGGCTGGGGAAATGAAAATTCAGATCTTGTGAAAAAAATTTCAACCCGCCCAGTGTCACGCCAAGCCGCTGTTTTCTGACAGACACCAACAATATGCCTTGGATACGAAACAAGCCGGTGCGCATTGTCATGCGTTGGCAAATGATCGTCACCGTGGCGATGGTGCTGATCCTTGGCCTGCTGTGGGGATTTCATGGCGCGGCTTCCGCATTATTGGGAGGGGTGATCAGCATTATTTCCGCCGCCGCCTTTGCGACGGTGATCTCGCACTACCAGGGCGCCACTGCGGGGGGCGTGCTGATAACGGCGCTGAAAGCGGAGGCGATAAAGATCATTACCATGATCATATTACTCTGGCTTGTTTTGACGCTTTATGAGGATGTGGTCGCGGTCGGTTTTATCGGAACGTTCGCGGTGACGGTACTGATTTTTGGCATGGCACTGTTTGTAACGGATGAAACAAACGCTGCCGGGATTAAATAGTTTGAATAGACAATAAAAATGGCATCAGGCACAGAACTTACTCCAACTTCTTACATGTCGCATCACCTCACCAATCTGACGAGTTCATTGGGTGAGGGCGCATTCTGGACATTGCATGTGGATACGCTGGCGATGGCGGTACTGCTAGGCGTCATCAGCTTTGGTTTTCTGTGGTGGGTCGTGCGTGGTGCGACATCCGGTGTTCCCAGCAAGCGCCAGGCATTTGTCGAGCTGTCCATTGAATTCATCGATGATCAAGTCAAAAGCACTTTCCACGGCGACCGTCACAAGTTTGTTGCACCTGCGGCGCTCACCGTGTTTGTGTGGGTGCTCATGATGAACGCGATGGATCTCTTGCCTATCGATATCATGGCCGCAGTTTATGAGCTGCTGGGTTTGCACAACTGGCGCAGCGTGCCGACCACCGATATCAATACCACGTTTGCGCTGGCGCTGTCCGTATGGTTACTGATGATTTTTTTCAACATAAAAGTAAAGGGACTGGGCGGCTGGATACATGAACTGGTATGTACTCCATTCGGCAAGAATCCCATCCTGTGGCCGGTCAATATTTTATTCAATCTGGTCGAATACGTTTCCAAGCCGCTTTCCCACTCCTTGCGCCTTTACGGAAACATCTACGCCGGGGAAATTATTTTTCTGTTGATTGGTATGTGGGCCGCCACCGGCTTGGCTGGTACCGTGTTTGGCACCCTGCTGGGGGCGGGATGGGCCATTTTCCATATTTTAATCATTACACTGCAAGCGTTTATTTTCATGATGCTGACGGTGGTTTATCTTTCCATGGCGCACGAGTCGCACTGATTTAACTCCTATCTGCCACTACAAACTATTATTTATCACCACGACGAGAGGAAAACGAGATGGACAATTTGCAATACTTGGCGATGATTCAGGCCTACACAGGCATTGGTATCGGCCTGATGATCGGTCTCGGTGCCGCGGGCGCCTGTATCGGTATCGGTATCATGTGCAGCAGCTTCCTTGAGGGCGCCGCCCGCCAGCCGGAAATGATCCCGACGCTACAAGGCAAAGTGTTCCTGTTACTCGGATTGATCGACGCATCCTTCATTATCGGTGTGGGTCTGGCGATGCTCTTTGCATTCGGAAATCCATTGCTGGCTGTCATCAAGTAATAATGCCTGCCCCCGGTATCATAATCAGAGACTAGCCATGAATATCAATTTCACGCTTTTTTCTCAAGCGATGGCGTTCGCCATATTTATCTGGTTCACGGTCAAGTTTGTGTGGCCGCCGTTGATGCGCGCAATCGAAACCCGGCAGAAAACCATTGCCGACGGTCTGGCGGCGGGCGAGCGGGGCAAACAGGAATTGGAGCTGGCAAGCCACCGTTCCGCCGATGTGGTGAGAGAGGCCAAGCATCGGGCGGCCGATATCATCGCTCAGGCCGAAAAACGCGCGTCCGAGATTGTCGAGGAAGCGAAGAACGTCGCAAAGGATGAAGGTAGCCGCATCCTCGTCGGTGCCAAGGCAGAGATCGAACAGGAAGTCTTCCGTGCCAGGGAAGCATTACGGCAACACGTGGCCGACCTGGCTTTGGCAGGCGCTGCGAAAATCCTGCACCGCGAAGTCGATGCCAAAACGCACGCTGATCTGCTCGCCTCCATTAAAGCGGAGCTCTAGGCAATGGCTGAAGCCCGCACGATCGCACGACCTTACGCGGAAGCCGTCTTCAGGCTGGCCAAAGCGGCTGATACACTCCCTGCCTGGTCCGAGATGCTGCAACTGGCGGCCACCATCGCCGCAGACGGCAATATACGTGCGCTCATTGGTAATCCAAAAGTGCCGGCCAGGCGATTGGGCGAGTTGCTTCTCAGTATAGGCGGCGACAGCTTCAATGAAGCAGGCCGCAATTTCATCGTTCTGCTGGCGGAAAATGGCCGGATCGCGATATTGCCCGAGGTGAGCGAGTTGTTCGAACAGCTGAAAACACAGCACGAAGGTGTGCTGGGCGCGAAGATCGCTTCCGCATTTGCCATGAGTGATGAGCAATTGAAAGAACTGGTGGTTAACCTTGAAGCCAAGTTCAAGCGCAAAATAGAGGCCAAGGTGAGTATTGATCCGGAATTGATAGGCGGGGTGAAGGTTGAAATCGGCGACGAAGTACTGGATACCTCCGTGCGCGGTAAACTGGAAGCCATGGCTGTTGCACTTAAAAGCTAGGAGTTATTTGAAATGCAGTTAAATCCATCCGAAATCAGTGAGCTGATTAGAAGCAGAATCGAGGGGCTGGCCGTCTCCGCGGAAGTCCGTACACAGGGCACGATTGTTTCAGTAACTGACGGTATCGTGCGTATTCATGGTCTCTCCGACGTGATGCAGGGTGAGATGCTGGAGTTCCCCGGCAATACGTTTGGTCTCGCACTCAATCTCGAGCGTGACTCCGTGGGTGCGGTAATCATGGGCTCATACGAGCATATTACCGAAGGCGATATCGTCAAGTGTACCGGCCGTATCCTGGAGGTGCCGGTAGGCGAGGAGTTGATGGGCCGCGTAGTCAATGCGCTTGGGCAACCGATCGACGGTAAAGGTCCGATAGCCACGAAGCACTCCGAGCCGATTGAAAAAATTGCACCGGGTGTGATATGGCGTCAATCGGTGAATCAACCGGTTCAGACCGGACTCAAGTCCATCGATGCCATGGTTCCCATCGGGCGTGGTCAGCGCGAATTGATTATCGGCGACCGTCAGACGGGCAAGACTGCCGTGGCGGTGGACGCGATCATCAATCAGAAGGGCGAAAAGATGGTCTGCATCTACGTCGCGATCGGACAGAAAGCATCATCCATCGCCAACGTCGTACGCAAACTGGAAGAGCATGGCGCGATGGAGTACACGATTGTGGTGGCTGCCACTGCATCCGAATCCGCGGCAATGCAGTTCATCGCACCTTATTCCGGCTGCACCATGGGCGAATACTTTCGCGATAAGGGTGAAGACGCTCTCATCATTTATGACGATCTAACCAAGCAGGCATGGGCTTACCGGCAGATCTCACTGCTGCTGCGGCGTCCGCCCGGACGGGAAGCCTATCCCGGTGACGTATTTTATCTGCATTCGCGTTTGCTGGAACGCGCCGCGCGGGTGAGTGCGGCATACGTTGAAAAAGCCACCAATGGCGCGGTGAAAGGTAAAACGGGTTCGCTCACCGCACTTCCAGTGATTGAGACTCAGGCGGGTGACGTAACCGCTTTCGTTCCCACCAATGTCATCTCGATTACCGATGGCCAGATATTTCTGGAAACCGATTTATTCAACGCAGGTATCCGTCCCGCGATCAATGCGGGGGTTTCGGTGTCGCGCGTGGGTGGCGCGGCTCAGACTAAGGTTATCAAGAAATTGGGTGGCGGTGTACGTCTCGCATTGGCGCAATATCGCGAACTTGCGGCGTTTGCGCAGTTTGCATCGGATCTTGATGAAGCGACGCGCAAGCAATTGGAACGCGGAAAAATGGTGACTGAACTGATGAAGCAGCCGCAGTATGCCACCTTGAGCGTATCCGAAATGGCCATTACCTTGTTCGCTGTCAACAAGGGATATCTGGACGATGTGGAAGTCAAGCGCGGACTGGCATTCGAATCGGCACTCAAGGGCCATATCCGGAGACTATATAGCGCCATTATTGATAAAATCGAGAGCACCAAGGACCTCGATGCAGCAACCGAGAAAGAGCTCGATGCCGCAATTCAGGACTTCAAGAAGAACGGAACCTATTAAACGATGGCTGGCAGCAGAGAAATACGCAATAAGATCAAGAGCGTAAAAAATACGCAGAAGATCACGCGCGCCATGGAAATGGTGGCCGCCTCCAAAATGCGCAAAGCACAGGAGCGCATGAAAAAAGCGCGTCCCTACGGCGATAAGATTCGTAACGTTGCCGCGCATATGAGCCGTGCTTACACTGAATACCATCATCCATTTCTGGTGGAGCGCGACACCGTAAAACGGATCGGTATTGTTGTGGTTACGTCCGATAAAGGTTTGTGCGGCGGGCTCAACACGAACGTGTTGCGTATGGCTGTGAGCAAAATGAAGGCATGGGAAGCGGAAGGTGAGCAGATCGAGGCGTGCTGTATCGGTAACAAGGGTCTCGGTTTTATGAACCGGCTTGGCGCCAACGTCATTTCGTACGTTGTAAGCTTGGGAGATACGCCGGATCTGGAAAAGCTGATTGGCGCGGTAAGGGTTATCCTGGATGGCTACACTCAGGATCGCTTCGATCGTGTTTATATTTTTTACACGCGTTTCATCAATACGATGAAACAGGAGCCGGTAATGGAGCAATTGCTCCCGCTTTCCGACGAACGTCTCAAGTCCGGGGACGGTCCTACCGGGCAACGCGGCGTATGGGATTATATCTACGAGCCCGAAGCCAAGCCGGTCATCGACGATATCATGGTGCGATACGTCGAGGCGCTGATTTACCAGGCGTTGACCGAAAACATGGCATCCGAGCAATCGGCGCGCATGGTGGCGATGAAGGCCGCGTCGGATAATGCCAGTAATGTGATCGATGAATTGACGCTGATTTACAATAAATCACGTCAGGCTGCCATTACCAAGGAATTGTCCGAAATCGTCGGTGGCGCGGCAGCCGTTTAAATATTTTGATTTGCATTTAGGGAACAACATGAACCAGGGAAAAATTGTTCAGTGTATCGGTGCGGTGGTTGACGTCGAATTTTCACGGGAAGAAATGCCAAAAGTGTATGACGCACTGGTGCTGGAAGGCACGGAGTTAACACTCGAAGTGCAGCAGCAGTTAGGCGACGGTATTGTGCGTACGATCGCACTCGGGTCTTCAGACGGGCTGCGCCGTGGCATGATGGTAACGAATACCGGTGACCAGATTCAGGTGCCGGTGGGCACCAAGACTTTAGGCCGGATCATGGACGTTCTGGGAAAGCCGATTGACGAAATGGGACCCATCGGTGCGGAAAAGGCCATGTCGATACACCGGAAAGCACCGGCGTTTGACGAGCTTGCCGCATCCACCGAATTACTCGAAACGGGTATCAAGGTTATCGATCTGGTCTGTCCCTTCGCCAAAGGCGGCAAGGTCGGCCTGTTTGGTGGCGCGGGCGTGGGCAAGACCGTTAACATGATGGAATTGATTCGCAATATCGCCATCGAGCACAGTGGTTTTTCGGTATTTGCAGGTGTGGGCGAACGGACCCGCGAAGGCAACGATTTTTACCACGAAATGAAAGATTCCAACGTTCTGGACAAGGTGGCGCTGGTGTACGGGCAAATGAATGAGCCACCCGGCAACCGGTTGCGCGTGGCGCTGACAGGCCTGACCATGGCTGAATTTTTCCGTGACGAAGGCCGTGACGTGCTGCTGTTCGTCGATAATATCTACCGCTTTACCCTGGCGGGCACCGAAGTATCGGCGTTGCTGGGCCGGATGCCATCCGCAGTGGGCTACCAACCGACCCTGGCCGAGGAAATGGGCCGTCTGCAGGAGCGCATCACCTCCACCAAGTCGGGTTCTATTACGTCGATTCAGGCTGTTTATGTGCCTGCGGACGATTTGACCGACCCATCGCCTGCCACGACCTTCGGCCACCTGGATGCAACCGTGGTGTTATCCCGCGATATCGCTTCGCTGGGAATATATCCGGCGGTGGATCCACTCGATTCCACTTCACGCCAGCTTGATCCGCTGGTGGTTGGCGAAGAGCATTACAATACCGCGCGTGACGTGCAGCAGACGCTGCAGCGCTACAAGGAGTTGCGTGACATCATTGCCATTCTGGGGATGGATGAATTATCCCCCGAAGATAAGCTGGCTGTGGCAAGAGCGCGCAAGATTCAGCGCTTCCTATCGCAACCTTTTAATGTAGCGGAAGTGTTCACCGGCTCTCCGGGTAAATATGTATCGCTGAAGGAAACTATTAAAGGTTTCAAAGGTATCGTTGCCGGAGATTATGATCACTTGCCGGAACAGGCATTCTATATGGTCGGCGGCATAGACGAAGCGGTCGAGAAAGCCAAGACCCTGCAATAGAAAGGAAAAGGGTTATTCATGAAGCTGGCTTCATGAATATATATGCCCTTATAGAGATTGTCAGTAGGATGGGTGGAGAGAAGCGTAACCCATCGGGTTATTTTCTACTGCGAATGCTTCATGAGCATATAGTGTAACTAAGCCAGCCGATCAAATGATGAACAGAAGGTAAAATGGGCATTTTTCACGTTGATATTGTCAGTGCCGAGGAATCCATTTATTCCGGTCCCGCAGAGTTCCTGGTGGCTCCGGCGGAGGCGGGAGAAGTGGGTATTTATCCGCAACACACCCCGATGCTGACCCGGATCAAGCCCGGGGCGGTACGCATCAAAGCGCCGTTGAAGGAAGAAGAGCTTGTCTATGTCTCGGGCGGCTTGCTGGAAATCCAGCCGGACGTGGTGACCATCCTGGCCGACACTGCTATACGTGGGGCAAATCTCGACGAGACAAAAGCAATCGAAGCCAAGAAACGGGCGGAAGAGGCCATGCAGAACCGTATCTCCGCAATGGATTATGCACAGGCGCAGGCTGAACTAGGCGAAGCGGTAGCGCAATTGGCGGCGATCCAGAAGCTGAGAAAACGTAAGCACTGATCCAGCACAGCATGTGCGAGTTCCGGCAAAGGCGGCGATAGCCGCCTTTTTTATTCCTGGGAATAAGCCCCAACGTTTGGAAAAGTTGGGGTTATTGACACGATAGTGAAATAGAACCGACGTATATTAAAATCCCATCAAAGCGGTTGCGGTCAGGTCACGCCAATTTATGCAAAAAGATGCCGCACTTGGATTTTGAGCGCGCAATGTGATAAATTAGCGTCATCCTTTTCAGGACCGAAACGTTTATAGTTATTTGTCCGCCGAGAAAATACCATGATTTCGTCATTCCGGCCTGATCTGGAATCCAGCCAAAACCGGTAATGGTGTACTTTGCATCTCGTTGGATACCGGCTTCCGCTGACATGACGCTTATACTGTTTGCTCGCTGGATCAATAGTATTTCCCTGAACTGTTTACCGTCTGCGACCAATACACAAAATAGTCATGCCTGCTGCTTGCAGCCGGGATTCTTTACTATTCTTAATGTCTAATTTAAATATCGTCATTCTCGCTGCCGGACTCGGCAAGCGCATGCATTCGGCACTGCCCAAGGTTTTACATCCGCTGGCCGGAAAACCCTTGCTCGGACATGTGCTCGATACGGCCCGCTCATTGTCGCCACAGAGCATTTGTGTGGTCTACGGACATGGCGGCGAGGCCGTGCCTCAAGCGATTGGCGACGAGGGCCTTACCTGGGTGCAACAGACGCCGCAACTGGGCACCGGCCATGCGCTGATGCAAGCGCTGCCGCACCTGGACAACACCGGCATGACACTCGTGTTGTACGGCGATGTGCCGCTGACCAGCATCGAAACCCTGAGGAGGTTGATCGCAACGGCGGAGTCGAAAAGTTTCGCCCTGCTGACGGTAGAGCTGGTTGACCCCGCCGGCTATGGGAGAATTGTTCGGGATGATGAAACGGGTGGAATCGTTGCCATCGTCGAAGAGAAGGACGCCAGCAAAGCCCAGCGGCAAATCCGCGAGATCAATACCGGCATCATGGTGATTCCAAATCTATATCTCCACGGCTGGTTGCATAAGCTGGAAAATAAGAATACGCAAAAGGAGTATTACCTGACCGATATTGTGGCGATGGCGGTCAAGGATGGCGTCAAGGTGCAAGCAGCCCAGCCTGCGTACGATTGGGAAACGAGCGGCGTTAATAGCAAGACGCACCTGACCGCGCTTGAGCGTATTTACCAGAATGAGTACGCAAAAAAACTGCTGGATCAAGGAGTGACCCTGGCCGATATGTCTCGTATCGATATTCGCGGCCGACTCGACTGCGGCAGGGATGTGGAGATCGACATCAATTGCATTTTTGAGGGCCATGTACAGCTGGCCGACGGCGTGAAAGTCGGCGCTCACAGTATTCTGAAAAATGTCAAAGTTGCGGCGGGCTCGGCGATTGCCCCCTTCAGCCTGATCGAGTCCGCTGAAATCGGCAAGGATTGCCGCATTGGCCCTTACGCCCGCATCCGTCCTGGAACAAGGCTTGCCAACGAAGTGCATATCGGTAATTTCGTCGAGGTCAAAAATAGCACCATTGCCGCCGGCAGCAAGGCGAATCATCTGAGTTACATCGGCGACTCCATAGTGGGCAAGAATGTCAACATCGGTGCCGGGACGATTACCTGCAACTACGATGGCGCCAACAAATACCAGACCATCATCGAGGACGACGTTTTTGTCGGCTCCGATACGCAACTGGTCGCGCCGGTGAGAGTGGCGCAAGGCTCGACCATTGGCGCAGGTTCGACCATCACCAAAGATACACCGCCGGAGACACTGACGTTGTCACGCGCCAAACAGATGAGTGTCGATGGATGGAAGCGGCCCGCAAAAAAACCGAAGGGCGACAAATGAAATGTGGAACAGCAAAACTTTCTCAATCTTGTAACTCCCCGGAACGAAACAGAGAGGAAATCGATCAATGTGCGGAATAGTCGGTGCGGTAGCCAGAAATAACATTGTTCCGGCCCTGCTGGAAGGTTTGCGGCGTCTTGAATACCGGGGTTACGATTCCGCCGGGCTCGCGCTGATGAATGGCGGATTGCACCGATTGCGCACCACCGGGCGGGTCGCCGAACTCAGCAAGCTGGCGGACGAGCAGGATTTTCACGGCGAGATCGGCATCGCCCACACCCGTTGGGCGACTCACGGCGCACCTTCCGAGCGCAACGCCCACCCTCATTTTTCCGGTGAAATCTCGAAAGTGGCGGTCGTGCACAACGGCATCATCGAAAATCATGAACTCCTGCGGCAACGGTTACAGAGCTTGGGATTTCAATTCACTTCTGACACCGACACCGAAGTTATCGCTCACCTCATTACGTTTAATCTGAGGGAAACCTCCGATCTTTTCGAGGCGGTGTGCCGTTCCGTAGACGAATTACAAGGCGCCTATGCCATCGCTGTGATGGAAGAAGCGCATCCAGAGCGTATCGTTGTTTCCCGCAACGGCGCACCACTGTTATTGGGATTAAGCGAATCCGGCAACTATGCGGCCTCCGACGCCTCTGCCTTATTGCAGGTGACGAAGCAGATGATCTACCTGGAAGAAGGCGATGTGGCCGAGCTGCGCCGCGACGGCTACCGGATTGTCAGCCTCCACAATGGTACGCGCAAGGAAGTGATTCGCCCCATCCATGAAAGTGAGCTCACCAACGAAGCGGTGGATATGGGACCTTATGCCCATTTCATGCAGAAGGAAATATTCGAACAGCCGGGTGTCGTGGCGAATACGCTGGAAATGGTGCTCAATGCACACTCTATCTCTCCCCGCCTGTTTGGCAGCGAAGCGGAGGATATCTTCAAAACCACCGACAGCATTCTGATACTCGCCTGCGGTACCAGCTACCACGCGGGCCTGGTTGCGCGCTACTGGCTGGAAACGCTGGCGGGGTTGACCTGCACTGTCGAGATTGCCAGCGAATACCGCTACCGTGACCCGGTTGCCAGCCCCAACGCGCTGGTGGTGGGGATTTCCCAATCGGGGGAGACAGCGGATACGCTGGCCGCGCTCAGCTACGCCCGATCCCTCGGGCATCGCCACAGCCTTGCCATCTGCAATGTGGCGGAAAGTGCCCTGGTGCGGCAGACCGATCTGCGCTTTCTAACCCGCGCCGGCCCGGAGATTGGCGTCGCCTCCACCAAGGCATTCACCACCCAGTTGGCGGCGCTGATGCTGCTTGCCATGACGTTGGCAAAACTGCGCGGCAAGTTATCCGATGAGGGCGAACGCGAGATCATTGCCGCGCTGCGGCACCTGCCCGTCGCGCTGCAACATGCGCTGCAAGTGGAACCGCAGGTCAAGATCTGGGCAGAAGGATTTGCCCAAAAACGTCATGCCTTGTTTCTCGGACGCGGCGTACACTATCCCATCGCCATGGAAGGCGCGCTCAAGCTCAAGGAAATTTCCTACATCCACGCCGAAGCCTACGCCGCTGGGGAATTGAAGCATGGTCCGCTCGCACTGGTGGACAAGGATATGCCGGTGGTCGCCATTGCGCCCAACGACGCGCTACTGGAAAAACTCAAATCCAATTTGCAGGAGGTCCGCGCGCGCGGCGGTGAACTCTACGTTTTTGCCGATGCCGATTCCCACATTCAGGAAAGCGAAGGCGTGCATATCATTCGCCTGGCGGAACATGCCGGGTCGCTCAGCCCCATCCTTCATACCATCCCCCTGCAATTGCTTGCTTATCATGTTGCGCTGCAAAAAGGCACCGATGTGGATAAGCCTAGAAATCTGGCGAAATCGGTGACGGTGGAGTAATTATAGGTGTGATACCCCAGACCTGATCTGACCTATGATGTCAAGCCATGTCCGCAAACGACACTGCGCTGGTGATCAATCTTCCTCAGAGCTGATGTACGAGGCGGTAGAAAACGTTTTTAGCTGCTGCCGAGAAGAGTTTATTAGAATGAGAGGTTAGATTTCTCTCGTCGTGCGCGCGGATCGACGTGAGTTAATAAGTGATTGAGCGTACTTGTCATAGTTTCTTCGCGCAAGATTTGTTCGAACTTGGGATAGCTTCTTGAAATGACTTTCGAAGTCGCGCTCAAATGTGCGAGGACTCACAACCAGGTCATGAACGGCGTCGGCTAGGTGACCAAGTAGCGCAAGCTTGAATTCCAGCGAGAGTAAATTCTCTTTGTTTATGAGTTTGTGCTTGTCGGGTTCAACCTCTGTGCCATTCGAGTTGAATGGATAGATCCATTGTCCGTGCGCGAGCTTGTTTCTGATCTCGATCACAATTCGTAGTTCATTATGCAATGCGCTCAGTAAAGCAGTACGTCGCGCTGCGTGCGCAATGCCCAAAGTACGCTCATTAAGTGCAGCTTTTGGCAGACCATGATGCTTGCGGAATGCCGCGTCAACCATGGCCTCCCACTGCTCAAGTTGAGTTTGCTTGTCGAGTATGGGAGAACGCTCGATTTCGGCGAAACCGTATTCCTCATGTAGGAGTTTTCGAAGCCGACACTCGGCCCAGGCGCCGATAAGAAAGGCATACAGGCGCAAGAGCGTTCGTAGGCTACGCTGCGGATCGTTGGAGGCAATTGCGGCTCGCGCTAGGCGCGCAACATTGCTCAATGCCGCTTCCAGCTCTCGAAGGTTGGCAACGTGCTGGCTATAGAGTTTGGTTGGATTTCTCGGCATCTGTACATCCACCACCAAAGGCCACTTGGGTGATGGCCTTTGGTGGTGGGGATTCGAACCCCACAAGTACTCCGCTTAAGCGGCGTGTTTTCCCTTACACCATCACCCAAACTTACATCCATTGTACACGACAGGGGAATCCCATTTTGTTTCGGACGACAGTTGTGAGGAGAAATGGAACAAACCACGGTTTTCCATCTCTCTTAAAGTAATTTATCTGATTCCGACCCGCACATCTTGTGTAATTATCCTGATTTTCCAGGCGCTACTCACTTTCCTCTGACGATATCTATACAGAGATTCGGGGCGTTGCCAAATATAAAATTGCTATGGGGTCAAGTCTAAATCATACCGCCGCGGGTAAGAGTCATGGAAAATTTTCTTCCACCGCATTTTTTCAGGGCTAAACTTGAAAGTACTGGAGACAGACCACGATTGCACCAGCAGTTACGGTAGCAAACGCAGTTATGTTATCCGTGATGGTTTAGATTTGTGAATGCGGAGGGTTCACCGGCTTCCCTTGAAAGGGCGACACCTTAATCTCCCCCTCCCGCTTGCGGGCTTGGGCTATTTCAAAGCTGTTCTGCATCCGCATGAGCGTATCCATCGAAACACCAAAGGCCTTTTCGATGCGAAGCGCCATTTCCGGCGACAGCGAAGCACGCTCGTTGAGAAAAGTGGACAGCGCGGAGCGCGTCACCCCGAGGGCCTGTGCCGCGCCAGTTACCGAAAGCCCAAGCGGCTCGATAATCTCTGTTCTTACGAACCCGCCGGGATGGGCCGGACTCCTCATGCGGATTCCCTGCATTGCGTTCATAATCCACCTCCTTAGTGGTAGTCTTCATAATCGAGATCGATGATCTCTATCCCGGTTTGTTCGATGCGAAATGTCATGCGCCAATTTTTGGTCACGAAGAGGCTCCAGGTGCCTTTGCGGTCTCCGGTAAGTGGATGGGCTTTCCAGCTGGGCACCGTTCGCAACTCATCCTCCCTCTCCATGTCCTGGAGGAAGGAAACGATTTTGCGTACCTTGAGCACGACCGCTGGTTGAAGGCCCGAAGCGTCGTCACCCTCGATAAATCGACGTAATCCCTTATGGATTACATTTCTGATCTTCATAGCCGATATTATTCAAGCGAATGTATCGTGTCAAGCTACACGATACACAACTGGCGCTTACTTTGTTGGGTGATTATTGGACGGTGCAAGAGCACTGCTTTCTAAAGTGTCAATTCTTGATTCCTATAACGACTTTTTGAGCCGTAGAGAAAAAGCCTTGCGAAGAATTGTTAATAACACGTTCGGTTATATGACAATTGATGATATCCAATCTGAGGTCTGGGTGATTGCCTTCGATATCGAAGCTCAGCGCGGATATTCAATTGATTTTACTAATTCCGACGATCAGGAAACAATTCTGGGTGCGCTGTATAACAGGCTTGTAAAATTTGCAGATAAACAGACCCGCTATGCCATTAAGCTTGATGAGGGTTGGGATAGCGAGGATAGCGATACCGCAACAAATCTACTTGCGTTGCTACTTGCTGCACCCCCTGAATCTGATCCCCTGGTGTGGTTGCAGCAAAAAGAAGATTCTGCCGATTTTTTAGAATTGATCCGATCCAGTTATTCGGAAGCATCAGCCTACGTTCTGCTGCTTATGAGGTTTGATTGGAACGTGGAAGACGCTGCTGAATACCTTCATATTGTGGTTGATACGCTTCGGCGGCGTTTAAAACTATCCGGCGTACGAGCAAGAACTCAACCGTCGTTGTTTGATAGGATAGAGTTCATCGATCCTGACTTCATGCCCCAGCAGGCACGTCGATTCCGGAATAATAACTACGGAGTGGGCTTCCCATCAGGCATGTTGGACTTTCTGATATAAACTCTTATTTATACCGCAGCGCCTCCATCGGTTTCAACGCCGCCGCATGCAACAGATATCAAAGTGCCGCGGGATTTCGCCGGGTTATATCCAACGCTGCTGACGATACCAGTTTACCGCATCCCGTGTCGATTCTTCCACGGGCCGTGGCTTCAAACCCAGTTCGGCAAAGGTTTCTGAAGCATCGAAGTGCATGGAACGTTTTGTAAGCCGCACGCCCGTGACAGTCGTCATAGGCATCCGATGCGAGATGTGGTCGGCCCACAATTCACTAAACCATCCAACGGTCAGTGCCACCGAATAGGGAATAGTCCATTGTGGTGCCGAGCGATTCACGATATCTCCAAGAACTTGAAGCCACTCGATCAATCGATAGTTGTGTCCGCCGAGTAAATACCGAATACCAGGTCGACCCCGTTGCATCGCACGCATCAATCCGTCAGCAGCGTCGCGAACATCAATCAAATTCAATTCGCAATCAAGGTATGCTGGAATCTTCCCTTGACAAAATGCAACTGCCAGGCGAGTTGGAGGCGTTTGATTTCGATCTCCAGGTCCGATGGGTAATGTGGGACTGCATACGATTATCGGGGCACCGGCATCGGCAAGCTTGAACATCGCTTGTTCAGCACGGAATTTGCTCAAGCAGTAGGGTCCGATCATGTCTTCTTCGCGAAAGCGCACAGACTCAACGGCTTCGCCACAGGATTGATCAGAGGTGAGAATGCTTTCGGTACTTACATATAACGCTCGACTTACTCCGCTGTCGAGGGCGGCATGCATGACATTGAGCGTACCGACATGATTGATTTGGTCAAATTCATAGCGATTGCGACGCCAAAGGTTGGGATCAGCAGCCAAGTGATAGACACGGTCACAGCCACGCATGATATTGCGCATCGCACCTGAGTCACGAATATCTGCTCGAACAAGTTCAATGCGCTCAAGGGGCAAGTGCCCTACCATCGTAGAGGGATGCTCAAGCACCCGCACGAGTTCATTGTTGTTGAGTAATTGGTGGACGAGATGTGACCCGATAAACCCCGCCCCCCCTGTCACCAAATTCAATTCAATTCAATACTCCATTCGGAAGTGACATCACGAGGTGGTGAAGATGCGTTCGTGTCTGAACGAGCCGTTCGCGAGAGATTCGATCAACCAGATTGATAACGGCGTTATTGATTGGACAAGGAAAGTAGCCTGCAAGCCGAATAAGGTGTCCGTTGTAAGCATCAATTTCCGTGTAACCGCTTCCCATATCCGGACTCATGGAGCAATATGTTCCACGCAACGAAGGGCGGAAGAACAGTCCCATGAGTCTGGGCAGGAGGGGAGTTTGCAATATGCGCATGACCGTGTCGGGATGGAATGGGCCGATCTTTTCCAGCCTGAGGCCGGCGTGACGCAGGATAGAATAATTCTCCCGCAACAAGGCGAAGAACAGTTTTTGCGTGAGGGGATCGATGAGCAATTCCGCATTGTCAACGCCGGCGCTTGCCGCCAGCGGCGAAATAGCGGCGTTGTACATCAGTTTTG
The DNA here is from genome assembly GCF_900103165.1 of Nitrosospira multiformis. Taxonomy (NCBI): domain Bacteria; kingdom Pseudomonadati; phylum Pseudomonadota; class Betaproteobacteria; order Nitrosomonadales; family Nitrosomonadaceae; genus Nitrosospira; species Nitrosospira multiformis. The sequence goes on along the minus strand of NZ_FNKY01000001.1, from coordinate 253,759 downwards.
TCGATTTAAATGGCCCAATATCCGCGACGCACTCGACTGGAAATAGCTTGCTTTTGGCAAACGCCGAGACGAGCGCGTTGATGCATTCACGTTCGCCGCTGCTTACTTTGCGCCGTGGTCCAATATGTAGTGCCCCGGCGCGCGTGATGCGAGCACTGAGGCGATTGTTAGGGCATTGGGAAACGAATGAAGCAATGGCTTCCGCAGGGTGACTACATTGTTCAAGTGTTCTGTCGTAGCCGTTTTGAATGGGGAAAACCAGTGTTTGAGTATTCGCAAGGCGCTGCAGGATGGCAGCGTTGTCGAATGTTTTTGTACATAGCAGTACCACCTTGTCCGTGGGAGGCACCCACTCATCAAAGTGGACAAAGTGCACGCCTTGAATGGGCTGGCCATCAAGCGTCATTTCCTTGCGGCATCCAGCGGCAACCTTTTCAGGGTTTGACTCAATCATCGTCACATCCCAGCCAGCCCGCACAAGACATGCCGCTGCGGCAATGCCAATGCCTCCGGCGCCAATAATATGAGCTGATGATTTCATAGTTGAAAGTGTCGCCTCATTGAGGTGGATAGTCCAGTATTTTCCATCATTTCAATTTTGAGTTTATATCCAGCATCACTGAGATCAATAACTGCGCATGAGGTACCGGAGCACGGTAGCACCCGGGATGAGAGTACCCGGGATAGATCACAGTTATTGATCTTGCCTATTTTCGCAAGATTTATGCATTTTGTGGCGTGTGCTTCATTCATACCGCAGCGCTTCCACCGGTTTCAACGCCGCCGCCTTTCTCGCCGGATAAAACCCGAAAAATATCCCCACCGCGGAGGCGAAAGCAAATGCCAGTGCGACCATCCCGAACGTGATCACCACCACCATATCCGTCGCCTGACTCACGGCCCAGGCACCGCCGATGCCAATGGCAACGCCTATGAGTCCACCCATGATGCAGATGACCAGCGCCTCCAGCAGAAATTGGGTGAGAATGGCGCGGCGGTTGGCGCCGATGGCCATGCGGATGCCGATTTCGCGGGTACGCTCGGTTACCGACACCAGCATGATATTCATGATGCCGATGCCGCCTACCAGCAATGATATGGATGCGATGGAGCCCAGCATGATGGACATGACTTTGGCTGCACCCGTTGCCACGGCGGCGAGCGCAGCCATGTTACGTACGGTAAAATCGTTTTCCGTTCCCTCGGCAAGACGATGGCGCTGGCGCAACAACTGGTTAATTTCGGTTTCGGCTTCATCCATCACTTCGTCCGATCGGCCTTGTACCATCAGAAAACGTATCGTTCCGGGAAACTGGTTGCCAAAAATCTGACTTTGTCCGGTGGCGATGGGAATAAACACGGCGTCATCCTGGTCGCGTCCGTCCAGGCTTTGTCCTTTGGGGGCGAGGACGCCCGCGACCAGAAAAGGACTGTTTTTGATACGAATAGTCTTTCCCGTTGGGTCTTCATCGCCGAAGAGGTTTTTCGCGGTCAATTGCCCTAGCACTACGACGCGCGCGGCGGAACGCAAATCGGCCTCGGTAAATAATGCGCCGCTTTCCGCAGGCCAGTCACGCACTTTGAAATAATCCGGCGTGACGCCCGTAACAGAGGTACTCCAGTTATTTGCGCCATAATTAAGTTGCGCCGTACCGGTGATGAGCGGCGCCGTCGCCTTTATCGAAGGCAGATGCGCGATGGCTTGCGCATCGCCCATCGTCAGGGTTTGCACGCTGCCGGCGCCGGAACGCAGCGCGCCTGAAGAAGTGGCGCCGGGTACGACGATGAAAAGATTGCTGCCCATCGAGCTGATAGCCTGATTCACCGTGGTTTGCGCACCCTGGCCCACAGCGAGCATCAATACCACCGCTGCCACGCCGATGATCATGCCGAGCATGGTCAGGCCGGTGCGCAGGCGGTTGAGCCGCAGCGCCCGCAGTGCTTCGCCGATGATTGCGAGAAGACTCATGCGGGCACCGCGCCGTCATGCACGATGCGCCCGTCCTGCAAACGAACCAACCGCCGGGTGCAGGCGGCTATGTCGTCTTCGTGCGTGACAAGCACAATCGTAATACCCTGCTCGCGATTGAGCTGCTCGAAAATCGCCATGATTTCACGGCTGGTCTGGGTGTCGAGATTGCCGGTGGGCTCATCCGCAAGGATCAGTTGCGGATTGTTGACCAGCGCGCGGCTGATCGCCACGCGCTGCTGCTGTCCGCCGGATAGCTGATTGGGTTGATACGCGGCAAAATTCCCCAAGCCGGTCTGACGCAAGAGTTCCAGCGCGCGCTTGCGGCTTCCCGAGCGGGTCGCCCCGGCATAGAGGAGCGGAGTGGCGACGTTATCCAGCGCCGTCATGCGTTTCAGCAGGTTGAAACCCTGAAACACGAAACCGATGTTGTGATTACGCACGCGCGCGAGCTCATCGTCCGAAAGCGATGCGATATCGCGTCCATCGAGCCAATAGTGCCCGCTGGTAGGCGTGTCCAGGCAGCCAAGTATATTCATGAGCGTGGATTTGCCGGAACCGGAATGCCCCATGATGGCGACGAATTCTCCTCGATCAATAGTCAGGTTCACATCGAACAGCACTTGGCTATTGATCGTTCCGCCTCCTTTAACCCCGCTATCCAGGCTGTAAATCTTGCAAAGATTCTCCACCTTGAGCAGCGTTTCACCGGCAACGTGGTGTTCGAGGGGGGACATTAGAACATTCTGAACCTGAGTTTACTGCCGGACTTGTCCTTGTCGGCAACCTCACGAATGATCAGTTTATCGCCGGGCTTGATCGCGTCTCCGAGGATTTCGGTGAAACTGTTATCGGCAATGCCGGTTTTGATACTGATGGGGACGGCTTTGCCTTCCTCCAGCCGATAAACCATTTGCTTGCCTGGCTGCCTGGCGGCTGGCGTCACGGCATCCGAGTCGTTCTCGGCCGGCTTATAGCGCAATGCCGCATTGGGAACCCGCAGCACGTCTTTTTTCTGATTGACGGTAAAGCGTACATTGGCGGTCATGCCGGGGAGCAGTACCCCTTCGTCATTCTCCACCGCGACGACCACATTGTATGACACCACATTCTGCTGGATAGTGGGATTGAGGCGCACCTGCTTCACCGTGCCGGTGAATTCACGCTCCTGAAAAGCATCGACGGTAAAGTTGACCACCTGGCCGAGATGCAGCTGGCCGATGTCCGCTTCCGCCACACTGGTGTCAATTTGCATCTGGCGCAGATCCTTGGCAATCTGGAACAAAACGGGCGTCTGGAAGCTTGCCGCCACCGTCTGGCCGATATCCACATTGCGCGCAATGACTACGCCGGAAATGGGTGAACGGATCACACTGTAATTGAGATTGGTACGATCGCGTGCAAGCTGTGCTTCACTTACCGCAAGCTGGGCGCGAGCGCCCTCGAGTATTTGTTCGACTGCGTCCAGGGCATCGGGAGAAATAAAGCCTTGTTCCACCAGGGCACGGTTACGGGTCATCTTGTTATTGGCCAGCTTCAACGCTGTTCGGGCGTTTATTACATTAGCTTCCGACTGCCGCAATTGGGCCTGAAACAGCGATGGATCGAGTTCTACCAGTATTTGCCCCTCTTCGACCGTGTCGTTGAAATCCGCGTAAAGCTTGTATACCGTCCCTGATACCTGGGTGCCGACATTAACCAGCACAACGGGGTTGAGGGTCCCGTTGGCGGAGATATTCTGTACGATATCGCCGCGGTCCACTGCCTGGGTTTTGTAGCGTTCCTGACTGGAGCCGGGTTTCGTTTGCCAGTACCAAAAACCAATCAAGGCTGATAGCAGTGCCACGATGAGGACAAGCAGCCTGGCGCGGGGGAAAGATGTCATACGTAACTCAGAAATATCCAGTGCCAGGGGTGGGAAAAAATGAAAGCCGAATGTTACCTGAGTGCGCTGTGTTTAGAAATCATCCTGTCAGCGAGAATGGCCTGTCGGGTCTCATTTCTCTTTCTTTTGCGCCTCGGCCAGGACGCGCAATTCTTTGAGGCGCGCCTCCGCGCTGGATTTCTGGTAGAAGTCGCCATCGTCACCTTTCAACGCGATCTGCAGCTGTTCGATAGCGGCATGGACGTTGCCTTGACGCGTATAGACCTCCGCTTGCGCGCGGTGCTGCATCATCATGTCCCCGAGCGCACCGTAGCTTTGTGCCTGCAGCTGATAAAGACGTATGTCGTTGGGCATATATTGCAATTGCTGGTTAACAAACTTGAGCGCAGCATCGGCGCTATTGGCGCGCAGCAGCGCGTCGGCGTAGTCGTAGATTAATGCCCGGTGCTGTGGATAGGTTCGTAGCGCGGCTTCATAAATATCGAGCGCTTCCGCGGTTTGCCCCATGGCGAGTTTGACCCGTGCCGCAAGGGTTTCGATCATGGCGCTTGGCTGTAATGTTTTACGTGTAATCTGGATCGTGGTACCGAGGCGGTGATTTTCCGGCGTTTTGTCCATGCTGGTGTAATGATTCGATGCGCGGTGCGGCCGATGTATTCGTGGGTCGGTTTTGTAAATATCGAGCGCTTCCGCGGGTTGCCCCACGGCGAGCCGGGCACGCTCCGCAAGTGTCTCGATCATATCGCTCGACAGCGGTGTTTTATAGATATTCTGGGGAGCTGCGGTCAAATGGTGATTCTCCAAGGCCTCATCGGCGTCGGACTGCAAGTTTTCATACAGTTGCATTAATTCTTTGTCCGCGCGTAAGAATTTTCTGTCTCGCAACAAAGCACTGATCAGTCCATAGCGCTCGACAGCTTCAGTGCTATAACGCTTCTCCCGCAAAGCGGAGTCAAAGAATTCAACCGCCTCGCCGGGAGTACCCATAGTGGCTCGCAGCTTGGCTCGCACCAGCTGGAAATCGAGACTGTCGGGAACCTGGCGGTAAGGCAAACTATGCGTGCGGTTATCAATATCCGCGATTCGCTCATAAGTAATGGGGTGGGTGCGCAGGTATGAAGGTGCGCCATTCTCACGGAATCTTCCAGCCGTCTGTAAACGTTCGAAAAATTCCGACATCCCGCGTGGATCAAGACCGGCGCTAATCAGTATATTCAGGCCGATACGATCGGCCTCTTTTTCATGGTCACGGGTGAAATCCAGCTGCGACTGAATTTGGCGGGCCTGCGAGCCAATCAGAACGGCTTGCGCCGCCTGCGGGTTTGTGCGCGAAGCCAGAACCGCCAATGCGACTGCCGCCAGAGAGGTTAGAATGCTGTATCGCTGTCCGGCAATCATGCGCGCGAGGTGTTTCTGGGTCACGTGCGCGATTTCATGCGCCATTACGCCAGCCAGCTCCGATTCACTTTGCGCAGTCAGAATAAGGCCGGTATTGAAGCCCATAAAGCCGCCGGGCAGTGCAAACGCATTGATCATCGGATCTTTTATCGCAAAGAACTCGAACTCCTGGTCGGGACGCGACTCACGTGAGTTCAGAAGCAAACGGTTCCCGAGATGGGTGAGATAACCGGCGACTTCGGCATCGTCAAGATAACTGGGGTCTGCGCGAATTTCGCGCATGATCCGCAGTCCGAGTTCACGCTCTTCCTGTGGCGAAAAAGTCGCCTGGGATGCATCGCCGAGATCAGGTAGCCCCGCGGCAAAAATATTGGCCGGGAACAGTAGCGGTAAAGCCACCATCAAATAGCGAAATTTCATGAGGATAAGATAACCGTATCCGGATGAAGTTCCAACGTGCGTCGGTACTTGGCAGGGAACACGAGGGGACAGTGCGTGGGTGCAAAGCTACAACATAATCAGAGAAGGACGTTAATGCCGAAACCAGGCGATCCGTATTCCTTCCATAATTTCGCTGACGCCGGCATTCGTACAAGGTATGGGGTTTTAAATTGCTGTCTCGCCTATCTCGCCGGTACGGATTCTCACCACCTGTTCTATACTGGTGACGAAAATCTTGCCATCCCCAATCTTGCCGGTGCGCGCAACGTTAACGATGGTATCGATAACGCCGTCCACCAGTGCTTCAGGCACCACTATTTCAATTTTTATCTTCGGCAGAAAATCCACCACATATTCCGCGCCTCGATAGAGCTCAGTGTGACCTTTTTGCCTGCCGAATCCCTTGATTTCAGTGATGGTTAATCCACTCACGCCGGCTTCATTGAGCGCTTCGCATACTTCGTCGAGCTTGAAAGGTTTGATAATAGCCTCGATTTTCTTCATGTTGCGTTTCTCATGATACGTTACCCTGGTTGTCCTGAGTTAACTTAGGTTAACTTAGTCGGATGTGTTTTTTTATAACGAATTACGGTCGTGTTTATAGCAGCGGTGTGTGGTAGCCCTCCGCCGTATTTGGAAGCTGATTATACGGGGTTCTGGAATTTTAAATCCCGCTTGATTGCCGATTGTTCATAGGTTATTAAAACTCATCCTGATATTTTGACGTAATCGGATAACGCCAATCCTTGCCGAAACCGCGCTGGGTGATTCGGATACCGGGCGGGCTCTGGCGGCGCTTATATTCATTCAGGCGGATCAGGTGCACCACGCGCCGCACGTCCGCTTCGGCATAGTTCATTTCCAGGATTTCCCGCAACGACAAATTGTGCTCCATATACGCTTCAACGATGCCGTCGAGTACGTCGTAAGGCGGCAGGCTGTCCTGATCGGTCTGGTCCGGACGCAACTCGGCCGAAGGCGCGCGGCTGATGACGCGTTCGGGGATCACGTGGCCCAGCGTATTGCGGTAGTGGCAAAGCCGGTACACCAGGGTTTTGGTGATATCCTTCAGCACCGCGAAGCCGCCCGCCATATCGCCATAAAGCGTACAGTAGCCTACGGCTATTTCGGATTTGTTGCCTGTCGTGAGCACAATGGAACCGTATTTGTTGGATAGCGCCATCAGTAAATTGCCGCGTATGCGTGCTTGCAGATTTTCCTCCGTGGTATCGGGGCGATTATGACCAGGCGGCTCCGGGAACCCCTTTGCCAGCGTATCAAGGAATTCGTCAAACACCGGCTGGATGGAAAGCTCGCTGTAGCGCACATTTAATGTCCTGGCCATCGTGCGCGCATCCAATAAGCTTATATCAGCGGTAAAGGGTGACGGCATCATGACCGCTTCTACCTTGGCGGCGCCCAGCGCATCCACCGCGATCGCCAGCGTGAGCGCTGAATCCACGCCGCCGGAAAGCCCCAGCAGTACGCCCGGTATGCCGTTCTTTCCCACATAATCCTTGAGGCCAAGACACAATGCCTGATAAACGGTTGCTTCCAGCGTTTGCGACGCTGTGATTTCCCCGTGTACGGGAGCACCGTTTTGCAATTCGATCAAACCAAGGGTTTCCGTGAGCGTATTGAATTGATGCGTTAGCTCACCTCTGCCATTCATTGCAAAGGAAGCACCATCGAATATCAGTTCATCCTGTGCGCCTACCAGATTGGCATAAATCATGGACATTCCCGTTTCGCTGGTGCGCTGACGCACAATCTGGTGGCGCAAGGCTTGTTTGTGCATGTGATAAGGAGAAGCATTGAGCACTATCAGCACGTCGGCTCCTGCCTTTCTGGCGCGGGTGGCTGTATTTCCTTGCCAGATATCCTGACAGATGTTGACGCCGAATCTTATCCCTTCCAGTTCAAACAGACAGGAATCGGAACCTGGCTCGAAATAACGCCGTTCGTCGAACACAGAGTCATTGGGAAGCAGATTCTTGTGATAGGTGGCGATAATTTTGCCGTCGCGTATCATCGAGGCTGCGTTATAGAGCTTGTTATCCGCGAGATGCGGATGCCCTACCAGTAGCGTTACGCCACTTATTTCTTTGGCCAGGTCTGCAAGCGCTTGTTCACACGCGAGCCGGAATCCGTTGCGCAGGAGAAGATCTTCCGGCGGGTAGCCCGACAGTGCCAACTCGGGTGTGACAACTAACCCGGCTCCGGCACTTTTAGCCAGATTGGCGTAATCGAGGATTTTGCGGATATTGCCGCCAAGGTCGCCGACTGTACAATTAATCTGGGCAATGGCGAGCTTCATGATGAGGCAGGGTTAATGGGCACTATCTCTGCGTTGCTGGCAGGAGGTTGTCGGGTTAACGGTGCTAACCTGACTTGGAACCTGGGATAATACCAGAATGAATCCTCCTTCGCGGGCCGCAAGACTGCTCCCGGCATGGCGGGTATGCTGGCGGGGACCATGAAAATGTGCTTGAATGTGAAAATCGACATTCAGCGCGGTGCGCTTTGCTGATTGGCGCTCTACCACTCTGCGGCGATCCCCGTACGTGCGTGAAAATTCCTCATGATTCCAGGATTTGAAGTAAAAGTAATCAATTCGCTCGACGGTATTTCTGTGAAGGCATGGAACATGCTGGCCGGGGACGATCCGTTCCTGCAGCATGAATTCTTTTCCGCTATGCATGATACTGGGTGCGTCTCAGGGAAAACTGGCTGGCTGCCGCAATTTATCACCCTGTGGGAAGGAAGCACCCTGCGGGGCGCGTTGCCGCTTTATCTGAAAAACCATTCTTATGGGGAGTATGTATTCGACTGGGCCTGGGCGGATGCTTATCGACGCTGCGGCCATGCGTATTACCCCAAGCTGCTGAGCGCGGTACCTTTCAGCCCCGTCACCGGACAGCGGTTGCTGGCGGGAACCGCGGAGCATCGCGCCTTGCTGGTTTCGGCTGCATTGAGAATGGCGAAAGACAAAAACGTGGAAACAAGCGTGTCATCGTTCCATTGCCTGTTCCCCCGCGAGGATGAGGCGCTGGAAATGGAGATGGCGGGAATGACGTTACGGCACGGTATCCAGTTTCACTGGAGAAATCGGGAGGTTGGCGGTTATGAAGATTTCGACGGGTTTCTGGCGGAGTTGAGCCATGGCAAACGCAAGAAAATCCGGCAGGAACGGCGCAAGGTTCATGCGGAAGGTATCCGCTTTCAGTGGCTGTCCGGATATGATGCGAGTCATGATCACTGGCGTTTCTTTGTCAACTGCTACAATAAAACTTACCGCGATCACCATTCCATGCCTTACCTCAATCTGGAATTCTTCTTGCGGCTCGGCAAAAGCATGCCGGAAAATCTATTGCTGATTCTGGCGTTGCGCGATGATCAACCCGTTGCCGCCGCGCTAAATTTGCATAACTCCCGCACGTTATATGGGCGTTATTGGGGTACGATGGAATTTGTCCCTGGACTGCATTTCGAGACCTGCTACTATCAGGCCATCGAATTCTGTATTGCCCATCGTATCGCGTTGTTTGAAGGCGGCGCACAGGGGGAACATAAGCTTGCGCGCGGCTTTCTTCCCGTACGTGTCTGGTCGGCGCACTGGCTTGCACACCCCGAATTCGCCGCCGCTATCGGGAATTATCTGAAGCACGAAGCACAGGATATCAATCATTATCTGGATGAGCTGAATGAGAGCTCGCCATTCAGGAAAGACAAAAGAGGTAATCCTAAACCCGGTAGTTGATCACTCACGTTTTGATTTATTACTTATGATTCATAAAGAACTTTTTTGTCACCAGACCTTCACTTCTTTGGTGATTTCGCTACAGGGCAGATTGCACAATTTTTGCGGCACATGGCTGCGTTGCAACTTCTTGGAATGGAATAACCATTCCGCGTCGTTGCGCCTTGCCCTGCACCCCAAAAACCGCACACTCCACCCTGTCCAACTGCCGGATTTAGGATAATGAAATTCTGTAGTAATTGCGGCACGCCGGTTGAATTCCGCATTCCCGAAGGCGATAACTTGCCGCGTTATGTTTGCCCCGCGTGCAGCATTGTTCATTATCAGAATCCGAAGATAGTGGTGGGCTGCATACCCGAGTGGGAGGACAGGATATTGCTATGCCGGCGCGCCATTGAGCCGCGCCACGGTTTATGGACCGTACCTTCGGGTTTCATGGAAAATGCCGAAACGCTGGTCCAGGGTGCCGCCCGCGAAACGCTGGAGGAAGCCAATGCACGGGTTGAAATGGGGAACCTGTACGCCATTTATAATATTCCCCATATCAATCAGGTGCACGTTCTGTTTCGTGCGCGATTGCTGGATCTGGATTTTAAACCTGGTATCGAGAGCCTGGACGTCCAGCTTTTTGAAGAGGCGGAGATTCCCTGGGATACGTTGGCGTTTCGGGTTATCCATGAGCCACTGAAACGTTACTTTGAGGAACGCCAACAAGGAAAATTAGGTTTTCACATGGGCACCATAGAAGAGCTTCGCAAGTAATTCACCGCGCCGCAGGAATGCGCAGGGTATGCAAATCGACCTGACTGGCAGCGTTACGCCGCCCGTAGCGAGTCCACGATATTCAGGCGCGCAGCGCGTGCGGCGGGAAGAAAGCCGCCGGCAATTCCCATGGTTAACGCAAATGCAAACGACTTGATAATAATCGCGCCATTCAGGGTAAAGCTGAACGCGAGCTCGGAAAATGATTGCCAGTTCATGGTGGAAATGGTGAAGAATTGCATGAACGATGCCAATACCAGTCCGACCACGCCTCCCGCCGCGCCAAGCATCAGTGCTTCCACGAGAAAAGCGGCCAGAATATTTTTTCGGCGGAATCCCAATGCGCGCAGAGTGCCGATCTCCGTCGCACGGTTGGCGACAGAGGCATACATGGTGATCATCGCGCCTATAATTGCGCCGATGGAGAAAATAATCGACAGTATCATTCCCAGATAGCGAATGAAATTTGCCAGCAGCTGCGACTGCTCGGCATAGAAGACACTTTCCTGCTTGACTTCCAGAGTCAGGCGCGGGTCATTTTCAATGCGGGTTTTGAGCTGAGAAAGCATCGCGGGATCGTTCAGTTTCAATATCACCGAAGAATAGACCGGCCTGCGAAATGCCTGCATCAACTGGTCCACATCGCCCCATATTTCAGAATCGAAACCGGTTTTACCCGCGTCCATAATGCCGACCACCGTCCATTCACGCTGCCCGAAGCGCAGTGTTTCGCCGACACCGGCGCCCTGATAGCGCTCGGCGACACTCTTGCCTGCAATAATTTCCGTTGAACCGGGGCGAAACATGCGTCCCTCGGTGATCCTTACCTGCGGACGCAGTTCGATTCCTTTTTGCCCCACGCCGCGGATCAATACGTTGGAAGCCTTTTCGGAACTGCGCTTGGCGAGGGAAATCAATACTATCGTTTCTTTTGATGCCAGCCGCAAACCGTTCGCACTGTAGGCGACTTCCGGCTGGTTTTCCACAATGGCGGCCTGCTCGCGATCAATGACGCTTTGTACTTCAGTCCCGGCGGAACGGCGGGTGATAACTACATTGTCGGGTGAGCCGGTTTCCACCAGTGTTTTCCTCAGTCCTTCTTCCAGCATGAGTACCGTTGCAAATACAAACACCACCAGTGCCATGCCCCCCGCGGTGAGCAGGGTAGTCAGCTTGCGGGCGGCGAGGTTACGCCATATATAGGAAAGAGGAACGGACATGAACTAACCTATGCTCCTCAATCCTTCCACGATGGGTACCCGCGCGGCACGAAAGGCGGGCAGTATTGCCGCTGTAATGCCGACCGCGATTGCGGCGGCGGCTTGCATATAAACGGTTTCCAGGGAAACCCCGAATACGGGAAACAGCGTGCCGACCTGTTCGCTGAACCTGTCGGCAACAGGGAAGGTAAGGAGAATGCCAATCACCGCGCCAGCCAGCGCAATAGCGAGGGATTCTCCATAAATCAATCCGGCGAGGAAGTACGGACCAAAACCCAGTGCCTTGAGGGTGGCATATTCGGCGATGCGTTCGCGCGCCGTCATTGCCATGGTATTGGCCATTACCGCAAGGATAATGAAAATCACCAGGAACGAAACGATGCGTATCGCCACCACAATGGCCTCGGTCATGGAGACGAATCCTAGTTGAAAAGCCTTTTCTGTTTCGGTGAGGGTCTCGGCAAGAGAGTTTCTGAACATCGTGTCCACTTCAGTCGATATCTCCGCGGCTCTGTCGGGATCGGAAATTTCGATCACGTAGACACCGATCCAGTCGATCCTGCGGGCAACCGCTTTTTTCATGGTTTCATTGAGATAGTCCCAGTGAAAGAAAAACTGCGATGTGTCGGTTCCCGCCTCCGCACCATCATAAATAGCCCGTACCGTAAAGCTCCATGCGCCAGGATAAATCGTGCCGCGCAGAGGGATGATATCGCCGATTTTGAACCCATACGTGTTCGCCAGCTTGCGGCCGATCACGCAGCCCTTGCGGTCGGTGAGGAATGCTTTCATATCAGCGGGTGGAATGAGGTACTCGGGATAAAGATTAAAATAGGTCTTTGCATCGACGGCGAATTGTGGAAAAAAGTTCTTTGGCGTGACATATACCCCACCAAACCAGCTCGCATGGGAGATGGCCGTAACACCTTGAATTCTGCGAATTCGTTCCTGGTAATTGATGGGTAGCGGAAAGACCAGCGAGATTGCGTTCCGTGTCACCAGTCGCGCCGATGAGGCGCCTTCCGCACCCGCATACCAGGCATCCACGACTGTGCGCAGCAGCCCGAAAGCGAGTATTGCCACCACCAGGCCCAGCACGGTCAGGCTGGTGCGTAGTTTGTGGCGCAACGTATTTCTCAGGATAAGCTTCAGGAAATGCATTTTTGAAAAAATTCGTGGATACGCCGATAATGAAAGAAGTCTGAAGAGAACAGGTCGGGTAAGATATCTCCTGTTTTATCAATTTGTTACATCCAGTTCGCCTTTCTCCAAATGTCGAATTAAATGGGCCGATTTAGCCGCATGCGGGTCGTGCGTCACCATAATGATGGTTTTGCCCATCTCGCTGTTAAGGCGCTCAAGCATGGCGAGAATATCGTTTGCCGATGCGCGATCGAGATCTCCGGTGGGCTCGTCTGCCACCAGTATCACGGGGTCGGTGATGAATGCGCGGGCAATCGCCACGCGTTGCTGCTGACCGCCGGATAGCTCCGAAGGATAATGTTCCATCCGGTCAGTCAGTCCCACCATTGACAATGCCAACGCTACGCGTTCTCGCCTCTCGCCGCGCGAAAGCCGCGTTAATAGCAGCGGCAATTCAACATTCTCAAACGCGGTCAGTACCGGCATCAAATTGTAAAACTGGAAAATGAAACCAACATTGGCCGCACGCCAGTCGGCCAGATCCGCTTCGGAAAGCGTGGCGATGTCTACTCCGTTAACTTTTAGCGAACCGCTGTCCGGCTTGTCAATCCCGGCAATCAGATTGAGCAGGGTGCTTTTACCGGAACCGGAAGGTCCCATTAAGGCGATGAAGTCGCCGGAAATAATATCGAAGGAGATATTCGTCAGGACCGGCACCCGCTGCTCGCCGCGATGGTAGCTTTTGGTGACCTGCCTGATCTGGACAATGGGCTCCGGAAGATTTTCCATGCGTCTTTATTTCGCCGCTGTTTTGACTTTGTCTCCATCGTCGAGTCCATCGCCGGGGCGTAGTATGACTTTGTCACCCGCCTTGGGACCTTTCAGAACTTCAATCATATCGCCAATTTTGTCACCGGTTTCGATAGGTGTTTCAATTGCTTTCTCGTCTTTCATGATGAATACCACATTCTTCCCGTTGCGCTGAACAATGGCATCCGGCTGAACCACCGTGCGCGCAGTGCGCTGCTCTACGGCCATTTCCTTCTCCAGAAAAGCGATTTTTGCGCTCATTTCCGGCAGAATGTTCGGGTCGCGATCGATAAAACGGATTTTTACCAGCACCGTGGCTTTGGCCCTGTCCACTGTCGGCACGATGCGTTGAACCACACCACGCAATCGTACGTCAGGCATCGCATCCAGCTGAATTTCACAGGGCTGTTCGAGCTTCACTTTGGGTAAGTTGGACTCGGATACGTCGGCTTCGACTTCCAGCGTATCCATGTCGGCCATCGTCACTACCGCGCCTTTGGCATCGAGTGCGGATGAGAAGGGCGTTATTACATCACCGACATTGGCACTTTTGGTCAGCACTACCCCATCAAACGGTGCGCGGATCAGTGTTTGTTCCACTGCTATCCGGGCGGCGCGAAAGTTTGCCTCGGCCGCGCCAACAGATGCCTGGTAACCCAGGACAGCCGCCTGGGCTTTACGAAAGCGGGCGGTTGCGATGTCGTGGGCGAATTGCGAAATAAAGCCCTTGGCAAGCAGTTCGCCATTGCGGTTGAACGCTGCCTCGGCATCAACCAATTCCGCCTGGCCGTGCTGCAAATTTGCCTTGGCTACCCTAACGTTGGCCGCCGCTTGCTCCATCGTGGCACTGACATCCGTGTTTTCCAGCCGGGCGATAATCTCGCCCTCTGTTACGCGGCTGCCTTCCGTTACACCCAGCCATTCGACTCGTCCCGTAGCCTTCGACGCGACTGCCGCTTTACGCTGTGCAACGACATAGCCGGTGGCATTGAGCAGCGTGAAAGACTGGGACGGATAGGCGGTGGTGACTGTGCCGGACTCCACCTCCATCGCGGTGCCGGTACGAAAGTAGAAGATGATGAACAGACTCAGCGCCGCAATGATCGCCAGTGTGGGAATGAGGCGGGGAGATTTCCTATGGCCGGTTATACTGGCGCTACCGCTTCGGTCAATCTTTAATCGGGACAGATCTTCGTTGGCCACAACAGCATCCTGAATGATTCAATCGCATGATTATGGCGTAGAAGCAATGCTACGGCTAGGCAAAGCCCAGTTGGCAAACTCAGTTGGCAAAAAGGGCCACGGAGCCTTATATAGAGGTCCACCAAACTTTGTCAGGAAGGGAAGTACCCATAGTGGTGGATGAGAAGAGAGTGCTATTCCAGAAACACCATCCTTGAACGCGCGAGTGGCGGATTGTTGGCGAAATAGCGTTTGATGCCGGCGAGCATTGCGTCGGCCAGTTTGTCCTGGTAGGCAACGTCTTTCAGTTTCTTTTCCTCGTCCGGATTACTGATGAAAGCGGTTTCCACCAGGATAGACGGAATATCGGGAGACTTGAGTACAGCGAAGCCTGCCTGTTCCACTTCGTTTTTATGCAGATGGTTTATATCGCCGATTTCCGAGAGCACCTCCCGGGCGAGCCTGAGACTGTCATTGATAGTGGCTGTTTGTGACAGATCCAGCAGAGTCTGCTTGAGATAGGGGTCCTTGATATCCAGATTGACTCCCCCTATCAAGTCCGCCTCATTTTCTTTTTTCGCTAGCCAGCGGGCGGCTGCGGAAGTTGCCCCCCGCTCGGACAGCGCAAAAACAGACGAGCCGCGCGCATGCGGTTTGATGAAAGCATCCGCATGCACCGATACGAACAGATCGGCATTCAATTGGCGCGCTTTTACCAGACGCATCGGCAGCGATATAAAGTAATCGCCTTCGCGTGTCAGGGCTGCGCGCATGTTGGGCTCTTTATCAATCTTCGCTTTAAGCTTTTTGGCAATCGCCAGTGTGATGTCTTTCTCATGGGTGCCACTGCGGCTCACTGCGCCGGGATCCTCGCCACCGTGCCCAGGGTCGATGGCGACCGTTATAAGCCGTATCGTTTCCGATTTGTTCCTTTTTGCGGTCGCGGTATTTCTTATGGCTTTGCTATTTGCCTTTGCGTTTATTCCGCTATCGGCATTGAGGTCTGGTTGTAACATTGCTGTGGCATTCTCATTGAGTAACGCCATAAGCGGATCGGGCGGAATAGCGGGGTAAATGTCCAATACCAACCGATAACCGTAATTGCCTACCGGCTTGAGGACAAATGCCTGGGGTATGGCCTCGGTTTTGAGGTCCAGCACCAGCCGCAGTACGGTCGGCTTGAAACGGCCGATGCGCACCGCGCGTATGTAAGGATCAGTGGCGTCAATTTTCCCCGGCAGGTTCTCAAGTTCCGGACTGAGCCTGACATGCTCCAGGTCAACCACCACGCGATCCGGATCTTTTACCGTGCTGAGCGAGTACTGGATGGGCAAAGCCGACTCTAGCGTGAGACGGGTATATTCGGAGGCAGGCCAAACCCGGGCGGAGCTGACCAGGGTATTCGCAAAAACACCATTGCTGAGTGACAAAAGCGGGAGTACTGCCATCAACAAAAACAGGGTGAATGCCGATGGAACAGAAAGATTGTGGCAACCGGCTATTGCCCGGGATTTCTTAGGGTTTGCCATTGCTTTAAACACCGTCTCCCTGTCTCCGTATGCGCCCGAATTTCGACGCGGCGATGATCTGTTCCGGTGATATGGATAAAAAACTGCAAATCCGCTGGGGGCAACAATCCGCCCGCTTTTTCGGGCCATTCCACCAGACAGATGGATTCAGCGTTGAAATATTCACGAAAACCTGCTTCCTCCCATTCTATCGGATCATTGAAACGATAGAAATCAAAGTGATAGAAGTATAACCTAGAAATTTTATAAAGTTCAACTAAATTATAGGTAGGGCTTTTTACTTTTCCTTGATAATCCAGACCGCGCAAGATGCCTCGCGCCAGCGTGGTTTTGCCCGCGCCCAGATTGCCGCTCAGGAAAACAACAAAACCAGGATGTAATATTGTTGCGATTTCCGCACCGAGCGCCAGCGTTGCGATTTCTCCGTCAAGACTGAGCGTAAAGTGATGCAGGGCGGAAGAATTGGTATGATGAGAACTATGCAAGAAAAAAATATCCAAAGATCCGTCAGTAATTCGTGGAGTCTCCCCGGATGCGGTCGTCGATTTATCCCGGCTCGCCGATGCGATCAAAGCATGGGGAAAGGGCTGGGGCTTTCAAGGGATTTTCATCGCGGATGCCAAATGCCGAAATGACAGAAGCGGAATCCGGACCCCGGACCCCTTGAGTGGCTTGGTAAGGCCTATCACGGTGAGAGGGATTATATGGCAAAACATGGGATAGGGCGTACGATCCATCTGAACTCGTTCCCAGGGACGTTGCGAATGATCTCGCGAATCTTGAGAAGATCGTACTAAAGTCCTATTTGCTCATGCCGTTGAACTTGATACGATGCGGACCTGTAACTGGAACAAGTCGTTCAGCTTGGCTGATTTGTTTATACGGTGTGTTTTATCTTGAGGATAATCTTTTCCGATTCCGAAGCGGGTTGATATAAAAATGCTATTATGGCGCACATTAAAGATCCTAGATTCCGTGACATACGTGGAAAACACTCTCTACTCATTGCATCTTTAATTATCGTTGGCGGCCTGCATGACCCGGCGCATCTTCAATAAACAGAAAAAAGGAAATTCAGTGAACACTCCCCATATCAGTACCAAGAAATGGCTGACCTGTTTTGCTATCGTGTTTCCTATGCTCGTCCTGGGCGGTTGCAAAACATATCCGCCTCTTTCTCCCGACGACAAGCATATTGCGCACGATTATTTGATAGGGCCGGGTGACAACGTGGATATCATTGTCTGGCGCAATCCGGAAGTCTCCATGTCGGTGCCGGTTCGTCCCGATGGAAAAATCACTACGCCCCTGGTGGAAGATCTCCCGGCCAGCGGAAAAACATCCACACAGTTGGCCCGAGACATTGAAGAAGCGCTGTCCAAGTATATTCAGCAGCCTGTTGTAACCGTTATTGTGACACAGTTTATTGGACCATACACCGAGCAAATCCGCGTCATCGGCGAGGCAGCCAGACCCCAGGCGCTTCCTTATCGCGAAGAAATGACGCTAATGGATGTTTTGATCGCAGTGGGCGGCATAACGGATTTTGCTGCCGGCAACAAGGCCAGAATCATTCGTAGCGTGGATGGGAAACAGCAACAGTTTAGCGTTCGGCTGGATGATCTGATCAGAGACGGTGACATCTCGGCTAACGTCCCCATGCGTCAAGGTGACGTTTTAGTTATACCGGAGAGCTTCTTCTGAGTTTCGGCATGCTTGATTTAGCCTTTAGATCCATTCCCTACATAAAGTGATCTGGCAGCCCGCTTCACCTCGGGATCGAGGATAGCTGGGTAAAAAAATGACAATGAACATGAAAATAGTCTTTTTGGATTTCCATCCGATGGCGGCGCAAACAGGCCGCCAAAAATTCCATCGCCGTAAAAGCCGACAATAGTATTTCCAAGGAACGCCTGACAAAATGGAGGAACTAACTACCCAGCTGCTTGTTTATTTGAAGGGGATATGGAAGTATCGCTGGATCTCGGTACTTGCTGCCTGGGTTGTGGCTATTGCGGGATGGGTTATCGTCTACAAGATGCCTGATGATTATCAGGCATCAGCCAGAATTTATGTGGACACACAAAATGTCCTGAAACCGCTCATGGCGGGTATGACGATTTCCCCCGATTTGCAACAGCAGGTTTCTATCATGAGCCGTACGCTGATCAGCCGCCCCAACGTGGAGAGGGTCGTTCGCATGGTCGATCTGGATATCAAGGTCAAGGATGCGAAAGATCATGAAGCGCTCGTTAAGGAACTCATGGAGAAAATCAAGCTTGGGACAACCGGCCGCGATAATCTGTTTACGATTCATTATAATAATAAGAATCCAAAGCTTGCTAAGGATGTTGTTCAATCGTTGCTCACCATTTTTGTTGAAGGGGGGCTGGGGGACAAGAGACAGGATTCTTCCGCCGCGCTCCGTTTTATTGATGAGCAGATCCAGAGTTATGAAGAAAAGTTGATAGCAGGGGAAAATAACCTTAAGGCATTCAAGCAAAAGAACATTGGAATGATGCCCCAGCAAGGTAGCGATTATTATTCACAGTTATCCGCGGCGACCGAAGATCTCAACAAAACAAGGCTGGAATTACGTGAGGCCGAGCATGCGCGCGACGCGATCAAGAGGCAAATTACTGGCGATGAGCCCGTAATGATGGTGGATCAGAGCGATGCGATTTCACCCATAGTGAATGTGGAGATTGATTCCCGAATCAGCGCATTGAACAAGAACCTGGATGCGCTCAGACTGAATTTTACGGAATTGCATCCTGATATCATTTCCACGAAGCGCCTGATCGCTCAACTTGAAGAGCGCAAGAAAGAAGAGGCCAAGCTCGTGGTAAAAGATACCACCGATCCCGGAAAAAACTATAGCCCCATGCTGCAACAGCTTAACGTGGCCCTGGCGGAAGCTGAAGCCGATGTGGCGTCCATGAGGGCTCGCGTGGAAGAATATACCGCCCGTTTCAACCGTTTGAAGTCGCTGAGTAACGCGGTACCTCAGGTGGAGGCGGAACTTGCTCAACTCAATCGCGATTATCAGGTGAATAAATCCAATTATGAGAAGCTTCTTGAACGCCGTGAATCCGCAAAGATATCAGGTGAATTGGGTTCCGCCACCGATCTGATGTCATTCAGGATCATCGATCCGCCGACGGTCTCCGACCGGCCGGTGGGACCGGACCGCGGCAAGCTGTTTTCTCTGGTGTTTCTGGGATCTCTGTTAGCCGGAATCGGGATAGCGTTTGTCATCAGCCAAGTCCGGCCTACATTCCACAGTCAGGCGAGCTTGCGTGAAATTACCGGCAGACCAATCCTGGGCTCGGTTCCCATGATCTGGACGGATCAAGAGAAAGTAAAGAGCAGGAAGCGGCTCTATGCCTTTGGTCTTTCTTTGCTATCTTTGTTGGGTTTATATGGCACCTTAATGGTAAAGATGATTTGACCCGAGTTTTTGCAACTTGACGTTCTTCGCCAATTTTTGAGACGCATGCAGATTTACTACCCTAAGAAGCACCTATACTAAGTCCCTGCTGCTGCGACGCTGATCAAGACAGGATGGCTAGGTATGTGGCCAACGATATTGGTTCGTCGCAACAGTCTCTGTCAGGCAGGTGAGGTATTTCGGAATCCCGCGATTTATTCCGGTTTAAAAAAACCGGTGCGATCGTCTGCTTCCATTGGGGGGTTCGGAATCAATATTATGTCGATTTGATTCAGATTCAGATATTTTGTTCGGGAGACATCATGGATAACCGTATCCTGGCAAGTTCCAATCCAACACTATTGGAGAAAGCGTGAGCATTATTGAAAGAGCCGCAGGTAAGCTTGAAAAAGAAGGGAAGAGTGGTGCCAAACAAATGCCACCGCAAATGCCGCCCAGTAGTTTGGTAAACTCGGGCCAGAAGCATTCGAGTGCAAATGATGCGCTCGAGAAAGAGATCAGCCAAAATTTTTCACCAAGCCCTGTCTCGCCTTCCGCCTCGACATCCAAGCACATTACACTCAACCTCGCCAAGATGCGTCAGTATGGCATTGTCACGCCCGACGAAGGAAGAACACAAGTTGCCGAGCAATTCCGCGTGATCAAACGGCCATTGCTCACCAATGCGTTCAGTCAGGGCGCGGGCATGATCAAGAATGGCAATTTGATTATGGTTACCAGCGCGCTGGCAGGGGAAGGTAAAAGCTTTTGTACTGTCAACCTGGCGATGAGCATCGCAATGGAAATGGACCGTAGGGTTCTTCTGGTCGATGCGGATGTAGCCCGTCCCACCGTACCAAAAATTCTGGGATTAGGGACAGAAAGAGGTTTGATGGACATTCTTCTCGATGACAAACTCAAGTTGGCAGATGTCTTGATGAAAACCAACGTGGAGAAACTCACGCTTCTTACGGCGGGGACGCGGCATTCGCATTCTACCGAGCTACTGGCAAGCCAAAGTATGGCAGCGCTCCTAAAGGAGCTGGCACAACGTTATGCTGATCGCGTTGTTATCTTTGATTCCCCGCCGCTGCTTTTAACCAGCGAAGCGCGCGTGCTGGCAAGCCAAATGGGTCAGATTGTTGTGGTGGTAGAGGCTGAAACGACTTCACAGCAGGCGGTGAAGGAAATGCTCAGGCAGATCGAGTCGTGTGACGTGGTGAATTTGATCTACAACAAGGCCAGATCGTTCTCCGGCGGAGAATATTATGGTTATTATTACCATGAAAGTGCCTGAGAATCAGAAATGCAATAGAGATATATTCACGGTCGTTTGCTGGGCCGCCATGGCAATGCTGTCATTGTCATCCTATTCTTATGGGCAAGCCCAACCAGGCCGGCTGGGTCCAGCCGAACAGGGCCTAGACCAGCGACTGGGGCTGGGACAAAATGCGGCACCCATCCCCGCTGACGCTGGATGGAGAATCCAGCCCCGGCTGAATGTGAGAGAGACGTATTCCGACAATATTAGATTGGGGGCCGGCGGGGCGGATGGCGGTGACTTAGTGACCCAGATCAATCCTGGCATATTGGTGACTGGTTTAGGGCGCCGTTTTAATCTCACTGCCAATTACACCATGAATAATCTGATTTACGCGGAGAACAGTAATCTTACCAGAATGAGGCATCAATTCACTGCCTTAACCACAGCTGAACTGATTGAGAATCTTTTTTTCGTGGACGGAAGAGCCGCAATGTTCCAGCAAAATGCCTCCCTGTTTGGTCCGCAGGGGGTCGACAACGTCAATGTCACCGGTAATCGGGCTGATGTAAAAACTTACTCCATCAGTCCTTATCTGCGTCACCGTTTCCAGGATCTTGCTTCAACCGAGCTGCGTTACACCTACGGCGCCGTTGAGTCCAGCGTGAATGCGCTTCGCAACAGCCACAGGAATGCCTTCCAGGGTGGTCTCAACAGCGGCGATGCCTTTAGAATACTTAGTTGGGGCCTGAACTATAGCAACCAGATGATCGAGTTTGACAATACCAACCGGTCAGCCGAAATGGAACGGTCCACTGGCAATCTCCGCTATATGGTTACGTCACGATTCGGCTTGACAGCAACCGGAGGCTACGAACGCAATACTTTTATTTCAATTCGGGGAAGCCCCACAAGCCCTTTCTGGACCGTGGGTTTTTCATGGATACCAGACGAGAGAACAAGTATTATTGCGAGTGGCGGTCAACGATTTTTTGGCGATACCTATTCGCTTCTGGCTAATCATCGTACCCGTCTAACCACATGGAATGTGAGTTATGATCAAAACCTCACGACTTTCAACCAACAGGCTGGCGGTGGTACAGGTGGCATAGGTGGTGTAGGTGGCATAGGCGGTGTAGGTGGTGGAGGTGGTTTCGATCCTTCTGGATCAGGTTCTTTTCTTAATCCCACCAATTTCTTTTCCAACCGGCTTTATCTGCAGAAGCGTTTCCAGGCAACTGTTGCTATGAATGGTCTAACCAATACGCTGTTGCTCAGAGTGTTTGATATGACACGCAAGGCATTCTCACCGGAGTCGGACGATGCCGACCTCCTTGGAGCAAACGCAGCCCTGCTCAACCATACCAGGCAAAGTGGAATTAACGGAACATGGAGTTACAGGATCTCTGCGCTCACCAAGGCCAATCTCATTTTGGGATACACAAGATTTAACTATCTTACTACCGACAGGAAAGACGATTTCAAGATAGGCATGCTTAGCCTGACAAGGCAATTTCAGGTCCAGCCTGCTGTGAATGGCATGATTCAATTTCGGCATGTTGAGCGGGACTCCAACCAAGCGGCTCATTATACCGAGAATGCTGTTATCGCCTCCCTGAACATGACCTACTAAAGGTAAGAGACGAATGTATGCATCATACTATGGTTTCAGAGTCAAACCATTTCAACTGAGACCCGACCCAAGTTTTTTCTTTGGCAGCAGAGGCCATAAACGGGCCATGGCTTATCTTGAGTATGGACTTTCGCAGGGAGAGGGTTTTATCGTCATAACCGGAGAAGTGGGCGCAGGCAAAACTACACTGGTACGCAATCTTTTCCGCACGCTGGAATCCGAGAATATCCTTGCCGCGCAAATAGTCAATACTCATCTGGACTCGGACGATACACTGAGGATGGTAGCCGCTGCTTTTGGGTTGCCTTACGAAAACTCCGGCAAGGCTTCGCTGCTGATCGGACTCGAAGAATTTTTTCGTAAATGTGATCAGCAAGGGAAGCGCGCTCTTCTGGTGGTGGACGAGGCGCAGAATCTTTCTCCTCGAACCGTGGAAGAGTTGAGAATGCTTTCCAATTTTCAAACAGACGACAAGCCGCTGCTGCAAACATTTCTGCTCGGCCAGCCGGAGTTCAGGAGAACGCTGCTTAGCGGGGATATGCAGCAATTGCGGCAAAGAGTGACTGCTACCTATCACCTTGGACCCATGGATTTATCGGAAACACAATCCTATATCGAGCACAGGCTCAGTACCGCGGGCTGGAGCGGAGATCCATCGTTCGATGAGAGTGCGTTTGCCGCTATTTATGATTATACCGGTGGCATTCCTCGCAAGATCAACACATTGTGTGATCGCCTCTTGCTGATGGGTTGCCTGGAAAAATTGCACGGGTTCGGCGGGTCGGAAGTCGATGAGGTTATTCGCGATATCCAGCAGGAGTTTGATATGCCGACAGACAGCATCCAGGTTGAGGCCGATATCGCATCCGGACTGAACAGAGCGGAGGTGCTGGCCAGTGTGGAGAATATGGACAAACGGGTTGCCGAGCTGGAGGGGTCTGTTGTTTCTTTACTGGAACTGCTCAAGCAGGTACTGTCTCTCGCCGGCGTAAACAAGAATCTTCGGAAAGACAAGGTTTGAATGCATCTTTACATTGGACACCGGCTCCCGGATGAGCGTTATTGCCACTCAGCGGCAAGAATCGCGGAGGTGATTTGTTGGTGCGTGAAGAATGGCTTGCGGAGCTAAGTGCGGAATTGATTGTTTGCGGCGCTATGCGAGGGTAGTCAAATGAACACAACACCAATACGCAACGCGATGACCGTCGATGTGGAGGACTACTTCCAGGTTTCGGCGTTTGCTCCCCATATTTCAAGGGAATCATGGACTTCCATATTTTGCCGGGTGGAGTCCAATATCGATCGTATACTCTCCTTGCTGGATGAGGAAGGTGCAAAGGCAACTTTCTTTACCTTGGGATGGATTGCCGACCGCCACCCTGACATGGTCAGACGCATTGTCGCAAACGGTCACGAACTTGCCAGTCACGGTTGGGCTCATCATCGAGTCTCCGATCAGGAGCCTCATGAATTTCGTGACGATGTCATGCGCAGCAAAGCCATTCTTGAAGACATCGGCGGTCAGGCCATATTAGGTTATCGCGCGCCGAGTTTTTCCATTGGCCGCAATAATCTATGGGCGCTGGATATACTTGAAGAAGCCGGCTACCGCTATAGTTCCAGTATTTATCCCATTCAGCATGATCATTACGGCATGCCGGAAGCCCCCCGCTTCGCCCATCATCCGCGCACGCATCATGGGTTGCTGGAACTACCCATTACTACCATGCGTTTATTCAAGCGGAATTTTCCCGCCGGCGGCGGCGGCTATTTCCGGCTTTGGCCCTACCCGGTTTCGCGATGGTTCCTGCAAAGATTGAATCATCTCGAGCACCGTTCCGCGATCTTTTATTTCCACCCTTGGGAAATAGATCATAAGCAGCCGCGTCAGCAGGGTATCAGCATGAAAACACGCTTCCGCCACTATTACAATCTTCATCGTATGGAAGAACGAATCAAGGCATTGACTCGGGATTTCGTGTGGGATCGCGTGGATCGGATTTTTTTGGAACAAGATGCATGAGCAGCATCATTGACGCATTCCAGGAGGATCATCAAGCTTCCCTCCATAAAACCGGTACGCCGGTCGTCCATGCCTTTCAGCCACAGGATGCAGCAAGATGGGACGAATTCGTCTCAGGTTGTCCGGAAGCCACTTTCTTTCATCGCGCTGGCTGGAAGACGGTCATTGAACGTGCTTTGGGCCATAGAACCTGGTATCTCTACGCCGAATCCGGAGGGAAAATTCAAGCAGTGCTGCCATTGGCGGAAATCAACAGCAGGCTTTTTGGCCATTGCTTGAGTTCGCTCCCATTTTGTGTCTATGGTGGCATTGCCGCAATTTCGGAATCCGGCCGCACCGCGCTCGACCGCGCCGCCCAGGCGCTCGCTGCACGCCTGAAGACCGACTATCTCGAATACCGGAATTTGAGAATACAACACCCGGATTGGCCAACCAAGGATCTCTATGTCACTTTCCGTAAAGACATAGATCCGGAAGTGGAGCAGAACATGCAGGCCATCCCGCGCAAGCAGCGTGCAATGGTGCGCAAGGGCATCAAGGCTGGACTGGAAAGCGTCATAGATGAGGATACCGAGCGTTTTTTTTTAGCCTATTCCGCAAGTGTGCACCGTTTGGGTACTCCGGTCTTTTCGAGGAGATACTTCCGGCTTCTCAAGGAAACTTTCGCTAAAGATTGCGAGCTTATGGTCGTTCTAAAAGGAGGGTGCACCGTCAGCGGCGTAATGAGCTTTTATTTCCGTGACGAGGTGTTGCCTTATTATGGGGGCGGCACCGGCGAAGCAAGGGAGGTGGCGGGTAACGACTTCATGTACTGGGAACTGATGCGCCGCGCCTGTGAAAGAGGGGTTAAAACGTTTGACTTCGGGCGCAGCAAGCGTAACACGGGCTCTTACGATTTCAAGAAGAATTGGGGATTTGAGCCGCAACCGCTGCATTATGAATATCAGTTGCATCATGCAGGAGCGGTGCCCGATCATAACCCTCTTAATCCCAAATATCAGATTTTCATTAAGGCTTGGCGGAAACTGCCGCTACCGGTTGCCAATCTTATTGGTCCTTACATCGTGAAGAATCTGGGCTAGATTCATGCAGGAGCTTCTTTATCTCGTTCATCGTATTCCCTATCCGCCGGACAAGGGGGACAAAATACGCTCCTATCACTTGCTCAAGCACCTGAGTCAACACTACCGCATCCATCTCGGTACTTTTATTGATGACGAGAAAGACTGGAGCTATGTGGGTAAAGTCAAAGATTTCTGTGATGAGACCTGCTTTGTCAATCTCTCCCCTAAGGCTGCGCGCTTACGCAGCCTTGGCGGCCTATTTTTCCGGCAACCTCTTACCTTACCCTACTATCGGGATAAGGGTTTGCAAGCTTGGGTGAATAGCGTGCTCGAAACAAGATCCGTCAGAAATATTCTGATTTTCTCCTCGGGCATGGCGCAATACGTAAGCCATGCCGGGCCTGCACGCCGGATAATCGATTTTGTGGATATCGATTCGGACAAATGGATGCAGTACGCAACCACCAAAAGTTGGCCGATGAACTGGATATACCGGCGCGAATCAAGATTGCTGCTCAGCTATGAAAAGCAGGTCACCAGAGAATTTGACGGTGCAGCTTTTGTTTCCGAGGCAGAAGCCAATTTATTCAAGCGGCTTGCGCCCGAGGTTGCGACAAAAGTCACTTACTTTAACAACGGCGTCGATGCGGACTATTTTTCGCCAAAAAATATCTACCCTAATCCCTACACCGCTGGTACCGATACCCTGGTTTTCACCGGGGCTATGGATTACTGGGCTAATGTTGATGCTGTGGACTGGTTTGCGCGCGGTGTCCTTTCCGCAATTCGGGCGCACTTGCCCGATGTCGAATTCCATATCGTCGGCGCACGGCCAACAGCACGAGTAATGGCGCTGGCTACCCTCCCTGGAGTTACGGTAACGGGTTCGGTGCCGGACATACGGCCCTATCTCGCCCACGCATCGTTGGCGGTTGCACCGTTACGCATCGCCCGCGGTATACAGAACAAGGTGTTGGAAGCGATGGCCATGGAAAAGATTGTGATCGCTTCTCCACAGGCAATGGAGGGACTATGCGCGCTTCCTGGTAAGGAACTATTGGTCGCAAACGATGAGGACGATTTTGCTCATCAAATAGTTACGCTACTTCAGAGCAAATCGCATCGGACTATGGGTCATGCGGCGAGAGCCCGTGTTCTGGAGGATTACAGTTGGGAAAAAGGTCTGACGCGTGTTGACGCGCTACTTTCCCAGCCGCAAATTATTTCGACTGACGAGGCGTGTCCGCATGCCCTGCAAAACCATTTTAAATCCGCGAGAGATGTGGCATGAGCGTACAGACACCGCAAAAAATCGCGCATGGTTCAGCCACAACGCTGGATCAGCAAAGTTTGAAAGGGGCCGCGCTCCTCACCGTTGTCATTATTGCTGCAATATTGGCGGGTTACCATGAAACCACCTGGTCTATGGTTTCCATCTGGGAGCGATCCGATACATTTGCCCATGGTTTTCTTATTTTTCCCTTCAGTGCCTATTTGATCTGGGAGCAACGCAAATATCTGAGCACATTTCACCCTGAGCCCAACCCTCTGGCTCTGGCGGTACTCGGTGCCTTGGGCTTTGGCTGGTTGCTGGCAACGCTTGCCAGCGTTCAGGTGTTTGAACAATATTTTCTGATAATGATGATTCCCGCCGCGGTTTGGGCAATCTTGGGAACCCGGATGGCTTGGGCGCTCGCTTTTCCGTTGGCCTATCTCTTGCTCGCGGTACCCTTTGGCGATGCGCTTATTCCTCCCCTCATCGACTTTACCGCTGACTTTACCGTACGGGCACTGCAGTTGACTGGCATACCGGTTTACCGCGAGGGGAGTTTCTTTACCATTCCCAGCGGGAATTGGTCCGTGGTGGAGGCCTGTAGTGGTTTGCGCTACCTGATTGCATCCTTCACGCTGGGTACGCTTTATGCCTATCTGACATACCGAAGCCTGAAACGCCGTCTGGCGTTTATCGCGCTTTCGCTGATTGTACCTATCATCGCCAATGGGATTCGTGCCTACATGATCGTGATGACCGGCCATCTGAGCGACATGCGTCTGGCTGTGGGAGTCGATCATCTTATTTATGGCTGGATATTCTTCGGTTTTGTAATGCTGTTGTTATTCTGGATCGGGTCATTCTGGCGCGAGGATGATCGCGAAAATGACAATACCGAGGCTGATCCCCATCCTGGATCCAGGTTTAATCAGGGCAGTAAAGGCTCACTCAAGGGCATGGTTCTCACTGCCAGTGCAGTTCTTGCCATTGCTTTTATCTGGCCGGTGTCTGCCGCTTATCTTGAAAACAGATTTTCCCGCAGCACGGAACCCGAAATTGAAATTCCAGGTGTCTCAGGAAAATGGGAGACCGGTACTACCCAAATCTCCGACTGGAGGCCCAAGTACATCGGTGCCGCCGCCCAGTTCCTGCAAAATTACCGGGGCAGCAGCGGGTCGGTGGATCTTTACGCTACTTACTACCGTAACCAGCAGCAAGGAACAGAGCTGATCAACTCCGAGAATCTGCTCGTACCGGAAACACAACCCCATTGGCGGACCATCGGGGAAAGTACACGCGACATACTTCTCAGTTCTCAGCCAGTGACCATCAGGCAGAACCAGTTGCATTCGCCTGCCACAAATCTGCTCATCTGGAGGTGGTATTGGATTGGCGCGGAGAAGACGGCGAGTCCTTACATGGCTAAATTTATTCTGGCCCGGAATAAACTCCTGGGCAGAGGGGATGATGGGGCGGAAATCATTATCGCCGCGCGTTACGAAGAGACACCGGATGAAGCTGTTCCAGTGCTTCAGGCTTTTGTGGATGACATGATGCCAATGATGACAAAAGGGCTTGAGAATGCATGGGAGCGCTAGTACCCGGCACGGCCCGGTGAAATCTTCGAGGGCCATTACCACGCAGCCTCCACTCATTGTTCATGTCATTCATCACCTGGGTGTGGGGGGCTGGAAAATGGTCTTGTAAACCTGATCAATCATATTCCGCCCGAACGTTACCGGCACGCTATCGTATGCCTCAAGGGCTACTCCGATTTTCGTTACCGGATCCTGCGGGAGAATGTGGAAATCGTGGCATTGAACAAGCGCGAAGGACATGATTTCGGTCTTTATCTCAACTTGTTCCGAACACTCCGGCGTTTGAAACCGGATATCGTGCACACCCGCAATCTCGGGACGATGGAGGGGCAAGTTATTGCCGCGGTTGCGGGGGCGCGCGCACGAATCCACGGAGAACATGGCCGGGACATTTTCGATTTGCATGGGAAAAATCGAAAATACAATCTGCTGCGTAAGGCAATTCGTCCTTTCGTCGATCATTTCATTGCTGTCAGCAGAGATCTGGAAAGTTGGCTTGTCGACACCGTGGGAGCAACGCCACAGCGCATTGACCAGATCTACAACGGTGTCGATAGCCTGCGTTTTCATCCACGCGGCGGCACGCCCTTTGGAGCGGGTCCGCAGGGATTTTTTACGGAAAATACTTTTGTAGTGGGTAGCGTCGGAAGAATGGCGGATGTGAAAAATTATCCCAGCCTGATCCAGGCTTTTTTGAGGGTGCTGAAGGAAGAACCTGCGGCCCGCGAACGTTTCCGGCTCCTGATCGTTGGCGAGGGAACTTCGCGGCGGGAATGCATCGAGATGTTGCGTGAAGCCGGTGCGGAAGCACTTGCCTGGTTTCCTGGCGAACGTGCCGATATTCCGGAACTGATGCGCACCATGGATCTTTTTGTTCTCCCCTCGCTCGGCGAAGGCATTTCGAATACCATTCTGGAAGCCATGTCCACCGGTTTGCCAGTCGTCGCTACCAGCGTCGGGGGAAATGTGGAACTTGTAAAGGAAGGATATACGGGAATGCTGGTTCCGCCGGGAGAGCCGTCAGCATTGACGGAAGCGATGCTGAGATACTACAGAAACCCCGACCTGATCATTCAACACGGCAGGGCGGCGCGGCGGCAGATTGAGGCAAGCTTCAGCATGGAGACCATGACCCAAGGCTATCTGCAAGTCTACGACAAGGCCCTGCATCGATAATGAATGGAATAAAAGGAAACTGGCATGTGTGGAATTGTTGGTCTGTTTGACACGCGCGGCAAAAGTGAAATCGACCGGCGAATACTCTGGCGCATGAATCAGCTCCAGATTCACCGCGGGCCTGATGAAGGAGAGCTATATACCGAGCCCGGTGTGGGCTTTGGCCATCGTCGTCTTTCGATCATGGATGTCTCCAGCGGGCAGCAACCGCTTTTCAATGAAGACGGCAGCGTAGTCGTAGTTTTCAACGGCGAAATCTACAATTTTCAGGAACTCGCAAAAGAGCTTATAGCCCTCGGTCACACCTTTCGCACGCATTGTGATACCGAAGTCATTGTCCACGCCTGGGAAGAATGGGGTGAGTATTGCGTGGATCGCTTTCGCGGCATGTTTGCCTTCGGCTTGTGGGATCGTAACCAGGAAACCCTGTTTCTTGCTCGCGATCGGCTTGGTATCAAACCGCTTTACTACGGCATGCTCGGAGACGGTACATTTATTTTCGCCTCCGAACTCAAGGCACTGCTTGCCCATCCGGATTTCATCCGAGAGATGGATGCCCATGCTATCGAAGACTACTTTGCTTATGGCTATGTTCCTGAGCCAAAAACGATATTCCGGCAGGCGCTCAAACTTTCCCCGGCTCATACGCTGAAACTTTCAACCGGTCAAAGTATGCCGCGACTGCGTCAGTACTGGGACATACCATTTACTCCGCATGCTTCCATCAGCATGCAAGAAGCACAGGAAGAGCTGATTGTCCGGTTGCGTGAATCGGTAAAGATTCATCTGATGACCGAAGTGCCGCTGGGAGCCTTCCTTTCCGGCGGCGTGGATTCCAGCGCAGTGGTGGCGATGATGGCCAACCTGATGGGAGAGCCGGTCAACACGTGCTCCATTTCTTTTGGGGACCCTGCCTTCAATGAATCCCAGTACGCACAAAAAGTGGCCGAGCGCTATCATACCCAGCATGATGTCGAACAGGTAAATCAGGACGATTTCGAGCTGATAGACAAACTGGCCTCCTTATACGACGAACCCTTTGCCGACAGTTCGGCCATGCCTACCTACCGGGTCTGCGAGCTGGCCAGAAAACGTGTGACTGTCGCGTTGTCGGGAGATGGCGGCGACGAGAACCTCGCGGGATATCGCCGCTATCGATGGCATCTTTATGAAGATCGGATGAGATCCATGTTGCCACTTGGATTTCGAAAGCCTTTGTTCGGTTTGCTAGGCAGCCTATACCCGAAGGCTGACTGGGCGCCAAAGGTTTTGCGTGCAAAATCCACCTTCGAGGCGCTGGCACGTGATTCCGTGGAAGGATATTTTCACAGCGTTTCCATTATGAAGGACAAAATGCGACAGCGTCTCTTCAGCCCTTCTTTCAGCCGCAGTCTCCAGGGGTACCAGGCGGTGGAAGTATTGCGCATGCATGCCGACAAATGTCCTGTCGATGACGCCCTGTCCCGCGTGCAATACCTGGATATGAAAACCTACCTTGTCGGCGACATTCTTACCAAGGTGGATCGCGCCAGCATGGCTCACGCCCTGGAAGTGCGCGTACCATTGCTGGACCATAAGCTGGTCGAGTGGATATCCGGCCTCCCGGTTTCCTTCAAACTGCATGGCCATGAAGGCAAATATGTATTCAAAAAGGCGCTGGAGCCTTATCTTCCCAATGACATCCTTTATCGCGACAAGATGGGATTTTCGGTACCACTGGCAAGCTGGTTTCGCGGCCCGCTGCGCCAAAAGCTTAACGACGCTTTAATGGGCCCGGTTCTGGCCGATACCGGGATCTTCAACCAGGCCTTTCTAAGGGAGATGCTTGATCAGCATCAGTCGGGAAGGCGTGACTATAGTGCGCCGCTGTGGACGCTGCTGATGTTCGAATCGTTTCTCCGTAACGTGCTGCCCATGGAGCATTCGGGCTCGCGCAAGAACGATCTCAAGGTGGCATGAGCATGTTGTTGCGTAATCCAGAAAAACGCTTGCATATCATCAATATGATACGTAATGGAAATGCGAGTACATGACAGACTCAAATTGATGAACCAGGAATTTGCCACAGGATGATGGACGTATTCATTACCGTTGACGTGGAGATCTGGTGTGATGGCTGGGACAACATTGACGCCAAGTTTCCGAGTGCATTTCAACGCTACATCTACGGCCCCACATCAAGAGGCAATTATGGCTTGCCATACCAGCTGGATCAATTGCGGGAGCACGGCCTGACGGGCGTTTTTTTTGTGGAACCTCTCTTTTCGACCCGGTTTGGGTTGGATCCTTTGTCGGAAATCGTGGGTCTCGTTCGAGAACGGGGCCATGAATTGCAGCTTCATCTGCATACCGAATGGGTGGATGAATCCAAAGAACCTCTGCTCGACGATATCACTGGAAAGAAGCAACTCTTGCGTTACTTTTCGTTGGAGGATCAAACAATCCTGATCCAGGCGGGCGCAAGGCTGATTGAACTGGCCGGTGGTCAAAGCGTAAATGCCTTTCGCGCAGGAAATTTCGGTTTCAATAGGGATACGCTGCGGGCACTCGCCAGGAATCACATTGTTTTCGACAGCAGCTACAACGCCAGTATGCTTGGACGGGACAGTGGGGTAAGTCCGGATGTCCCACTTATGGAACCGATCGAGTGTGAAGGCGTATACGAGTATCCCATGACGGTCTTTCAGGACGGAGCTTCTTCATTGCGCCATGCGCAAGTAACTGCTTGCTCGTACCGGGAGATGGAAGGGTTGCTGTGGCAAGCGCTGGAATCCGGTCGTAAGGCCTTTGTTATTCTTTCACACAACTTCGAGTTGCTTAACGGCGGTATGGATCGTCCGGACGATATCGTGGTAGCCCGCTTCCGCAAACTCTGCACCTTTCTTGATCGTCACCGGGATTGCTTCCGTGTTCGTGGTTTTCACGGTTTGGCCCCGGATCTCGCGGATTCACAGCCTGCTCCGCTCACCTCGCCGATCTGGAAAACGGGACTCAGGATGTTGGAACAAGGACTACGGCGGGGGTTCCGGTGAAGCAAGTATGGCATTACCGTCAAGTCCCCATAAAGCTTCAACTGGGTGACAAAACGTTGTTTGCATCCCAATTATGGTTGCAAGTGCGGGAAGTGGGGCTTGACGATGAGACTCCGCCAGTGACAGAGCCGGCGCCGCCAGATGACGTTCTGCAACTCAATAGTCAAGGTTTCCTGGTGCGATCGCTGCGCGTCAACGGCAAGCAGCCTGTACTTCGGAAGCTGGACAATTATCTCTGCTATGTATCTTCCCAGCACCAGCGGTATTACATCGATATGCGTCTGTCGTTCGAAGAGTACAAGAGCAAATTTTCCTCCAAGACGCGTTCGACTCTCAATCGTAAAATCAAGAAATACGCCGAATATTGCGGTGGCAACATTTCCTGGAAGGTTTACAAGTCAGCCGGAGAAATTCCGGAGTTCTTTCGGCTTGCCCGTGTTGTTTCCAGGATAACCTATCAGGAAAAGCTGCTTGACGCAGGCTTGCCCGATTCGGAGGAGTTTCTTGGCGAAATGGAGCAGCTTGCTGAACAGGGGCTTGTTCGTGGGTTCATCCTTTTTCATCAGGATCAGCCCGTCTCGTATCTCTATTGTCCGATCTCCAATGAAATTCTGATCTATGCTTATCTCGGATACGATCCCGGCTACATGAATTTTTCTGTGGGCACAATTTTGCAGTGGCTTGCCCTAGAGTACCTGTTCGAGGAACACTCTTTTCGTTTTTTTGATTTTACTGAAGGACAATCAGAGCATAAAAAGCTGTTTGCCACTCATAGTGTTCAATGCGCAAATGTTTTTTTCCTGCGCAGCAATCTGCGCAACAGGTTCCTGCTGCATAGTCAAAGCGCCGTGAATCATCTCAGCAGGCTGGCTGGCGATAAGCTGGACCAGCTCGGGCTTAAGTCGAAAGTAAAAAAAATGATGCGCTTCGGAACCTGATCTGAACAATCTTCTGGATGGCGGAAAGTCATGTTAATCAAACGCATCGCAAAGCAGATAGTGGATGCCGAGTGGGTGGCCCGCGTAGTTGAAGTATTGGATCGTCGCTCGGACAATCGAAT
The DNA here is from genome assembly GCF_900103165.1 of Nitrosospira multiformis. Taxonomy (NCBI): domain Bacteria; kingdom Pseudomonadati; phylum Pseudomonadota; class Betaproteobacteria; order Nitrosomonadales; family Nitrosomonadaceae; genus Nitrosospira; species Nitrosospira multiformis. The sequence continues at coordinate 220,110 of NZ_FNKY01000001.1, read as the reverse complement.
GACCGAACTCGGGATGTTGAGCCAGGCCTTCGAGTTCGCAAAGATTAACGAAGTACCTGGAGATTATTTCGAGTTTGGCCTGTGGCGAGGCAAGACCTTCGGCTACGCTCATCGAATGAAGCGGCGCTATGGCCGGCGCGATATGAAGCTGTGGGGCTTTGATTCATTTCAGGGCTTACCGGCAACAGAGAAGCATCCCGACAACATATGGTATGAAGGGCAGTTTGCCTGCGCCCGCCCCGAATTCGAGGCAATTCTCGCATCCCGTGGAATCCGGACATCCGAGTACGAATTGATTGAGGGTTTTTACAGCGATAGTCTGAATGATGCTACCCATCGGCGATTATCCGGACGCAAGGCGGCGGTCATCTATATTGATTGCGACCTGTACGAGTCAACTATTCAAGTACTCAATTTCATCCAGCCATATATTGTAAATGGTTCCATTATCTGCTTCGATGACTTCTACAATTACAAAGGCGATCCTGAACAGGGCGAACAACGCGCGCTGGCAGACTTTATGCGGCAGGAAACACACCTGGGCTTCATCCCCTATCTGGACTATGCTCCGCTTGGAAAATCATTTATCTGTCGTCTAAAATGAAAATAGCGGGTTGTGGAAAGACAATAGCGGTGGGCGATGTTTGAATTCGATAAATACGAGATGCATTTGCATGTGGATCGGAATCTCGCTCCACTACAACCGTATACGCCTGTTCAGGACGTTGCGAAGATGTCCTTGCTCATGTGGGGGGAGCATTGCATAGAATGCGCCGCCCCGGGCTGTTTCGCAACCTGTGATCTCTACCAGAGCAGACCGGATCAACGTTGCAGGCGCCTAACCTATGGCATGTATCGCAACCAGCGCTTCCCGTCCGCTCGCGGCTATGGAGCAGAGGTTACATTCAAGCAATGGGGCAAGATCGAGGCCCGAGGCAATACCCTGATGCTGCCTGCGACGGCCGCCTTATTGGCCGAACGCATGATCGGTTTGGTTGCGCCGCTTACCAATGCGGCGGGCGCGATGATGTATCGGCTGACGCGTGACATGCGCTGGTCGTATCTCGAGTATGCACTCCTTGAGCGCTTTGCCCGCTGGATGCACCGGGTAAATCGCACGGAATCCAAACCAGATTTTTTTCTACTCGAAGTTTACAACCCAGCGGATGTGCCGATACGAATGCAGCTGAATATGGCGATTTCCGGCGGTATGATGAGTAAACAAACGCAACTCACGAAGCTTCCCCTGCCATTTCGTACCTCGGTCGTATTTCCCCCGGGATACTCGCGGCATGAGTTCGGCTACCAACAATTTTCGATGATTACCGAGTGCGGTCTCCCGTTTGACATCGCCATTATTCCCGACGGGGAGACCGCATCACGTGTTGTTTTCCTTACCGCCGATTTTATCGTTCACCGCAAGACTGAAAGCGTGCGGAGTTCAAGTACTCCAAAGATAAAGTGCGTAGTATGGGATCTCGACAATACGATGTGGGACGGAATTCTGCTTGAAAATGAGGCGGTATCATTGCGCCCCAAGGTACTCGACTTGCTGCGCTTTTTTTATGAACGTGGAATTTTGCTTAGTATCGCGAGCAAGAATGACGAGGCAAGCGCATGGCGGCGCCTCGAAGAACTCGGCATAGCAGACTATTTTCTGTATCCCCAGATCAATTGGCTTCCCAAGAGCGAAAATGTCAGGATCATAGCGGAACAGCTCAACATCGGCCTGGATACTTTCGCTTTCATTGACGATAATCCCTTTGAACTGGAGGAAGTTTCACGGGCATTGAAAGGAGTCGATTGCGTGAATGTGGCCGACATCGACCGCCTTTTTCTGGATCCTCGCTATCAGGGAACGAATAGCGAGGAAGCGAAGAAGCGTAGCCAGTTTTACAAAGAAGAATTCGTACGCAAGAAAAGCGCAGCCAGGTTTGGCTCGGATTATCTTGGATTTCTGGCTGCATGCGAGATCAAGCTTTCCATCGACGCCTATGCGGCCGATGATCTGGACCGTGTTTCCGAACTCGTCCAGCGTACCAATCAATTAAATTTTTCCGGGCGCAAATACGCCAGGGACGAGATACTGCCCATTCTCGCCGATGACGAGGTCAGGAAATATGTGCTTCGTTGTAGCGACAATTTCGGCTCCTACGGCGCGGTCGGGTTCGCCATCGTTCGATTCGTAGAGCAAGAGATACGTATCGAGGACTTTATGCTCTCCTGCCGTGTGCAGGGAAGATTTATCGAACAGGCGTTCTTCAACTACCTGGTGGTTTCAGAAAGCGGCCAGAGGCCGCAGAGCTTATGGGTTAACTTCAAGCCCACGGGGCGCAATATCCCCGCCCAGCAAGTACTAGAAAGTCTGCACTTCGAGACATGTTCGCCGGAAAAGGGTCTGCGTGTCGATCTCAATGTCCACTCACTCGATTGCACGTTTATTTCCGTGGGATCCTTGTCCACAAGTGAATCGGGTTCAGGCAGGGTGGAAGCAAGTCATTAAACCGGATGTTTCATAGCATCCGGATTAGACCGCTATTGGGCTGCCGCGATTCGAGACGGTCCACCGCCATAGCGGATATTGAACCATTACGATGGCCCCGATGAGAGCGCTCCACAGCGCAATGTATCGAACTGCCAACTCCCCCGGTCCGGCCAGATGTGAGCGATCGCTGCTCAGCAAGAACTGCAACGCGGAAAACACCTGGTTATATTTGACGATCACCTGTTCCGTCCCGAGATAAATCGCCAAATAGGCCAGAGCGCCGGAAGCCAGCACCCATGCGACCGCACTTGTCCGCCCTGCTATCCCGGGAATCAATGCCAGCGTGGCTTTCGCCCCGCCAAATGAAATTCCTGCCATAGCCAGGCCGATCAGCAAGAACGCGCCTACGCTGCCATTGCCGGCCATCAGTTCAACCAGGTTGTCTGTGGAGGCCACCATCACCACGATGTAATAGGATATCGGTAGAAACAGGCAGGCGCCGATCGCCCATCCCAACAGCGCGGATTGAGCCCCATTCGCACCGGGAAGGAGGCGTTTTGCGGCGATAACGGCGCCCGCCGTGGCAGCAACACTCCAGAGGCTGAACAATGCCAGAAAACGGCCGATTATTTCCCATTCCCAGGGCCAGTGCAAGACAGGCGCCCCGACGATGTCGTGAATACTCTCGCTTGGCACCGCGGACCATAGCAGCAGCCACGCAATCGAACCATGCAGTAATACCAGGGGCGGAAAGCTGAGCAGATATAGCTCTCCCCGCGCCAGCCATTGCACAATCAGTATCGGAAAGCCCATAGTCCAATACAGCAGGGCTACAAGCAATAGCAGTGATCGAAAGGGATGCCCCTCGTATACCAGTTCACGCACATTGTAGGGTATCAAGGGTGATCGCGTAATCAACCAGCCGATCGCCACGCACATCCCGATCCCGATCGCCATCGAAGCAAGTGCGTGTTTCCCGCTCGTCCCTGTGGGAACCGCCACTAAAGGACGTGGCTGCGATACCGGTGTGACTATTTCCTGCCTTGCGGGGTCTCCATGTTTTTGCATCACCGACAATGCCCAGCCAACCAGCAATAACAAAATGGGTTCTGTTACATCCGCGGTGCGACCCAGCAAACCCATCTGCGCCAGCTCGATCAAACACGACCACACCACCAGCCCTGCCGTCGCCTTGGCGATACCCATGCGGGTTCTTTGCAAAAGCCATAGCAAGGCCGTGTAAATAAACAATGACTGGGCCAGTCCCCGAGCACCGGTTTCCATGGATCCCCGAAGCATGGTTGCAAAAGGGACCCCATTGAAGGTTCCACCCGAAGCGGGAGAAAAAGGCGTTAGTGCGATAATGCTCCAAGCGATTAACAGCAGCCAGAACGCCGCCTCGAAGAGTTTTGCGTGACCGACGCGCGATAGCACCAGACAACCCGCATAGCCTGCCAGCGACCCAATGAGAAGCGATGCGTCCAATGTCAAATTGACGATCACAACCTTACCTACCCACACGAGTGCGAGTGCGCTTCCCAGCCATGCGGCGGGCTGCCGTCCCAGCGCCATGAAAGCGCTACCCGCGACAAATGTGCCGGCCGCATGCATAGCAGCTGCCGAAAAGGAAATATTGAATTCAGCGAGAAGCGGCTTCAGCGCATCCTTGAACTTTTGCCAATCCAATGTGGGTACCAGCGGCAATAACTCGGTGAGCAGCCACAGTATCAAGACCAATAGAGGTACCAACGACGCAGCATCGAATGGATGTGCGCTTCCTGGCGAGCGTTTTCCCAGCACATGCGCCGCCGCCATGCCTGACAGCATACCTGTCATATTCCAGAGCACATCCGCCAGTGCCGCGGAACGGGAAGGAAGCCAAACCTGCGCCAACTGAAGGATAAATGAGTAAACAAGCGCGAACAGAAGTAACCCGGCGACACGAATCGTGGCATCGCCTCTGCCTGAGCCGAATAATATACCGGCCACGCCGAGTGGGAAGAACAACGCAATATTCCCCAACAGATCGCCTGGAGAGGTGAATAAACGCCAGTCGGTAAGGAATTGCTTTACAGCCCCGTCGTCCGGCGTGGAAAAATTGCCGGGATACAACGACCCATAGGCAATCAATACCGTGATCACTGACAGAATACGCATTTTTTCTATTTTCTATCGAGTATTTTGGATTAAGGAATGGCCTGCAAATGATGGTTCATCATCAGGTGTGACGGGTACTGGCTTGATTTCCAGTACCGGCAGCCAGCGAGGTCTGTCTCTATCGAGTGCATAGGCGCCTATTCCACCTGTGCCACGCAAACCTCCATCAAAATCCAGATCGGCTTGGGGATAAGCATCAAAGCGCATGCTGTCACTGGTGCGCTTCTGCAACTTGGTATTCGCCGGCATCAAATTCATTGCGCCCAAAGGTGCGAATGGCCGGGTAAGATAATTCCGCGCATCGTTAAATTTACCGGTCAGATTTGTCTCCAGGGAAGCACCCCGCACCGGTATTCCCGCGAATACGATATTGGCCATAACGAATTGCGGATGCGCTGGATCACCCTCGCGCCGCGCGAATGTTATGCCTGACCCGCGTGCTATCACGGTATTGTAGAAAACGCTTATCGCGCGTGTCGTGTCATTGTGCGGCTGAATCCGTATCGCATCGCCGAAATGATTCACAAACAGATTATTGTAGAGCGCGATATTGCCTTCGCCCTGGAACAATGCTTCATGCAGATTCTGATAAAAGAAATTACCATAGATGAGATACCGGTCGTTTGCTCCCGGTCCTGTGAGCGGCCAATGCCCAACCAGCATATTGGGTCTTGCCATCTCCTTGGATCCGCCATGTGCCTTACTGAAAACATTGTGACGGATGATCGTTGCGTTATCCTCGTCCGGTATGCCGGGTAAAACCGGGCGGGGCTGCTGATGCTTGATCTGCAGGTTATAGCCATGCGTATCAATGATCAGATTGCGGTCGATCATGCCCCCGATAAATGGTGCGCGCCCATCCGAATTACCGAGGTAAAGGCCGGTTCCGGCGCCTTCGATCACGTTGTTGCGAATCACCCAGCCCCAGGCCGGGCATTTGGTGGAAATGCCAACCGTTTGCTGATTGTTTCCATGGCCGCGAATACGCAGCCCATCAAGCGTGATGTGATGTGCCCAGTCCGCGTAGCCTTCGCATTTCACCCCATCCACTCGCAGATTACGGCCATCGAGAACCAGATTGCGAATGGTGATGTAACTCGAGTTAACGATACTGACCGTGTTATGTCCGGGCCGCGCAATAAACACCGCATGCGGCTCCCCATCCGGTCCAGAAATCGTAATCGGGTTTTGCTCGGTACCATGAAGCTGCTGAATAGGCAGGCCGTCCCTATATTCTCCCGGCATCAACCGTACATAAGCGCCTGGCTCCAATTGCTTGAGTCTGGCGCGATAGGTGCCCGGGTCCACCGTGTAGGTGGCTCCGGCGAAAGCAGGCAATATACCGGATAGGATGCCGACGATGACTAATAATAATCGGAAATGCCGGATATCAATTGACTTAACCATGTTAATACATTTTGACGAGAGATAAAGCTTGAAGAAATGTATCAGCCGTCATTTGTTTGCCGCCGATGTCGTGATTGGGGCACCCAACCACCGCTATGCACCCATATGATAGGAACATTGGCCATACCCGATACACAAAAAACTGTGATGCACCATTTTTGTGGTCTGGTTCTGAACAACCCCACTCCTTGGAGCAAGCATAAGCGGTATTGCGCCCGCAGTGTTATTCGGTTATAGTAAACGCAACTTTGTTGCAATACCATCCCTATCCTTTATGCCTATTAATTCTCAGGAACAGGCGGAATCGATGATCCGGCGTACCGGCGAGCGGGTGACCTCTGGCAGGGTTCGAATTCTTACCATTTTGTTGACGGAGCAACGGGCTATTACGCATCATGAAATTGAAGAACGCCTGAGCGGTGAGCAGCGATTGGATCGCGTCACGCTCTATCGTGTGCTTGAATGGCTGAACAAAAGAGGTTTTGTGCATAGGGTGGCGAGTGATGATCGAGTATGGCGTTTTCGCGCAAATTTCGATGCCCATTCACACCAGCATGCGCATTTTAAATGTACCCGTTGTACAACGGTGATTTGCCTTGACGATCTGAAAGCCAGATATGACGGCCCGTTGCCGGCCGGTTACCGGTCTCAGGCGGTCGAGCTGATAGTCAAAGGTTTATGTGCCGAATGCGCATGATAGAACATCCAATTCATAAAATGCGGTATTCATATGCCGATGCCAGGGAATACCGTTCCATGGGGTTGCGGAAAGGATTATTCCTGATTCTGGTATGGGTGTTTTCGCTCGTCCCGGTCTTTCAGGCGACGCATGCGCTTACGCACGTTGATATCATCGGTGTGGTTCAAGCGGACGATCATGAACAAAACGAAACCGGGCCAGACTCCGATCTCGACCGAATTTGTCTGGACTGCGTGGCTTTATCGGCTTTTAGCATTATCCCTCTCATCCTGATCCCCCTCTTTCTGGATCAAACAATACAACAACTTCCACCGCTCCTGAAATTTAGACATACCCTCCCAGGTTTTTCATTCCCATATCTCACGCGCGCTCCTCCGCGAGTGTAATCCTTCTGTTGCTTAAAATCGAGCAGCCCTGACCGGTTCCGTCATTTGATGTTTATCGCCTGATCCGGGCTGTATCCGGCCACAAGAATAGTGGCAGCCGGAAACCGACGCAGTAATGCAACTAAGTTGCGTAAGAGTCGTCCTTTCCATGCATTCAAGAAGTCGGTATGAATGATTCAAGTTGTAACGTATCAGCGGTACTTTCGCATCACTTGGGCGGAGTACTCAAGGAATTCCTGAACAAGTTGCTGATCTTGCCAGCGGGATACGTGATGGCGGTTTCTTGGGACAGACCGTCGCAGGGACGAGAACGGTTCGTTCAAAGCTATCTCAGATTCACCATCATTCTGTTGGTACCCGTTGTATTCAGTGTAGCGTCTGTTCAGGCGCAGGATATTGGCAAGGACAGTGTCCTGCCGCCAGTTGTAGTGACCGCCACGCCATTCGAGAATCGTAGCGAGCTTGATACGGCCCAGCCTGTTTCAGTGCTGCGGGGCGAAGATTTACGCCGTAAGCGCGAAGCGAGTCTGGGCGATACCCTCTCCCGAGAGCTGGGTGTGGCCTCAAGTTCCTTCGGACCGGCTGCGGGCCGTCCGATTATTCGCGGTCTGGATGGTCCGCGTATTCGGGTTCTGGAAAATGGAATCGGTACCCTCGATCTGTCGGCCATCAGCCCGGATCATGCGGTAACCGCCGAATCGCTCAATGCATCCCAAATCGAGATTCTCCGGGGTCCGGCAACGCTGCTCTATGGTAGTGGTGCATCGGGCGGGATAGTCAATGTCGTATCCGGGCGCATCCCGAATCAGCTGTTCAAATCACCAAAAGGCGATATCGAAATACGTGGCAACACAGCCACAGAGGAACGTACCGGGGCTTTCAACGCGACCGGCAGCATCGGGGGCCGGGCTTCCTGGAGTGTAGGTGGCTTCAAGCGCAAAACCGGGGATTACCATATCCCCGGGCGGGCGGATGAGAGCAATCCAAGCAGTAAGAAAGGCATCGTCGAGAACAGTGCGATAGATTCGGACGGCATATCCGCGGGAGGGTCCCTTGTCGGTGAAAGAGGCTTCATCGGCGGATCGATTTCGCGGCTGGAGAGCAAGTATGGCATACCCAGCCCTGAGGGTTCGAAGATCGATCTGAAGCAGACCCGTTATGATTTGTCAGGTGAACTGGACAAACCCATCATTGGTTTTGACAAGCTCAAGATACGTACGGGGTATAACGATTACAAGCATAACGAAATCGAGGGGACCGGGGAGATTGCCACGCGGTTTAAGAATCATGGCCTGGAAAGCCGCGCCGAGCTTTTGCATGCACCCATCAAAAACTGGCAGGGGGTATTCGGCGTCCAGTTTCAGGACCGTAATTTCTCCGCTTTGGGCGAAGAGGCTGTGATACCGGTCACGAAATCACGTTCAACCGGCATATTCCTGGTCGAAGAGCGCAACTGGGACCGCTGGCGTCTGGAACTCGGCGGGCGCATCGAGCGTGCCACGCAAGACCCGCAGAATAACGCCAATCCATCGCGCGCATTCAATCTTTATAACGTTTCAGCAGGTACTTTATGGAAATTCATGGAGGGCTACGGACTGGGTCTGTCAGCAACCAGGGGGCAACGCGCGCCATCCACGGAAGAGTTGTACATAAAAGGCGCACACCGTGGCACCGCCACCTTTCAAACGGGTGATGATACTTTAGGCGGCGAAACAACCAGCAATATCGATCTCACATTACGCAAAAACACCGGGCCGATAAAATGGAAAATCAACGTATTCCATAACTGGATCGACAACTATATTTTCGTGCGTAGTGCCGACACCAATGGTGACGGTGTGGCCGATCGTGTCGACGATACGGGTACACCGGATCCCAGCGGCGAATTCCTGGTACAGAATTTTGCGCAGACGGGAGCAAGATTTTTCGGTGCCGAAGCTGAAGTGATTTTCACCTTGAAGCCTGATGCCACCGAATTACGGCTGTTTACCGACTACGTGCGCGGAAAACTGGATATGGGGGGTAATGTCCCGCGCATTACACCACAGAGGTTCGGGCTGGAACTCAATCATAAGGTGGGCTCCTGGACGGCTAACGTGAATGCATTTCATGTGATGCGCCAAAACCGCGTGGCGGAACTCGAAACCAGTACGCCGGGGTACACATTGGTCAATGTCGACGTGAGTTACCGCATCAAGGAAACCAAATCGAATGGCATTAAAATTTTTCTTCAGGGCAAGAACCTGCTGAACGAAGAGATGCGCGTGCACACTTCTTTTCTGAAAAACTTTGCACCACTGCCCGGAATAGCCGCAGTAATAGGGTTGAGAGGCGAGTTTTAGCGTCATCGCGCCAACTGCATTCGTCAACCGCCGGGAGACGTGTTTTAGCGCCCAAACAGGACCCCGGCAACATTTCAATATCTGTCCGTCTGTTAAGCCCCGGCAGAATGTGGCACACTTCGGCATTCCTTATATTCCGGGTAGTTAATCCGTGTCTCCCTACGAACTCTTCATTGGTCTACGCTACACCCGTGCCAAACGCCGTAATCACTTCATTTCCTTCATCTCCCTGATTTCCCTATTAGGAATTACTCTTGGCATGACGGCACTGATCACTGTCATGTCGGTGATGAATGGATTCCAGAAAGAAGTACGGACACGCATCCTGGGCGTCGCCTCTCACATCCAGATAAGCGGTATTGACGGCAAGTTGGCAGACTGGCGCCGAGTTGCGGAAGAAGCGCTGCGGCATCCGCTGGTGGAGGGCGCCGCGCCTTATGTCAGCGCGCAAGGCATGGTATCGTTCGACCAGGTTGTCAGTGGCGTTGCTGTAAGAGGCATCGAGCCGGCCATGGAGGATAAGGTGGCCGACCTGGCCCGGATGATGATAGATGGCAGGCTTGACGAACTGATCCCGGGGAGGTTTGGCATCGTTATCGGCTCGGAGTTGGCACGGGTCCTGGGCGTATTTACGGGAGACAAAATCGTACTGATCTCGCCGCAGGGACAGGTAACGCCGGCCGGTATCCTGCCGCGCCTCAAACAGTTCACCATTACCGGCATCTTCGAGGCGGGGCATATGGAGTACGACTCGAGCCTGGTGCTGATCAACTTGTCGGATGCACAAAAGCTCTACCGCATGGAGGATGATCAAGTATCGGGTGTACGGCTGAAGCTACATGATCTCTTCGAGGCGCCGCAAGTGGCGCGAGACCTTGCGCCGATGATTTCCACGGAGGTTCATATCAGCGACTGGAGCCGCCAGCATGCCAATTATTTTCGTGCGATACAGATCGAGAAGCGCATGCTGTCGCTGATTCTTGCCCTTATTATCGCCGTCGCGGCCTTCAATATCGTCTCGACCCTGGTGATGGCGGTGACCGATAAGCAGCCCGATATCGCTATTCTGCGCACCTTGGGCGCAAGCCCGCGCAGCATCATGAAAATCTTCATCGTGCAAGGCACCCTGATCGGTGTCCTCGGCACCATGCTCGGTGTAATCAGCGGCGTGTTGCTGGCATACAATGTGTCGTCGGTGATCGCGCTGATTGAGGGCCTGTTCAGCGTGCGATTCCTTTCACCGGATGTTTATTTCATCAGTGACATTCCATCCGACCCGCAAATGAATGATATTGTGGCCGTGGCAGCGGTATCGTTCGTGCTGACACTGCTGGCAACGATTTATCCGAGTTACCGGGCCTCCAAAGTCAATCCCGCGGAGGCGCTGCGGTATGAGTAAAACCATTATTTCCTGCCGCAACCTGCGCAAGAGTTATTTCCAGGGCAAGCTGGAGGTTCCGGTGCTTATGGGCATAGACCTTGATATCCTGGCAGGTCATACCCTTGCTATTGTCGGCGCCTCGGGTTCAGGAAAAAGTACGTTGCTACACGTGCTGGGAGGATTGGATGCCCCTACCGGCGGCGATATTCGCATCATGGGGCAGAATATAGCGACCGTCAGTGAAGAAGAAAGATGCAAATTGCGTAACAGATCGCTGGGTTTCATTTATCAGTTCCATCATTTACTACCGGAATTCAGCGCACTGGAGAATGTCGCCATGCCCCTATTGATCCGGCGCATCAGCAGCAGCGAAGCGTATGACCAGGCGGCGAAATTATTGAAGCAGGTGGGCTTGGGCCATCGCCTCACGCATACTCCCGGAGAACTCTCGGGTGGCGAGCGGCAGCGTGCGGCGGTGGCACGTGCACTGGTGACTCAGCCCGCTTGCGTCCTTGCGGATGAGCCTACCGGAAATCTCGACCGGCACACGGCGGGAGGCGTATTCGAATTGATGCTTGAACTCAACCGCAGCGTGGGCGCAAGCCTCATCATTGTCACCCACGATCCGGAACTGGCCAAAAAGGCAGGGCGGACATTACAGCTGGAAGACGGCTTGCTGGTTGAATAAAAACAAGAGTCACCGGGGCTTATCGCGACTAGAATGAGAAATGAGCAGTCAACTGCCGAATCCAGATTTATAAATCAGCGCCGCCGTTTTGCCCGTTTTCGCCACTCATAAATGGTATAGAGCCGCCACGTTACACGCACGGCAAAATATCCGATTACGGAAAGCAGCAGCGCCAACAGCAATATCCCCACCAATAATGGCTTGCCGAGCGACATTACCCAGTCTATCAGTGCGGGAACCCATTCACTGATATTCTTATCCATCAGGTGCAAATCGGTCTGGGGCATATTACCTGTGCCGTTACCCATAACAAACTCGCCAATGGCGTAGGCGACGATATAGATCGGTACGATGGTGAAAGGATTGGAATAAAGTGTGGTAGCCACCGCCACGGGGAGATTTACCTTGAAAGCGATCGCAAACAAAGCGGCAAAAAAGAACTGTACCGGATTACTGCCGGGGATCAGTCCGGCAAATAACCCGGCTGCAACGCCGCCCGCTACTGATCGCCGATGCAGATGCCACAGATTGTGATGTTGCAGATGTTTACCGAACAGCCCGACAAACCGGTTTTGACGGACGGTTTCGTGAGAGGGCAGATATTTTTTGAAGAATTTTCGCGGCACGGGAAGAGTGTACGAAAATACCGGCGCTTCATGCAAACATAATAAGCTGGCCGTCAGCCGTCATACCGGTATCCGCCCGGCAAAAGCGCGCGGCCGTATGGGATTCAAGCGCTCGATAGCCCTTTACCTTATTTATAAATATCTTAATACGGTGGTTCAGTTCGCCGTAGAGGAACAATCTCCTCGTTCTGCTTCAGTAACTTCCCCCATGTCCATATAGTTCCGGTAGACCACGAGAACCTGATGCGAGCCTATATTCTTGCGTTTGTCTTTGGGGTGGGACTGTTGCAGCAACAGACCGAACTGCCGGACTTGCTGTGGGCATGGCTCCTCGTACCGGGTGCGGTGGGTGCATTTTTACTTTGGCGTTGCCGGGCCGCTATTTTTTCCATCACTGCAAAGATTCTGCTTGCTCTGATTTTCTTGGGTGCGGGGTTTTTCTGGGCAGCGGCGTTTGCTCAGTGGCGTCTGGCGGATGCACTTCCGCATGAATGGGAGGGACGCGATATTCAGTTGGCGGGAGTGGTGGCGGAGTTGCCGCAAGCCAATGAAAATGGCTTACGTTTTGCTTTTGACGTGGAGCAAGTGCTGACGGAAGGCGCGATTGTTCCCAAGCGAATTTCCCTTGCCTGGTATAACGAGCGCCGCAAGCACGCGGAGAATTCCGGGTCTGTGCTACCCCGGATCAATGCGGGCGAACGCTGGCGGATCACGGTGCGTCTCAAGCGTCCGCACGGCAGTGTCAATCCACACGGTTTCGATTTCGAGGAATGGGCCCTGGAGCGCAACATTCGCGCGACCGGCTATGTGCGGAAAGCTGACGATAATTTGCGTCTGGACGAAATGGTTAATCAGCCTTCGTATCGGGTTGAACGTTTGCGCCAGGAGATTCGCGAGCATTTTATTCGGTCATTGCCGGATCATGCCTATACCGGTGTTCTGATTGCGCTGGCGGTGGGCGATCAGCGCGCGATTCCAGGTGGCCAATGGCAAATATTTACGCGCACGGGCGTAAACCATCTCATGAGTATCTCGGGCTTGCATGTGACGATGGTTTCAGGCCTGATGTTTGCGCTGGTATATGGGTTATGGCGCAGAAGTCATCGTCTGGCACTATGGTTGCCCGCGCGCAAGGCCGCAGTCATTGCGGGGCTGGTGGCGGCTTTCGGTTATGCGCTGCTCGCCGGCTTTGCGGTACCGGCGCAGCGCACGGTTTACATGCTGGCGGCGATAGCCCTCGCTCTATGGCTGGGGCGTTTCGCTTCCGCGACAGCGGTGCTGGCATGGGCATTGCTGATAGTGGTGGTGCTTGATCCCTGGGCCGTACTTTCGCCCGGCTTCTGGTTGTCGTTCGGGGCGATGGCGTTCATCATGCTCGTAACGGCCGGACGGATTGGTAAAATGCATTGGTTAACCGGCTGGGCGCGCGTACAGTGGGCGATAACCCTCAGCCTGATACCACTGTTATTGGCGATGTTCCAGCAGGTATCGCTGGTTTCGCCCTTTGCCAATGCAATCGCCGTTCCGCTGGTGAGCCTGGTGGTGGTTCCCTTGACGCTGTTGGCAACATTGCCGCTACTTGACTTCATGTTGCTGCCTGCACACGTGGTACTGAGCGGTTGCATGGAGATGTTGCGGTGGATGAGCGATGTACCGCAGGCGGTATGGAGCCAGCATGCGCCCCCCGCATGGGCGGTAGCCGCCGGCATGGCAGGTATTGTCTGGATGTTGTTGCCCGGAGGATTAGGACTGGGTATGAGGGGCGGGCCGGGGCTGGCCACAGGTTTTCCGGCTCGCTGGTTGGGGGTGGTTGCGCTGCTGCCGATATTCCTGGTATTACCCCCAAAACCGGCACCGGGAGAATTATGGCTCACTGTGCTGGATGTCGGCCAGGGATTGGCGGTAGTGGCTCGCACAGAAAATCACGCGCTGCTCTTCGATACGGGACCCGCTTTCAGTACCGAAGCGGATAGTGGCAACCGTACTATCGTTCCTTTTTTGCGCGGGGAAGGCATCAAGCATCTGGATGCAATGATTGTCACGCACGCCGACTCGGATCATAGCGGCGGGGCATTGTCAGTACTGGAGGCGGTGCCGGTGGAATGGCTGGTGTCATCCTTGAGCGCAGATCACCCGATCCAGCTTGCCGCTTCCAATAAACATCAGTGCCGTGCAGGACAATCGTGGGAATGGGATGGAGTACGCTTCGACATGCTGCACCCGGTCCAACAGAGCTACAGCAACCCCAGGCTCAAAACCAACGCTTTAAGCTGCGTACTGAAAATCACGACAATCCATGGCAGTGTGCTGTTGCCGGCCGATATCGAAAAAAACTCCGAGTATCAGCTAATCGAGAACGATGGCAACGCACTTTCCTCAACGGTGCTGGTGGCGCCCCATCATGGCAGCAAAACGTCCTCTACCAGTGAGTTTGCGCGTCAAGTGAATCCCCGGCTGGTAATATTTACCGTAGGCTATCGCAATCGTTTCGGGCATCCCCGGGAAGAGGTGATGGAGCGCTACCGGGCACTGGGCAGCACATTACTGCGCAGCGATAACGATGGAGCAGTGCTGCTGCGCTTTGTAGATAGCACGGTTGCAGTCGAAACTTCGCGCGCATTGCGCCGCCGTTACTGGCAGGATACCTGAATACCGATGAAATCAAGGCAGCATAAAAATGAGTAATGAGTTACCCGATTCAGCTTCAACCTAAATCCGGTAGTTGGACGGGGTGAAGTGCGCGGTTTTTGGGGTGCAGGGCAAGGCGCAACGACGCGGAATGGTCGTTCCATTCCAAGAAGTTGCAACGCAGCCATGTGCCGCAAGAACTGTGCAATTCACTCCGTAGCGACTTCACCCAGAAGGCGAGCGTCAAACAATACGAAATATTGTTATTAATCATAACCCTGATATATTAAATGAGCGATCAACTACCGGATTCAGGTTCAATAGCTTTGCCGGAACATTCATCTGCGGTGCTTTCCTCCACCGGTGCTGGACGAGATGGACTCTCCTGGCTTGAATCCACGTTACCCATGCTGCCCACGTTATCTCCCGGCGAGGTCGAAATACTCCGGTATGCGCTGGAATTTTCCCAACCGCTGTATGCCGGCAAATCCCTGTCTACTGGCGAACCGGTTAGTCAGCATGTGTTGGGTGCGGCGTCGGTTCTTGCGTCGCTGCGGGTTGATAGCGACACCCTGATAGCAGGTTTGCTTCATGCAGTGTCCGGTTATCTGGATGGCTACACAGAAAAACTGCAAACAACCTTCAATCCAGCTGTAGCTCACCTGGTGGAAGGGGTGGCGCGCATGGGCCGTATCCGGACGCTGGGTGCAAGAGGTGAGGGAAGCAGTACAGATCACAGTGCACAGATCGAAGCACTAAGAAAAATGCTGCTGGCGATGGCGGAAGATATTCGTGTGGTCATTATCGCCCTGGCGGACCGGACCCAAACGATGCGATATATCTGCGCAAGCAACGTTCCGGAAAGTGTCGAGATTGCGCATGAAACGCTGGATATATTTGCGCCCCTGGCCAATCGTCTGGGGCTCTGGCAGATAAAGTGGGAGCTGGAAGACTTATCGTTCCGGATTCTTGAACCGGAACGCTATAGAAAAATCGCCAGACTGCTCGAAGATACCCGCATCAACCGGGAACAGTATATCGACCGGGTGGTGGATATGCTGCAGCGCGAGTTGCAGCAGGCCGGCATCAAGGCTGAAGTGACCGGGCGTCCAAAGCATATTTACAGCATCCATAAAAAAATGAAACGCAAGGATGTTGACTTCAAGGAAATTCATGATGCCCGCGCGGTGCGGATCCTTGTGAATGATGTGAGGGACTGCTATGCCGCGTTGGGGATGGTGCACAATCTGTGGGTGCCGATTCCCAAAGAATTCGATGACTATATCGCGAGACCGAAAGGTAACGACTACCGCTCGCTGCATACTGCCGTCATTGGTCCGGAAGATAAGGTGGTTGAAATCCAGATACGCACGCACGAGATGCATCGTCATTCCGAGATGGGTGTCGCCGCGCACTGGCGCTATAAGGAAGGAGCAAGGCGCGACGCCAGGTACGAGGAGAAAATCGCCTGGTTGAGACAAATCCTGGAATGGAAAAACGATGTGGAGGATGCCGGAGAACTGGCGGAGCATTTCAAGACCGCGCTATTTCAGGATTCGGTTTATGTGCTGACCCCGCAGGGGAGGGTGGTTTCCTTGCCCAAGGGGTCTACGCCGGTGGATTTTGCCTATCATGTGCATACGGATCTCGGCCACCATTGCCGCGGCGCAAAAGTTGACGACATCATGGTGCCGCTTGACTACCCGCTACAGAATGCGCAGCGGGTGGAAATCATCTCGGCCAAACAGGGCGGGCCGAGCCGTGATTGGCTCAATCCCGCCTTGGGTTATCTCAGAAGTCATCGTGCGCGGTCGAAGGTCAGACAGTGGTTTAGCGCTCAGCAACGCGAGGATTCGCTCATACAAGGCCGGGCGATAGTGGAAAAGGAATTACAACGCCATGGCATGACTGCACTGGGGCTGGATAAACTGGCAGCCGGATTCAAGTTTGCCAAACTTGACGCTTTCCTCGCCGCGGTCGCCCGGGGCGACATCAATAGCCATCAGCTGGGAGCATTTTTAAGTGGAAAGATTGAGCCAGCCGTTACCGTAGGTGCAGTTGGCTCAGCTGGCTCAGTGGGTTCAGCGGGCATAGCGGTTACCGGGCCGGAGTTGCCGGCAGGCAGGAAAGGCACTCCGCAGCCCGATGGCGGTGTACTCATCGTTGGCGTCGACAAGTTGCTCACGGCGTTGGCAAAGTGTTGCAAACCGGCGCCACCCGATCCCATCATCGGTTTTGTCACGCGTGGACGTGGCATTACGATCCACCGTCAGGGTTGCGCCAGTCTGTCACGGCTATCCGCAGAGAGCTCAGAGCGCCTGGTGGCAGCGGATTGGGATGTCTCGAAGGGGGAAGCAAGTTATCCGGTCGATGTCGAGATCGAAGCGCTGGACAGGCAAGGGTTGCTAAGCGACATCTCTACTATTCTTTTGCGTGAAAAAATCAATGTAACCGCCACGCATACCCAAAGCCGGGGCGTTACTGCAACCATGCAATTTACGCTGAAAATTACGGGTCTGGCGCAATTGCGCCGCGTACTTGGATTGATACAGAACGTGCCCGGCGTGATGTCGGCCTCGCGAAAGTAATGGTTACCCAAGGAATTCCTTAACAAATCCTCTAAACCCTATAAATCCCTGAACCCCTTAATTCTCAGGGGCGCCCGGCGTCTCATGCCTAAGGCAATGCGCGCGATTGCCGCCGCCTTCTTCATTTCATATTGATTTTTCAGGCCATGCTCCACCCGCTCACCGCAGCGGCTAAGACGCTTTATCAAGATAAATTACATTAATATTTTTGTGCATCTTATTTATTTACATCACTTATTTACTTATTGATGAGTTTTCGCCGATTTTTAATTTAAGTCGTTGTCGCATAACAAAAAACCCCTGTATTCCCTTGACTTCACCATTGTTTTTAATTACAGTGGGTAGAAGTGGGAGAAAGTGGGGAAATTATAAGATTTATTTCCTCCTAAAATAAGGGAACATGATGTTTCGCGGCGGCACACCTATCAGTCTGGATAACAAGGGTAGACTCGCAGTGCCCGCGAAATACCGTGAGGGACTTATGTCCTTTTGCGCTGGCCGTCTGGTTATAACCGCCGATCCGTCCCGGTGCCTCCTGGTCTATCCGCAGCCCGTATGGGAGCCCCTGGAGCAAAAGCTCAACAGCCTTTCCAGCTTTAATCCGCAAATCCGTAGTTTACAACGTCTTCTTGTCGGCAATGCCAGCGATGTGGAAATGGACGGCGCCGGGCGCATATTGTTGCCGCCCCTCTTGCGCCAGTTCGCCGGCCTGAGCAAAGACGTGGTGTTGGTGGGACAGGGTGCGAAATTCGAATTGTGGGATGACGAGAAATGGAATCTGCAAATGGATAATGCGCTCGCTTTCAAAGATGGCATCCCGCCGGAGCTTGATGGTTTCTCGCTGTAATGGCGTGGTTGAAGAATCCATGCACGTTACAGTTTTGCCGCATGAAGCGGTGGATGCGCTGGCTGTCA
Organism: Nitrosospira multiformis; assembly: GCF_900103165.1. Classification (NCBI taxonomy): domain Bacteria; kingdom Pseudomonadati; phylum Pseudomonadota; class Betaproteobacteria; order Nitrosomonadales; family Nitrosomonadaceae; genus Nitrosospira; species Nitrosospira multiformis. The sequence continues at coordinate 201,807 of NZ_FNKY01000001.1, read as the reverse complement.
AGCCGGACGGGATATACGTGGATGGCACTTTCGGGCGCGGCGGCCACAGCCGGATGATATTGGAACGACTGGGTAAAGGTGGCAGGCTGATCGCGTTCGATAGAGACCCGTCTGCACTGGCGGCGGGACAGGCAATCAGCGATACCCGTTTTTGTATGATTCATGGCAGTTTTTCTCAAATCAAGCAGACATTGGGGGAATTGAGCGTGGACCGGGTGGATGGAGTGCTGCTGGACTTGGGCGTATCTTCGCCGCAACTTGAAGAAGCGCCACGCGGATTCAGTTTTCGCCTGGATGGGCCGCTTGATATGCGCATGGATACAACCCAGGGACAGACAGCCGCGGAATGGCTGGCTTGCGCTTCCGAGGCGCATTTGGAAGAGGTGATAAGAAGCTATGGCGAAGAACGGTTTGCTAAACAGATTGCAAGAGCGATTATTGTGGCAAGAACGCGACAGCCTGTCGCTACCACCCTTCAGCTTGCCGCGATTGTGGCGGCGGCCGTGCGTTCGCGTGAGCGTACCCGGGAAAAGCAGAATCCGGCGACGCGCACTTTTCAGGCTATACGGATTTATCTCAATCAGGAACTCGACAAGTTGTCGCTGGCCTTGCCGCAATGCGTGGAAATACTGAATTCCGGAGGGCGGCTCGTAGTGATCAGTTTTCACTCGCTGGAAGACCGGCTAGTGAAACGTTTTATGCGCGAATCAGCCAACACCGACATGCTGCCGCGCAGACTGCCCTTGCGGGAAAAAGAGGTGCGGCTTATGGGTCATCACAAATTGCGTTTAATAGGCAAGGCGATACGCGCGGGCGCAACCGAGCTGGCGATCAACCCCAGGGCCAGAAGCGCGGTAATGCGGGTGGCGGAACGGGTTAATACAACATAGTGGAAGCTCGCTATCGTGGCGTTTCACGGCTAATGAGAGATTGACGTGATCAGGATAAATATTCTATTGATTTTAATCCTCATCGCCTGCGCGCTGAGTGTTGTGACTTCACAGCACAAGGCGCGCAAGCTTTTTGTGGAACTGGAAAGAGAGCAGGAGCAGGCGGGGCGGCTGGCGGTGGAATGGGGACAATTGCAGCTCGAACAAAGTACGTGGGCGATGCATGCGCGCATTGAAAAAATCGCTACGGGACAACTGCATATGCAAGTGCCCGACGCATCACGCGTTCAAGTCGTCTCGTTGATGAATACGGCTGATTCCGGCAATTCCGCCAACTCCATGGAGGCGCTGGAGCCATGACGACCGGTCATTCACCGCGCATTATCCTGCCGGCGGGACGCTCACGCTTACTCGCAGTTTGTTTGCTGCTCGGACTGATGGGACTGGCGGGGCGCGCGGCCTATCTGCAGGGGATGCATAACGGCTTTCTGCAACAGAAAGGGGAATCACGTTACAGCCGTATACTCGAAATGAACGCGGATCGCGGAATAATCACAGATCGGCACGGAGAACCGCTGGCGATCAGCACGCCGGTGGAATCGGTATGGTCGAGTCCGCAGGACATGAACGTAACACCGGAGCAATTAAAAAAACTGGCAAGCCTGATCGAGATGGACACCAAGGAAATTCGCAAGCGTCTGGAGGATCCCCACCAAGGTGCCCGGCGTGATTTCGTGTACCTGAAGCGGCATTTGTCGCCAGAGGTCGCGGCCAAGGTGGTCGAGCTCAACCTGCCGGGTGTATTTCTGAAACGTGAATACCGCCGGTACTATCCGGCGGGCGAGTTGACGGCCCATATGCTTGGCTTTACCGACATCGACGATAACGGACAAGAAGGAATAGAGCTGGCATGGCAGGATGAACTGGCGGGCAAACCCGGAAGCCGCCGTGTCATCAAGGATCGTAAGGGACGTGTTGTCGAGGATGTGGAAAGTATCCGGGCTCCCAGATCCGGGCAAAATATAGCCCTGTCCATAGACAGCAAAATTCAGTATCTCGCTTTCCGGGAATTGAAACAGGCGGTTGAAGCCCACAAAGCCAAAGCAGGGGGAATCGTGGTGCTGGATGCACAGACAGGCGAGTTGCTGGCGCTTGTCAATCTGCCTGCGTACAACCCCAATAACCGGGCGAGAACGAATGGCGGGCGAGCCCGCAATAGAGCCCTGACCGACGTATTCGAGCCGGGTTCAACCCTGAAGCCATTCACCATAGCAGCAGCGCTGGAGGCGGGAGGAGTAAAGCCCGACACCGTATTCGAGACCGCACCTGGTACGTTCTCCATAGGCAAGGCCACGATACGCGATGCGCATAAAGAAGGTCCGTTGACAGTGGCGCAAGTGATCCAGAAGTCCAGTAACGTCGGCTCCGCAAAGATCGCTTTGTCGCTGCCGCCGCAAACGTTATGGGAGATGCTGAGTGATTCGGGATTTGGCGCCTCCACTGGTTCAGGATTTCCGGGAGAAGTCAGCGGCAGGCTCCGCCCATACCGCACCTGGCGTCCCATCGAACAGGCCACCATGTCCTACGGACACGGAATCGCGGTGAGTTTGCTGCAACTGGCGCGTGCCTATACCTTGTTCTCCGCCGAGGGTGAATTGAAGCCGGTATCGCTATTGAGGCTCGATGCGCCTGTCGCGGGTAAGCGAGTGGTGTCACGGGACACCGCCCTCGCGGTGAGCAGGATGCTGGAGATGGTGGCGCAACCGGGAGGCACCGCGCCGAAAGCCCAGATCAACGGCTACCGGGTAGCGGGCAAAACAGGTACGGCGCATAAATTGGAGGGCAACGGTTACGCAAAAAACCGTTACCTATCGACGTTTGTCGGCTATGCGCCGGCTTCCAGTCCGCGATTTGTCATTGCGGTGATGCTGGATGAACCATCCGCGGGCCAATATTTTGGCGGTGCGGTGGCGGCGCCCGTATTCAGCCGGGTCATGGAGGGCGCCTTGCGCATGCGGAACGTTCCGTATGACGCGCCGGCCAATAATGTCATGTCGTTTACCGCGGTGCCAGAGTTGAAAGGTGATGTATGAACCCGGAATCCAGAGTCGGAGATTCGAAGCTCATGGCCAGATCAAAGGCGTCTTTTGATTTTCGCGCTCTTGATCATCTGGGTGTCAGAATCAGCAGCCTGGCTACGGATAGCCGCATGGTGAAGACAGGAGATACTTTTCTGGCATATGCCGGAGAACAACTGGATGCGCGCAAGTTCATCCCTCAAGCAATAGCGGCCGGGGCAAACGCGGTACTGTGGGAGCGCCGTGGTTTCGCATGGGATCCCGCATGGCAGGTGCCCAATTTACCAATAGCCGGACTGCGAGCCCAGGCAGGCACCATTGCCGACCACGTTTATGGTCATCCGTCGCAAAAACTCTGGCTTATCGGCATCACCGGAACGAACGGCAAGACCTCTTGCAGCCACTGGATCGCCCAGGCCATGACCGCGCTGGGCAAAAAAACGGCAGTCATCGGCACATTGGGAGCCGGTTTTCCCGGTAAGCTCGAATCGACCGCCAACACCACGCCGGATGCGGTCTTGTTGCACCGGGAGATGGCGGATTATTTGCTGCGCGGCGCGCAATGCGTGGCAATGGAAGTGTCGTCGCACGGGATAGTACAAGGGCGCATCAGCGGATCGACATTCGCGGTCGCGGTATTCACCAATCTCTCGCGTGACCATCTCGATTATCACGGCAGCATGGAAGCGTATGCCGCCGCAAAGGCACGATTGTTCCATTGGCCTGCACTCAAATATGCCGTACTCAACCTTGATGATGCATACGGTGTCGAATTGTCGCAACAGCTTTCAGGGGTGGAGACAAAGGTAATCGGGTATGGATTCACCGAACCGGCGCTTCAGTCCCGAAGTTCGGAAAAATTCAGGGTGGTACGGGGCCGGAATCTCAAGCTAAGCCCGCAAGGGCTGGCGTTTGATATCGAGTTTGAAACCGGGTTTGAAACTGAGTATTCAGAATTTAAAACGAACGTGGTAGGGAGTTTCAATGCTGCAAATTTGCTGGGGGTGCTGGCTACCTTGCTGGCGAGCGGTATCAAGCTGGCTGACGCTGTGCAAGCCTTACAGCAAGTTCGGCCGGTAGCGGGAAGAATGGAGCAAATAGGGGGGGGTGCTCAACCACTCGTAGTGGTGGATTATGCCCATACGCCGGATGCTCTGGAAAAAGTGCTGGTAACACTGCGTGAAATTCTTCGTGCCGGTTCCGAAGCAAACAGAAAACCAGGAACCGGAAACCCTAAATTGATCTGTGTGTTCGGCTGTGGAGGCGAGCGCGACCGCGGCAAACGCCATTTAATGGGCGCCGCAGCGACTCGCTTCGCCGACGAAGTTATCATCACCAGCGACAATCCGCGGAAAGAAGACCCACATGTCATTATCAGCGAGATCGCGGCGGGTGCTAGCGCCAATTACCATGTCGAGGAAGATCGGAGGTCAGCTATTTACCAGGCGATTCAAGGTGCGCAAAAGAATGACGTCGTGCTAATCGCTGGGAAAGGGCATGAAGCATATCAAGAGATAAATGGGAAAAAGTTTCCGTTCAGCGATGCCGAAGTCGCGAGACAGGCATTGCGGGATTTAACCGGGGTACCGATGCAAACATGATGACGGTGCGAAAGGCAGCGCAGGCGCTGCATGGCGAATGGCGTGGTCAAGATGCGCGTTTCACCGCCGTTAGTACCGATAGCCGTACGGTCAAATGCGGCGATTTGTTTGTCGCGTTGATCGGAGAGAAATTTGATGGCCATGATTTTATAGCCGAGGTGAAGAAAAAAGGTGCGACCGCGGCAATGGTCTGTCTGGAATCGGCGGCTGAAAGTCAGGCATCGGGAATCCCCCTGATCCTGGTGAAGGACACCCGACTGGGGTTGGGACAGTTGGCTGCGCACTGGCGTAGCGGCTTCAGCATTCCAATGGTTGCGGTGACCGGCAGTAATGGCAAGACTACTGTAAAAGAAATGATCGCCTCCATATTGCGAAGAGCGGTGGAGGCAGCGGGCGGCGCAGATGGCTCGGGCGGCCCGGACAGGGTACTGGCGACGGAAGGCAATCTTAACAATGATATCGGTGTCCCGCTGATGCTATTGCGGTTGCGCGAACGGCATATTTATGCAGTGATCGAAATGGGTATGAATCATGCCGGCGAGATTGCGTATTTGACCCGTCTGGCAAAGCCCGGCGTGGCGCTGATTACCAATGCGGGAGCAGCTCATGTCGAAGGGCTGGGCTCGGTGCAAGCGGTCGCTTGCGCCAAGGGCGAAATTTTTGAGGGGCTTGACCAACACGGCATTGCCGTTATTAACGCTGACGATCCGAATGCTCCGCTATGGCGAAAACTCGCCGGTAGCCGAAAAGTGGTGGATTTTGGTCTTGGCGGAGAACCAAAGGTGAGTGCGCGCTACCAGTTGGATTTTCTCGGCAGCGGCATGACGTTGATTCTGCCTGAAGGAGTTGAAGAGGTGGAGCTGCAGGTGCCCGGCGAGCACAACGTACGCAATGCGTTGGCGGCAGCGGCTGTGGCGGTGGCCATGGGTATTGATACGAAGGTGATCGCATCAGGATTGAGAGAATTTTGCGGAGTGAAAGGGCGTTTGCAGAAAAAACGCGGTTTGCATGACGCGATATTGATAGACGACAGTTATAACGCCAACCCGGAGTCGGTGAGAGCCGCGCTGGCCGTGCTGGCTAAAGCGCCGGGTAAAAAAATCCTGGTGCTTGGCGACATGGGCGAGTTGGGCGACAGCGCGCGGGATTTTCATGAGCGCATCGGTGAAGAAGCCCGTCTTGCCGGGATTGATGGGTTATTTGCGCTGGGTGAATTGAGCGCTTATGCGGTGGCGAAATTTGGTCCCGGTGCAAGGCATTTCGACAAAATCGAAGAACTGCTGGCCGAGGTACGAAGCCAGCTGGCAGCCGATGTGACGTTTCTGATAAAGGGATCGCGCTTTATGCATATGGAGCGGGTAGTCAAGCATATCGAATTATGAGTTATGAGCCATGAATATTAATCATGCGGAAATCATGAGTAAGCTACCCCGGTTTGCCGGCCGGCAAGTCCCGAAAGGCAACGTTCTGTGCAGGCGGCTGTCATGCTGCTAGAACTCGCTCAATGGCTTGCGAAGGACATTCGCGTATTCAATGTGTTCAATTACATTACCTTGCGCACGGTGCTGGCGGCACTTACCTCTCTGGCGATTTCGTTCATTATCGGGCCCGCCATGATACGTAAGCTCACCGCTTACAAAATAGGTCAGTCGGTGCGCGATGACGGACCGCAGAGTCATCTTGTGAAGGCTGGTACGCCCACGATGGGCGGTGCGCTGATACTGGTATCCATCGCCATTTCCACGTTACTCTGGGCGGATTTAAGCAACCGTTATGTATGGGTGGTACTCGTGACCACACTGGGTTTCGGCATCATCGGCTGGGTGGATGATTACCGCAAGGTGGTATATCGCAATCCGAAGGGGCTTTCCGCCAGAGCAAAGCTCTTCTGGCAGTCGGCAATTGCCCTCTCGGTGGCGCTATACCTTGCTTTAACCGCCGATTTGCCTGCACAGACCACCATGATTGTGCCATTCTTCAAGCAAGTGGCAATCCCGCTTGGTGTAGCCGGGTTTGTTACGCTTGCCTATTTTGTCATCGTGGGCACCAGCAATGCGGTGAATCTGACGGATGGGCTCGATGGTCTGGCCATCATGCCTACCGTCATGATCAGCAGCGCCCTCGCAATCTTCGCCTACGTAGCGGGTCACGCGGTATTCGCGAAATATCTCGGCATCCCTCATATCCCCAATGCAGGCGAGCTGGCCGTCTTCTGCGGCGCGCTGGCGGGTGCTGGGCTCGCTTTCCTCTGGTTCAACGCCTATCCGGCGGAAGTGTTCATGGGCGATGTCGGTGCGCTCGCGCTTGGCGCCGCACTCGGGATTGTGACAGTGATAGTACGCCAGGAAATCGTACTGCTCATCATGGGCGGCGTCTTCGTGGTGGAGACCTTATCGGTGATGCTGCAGGTAGCTTCGTTCAAACTGGTTGGCAAGCGCATTTTTCGCATGGCCCCGCTGCATCATCACTACGAATTGAAAGGATGGAAGGAAAACCAGGTGGTGGTCCGTTTCTGGATCATCACCATGATGCTGGTGCTGTTTGGATTGTCGTCGTTGAAGTTGAGATAAAAAAGATTGGATATGAATTTGCGAGGTAGAACCGTGCTGGTGCTCGGAATGGGCGAAACCGGACTCTCTATGGCCAAGTGGTTGTCGCGCATGGGCGCGAATGTGCGCGCGGCTGATAGCCGTGCGGCACCTCCTTGTCTGGAGGGGTTAAAACAAGCCCTGCCCGGCGCCCGGAGATTTACCGGCGCATTGACAGCCGAAGTCTTCGCCGGTATAGACCTCGTTGCCATCAGTCCCGGCGTGCCTGTGGCGGAGCCGCTGGTGCAGTCGGCCGTGAGGGACGGTGTACCCGTGATGGGGGACATGGAGCTTTTCGCTTTGGCGATTAAACAACCTGATGTGGCAAAACCAAAGATTCTGGCCATTACCGGTTCCAACGGCAAGACAACGGTAACCGCCATGGCGGGGGCGATGGTGCGGAAAGCAGGATGGGATGTCGAAGTAGCCGGCAATATCGGTCCGGCCGTGCTGGATGCACTGATGCGGCGGGAAGACTCAGGAAAATTGCCGCAGGCATGGGTACTGGAGGTTTCCAGTTTTCAATTGGAAACCACAAGAAATCTTGATCCTGATGCGGCGACGGTGCTGAACTTGAGTGAAGACCATTTCGACCGCTATGCCGGAATGCGGGATTACGCTGCTGCCAAGGCAAGGATATTTCAGGGTGGCATCGAGAACGGTCATGGCGGCGGTGTTCAGGTTCTGAATCGCGACGATCCTGTCGTGCGTGCGATGGCATTGACCGGCAGAAAGCAGATGACTTTCGGTCTGGATATGCCGGTTGGTGAGGATGATTTTGGTTTGATCCACGACAGTGAAAATAGCTGGTTGGTGCAGGGGAAAACTCGTTTGATGAAAACCAGCGAGCTTGGCGTCACCGGCTTGCACAATGCGGCCAACGCGCTGGCCGCACTGGCGCTATGCCGCGCCATCGAGCTGCCATTTGCACCATTGCTGCAAGCCTTGCGCGAATTCAGGGGATTGTCGCATCGGATGGAAAAAGTGGCGGCATTCAGCGGCATCACGTTCTACGACGATTCGAAAGGCACCAACGTGGGCGCAACGGTCGCTGCGTTGAACGGCATGATGCAAAGTGTGGTGCTGATCGCGGGCGGCGACGGCAAGGGGCAGGATTTTTCTCCATTGGCACAACCGGTAGCGAAACATGTGCGAGCAGTGGTATTGATCGGGCGCGATGCGGAAAAAATCTCCGCCGCAATAAATGGCTGCGGGGTGCCGCTGCATTACGTCACCACCATGGAAGAAGCCGTGCAGCGAAGCTTTGCGCTGGCACAGGAAGGTGATGCGGTATTGATGTCACCGGCATGTGCAAGCCTCGACATGTTCAGGAATTACGCTCACCGTGCCGAGGTATTCGTTGCGGCGGTTAGGGATTTGCAGACCGGAATCTCAGCCACGACTCCTAAGGTCCTCACCTGATGATCTACCAGAGCGATATCAATTACCAGAGAAGTCTGCCCAATTTTGATCAATCCCTGATCTGGTCCGCGATATTGTTGCTGAGTCTGGGGTTGGTGATGGTCTATTCCGCGTCCATCGCCATCGCTGAAGCGGGGCGAGGCACAAATGGCCATCCTGCCTATTTTCTTGTCCGGCATGGGGCCTATTTGGCGGTGGGTTTGCTGGCAGGGCTGATCACATTCCAGGTGCCGGTGTCCGCATGGCAGAAGTATTCGTTGCACCTGTTTTTACTGGGACTGGCGCTGTTGGTGCTGGTGCTGATTCCCGGGATAGGCCGCGAAGTCAACGGCAGCCGGCGCTGGATATCGCTGCTGATCGTGAATCTGCAACCATCGGAGTTCATGAAACTGTTCGTAGTGTTTTACGCCGCCAACTATACCGTTCGCAAGGCGGCTTACCTGGACAGTTTCCGCAAAGGTTTCTTTCCCATGCTGATCGTCATGCTGATGGTGGGTCCGCTCCTGCTGCTCGAACCGGATCTGGGGGCATTCGTCGTCATCACCGTCATCATGATGGCGATACTATTTTTGGGGGGTATGGACCTGAAGCTGTTCGCGGGATTGACCGGCTTTCTGGTCATCTGCCTGTTGGCGCTGATCTGGATTGAGCCTTATCGCATGCAGCGGTTCTTTGGATTCATGGATCCGTGGGACGATCCCTATGGAAAAGGGTACCAGTTGAGCCATGCCCTGATTGCATTCGGACGTGGTGAATGGCTGGGGGTAGGCCTGGGCGGAAGCGTGGAAAAGCTTTTCTATCTGCCTGAAGCACATACTGACTTTCTGCTTGCCGTGATCGCGGAGGAGCTTGGTTTCGTTGGAGTCATGACAGTCACGATGCTGTTTGCGTTGCTGGTGATACGTGCATTCGTAATAGGCCGTCAGGCCGCTGTGCGGGAACGTCATTACTCCGCGCTGGTGGCGCAAGGTATCGGCGTATGGCTGGGCGTCCAGGCCTTGATCAACATGGGTGTGAACATGGGTGTATTACCGACAAAGGGATTGACGCTGCCGCTGATGAGTTTTGGCGGCAGTAGCATTGTCGCCAACTGTGTCGCGCTGGCGGTGCTGATGCGAGTGGATTGGGAAAACCGGCAACTGATGAAAGGGTATGCAATATGAGAATAATGTCGCACCGCCAAGCCGGCATGAGGAATCCATCTTGATCCCCACCATTCTCATCATGGCGGGAGGGACCGGCGGGCACGTGTTTCCAGGGCTGGCGGTGGCGGATTACATGAAGAAGGCGGGTTGGCGTGTGGTGTGGCTGGGAACGGAGCGAGGAATGGAAACCACACTGGCGCCGCAGCGTGGCTATGAAATGGAGACTATTCGCTTCTCCGGTTTGCGCGGGAAGAATATTGCGACCTGGCTCACGCTGCCGATGCGTCTGTTACGTGCGTTATGGCAAAGCGCCAGAGTGATAGGCCGGGTGCGTCCCGATGTGGTGCTGGGTATGGGGGGTTATCCCGCATTTCCCGGTGGATTGATGGCCTCCTTACTGAATAAGCCGCTGCTGATACACGAACAGAATTCGGTTCCCGGTCTCGCCAACAGGATATTGGCGAAGCTTGCCGACAGAGTCTTGCTGGGTTTTCCCGGCGTAATCAGGGGCGACAGGAAGGTGACATTTTCCGGCAACCCGGTGCGTAGCGAAATCAGCCAGTTGGAAGCACCGGACAAGAGATATGCCGCGCGCAGCGGAAAACTGAAGCTGCTGGTGATTGGCGGCAGCCTGGGTGCGCAAGCGCTGAATACCATTGTGCCGCAGGCGCTGGGGCTGATCCCTGAAAAGCTCCGTCCACTGGTGACGCATCAGGCCGGAACAAGGCACCTGGACGCATTAAGAAAAAATTATGCCGAAGCGGAGGTGGAAGGTGATCTGGTCACTTTCATTGAAAACATGGCCGCCTGTTACGCCGATAGTGATGTGGTGGTTTGCCGGGCCGGAGCGCTGACTATCGCCGAACTGACCGCCTCAGGCGTGGCGAGCATTCTGGTGCCTTTTCCGTATGCGGTGGATGATCACCAGACAAGCAACGCGAAATTCCTGAGTGATAGGAATGCGGCGGTGCTGTTGCCGCAGAATGAACTGACTCCGCAAGGACTGGCGGAATTACTGACGGGATTCACTCGCGAGACCCTTCTGGAAATGGCGATGAACGCTCGCGAACTGGCGAAACCGGATGCTACCAGGCTGGTAGCGGAAGCGTGCATGGGAATGCTAAGGCCATGAGAACTGAAAATGAGGTCATTACCTTCACATTTCACAAATTCTGGATATGAAACATAAAGTCAAACATGTGCATTTTGTCGGTATTGGCGGCTCGGGAATGAGTGGAATCGCTGAGGTGCTGCTCAATCTGGGCTACCAGGTTAGCGGCTCGGATTTGTCCGCTACCGCCATTACCCGACGCTTGAAAAAACTGGGTGCGATTATTCATTCGGGCCATGCGGGGAGTCATGTGGCATCGGCGGACGCGGTCGTGACATCCACGGCGATCGGTCCGGACAACCCTGAAGTGATTGCCGCGCGCGAGCGAAATGTACCGGTAGTGCCGCGCGCCATCATGCTGGCGGAGTTGCTGAGATTACGTCAGGGAATCGCCATCGCAGGCACACATGGCAAGACCACTACCACAAGCCTGGTCGCCAGCATTCTCGCGGAAGCGGAAATGGACCCGACGTTCGTTATCGGTGGCAGGCTGGAAGCCGCGGGTTCCCATGCCAAACTGGGCGGTGGCGAGTTTATCGTGGTCGAGGCCGACGAATCGGATGCCTCCTTTCTCTATTTGCAACCGGTGCTGGCGGTTGTGACCAATATAGACGCCGATCACATGGAAACCTACGGTCACGATGTCAGCAAACTCAAACAGGCATTCGTTGATTTTCTGCGGCATCTGCCTTTTTACGGGATGGCGGTAGTGTGCGTGGACGATGCCAACGTGCGTGAGATTCTGCCCGATGTGACCAAGCCTATCACCACTTACGGTTTATCGGATACTGCGCAAATCCGTGCCGCCGATATTCGTCATAGTGAAGGGCAGATGCACTTTACCGCGCTGGTAGGCTTGAATGGCAAGACTCGCAAACTCAAGATCATGTTGAACCTACCGGGGTTGCATAACGTGCAGAACGCGCTTGCGGCAATTGCCGTGTGTAATGAAGTGGGCGTGAAAGATGCCGCCATCATCAACGCGCTGGCAAACTTTCGGGGCGTGGATCGGCGTTTTCAGCGCTATGGCGAAATCAAGCTGGTCAGCGAGGAAGCGAATGGGGGCGGGAGTTTTACGCTGGTCGATGATTACGGTCATCACCCGGTGGAAATGGCGGCCACCATCGCGGCCGCACGCGGCGCATTCCCCGGCCGCAGGCTGGTATTGGTGTTCCAGCCGCATCGCTATTCCCGCACCCGCGACTTGTTCGAGGATTTCGTCAAGGTGCTATCCACCACCGATGTGCTGCTATTGACGGAAGTGTACCCGGCGGGCGAAGCGCCCATCGTCGCGGCCGACAGCAAGTCGCTTGCGCGTGCGCTGAGAGTGCTGGGCAAGGTTGAGCCGATATTTGTCGAGACGGTGGATGAGTTGCCCGCCGCCATACAGGGTGTGGCGCGGGAAAATGACGTCATATTGGTGATGGGAGCGGGATCGGTGGGAGGCGTGGCGCCTGATCTTGTAAAAGGACCTTAGGCCTGAGCAGGCCCGCGGTTGCGGAAAAAGGATAGCAGGTGCCCTGTTTTTCTTCACAAGAGAGAGAATCGTTGCTGGATGCATGAATGGATATGTCAGAAATTAAATTAACTCATGGGTTGCGCGCTCTTCGTGGGGAGATGCGCATGAATGAGTCAATGAAAAAATACACTTCCTGGCGCGCGGGCGGCGAGGCGGAGCGTATCTATATGCCGGCTGATCTGGCCGATCTGGCTCAATTCATACGCGGCCTGCCGGAGGATGAACCCGTGTATATGGTGGGTCTCGGCAGTAATCTTCTGGTGCGCGATGGCGGGGTGCGCGGCACCGTCGTAGTGCTGCATGCCCGGCTTAATGATCTGCGGCTGGAACAGCGCGATGAACATGACGAATTGATAGTTGCCGGAGCGGGCGTGGCCTGCGCGAAGGTCGCCCGATTCGCGGCATTGCACAGTCTGGCGGGTGCGGAGTTTCTGGCGGGCATACCCGGTACGGTGGGCGGAGCGCTGGCGATGAATGCGGGTTGTTATGGTGCGGAAACCTGGGGAATTGTCGAACGGGTGCAAATACTCAGTCGCACAGGTCAACTGCGCGAACGCGTGCCAGGGGACTATGAGATTGGCTACCGGCACGTCATATTGAAGCCTGAGACAAAGATCGAGGATCGGAAGGGGCAGGATGCTTCCGGTGAGGAATGGTTTGTAGGGGGCGGATTCAGATTATTGTGCGGCGAAGATGCGGCATCGCGCAAAAAGATCAAGGAATTGCTCACCCGGCGCATCAACACTCAGCCATTGAATCTGCCCAATGCCGGGTCAGTGTTTCGCAATCCGCCGGGGGATCATGCGGCGCGGCTAATCGAGTCATGCGGGCTGAAGGGTTTTCGTGCCGGCGGCGCGATGGTTTCGTCCAAGCATGCAAACTTTATCGTAAACACCGGCGACGCCACGGCGGCTGAAATTGAAGCGGTGATTGCCGCGGTACGCGAAACCGTGAAGGAACAGACCGGGATTGAACTGGTGCAAGAGGTGCGAATCATTGGGTCCCATGAATCCGGTCGGATTCAAAATTTCGCCACTGACAATCTTATCGGGAACGATTGATCATGAGTCGCTCTGCTTTCGGAAAAGTTGCGGTTTTGCTAGGAGGACGTTCCGCTGAGCGTGAGATTTCACTCAAAAGCGGTAACGCGGTACTTGACGCGCTACGGCGCCGGGGCGTGGACGCTCACCCCTTCGACCCCTCTGAACAGCACATGGAGGCGCTTCTGCAGCAGGGTTTTAATCGGGCGCATATTGCCCTGCATGGGCGCTATGGTGAAGACGGTACCGTGCAGGGCGCTCTGGAGCTTATGGGTTTGCCTTATACCGGCAGCGGGGTCATGGCGAGTGCGCTGGCCATGGATAAATGGCGTACAAAGCTGCTATGGCAGGCGGCGGGAATCAGTACCCCCCGCCATATTCTGCTGAATGCCCAAAGTGATTTTGACGCGGTGGTAAAAGCGCTTGGCCTGCCGCTGATCGTCAAGCCATCCCGCGAAGGATCAACCATCGGCTTGAGTAAAGTCATGGCTGCGATGGACTTGCCGGCTGCCTATGAATCAGCGGCGAAGCACGACACCATGGTGTTGGCGGAGCAGTTTATCGAAGGGGTGGAACTGACTGCCGCCATTCTCGGAGAGACCCCGCTACCCCTGGTGCGGATACAGACGGCGAGCGGCTTATACGATTATCAGGCTAAATATCTTTCCGATGATACCCGGTATTTTTGCCCAAGCGGTTTATCCGCTGCGGAAGAGCAGGCAATTCAGATGCAGGCGCTGCAAGCGCACCAGACATTGGGGTGTGAAGGATGGGGCAGGGTGGACGTGATACTGGATAAATCCGGCAAACCCTATTTTCTTGAGACCAATACCTCTCCCGGCATGACCGACCACAGTCTCGTACCGATGGCGGCAAAAGCGGTGGGAATATCGTTTGATGATTTGGTGCTGCGGATACTGGAGCTGGCCCATGTGGGATAACCATCAGGCGCTGGACTTGCTGGCCAATACACTATTTGTGCTGGTTGCGCTGATGGTGGCCTATACCGCCAGCCAGTGGGCGCTGAGTTTGCCGGTGTTGCCGGTGAAGGCGCTGAATGTTAGCGCTAGCAGCAGCGGCAAACTGAAGCATGTGACACGGGAACAGATCGAAAGCGCTGTTCATAGCGAATATATTGGAAGCTTCCTGGCACTTGATCTCAATACCATGCGCCAGGCATTCGGGAAGCTGCCCTGGGTGCGCGTTGCAAGCGTGCGGCGGCACTGGCCGCAGAGCCTGGAAGTGACGCTTGAGGAACATGTCGCGCTGGCACGCTGGGGCAGCGACGCATTGGTGAATACGCATGGTGAAACATTCAACGCCGCGTCTGATGAAGTACTGCCTGTATTCGATGGACCGGCGGGGAGTTCGCATGACATGGTGCGGCAGTATGCTGTCTTTACTGAACTGCTGCGACCCTTGCAACAGCGCATTGAACAGATGAATCTTTCACCCCGTCGTGCCTGGCGGGTTCACCTGGATAATGGAACCGTACTGGAACTCGGGCGCGAGCAGATGGAATCACGGATGGCGCGATATGTCCTGGCGCATGACCACAGCATTGCGCGATTAAACCGGCAACTGAGTTATGTGGATTTGCGTTACCCCAACGGATTCGCTGTGCGATAACCGAAGGAATACAGGAAAAACCAAGTTGGAAGAAAGCACCACGAAATCAAGGGTTCACGAAGCAGATGAGTAGAATCAATGAAAATAAGAACCTGATTGTCGGCCTCGATATCGGCACATCGAAGATTGTCGCCATCGTCGCGGAAGTCAAGCCCGAGGGTGGATTCGAGGTTATCGGCATGGGTAGCCATCCCTCGCGCGGCCTGAAAAAAGGCGTGGTCGTCAATATCGAGACGACGGTGATGGCGATCCAGCGCGCGCTGGAAGAAGCAGAGCTCATGGCCGATTGCAAAATCCGCGAGGTATATACCGGCATTGCCGGCAGCCATATCAAGAGCTTCAATTCGCATGGAATGGTTGCGATCAAGGACAAGGAAGTATCGCGGCTGGACGTGGAACGTGTGATGGAAACCGCCAAGGCCGTGAATATTCTCAACGACCAGCAAGTCCTCCATGTCCTCAACCAGGAATTCATTATCGATGGGCAGGAAGATGTGCGTGAGCCTATCGGCATGAGCGGCGTACGGCTGGAGGTTAAAGTGCATATCGTCACCGGTGCGGTGTCCGCGGCGCAGAACATCATGAAATGCGTGCGCCGCTGCGGACTGGAAGTGCGCGATCTGGTGCTGCAACCGCTGGCCTCGGCAATGGCCGTGCTGTCGGAAGACGAGAAAGACTTGGGCGTATGCCTGGTGGATATCGGCGGCGGCACCACCGATATCGCGGTATTCACGCACGGCGCGATTCGCCATACCGCGGTGATTCCGATTGCCGGAGACCAGATTACCAATGACATCGCGATGGCGCTGCGTACACCGACCAAGGATGCCGAAGACATTAAATGCCGCTACGGCTGTGCGTTGCGCGGCATGGCTGACCCGCGCGGAATGGTGGAGGTGGCGGGCGTGGGCGAGCGAGCCACGCGCCAGCTTTCCCGGCAGACGCTGGCGGAAGTGATCGAGCCGCGCGTGGAAGAGCTCTATTCCCTGGTGCAGGCTGAGTTGCGCCGCAGCGGTTTCGAGGAATTGCTTTCATCCGGGATCGTCATTACCGGCGGCAGCAGTTCCCTGCAAGGCATGGTGGAGCTTGGCGAAGAGATCTTCCACATGCCGGTGCGGCTGGGATTGCCGCACTATCGCGGCGGGCTGGCGGAAGTGGTGCTCACGCCGCGATGCTCCACCGGAGTAGGACTGATCATGGCCGGCATGGAGCAGGTTCAACGGCATCAGCATACCAAACTGCAAGGCAACTCATTCAAACGGATTCTCGAAAGAATGAAGAGCTGGTTTCAGGGCAATTTTTGATAGCAGGCGCTTAAAAGCAGGAGCCTGCATAAAGTGTGATTAACAATTTTTAAAGGAGAAACGCCATGTTCGAAATAATGGATACACAAACTCAGGAAGCCGTTATCAAGGTCATTGGCATCGGCGGCTGCGGCGGCAATGCGGTGGACCACATGATCCAGAATGGGGTGCAAGGCGTCGAGTTCATTTCCGCCAACACCGATGCCCAGGCATTGAAGCGTAATCAAGCGCGCACCCAGTTGCAATTGGGTTCCGCGATCACCAAGGGATTGGGTGCGGGAGCCAATCCGGAAATTGGACGCGACGCGGCGATGGAGGACCGCGACCGCATCGCGGAACTGATCGAAGGCGCCGACATGCTGTTTGTCACCGCCGGCATGGGCGGCGGCACCGGTACCGGCGCCGCACCGGTGGTGGCGCAGGTGGCGAAGGAACTGGATATTCTTACCGTGGCGGTGGTTACCAAACCCTTTTCTTTCGAAGGAAGACGCCTTAAAGCGGCGCAGGCCGGCATGGAAGCCCTGTCGCAGCATGTCGATTCGTTGATCGTGATTCCCAATGACAAGCTCATGGTGGTGCTGGGTGATGATGTCAGCATGCTGGATGCATTCAAGGCAGCCAATAATGTGCTATATGGCGCGGTAGCGGGCATCGCGGAGGTGATCAATTGCCCGGGCCTGGTAAACGTCGATTTCGCCGACGTGAAAACCGTCATGTCGGAAATGGGCATGGCAATGATGGGCTCCGCAACGGCAGCGGGTATGGACCGCGCACGCGCGGCGGCGGAGCAGGCGGTAGCCAGTCCCCTGCTGGAAGATGTCAATCTCTCCGGTGCGCGGGGCATACTGGTAAACATTACCGCCAGCTCGGGAATGAAAATGCGGGAAGTCCACGAAGTCATGAATACCATCAAGGGCTTTACTGCCGATGAGGCCACCGTGATTGTCGGTACCGTGATCGACGAGAACATGCAGGACAACCTGCGGGTCACCATGGTGGCGACAGGGCTTGGCGGCGTGGGTAACCGCATGCAGCCCAAACCGCTGAGCGTGATTCACACACGCACCGGGACGGATAACATCATGTTCTCGGACACCGTGAACTGGAAGGAGCTGGATGCGCCCGCCGCGATCCGTACGAACAGGAGGCGCGATGCCACGGTGGAAGCCATGAAACAGTCGGGCGTGGATATGCTGGATATTCCGGCGTTTTTGAGGAAGCAGGCCGATTGAGAAGAAGTAGGTCGGATTAGCGCAGCGTAATCCGACGGAGGCCATGAGATGCATGGCGAGCTGGATTGGGGGAAGCTCATTCTCTTTCAGCGTCGTGACGGTGGAACACCGGCGATTATTTGCAGAGGCGGGGGAGAATGGGAACTAAAGGATTGGGATTGAGTTGCTGGGTTACGGTTCGCTCACCCAACCTACCTGTCGCCCTTAATGAATATATGGCCGCCCCAAGCCCAAACCACAGGGTCGCTGCATCGGTATAGGGTGCCATAGCTGCTTTATCAGGATTCCTCCTCCTGTCCGTTTTGCTTCTTCAGCAATAATTCGACAGCCTCTTTCAGAGGCGACTGAGGCAGCTCCGCAGCCAGCTCAATCAGACTTTCCACGCCGGCCTGTCCAATTTGCCGCCTCCCAGTCGGCCCGTTTGCAGATGCTTCATGTCCTGTCATAGCACGGTAATTTGCTTGCACAGTAATCCGAATTGCAGTAACCTCGTAACCTCTCGCCCGGAATTTTAATAATAACGACGGCAAAATTTGCCTGAGTTTCGCTGCGATCGCACCGTTGTGCGCGCACAGGGTCAGGTTCCCTTCGAAGAACCCACCCAGAGCGCAGCGTTGAGCTAATTGTGGCGGGGCGATTTCCATGAATACCCGTTGCATCGCGGTTAACTTGTCCATGTAACCGAATAGCCGTTGATGATCGGGCATAGTGCTGAGGGCGCCGAGGTAAAAATTGATCTTGCGTGCGGCCATGGCTGAATGACAATTAGGGAATAAAGATGAATATTATTCTAGTTTCCAATAATTTGGCAAAGGCAAGAACACTGACTTTAACCAATGTACATCTTGTACTGCTCGCGGCAGGGTTTGTGCTGGCGGCTGTGTTACTGGCGATGGCGCTGAATTATCTATCCCTGCGCTATGCTGACAAGATTGACAGCCCCACCTTGAGATCGCTGGTTCTGAGCGTGCAGGCGGAAGAGCATCAAAAGACCCAGTCATATTTGCGCGATAGCCTCAACGCGATGGCGGTCAGAATGGGCCAGATGCAGGCTCAACTGTTACGGCTCGATTCGGTGGGTGCGCGTTTGTCGGAGTTGTCGGGAATCAAGCCGCAGGAATTCCTGTTCAATCAGAATCCAGGGCAGGGAGGAGTCACTTCCTCCTTGCCGTCTCAGGATATGTCGCTTCTGGAAATCAGCAACAAGATCCAGGAAATGTCGCTCATATTGGATGACCGGGCCGACAAGTTTGGTGCGCTGGATTCCGTGTTGATGCAAGACAGGCTCAAGAAAAAAATGCTTCCCTCCGTTATGCCGGTCAGCACAAAATGGTACTCCTCCGGTTTTGGTGTGCGCATTGATCCCTTCACGGGAAGGAGTGTTTTCCACGAAGGGGTGGATTTCACAGCCGCAACGGGTACCCCGATCGTTGCCGCCGCAGGAGGCGTGGTCGTGTATTCCGGTTTCCATTCCGAATATGGTAATATGGTTGATGTTGACCATGGCAATGATCTTGTCAGCCGTTATGCCCATGCGTCCAAGCGTACGGTCAAAGTGGGCCAGGTGGTGGTGCGGGGGCAGAAGATCGCGGAAGTGGGCAGCACTGGCCGTTCCACCGGTCCGCATTTGCATTTTGAAGTCAGGCACAAGGGCTTGCCGCAAAATCCATCAAGATTTTTGAAGATGCCTAGTTGAGCCGGATTAATACTCTGCTGCGGGGGTGAGGCCAAAAACCTCACCCCCTTATTTTTTGGACATTTGTTTAAATAGAATTTTTTCGAGATTTCATGCTGAACAATCTGCTCAAGAAGGTCTTTGGAAGCCGCAATGACCGGCTGATCAAACAGTATTTCCAGAGTGTGGGAACGATTAATGCGCTGGAAGCCAGGATTTCGGCGCTGACTGACGCCGAGTTACGCGCTAAGACCGATGAGTTCAGACAGCGCATTGCCGAAGGTGCAACGCTTGATGCATTGCTGCCGGAGGCGTTTGCCGTGGTGCGTGAAGTCAGCAAACGCGTACTCGGAATGCGGCATTTCGACGTGCAGTTGATCGGCGGTATGGTGCTGCATAGCGGAAAAATTGCCGAGATGCGCACAGGCGAAGGGAAGACGCTGATGGCGACCTTGCCCGCATACCTCAATGCCCTGGCTGACAAAGGTGTTCATCTGGTGACGGTGAATGACTATCTCGCCAAGCGGGATGCGGAATGGATGGGACGCATCTATCAATTCCTTGGTATCAGTGTCGGTGTGATCCTCTCCCAGATGGACCACGGCGACAAGCAGGCCGCCTACGCCGCCGGTATCACCTATGGCACCAACAACGAATACGGATTTGATTATTTGCGCGATAATATGGTGAGTCACCCTGTCGAGCGTGTGCAACGCGTGCTCAATTACGCCATTGTTGACGAGGTGGATTCCATTCTGATTGACGAGGCGCGTACTCCGTTGATTATATCGGGTCAGGCGGAAGGCAACACCGACGTGTATGTGCGTATGAATACGCTGATTCCAAAACTTGTCCGCCAGGAAACAGAGAAGGACCCCGGCGATTTTAGCGTAGACGAAAAATCCCAGCAGGTGCTGTTGAGCGAGGCGGGTTTTGAACACGCGGAAAGGCTGCTTGCCCAGAGCGGGTTGCTAACGCCGGGAACCAGCCTCTACGATCCTGCCAACATCAATCTCGTTCACCATCTTTACGCAGCCTTGCGTGCCCATGCGTTATTTCTTCGTGATCAACATTATGTCGTACAGGATGGCGAAGTCGTCATCGTCGATGAGTTTACCGGGCGGCTTATGTCCGGCAGACGCTGGTCGGAAGGATTGCATCAGGCGGTGGAAGCAAAAGAAGGTGTCCCGATCCAGAAAGAGAATCAGACACTGGCTTCGATCACTTTCCAGAATTATTTCCGCATGTATAAAAAATTGGCCGGCATGACGGGTACGGCCGATACCGAGGCTTATGAGTTTCAGCAGATTTACGGATTGGAAACGGTGATCATTCCAACCCATCGTCCCATGATACGTAATGATCGCATGGATCAGGTATTCCGTACCATGGACGAAAAGAACCGTGCCATTATTGCGGATATCAAAGACTGCTATGAGAGAGGGCAGCCGGTTCTGGTCGGCACCACCTCTATCGAGAACAATGAGCTGCTGTCCGGACTGCTCACCCAGGAGCAGTTGCCGCATCAGGTACTCAATGCCAAACAGCATGCGAGGGAGGCGGAGATCGTTACTCAGGCCGGCCGCCCGAAAATGGTTACTATCGCTACCAATATGGCGGGCCGGGGTACCGACATTGTGCTGGGAGGCAATCCGGAGCCGGAACTTGAGCGTATCCGTGCCGATGAGGCTATAAGCGAATCCGCCAAGCTTGAACGGACCACGGAATTGCAGGGGCAATGGCAGCTGCTTCACGAGGAAGTGCTGAAGCAGGGGGGGCTACATATTATCGGCACCGAACGGCATGAATCCCGGCGCGTGGATAACCAGTTGCGCGGGCGCTCCGGCCGCCAGGGAGACCCCGGGTCCAGCCGTTTTTATCTTTCGCTGGAGGACCCGCTTCTGCGCATTTTCGCATCGGATCGTGTGGCAAACATCATGCAGAAGCTCAACATGCCGGAGGGCGAGGCCATTGAGCATCCCTGGGTGACTCGTGCCATCGAAAATGCCCAGCGCAAGGTGGAAGCCCGCAATTTCGACATGCGCAAGCAATTGCTGGAATACGATGACGTTGCCAACGATCAGCGCAAGGTGATCTATGAGCAACGTAACGAGCTTCTCGAGTCTCAGGATATTTCAGAGACGATCGGTGCCATGCGCGGAGATGTGCTGGGTGGTCTCGTCGCCCTCTATGTTCCGCCGCAAAGTGTCGAGGAACAGTGGGATATACCGGGACTGGAAAAGGCGCTGGTTGCCGAATATCAGTTGCAATTGCCGTTGCGGGAGTGGCTGGAGAAAGAACCTGACTTGCATGAAGAAAGCCTTCATCAGCGCATTGCCGGGATAGCGCAGGAACATTATTCCGGAAAGGTGGATCAGGTCGGCGTCAATGTTATGCATCAATACGAGAGAGCGGTGATGCTGCAAAGCCTTGATACCCACTGGCGGGAACATCTCGCGGCGCTCGATCATTTGCGTCAGGGTATTCATTTGCGGGGGTATGCGCAGAAAAATCCCAAGCAGGAATACAAACGCGAAGCCTTTGAGCTATTTACCTCCATGCTTGAAGAGATCAAGACAGAGGTCACCCGGATACTCATGACCGTTCAGATCAGAAGTGAGCAGCAGGTGGAAGCGGTGGCGGAAACACAGCGTGCGCCAGTAAACGTGCAGTATCACCATGCGGCTTACGAGGAGGCGCTGGATGAGGCGGGTGATCATGAAGACCATGATGAGCAGCGCCTGGAGAAGCATCAACCGTTCGTACGCCAGGGTGGCAAGGTTGGCCGTAATGATCCATGTCCATGCGGATCAGGGAAGAAGTACAAACAATGTCACGGCAAACTGAGTTAATTGCGCTCGCTGACTGAGGCAGCGGAGCGCAATTAGCAATCGCGTATCCGCGTATTAGTTTATACGCTTCTGGAAGTACTCGTCGTAGCGGAAAATATAATCCTTGTCTGTCAGCGGCAGATGACAGGCACGGCAGGTGACGGTATCATCCGGCGCTTTCGTTTTTGCATCCGCCATATACATGGCGTATATCCAGTCGCCATTCTTGAGATCCGGAGGCATTACGCTTTCACCCCAGCCGGCACCTTTGCCCATTACCGCCACTTTTAATAAGTCACCTTTGACAAATTTACCATCGGCGCCCTTCAACGGCGTGCCGTCGGCGGCTTCACGCGCCTTATAGATTTCCATTACCGAAATGGTGCCGTTGGGGAAAGCCTCACCCATTTTTGTGCTATGCCCGATAGGGTTGATATAGATCTCGCGGACCTGCTTAGTATCA
Source organism: Nitrosospira multiformis (assembly GCF_900103165.1). Lineage (NCBI taxonomy): Bacteria > Pseudomonadati > Pseudomonadota > Betaproteobacteria > Nitrosomonadales > Nitrosomonadaceae > Nitrosospira > Nitrosospira multiformis. The sequence continues at coordinate 179,279 of NZ_FNKY01000001.1, read as the reverse complement.
GCACGCTGGATTTCAGACAGAAATTTAGGCCAGCTCTTGTAATCTGCGGGAACCGGTAACTCACCATCCTTGTATTTCTGGGCCTGGGGCGCGGGCGGCGTCTGTGCGCAGCCCACCATTAGTACTGTAGTCAATATCGTGGCGGTAGCAACCCATCTAACATATTTCATCTGGTTTTCTCCTGTTGTCGAGCGGGATTTAATTACCTTTCTTCCGGTTGAGTCCGTAAATGACAGAAAGGAATTCGTGCGAATATTGATACTATGGTAGTGCCGGAGTGTCTTCACTATACTAGCGTCGGACAAATATCGTTGCAAGTATTACTATACACACTGCCATGTGTAGCGCTCATTAACGGAATCTCTGGAAGCGCTATCCGATGCTTGATCCCGCATTCCCCAGTGTCATTTCATGTCGTTGCCATACCATGGTGACGCAGCAGTGCATCGATTTTCGGCTCGCGTCCCCGGAATGCAATGAACGATTCCAGCGCCGGACGGCTTCCGCCGGCGGCGAGAATTTCATTCCGGAAGCGGGCGCCGGTTTCGGCATTGATCAGTTCCCCGTCGCTGCTTTCCTCGAACAGGCTGTATGCGTCGGCGGACAATACTTCCGCCCATTTGTAACTATAATACCCGGCTGCATAACCCCCACCAAAAATATGCGAGAAACTGTTGGGAAAGCGATTAAACGCCGGGGGAATAACGACCGCCACCTGCTTGCGAATCTCATCCAGTAATTGCTGTACCGTTTTCTCCCCGCCCGGGTTGAAATCAGAATGCAGCCGCATATCAAACAGCGCAAATTCTACCTGGCGAAGCATTTGAAGGCCGCTCTGAAAGTTTTTTGCAGCCAGCATTTTGTCGAAAAGCGCTGGTGGAATGGACTCGCCCGTATCCACATGCGCTGTCATATTCATCAACACCCCACGCTCCCAGCAAAAATTTTCCATGAATTGACTGGGCAGTTCCACCGCATCCCATTCCACACCGTTGATCCCGGATACCCCCAGGTCTTCAACCTGGGTGAGCAGATGATGGAGGCCATGGCCGAATTCATGGAATAGTGTAATGACTTCGTCATGAGTAAACAGGGCAGGGCGAATTTGGCCATTAAGGGGGACGGGTGCGGAGAAATTGCAGGTGAGATACGCCACCGGCGCTTGGATGCTGAGTTCCCCGGCGCCGATCCGGCGGCGGCTGATGGCGTCATCCATCCATCCCCCCCCACGCTTGCCGGGACGCGCATAAAGGTCAAGATAGAATTGCCCGAGCAGCTTCCCTTCAGCGTCCTTTATCATGAAAAACTTTACATCAGGGTGCCAGAGCTGAACACCCGCCGCTTGCGGCGGCGGGACAATGGTAATGCCGTAGAGATTCTCCACCAGCTCGAACATACCCCGCAATACACTGGTTTCAGGGAAATACTGCTTCACCTCCTGCTCGGAGAACGCATAGCGGTCAAGGCGCAGCTTCTCACTGGTATAAGCCAGATCCCATGCCTCCAGTTTTCCCAGTTGCAGCTTGCCGGCCGCGAACCGGGACAATTCTTCCAGATCGCGTTCAGCGTAAGGCCGGCCCTTGGCGGCAAGCTCACCCAGAAAATCCAGCACCTGTTTGGGGGTCGAGGCCATTTTTGTCACGAGCGATACCTCGGCGTAGCAATCAAACCCCAGCATCCGCGCCTCTTCCTCGCGCAGTTCAAGTATCTTGCTGATAAGCGGCGTGTTATCCCATTCCACTTTGCTCAGTTCACTCGCGCGGGTGGAATACGCACGATACATTTTCTCGCGGAGCCCCCGATTATCCGCATACTGCATGACGGGCATATAGGAAGGGGCATGCAATGTGAATTTCCAGCCTCGCGCACCCTCTTTTGCGGCATTTTCCCTTGCCGTTTCCAGCACGTCCGCGGGGATACCGGATAACTCGTCCGCATCCTCCACCTGCAGCACAAAATTATTGGTGGCATCCAGCAGGTTATCGTTGAATCGGGAAGAAAGCGCCGACAGCTCTTCCTGAATTTCGAGAAAACGTTTTTTCCCCTGTGGCTGGAGTTCCGCTCCGCCTAAACGGAAATCGCGCAACTCATTCTCGACAATTTTTTTTCGTGCGCGGCCCAGGCTCTCAAATTCCGCGCTATTGCGGAGCAATTTGAATTTCTCGAATAACGCCTGATCCTGACCCAATTCGGCATAATACTGAGTTACGTGCGGCAGATTGGCGTTATATATTTCGCGTAATTCCGGACTGTTCACCACAGCGTTCAAATGCGAAACCTGGCCCCAGGCACGAGACAAGCGCTCGTTGGCATCATCCATCGGCTGCACGAAATTCCGCCAGGTGGGTATGGCGGCATCGTCGCGTATCCCGGCAATGATAGCGCGGTTATCGGCAAGCAGTTGCTCTACCGCCGGAGTGATATGTTCGGTTCGAATATCCGCGAATCGCGGGAGTCCGGAAAAATCCAGCAGAGGGTTTGTCATGGTGCTCCAAATAGTGATTACAGATGTGGGTGAATCGTAACCGCAGGCTGTATTAGCCCTGATGCACAATATTGCCGTGGACCAAGGTATATTTTACTCTGCCTTGCAGCTCCATACCCAGAAACGGTGTATTTTTGCCCTGGCTTTTGAGTGCGGCCGCTTCCACCTTCCAGTATTGATCCGGGTCGAAAATGCACACATCAGCGGCGGCGCCGAGAGATAGGCGACCTGCATCTATCCCCAGTATCCGGGCGGGCTCCACGGTAATCCTGGCCACCGCGGCAGCCAATGGCATTTTCATTTCCATCGCCCATTTCAAGGTCAGCGGCAACAACAACTCCAGGCCGGTGGCACCCGCTTCGGCTTCACCAAAGGGTAATAGCTTGGCATCGTCGTCCACCGGTGTGTGGTCGGAACATATCGCGTCTATCGTGCCGTCCAGCAAACCGGCGCGTAGCGCATTACGATCACTTAATCCCCGCAGTGGAGGAACAAGATGGCAATTGGAATCGAAAAATCCGATATCCATTTCCGAGAGGTGTATGTGATTGGCCGTCACATCACAGGTAACCGGCAAACCTTGCTGCTTCGCCGTCCGCACCATGGCGACGCCTTCCGCACTGGAAATTCTGCACAGATGCACGGTAGCGCCTGTCTCCCTTGCTATCAAGATAATATTCGATAAGGCTACGGTTTCCGCACATACGGAAACCGCTGGCAGGCCCAACCGCGTCGCCACCTCGCCGTCATGGGCCACGCCACCGTCGGCGAGGCTTGCATCCTGGGGACGCAACCATACGCCAAAGCCGAAGGTGGAAGCGTATTGCATCGCGTGCATCATGACGCGTGCGTTGGTAAGCGGCATATCGGACTGGCCAAAAGCGACGCAGCCCGCGTCACGCAGTTCAGCCATCTCCGTGAGCCTTTCACCTTTCAGACCTTGAGTGAGCGCCCCAATGGGATAGAGATGGGCCTGGTTGAGGCTTCTGGCGCGATGCTTCAGCATTTCCACCAACCCCGGTTCGTCCAGCGGCGGATCGGTGTCTGGCGAGCATGCCAGGCTGGTGATGCCGCCCGCTACAGCGGCTTCCATTTCGGATTTCAGCGTAGCTTTATACTCAAAACCCGGCTCGCGCAAGCGCGCGGATAGATCTACCAGACCGGGACACACCACCAGATCCTTCGCGTTTATTTCACGGTTGGCATGGAAGCCGTCCGGGATAGAACCCATGCCGACGATTTTTCCGGCGGCGACGAATACATCCATAACGGCGTCAATCCCGTTTCCGGGATCTACAACACGGCCGCTTTTAATAAGGAGTTTCATATTGCTTTTAACCTAAATCCGGCTGTAGCGACCTCACCACGAAGGTGAAGGTCAAGTGGCATAAAAAAATCTTCATGGATCGTTGTGCTAAACTAAAAAATGAGCGGTCAACTGCTGGCGGATTCAGGTTCAGTTACCCGCCAGAATCGACATCACCGCCATTCGCACTGCAATGCCGAAGGTGACTTGCGGCAGAATCACCGATTGCCCACCGTCGGCCACCGCGGAATCAATTTCCACGCCACGATTCATCGGGCCCGGATGCAGTACGATAGCGTCGCGCTTCGCCAGTGCCAGCTTTTCCTGCGTAAGACCATAATACTTAAAGTATTCTTCCGTGCTGGGAAGGCGCGCGCTTAACATGCGCTCATTTTGCAGGCGCAGCATCAGCAGTACATCTACATCCTTCAACCCTTGCGTCATTTCGTGATAAACATGTACACCTAGCCGCTCAACCCTGGCGGGCAACAAGGTTTTTGGTGCAATGACCCGCACTTCCGGCACGCCCAGCGTGGTCAGGGCATGAATCTGAGAGCGTGCCACCCGCGAGTGCAGGATATCGCCGACGATGGCTACGCGCAGATTATGGAAATCGTTTTTGTAATGGCGGATGGTAAACATATCCAGTAACCCCTGAGTAGGGTGCGCATGCCGGCCATCCCCGGCATTGATGACGTGAATTTCGGGTCGTACATGGCGCGCTATCAAATGCGCCGCCCCGCTTTGTGAATGCCGCACCACAAACATGTCGGCATGCATGGCGGAGAGATTATCGACCGTGTCCAGCAGCGTCTCACCTTTGGTTTGCGAGGAAGCTGCGATATTGAGATTGACCACATCAGCTGAAAGGCGTTTTGCGGCGATTTCAAACGTGGTGCGGGTACGAGTACTGGGCTCGAAGAATAAATTGAATATGGACTTGCCGCGTAGCAGGGGTACTTTTTTGATATCGCGCTCGGTAACTCCGACAAAGGATTCGGCGGTATCCAGTATGTGAAGCAGAATGGAGGCAGGTAACCCCTCGGTGGTAAGAAGGTGTTGTAATTCTCCGTGCTTGTTCAGTTGCGGATTATTCATTGTCCCGGAGAATTTTTCTCATACAGGCTCAAGCCCAATTTTCCGTCGATGCCTTTTTCCAGCGCCAGCATTCTATCTGGCGGCAGAGCGAGCGTTGTGCCAACATATTCGGCAGCAATAGGAAGCTCTCTGCCGCCCCGATCTATCAGTGCCGCAAGACGGATGCTCGCCGGTCGCCCATAGTCGAACAATTCATTGATTGCCGCGCGAATGGTGCGCCCGGTGTAGAGTACATCATCCACTAGAATGATATGGCTGCCTTCCACTTTGAATGGGATATCAGAAGGCTTGACTTGGGGGTGCAGGCCAATTTGACCAAAATCATCGCGATAGAACGAAACATCCAGAGTACCCAGCGGAAGCAAAAGTTTCAAATCCTGATGCAGCCGTTCCGCCAGCCATACGCCCCCCGTATATATTCCCACTAGCGCGGTACTTGCGGTAACGTCGGGCTTTATCTTGCTGGCCAGACTGGCGAGCAGTTGTTCTGCATCAGGTAGCTGCATCTTGTCCATCGAAATAGGATTGCAATATCAGTTGTGCGGCCACTTGATCAAGTACAGGTTTCCGCTTCTTTTTTTTGACACCCGCTTCCCGTAAGACAGCGCTGGCACTGACCGAAGTATAGCGCTCATCCACCAGCGCAGTCTTGATGCCAAAGCGGCCTTCGAGACGCCGCGCGAAACGCCGGCTCAACCGGGTTAATTCGTGTTCCGTGCCATCGGCATAAGCGGGCAGGCCCACCACCAGCAGAACTGGCTGCCATTCCGCAATGAGGCTGGCGATAGTGTCGAAACGCCGTACCGTATTCTCGTCGCTAACCGTGGCAAGCGGATGCGCCAAACCTAGCTCCAGGTTACCCACCGCTACACCGATGCGCTTTTTGCCAAAATCAAAAGCCAGAATTGTGCCTATGGGACGATGGCTGCTTCCGATATCCGGTGACAAGTGCTGTATTGTCTGCATTTGCATAGTTGAATATTAAATCTGCATTCGACAGCCGGCTGCGCATTTAGGTTAATCTCAGGAATGTCCCACCTCGTCCGACAGGCTTGAGAAATCTATTCCCAGCGAGTGCATCGCCGCGGTCAGCCGCTCTTCGGACGGAAGCTCGAATATGATGGTGGGCGATGCGGGCACCGTGAGCCAGGCATTCTGGGACAATTCATGCTCTATCTGACCAGGCGCCCACCCTGAATAGCCAAGGGCAACCAGTATCTGTTTGGGACTGTCTCCGCTCGCAATGGCCCGCAAAATATCAAGCGACGTAGTGAGTCCAACCTCGTGATTCACTATCATGGTGGATTGCCAGTCGCCCACCGGCTGATGCAGCACGAAGCCGCGATCCAGCTGTACGGGCCCACCGAACATAACCTGCAATCCTCCGGCAGCTTCATCATCAGAAGAAATACCAAGTTGATCGAAGAGATCTTTCAGCGTGAGATCAATGGGCCGGTTAACCACCAGACCCAATGCGCCCTGTTCATTATGCTCACAAATGTAGGTAAGCGTCTTGGAAAAGAAAGGATCCGCCATGGCGGGCATCGCGATCAGAAAATGATTGGTTAAATCAACACTTTGCATAAAATGGCCGGCTGCATACCGATTATCGTGCGTCTCTCGAAATCCTGATTTGACCGCATGGGTCTCAATGCTATGCTTATTCCCATCAAACCACCTGACTAATTATCATTGTAGAACGAATCGGTTTCCAGTAGTGCGTTTTGAAGGAACTCTGGAATTCACGGTCGCCACAGCGGTCGTTGTGCAGGACTTTACCAATTCTCTGTCTGGTGATCTATGTCATTGAACTGGGCCGCCGCGGTTGTCGCGGGTATTGTCGCGGGAACATTAGCCACTGCAGTACAGCTCTTTCTTTGGTGGGCTTTCCTGGATGCGCTGCCCTGGATGCTATATAGGGATGCGCGTCTGACCGCGGCAATCCTTATGGGGCGTGAGGTCCTGCCGCCGCCCGTCACTTTCAACTGGAACGTGATGATGGTCGCCACGCTGATTCATTTTGCGATTTCTATCGCATACGGCCTGATTCTGGCTTGTTTGATTTCGCGTCTGGGAATGGCGTTGTCGTTGCTCGCGGGCTCTATTTTTGGGCTGAGCCTGTATGGGATAAACATGTATGGTGTAACGATCATTTTCCCCTGGTTCTGGGAGGCCCGTGACTGGATCACGATCCTTACACATATTGTATTTGGAATTTCACTGGCTGGCACATACAAGGTATTTGCCAAGCATGAGCTTGAAACCTGAAGCCGGACACCCTTCTCCGCTTCCTGGCGGGTTTGCTACAACCGCCGGATTCAGATTAAAGCGGCTATGATTCCTGTGGCAGCCGCTCCGGGTTTTAAAGCACTGGAAAATAGTGCGATAAAAAAGGCAGGGGACAAGCCTGCCTTTCCGTAAGTGAAAACGAGCCGGGATTATTTTTTCTCAGTGCTCGCCTTTGCATCCTTGGCATGAGCTTCATCTTTCTCGGCATGCTCCCGTGCCTTCTTCGCATGGGCTTCATCTTTATCGGCGTGCGCTTTTGCATCTTTGGCATGAGCTTCATCTTTCGCGGCGTGCCCTTTATCGCCGTGGGCTTTTGATGAATGCGAACCGTGAGCCCCATGGTGACCATCATGCTTTTCAGCTGCGGCGTTAAAACTGAAAGTGGCAGCGAAGACCATTGCGGTCAGCATCGATAACAGTTTGTTCATTTTTTTCTCCAAAGTTCAGTACGATATTAATCGGTAAATAAAACCAGGTTCTCCTGCTTCCTTCTGCTGTGTTTTTCTGTTTCTTTTAATTATAACGTAGCTTATGGCCTATGGTTGACAGGTATCGAGACGTACCGTCCCAACAAGAAAAACCATCAGTTAGATTTTTACCCGATGTTCCCGATGCAGATTCTGGGGAGGCGGTCCCGGTGCTTCCCAGGGCTTAAGCAACCGCTATAGTATGCAGCTTATATTATAGTTAAATGAATTCCCGGTCAAAATGTGATCGGGAATTCAGCTTGCGTGGCGTAAAAGATTCGAGACGAGCGTGTGAAATTGTTTTTTGGGGTCTGGCTCCGTGCCGGGATTCAGTTCCGCCGCCATGCACTTATCGTCAGTGACTTCAGTGCGGCAGAATTGATAATAGTTATCCCAATCCCTGTTGTAAGCCGGGAGGCTTTCCTGGCGAACGTTGGGCTTGAAATCGTCGATAATTTCCTGCATGACAGGCAATCGGGCACAAAGATAGGTATCTATACTTTTCGGCCAATTGGTGGGTTCAGGATACAGACCGGAGAGCGTAGAGAGAATAGCTGAACGAAAATCATCAATGGCATTAGCACGGTGCTTGCGGTGGATCAATTCGTATATTCCCGAGATAACGATTGCCACAGCGAGTAAAACCAAGGGCCACATGGGTACTTGATTGAAGTATCCAGATATTTGATCGGTGTATTCGTTCATGTATTCCTTTCCGGGTTTCCGATTGTGTTACAGACTGATGGATGAGCACCGTGCTGTCATCCTGATTGTTTTTCTTCCTTCTTCTTTCGCCATCGTTCCTTAATTCAAGCCAGCAGGCGAGGGGCGGCGGTTAAATTCTGATGGATCGGTTCGCGATGGAACCCGCTTCAACCGACAGGAGTAAACGGCCATGTCGGGATTATAAGCTTTAAGGGGTTATGGTCAATTGTCCAATAAATGGATTCAGCCAACCATGTGTAGTGAGCCAGAAATACTGTTACGTAAAAACAACGGCTGGATCTCCGTCTGTTTGACACCTATCCAGCTATTTGTTTCAACCCCGGTCCACTATTTGCAACCGTTACTCATCTCACGCTACTTGCAAACCGAGGGGCGATGTTGAGGTAGCACGTTGCCTGCAACAAGACCAGGAACGCCGGTTGTGGGATCGGTATTATCGTTGCAAATCCATTTCACGCCATCTTTTGTCGCGACTACCAGGGTTCTGCCGGTTCCTTCGTTCAAAAGGCCTGCGCTAACTCCGTTATTCTTGAACGTTGCCGTGACCTGAAAACCGGGAGCAAGTGGTAAAGACGTGAGACTGGCGACATATCGGCCTGTCCGCGTCGCCACCAGGCTATCAAACTCCGGCCTCGTCGGCCACCTTCCCTTATCGGAATAAAATCCGGTAATGGGGGATTCCACGCTTTGCAGGAGACTGAAGGCTTCCGTTACCTGATCTCGCGCCACGGAATCCTCATAAAGCTGATATGCTGGCGGAATAGCTATCGTCGCCAGAATGCCGATAATGGCGAACGTCATCATTGTTTCGATCAAAGTTAAACCTTTTTGATCCTGCTCCATCTTGATAAAACTCCTTTTTGATTAACATCCGTATTCTTGAAGACACGGTATTGAACCCGAATCCAGCCGTTGTGCCGGATCCAGGTTACGTTCTCATTTGATCAGCAGCACGGGTACGGTCGAAAGCTGCATCACCTTGCTGGCTACGGAACCTAGCAGTAACCCTTTCACCACGCCGAGTCCGCGCGGTCCGATGACTATTTGGTCGAACCCCATCTCTTTTGCATAGCGTGTGATCATTTCCTCCGGGCTGCCTACCGTGATGTGAAACTGGCAGGGAATGCCTGCCTGGCCCAGCAAGTCACGTGCGGCTTTTAGCCCCTTCATACCTTCTTCCTGATGATACAAGTTGATGCTCTCTTTATCGATAAACAGGGTTACATTCCCGTGCTGTGGAAATTGCACATTCAGCAGGTGAATCTCCGGTGCCTCCTTGTACCAATCGAGCAGTTTAATGAACTCGGCAACCGCCTTGTTGGAAGTATCGGAGCCATCCACTGGCAGCAGGAATTTCAGCATTGTATCTCCCTTAATGCGGCAGTTATATTCACGGCGGCTAAAATCCCGAATCCGGTAGTTGACCGAACTCATTTTTTAGTTCATTTTTTACTTGTTTTCTTTGGCTCGGTGCCACAATCTACAAAGAGTTTTCGTTCCTACTGGACTCCCACCCTCGGCAGTCTGGTGAGTTCGCCCAGCTACCGGATTCAGGATAACGGTTTATTTGCGTCATTCGCCAGATCAACAATAGGCGCCATTTTTGCCTGCGTTCTCGCGGCAAGCCATTTGCCGACAACCACTATCAGCAATACGCCGCCGGCGGGAGCCAGCCAACGTAAAAACGCCGCATTGGCATTTACCCACTCCTTAGTGACAGCGTCGGTAACGCTCATATCTCCCGCAATCCAGCCGAGCAAGCCCGCGCCCAGAACAATAACGATGGGAAAACGGTCCATAAGTTTCATCACCAATTTGCTGCCCCAGACAATAATGGGTACGCTCACCACCAAACCGAAAATCACCAGACCAATACTATCCTTGGCGGCACCGGCAATGGCAATCACGTTGTCGAGACTCATTACAGCGTCGGCGATAATAATCGTCTTGATTGCACCCAGCAGCGTGGTACTGGCGTCAATCTGGTGTCCGTTACTATCCGGTTCAGGCTGAAGCAGCTTGATACCGATCCATATCAGCAGCAATGCGGCAATTATTTTCAGAAACGGAATTGCCAGCAACGAAAGGGCAAAGAAGATCAAAATGACTCGCAGAGCGATGGCTCCGAACACTCCCCAGAAAATTCCCAGATTACGTTGCTTCTCTGGCAGCCGCCGGCACGCGAGCGCAATAACAACCGCGTTGTCTCCACCTAGCACAATGTCAATGGCGATAATTTGCAATACCGCGACCCAGAATTGCGGATTTGCGATATCCATAAATAATTCCTGAGAATATGGGGAGTTCGTGAAATGCCAGATAAGAACGTTTGGCGTCCGTCCGGGAACTGGCCGTGACTGGATCGCTAACGAATTATACCAGCGTCCACCCGGTCGCTTGCCTCAGCTCCGATAAATTGCAAAATCTGGGATCTGCGCGGCATCGTGTCCTGGTAACCCAGGTCGATCAATGCGCGGCAGAAGGGCTCTTCAAACAGAACGTAGCTCAGAAGCGATGAACCATCGCGCCGCAGCGCTCCAATGGCGCGATAAAAAAGACGTATGGTACGGGGCAGAGTATGGGCGTGGTGTTCCGCAATCGTATTGATTTCCACGCTGGGAGAAATGACCATCGATTTCACTTGACGCAGCGGTATGCCGTTATCTTTCAGCTTTTCGTCCGGAATCATGCGGAGCGTATTGTTGATGCGTTGCAAGCGCTCCAGATCCAGGTCCAGGCTATCGAGAAAAATGCTGCCCATAATGTGGCCTCCGATCTGCGCCAATGTCGGATAACTGTCTACGGTAACGCGTTCAGGCTGCGCCTCGGCGGTCTTGCGCACACCTATCACCAGCACGCGTTCCGCGCCGAGATGCAGCGCCGGGCTGATGGGTGCAAGCTGGCGCATGGAGCCATCGCCAAAATATTCCCGATTGACTCTGATTGCTGGAAAAAGAACCGGGATCGCGGAAGACGCCATCAGGTGCTCGACGCCGATATGCGCCGCAATACCGATACGGCGTTCTCGTTTCCAGGGGGCTATGTTTTCCGCACCCTGATAAAACGTAACCGACTGGCTAGAAGTATAGCCCCAGGCGGTAATGCCCAGGGCGTGCAAAGCGCCCGTCTCGATACTCCGTTGAATGCCACGAAGCGGCAAACTCCGTTCCAGCAGTTGAGAGAGTGGCGAACTGTCCAGCATTGAGACTGGGGTGCGCTTTGCCAGTCCGCTGAACAGCAGGGAAGACAGCAAGCGTGCAACGTTTCCAAAAACGCCGATGGGATCGGAGCGATAAGCCTGACTGACATGAGCGTTCTCCCATACTGCCGATAGCAGGCGCACGCCTTCATGAAAATTTCGCGCAGAAAGGGCAAGGCTGGCGGCATTTACCGCGCCAGCGGAGGTTCCGCAAATTACAGGAAAGGGATTGCGCGTTTTTTCCGGTAACATGGCGGCGATGGCTTGCAATACCCCAACCTGATAGGCGGCGCGAGCGCCGCCTCCGGTCAAAATAAGGCCGACCTTAGGAGAAGATGGCAGGTGTATTAACTCATTCACCAGTGGCCAATTCCGCCCTTACCTTTTCCAGCGCATCCCGTAAGGTTTCCTCGGGAAGATCATTCAGACAGTTGGACAACATCTCTGCTGCTTCATACGTACCTTCCGGCAACGCGTCACTGTCCAGATTGGCGATAAATACCGCCGCCGCACCGGTAGTTTTGAGCAGACTCTGACGCTCGTTTACCAGCATTTCGATTTCGGCGCGCAGCATGGAAATTTCCTGTTCTTTTAACGTGTGGGGCATGGGCTCTTATCCTGTCAATCTAAATCCGGCAGTTGTGGCGAACTTACCAAAAAGGTAAAGAGTAATCGATGCAAAAAGTCTTTGTGGATCATAGCGCTAAACTATAAAATAAGCGGTCGGCCGGCGGATTTTGGATCATGGCATAGGGGTGGAAAATAGGTGACAAATGAGCGATCAGCCGTCGGGTTCAGGATTAAGCCAGTGTAGTGCGTATGATAGGATACTGCAACAAATCAGAATCAACACATCTCAATGCAGATTGATGCCCGCACGGGCGATCGGAAGGCACAGCCGGTTATTATCAACCTGAATCCGGCGGGGCTGCTGTCGCAAACTCACCCGAAAGGTGGGCCTCACATAACACAGGAAATCTTTATGAATCATAGAGCTAAACTCATGAATGAGCGGTTAACTACCGGATTTAGGTTCAAATGCGGTAGAGAAGGGGAAGTGAAGGGCGGTGGAATAGACGATTTGGGTCTGATTTCAGGTTACTTGCTTTTGGTCATATCCTCTGGCCTGACCCATGTTTCGTATTGATCCGCCGTAACATAGCCTGACGCAATTGCGGCTTCTTTTAGCGTGGTGCTCTCGCGGTGTGCCTTCTTGGCGATCTCCGCAGCCTTGTTGTAGCCGATGTGAGGAGCAAGCGCGGTCACCAGCATCAAGGAATTACGCATCAATTTGTCGATGTGTTCAATATTAGCGGTTATTCCACTCGCGCAATGATCGTTGAAACTCATTATTCCATCCGAAAGCAGGCGCACACTTTGCAGGAAATTGTGAATAATAAGCGGTTTCATGACATTCAGCTCAAAATTACCCATCGCTCCCCCCATGTTGATCGCTACATCATTGCCCATCACCTGGCAACAAAGCATGGTTACCGCCTCTGATTGAGTTGGGTTGACCTTGCCTGGCATAATGGAACTACCGGGTTCGTTTTCGGGAATTTTTAGTTCACCGATGCCGCAGCGGGGTCCTGACGCGAGCCAGCGGATGTCATTGGCGATTTTCATCAAGGACGCCGCCAGCGTTTTCAGTGCACCGTGCGCGTGAACCAGCGCGTCATTGGCGGCGAGTGCCTCAAACTTATTGAATGCGGTAATAAATGGCAGTTCCGTCAATCTTGCCAATTCCGCTGCCATGCGCACGGCGAATTCGGGATGGGTATTCAAGCCTGTACCCACAGCCGTGCCACCCATGGCCAACTCATACAGGTGCGGAAGCGATGTATCCACATGGGTTAACCCGTGATCCAGCTGCGAAACATAACCTGAGAATTCTTGCCCCAGCGTCAGGGGCGTCGCATCCTGCAAGTGTGTGCGGCCAATTTTGACGATACTGGAAAATTCCTCGGCTTTGGCGGCAAGGGTTTGCCGTAGCGTGCCAATGGCGGGTTTCAGTTGATGGTGGATAGAGCGGGTTGCCGCCACGTGCATGGCCGACGGAAAAACATCATTGGATGACTGTCCCATGTTCACATCATCATTGGGATGAATTTTGCATTCAATGCCTCTTCCGCCACCGAGCAATTCAGAGGCGCGGTTTGCCAGCACCTCATTCATATTCATATTAGTCTGCGTTCCTGAGCCTGTCTGCCACACTACTAGGGGGAATTCCATTTTGTGACAGCCTTCGATTACCTCATCAGCAGCCTGAATGATGGCATTGGCTTTATGCGCATCGAGCAGACCCAGATCCTGGTTCACGCTCGCCGCGGCCCGTTTTACCAGCGCAAGCGCGTGAATTAATGCGTCAGGCATCAGTTCACCGGAAATTCTGAAATTCTGTAAGGAACGTTGTGTTTGCGCACCCCATAGCGCGCTGGTCGGCACCTGTACGGTGCCCATGGTGTCTTGTTCTTCGCGATAGCTCATGGAAATCTTTGGCTAAAGAAATAAAAGAGACGGCTCATATTCTGATATTGCGGTGCCAAAGCAATGCCCGTCTTATCGATTGGATTTGGGTTTAACCTAAATCCGGCAATTGGACAGGGTAGAGTGTGCGGTTTTTGAGGTGCAGGGCAAGGCGCAATGACGCGGAATGGTCATTCCATTCCAAGGAGTTGCAACGCCGACATGCGCCATAAAAACCGTGCAATTTGCCCTGTAGCGAACTCATCAAAAAGGTGAAGGTCAAGTAATGCAAACAGTCTTTGTGGATCATAGTGCTACGCTAAAAATCGAGTGGTCAACTGCCGGATTTAGGTTTTAATGCTTGAAGATAGGATGAGGCGTTTAATAGATCGCCTCAGCTACATGAGATTCTGGCCAACGACTCAGCTCGCGTCTTCCTGGACTCGCCGTTCCATATTGCGGGTATTTCTGTTGAGCCTAAGTGACAGGTATTTCCATCGATCAAAGCGTACAGGATCGACCGTCTTGATCAGTTGTCATGACGGAATGACTCTTCACTTGGCTCCCCTGTCTCCTGATCGATCCAGCCGGATATGCCGATCTCGTCTTCCGCCTGTTCCAGGGTTTCCCCCGGTTCATAATCCGATTCAGCGTTATATTCCATATCCTGAATGGCTTCGAGCAAAGTGGGAAAGGGGCCGAAAACCTTTTCACTTTCGTTTTCATCATGCCAATAAAAACCATCGGGACGTTCGACAACACGTGTGTTGTCGTAGTCGCGTGACGTTTGTGGAATTGTATGCGCCATGACCACCCTCACAAAACGATTTATCGGTTTAAATTAACGTTAATGTTAACCTTGTCCGCCAAATATTACCAGCATTACCAGCGTAAATATCGACTGCGTAAACTTTACTTCGGATCAACTGCCGGATTCAGGATGATCTCTGTAATCGGAAAAGAAAAAACTCTGGGAGATACCGGTCTCAACTCAATATAAGAAAAGCCTGCCTGGAGGTTGACGTGAGAGGGGGCGTCATGCAATAGAGATTAAAATTCCCCCGGCGCCTAAAGGAACCGGTCTTGGAACCGGTCTCGATATAATAAAACCTGCGGAATAGTCTATTATCCGAAAGAAAATAGACTATTCCGCAGTGGTAATCGTCAAGCTTAAGAGCGCGATCCCGAAAGCGGAAACGGCCAGCTGGAAGCAGGGCCTGCCGTTCCAGATGTATTCGCTGACTTCTCTGCTGTTTTCTTGGCAGGAGTTTTCTTTGCAGTCCCGGGTTTCTTGATCGAAGTCTTTGCTGCCGTAGATTCCTTGGCTCCGGTTTTTGTGGCTGAAGTGGTTTTGGTGGCGGGAGCACTTTTCTTCGCCACCGGTTTTTTAGCTGAAGCGATGGTTTTTTTCTCCGCCGGTTTTTTTGCCGCTGTTGTTTTGGCCGGAGCTGCTTTTTTTGCCGCCACTTTTTTAGCTGGAACCTCTTTTGTGGCTGGAGCCTTTGTAGCTGGAGCTTTTGTCGCCACCGCCGGTTTCTTGGCTGAAGTCGTGACTTTTTTCTCCGCCTTCTTTTCGACCTTTTTATCGGCCTTCTTTTCGACCTTTTTCTCGATCTTTTTATCGGCCTTCTTCTCAGTCTTTTTCTCAGCAGGTTTCTTGGTTGCTGCTTTGACGGATACCTCTTTTTTTGCGGATACTTCTTTTTCGGCTGCCGGCTTTTTCACAGATGCGGATTTTTTGTCGGCAGGCTTTTTTGCTGCGGGTTTCTTGGTAGTTGCCATTTCAACCTCCAGATAAAAGTTACAGGGGATTACAACTCACTACGTTTACTACACCTACCGCTACATGCACAATTATGGGTCAGCGGATAAATTGAGCCGCATTCACCCAATCGGGCGGCAGTTCGTTTTATGCAGCATGGCTTTTTCGGCCATGTTTGCAAGATAATCCTTAGGCGTGCCGGAAATCAGGTTGATATCAACTTTTCATGACATTGATGCCGCCCAGATCATATAAATATACCATTGGCGAGATCTGTTTATCATAGACGGAAAAAGCGCGGCGGTTTTGTTTTTTCGCTTTAATCCCAGCTTAACGCACCACCGGTCTGATACTCGGTTACGCGGGTTTCAAAAAAGTTTTTCTCTTTTTTTAGATCAATCATTTCCGACATCCATGGAAAAGGATTACTGGCTCCCGGATAGAGTATGTCCAGACCGATCTGCTGGCAGCGGCGGTTTGCGATGTAGCGCAAGTATTCCTTGAACATCGGCGCGTTCATTCCTAAAACACCGCGCGGCATGGTGTCCTCGGCATAACGGTATTCCAGTTCCACGGCTTTTTGCATCAGGGAGCTGATTTCAGCGCGGAATTCCTTGGTCCATAGATGCGCATTTTCCATTTTGATCTGATTAATGACATCTATACCAAAATTGCAGTGCATGGATTCATCCCGCAGGATGTACTGATATTGCTCCGCCGCTCCGGTCATTTTATTTTGTCTTCCCAACGCCAGGATCTGCGTAAAACCTACATAGAAGAACAATCCTTCCATGATGCAAGCGAATACGATCAAGCTTCTCAGCAGCTTCTGATCCGCCTCGGGCGTGCCGGTCCTGAATTCCGGATCGGTGAGCGTGTCAATGAAAGGAATCAGGAACTCGTCCTTTTCGCGGATTGACGTCACTTCATGATAAGCGTTGAAAATCTCTCCCTCGTTCAACCCCAGCGATTCCACGATGTATTGATAAGCATGCGTATGAATCGCCTCTTCGAATGCCTGGCGCAGCAGGTATTGACGGCATTCCGGATTGGTGATGTGACGGTAGGTGCCGAGTACAATATTGTTGGCGGCCAGCGAATCTGCGGTAACAAAGAAACCCAGGTTACGTTTAACCAGGCGGCGTTCGTCCTCAGTCAGCCCATCGGGATCTTTCCAGAGGGCGATGTCGCGGCTCATATTGATTTCCTGCGGCATCCAGTGGTTAGCACAGGCGGCAAGATACTTCTCCCATGCCCACTTGTATTTGAACGGCACCAGCTGGTTGACATCCGCCTTGCAGTTGATGATCCGCTTATCTTCCACCGACAAACGGCGATTGGTATTGTCGGCGGCATAACGTTCATCCTGCTCGCCGTTTGCTGTCTCAGTATCCCTGATATCCGCCAAGCGATTGGAAGCGGAAGCGTGCAGGTTCGGCCTGGATGCGCCCGGCATCGGTGCATCGTTAAATACCCCATTTATCTGCGGCATTCCTGATTTCACCGTCTCGTCCTCAAATGTCAGCATACCCTTCTCCTTTTAGTTCTGATATCTTGCAATTATTGACATGACTCGCACTCGGGATTATCGATGGCGCAACTCATTGCGGTCATGTTTCCCTCCGCGGGGACTGCGTTCAAAGTGCCCGCATCAACCGTGGACTTCTCCGCCGAAGTTGCTCCCAGCGAGCGCAAATAATAGGTGGTTTTCAGACCGCGCAGCCAGGCCAGTTTATAGGTTTCATCCAGTTTTTTGCCTGAAACACCCGCTATATAAATGTTGAGTGATTGCGCCTGATCAATCCATTTCTGCCGCCGTGACGCCGCTTCGATCAACCACTGGGGATCGATCTCGAAGGCGGTAGCGTAAAGTCTGCGAATATCAGCCGGCACCCGGTCTATCTTGCTTAAGGCGCCATCAAAATACTTGAGATCGGAAATCATGACTTCATCCCAGAGTCCGAGTTTCTTCAAGTCGTTTACCAGGTGTTCGCCAGCCATGGTGAACTCTCCCGACAAATTGGATTTGACGTAAAGATTCTGAAAAGTCGGTTCGATGCTGGCGGATACGCCGATGATATTGGAAATGGTGGCGGTCGGTGCAATCGCAAGACAGTTGGAGTTACGCATGCCATGTTTTTTTATGCGTTCACGCAATGCATCCCATTCCAGTGTGGCCGACATGTCTACGTCGACATAGCCTCCCCGCTCCTCACGCAACAGATCGAGCGTGTCCTGAGGCAGTATGCCGCGATCCCACAGACTTCCGCGATAAGAGGCATAACGGCCGCGTTCCTCGGCCAATTCTGTGGAGGCCCAATAGGCATGATAGGCGACCGCTTCCATGGCATGGTCGGCAAACTCAACTGCTTCCTGCGAGGCATAGGGGACACGCAGCCTGTGCAGGCAATCCTGAAAACCCATAATACCCAGTCCCACCGGACGGTGCCTGAGGTTTGAATTGCGTGCCTTGGCGACAGCATAGAAATTGATGTCGATTACGTTGTCCAGCATGCGCATGGCGGTGCTGACAGTGCGCTTGAGCTTGCCGGCGTCAAGCTCCCCTTCATTGATATGGGCCGCCAGATTGATCGAACCCAGATTGCATACCGCGATTTCATGATCATTGGTATTCAGCGTTATCTCCGTACAGAGATTGGAGCTATGCACTATACCGGTGTGATTTTGCGGTGAGCGGATATTGCATGGGTCCTTGAAAGTGATCCACGGATGTCCGGTTTCAAACAACATGCTGAGCATTTTACGCCACAATTGTTGCGCGGGAATTTTCTTATGCAGACTTAGTTCGCCACGCGCGACCTTCTCCTCGTAGGAGAGATAGGCCTGCTCAAATTGCTTGCCAAACTTTTCATGCAGGTCAGGCACGTCGGAGGGTGAAAAAAGCGTCCATTCGCCTCCCTCCATCACCCGCTTCATAAAGAGATCCGGAACCCAGGTGGCGGTATTCATGTCATGGGTACGGCGGCGGTCATCGCCGGTGTTCTTCCGCAGTTCCAGAAATTCCTCAATATCCAGATGCCATGATTCCAGATAAGAGCAAACCGCGCCTTTACGTTTGCCGCCCTGATTCACCGCCACCGCGGTATCGGATACCACTTTGAGAAACGGTACCACGCCTTGTGATTTGCCATTGGTACCCTTGATGCGCGACCCCATCGCTCGTACTGGCGTCCAATCATTACCGAGTCCCCCGGCATACTTGGCAAGCAAGGCGTTTTCCTTGATTGCCTCGTAAATGCCATCGAGATTATCCGCCACCGTGGTGAGATAACATGAGGATAGCTGCGAGCGGCGGGTGCCTGAATTAAACAGGGTTGGGGTAGAACTCATGAAATCGAAATTTGACAGTACGTGGTAGAACTCTATGGCGCGTGTTTCGCGGTCAACTTCGTTCAGCGCAAGCCCCATTGCCACACGCATGAAGAATGCCTGCGGCAACTCGATACGCCGGTCCTGTACATGCAGAAAATAACGGTCATACAAGGTCTGTAAACCGAGATAACCAAATTTGAGGTCGCGGCCGGCATCCAGTGTTTTAGCCAAACGCGGCAGATCAAACTGTGCCAGACGTTCATCCAGCAACTCAGCCTCGATACCCTGCTTAATGAAATCAGGAAAGTAATCCGCGTAGCGATCCACCATGTCCTGCTGTATGACTTCTTCGCCCAGCACCTCGAAACGAATGGTATGCAACAACAGGCGCGCAGTGACGTAGCTGTAGGCAGGTTCCTTCTCAATTAATGCGCGTGCCGACAGGACGAGGGATTTTCTTACCTCTTCCACGGGCACGCCGTCGTACAGGTCTTTCAGTGTGGCCTTAAGTATCAGCGTGGCGCTCACCACCTCGCCCAAATTTGCGCAGGAAGATTCGATCAGCGTCAGCAACTGTGCCGTGTCAAGCGGAATTTTGTGTCCATTTTCCACTACATTCAGAATACTGGCCGGCAAATCCACCACCGCCATTTCCTTCTGTTTTGCCCGCTTGCGCGCACGATCCTCGCGATAAAGTACGTAAGAGCGCGCCACATCGTGCTCACCGGAGCGCATCAACGCCAGCTCTACCTGATCCTGGATATCCTCGATATGAAAAGTACCGCCCGCAGGCTGGCGGCGAATCAACGCATTGACCACATCATCGGTCAATCGCGCCACCACTTCGCGGACCCTGGCGGAAGCCACACCTTGGCCGCCGTTGACGGCGATGAATGCTTTCGTCATCGCAATGGAAATCTTGTTCGGCTCGAATGCCACCACAGAGCCATTGCGGCGAATGATCTTGTATTGGGAATAGCGAGAATCCGGCATGAAAGGGGCTGAAGAAAAGTCGTACCCGGGTACTGCCGGGTGGGTTGTATTATCTGTTACAAGCTGCATATCGGATCTCCTCATCGGTACGGAAAATGAATGCTTTCCCATTGACTGAAGTTGGATGCTGTGGTGTTACCAAACCACTACATCTAGTATTCCTCGCCAGCACCGTTTACTACTACTAGTGCATCGTGCCATAGTGCAATATTTTTCGATGTGTGTCAAAATTTTTCTCAAAATTTTCGTGAGTGGCTCACCATGAAAATATTGGACGGAGTGCATGCAGCATTGTGAAGTTGCCTGTCTAGACGGGCAGATCTGTCAGGCTGGATCATTCCGGCTTGGACGGTTGCCGCGCCTGCTTTGCCATTTCAAGGGCATCACGAATCTGTTCCGGTTTTTGGGCGCGCAGTCCTTCCGCCAAAGCGCGCGAGGCATCCCTGCGGCGCTCGGCATAGTGACGCAGTATTTCCACCGTCGCGGCGGAAGGCAGAGCAGGATTGGGAGGAAGGTGGGAAAGTTGCTCAAAACTTTCTTCGTAACGATCTCCAACCGCTGTGTCGATGCGCCCCGCAAGTTCATCGAACGAGATGTCGCCACGCTTGCCCTCGTCGAGTATGCCTTGCCACGCCTGGCTGATCGCCACATCGTCACGCAAAAATTCTCCAATCTCCTTGCGCGCCAGCACCTCTTCGCTCCATCGATAGGTCCGTACGGGAATCTGACTGATCAGGATGACGAGAGCCAATGCAAAAGCGCTTGCCGCGAGCAGGCGGTTGCGATGGGATACCCGCTTTATTCCGTTCACCGGTCGCGCAAGTATGACTCCACCCAGCATTCCGGTTAGAAAACCTCCTATGTGCGCGGCGTTGTCGATACCGGTAATCAGAAAACCGAGAATAAGGGTGGCTGCAGTGAAACCGGAGGCTCCCCAGAAAAACCAGCGGAATTCCTGTGGATGAAGATTGTGCCGCTCACGCCAGAGAAATATCAGCAGTGCGCCATATATGCCAAAAATGGCACCCGATGCGCCGCCGGATACGGCTAATCCTCGATGTGCGACAAGCGATAGCAGATTACCGGCCAGTCCGCTAACGAAATAGATACCGGCAAAACGAGCGTGTCCATACATGCGCTCAACCAGTTGACCCCCATCCCAGAGCGCCCAGAGATTCAGCGTCAGATGGACAGCGCCGAAATGGAGGAACATGGCGCTACCGAGCCGCCACCATTCTCCATCCTGCGTAGCCGGGCCAAAATTTGCTCCCCAGGCCAGCTGCACGCTGTTGGACGAATGCCACAGGCCCGCGCCGCCGGCGAGCATCGCGACGAAAACCAGTAGATTGATACCCACCAG
This sequence comes from Nitrosospira multiformis, assembly GCF_900103165.1. NCBI lineage: Bacteria > Pseudomonadati > Pseudomonadota > Betaproteobacteria > Nitrosomonadales > Nitrosomonadaceae > Nitrosospira > Nitrosospira multiformis. Next base: position 157,795 of record NZ_FNKY01000001.1, on the reverse strand, counting down.
CAGTTTCGTTACGGGCACCCGTGGCGTTTGCTGGTAAAGAAGATCATGGAGAGGCAGCATGGAATCGTGGATTCATTTTTCTGGAGCCGCTATTATGCATGAGGATGAAATTCGCTTATCCGAACTCGATAAACCTAAATCCGGTAGTTGGACGGGGTGAAGTGCGCGGTTTTTGGGGTACAGGACAAGGCGTTGCGAACAACGCAGCCATGTGCCGCAAAAACAGTGCAATTCGCCCCGTAGCAGGCTTACCCAAAAGGTGAGAATCAAATAACAAATAAATTCTTTACGAATCATGATTCTAGACTGATAAATGAGCGATCGACTACCGGATTTAGGTTAAAGTATAAATATCCCTCAATTCTCGATTTGCAACCATCGACTCCGCGGACGATTCTCCAATCCGGTGCAGCGTGCCGAAACAGGACTGCCCGAAAATGATTAGATGTCCCCGTGCCATATTGCTTGCCGGTTACCCATGATAAGACTTTTATCACAACTCGCCGTCGCTCTGCTGGTCACGCTGCTGTTCAGGCCCTTGTCTGTCGATGCGCAGGCAAACATCCAGTTGCAGCGCACGGGACTGACGCCGGATGATCTTGCGGTCATTATCAACGACGACGATCCGTTATCACGGCAGATCGGAGATTACTACCAGAAGGCGCGCCATATCCCGGCGGCCAACATGATCCATGTGCGTTTTCAGTCCGGCCATCACGCGTTTTCGAAGGAGGAGTTTCAGCAACTGAAAGCGAAGATCGACCGGGTAACGCCTGCTCATGTTCAAGCCTACGCCGTGGCCTGGGCAGAGCCCTACCGGGTGGACTGCATGTCTCTGACTTCCGCACTGGCTTTTGGTTTCGACGCGGGCTACTGTTCGTCCGGATGTGGCCCGACTACCCCCAGCCCGTATTTCAACTCTGCTAGTCTCAGCCCCGCCAGCGATCATAAATTACGACCCGCAATGATGCTGGCAGGCACCCGTTTCGAAGAGGTTAAAGCACTGATCGACCGGGGTGTCGCCGCTGACCACAGCTTCCCGGAGGGACGTGCTTACCTGGTCATTACGTCCGATAAAGCGCGTAGCGTGCGAGCAGGTTATTTCGAACAGACCGCAAAAGAACTGGCTGGGGTTTTCCCCATCGAAATCCTCGAGACCGACGCAATTACCGACCGTCACGATATTCTATTTTATTTCACAGGGCTGGTGCATGTGCCGCAACTCCATACGCTGGGTTTCCTGCCGGGTGCGTTGGCTGATCATTTGACATCAGCTGGCGGCCAGCTTACCGATTCAAGCCAGATGAGCAGTTTGCGCTGGCTGGAAGCGGGTGCCACGGCAAGCTATGGTACCGTAGTGGAGCCCTGTAATCATAGGCAGAAATTTCCTTTGCCAGGTATTGCCATGTTTCATTACGCGCTTGGCGCAAGTGCCATTGAAGCCTACTGGAAGAGCGTAGCGTGGCCGGGAGAAGGTGTATTTGTGGGCGAGCCGCTGGCCCGGCCATTTGCACCCAATCTGCGGGAAGTTCGCACCGGGCAATTCGAATTGCGTATTTTCTCGCCACGCGAACGGCTGCTGAGAATCGAACGATCTCATTCAGCCGCCGGGCCGTTCAAACCCATTGCGCAGCATCCGTCATTGCACCGCGGTGCGAATCTGGTGCGCTTTAATTTTGCTGAAAAAGGAGGCTATCTTAGAGTGCGATGGTGATGACACCATTTTTTTACCGATGAGTCCTGCTACATTGCCGCGTAAATCAAACTGGCGAGCGTAATCCGCCTCAACATCGTTATAATAACGATTGCAAATAACCCGTCATTATGACAAAGCCATGAATCCGCCAGCGCAGCCCAACTTCAAATCCCATTTCACCGAACTTCTGCGTCCAATTCTAAGTGAGATCGCCCCGCTAGATTTAGATGTGGATATCGAGTTCGCACGCCCCAAGCAGGCTAATCACGGCGATTACTCCTGCAATCTCGCGATGCAACTGGCCAAGCCGTTGCGTCGGAACCCCCGCGATATCGCCGGTCTGCTCATGAATGCGCTATCCGCCTCGCCTTATCTGGAGAAAGTCGAGATCGCGGGTGCCGGGTTCATCAATCTGTTTCTCAAGACGTTCGTCAAACAGTGGTTTCCGCGCTATGTACTGGAAGGTGGCGGAAAGTTTGGTCATGGCAACATTGGTGCGGGTATAAAACTTCAGGTGGAATTCGTTTCGGCCAACCCTACCGGGCCGCTGCATGTGGGTCACGGGCGTGGTGCCGCATTTGGCGCAAGTCTGGCGAATGTGCTGGCGGCCGCCGGGTTTTCCGTCTCGCGCGAATACTATGTTAACGATGCGGGGCGGCAGATGGATATTCTGGCGCTTTCCACCTGGCTGCGTTATCTGGAATTGCATGGGGCCGTGTTGCACTTTCCCGGTAGCGCTTATCAGGGCGAGTACGTACGCGATATGGCACGGCTGATTCACAAGGCACATGGGGAGCGCTATCTGCATCAACCTGATTTGCTGTTTGAGGGCATCTCCCCCGGAGCGGATGCGGATACCGAGGCCCAGCTCGACCGGTTAATCGCCACGGCCAAAAAATTGCTGGGACAGGATTATGCATACATCCATAATTTTGTTCTTACCGAGCAACTGGGCGATTGCCGCAATGACTTGATGGAATTCGGAGTCGTTTTCGATACCTGGTTTTCCGAGCAATCGTTATTTGACAGCGGCGCAGTAGCGCAAGTGGTGCAATTGCTCGAACAACAGGATTACCTGTATCAGCAGGATGGTGCCAAGTGGTTCCGTTCAACGCATTTCGGCGACGAAAAAGATCGGGTTGTGCAACGAGAAAATGGACAGTTCACCTATTTCGCATCCGACATTGCCTATCATCTCAATAAATTCGAGCGCGGCTTCGAGCGTGTTATCGATGTGTGGGGAGCCGATCATCATGGTTATATCCCTCGGGTGAAAAGTGCCCTGCAGGCATTGGCGCTCGACCCGGAAAAACTCGAAATCGCTCTGGTGCAATTCGCGATACTTTACCGTGATGGCCAAAAAGCCTCCATGTCTACTCGTTCGGGAGAATTCGTGACGTTGCGGGAATTACGCCAGGAAGTGGGTAATGATGCGGCAAGATTTTTTTACGTCCTGCGCAAAAGCGACCAGCATCTGGATTTTGATCTGGATCTGGCCAAATCGCAAAGCAATGATAACCCGGTATATTACATCCAGTATGCCCATGCGAGAGTTTGCAGCGTGCTGGAACAATGGGGCGAAGCTTGTGAGACGCTTGTTACCGCGGATATGGCTCCGCTTACGAGCCCGGCGGAATTATCCCTGCTGCAAAAACTGATTGATTATCCCGAAATGGTGGAAGCGGCGGCGAGGGAACTCTCTCCTCATCTGATCGCCTTTTATTTACGGGAACTGGCGGGGGAATTTCACAGTTATTATAATGCTACCCGATTTCTTGTGCCGGAGGTTCCGTTGCGGCTCTCCCGGCTGGGACTGATTGCCGCGGTAAGGCAGGTGCTGATGAATGGGTTGGAACTGCTGGGCGTGAGCGCTCCCGAGAAAATGTAGAAAAGCATATTCATCCGGTGGTGAGTGGCGAACTCATCCGGAAAGTAAAGGTCAAGTCATGCAAAAAGTCATTATGCGCCATGGCGCTCAGCAAAAAAATGAGCAGCTCATGAGCGGTCAACTGCCGGATTTAGGATAATATTTCTCATGAGTCGAGATTACAAAACCCGTCCTAATTCTCCAGCCTCCGGCATAATGGGGAATCCTCTTTTGCTGGGTTTGTTTATCGGCTATGCGCTGGGTCTACTCAGTGCCATTGGCATGTGGATGGTTATTAACAATGCGCCGAGTCCATTCATCTCCCAGGACAAGCTCGCCGATGGCGAGAAAAGCGCCGCAGGTCAAATTGGCCAAATACAAAAGAGTGCCGCATCTGGTATTGAAGACAAATCGGCGAAAACGCCTGATGGCAAGCCTCGCTTTGAATTTTACAAAATGCTGCCTGGTGCCGAGGAGTCTGTAACAGAACAGCAATTCAAACAGGCGGCACAGCAGCCGTCGTCCGGAGATAAGTATTTTCTGCAAGCAGGATCTTTCCAGAATAGCGACGATGCCGATAATCTGAAAGCGAAACTGGCGATGCTCGGCGTAGAAGCGTCTGTGCAATCCGCCGACTTGTCGGAAAAGGGGATTTGGCACAGGGTACGTGTCGGGCCTTTTACCTCAATGGCCGACATCAATCAGGTTCGTGCTTCCTTGCAACAAAATGGCGTTCAGAGCAGTCTCATGAAGGTGCATGAAGGCGCGCAATAAGGGGCGGCTTATTTTGCAAGCGCCGCAAACAAGGTACTCTGTTTATCTCAAGGAGAAAAAATGAATTCAATGCGTTTATTTGCGGCGGTTCTTCTGCTTATCGGCATGGGTATCACAGGTATCTCCAGCGTTCGGGCCGAACTCGTGGAAGGCCGTGATTACACGGTTCTGACTCAACCCCAGCCAACGGACAGCGGGAAAAATATCGAGGTTCTTGAATTCTTCTGGTACGGCTGCCCGCACTGCTACGCTTTGCATCCACACATCAGCGCCTGGCTCAAGAGAATACCGAAAGATGTAAGCTTTCGTTACGTTCCCGCTATCTTTCGCATCAACTGGACTCCTGGCGCAAAAACTTTTTACGCCCTGGAAGCGCTTGGAGCACGAGACAGGTTGCACGATAAAGTCTACGACGCGATTCATATCGGCAAGATTGACCTGACTAAAGATGAGGTATTGTTTGATTGGATAGCCAAACAGGGAATAGACCGGCAGAAATTTATCGACGCCTACAATTCTTTTTCGGTGCAGAACCAGCAGGTGCCCCAGTCCGTACGTATGTCGAAGGAGTACCAGCTCACCGGTGTCCCCGCTCTGGTGGTGGACGGCAAGTACCTGACCAGCGGAAGGATGGGTGGCACACCGGAGGATGTCATTAAGATACTGGATGAGTTGATTGAGAAAGTACGCAAGGAGAAGACAAAGAAATAACGTGATATCTCCCCGGCCCGCTTGTTTCACGCAAACCCGGCAAACTTAATGCCGTTAAAAGTGATAATTAGCGGCGCGTCCAGCGGCTTGGGCCGGGCACTGGCGCAACACTATGCAGGCTTGGGCGCAACGGTTGGTTTGATCGCAAGGCGCCAAGACCTGCTGGAAACCCTTTCCGCGGAGCTATCCGGCGCGTCGACCTATGTCGCGGATGTGCGCGATGCGCTTTCAATCCAGGCGGTGGCGCAAGATTTCATGCAGCGCCATGGCTGTCCCGATATCGTCATCGCTAATGCCGGCATCAGTCGCGGCACCCTCACGGAGTACGCCGAAGATAGCAAAGTTTTCGAGAACATCCTCGCCACCAATGTCACGGGGATGGTCAATCTTTTTCAGCCGTTTATTGTTGCAATGCGGACATCGGGCCGAGGCAGTCTGGTCGGTATCGCCAGTGTTGCCGGCTATCGAGGTCTTCCCGGCGGTGGCGCCTACTCGGCATCCAAAGCCGCCGCCATCAGCTATCTGGAAAGCCTGCGCGTGGAAATGCACGGCAAGGGTGTGTCCGTCATTACCATTTGTCCCGGCTATGTCGTCACACCGATGACAGCGAATAACCCCTATCGCATGCCATTCATCCTGACGGCGGAAGACGCTGCCGGAAAAATCGCTCGTGTTATCGGGAATAAAACATTGTTCGCCGTGATTCCCTGGCAAATGGCAATCGTCGCACGGATTTTAAAGTTACTTCCTGATTTTCTCTATGACTGGCTGTTCGCCAAGGCACCACGCAAACCGCGATAAGAATAATTATCACCTCGTCATTTCTTTCAAGTCCGGCAGGCTGCTGCGCACGACGATAATCAGGCAGGGCAATGGTATTGCGCTTCGCTTATTGATGCGCTACGCGCTGAACTTAAGCCAGTCGTGCCTTGATTTCGTTGATGCGCGCTTCGCTAACCTTCGTATTGATTGCAGCCGGTAAGCGGGTAGAGTCAGCAACGGACCCGGCTAATTCTGCGGCAATTGCACCTGCATCCACACTTCTGGCCGCATAGAACGCTTCGCGCAACCGTTCAGCCTGGGGGTAAGGCTTTTCGGCATAACCGGGCCGGCCATGAAAGTCGCACGAACAGGCTTGCAGAAATTCTTCGAAGCGTTCCGGCTTGCGATAGGCGTCCACGCCTTGCAGCATGTTCGCAATGGTTGCGGGACGCAGTTCCGCCGCGCGGTGGACGTCGCCATGGTAGCGTGCGACAAGCAATGCCAGATCACGCGCATCATTGGGAGTCCGGATGCGTTCGCTTAAGTCCCTCACCAGCTTCACGCTGCGGGCTTCGTGGCCGATATGGCGCGGCCATTCCTCGGGCGGCGTGGTGCCTTTGCCGAGATCGTGGGTTAGCGAAGCAAAGCGTACCGGCAGGGAATAATCCTTTGATGCGGCGTGATCGATCACCATCATTACATGCACCCCGGTATCAATTTCGGGATGATGTTGCGCCGGCTGGGGTACGCCGAACAACGCATCCACCTCGGGCATGATGCGGGTTAGTGCGCTACATGCGCGGAGCGCATAAAACATGCGCGAAGGCTTGTGTTCCATCAACCCGCGAGCAAACTCCTGCCACACGCGTTCCGGCACCAGTGCATCCACCTCACCGTTGTGCACCATCTCGTTCATCAGGGCAAGGGTCTCCGGCGCAATATGAAAGCCGAAGCGCGCGGCAAAGCGCGCTGTTCGCAGTATTCGCACCGGATCTTCGGTGAATGCCGGACTGATATGGCGCAGCACCCCGGCTTCGAGATCGGCCACGCCGTCAAATGGGTCAATGATATTGCCATCCTGATCCTCGGCGATGGCGTTGATGGTGAGGTCGCGCCGTGCCAGATCCTCTCGCAACGTGACTTCGGGGGAGGCGTAAACTTCAAAGCCCTTGTAACCGCGCGACACCTTACGCTCGGTACGGGCGAGCGCGTATTGCTCCTGGCTTTGGGGATGAAGAAAAACGGGGAAGTCCTTTCCTACCGGGCGATAGCCAAGCCGTACCATCTCGTCCGGCGAAGATCCCACAACGACGTAATCGTGGTCGGTCACCGGCAGGCCCAGAATCTCGTCGCGTACAGAGCCGCCAACCAGGTAGATTTTCATGAGTGTCGGAGAACGATCTTTTTATCGTCCCGCCCGATGGCGGAAGCGATCGTACCGCTCACGCGGCATATGGTTTGCCAAGTACAGCGGTGCCACCTCTTCCAGTGCGGTGGGCCGGATACCCCAGACTTCCGCGAGATTACTATGATCAGGACCGCATACGCTATCCATTTTCATCGAATAATAATTGTCGCGGGTCATGAGCTTGCCGGGCAGAAACTCCATCATCAATGCCTGCAGATAGGAGAGACTGTCACTAAGACCGATAATGGCCGGGTTATGTCCCGTTATATGCGCTGCATACGCTACCAATTGCCGCAGGGTGTAGCATTGGGGGCCACACAGATCGTAACTCTGACCAGTGGTATCGGGATTCTCCAGGCTGGCCGCGAAGGCCTGCGCCACGTTCTCGATAAACACCGGCTGGAATTTTGCGTCGGGCGATGCCAGCGGCAATACCGGCAGCCACCGTGCCAGCCTGGCAAATAGATTGAGAGAAGAATCCCCGGGTCCGAAGATGACCGATGGCCTGAAAGCAGTGGCCGTCAAGCTGGACGTCATCACGATCCGTTCGCCTTCCCCCTTGGAGCGCAGATATTCGCTGGGGCGATCAATGCCCGCGTTAAGCGCGCTCATATGCAATAACCGTGTTATTCCATTACGCGTACATGCAGCCACGATTTTTCGCGGCAGTTCCACGTGCACGGCTCTAAAGTCACCATGCAGAATGCCGGCCAGATTGATCACCGCATCCATGCCCACCAGCAGGCGATCAAGCGCGGCGTCGTCGTGCACGTCGGCTTCCACGACATCCGCTGTCGGCAGCACCAGCAGTTCTTTGGCGCGTTCGCGGTGGCGAGTGGGGATACGTACGTTGATTTCCCGTGTCGTCAGCAGGTTTGCGATGTGCTTGCCGACAAATCCACTGCCGCCAACAATGCATACATTATTGATTTTCATCTGGCTTATTTTCTTCCTCTTCGGAAACATTTACGCCGTTCGATTTTGGCGGGACGATGCCGAGACGTTGCGTGAGAGTCCTCATCTGATGACCGAAGGTGCTGGCATAGTACATGGAGTTGCTCATTACCTTTTTTACGTAGTCGCGGGTTTCATTGAAAGGAATAGTTTCGGCATAGATGGCGCCTTCCAGCGGTTTTTCATCGCGCCATTGCCGTGCCCGTCCCGGACCGGCATTGTACGCCGCGGAAGCCATCAGCGACTGGTTGTCGAACAAGGTCAGAACATGCTTGAGATAGTACGTACCCAACATCAGATTGGTATTGATATCGGTGACAAGGGTTTTATGATATTTCTGCATCCCCATTTTTTTTGCTACCCATTTTGCGGTACCCGGCATCAATTGCATCAGGCCCATCGCCCCGGCGCTGGATCTGGCATCGCTAACAAAGCGGCTTTCCTGGCGGATAAGACCGTACACCCAGGCTTCGTCAAGCTCCTGCTGCTTCAAGGCGTCGCGCATCGCCTCGCGATGAGGGGCGGGGAAGCGCAGGCTGAAATCATGCTGTAGCCGGGTTCTATCAGCGGTATGAATGGCGCGATCATAGAGTCCGTTACGTCGCGCGACTTCAGCCGCGGCAAGTAGCTGCCGGTCGTCGAGATCGCGTATCGCCCAAGCCCATTCACGGATGGCCTCGATACGCAGATTCATGCGATACAAAGCGAGCGCCCGCTGAATTCCTGGCGACCGCTCGATAACGGTAATTTCCTCCCTTGTGGCTTTATAAGGTTCGGTAAGCGCACTCATCACAACCCCTAAATCTTCTTCGGCCAGTTGACCATAAAAATTATGCTCGGCACTTAATGGAGCAAGGATGGCATTGGCTTCTACTGTCTTGCCCTGGGCTTTCAGGGCTCGCGCTTTCCAGTAACGCCATACCCCTGTCTCTTTTTCTGTGTCCGACATGGCCTCGATGGTCTCCAATACCAATCCCCAGTCTCCAACGCGCAGCGCCGCGCGGGTTTTCCAGCCAAGCTGTGCATCCGATAACGGAACCGGTGCGCTGCTGGTACTGGCAGCTTCCCTGAACCAGCCCAATGCACGCGGGTTAAGTCTGCGCGCAGCCTGATCCGCCAATTGCACCATGAAGTACGATCGGTCCTTCTCGTTGAATTGTCCGCGTATCCGGGTCCAATACACATAAGCCTGGTCAGGGCCGCTGCGAAGCAGGCGCAGCATCGCGAAAAGGGCAATTTCCCGGTCGGCGCGAGTCTTGATCTCGTTCCGATGCTTTTCCAGATAGCGTAGGGGATTGTCCGTGGCGGCGGTCAACTTGCGTTCACTGAGTGCCTGATTACTTGGCAGGTACTGGTTGATGCGTTTCGCCACGCTCACGTTGCCTGTTTCCAGCGCCAGGCGGAGGCGTGTCCACACATCGTCCGATGTCAGTGTTCCCGCGCTAAGAAGTATCTCGAATACCGGTGTACAGCTTGCCGGCAGGTCGCGTCCGTTGAACCATAGCGGGCGCGCCGCGTTAAACGCATTGTCATCGTTTGCGCCAAGGCGCTGCTGCAGGGAATAGCAGGTGAGTTCGGTATCTCCATTAATCCCCCCGGGATACGCCTCCACGAATAGCTCCCATTGCTGTGTCTTGCCTAAAGCTTTCAGCCATTCACCCTGCAGTCGATCACTTAGTGGGCTGTCCTGATAGCGGGTAAGAAACTTTTTAATGGTATCCGCACTCATATTGATATTTTCCAACTGGGGACGGAGCTCGTAGTAAGCGGCGTATGGTTCCAGCACATGTCCTTGAAACCGCTGGGCGTACAAGGCTACGCGGACGGAGTCTCCCACCTGAAATGCCTGCCTCATGGCGATGAAATCATCGTCCGGGCTGGCCGCGAGGGACCCTGCGTAGAGCGCAAAGAATAATCCCGCTGCGCTCGCTGTTCTCGCAAAAAACTTTTTCATAACCTGCTATATATAATAAATATCCGGAATGAAAAATCGAACGGAAAGCGGCTGGAATTTTGGCCGCTGACCATCCTTTAACTTTGACACTTTAAAGAATAGCACATCATGCCGTATATCAGCCTGAACCCCGCGACCAATAAAACCTTGAAAACTTATACCAGCTGGGATAGCCATCATCTCGCGTCAATTCTGGAGCAGGCGTACAACGCTCAGCAACGCTCATTGCACACCACATTTGCTGAACGGGCGGAGCATATGAACCGCGCCGCCATGCTGCTACACGAGCGGGTTAACGAATATGCCGGGCTGATGGCGGTCGAAATGGGGAAGCCGCTGCGTGAGGGTCGCGCGGAAGTGGAAAAATGTGCGCTTGCCTGTGATTATTATGCAGTGCATGCCGAACATTTCATGCAAGCCGAGATAGTCCGGACGGATGCGGGCAAGAGTTATGTTTCTTATGATCCAATCGGCGTCGTCCTGGGCGTGATGCCCTGGAACTTCCCGTTCTTTCAGGTCATCCGCTTTGCGGCGCCCGCGCTGATGGCGGGTAACGCCTGTGTCCTGAAACACGCCTCCAACGTACCGCAATGCGCATTGGCGCTGGAGCAATTGTTTCTTGACGCGGGATTTTCTCCCCACCTCTTTGCCGCGCTCATGATCGAGTCCGCCGATGTGGCTGAAGTCGTCGCCAGCCATTACGTTCATGCGGTGACACTCACAGGTTCGGAGGCTGCCGGGCGTGCAGTTGCCTCGCATGCGGGCCAGCATTTGAAGAAATGTGTATTGGAGCTGGGCGGATCGGATGCGTTCATTATATTGAAGGATGCGGATCTGGAACAGGCCGCCAGTATTGCGGTCAGGTCGCGCTTTCAGAACTGCGGTCAATCGTGCATTGCAGCCAAGCGCATTATTCCCGTTGCGGAAATCGCTGACGAGTTTTTATCGCTGTTCATCAAGAAAACGGAAGACTTGAGAATGGGTGATCCACTGGACGAAGCAACCCAAATGGGTCCAATGGCGCGGCTTGATTTGCGGCAGGCGCTGCATGAGCAGGTAACCGATTCGATCGCGCAAGGTGCACATGCGGTTCTCGGATGCGAGCCGATATCGGGAGAGGGGGCATTCTACCCGCCATCGATACTGGAAGGGGTAACGGCGAAAACCCGGGCGTATCACGAAGAATTGTTTGGGCCGGTGGCTGCGGTGATACGCGCCGCTGATGAAGAAGAGGCCGTTCACATTGCCAACGATACCCGTTTCGGTCTTGGTTCCAGCGTCTGGAGCCGTGATACCGAATATGCGGAGAAAATCGCGCGGCAAATTCAGGCCGGTTGCACCTTTATCAATGGCATGGTTCGATCCGATCCGCGCCTACCCTTTGGTGGAACGAAGGCTTCCGGTTTTGGCAGGGAACTGTCGTACCATGGCATTCGAGAGTTTGCTAATATTAAAACGGTCTGGATACGGTAAAGCTTCCGTGAAGCCAGGCATCCCCCAGTGTGGATGGTACAGCGGCTTTTCACCGATCGGCCGATTGAAGGATTCTGTCAGTATCTACTCCATGGAGAGCTGGTAGAGGTTTCTTAGACCACTCCCTGACCGATCATCGCGTCGGCCACTTTGACGAAGCCAGCCACATTGGCGCCATCCACATAACTGATACTTCCATCTTTGCGCTGACCATATTTCAGACAGGATCGGTGAATGGCCTGCATGATTTCGAGCAATCGGGCATCCACCTCTTCGCGCGGCCAGGAAAGACGCATCGCATTCTGGCTCATTTCCAGGCCGGAGGTCGCCACTCCGCCCGCATTACTGGCCTTACCGGGGGCGAATAGCACCTTATTGTGCTCAAAGTGTTTCACAGCCTCCGCCGTGGAGGGCATATTGGCGCCCTCGGCGACGCAGATTACGCCATTCTTGATCAGAGCCGCAGCATCTTCCTCATTCAGTTCATTCTGTGTGGCGCATGGCAAAGCGACGTCCACCGGCACATGCCACGGGCGCACGCCAGGAATAAATTTGGCTTTCGCGCATTCGGCGTAACTGCTGATTCGATCATAGCGAAGATTTTTGCATGCCATCAGCTCACTTAGCTTTTCAGGGGTGAAACCTTCTTCATCAACCACGGTGCCGCTGGAGTCGGATACAGTGATTACTTTGGCGCCGAGCGCCATTGCTTTCTCCACGGCATATTGTGCGACGTTCCCCGAGCCCGAGACGGAAACCCGTAAACCGTCAAGCGAGCGGCCGGATTGCTTGAGCATTTCTTCAGCAAAATATACGGTGCCGTAACCGGTGGCTTCCGGGCGTATCAGAGATCCGCCGAAACTTAGACCCTTGCCCGTAAAAACACAGTCGGCGCGGTTGGACAGCTTTTTCATCATGCCTGCCATGAAGCCAACTTCCCGCCCGCCAACCCCGATATCGCCGGCCGGCACATCCGTGTCGGAGCCGATATGACGAAACAATTCGGTCATATAAGCCTGACAGAAACGCATGATCTCGCCCGGGCTTCGACCTTTGGGGTCAAAATTGGAACCCCCCTTGCCGCCACCCATCGGCAGCGTGGTCAGCGCGTTCTTGAAAGTCTGTTCGAACGCCAGAAATTTGAGGATGGAGAGATTTACCGAGGGATGAAAGCGCGTGCCTCCCTTGTAAGGGCCAATGGAGGAACTGTGCTGTATTCTGTAACCGCGGTTGACATTCACCTCTCCGTGATCATTTACCCAGGCAACCCGGAAAATGATTATTCGCTCCGGCTCGATTAGGCGATCCAGAAGACCGTGTTCGGCATAACGAGGGTGCTCGGTGATAAAGGGCCAGAGGCTCTCCATGACCTCGGCAACCGCTTGCAGATATTCGGGTTGACCGGGATTGTGCTCGGCTATGTAGGCGCAGAATTCTTGAAAGCTTTGGTATTTCATTGTGATCTCCCCTTTTGTCCCTTTGTACAAAACCATTCTATCAAGATGCGTATTCTGCCAAATGACTTGTCGAATCGTACCGCGTTCGCTGCCGCATCAGTTGGATTCATCGTCTTTTTTTTCGTCATCTTTTTTTCGCGGCCGGGTCCACCAGACGATGAGAATCAGTAGCGATAACGCTACGCCCGCTTCTAGTAGTAGTATCCACATAGGGTCCGGCATGATGTATATTCGTTAAATGCAACTTTAACTAAAATTCAATGAAAAACCAATTAAGTTTTCTTGTCATCGCTTCGTTGCTGCTACTCAATGCCTGTACGACCATGCGCACGAGCGTTCCCGTTGTTCCGGAAAAACCAGCAGCGTTCACGGTTCCGCCGGCCTCGCTTCCCATGACCGTGCTCAAACCCACTGACTGGAATGCGCTGACGGGCTGGACGGATGACGATATTCTACCCGCATTGGATGCATTCCTTCGAAGCTGCGCCGTCCTGAAAAATCAGCCGCTATGGCAGGAAACCTGCTCTCAGGCTGATACCATGCGGGGGCAGGATAGCGCCGCGCTACGGCAATTCTTCGAGAGCCGTTTTGTGCCACACCAGGTATTGAATGCCGATGGCAGCGGTGACGGCTTGATCACCGGCTATTATGAACCCTTGTTGAAAGGCAGTCGCAAGCAGTCGAAGCGTTACCGTTTTCCACTTTATACCACGCCCGATGAGCTTCTCGTGATTGATTTAGGCGAGGTTTATCCCGAGCTCAAGAATATGCGGTTGCGCGGACGTTTGCAAGGACGTAAGGTGGTACCGTATTACAGCCGCGCCGAAATAGAGAGAAACCCGGCGTCATTGCAGGGAAAGGAGCTTTTGTGGGTGGATGATGCGATTGATTTATTCTTCCTGCAGATTCAGGGCTCGGGCCGGGTTGCGCTTGAGAATGGCGAGATCGTGCGTGTTGGTTATTCCGATCAAAATGGTCATCCCTACAAATCCGTTGGACGGTTGCTGGTGGAGCGCGGGGAATTGCCCCTGGAAAAAGCTTCCATGCAGGGGATCAAGGCATGGGGCCAGAAAAATCCGGCCAGATTGAATGAGTTGTTATATCAGAATTCGAGCTTTGTTTTTTTCCGGGAACTACCTGCGGGGGTGCCGGGACCCTTGGGTTCGCTCGGCGTACCCCTGACCGCGGGCAGGAGTCTCGCCATCGATCCTCGCGCAGTACCCCAGGGAGCGCCGGTGTTTCTTGCCACGACCTGGCCAAATACCGACAAACAGCTTCATCGGTTGATGGTGGCGCAGGACACGGGTGGCGCCATCAAGGGAAACGTACGTGCCGATTTCTTCTGGGGCTTTGGTCCGGAGGCCGGAGATCAGGCGGGGAAGATGAGACAGAGCGGCAGAATGTGGGTATTAATGCCCACCGGTTATGTCCCGCAAGTCCAGACACGTTAAACTCGGATTATCCGGGTAAAAATGTGTTGACCTCTCCACAGGGGTTGTCCGCAAGCCAGTACATTTGTTATTTTGCGGCGGCTCCCCCGCTTAATTTCTTTTCTATCGTATCAGCAGTTATCATTCCGGGTATGATCGAGCCATCGGCAAAGATCAACGTCGGGGTACCATTGATACCGTTTTTCTTACCCGCTTGAACAAGTGTCTCAAGGGGCGTTTCACAATTTTTTCCGGTTGGAGCGATATCTCTCAGCATGAAGTCATCCCATGCCTTGAGGCGGTTAGTGGAACACCATATCGAAGTGGCAGTGGGTAATGAACCATTAAGTATGGGGTAGAGCAGGGTATAAATGGTCACATCGGTGATCTTGGTCAATTCCTTTTCCAAACGCTTGCAATAAGGGCAATTCGGATCGGAAAAAACTGCCAGTCTGCGTTTTCCGTTGCCCTTGACCGTTTTAATCGCATGATCGAGCGGGAGGGAATCAATACTTATCCGCCGGGCATCCTTTATCTGCTGCAAGCGTTCGCTGGTCAGACTCTGCCTGGTTTGGGGATCAACCACATGACCAAAAAAGAAGTAGGTCGCTTTTTCGTCGGTATAGAGTATTTCACCCCCAACCACAACTTCATATAATCCGAAATAGGGGGTTTTTTTAACGCTTTCAATTTTCTCACCGGGAAAATGTGTCCCAACCTCCTTTTTTACGGTGGCTTCATCGGCCAGAGCCGCGCCAGAAAGGATGCATAGCAATAAGGCGGGAAAAGTGAGCTTCAAGCGCATGATGTGGGTCACTCCAGTTCAAGTAAATATCGCGGCGTCTCGCCGTGCTTGTTGTCAAATTTCCGACTTGCTGGATCAGCTTCAACTCAACGCATGCTGTATCAATCGGTCTTTCAGCAGGGGTAAGCGATTGGTGATTTCCAGTCCCAGGTTACGCCAACGAACCAGCGTCGGGTTAGTGTTGTTGAATAATTTCTGCAGTCCATCGGTGGCAAGTTCCATTGCCAGAATGTCTTCCTTGCGTGCACGCTCATAGCGGCGCAGCAGCAAATAATCGCCGCAATCTGATTCCAGCCCGCGTGCAATGATCGTTGCGGCCAGTTCGCGCGCATCACGCAACCCCAGATTAACACCTTGCCCGGCAAGAGGATGGATGCCGTGGGCGGCATCGCCGATGAGGGCAAGACGCGGCTGTACCAGTTTCTTTACGTGCACGAAATTCAGCGGAAAAGCGGCGGGCCGCGTAACAAGCTGCAGCTCACCTAATGCACGGCAGGAAGCCTGGGTAACCTGGTGACACAATTCCGTTTCGGATAAATCGAGCAACGCGCGAGCCCGCTCCTCATTTGCCGACCATACCATGGATACCAGCGTCTCCGGCAATGGCAGTAGTGCCAGCACGCCATCCCGCCGGAACCATTGGTGAGCGACATTACGGTGGTTTTGTTCCGCGTTGAAATTGGCCACTACCCCTATCTGTTGATAGGAATGCCGCACGACCCCGATCTCCGCCTGTTCCCGCACCCAGGAATTCAGGCCATCCGCACCCACAATCAATGCCGCTTGCAGGACATTGCCATCCGCCAGATGTAAATCGGCGTGAGACTCGTTCCAGGTTATCGAAGCACACTCTGCGGGGCAGAATATCTTGACATGTTTTTTCTGGCGCTTAAGCGCATTCCACACAGCGGTCTGGAGCTGGCGATTTTCCACAATGAAAGCCAGTTCCGTCAATCCGATATCGTAGGCGCTGAAATCAAGGCGTGCGGCGCTATCATCGCCGAATACCGCCATTTTATAAACCGGCGTAATCCGATCCTCGTCGAGCGCTTGCCACACGCCAAAGGCTTGCAGAAATTTGGCGCTCCCAGGACTGATTGCATAAACTCTGCTGTCCCAGCTGTCGTCAGCGGGAAGAGGAGTTGGCAGACGCGACTCCACCAATGCGATTTTGAGACCGCTATCCTTGAGTGCAAGCGCCAAGCTTGCCCCAACCAGTCCGCCGCCAACAATCACGACATCGAATTTCATGAGGGCATTATACAGCCGGTTTTAAGACGCCGGCTAAGGTATGTCACTTTCCCAATTTGATTCAACAGAAATGACGGACTCTTTATGCCGGTTTAAATCTACAGGTTAGCTAGAATCAGTCATTTAGAACCTTTCCGGGCTTCCTGAAGTCTTATGTAAAGCTCATGCAAACCCTTGTAAATCTTGACAGAGTAGGTCTCTGAAGGCACAATGCCAACCCCTTGGATGGTCTTACACGTGGCGAATTAGCTCAGTGGTTAGAGCAGCGGAATCATAATCCGTTGGTCCCCAGTTCGAATCTGGGATTCGCTACCAAATAATCAAAGCGTTATGATTAGTATGGAGCAAAGCATTTATCCTATTGCTACCATATTGCTACTTCGCACATAAAAGAAGTGGGCTTTAAAGCAAGCGATTGCTGGCTTGATAACGGGAGAGGAAAGAATAGAGTTAAGAGCTAGGTAAGCCTACCCGCCCTGCCACCCTTTTGGATCATAAGCAACCGCGTCTCATCCTCCACTTTCAAAAATTCTCGTTTCTGAAAGGAGTGATTCCCCATCTGATGGCTGCTGGGGTTACATCATGATTTTTGAGAAGTTATCTGCTGAGTCTGCTGAATTGACTGAATTTCTAAAACGCCTACGATTTGCCGAAAGGGACACGGATCCCAAGAACCGGGCAGGATTTTTAGATTTCCGATGAAAACAGTCGGGAGATGAGTAAGAGAGATCTCAACGCATCGCTCAGCATACGGAAACCAACATTCCCCAAGCAATTCCGTGCTCGAATCCCAAGTGCATACAAGGTGGCTTTCCGCTGCTCCCGACCTGGGACACTATGGCTGGCGGAAAGCAAAGAACCGCTATCGATGCTGGACAGCGGTCAAGGCAGTCAAAATAGCTTGAGGGTGAATACACTCACGAATGTGGAGGGCATGAAGAAGCCCGGTGGAGGGATCACCGGGCTGAAGACATCTATCAAGGGGGTAATAAATGTCAGTCGGCTTCTACAGAATAGGGATAGCCGCCTGAGTCAATAATCTCACAATGAGATTGCATTTTTGTGACAATAAAACCCGGCACAGTTTCCGGGCCGGGGGTGTCACTCTGTCAAGGCGTGACACCCGCAGGAATACGGGTTTGTTACAATTTGCTATGATACGGATGAACTAATAATTAGCAATGAAAAGCCCGGCAGAGATACAGGGAGAGGGCTGCCGGGCAGGCGCCACAAAGGAGGAAAGGCGCATACTTATAAGAGGAGCTATTCGCCGAAAAGTTCCTCAATGAAAAACCCGCCGAAGCGGGTTGGAAGCGATTAAATCCGCTCATTATTTATTCAACTGCTTATTCAACCGTTCCATGTGAAGATTCCGGTTCCTTGGTAGTTGCGCGCTGATTTGCCATGTTCTCTCCCTTGTTAGTAGCACCCTTTTCAGGGCGACACGAGGACTTGCCCTATCGTCCCTTTTATTGCATTGCATGCTTCGCTGCTCAAGGAGTTTTACAGAACTCAGAGTAGTGGATACTAGCCTGAAGTACATCAGAGAATCAGTGCGGGTATTTAAACCGGTCCATTGGCTTCTTTCCAGCTAAAGTCGATAAAGCCTGTTTAAGTGGGGTTCCACAAATCATTGATAGCATCTAGAGGAGGCCCATCCCAGGTACTGACCAGCCCATCTTTGGCATCAATGACGGCGAGTTTGTCAGTCGATCCCATAATGGACATAAGCATCGAGTAGATGTCCGCAGGTTTAATGGCTGTGTTCAGGTAAAAGAGTGCGCGCTGGAACTGATACGAGGCTCCCAAGGATTTTATTTTATTCTTTACCTCGTCGTAGTTCTGATCTGGGCTGCTCAGATCAAACGAAATGAATAAATTATATGTCATGACTCGTTCCGAGAAATGACAACAATTATCGCTATTACGGATGAGCTTGTCTATTGTACCGAGGTACACCTGAAGGGATGGTGGGGGCCTTCGCAGAAGCGAAACAGGCGGACCATAAGCAGTCATAGGCAGCAGCCTTACGCAGCCTCTTTAACCTGCACCGTAAGTGTTGACACATCAATATTGTTTGTCGGGCTACCGCTCGAAAGATCAAGTTTGAATAGTGCCAGATAGAGCATTAGATAAGGCTCAGCTTTGTATGGAACCGAACAGACCGGGGCCGAGAGAAGCTGCATCCTGTCGACTCATCAACCTCCAAAGGAGAAACTCATGAAAACAATTAAATTTCTGGCAACTGTGTTTATGATTGGCGCATTTCTGACGCCTATTGCAAGCTTCTCCGCAGATAAAGATTCAGATTCCAGTGTGGGCGAATATGTTAAGGATTCGGTAATCACCAGCAAGATCAAAACCAAGCTTGCGACCGAAAAGGATCTCAGCTCGATGCATATCTCGGTTGATACCGATAAGAATGGTGTAGTGGTCTTGGGCGGCACAACCAAAAGTCAGGCTGAAAAGGATAAAGCGCATTCGGTCGCGCACTCTGTCGAAGGGGTTACGAAGGTCGTGAATCAAATAAAGATTAAGAAAGAGTAGTAGACAAGTGTGCTCGCGTCCTGGGCACTAGGAATGAATTGGTCGGGATATCCCGGTCAATTTTCATCGGCTCCAAAAATCACCCAGCATTCAATACAGGCTCTATCGGCATGCCAGGGCTGTTTCGGAAGATCGCTGAGTCGAGCAGACTCGAAGTGTAATCTCCCGCTTGCACATGGTTGATAAATAGGCCAGCGCCAGCCAGCATGCGATAGCTGTGCAAGAGTCCGGACGGGATAAAAACACTACCCGGACTTTCGACAACGAACGTATCAGCGCCTAAGCGCACCTCTACTGTTAACCCTTTCAAGTCCGGATCATTTCCGATGAATAGAAAAACGCTATCGACGCAGTGCCGGTGAACATCGATGTGCCTTTCCCCATAGTCGTCCATCTCGGGTATGCGCCGGACGATGCAGTATTGACGCGCATCCGGTACAACACTGTTATCAAGCATCAGGTAGCGATCGCCAGGTCCTCGCCGATTAGGCTGTAATCCCGTGGCGGACACCACTTGCGGATGGTTAATGAGTTGCTCCCGCGCGGACGGCAGGATTTCAGGAGCCGTGGAATTCAGGCGTCCGATAGTTTCGGGAACGGTCCAGGCATAGGCCTGCTCATCGCTAGCTACTGCGCGCCGATGTAGCTTGGCGACGTGGGTAAACGCGTTTGTTCCCGTGATTGGGTGCCAGCGATCAACCACGAGTCGTGAATGAGCCTGGACCAGTTTGCTAACGTGCGGAAGTGCATGGCCATTCCGCAGGCGGCGCCATTTTAGAACATCCAGATTTGCCAATAGAGTAAGCGTGTCCGGGATTCCACAGCGCTCGCCAATGCCGTTGACCGAAGAGGAAATCCAGCGGGCACCGGCCCGCACCGCGCTGAGAGCGTTAGCAATGGCCATCCCCCGATCATTGTGGAAATGTACCTCCAAGTCATGGCCGGCGAATTCGCGGCTCAATCTCCCGATCAGGTCTTCCACTTCCCAGGGACAGAGGAGACCAACCGTGTCGGCAAAACACAAACGGTCCGCTCCCGCGTCAAGCGCAGCGCGGTATCCTTCCACCAATTCGGACCAAGGTGTGCGGCTTCCATCCTCGATCGTGAATCGAACTTTTAATCCGATGTTCTTGGCGTGGCCGACGGCCGTGCTGAGCACTTCGGGTATGGGCCGTTCAAAACGGATGCGACTGTTCCTCGATATCGAGTTGACACCCGCGAAAATACCGACCCACCGGGCGCCAGTGGCCTTGACACTGTCGATGTCCTCGCAACGAGCACGTGCGTGTGCAAGTACCGGAACTGCTCCGCAGGCGGCGACGGTTGCGCGCACCCGGCGAGCCTCCGCATCACTGGCTATGGGATGTCCGCACTCAACCATGTCGATACCCAGAAACACGAGCGCATGTGCGATTTCCGCGCTTTCTTCCTCGCCAAACCGGACACCGGGAGCCTGGACGCCTTCTCTCAAAGTCGTATCAATGATGTAGGGATTCAGTTGAGGTCTTGTCTCACTCATTCAAATTTGATTCCCAGGTTGTGGGACGCAACACCCGTCGCATTTTTTCGCCCGCGGTCAACAGCTTCATTGCTCCATCGACCGCAAGATCAGCCATAGGCGTTGCGTTCCCCCACAAAAACAAGAACTCTTCCTACATCCATGTGCCGTTATTTCACACAAATACCGCTGCAGTCGGCGCCACCTCGGGTCGGATCGCAATTGTCTGAGGGATCATCCACACAAGTCTTACCCGCAGGGCAGGGGAATCCCGCTATTCCGCCGCACATTTGTTTAGGTTCCTTATCGCCGTAAGCAGGGCTTCCTTTGGGCGGATAATCGACACGTTTCCCACCACCCGGTTTAGTGGTCTCTGTTGATCCCACCTTAACCGCCTCGCGAACTTGCTTGGGTTGCACCGTTTCGACGTCAATGGACTCGACGTCTCCATCCGTGTGGCGGGCGGTATATACACCGACAACATCCAAGGGTACAGGACTTTTTATAACCAGAAACCCCTCCAGGAACGCGAAATCAACACAAACCCCGTCGATCGGACAAAAGTAGCCGGCGACGTCAAAACAGCTCATGCCAACCGCCCCATCCGGCTGGAGAACGGCCTCCTTGAATGGCGTAACGCCGAAGGGGCCTGGTTCGGAGCCAAACTGTGTGGCAAGCGCCACCTTGGCGGCAACAGTGATCTGCTTGTTGGTGGGATTGTGTATATTGATGGTCGTGCGATAGGTGCCTCTTGCCAAAGTGCCGTCCTGATGTGGCAGCAATAGCGAACAGACGACTTTTGCGGCATATTGATACTCGGTTTTGATTGTCTTCACAGGTTTTGTTGTTTCCGCCTGGGCTGTGGAAATAGTCTCAACCGTGCCAACCCCAATCCATAGACCTGCCAAAACGGACAAGACTCCGATTATGCGAATCTGTTTCATGATAATTACCCCCTGTTGGTTTAACTAAGGCGCGGATTAGTTCCGGCAATTAGTGCTTGAAAGTCGAATGGCATGAATTGGAACAACTCACATCCCTTAAGCCTCCCTCTCAATTTATTCATAGCAGTGTTTCTTTTATAGTCAAATTTATTTCTCGAATTGTCCAAATGCAAAGACAAAGCGGGTTTGGTCGTATTATGTGGAACGATTCAATCGCACCGTCCGGCACGAATGGCTGGATGTCAGGATCTTCGAATCCATGGCACATGCGCAGAAAATCGCTACGCAATGGCTGTGGGCTTACAATGCGGAAAGACCGAGTATCATCGGCGGAATGACACCCTGTCAGAAGTTCGCAATGGTCGCCTGGACACTATTTCTGAACCCGCCAAGGCTAAAATCGGGAGGAGTACCGCAGTCAAGCTGAATCAATTATCATCAGCTGGGGATTAAATATTATCGGAGGGAATTATGAAAACAGCACTTCTTTCGGCTACGCTTGTTTTACTCATATCGTCAGCAGCATTTGCCCAGGAATCTGGCCAAACACTGGAGCAACGGCAACAGAATATGATTGATCAAAGCAATGAATATCTGCTGAAGCAGCAAAAATCGCAGCAGATGCAACAGCAACATCAGGAGCAGTTGATGGATCAGAAGAAGCAACGGTTACAGCATCCGCAGCGGCCCCAGTCACAGCAGATGCCGCAGCAAATACCCTATATAAAGTGAGATAGCTATAACGACCTGCATTTGAAACAGCGTCAACCAGCATTCAACACCAATCGCGACAGGGGGCACCCAGCCCAATGAATTTCTTTGCGGTCGCCAGCGTAGCGTAAACCCGGATTACTCTCTGCTCTCCTAAACACCGCGGTCTTCACGCACTCAGGCAGCGGTGATATTAAGTGTTTTCAGTACGGTTGAGACAGCCTCGTCGAGCGGAGCATGGGGTTCTTCACCCAGGAATGCGCAGAGCTTACCGTTATCGAGCTATATTGGCTCCTCCGTCTGGTCCATCGTTTGCACCGGAACAGCTTAATGCAATGTAAGCAAGGCATGCAGCTGGTCGACCACTGCGGCACCTTCACCCACAGCGGCAGCGACACGTTTGGTTGAGCTGGCACGCGCATCGCCGATCGCGAATACCCCTGGTACCGAAGTTTCGAGCGGTAGGGGTTGGCGGCCGTTTTTCGAATGCGCAGACTGCGTATGGTCGGCAGGCGAGAGGTCCAGGCCGGTGCAGACAAAACCTTTGTCATTTAATTTCACGCCGCAATTCTCAAGCCAGCCGGTGTTCGGATCGGCCCCCACGAACACGAAAATGCGCCGGGTTGATTTCGTCTGCATGCTGCCGTTTTGGCGATGGCGCCAATGAACGGCGCTCACCCCTTCTTCGCAGCCTTCGATTGCAACGATCTCGGATTCCCTATGTAAGGTAACGTTCGGCAGCGACCCGATACGGTTAATAAGATATGTCGACATGCTTTTTGCCAGATCGGCTCCACGAATCAAATGATGCACGTGCGCCGCGTGGCTTGCCAGGAATACAATTGCCTGTCCGGCTGCATTGCCGCCACCCACGAGCACTACTTCTTCCTGCCGGCATAGCCCTGCCTCGATCGGCGAAGCCCAGTAATAGACGCCGCGACCTTCGTATTTCTCAAGTTCGGGTATGGCGGGATGCCGATACTTTGCACCTGTCGCGATAACCACGGCTTTTGCCGAAACCCGTGCGCCACAATCCAGTTGGAGTGCGTGAGGGAAGCCTGTGCAATCGAGTGATGTCACTTCGACGGGCACCACCATTTCAGCACCGAATTTCAGCGCTTGAACATAAGCGCGTCCGGCGAGCGCCTGACCGGAGATGCCGGTCGGGAAACCGAGGTAATTTTCGATTCTCGCGCTCGCGCCCGCCTGACCGCCGAACGCATGAGTGTCGAGTACAAGCACGGAAAGCCCTTCCGATGCGGCATATACCGCACAGGCAAGGCCGGCGGGGCCGGCGCCAGCGATCGCAACGTCGTAGACACGGTCAGGATCCAGCTCGATGTACAAACCGAGGTGATGCGCAAGCTCCCTTTCGGTGGGACACTTAAGGACCGTTCCATCGGGACAAACAACCAGTGGCAATTCGTCTGGACGCGGTTGGTGGAGCTTCATCACGTCTTCCGCGACGCTATCCTGTGCCGGATCCAATGCAAGATGAGGATGACCATTCCTTGAAAGAAATCCCTGTAGCCGCACCATGCCTGCGCCGCCGGGGGTACCAATCAGTAGCGGACCGCCTCCGCCAGTTTCGATCAATCCCAAGCGCCGCAGGATCATGGCTCTCATGATACGTTCCCCGAGCTCAGCCTCGGCCACGACCACTGCGCGCAAGGAAGGCGGATCGATCACCAGTGCTTCAACGACTTCAAGAGCCCGTCCATAGGCAAGCGGGGGACGGCCTGAAAGCTGGCCGACTTCGCCCGTGAAGTGGCCCGGCCCACTTTCAATGATGGGAATCTCGATGCCCAGGCCATTTTTGCGCGTAATCAGGATGCGCCCGCTCAGCAAAACGAACATGCCCACTCCGGGCCTGGAGGGATCGAATAATATTTCACCGGGCTGCCAGGTGCGCACCGTGCCAAAACGCAGTAGCCGATTAGTTTCTGCGGGGGAAAGTTTGGGAAACATCTGCCCGCGGCGCGATTCCAGGCTTGGAGGCAATGGAAAATCCATCGTACTGGTTGGAACATCGTCCATCTGGCCAGACGCTGGCGAGAGCAAACTGTCAAAGGCCTCGTTCATCACCATTTGCGATCCTCGAAAGCAACCGATGAAGCATGGCGGTGTATGGTTTGGTGGCCGCTGAAATCGAGCATCTCCTGGTCGATGTAGCGCCAGCCCCACGGCTTCCGGGGATCGCAGGATGCCATGACCGGATGGCCTGTCGCATGATAAGGCCTGGTCGCGTGCCTGTTTATGTTGATCGAGCTATCACAGTAACCGATGTGACCACACTGGCGGCACGCGTGAAGAAGCGCCCATGAGTCTCCGGTCTTCAGACAAGCCTCACAGCCATTCGCAGAAGGTGTGATCTCGCGAATGCTATCGAGATGCGTACGAAGCATACAACCTCCATGCTCAATATTTCTCAATCGATCAAACCGTCCATTTCGTCAGGACGATGGCGAAATCCGCTTGACTATGATCTTGCGCCTTCTGGAAAATCATGAACCGCTAATTTTGTTGGGTCATAAGAACATTATAGGTTCATCTTTGCCTTCTTGTATTTGAATAATTGCAGTCATGGCCTTTACTGCCTCATGTCCCCGTTTCATGCGTTTAGTGACCCATGAAATATCCAGCAGCACTAACGTGCTTCAGATATTTCATACCAGATTAAAGTGGAAATCATGCTTGGAAATTCCCCTTTAAGGGAACCATTAAATATTGGATCAGTACCGGCGCAGGATTTATCATGGTTTGATTGTTTCAAAAGTACAAAGGGATATTTTGGGGATTGGCATCGACTGGGCGGAGAATTCACTTCGAGACAGTAAACGTCATGTGCATTCGCAACGAGAAATCACCGATCACGAAGGAGCTGCGAATTTCTTTTCTCTTCTGCAGCAATTCGGGCTGACACCGCTTTGCTGACCCCAACAAGGAATCAGGCTGAAGGGAAGAGTCATGCTTGAACCAACACAATCCAAATCGTATAATCTAGGGGCTGCCTCGTCCGCGCCGCCTGTCCGCGTTCCACAAGATAGCCACGCCGAGGATCGCAGATACTATTGAAGCGGCAAATACCGCGATCTTGGCCGCAGCGAAATCGCTCTCTGCCGGGAATGCCTGGCTGGCGATAAACAGCGACATAGTGAAACCGATCCCGGCCAGTGCGCCGGCTCCGATTAATTGCCGCCATGAATATTCGTCAGGCTTGGTGGCGATTCCGAGCCGCACTGCAATCGCCGATGCCGACACCAATCCCAGGGGCTTGCCGATCACCAATGCTACGATAATCGCAAGCATAAGAGGTTCATGGGCGGTGAGGGCATCCGCCGTAAGCGCGACTCCTGCATTAGCCAAGGCGAACAGCGGCAGCACAACGTAGCTCGAACGGCCGCCAGCGTTTCGCAGCAGGCGATCGGCTGGCGATTCCAGGCGATCGTGGATGGCGTCGAGCGCTCGAATAGCCGGAAGAGAAGGACCGTGCCGCAGCACCTCGCCGCTACGTTGTGCTTCGGTAGTCAGGATCGCGTCTGCTTGGACCATCAACGCCGTCAGATTCGGGGGCGGCCTCGTCGGAATGAACAGCGCCAGGATCACGCCCGCTATGGTGGCGTGGAGTCCGCTTGCGAGCACGCAGGCCCAGAGCACGACGCCCAGAAGGACGTAGGGCGTGACGTTATAGACGCGGATGCGGTTGAGGAGAACCAGCGCCGCAACAGTGGCCGCGGCGCCCGCGAGATAGCCGAAGTTTATTGTGCCGGAGTAGAAGATTGCTACAACGATGATTGCACCGATGTCGTCGACGATAGCCGCCGCCGTCAGGAAGACGCGCAGCTCGGCCGGTACGCGGTTTCCCATCATCACGATCAGCGCCACGGCGAACGCCGTGTCTGTGGCCATCGGAACGCCCCACCCGTGCGACCAGGCTCCTGCGGGTGTCAGCAGCACATAAAGGATCGCCGGCACCACCATGCCGCCGACAGCCGCAGCAACCGGCAGGGCTCCCGATCGTATACTGGCGAGGCGGCCGACGGTAAATTCGCGTTTGATTTCCAGTCCCACGACCAGAAAGAAGATTGTCAGCAAGCCATCGTTGATCCAGTGGAGCAAGGACATCTTGAACTCGGCACCGCCGATTGAAATACTCAGATACTGTTCCCACAACGCCAGGAAGCCGGCATCAAGACTGGAATTTGTCAATGCCACGGCGAGTATCGTCGCCAGCAGAAGCAGGACGCCCGCCGAAGGCGCCCAACCGGCGAAGTCGAGCGCCAAGCCCTGCAATCTTTGGCTGGGGCCACCGAGCATCGCGTCGGTGAAAGAACTTTCATCCCAAGGGCCATCATAGCGGCGACCATTGATAAAGAACGTCGGTGTGACCAAGGCGTGGCTGACCTGGGCGCTCTTTACGTCGGCCTGGATGCGCGCCTTGGCACGCTCGTCGGCTTCGCTAGCCTCACCAACGTCAGGCAGAGGCACGTCCAGATCGCTGGCAACGGCAATCAAATCCTCTTCCGTCAACGCTTCCGAACGTGTCATCAACGCGATGTGCGCGTCCCAGAAGGCTTTAGTGTCTTTCGCATGCTCCACCAACTCGGCAGCCCTGCGAGCAATATCGCTTCCAGTTAATGGGTAGTGCCGGAAGACGTAACGAAGGCGATCACCCAACTGATCCCGAACCTGAGCGATCCTTTCATTCGCAGCCCGGCAATGCGGGCACGCGTAGCTCCCATACTCCACGAGAGTGATTTCAGCATTCTCCGGGCCGAGCATATGATCGTAGTCGTTATCGACCGGGCGATCGAGCTTGCTGCTTAATTTCACCTGCGACACCGAATGGCCTCCATCCTATGAACAATATTCGCGATCATTCGTCTTTGGCTGAATAGCTGATGAAAATATTATACATAGTAGCTCGGAGAAACCTGAGGTGGTGGGGGTGTTCAATATCATTCAAGGCCAGGGAGAGCTGATAATCATGAGCCTTCGGTTTACCGCAGTACCCGGTCCCTATCCGTTCGGGAGTGGATCAGGCCCATGCCCTGTTCTGCGAAGAAAGGTAGCACCTGATCATTGAGCAGATCGGCTGCAATAATAGGCGTCTGGTCGTGTGGAGTCTGGCAGCGGCTCACCTGGAATAGATGTCAACGAAGACGTTTGCTGATAGTTGGCGAAGCTTGCCAATCATTACGCCAGGAAGCAGCCTCAGTTCAGTGGCGTATGTGATTTCACGCGCAAGAGAGATGACGAGCTGGATATCGTTCTGGCGACACTTCCTGTCTCATCGGTTTTGCGGAGATAGACCGAAGGCTGGAAAACAGTCTGAAAGTGCTGGGTGTGGAAAATGTATTGCGATTGACGCGTGCCTATCTCAGAAGGATTCAAGATACAGCGTTTTTTTGTGAGTAACCCGAAGGGACGGGACGGATTTCATCCAGCCCTTCGTTACTCGCCGCTTACAGAGGCCTGCTCCGCCGCGCGGCTCATGCCTCGTGCTGGATGAAATCTATCGCCGTTGCGGGTGCGAAATAAGCGTTAACAGGCCCTAGTATGAGGCCGCTGGTCCTATGACCCACTGGCAATCGGAAACCAGGCACATTCCTCCCCAGTCTTTCAACTTGGGGCGAAGCAGCATGATGAGCCTCTCCGCCTGTTCTTCCCCGCAGGCTACAACCATCACGGCATTCTCTTCCTCAAGAGAATAGTCTTCGGGGTTGCGTTCTCCGCGGGATCCCAGGCCGCCCGCTTTTTTGATGACTGTATAGCCGCGTATCTGGGCTTCCTGGCACAAGTCGATGAGCTCTTCCAGCGATTCTTCATCCACAACAATCTCAATCCGTTTCATGGAAATAAAAATGTCTGCTCTTAACGTCATGATTTTTCCTCTAAGATGTTTGCATATAGTCAGGGATTTGAAATCAGTCCGGTAGCATCAGGTCCCGGCCAGATACTGGGCACCTGCATAATACAGGGGGATTCCGATCACCACGTTGAACGGAAAAGTACACCCGAGCGACAGCGTCAGATAGAAAGATGGGTTGGCCTCGGGTATCGCCAGACGCATAGCCGGCGGTACCGCGATATAGGAACAACTGGCCGCCAGCACCGTTACCAGGGTGACACCGCCGATTGAGTATTGGAGGTAGTAGTGACCTACCATTATCCCGAAAAAAGCGCCGATCAAAGGCATCACTACGCCGAAACCGACCAGGAAGACGCCTACCTTCTTAAATTCCGACAGCCTTTTCCCGGCTTCCATACCCATATCGGCCAGGAATATGCATAAGGCGCCCATAAAGATTGTTTCAAAGAACGGTTCGATTTTTTTGTAGCTCGTGTCCGACACTGCCGCCCCGATCGCCATGGAGCCGAACAGCAGCAGAATACTGCCATTGGTAAAGGCCTCGATCATCAGGTGCTTCATCATTCCCTTTTCGCCCTTTTGCGCCCCCCCCATGATTTTCCGGGAATAGCCAGCCAGGACCAGGCCGATCATGATCGCGGGAGATTCCATGATCGCCAGCATGATCACGGGATAGGCTTCATAGGTCACGCCGATGCCGCCCAGGAATGCCACCGCCGTCATGTAGGTACCCGCGCTCACGGAACCGTAATGCGCCGAGATGGCTGCGGCGTTCAGCGGGTCGATCCTTCCGATGCCCCGCAAAATAATATAAGCAATGATAGGCAGGCCAACGCCAAACCCGAGCGCCGCCCACACGGCAGGAAGGGCATCACCCATATTTGAAGTGGCGAGCGCCTTGCCGCCATGCAGACCAATCCCGATCAGCAAGTAGATAACGATCATCTTGTGCATGTCGGGTGGAAACTTCAGATCCGACTTGATGATGCATGCGAACATACCAAGGGCAAAAAAGAGTATTGCTGGTACGAGAAGACTGGAGATCGACATTGTTACACTCCTCTTATAATAAAATTAGCTACCTGGACTTATCGGCTTCCCATGCAAGATAGCTTTATGGGTACATGGAATTATTAGAGCCGGAATGAATTGCGAATAAAGTTAACATACCACTTGTCAAGAAAAGCTTTTGAAACTGTGGCTAATCCGACTTGATGATGCATGCGAACATACCAAGGGCAAAAAAGAGTATTGCTGGTACGAGAAGACTGGAGATCGACATTGTTACACTCCTCTTATAATAAAATTAACTACCTGGACTTATCGGCTTCCCATGCAAGATAGTTTTATGGGTACATGGAATTATTAGAGCCGGAATGAATTGCGGATAAAGTTAACATACCACTTGTCAAGAAAAGCTTTTGAAACTGTGACTAATTTGTCAATGTTATAAATGTTATAAGTGGCAATGCGTCAACACCATCATTCCTGATCGGATGCATCCGTTTGTCATTTTGATGAGCCGCGATTGGATTGTAGTAGCCCCCAATTGAACCGGACACGGATGCGCTGATAATAGGAGATAGGCATAAGCCTGGTACTATGCATAGTGCTTCTGGTTTTGATCGCATTGAAGTCGCCACCGGAGTCGAGCGCCGCAGGCGCTGGAGTCTGGGCGAGAAATTGAAAGCTGTTGAAGAATCCCGCTTGCCGGGAATGAGTGTCTCGTATGTGGCGCGAAAATATGGTATTGCTCCCAGCTTGTTATTTCGTTGGAGAAAGCTCATGGTTGAAGGAGGGCAGGAAGCAGTGCGCAGCGATGATGCGGTGGTGTCCGCAGCCGAGGTCCGGGAGCTGAAGAAGCGAATTCGAGAGCTGGAGCGGGTGCTGGGCAAGAAGACCCTGGAGAACGAGATTCTCACGGAAGCGGTGAAGTTTGCTCATGAAAAAAACTGATCTCGCGCATGCCCTTGCTGCCACAGGACGATATCCTATGAAAGCCATTGCTGACACGATGGGCGTGGCACGATCCCATCTGGTGGAACGGATGAAGCCGAAAACACGGTCAGCCAGTGGTCGCTACTACAAGGCCGATGATGCCTGGTTGTTGCTCTTGATCCGCGAGCTTGTGGATTGTCGCATGACTTACGGTTATCGCAGGATTTGCGCCCTGCTGAACCGCAGGCTGGAGGAGATGGGCAAGCCTGCGGTCAATCACAAGCGGGTCTATCGCATCATGCGCCAGAATGGTTTGCTGCTGACCCGGCATGCCGGCAAGCAACCGCAACGGTCGCATGAAGGCAAGGTGATTACCTTGCGTTCCAACCTGCGCTGGTGCTCGGATGGGTTCGAGATTGCCTGCTGGAATGAACAGGTGGTGCGGGTCGCCTTTGCGCTGGACTGCTGCGATCGGGAGGTCATCAGCCATGTGGCCACCACCAGCGGCATTACCGGGGAGATGGTGCGCGATCTGATGATTGAATCCGTCGAGCGGCGCTTCGGAACCATTAACAGACTCCCGCACAGGGTGGAATGGCTCAGCGACAACGGCAGCTGTTATACCGCTACAGAAACAAGAGCTTTTGCCCAGGATATGGGATTCATCAGCTGTTTCACTCCGATCCGAAGTCCCGAATCCAACGGCATGGCCGCAGCCTTCGTCAAGACCTTCAAACGGGATTATGTCTATGTGCATGACCGTCCCGATGCACAAACCGTGATGGCACTGCTTGACCAATGGTTCGAGGACTACAATGAATACCATCCTCACAAGGGGCTGAAGATGAAGTCACCAAGACAATTCATCCGCAGCCAGTTACTAACCGCATCCTGTCCGGTTTAATAGGGGCAACTCCACACGGTGCAGCCCCAGCTGCCGCCTGGGGGTGCTTTTAATCCTTTATTGATGAGCTTGTGCCTGGATATTTAAAAAACAAAGGCATGGTGCATTCAATTGGTCAATGCAACACCATCTGATCTAATGTAGATTTGGGAGGTGTTTTATGGCGCAATTGGGACGTCCAGGGTTATCTGCGGGTCAAAAAGCGGAATTGTGGCGTAGATGGAAGAATGGGCAATCTTTAAGTGATATTGGGCGTGCTTTAGGCAAACATGCTGGATCGGTGCATGGGGTGATTTCCTCTAATGGTGGAATTGTTCCTGCAGTATGTTGTCGTTCACGCTTGGCACTCAGTCTTGCTGAGCGTGAAGAAATTTCCCGCGGCATGGCGGTCAGCGCATCAATGCGGCAGATAGCAAACATGATTGGAAGGGAGCCATCGACGGTGAGCCGTGAAATTGCACGTAATGGAGGTCGAAATAAATACCGGGCGTCTGAGGCAGATTCCCTGGCCTGGGATCAAGCCAGGCGTCCTAAACAGTGCAGGCTGGGAATGAACGATAGCCTGCAAAACGTGGTGGCGGCCAAGTTAAGTTTGGACTGGTCCCCTGAGCAAATAGCGGGGTGGCTTAAATTGGGATTCCCGCATGATAAAAGCATGCGTATATCTCATGAAACGATTTACCGCAGTTTGTTTATTCAGGCTCATGGCGTTTTGAAGAAGGAACTCTCTCGCATCTTCGTAGCAGACGGATGATGCGATGCGGAAAAAGATCGACCACTGAAGGTCAGCCACGAGGACAGATTATTGATGCCGTATCAATACGGGAACGTCCGGCAGAAGTTGAAGACCGGTCTATTCCAGGCCATTGGGAAGGCGATCTGATGTCGGGATCGAAAAATAGTCACATTGCCACCTTGGTCGAGCGGAGCTCCCGATTCGTAATGCTTGTCCAGGTTGGGGGCAAGGATACGGCAAGCGTGGTCGGTGCTTTGGTACGGCAAGTGAAACAACTGCCCGAGGGGGTCATGTCTTCCCTGACATGGGATCGAGGCAGTGAACTGGCTCAGCACAAGAAATTCACGATTGCGACCGATGTGGAGATGTATTTTTGCGACCCGCGAAGTCCATGGCAACGGGGAACAAACGAAAATACCAACGGCCTGCTTCGCCAGTACTTTCCGAGAGGCACCGACTTATGCGGATACAGTCAACAAGATCTGGATGCGATTGCTTTAAGGCTCAATACACGGCCAAGAAAAATGCTAGGATTTATAACACCAAGCGTTAAACTTGCTAAAAGTGTTGCAGCGATCGGTTGAACTCACCATCTCTTCGCGAGAATAATTACCCGCGGCATGGGTTTTCCCCATTTTACGGACAGATTGCCTCATCCGTGGTTAGTCAAGCAGTTTTTCTAAGGGGAACACTTAGGGCCTGTTAACACTTATTTCGCACCCGCGACGGTGACGGACTTCATCCAGCACGAGGCATGAGCCGTGCGGCGGAGCAGGCCTCCGTAAGCGGCGAGTAACGAAGGGCTGGATGAAATCCATCCCGTCCCTTCGGGTTGCGCACAAAAAACGCGGATGCGAAATAAGTGTTAACAGGCCCTAGTCTGTCTGTCGTCTTCTTTTGAAAAGACGGAAGTCTCCTCAACCGCAATTACTTGCCGCGCTGGATATCGATACTGTCCTGACCGAGTCCCCGCGTCTTAGATTTCTCCGCCGGCCTACCCGCACGCAATATCGGGTAATGCTGAGTAAAGACCATATCTTCGGCAGCACTCGCCTTGTGGCACGCTGCACATGCTTCGTCAGGTTGTGCCACCGCTGTTGGTTTATCATCGAAGCCAAAATAGGCCCAATTTTCCGTTCTATTGGGGAAGCGCTTTTTGCTCTTCACCGCTGCCGCAATGCTCTGAAATTCCCCTTGAAAATATCCATTTCCACTTACTGATTTCTTGGCACCAACGCTGACCATTTCCAGGACAAAAATAGTGCCTTCACGGAACTTCCCGGTCCTTTTCCAATACGTCCAACTGGCAGGATCAATATAGACATTATGGAACTCAGGAAATGCCGGCTTACCGTCGTTCATGTCATTGGGTGTAACGGGCGCACCTACAAAAATCCACTCTCGGTAGTGAGTTGGACGAACCAGTTCTCCTTTCTTGTTGAATTTGGCGTAATTGGAATCTAGTGCGTCCGCTGAAGTAGCGTGAATGCTTAATAAGCCAAGCATTAATACAGACGCGATACCGCCAAACAAAGTTTTTTCGGGAAATTGCTGTTGTAGCATGATCAACTCCTTAGATGGGAAATATGCTGCGAGATTGGAAACCGTTCAGCAATGACCGCACACCGATCAGCAAATAGGTAACGATCATCTCGTTTATATCGGGCGGAAATTTCAGATCTGACTCGATGATGCACGCGAACATACCGGGCAAAGAAAGTACTCGGGTACGCGAAAATTGGAGATTGACATTGTTACGCTCCTCTTATAATAAAATTAGCTATATGGGCTCATCGGCTTTCCCATGCGAGACGCATCATGGGAAAGCCGGAATGAATTGCGGATAAGGCACCACATCTCGTCTGTCAAACGGGTTCCGTGAAATTGGATAAAATCCGAAAGCCTAGGAGGATGTTACTCATGAGGTGGCATATGGCAACCTGCTGCATATCGCCCAGCGTTGTCCGTATCAGCGGGAACCAAGTCCATGCCTAGATTCTCTAAACGAATTTTAGCACCCGTTTGATCATGCGAAAGGCCGCTACCGCTGGCTGATATAGAAACGCGGTAAATGCGGAATCTATCTGGCGATTGCCGATCATCGGCATACCAGTTCTCCGCTGAAAACCCCTTACTCGTTTGATGGCCACCTTCATAGGCTAAAGTATAGATTATCCTGCAAGCCTGCCATCCGGCGGGAGCTTCTATCGTATCCGAGCCCGAGCAGGATTGGTTCCATGCAACATCGCACTGGTACGAACTCCATTTGATCCAACGCCATACAGGTGGAATAAGGGTTGGCATTGGCATAGTTTTTCTCATGGCGGGGGAGGGGACAGAGGGTTTGTCTTTTGCGGAAATGCCTCCCATTGTAAAAATTTCTGAGGTCGGGGCCACAACAGCGAGTTTTTGTGGAACCCGTGGTTTATCCTCCGTATTATCGGACGAAGGTGTTTGTGCCAAAACAGATGAATTGGAGAAGGTTAAGCCAAACGCCAGGATAGTAATAGCAAAGTTGTACATGATGAGCTCCTTTCGGATAGTTTGTTGATCACTAGTGCTCCAACTACTCCTTTACTGAGAACTTGTTAAAAGACGCTATATTCCATCGTCATTCCTTGACGGTGCGGCTCCTATTCTGTTGGTTCAATCTTTCCCATGTTTGCTTGACTTTGATAGCCCTTGGGTGTTGCACGCCAGATTTTGACAGTCCATGGCGACGGAGCAATTGATAAACTGTCGAGGCCGATACGGGCCTGCCTATGTATTGTTCAAGCTCAGCTTTCAATTGCGCGATGGGAAAAACATCTGAGAACTTGATCTGGTTAGCGAAACGTGCCAGGAATTTTGCCTCTTCGTCGAGGCTCATCCGGGCGTGATTCCGCAGATCTTTCTTTTCCCTGATTTGTATAGCACCCGTTTCAATAAGCTTGAAACGCGTCCTGAGCTTTCCCGTACGGCTCTTGGATAATCCAATGATCGTCGCCGTCTGTTCCAGCGAGAGCCCAAACTCCAGTGGAAGGAGTAATGCCTGCGCGGCACGCAGGGCATCAACCGTTTTGGCTGATGCGATTCGCTCCTTCGCAGCCTTGACGAACGCTCGTCCCGTAGCAGGTCTAGCCATTTTTTATGCCCAAATCGAGTTAAATAATTGAATAATCCCCGGGAATGAACCGGGATTCAGTTTGATCCCAGGATTGATCTATGCATCATGCAGCTCAGTATGAGGCCGCGGGCCCTATGACCCACTGGCAATCGGAAATCAGGCACATTCCGCCGAACTCTTTCAATTTTGGTCGAAGCGACATAATAATTCTCTCCGCCTGCTTTTCCTCGCAAGCCAGAATCACCACAGCGTTCTTTTCCTCCAGGGCATAATCATCGGGGCGCCGCTCACCGCGCGACCCGAGTCCGCCCGCCTGCTTGATAACTGTGTAGCCGCGCACCCCAGCTTCCCGGCATAGCTCCAGCAAATCGCTCAGGGACTCTTCGTCTACGACAATTTCTATCCGGTTCATTGAGATTAACGTTTCGGGTCTCATAATCATGGTCTTTCCTCGATAATGGTTATCTGCGATAGCCTGGACCGAATATCTTCAATCCGGTCCAGGAGTAGGTTAGCAATTGAATGGATTACTGATGGTCCTGAAACTTGCTTACTGCCCGGCCAGATACTGGGCACCTGCATAATACAGGGGGATTCCGATCACCACGTTGAACGGAAAAGTACACCCGAGCGACAGCGTCAGATAGAAAGATGGGTTGGCCTCGGGTATCGCCAGACGCATAGCCGGCGGTACCGCGATATAGGAACAACTGGCCGCCAGCACCGTTACCAGGGTGACACCGCCGATTGAGTATTGGAGGTAGTAGTGACCTACC
The DNA here is from genome assembly GCF_900103165.1 of Nitrosospira multiformis. Lineage (NCBI taxonomy): Bacteria > Pseudomonadati > Pseudomonadota > Betaproteobacteria > Nitrosomonadales > Nitrosomonadaceae > Nitrosospira > Nitrosospira multiformis. The sequence goes on along the minus strand of NZ_FNKY01000001.1, from coordinate 122,221 downwards.
ATTATCCCGAAAAAAGCGCCGATCAAAGGCATCACTACGCCGAAACCGACCAGGAAGACGCCTACCTTCTTAAATTCCGACAGCCTTTTCCCGGCTTCCATACCCATATCGGCCAGGAATATGCATAAGGCGCCCATAAAGATTGTTTCAAAGAACGGTTCGATTTTTTTGTAGCTCGTGTCCGACACTGCCGCCCCGATCGCCATGGAGCCGAACAGCAGCAGAATACTGCCATTGGTAAAGGCCTCGATCATCAGGTGCTTCATCATTCCCTTTTCGCCCTTTTGCGCCCCCCCCATGATTTTCCGGGAATAGCCAGCCAGGACCAGGCCGATCATGATCGCGGGAGATTCCATGATCGCCAGCATGATCACGGGATAGGCTTCATAGGTCACGCCGATGCCGCCCAGGAATGCCACCGCCGTCATGTAGGTACCCGCGCTCACGGAACCGTAATGCGCCGAGATGGCTGCGGCGTTCAGCGGGTCGATCCTTCCGATGCCCCGCAAAATAATATAAGCAATGATAGGCAGGCCAACGCCAAACCCGAGCGCCGCCCACACGGCAGGAAGGGCATCACCCATATTAGAAGTGGCGAGCGCTTTGCCGCCATGCAGACCAATCCCGATCAGCAAGTAGATAACGATCATCTTGTGCATGTCGGGTGGAAACTTCAGATCCGACTTGATGATGCATGCGAACATACCAAGGGCAAAAAAGAGTATTGCTGGTACGAGAAGACTGGAGATCGACATTGTTACACCCCTCTTATAATAAAATTAGCTACCTGGACTTATCGGCTTCCCATGCAAGATAGCTTTATGGGTACATGGAATTATTAGAGCCGGAATGAATTGCGAATAAAGTTAACATACCGCTTGTCAAGAAAAGCTTTTGAAACTGTGACCAATTTGTCAATGTTATAAGTGTTATAAGTGTTATAAGTGGCAATGCGTCAGCACCATCATTCCTGACCGGATGCATCCGTTTGTCATTTTGATTGGCCACGATGGGATTGCCTCGGGACGAGGCCCGGTGCGGCTCCAGCTGCCGTCTGGAAGGTGCCTTTTAATCCTTTATTGATGAGCTTGTATCTGGATATTTACAAAGCAAAGCCATCTCTTCGTTACATAAAAAAAACCATAACCTGCCCCGGGAGAGGCAATAAAAAACTCCCCGTTATTTCTCAACAATATTGCGTGAATCAAGTCATGGCATTCTGGGTGCGTTTCAAGGGGGCTTTTAGGAATAAAAAAACCCGCCGAAGCGGGTTAGTTAACGATTGTAGGAGCCTCCTTGTTTTCAGTGCAACAACTGACGGTACGCAAGGCCAGCGGCAACGTAGAATTTTCCTGATTTTTTCGTATTGTATTAACCTCCAGCCCAGTCAGGTAGTCGAGCCGAATCAATTATCATATATCTACCCGAGGGGATTATGAAAACAGCACTTATTCCATTTACAATTGTTTTACTCGTAACGGACAGCCGCGGCGTGGGCCAGCAGAGTCGTTCAGCCGGCCGGCGGTGAAGCCAGGAATCTCGTTTCGAAGGATTCGCTCGGCAGCGGCTTGCTGAATAAAAATCCCTGCATTTCGTTGCAGTTCAATATTCGCAGCAGACGCAATTGCTCCTCGGTTTCAACTCCCTCGGCCACCACCTTGAGCTTTAATGCATGGGCGAGGGTGATGATGGTTGATACCAGCGCAAGCCCCTCTTGCGAGACAGTCATATCGAGCACAAACGATCGATCAATCTTGAGCGTGTCCACGGGCAGCCTGGAGAGGTAGCTCAGCGAAGAAAAGCCGGTGCCGAAGTCGTCTATGGCTATGCCCACGCCCATGGCACGGATCGCCTTCAGGCTGACGATGCTGTGCATGACATCTTCCATGATCAGGCTTTCGGTGATCTCCAGTTCCAGTCCGGCTGCCGCATGCGTATTTATACCGATTACCTGCCCAATTTCATTGACGAAATCGCGGTGGCGTAGTTGCAGTGGCGATACGTTCACTGCAATGCGCACGGCGGACAGGTTCGTGGCGCGCCAGCGCAGATAGTCCTCGGTGGCTTTGTGCAAGGCCCAGCGTCCGACTTCATGGATCAATCCGGTTTCTTCCAGGACAGGAATAAAGCAGCCCGGCGGCACCAGGCCCGTGAGCGGATCATTCCACCGGATCAGCGCTTCAGCGCTGACAAGCTTGCCGCTCTCGATGTTGATCTTGGGCTGATAGTGGAGTACGAATTCTTCATTTTCGATCGCCCGGCGCAGCTGGTTTTCCAGAGTCAGCTTGTCGGCTACCGATGCGGTCATTGCCTTCGTATAGAGAAGATACCGGTCGCCGGTGACCTTGGCCTTTCTGAGTGCGGTTTCGGAATTCCTGAGCAGCGCTTCAGCATCGGTGCCGTCATCGGGATAAAGCGCTATCCCGCACTTGAAGGCTATCCGGAACACGCCGTCACTCAACTGAAGCGGATGATTCAACAAGGATTCTATTTGCTTGTCCAGAAGCGCAACGACGCTTCCTTCCTTTTCCACTACCGGGATCACCACGGCAAAATGATCTGCGCCCACCCTCGCTGCCAGGTTGGCGTCGCCCAGGCTGCGCGTCAGCCATTCCGCCACCTGCTTCAGAAGCGCGTCGCCGGCCGTCCGGCCAAGACTGTCATTGATGTTCTTGAACCGCTCCAGATCGATCAGACCCACGGCAACCTTGTAGTTGCCGCTGGCAGCGCTGCGCAGGTACTGAGCCACGCGCTCAAGGAACAGGCTGCGATTGGCAAGTCCTGTCAGGACATCATAGTAGGCCAGGTAGTCGAGTTGCGCCTGTTTGGCGATGTGATCGATCGCGAACGAGATGTCGCCGGCCAGTTCCGTCAACAACTTCAACCCTTCCTCTTCGAAGAATTCGATCTGGCTGGCATACAGCGTGAGCACGCCTATGGTTTCGTCCGCGACGATCAGCGGCAAAACGGCCAGCGAACGGACGCCCGGGTCGGTATATTTCTTGAGCAGCAGGATTTTGGGGTCGTTTTGCACATCGTTGGATACGATCGCTTTTTTCTCCTTGATCGCCTGTGCGACCATCGTGTTGCCCAGCACGGTGCCCATGTCCGATGAAAAAAGTTCCTTGAGACCGGCCAAGTGCTGCGCCTCGATGCCTGCCGACGCAACCGGGACAATTTTCATGACGTTCGGATCGACAATTCCTATCCAGGCCATATGGAAACCGCCTTGCTCGACAGCAATCCGGCACGCCTCGCGGAACAGGGATTCACGGTCGCATTCGCGCACCATGAGGGCGTTGATGCCGCTCAATACCGCGTAGACACGGGCCAGGTGCTCAATCTTCTGCAATTGCAGCCTGCGCTCGGTAGTGTCCTGGAAAAAAATTGAGAAGCCGTCGAGCGTTGGATCGACGCGCTGCTCGAACCAGCGATCCCAGGGTGGGAAATAATATTCGGTATGCATCGTGACGCGCTCGGCCATTACTTTTCGGTAAGCGAGTTCGAACGGCGAGCCCTCGGCCTCGGGAAAGGCTTCCAGGTACTTCCGGCCAACCAGCGATGCCGCCTCGCGGCCGAGGATTTCCGCCGCCTTCGGATTGACGTAGGTGAACCGCCAGTCGTGGTCCAGTGCGACAAAGCCGATCATCATGCCTTCAAGGATGCCACGGATGGAACGTTCGCTATCGCGCAGCGTCCGTATTTCCCGGTTCCGCGTAATGGCGATGGCAGCGGTATGGGTGGCCATTTTGATGGTGTGCAGATGACGCTGTGCCGGGCGGCCGGGAACGCGCAGATAAATGGCGAATGTCCCTAGCACGGCACGATCGCGGTCAAAAATGGGTGTCGACCAGCAGGCGCGCAGCTCGTGCGCCCTCGCCACCTCGCGGTAAGGCGACCAGAGCGGATCGGTCTCGGTGTCCTCGACGATCACGCTTTCGCCACGATATGCCGCCGTACCGCAGGATGCTGCGGCGGGGCCGATTTCAAAGCCGTCGATCAGGCGGCGAAGCGCCTCCGGCAGTGCGGGCGCTACTATGTGATGCAGGAACCTGCCAGATTCATTGAGGAGGAGGACGGAGGCCCTCGTCCCGTCTATGTCGGCCTCGATCACGCCCACGAGTGCTGCGAGCGTCTCGCCGAGTGGAGCGCCGGTTGCGATCATCTCCAGCACGCGACATTGACCTTGTACAAGGTTGGAGGCCCGTGCAGCGTCGTCAGCCGGGTTGCGGCGCGAAGCGCGGGGGGGACAGTCTGGCTTTGGGACAGGCTTTGCAGCGCGCGGCATTTCAGGTCTTCTGATGGGTTTGCTCAGCATGCCTCCAGACGTTGGTCCTTGCAATGCAATGAAAGGGGTTTGAAATGTGAAGGAAAACCGCACGGCAGTGAAATGCGTGTGCGGACTCGGTCTGCCGAGCGCTTTGCAGAGATTTGTAACCTGAAGATGACATGGTTTTATTACATCATGCCTTCAGGTTTCTGAACAGCTGTAGAATTTTACAGGTGCAATGATGGGAGAAGCGAACCCAGTCGTCACTGCCATATGACTGCCTTGGGCTCTTCTAAAGGTTTACAGCAACCTGATAAACAAGGTCATACGATTGATTTCTATTTCTCCCCGACGCGCAATATCAGGTCGCCTTCCCCTGTGGAAGTTGGGCAACGGTCTCACAGGGGAGATCCGCTTCATCGAAAGGTAATTCGGTATCTACAACGGATAGGCAAGACCCATCACATGCATAAGTTCTGCTTTAGTTCTACTTCACATTTTTTTTGCAACAGAGTCTTTGAGAAGGAATTCCGACGATGATTGTTCTTCGAGGAAAGCAGCATATTTTTTCTTGATTTTCGGTAGTTGGAATAGCGCCACCAACCCGTTTTTTGGCATGCGTCGAACAACTGACGCCGGGTTAAAGAAAGCGACTACATTGTCGGTCGATAATACGAATGGTGGTAGACCGTCCCGCATCAAGAGAAAACTGACGATGAGCGAAGCGCTACGGTGATTCCCCTCAATAAACAGCTGAGGCTTGCTGAGAATGTACACAAAAACGCCTGCAGCCCGCTTCCATGCTGATTTGTTGCGATGCAAGTTGTACCATTCCAGCAGGCCGCGCACGCCACCCTCATGGCTATCAAAGAACCGTGAACTAGTTATGGCTATGTGCTGGGAAAATTCCTTGCGTTGCTCAGGGTCGGCACCACACAATACCGTTGTATTGATCTCGATCATCCAGTCGATCTGCTGTAGATCGAACAAATCGACACCCTCAACGATAAGCCGGTCAATTAGCGCATAGCCCTGCAGCATATTACTGCAAACGACATCGTCGAGAGGGTCACGCTGTTCATCAAGCTGGGTGTTTAGCAACTCGAATTGCGCCTGCACTTCCTCCAGGGAATTCCTGATGGCGTCCAGGTCGAGGATACGACAGGATTTCATAGCATCGGTCAAGAAAAGAGCGCTATTGGAAAACTTCATCTGGAATATCGATCACGGTCGCGCGTTCCACGACTCGCTCTGTTGAAGATGTGACTAGGGGCTAGTATATACTCTAGCCAACGCCTCATTGCTGCGTTTCGCGACTTCAGCGGGCAAGCGGATGTAACCCAACTCGCCGCTAAAATTCTGGCCTTCCTGCAGGCTCCATGTTATGAAGCGCTTCAGCGCCTCGCCCTTAGATTTGTTGGAATAATGCTCCTTAAGCAGCAACCATGTAAATGATATCAAAGGGTATGAATCGGTTCCGGCAGGATCCGGTATGTAAGCGCGCATGTCAGCAGGAATGCGTCCGATATTTGCTGCCAGCGTTGCAACGCCAATACGCTCACTCGGCGCAACGAAATGACCTTCCTTGTTTTCCAGGTGCGCTACCTTCAGGTCAAGGCGCTTGGAAAAGTTGTATTCGACATAGCCAATCGATCCCACGCTGCGTTGCACCAGCGCCGAGACACCCTCATTGCCGCGGGCAAACATCGCATTGCGGGGCCATCTGACAAGATTGCCGGTGCCGGGACCGTCGCGCCATTCTGGACTGGCGGCGCTCAGATGATTGGACAGTACAAATGTCGTACCGCTGCTGTCCTGGCGCACGGCCAGTAAGATTTCACGATTAGGCAGATCGAGTCCGGGATTGGTGGCTTGGATGCGGGCATCGTTCCAGCGTGTGATCTTGCCCATCAATAATGCAGTATAGGTATTCCGATCCAGCTTCAGCAGACCATTCAATCCCGGCAAATTGTAAGCGAGCGCCACCATGCCTGCGGTAACGGGCACCATTACCACCCCATCCTGCGCAGAAGCAATCTGGGCATCCGTCATGGCGGCATCGCTGGCGCCGAAGTCCACGGTATTGGCAAGAAAACGCTTTACCCCTTCGCCACTGCCAACTTCGGCGTACTTGATTAACGTCCCTGGCTCAACCTTGTGATAAGCGGCAATCCATGTTTTATACAATGGTGCCGGAAAAGTCGCCCCCGCGCCGTTGAGGACCAGAGAATCCATGTTGCTTTGCGCTTGCACTGTCGATGCTGCCAACGAGGCGATTGCCAAGATAGCGTTAACAACGCCGATATGAAGCTTCATACCTTTTCTCCTCGCCGAGGCTCAGCTGAACTGGCCACTGATGTAGTCTTTAGTCAGCTTCTCGCGTGGGTTCTCGAAGATTTGAGCGGTGGGCCCAGATTCCACCAGGTAGCCAGTCCGGGATCCTCCGGAGATATCAACGGAGAAGAATGCGGTGGTATCCGCAACGCGCGTCGCCTGCTGCATGTTATGGGTCACCAGGGCGATGGTGTAATGCTCCTTCAACTCGACCATCAACTCCTCGACGCGGCGAGTGGCGATTGGGTCCAGCGCAGAACACGGTTCGTCCATCAATAGCACCTGGGGTTGGGTGGCAATGGCGCGAGCGATGCACAGGCGCTGCTGCTGGCCGCCGGAAAGTGCCAGGCCGCTGACCTTGAGTTTATCCTTGACCTCCTCCCACAATGCCGCCCCCTGCAGTGCCTGCTTGACTCGGTCGCCAATATCGCCCTTATAGCGATTGAGACGCAAGCCGAAGGCAACATTGTCGAAAATGCTCATTGAAAAAGGATTGGGCTGCTGGAACACCATGCCGATGTAACGGCGCACGACCACAGGATCTACGCCCTTGCCATAGACATCCTGCCCGAGAAACAGCACATGTCCGTCGAAGCGAAAGCCATCAACCAGGTCGTTCATTCGGTTAAGGCTGCGCAGCACGGTGCTCTTGCCGCAGCCGGACGGTCCAATGAAACCGGTGATTTTATTCTTTTCAATGGGCACATGGCTGTCGCGTACGGCCAAGAAGTTGCCATAGAAAATCTTGTCCAATTTGCAGTCCATTACCAATGTAGCTGGCTGGGTATCAGGAGCTGCCTGCTGCATTGTTGAGTTCATAATTCCGTCACTCCCATACTCAAAATTTAGGTTTGCCAAAAATTCGGCTGACGACATTAACGATTAACACGATCATCACTAATACCAGCGAACCTGCCCAAGCGAGTTCAAGCTGGTTATCGAAGGGCATGCCGGAGAAATTGTAAATCAGTACGGCCATTGAGGCCGTAGGGCTCATGACAGCCAGATGGCCTTCCTGGAGCAACCAATAGTTGCTGAATAGCGCTGTAAAAAGCAGGGGTGCAGTTTCTCCAGCCGCCCGTGCAATCGCCAGCATCACGCCAGTAAGAATGGCAGGCATCCCGGTCGGCAACACAATCTGCCAGATTACTTGTGTATGGGTGCAGCCCATACCATAGGCGGCGTCCTTCATGATTTTTGGGACCATTCTCATGGCTTCCTCGGCGGTCAAAACGACAATGGGCAGCATCAATACCGCCAGCGCTACACCGCCAGCGGGCGCTGAGTAAGTGCCGGTGGTAATCACCACCATCGCGTAGGCGAAGACGCCGGCCAGGATCGAGGGCACGCCGGTCAGCGTCTTTGCCGAGAAGCGGGCGACGGTAGCAAGTTTGCTGCTGGGCCCAAGTTCGGCCAGAAAAATGGCTGCCAGAATGCCTACCGGGATTGCGATCAGCGCAGCAATACCCACCATGAAGAAAGTACCGACGAGCGCGTTACCGAAGCCCCCACCCATCTCGAAACCGGCCGGTGGAAGCTCGGTAAAAACTTCCATATTAAGACGTGCGCCGCCACGGGTAATCAACATATACAACACGGAAAGTAGGGGCACACTAATCAGTATCGCATTGAACCATACCAGGCCACTCAGCACTATGCTGCGCAATGCCCGGCCTTCGATCTTACGCTGCAGGCTCGGAGTTGGCCCAGAGAGGGGAAGCAGCGTATCACTCATGATTTTGTTCCACGCTGGGCGTACATTATCATCATCGAGCCAAGGATATTGACCACCAAAGTAATCAGCATTAGAACCAGGGCGGCATACATCAGCACTCCAATTTCATTTGGCCCTGCTTCGGGGAAATTCAATGCCAGCAGGGCAGCCAGCGTATTCGCGGGCGCGAACAGAGAAAGCGAAATCTGGTTCGAATTGCCTACTAGCATGGCGAGCGCCATCGTTTCACCCAGCGCCCGGCCTAGACCCAGTACCAGGGAGCCAAAGATACCGGTAGCCGCCGTCGGCACCATGACCTTGAGAATGGCTTCCCAGTGAGTCGCCCCCATGCCATAGGCGGCTTGCTTGGTCTTTAAGGGAACTGAACGCAAAGCATCCTGAGACACGGCAGCAATGGTCGGCAGAATCATGATGGCAAGCACCAAAGCGGCGGGCAGTAAGCCAGGGCCACTCAGCGTAGAGCTGAAAAATGGAATCCAGCCAAGAGACTCATTCAGTACATCAGTTAGCGGGCGGATGAATGGAATCACGACGAAAATTCCCCACAATCCATATACCACGCTGGGTATCGCTGCAAGCAACTCGACGATAGTGCGAAAAACGGCGGCCAAGCGCGGAGGCAGAAAATCCTGCGTCAAGAAAATCGCCATGCTAATTCCGAAAAAGCCACCGATTAGCAGAGCAATCAAGGAACTATAGAGCGTTCCCCAGATAGCCGGGAGAATGCCGAACTGTTGTTGACCCACATCCCAGACCGTACCGGTGAGCATGTCCAGTCCGTATTTCTGGATGCCTGGAATCGCCTTAACACCGATTTCCAGAACAATAGCCACCACCAGGGCAAGAATGATGATAACGCCCAGACGCGCGAGTATGCGGAATGTCCGATCAACCAGTAGAGTGGACGACGAGGGGGGCTGGCAGATGGAATCCGTGTCAACATTGAAGGTAAAGGGCTTTTGCATAAAGCGACCCATTTAATTTATTTAAGGGCGAAGGACTAAGGGGTCTTTGCAACCCTCTTGCTTTATAAGCCTTGTTCGTGGATCTGAGGTATGACACGACCTCGGATCCACGTAGAACTTTTGCTTACTTGATGTTGGCAGCAGCCTTGCGAACCTGTTCAACCACCGACTGCGGCAACGGGATGTAGCCCAACGCATCCGCCATCTTCTGTCCTTCGGTGAGCCCAAATTCGACCATGTCGCGCATGGCTTTGGCCTTCTGTGCATCGCTGTTGTTCTTGCGGAAGATCATCCACGTATAGGTAACGATGGGGTAAGAATTCGCACCCTCGGGATCTGGTGCCCAAGCGATCATATCTTCAGGGATCTTGATGGCGGCCAGGGTTTCAACACTATTACCCGGGGTCACAAATTTGCCGTCTTTGTTCTGTAATAGTGCAGACTCGACCTTGGCTAGTTTTGCGTAGCTGTATTCAATGTAGCCGATGGCGCCCGGTGTCTGGCGTACGGTAGCGGTCACTCCATCGTTCTTGGGCGATTTTATGAATTTGTTGGTTGCGGGCCAATTCACAGTATTGCCTTCGCCAAGCGTGCTCTTGAATTCGGCATTGATGGCCGACAGATGTTTAGTGAAAACTGCGGTCGTGCCACTGGAATCGGCGCGTACTACGACGGTAATCGGCGTGTCAGGAAGCTTTACACCAGGGTTGGCTGCAGCAATCTTAGGGTCATTCCATTTAGTGATCTTGCCAAGAAAGATGTTGGGATAAACATCACGTGGCAACTTTAGTCCTTTGGGGTTGCCCGGAAGGTTGTAGGTGACGATGATTTCTCCTGCGGTCATCGGCAGAAGTTGCACCCCTTCAGAAACCTTGGCCATGTCTTCCGTTTTCATCGCCGAATCGCTCGCAGCGAAATCGACCGTTTTATTTAAGAAGTCCTGTACACCGGCGCCGCTACCCTTGGACTGATAATCCACGACGAGATTAGGGTTTGCTTTGTTAAGGTTCTTAAACCAGCTGAGGTAGATCGGCGCAGGGAAGCTCGCGCCGGAACCAGTCAGCCGGACTCTGTCTGCGAAAGAGAGAGAAGATGTGGTTAACGTAACAACGGTAACAAGAACAGTGTATAGAAATGGCTTTTTCATGAATGCTCACCTATATATGATAGTGACGTTTCCCCGAAAACCGGACAGCTTGAAACGATAGACAGGCCGCTTCGGTGGTTTGCACTGCTGCTTGAGCTTGTGTAGCTAGCTCACACCCAAGTCCGCGTAGTTCTCCTTCCACATGTAGAACGTGGCCCTCCGACACGCTGATCTGTCGGCACATATCGACCGCCGGCTGCCGCTGTCGGCCAGCCGCAATGCATTGATGATCTGCTCCTTTGAGAATCTCGATTTCTTCATCACTGATCCTTGCCCCTCGGGGTCTTGGGGAGCCACTCTACCTCCAGTTCTCACCGCTACCAATTTTCCGGAAGAACATCAATAGCTTTTAGATTCTATGCAGAACTTGTTACGTAAATATTACAATTTGCAAAAACATCAATTTGACTAGGGATATTTTCCTAATTCGATGGCTTTAGATGGTTTTAGATGGTTTTAGATGGCTTTAATATGCTGCATGCGAGGGAGCGCTACCCGAAGTACACGCGCAACCCAGTTTCGCTGAAAATGATTGTTCCGGAAATTTTTCCCTGACTACCTCTGACTACCTTTTCGGCACTCCAATAAGTCTTTCGAAATCAGGCATGTCTAAGCGTGGCAACAGCATCTAGCACTTTCTCCATCCAGTGCTCGTCGTGAGGATGGATAACGAGAACCCGGAAGCCGAGTTCGTCTCCTTCCATCTTCACGCCCTCCGAGTCATCGACATGAAGGTCGATACCAAAGGCCGGTGGAAACTTCGAAGGTAAGCGCTGTAGGTAGTGCCGGTTTAACGCGCGGTGGTGACGGTTCCCGTTAACGACGCCGTCGATGCGAATACCGTGAAGTAGGAACCAGCGTTGGATGTAAGTGGACGATCGTCCAGAACTTGTATATATCCAGACGCTGCAATCACGGTGACGCAACTCACGAAATAACCTTTTGGTCCCGCGGCGTAACGGTTCGCCCAGCCACTGATGAATGAAGGTAGGGAACAGGCTTGTTTCAATCGGTACTTTGCGGCAATGGCTGGTCAGTGTGTCGTCGAGATCGAACGACACACGAATGCGGTACCGCCATCGAGAGGCATTCGCAATCGAATGGGTGGATTTCATAATTTCTTACAATGCGGTAGATAGCGAAATAACAAGGCTTCTGTTGCAAAAAAATGTAAGGTAGAACGATGCGTGTGATGAGTCCTGCCTATGCTGTATTTTGGGTAAATAAAATAGGACTCATCGCCTTTCTTATTCTGCCGCATATGTTTGTGGAGCCACCAATCGCCCCCCAAGGAACTTGATTATATTTATAGCAGCTGATTTGTAATTGTCGAATGGCTTCAATAAAAAAGTGGATATGCGTTAGCTTGTCCCGGCATTGACACTCCCTTCATTTCTCACTCTCTATAAATAATTTCTATATAGAGAGCAATTCCATGAATATGAACCCGCAAGAGTCGGCCATTAGCCTCGCCGCGTGCGGCAAGTTAATAGCACTCGGATTAGCCGCAATAGGGGTTGATTTATTGATAATTAAAGCCTTTACATCCACTATTTTCAGTGGGCAATAGGTGGATTTTTTTATGGTAGGCGTAGTTGCTTTGGTGGGAAAGGGAATAGGGATGTTGGTCCACTCTTTCGGCATTACACGTCAGCACTTCCTGGCGAATATTTAGGGACAGGATTACTGGGGCGACTTCTTCTAACGAATCGGGTCGCGAAAGACTGTAGCACCACTCCGTTAAGCATGCTTCCGAGCAGTAGTTTCATGCACAAAAGCACCACCACGCGGAATCCAAGTCCTGCGTAACTTATTGAATAAACTAAATGTATTAGCTCATCCGTGGTGCCGGGAGGGGGAATCGAACCCCCATGACCTCGCAGTCGCGGGATTTTGAGTCCCGTGCGTCTACCAATTCCGCCATCCCGGCAATGTCTTTTCAGGAGGGGCATTATTACTGAAAATACAGGTCGCGGCAACCTGAGCAGGACACATCGGTATAATACGCGCGATGAAAGTTCAGGATTTCGATTTTAATCTCCCCTCCGGGCTTATTACGCAGTTCCCGGCCGAGGAGCGCGCCAGCAGCCGCATGTTGCATCTGGAGGGGTCGAGCGGCGTGCTGCGGGATGCGATGTTTGCCGATTTGCCCCGATATGTTCGGGCTGGCGACGTAATGGTGTTCAACGACACCCGCGTCATCAAGGCGCGCTTGTTTGGGGTGAAGGGCAGCGGCGGCAGGGTGGAGGTGATGGTGGAGCGGGTGCTGGACGTACAGTGCGTACGGGCGGTCATTCGCGCCAGTCACGCGCCGAAACCCGGCTCGAAACTCTTCCTTGCGGATGCAATCGAGGTAACGGTATTGGCGCGCGAGCAGGACCTTTATACCTTGCGCTTCGATCACCAATGGACCGTGATCGAGTTATTGGAGCGTTACGGCAGTCTGCCACTGCCGCCATACATCGCGCGCACGGTGACAGAAACGGATGAAGCGCGCTACCAGACAGTCTACGCGAAACAGGCGGGTGCCGTGGCGGCACCCACGGCGGGTCTGCATTTCGATGAAAGCATGCTGAGCACATTAGGCGAAATGGGTGTGGTGATTGCGCATGTGACGCTACATGTCGGGTTGGGCACATTCCAGCCTGTCCGGGTGGAAGACATTGCCGATCACAAAATGCACAGGGAAATTTTTCATGTGCCGCAGGAAACAGTCGAATCAATCCAGCGCGCGAAAGCCAGTGGCGGCCGGGTACTGGCGGTTGGGACGACATCGCTGCGAGCGCTGGAAGCTGCGGCCGCGGCGGGTAAGGGCGAACTGCAATCGGGTCATGGCGATACTGATATTTTTATCACACCGGGTTATCGTTTGCAGGTAGTGGAGCGTTTGCTGACCAATTTTCATTTACCCCGCTCAACCTTGCTGATGCTTGTATCCGCGTTTGGCGGAGCGGAGAATATCCGCCGCGCTTATCAACACGCGATAAATGAGCGCTATCGCTTTTTCAGCTACGGTGATGCCATGCTGATTGAAAGGGAATCATAGACCTGAATCCTCTTGTATGATCCAACGGATGGACAGTGCGTGAACCGGTGTTCAGCGACGTGTAAAGTACGCCGCTGTTGATCTCGCCAGGTAAAATAGCTCCCACTACGTACTTCCCCGATATCACTTATAAGAATAAATTATTCAATTGCTTGATCTAACATGAAATTTCAACTGCACCGTAGCGAGGGCTTAGCGCGTCGCGCGACCCTGACGCTGACACACGGCGTGGTGGAAACGCCCGCGTTCATGCCGGTGGGGACCTATGGCGCGGTAAAAACGATGTCGCCTGCGGAGTTGCGGGAAGTTAACGCGCATATCGTGCTTGGCAACACCTTCCATTTGTGGCTGCGTCCCGGCCTTGAGGTGATCAAGGCCCACGGCGGGCTCCACGGCTTCATGGGCTGGGACGGGCCCATACTGACGGATTCCGGTGGTTTCCAGGTATTCAGCCTGGGAGTTATGAACAAGATTACCGAACAGGGAGTCAAGTTTCGCTCGCCGGTGAATGGCGACGCATGTTTTCTTACGCCGGAAGAATCGATGCGCATCCAGCGCATACTCAATTCGGACATCGTAATGATATTCGACGAGTGCACCCCTTATCCGGCGGACGAGCGCACAGCAGATGAATCCATGGAGTTGAGTTTGCGCTGGGCGGAACGCTCAAAATGCGCGCATGAAAACGATGGCGGCAATCCCAATGCATTGTTTGGCATCGTCCAGGGTGGGATGTACGAGAATCTGCGCGACAAATCGCTTGCGGGATTGCGGGATATCGGTTTCGACGGCTATGCCATCGGCGGGCTGTCGGTGGGCGAACCTAAAGATGACATGCAGCGCATCCTCAAGCATGTCGCGCCGCAATTACCCGCGGAACGGCCGCGTTACCTGATGGGTGTCGGAACGCCGGCGGATATCATCAACGCCGTAGCGCAGGGTGTGGATATGTTCGACTGCGTGCTCCCTACGCGCAATGCGCGCAATGGCTGGCTATTTACGCGCAACGGGATAATCAAGCTGCGCAACAGTCAATACCGCCTGGACACAGCGCCGCCGGATGCGGAATGCGGGTGCTATACCTGCCGTCATTTCACCCGCGCTTATCTGCATCATCTGCAACGAATCAACGAAATCCTCGGCGCCCGTCTCAACACGCTGCACAATCTGTATTATTACCAGCAGTTGATGAGTGAAATCCGTGCTGCAATCGAGAGGGGCAAGTTCGAAGAATATGCGCAAGAATTTCAAGCCCGCGCCGCATCATGCTAAAATCGCGTTTTTTCAGCCCAGATAATCTATTAGAACTCGAGTAGGCTCGGAGAGGGCCGCCTAATAGGATTATCTGGGTTTTAACTATCATCGGAGAATGTCATGCTGATTAGTGAAGCTTTCGCCCAGGCCGCTGCTGCCCCAACCGGTGCTGATTTTATGAGCCTGCTTCCGTTGATCGGCATATTCGCCGTATTTTACCTTCTGCTGATTCGTCCTCAGGCGAAGCGCGCCAAGGAACAGAAGCTGATGATAGAGGCGCTGCAAAAGGGCGATGAAGTGGCGACCACAGGTGGTCAGCTAGGGCGTGTGAGCAAAGTCAGCGGTAATTACGTAATTCTCCAGATTGCTGAAAATGTGCAGATCGTCATTCAAAAGACCGCCATTCAGACCCTGCTCCCCAAGGGGACGTTGAACAGTATCGAGAAGGAATAAACAGATTCCGGTAAGGCAAGACATGAGGGTGCGGCATCGTCCTTTTTGTACCTTCTTTTCCTTAGTATCCATCCCAAAACCATGAACCGCTACCCTGCCTGGAAATACCTGATTATCGCGGTTTCGATACTGCTCGGACTGCTCTATACCCTGCCGAATTTTTATGGTGAGTCGCCCGCAGTACAGATTTCCCCGTTACGTACCGCCGCCAAAGCCGATACCGCGCTGCTGCAACGGGTTGAGGACGCGTTAAAGAAGGCTAATCTTGCCACTACCGGAATGTTCCTTGAGACAGGGGGCGTCAAGGTGCGCTTCACCGACACCGATACGCAAATCAAGGCCAAGGACATGCTTCAGTCGGTGCTGGGTAACGGTTACATGGTAGCGCTGAATCTTCTTCCCAATTCTCCTCAATGGCTGACCAGCATCGGCGCGTTGCCCATGTATCTGGGGCTCGATCTGCGTGGCGGCGTTCATTTCATGTTACAAGTGGATATGCACGGGGCGCTCTCCAAAGCGCTCGACCGCTTCAGCGCCGATATACGCAGCAGCTTGCGCGAGCAAAAAATCCAGTATATCGGGCTTGATAAGGATAGCTCAATGATCACTGTCAAATTCCGTGATCCTGAGTCTCGCGCCAAGGCTGAGACCGAGATCAAGAAGGCATATCCTGATTTAAGCTTGCGCGAGCGCAGTGTGGGGGACGAGTTTCATCTCACTGCTAGCCTCAAGCCGGAAGCACAGAAACTTATCCAGGATACCGCCGTGCAGCAGAACATCACCACGCTGCGTAACCGTGTCAATGAACTCGGTGTGGCAGAACCTATTATTCAACAGGCCGGCGCTGACCGCGTGGTCGTGCAATTGCCCGGCGTACAGGACACCGCCAAAGCCAAGGATATTCTGGGACGCACCGCCACACTGGAAGTGCGCATGGTGGACGAGGAGCGTGATCTGGCCGCAGCACTGCGCGGGCAGGTTCCATTCGGAACCGAGCTTTATAACGAGCGCGGCGGCGGTCCGTTGCTGGTCAAAAAGCAAGTGGTGTTGACGGGTGATCGTATCAATGACGCGCAGGCCGGTTTCGATAGTAACAATCAGCCCGCGGTTCACCTTAACCTCGACAATAATGGCGCACGAATTTTCAGACAGTTGACGCGCGATAATGTCGGCAAGCGCATGGCTATTTTGCTGATCGAGAAGAATCAGGCGGAAGTCGTGACAGCACCGGTTATCCGCGAGGAGATCGGGGGCGGAAGGGTACAGATCACCGGACGCATGAGTACCGAGGAAGCGAGGGATGTGGCGCTGCTATTACGTGCCGGGGCGCTGGCCGCGCCGATGGATATCATTGAGGAGCGCACGGTAGGGCCCAGCCTTGGCGCAGACAACATTGCACGCGGATTTAATTCCACGTTGTATGGCTTTTTGGGGATCGCCATTTTCATGATGGCCTACTATCTGATGTTTGGTGTCATTTCCGTAGTGGCGCTGGGTGTGAATCTGCTGCTTTTGATAGGCCTTCTATCGATTTTGCAGGCGACGCTGACACTTCCGGGTATGGCGGCGATTGCACTTACCATAGGCATGGCAATCGATGCGAATGTGCTGATCAATGAACGTGTTCGCGATGAACTCCGCAATGGGGTATCGCCGCAAGCCGCGATTAATGCGGGATATGAAAGGGCATTTGGCACCATCCTTGACTCCAACGTTACTACCCTGATCGCCGGCATTGCTTTATTCGCATTCGGTAGCGGTCCTATCAAGGGATTTGCTGTAGTGTTGTGTTTGGGTATTCTGACTTCAGTATTCAGTGCGGTAATGGTTTCGCGCGGATTAGTCAATTTGACATATGGCAGCCGCCGTAAACTGGATGGGGTTTCCATTGGGCAAATTTGGAAGCCGGTGAGTGATAAGCGCTGATGCAGGGAATGAGTAGGCCGAAGCGGCCTGCCGGACTGAAAAATAAGTGAAAATGAGTGAAGAATAGGCAGAAAACAAGCAGGAGATAGGGCCGGATGGAATTTTTTAGAATCAAGCACGATATCCCCTTCATGAGCTGGGGGAAATATACCACCACCATTTCGTTACTGACTTTTGTTGTGTCGGTATTTTTTCTCTTTACCAAGGGATTGAATCTGGGTGTGGATTTTACCGGCGGCACGGTAATGGAAGTCGGCTATACGCAATCGGCGGACATCAACAAAGTGCGGAATATACTCGTAAAACTTGGAATGCCGGATGTCAGCGTGCAGAATTTTGGCACATCCCGTGATGTGTTGATAAGGTTGCCCGCCAAGCCGGATATGTCCAGCGCCAAGTTGTCCGAAACAGTGATTGCCGCCCTGCGTCAGGATGACGCAGCTGCGGAGATACGCCGCGTAGAGTTTGTCGGCCCGCAGGTGGGCAAAGAATTGGTCGAGAACGGTGCATTGGCGTTATTGATCGTGTCGCTTGGCATCGTGGCTTATCTGGCGGTACGTTTCGAGTGGAAATTCGGTGTGTCGGGAATTATCGCCAATCTTCATGACGTCGTGATCATTCTCGGTTTCTTCGCCTTTTTTCAGTGGGAATTCTCGCTCACCGTGCTGGCGGCCATATTGGCGATTCTTGGCTATTCGGTAAATGAATCGGTGGTGATATTCGACCGGATACGGGAAAACTTCCGCAAGATGCGCAAGGCCCCCGTGGCGCAAGTCATCGATAATGCGATTACCCGCACCATGTCGCGCACCATCATCACCCATGGCAGTACCCAGATGGTTGTGGTCTCCATGCTGCTGTTCGGCGGCGAGGCACTGCATTACTTTGCCTTGGCGCTTACTATCGGCATCCTGTTTGGTATTTATTCCTCGGTGCTGGTGGCAAGCCCGCTCCTTATGTTGCTGGGCGTTTCGCGTGAGGACATCGTCAAGCCTGAAAAAAAGAAGGAAGAGGCAGAAGCGGTACCTTGATGTAGCGATCTTTCAGCCTCGTCCTACGTTACTCTCAGTTTAGTCTCAGTTTTGTCCAAGGCTCGTTTTGGAACTGCTCGCCACTTTCATCGATATCATCCTGCATCTGGATAAGCATCTCATCTGGCTGGTTCAGAATTACGGCAACTGGATTTATCTTATTCTGTTCCTGATAATCTTTTGTGAGACCGGGTTGGTGGTGACGCCGTTCCTGCCGGGGGACTCGCTGCTGTTCGTGGCGGGTGCGATTGCCGCAAGCGGGGCCATGGACGTTCAATGGCTGGCGGCGCTGCTGATGCTGGCCGCATTTTGCGGTGACAACACGAATTACTGGATTGGACGCTATTTCGGCCCCAAAATATTCAGCCGCGCGGATTCACGTTTATTAAATCGCGCCCATCTGGAAAAAACTCAACGATTCTATGAAAAGCATGGCGGCAAGACCATTATCTTTGCACGCTTTCTGCCCATTGTGCGTACCTTTGCGCCTTTCGTTGCCGGTGTTGGGCGTATGGTTTATACGCATTTTATGGCGTACAGCGCATTCGGCAGTGTTTTCTGGATCAGTTTCTTTGTGTTTGGCGGCTTTTTCTTCGGCAACGTACCGATAGTGAAAAATAACCTGACCTTTTTCATTTTTGGGATCATTATTATTTCGATTCTGCCGGGCATTATTCAATTTATACGCAGCCGGTTCGGCAATCGCGGCTAGAAAGTCTAGCAAGTGCTCGCACTAGGGCCTGTTAACCCTTATTTCGTAGCTCCCCTTTCCAGCGCCCGCTGCCGTGATTGGGCCAATTGCTCTTCTGAATGCTCCAGACTCAGCCATCCGTGCAAATTAGCAAGTGCGATGTCGGCCAGGGCCCGTATCCAGTCGTCACGTTCATTGAGGCAGGGAATGTAATGAAACTCGTGACCGCCAGCCTGGATGAAAATGGCCTTGCCTTCCATGGCGATTTCTTCCAGGGTTTCAAGGCAGTCGGAAACGAAGCCGGGGCAGACGACGTCCACGCGCCGTATATTTTGTTTGCCGAGTTGTTCCAATGTTACCGCGGTATAGGGTCTTAGCCATTCCGTCCGTCCAAATCTTGACTGGAAACAAATCTGGTACTCGTCCGTTTTGAGTTCAAGCGCCTCAGCCAGCAATCGCCCCGTTTTCTGGCATTCGCAGTGGTAGGGATCGCCTTTGTCCAGGGTGAAGCGCGGCACGCCGTGAAAACTTATCACCAGCTTATCGGGTTTGCCGGCTGTCATCCAGTAATCTTGCACATTCTGCGCCAGTGCGGCGATATAGCCCGGATGGTCGTGGTAATGCTTTACGGTGCGTATGGCAGGCGTGTTGCGCATCTTTCCCAGCTGCGCGAAGACTTCGTCGAAGGCTGAGGCGGTGCTGCTGGAGGCATATTGGGGGTAGAGCGGCAGTACCAGGATGCGTTCACAGCCATGCTGCTTCATTCGCCCCAGCACTTCCGCGATGGAAGGATTTCCAATGCTCATCGCATATTCAATCATCGGCGCGGGATGAGCGCGATCCGCCAGGGCATTACGCAGCAATCGAGTCTGGCGCTCGGTGTGGACTTTCAACGGTGAGCCTTCCGGCATCCACACTTGTGCATACTTTTCCGCCGATTTTTTGGGCCGAGTGTTGAGTATGACGCCGTTCAGAATCGGCCACCATGCCCATGGCGATATTTCAATGACCCGCGGATTGCTCAGAAATTGTTTGAGATAAGGCCGTAGTGCCTGGGCGGTAGGAGCATCGGGCGTGCCAAGATTGACCAGCAGAATGCCCGTCAGGCTTTGGGTGCCGTGCTCGTAAGCAGGTTCGGGGGAAATCAAGTTATTTCAATCTTCATTAGAAGCAATAACGGATTGACTGTATTTCCAACTCTACGGGCACTGCCCCCGTTGCCTTGTTCGCGTTTCTCATAAGAAATAGAATTGGGTAGCGAGCTTAGGAGGTGAATGCCGATCGCTGATTCAAGACGGAATGGAGTAACTAATGTTGCGACAATGCACTGGAGAGCAGTCTGGCGGTTGCATCCACAATCGGAATGATACGTTCGTAAGCCATGCGCGTGGGGCCAACCACCCCCACGGTCCCCACGACTTTTCCGTCTACCTCGTAAGGTGCGGTAACTACGCTGAATTCATCCAGCGTCAACACACCCGACTCGTCGCCAATGAAGATCTGTACACCTTCCGCCTTGCGGCTGAATTCCAGCAACTGCAATAATACGGTTTTACGTTCGAACAGATCAAACAGCTTCTTCAGGCTGGTCATGTTGCTGGCTAAATCATGTACATCAAGCAGCTTGCGTTCGCCCGCGACGACCACTGCTTCGCTATTTGCCTGGATTGCCTCACTCCCCAGTTCAATGGCCGCGGTCATGAGATTGGTCATGTCGTGGCGCAATTGCTTCAATTCGCTTTGAAGGCGGATGCGGATTTCATCAAAAGTGCAACCGGCATAATTCTGATTAATGAAATTGGCCGCCTCAATTAGCTCCGTCTGGCTGTAGGGTCTGTCGGTGAAAAGCACGCGATTCTGAACATCGCCTTCCGGCGTGACGATAATCAGCAGAATGCGCTTCTCCGATAAGGCCATGAATTCGATATAGCGGAATACCGCGCTGCTACGCTTGGGAGTTACCACCACGCCGGCAAAACGTGTCAATTCCGACAGCAACTGCGAAGCGGAATTGATCAACCGTGAAGGGTGGTTCGGGGTCAATTGATCTTCAAGCTGGTGGATCTCGATAACATCGAGGGGCTTGACCACCAGTAGTGTATCGATAAAAAAACGGTAGCCTCGATGGGTCGGTACACGTCCGGCTGAAGTATGGGGGCTGGCCACGAAGCCCATTTCCTCGAGGTCAGCCATCACGTTGCGTATGGTGGCGGCGCTCAGATCCAGGCCCGAAAACTTGGAAAGCGAGCGTGAGCCTACCGGCTGGCCTTCGCTGATATACCGTTCGACCAGGGTTTTGAGCAGAATTTTTGCGCGTTGATTGAGCATGGCATTATTTTACACCAGGATTCTGTTTTCCGGCTCTGGGATTACGTTATCCGGCTTAAAGAGGTTTAAGGCCTAAGGTAGCAGCAATTCCATGTACCAAGGCAACTGTCAGCCTGGAATTAGCCATTCACTTCATTTGACCGTTAACGAAAAATTCTGTTCAGTCGGAAGCGGCAATTCACAAGGTTATTCTTCAATGCCGCTTTATGTTTTCACCAGAAATTTTTCTTTCAATCGGCTATAGGGGCCATAGGAATTATATTGTGCATATTTATCGCACCATTGCTGGAATCTTTTGTCACCCGACGCCCGATATGGTTTAATCTTGAAAACAATTATCAGGGAATCTCTGAATAAATCCTTGGTGGCGGGTACTCAGAAGTTCCTGAATAACCGGTCGTTCGCAGCGATATAGCAGGTCTCCCATTTTAAATCCATCAATGAGTTCCCCATTCAAAACGATAGCGCTGATCGGCAAGCACAAGAATCCGGAAATCACGACTCCGTTGTTGCACCTTGGCCAATATCTGGTAAGCCGCGATGTGGAAGTTTTGCTGGATTGCCTTACCGCCGCCAATGTGGCCGGGAAAGCATATCCCGCCGTGACGATGGAGGAGATCGGCGTACGCGCTGATTTGGCCATCGTGCTGGGCGGAGACGGCACCATGCTCAATATTGCACGCAAGCTTGCGCCATTCAACGTGCCATTGGTGGGTATCAATCAGGGCAGGCTCGGATTCCTTACGGATCTTTCCATTGATTCCATGGTGGAGACGCTTGGCGCCATGCTGGATGGCCGGTATGTCATGGAGCGGCGCATGCTGCTATATGTTGAGGTCATGCGCCATGACGCCAGCGTATTCAGCGCCATGGCGTTAAACGATGTGGCGGTGAATCGGGGAGTGGGCGGCAACATGATTGAGTTCGAGGTACGTATTAATGGTGAATACGTCTACTCGCTGCGTTCCGACGGCCTGATTGTGGCCACCCCTACCGGCTCTACCGCTTATGCATTGTCGGCGGGCGGTCCGATTCTTCATCCCAGCCTGGATTTGATCGCGCTGGTGCCTGTCAGTCCACATACGTTGAGCAATCGCCCTATCGTGGTGGAACCTGATGCCATCGTGGAAATCCTGATGCATCGCACCGCGGTTGCTCGTGTCCACTCCGACAGCCATTCCCATTTCGATCTGCGGGAACATGACAGCGTTGTGGTGCGGCGTTCCCCCCACGAGGCAACGTTGTTGCATTCTTCCGACCATAGCTACTATCGCATGCTGCGCGAGAAGCTGGGCTGGAGCGGGCTACCGAGAAATCCGGTATGAACCCCTTATCATGCTGAAGTTTTTGACCATTCGGGATTTTGTCATTGTCGACCGGATGGAGCTCGAGTTTGTACCCGGTTTTACGGTACTTACGGGCGAAACCGGGGCGGGAAAATCCATTCTGATTGATGCGCTTTCGCTCGTTCTGGGAGAACGTGGCGACCCGGGTGAGGTGCGAAATGGCTGCGAGCGCGCAGAAATCAGCGCGGAGTTCGACGTTAGAAAATTACCCGAGTTGGGTGACTGGTTGCGCGAGAATGGATTTGAAACTGATGATGATGGAGGCATATGTCTGATGCGCAGGGTGGTGGATATTGGCGGGCGGTCACGCGGTTTTATCAATGGATATTCCGCTACCTTGCAGCAACTACGCGCAGCGGGAGAGAAGCTGGTGGATATCCATGGTCAGCATGCGCATCAATCCATGTTGCGCAACGATGCGCAACGTGATTTGCTTGACGCATTTTCAGGCAGCTATGAGTTGCATCGAAGTACGGCGGAGGTCTATCGCCGTTGGCAGAGCTTGCAGCAGCAGCGCCTGGCCTGGGAGCAGAATGCCGCCGTTTTCATGCAAGAGCGCGAGCAACTGGAGTGGCAAGTCAATGAAATCACCACATTGAATTTCTCACTGGATGAATGGCAAACGCTACAAGCCGATCACAGCCGTCTGTCGCATGCGGCAAGCTTGCTCGAAGCGGCGCAGATGGGGCTGGAAGGTCTATCGGAAGGAGAATCGGCCGCGCTCGCGCAAATCAACTCGGTTATTTCGCGTCTGCATAACCTGCTTGATCGCGACGTCGATCTTAAAATTGTGCTGGATTTACTGGAATCGGCGCAGATTCAGTTGCAGGAAGGCGTGTACGAACTGGAACGTTATCAGCAGCGCCTCGATCTTGACCCTCAGCGTTTGCAGGAAATGGAAGAACGATTATCGGCGATTCACGCCACCGCCAGGAAATATCGTATTACCCCTGCCGAATTGCCGGATCTGTTGAGAACAGCGGCCGACCGGCTGAACGAACTCTATCAGGGGGATGACGGTGAGACATTGGCGAGGGAAGAGACGGCAGTCCGGGATGAATATTTCAGGCTTGCAAAAAAACTGAGTGAGGCAAGAGAAAAAGCGGCCAAAACGCTTTCGCAGCAGGTTACCGCCGCAATGCAAACCCTGGCGATGGCGGGTGGGGAGTTTTCGGTGGCTTTAACCCCGCTTGAACAAGGTAATGCACATGGCATGGAACAAATCGAGTTTCAGGTTTCAGCTCACCAGGGGCTGCCCCTTCGGCCTTTGGCAAAAGTCGCGTCCGGCGGCGAGTTATCGCGGATCAGCCTGGCGATACAGGTCATCACCAGCAAGCTCGGTGCGGCACCCACACTCATATTTGATGAAGTGGACGCAGGCATAGGCGGGCGCGTGGCGGAGATCGTGGGGGGGTTGCTGAAAAAATTAGGTACCGAACGTCAAGTTATGTGCATCACTCATCTGGCACAAGTCGCATCTGCGGGAGACCACCAATGGCAAGTCACCAAATCGGTTGATCCGGCTAACGGAGGAAAGGTGTCGAGCCGCATTACCGTGCTTGAAAAACAGGAGCGGGTCGAAGAGATTGCCCGCATGCTGGGCGGCGAGAAGATCACCGAAACTACGCGCAAACATGCGGCTGAAATGTTGCGGGGCGGGCGGGATACCGGGTTGGCGATATAGCAGGCCGGGAAACGTGGATTCCTATTCGTTATGGAATGCTTCTCAGGCTTTGCAGTAAGAAGGAATCCAGCTGCGTTCAATCATATGATCAGGCAGTTTATTAAAGTCGAAAGCGATGCCATCTTCAATCATCTGTCCTACATTGAACAATTGTTTGATTTCGGGAATATCATTGAAGAACAGTGTATAAAAGGGCTTGACCAGCGCTTTTGAAATTTTCATACCCAGCGGGCCGATGAAATTCCTTCGTTGTCCCACATGGGCGACTTCATCAATGGTAATTTCATCCAGAAGTTCTTTTAAACGGCCACGAACTTCCGGTTCATCACTCAATATATCGTCAAACAGGCGGTTTAGATGGCAATAGTAAGTGACACCCATTAATTCAGTTACAAAAGCGGGTGAGTCCTTTAGAAACCCCGGAAATTTAGGAAATTGCTCGTAGATTTTTTCCTTGATGGGTCCCAAGGGCACCCATTCCACCCTGTCCAGACCACATGTCACAAGCATTTCGTTGAACAGGCGTACGTGACAGAATTCTTCGGCCAAATGCACACGGCTGATTTTATCCTCCACCCGGTACGAATTTGCCATATCGGGTACCGAATCCCACGCGCCTTTTATTCCCACCCACTCGTGTCTGGCGAATTTGTACATTCCCGTCAACATCAACGTCATGCGATCAAGGGAGCCGGGGTCATCCTGCATTTCAACATAATTTCGATAAAAATTTTCGGGATCGGGCAGTGGCTGCCGCAATCTTATCGGATTATCTTGAAAGTGCTGAAGGCGGGCGCGTTTCTTGGCCAGATCTTTATCATCTTCAAAAAGCTCACCGCCATGATGCTGAGTGAATTCCCAGTAATTTTCAAAATTTTCTTTTCTTTGCTGCTTTGTCGCAGGAGAAAAAATAGAGCGATATTTGCCTAACTTCATAGATGCCTTTCGATGGTGTTAGTAATTTAATTTACACACTTCATCTGATAGTAAAACGAACGAGAGGAATTATGGTTGACAAGTATGCGTATGGTATTATGAGAACCAGGCATCGATTCTGCATATTCAATCTTTATGCTGGATATAAGCCAAAAATATATGAGCAAGTGTACTTATATATTATTGCAAAGGAATGTCAGGTAAAGAGGCTTAACAAGTGGTTATTGGGTAGCCAGCGGACTGTTTGTTATTCTGCCAATGCTAAAAACTCCGCTCTCTGAGCGGCGTTCGTCTTTAGATCACCCAGCATCGAAGACGTGACCGTTTCTTCGCCTGCAACTGCGATCCCTCGCGACTCCATGCACATGTGACGACACCGGATTATCACACCGACTGCCTTAGGTTGCAGATGCTCAAGCAGGGACTGCGCAATCTGTTGGGTCAGGCGTTCCTGCACCTGTAGCCGTGCGGCAAAGCAGTTGACCAGCCGCGTCAATTTCGATAGCCCAACAATATGCCCGCTCGGAAGATAGCCAACGGTTGCATGACCGAAGAAGGGTGCCAAATGGTGCTCACAATGCGAGTAAACCGGTATCTGCCTGACAACAATCAGTTCATCGTAGCATTCACCCCCATCGGCGAATGTCTTGAGAATCGTGGCCGGGTCTTGCTTATAACCCCGCATCCAATGCGCCCAGGCGCGGGCAACCCGATTTGGTGTTTCGCTCAGGCCCTGGCGTTCAGGATCTTCGCCAATCGAGCGCAAAAGTCGTTGCCAGTCGGCTATGCCAAATTCTGAATCGCGTGGAGTGGTCATTGTAACTATGCCTTTGTTCAGATATAAAGATTGTCCAAAGTATCGACAGAGCACTTACTCGCATCGGCACCCGTGCCGGTTCGGCATGTTTCAGGTGCAGGTGGGAGCTACGCAAGTGATTAACAGCGGCGGCTGGATATGAACCCCCCTTTCCTCCTTGAGAAGAGGGAAGCATTTTGCGACACATCCATGTCCATAATAGCACAACATAAATGTGTAACTATTCAGTATTGGTGCTTACTATCGTATTCACCTGGTTCAAACGTAATAGCGTCGCCGGCGGAGAAAGACACATGGAGCTTCTGAGGCTATGAGATCAGGTTCTTCCTTATTGCTTTCAGTGCCTGGATAATATTATCCGGCATATAAATGCCTGCATCTTGTATAAATTATTGATGTTAAATTATTTTTTAAAGCACGTTTTGCCGGAATGAATTGGCAGGTGCTTGCCAAATCTTTGCAAAAGGAATCCTCCCAACTTCCTGAGCCCTTGAAATAAGCATCCACCCCATGGGAGAATGGCCTCCGAGATTAATATCTTGAGCGAAGTCCTGATGGCCGTTAGCGGTAGTCTCAGCGAGCGAGTCAAGCGTAAGCAGTTTGCATCGATCCAGCGAAGAAATTACAGACAATATGAAAATTGCCACATGGAATGTCAACTCCCTTAAAGTTCGCCTTCCCCAGGTTCTTGATTGGCTGGCGATAAATCAGCCCGATGTATTGTGTCTGCAGGAAACCAAGCTGCAGGATGAGAATTTTCCAACGACGGCCATTGCGGCGGCAGGATATCAGACAGTCTATACCGGTCAAAAAACATACAACGGCGTCGCCTTGCTCAGTAAGCAACCGGGCACTGAAGTTATCACAGCCATGCCCGGTTTCGATGACCCTCAGAAACGCGTTCTATCGGCGATTTACGGGGATATACGAGTCATTTGCATTTATGTCCCCAATGGGGAAAGCATCGAGTCGGAAAAGTATCAGTACAAGTTGAAATGGCTGGCCGCCCTCAATGGCTGGTTAAGGGATATGTTGAACAAACACCAGAAACTGGTGCTGTTGGGTGACTTCAACATCGCGCCGGAAGACTGCGATGTGCATGACCCGAAATTATGGGAAGGACAAGTTCTGTTCAGTCTGCCGGAGCGCGAGGCGTTTCGCGAAATACTTAACCTGGGCCTTCTGGACAGCTTCCGTTTGTTCGACCAGCCGGAAAAATCATACACATGGTGGGATTATCGCATGATGGCCTTTCGCCGTAATATGGGCCTGCGAATAGACCATATTCTGTTGAGTGATGCGCTTGCGGAACTATGCACCGCATGCGTCATCGATAAGATAACGCGCAAGCTTGAGCGGCCTTCCGATCATGCTCCGGTAATGGTGGAACTGAGGACAGAGCCGTTGGAGCTTAAGGTGGAGCAGTAATGCTATCGTTTATTTGTACCAGCCGTTGTTCGCGGCCAGTGCGGCTTCATGCAATAGTACAGGGTGCGATAAGTCCCATCGAGAGTGCACGCGAGATTGCTTGCTGACGGTTGACCACGCCCATTTTCTGCGCCGCGTTCTGGAGATGAAAAGTCACTGTACGCTCCGAGATGCTGACGATGTTGGCGATCTCCCAGCCCGTTTTGCCTTCCGCCGCCCATAACAAGCATTCCCTTTCCCGTTCCGTCAGCGTGATTTGCTTCAGGGGCAGGGGACCCTGGCTAAGTACAATACGCTGTACCGCCTCGTGCAGATAACAGGTTAACAGTTGAGCCTTGCCCATCATCGCCACAATGTCATCCTGCGCTTCGCGGGATTCCCGTGAGGTGGCAAGGCTCAGCATCGCGGCTTCACCGCGCCCCCCATGGACAGAGAAGCTGGCGCCGCTCACCAGACCGGAATCCTTGGCTTCGCTCCTTACCCTGGCTTCCTTGCGTCCCTTGAAAACCTCGTTCTTCCAGATAACGGGAATGGCGGTTCTGGCGCAGTGCGATACGGTCGGGTCGATACTGGCATAGCCCTCCTCATCATCATAATGCTTACGCCATGCTTCCGGATAACAACTGAGGATGAATCGATAGGGACGAGTGAGCGAAGTGTTCACCTGTACCCCGTAAAGAAAATGTTCAAATCCCATCTGGCCGATGATGGCCGTCGTATTGGTATGCAATTCTTCCACTGTGCTGCAGTTTAGCAACGATTCGAACAGGCTTATATCAGTCATGATGCTTCCCTTTCATGATTTATTCTCCCATGTCCCCTAGAGAACCCCATCAAACCATTTCATCAATCGGGGAATTCTATCAAAACTTCCCATCATACAAGATGTTAATTACAGGCCTGTTACAGAAATCCCAATAATTTTTAACCATCTGTTAGTGGATCATACCCCGATTCAGCGCGTCCATAAAATGACTATTCGTCCGAATGAATAGACCAAAATAGCTATTTACGCAAAGTATATACTGTGGCAAGGATTTATACAGGGTGGCAAGAGATTTTTATGAATGATGGGGAAATCTTTTAACCCAAGTCTGGTAGTTGGTCAGGATGGGGTGAGGAGGCGGGTAAGAGGCAGGGACGCGGGGCTGATGGAGAGTCTTACTTTCTTCCGGCTTGCCAACCTCATCGAACATAACTGGAAAGTGGCTTCGTTCTACGCCAGAATTTTCTCGGATCACCCCGTTTCAGGGCAAAATTTTGTGTATTGCGGCCACCGGTGTCTGTGAGTGTCAACTGATCGAATTTGCCTTGCCCGCACATTGTCCATAAGGGTGCGAACCAGCTGCGCTCCAGTTCTTTTAAACTCTCACGCCAACCGTAGGCATCCGCATACTGGGCTTTCCCATGCAGGGAGTCGAGTACGACCAGATGATTGCCGGGCATGGCGGATTGATGCCACGTTGCCGCATCCGGCGACAGCCGTATTTGGTTAGCGCCGGACGTCATTGCGAGGGAAGCGGCAAGCACATCATTGCTCCATACATGAGTATAGGGGCTGGCCATTGATTGCGGCATGATTCCGCCGCCCCAGAACCAGGTGCCGTTAATGGCCGGTTCGCCGCGCGCCTCGCGTGACTGGTTGAGCGGATGCTCATGCAGCAGCATCTGAATTTCGTTGAAAAGTCCGCGCCAGACTGTATTGTTCGTGCCGAATGGCAATAGCTCGCCGAGCCCTTTATTAGCGACCTCGCTGAGCAAATGCGTTTCTGCCGGTGGTGTTGCCGTTAATCGCAAATACCAGCGATCAGGCTGTAGCGGCACAAATACCATCTCCTGACCATTTTCTTCAAAATGCCGGTTAAGTAAACGGGTGAGTTGATCCGCTTCTTCCGTAGAAATACGAAACACGCGGCTGTCAGCCAGCAGGATTTGATCACGTTCGATGCGCAGATGCACGGGATCGGCACGAATCCAGTAATCGCTTCTGGCTTTTAAGCTTCCCGCACCATCGCCTTCCAGGGTAATGGGCGCCACCGGCCAATCCCGCTGTTTTGACACGCCGAAAGCGCGGCAAAGCCACGCCTCGATTTCCTGGGGCTGATCCTCAGTGCACAAACTCTTTGCCAGCAGATTTTCCAGCCCGGGCAACGGTAAATCGCGGTAAATTTCGGGCAGCGACGTATCTGGCCAGAAGAGGGAAGGAACAAGCAAATGTAGATTTTGGATCATCCTGAATCCGCTATTGGACGAGGTGAAGCACGAAAGCGGAGCGAAGTTCTGATAATGGGCGCTGCCGGATCAACGCGAAAACCCTGACGAGAGAACAGTGGCGATATGCGCGAAATTCAATTCGGGGAGAATGGCGGCGTCCTGTACCGAGCCTTTTTAGCCGCCCGCCACTGTCATCCTGTCTACCAGCAGCGATCCGCACTGCTTGGAACCCCGTACTATCACATCGTTACCTACTGCGGAAATGCCAAGCAGCATATCTTTGAGGTTACCGGCGATCGTGATTTCCTCAACCGCATAGCAGATTTCCCCCCCTTCTACCCAATAGCCGGCGGCTCCACGGGAATAGTCTCCAGTAACAGGGTTCACGCCATGGCCAAGCAATTCGGTCACCAGCAGTCCTCTTCCCATTTTCTTGAGTAACGCGGAAAATTCCAGGGCAGCGCCATTATCGAGAATCAGATTATGATTGCCACCCGCATTACCCGTGGTGCGTAACCCAAGCTTGCGAGCGGAATAGCTGCTGAGAAAATAGCCTTGTACCACACCATTTTCTATCAGCTTACGTTCATGGGTGGCAACACCCTCATCATCGAACGCTCCGCTCGCCAACCCTTTTTTCAAATGGGGCAATTCGCGGATCTGTATATCCGGCGCAAATACCTGTTTGCCAACGCTCTCCAGCAGGAACGACGACTTCCGGTAAAGGCTGCCACCGCTCACGGCGCCAACAAAATGTCCTATCAGACTGGAGGCAATCGGCGCTTCGAACAGCACAGGTACTTCACAGGTGGCGATCTTCCTTGCACCCAGGCGCGCGACACTGCGCATCCCGGCTTTTTTGCCGACACTATCGGCCTGCTCCAGATCGGCGGCGTCACGCACCGTGCTATACCAATAATCGCGCTGCATGGCTTCATCCTGACTTGCGATGACCGCACAACTGATACTATGGCGAGAGGAAGGATAACCGCCCATGAAACCGAGACTATTCGCATGGACAAACTGCGATTCATTCAATGAAACACTCGCTCCTTCGGAGTTGGTGATACGCTTGTCAACCGCAAAGGCTGCGGCTTCACAGGCCTGAGCGAGCTGGATTGCCTGCTCCACCGGCAATTCCCATGGGAAATACAAATCGAGATCAGGAAACTCCCGCGCCAATAAATCGGCATCGGCCAATCCAGCGCAATCATCCGCCGCGGTGTGCCCCGCGATGGACAGCGCCGCCGCCACGGTGTCGTTTACAGCCTGGGGTGAAAAATCTGATGTACTCGCATGACCACGTTTCTGGCCAATATAAACCGTTACCGACAACCCTTTATCCCGGTTGTATTCAATGGTTTCCACCTCACCCCGGCGTACTGTGACATTCTGGCCGAATCCATCCGAGACATCGGTTTCGCAGGCGGTAGCGCCGCCCTTCCTGGCATGATCCAGCACATCACGTGCAATATTCTGGAGCATGGTAAAAGGATAGGAAAAATGTGGCGAAGATTTGGTATTCTCATTCATGGCGGAGCTTCACGGAAGTAATATCGGATTGATTATCGAGCGGCACATAATTTTCCGGGCAAGAAACAAGTTCGACAGGATTTTTTTGCGGCACATGGCTACGCTGCAACTCCCTGGAATGGACCGAGCATTCCGCGTCGTGGCGCCTTGCCCCGCACCCAAAAAACCATACACTCCACCCTGTCCACCTGCCGGACTTAGGATAATGCGTTGAATGACGCTATGATAGCAGTTTCTGATTGCCACATTACCGCTATGCAAAAAAATCCAATCAAGGATTCCGGGCAGAATTCCGAGCCGGATCTCTTGCCCAGCAAGACCCGCCGCAAGCAAGAAATGCATGCCCTGCAGGACATTGGCGAACAATTGGTGCAGCTCGATCTCAAGCGGCTGACCGAACTCGCCTTGCCGGAAACGCTAACAGACGCCATACTCGAGGCCAGACGGATACATAAACATGAAGCCCGCCGCCGGCAGATGCAATATATCGGCAAATTGATGCGTGACGTTGATGCTGCTCCAATTTTAGAAAAGTTTGATTTATGGAGCGGCGTAACCCTGCAACATACCGCACGGCTTCACCTGCTGGAACGCTGGCGAAACCGGCTGCTCGCGGATGAGCAGGTTTTCGCCGAGCTTGCACGAAAGTATCCTGACGCTGACTTGCAGCATCTGCGCGCTCTTGCGCGCAACGCCCACAAGGAAAAACTCGCGAATAAGCCGCCCAGGAGTTTTCGTGCGCTATTTCAAGAGTTGCAGAAAATTATTCCGGAAGAATCCGGAAAGATCGATATAGACGACGTGGTAGCAAATGAATAACGGGTGTTTGAGGGATCGCTATATCCGTTACGTCTTGTATCCTGCCCGGAAACACCGTTGTGACTAACGTAGGATGAGTGGAGCCCAGCGTAACCCATCAAAACCCGATAATGCGCTGCCGGTACTCCGGCCACTGGCGCATCAAGACACCATTTTCACGCGATTTACCGGATTACAATCCCGGTGGTATGGAATAAAAAGCCAAATGATGGGTTGCGCTACGCTCCACCCATCCTACCTGGCTATCCAATGGCTAGAATTTGACGCCGGTGCCGACCAATTCCGACGAAACAATCTTGTAAACGAATGCCGCCGGCTCGAGGCTATCCTGTAGATGACCGGCAACCTCGGCCTGGGGGTACATGAAAAACGGGAGTTCGCCCAATATACTATCTTTCGCCAGGGTGATATCTCTGCCATGATTAAACGCCACCCAATTCATTTCCCAGGCACCAAACAATTTCTCACGCAGCGCGGCCACGCGCGGATTGGTAATGGGTAAATCTTCATCCAGCGCCAGTTGGCGCACATCAGCGGGGTCCACGGGCACCCATCCCAGACCGGCAAGATAAAATTCGGGACGGCAGTGCTGAGCGGTGGAGACATCGCCTGATTGGCCAAGCGTTTTATGCGTTGCGGACTCATCGATGCGAATTCCATAGTTATCCCGGGCGGGAACACCGGCAGCCCGCGTGAGTCCAACAAACAGAGCATTGAGGTCGGCGCATTTTCCGCCCAGATTGCCGGATTCCAGCATGGATTTGATGTCGCCCCGCCCACAGCCCCGCGTTGCCGGATCACGATAGGAGTTCTCCACCACCCAATCGTATACCGCCTGCGCTTTCTTCAGCGGCGTTTGGGCATTGGCCTCTTTGACGATGGATAAGGCGGTCTTACGCACGATACCATCCAGCGGAATATGCTTGGTCGGTTGCAGATAACGCTTCACTTCCGCCGGGACGCTGGCCGTGCCACTTTCGGTATAGTGACGCAAATCGACAACCCGATCAGTAGTCTTTATAACGCTGCTTACCGAAACATTGCGCGGACCAGTGCCGCGCCACTCAGCATAAAACATGGGCGACGTCGTTCCCGGAATATTGTCAAACCTGGCGATGTCCGCATTACCGCTCCATACGCTACCTTGGGAAAACTGATGGGCGGTGTCATTGGTATCCGGTAGCGGCAGCCATAGACGCGCCTTTTTTCCCTCATTAGGAAGGTCGACTTTATAGGTCAGACGGTAACTGCGCGATCGCGGCCGAACAGCTTGCTGACCGAATACGGATGACGAAATAGGAAATAATGCGGCGCTCACCCCACCGACCCCTGCTAGTTTGATAAAATCCCTACGCTTCATGACCTTTCCCCGCAATTCTGGTGCAATCTTAACAATCGAAAGCGCGAATCTAATCCTGCCTTTCGGCTAAGTCAACCCACATTTTCAACTCTTATTTCAAATCCCTTTTTTATCAATGACTACTCTTTCCGCCGAGCTGCTTCCCGCCATCGAACTCGAAACCGGAGTTCACCCCACCCACACCATCTTATGGATGCATGGTCTCGGAGCCGATGGCAACGATTTTGTTCCCATCGTGGACGAACTCGGGTTGCCTTCCAGTCTCCACATTCGCTTTTTGTTCCCGCACGCGCCCATGCGGCCGGTGAGCATTAACCGGGGCTTAGTGATGCGCGCATGGCACGACTATGACGTAGTCGATCCACATTCCGGTGTTCGTGAAGAGATGACAAGTTTGCGCGATTCTCAACGGGCAATCGAAGCGCTGATTGACCGCGAACTGCACCGCGGTATCGAGCCGGGAAATGTCGTCCTGGCGGGCTTTTCCCAAGGCGGAGCCATGGCGCTGCATACCGGTCTGCGCTATCCGGAAGAACTCGCCGGCATCATGGCGCTATCGTGTTATTTGCCGGCGTCACAAATGCTCGCAGCGGAGGCGCATCGAGCCAATGCCGGCATATCAATTTTCATGGCACACGGCAGTGCCGACAACGTCGTACCCATGACACTGGCGGCGGCTGCAAGTCGGCAACTGCACGAATCAGGCTACGCCATGGAGTGGCACGAATATCCGATGGCGCATTCTGTTTGTGCAGACGAAATAGCCGATATCGGTGATTGGCTGAAACGTATTTTGACATAGCGCCACGGAAAATTGGTATGTAGGGCAATGAAATGGACTCCTCCCTCCTGGCGGCATCGAAGTGTGCCAGACTGTAATTTCGACAAACAGTCAACAGAAGGAGGAGTCCATTTCATTGCCCTACGGTTTGCTCGCCGGTACGCTGAAAAGGGTCGCAACACGATATATGGCGCGGCTTCTGGCATCATTTAATTCTTGACTGGCCGCAATCTTGACGAATTCTTAACTTGCGCCTGACATTGTCATCACACATACTATATTACCCTGTTGATGATAGGGTATTTCTATATGTATATAACAGAAACGGAGAAGACTAAAATGCATGCAACTATCCAACATCCAGAACCAGGCAAACTGGCGGGTCAGCAGTCGAATTCCGTACTCGCAAAAGAAGATTGTGCGAAACAACGGATTGCCCATGTCGATGACGATCCGGATATCCGGGATACGGTCAAGCGTATCCTGAGTGCCAATGGATATATAGTTGATAGCTACCAGACAATGGGAGATTTTTTGGAATCCCTGCGGGAATCGGAAAATCCCCCGGATCTGGCAATTCTCGATGTGATGGTGGAAACCATGGATGCCGGTTTGGAGGCTTTTGTCGAAATCCGGAAACGCCTTCCACAACTTCACATGATATTCATGACTTCTCTCGGGGAAGAGATCCGTCCTTATTTTACAGGTGTATCCGACGAATGGATTTTGATCGTGGAAAAGCCAGTTGAACCGGCTAGTTTCTTATCGATTATTCGCAGCCGTCTGGACAATGCAAATAACGCAAAGGTTTAAAGTGGATACTTCCTCGAGAATTTAACCATGGCTCTTGCCGAATTTTCCTGGGATACATCCAGGAATCGCTTCGCGTTCTCCAATATCGGGGTGACGGGCTCGAAGCTTAGCGATGAAGTATTAATCGGCAACGCCCGATGGTTTATTATTTTTCGATGGGGTGTGATTGGCATTCTCATCCTTTTTCAGATAGTAGCCGTTATTGCTTCAGATACGCTTACCGAAGCAGGCATCACTCATCAACAAGGATGGCCGCTCGCTATCACTTTGGTATTATGCATTGCCAACATTGTTTGCATCTATGCTTTAGATTCCCGCCGGCAATCCAAGTATAACTCTCCGTCGATAAATATCTGGGCGCAGATTATTATCGATCTTCTGTGCCTCTCGGTTGTCGTGCATTTTGTTGGCAGTATCGCAACACCAGCCCCATTTTTTTATGTGCTGCACATTGCCTTATCGTGTATTTTTTTCTCGGCAATGGAAAGTCTGATCGTGGCGATTCTGGTTTGCGTCATGTATGCAATCGTTTTAGTGATAGAAACCCCCCTTCTTTTTCTCTCCCCCCAATCCGTACTGATCGGTCCCGGCACATCCGGCACATCCGGCATAAATCTCCACAAAATCGATGTCCTTTCATGGATGTTTACCCTTGATGTGCTGCTTGTCATTGTCTGGTATGTGGTTTCACGGCTCGCTATCGTTGTGCGGACACGCGAACGCCAGCTCCTGGATGCTTACGAACAGATCAGCCGGGCTCAGGTTGAGAAGGACCGGTACGCGGTTCTGATGACACATCAGCTCAAGGCGCCACTCGATGCGATTCGCAGTAAAATTAATTTGATAAAGGGCGATTATTGCGGAGAAGTTTCGCCTGAAATAAAAGACGTCATACTAAAAATAGATAATCGTGCTTCCGGTATGGCAGGCCTGATTCTGGATGTACTCAAACTTGAACGATTGAAAGCAGCGGCCCGGAGTGAAAATGCGCGGGAGCATGTCAATATAGAGGCGGTAATCTGCAAGTGCATCGACAAATTGAATCCCATCGCCAGTTCACGGCACATCGACATCAAAGTATCGATTGAGGATTTCGTAGTCGAAGGTATTCGCAATCAGCTTGAAATTCTCTTCGAGAATATCATTTCAAATGCCATCGCTTATTCATACGATGGGGCGTCGGTAGAGATCACATCGGTTGTCGACAGGCAAAGCTTATCCACTGTGGTAACGGTCACCGATC
This sequence comes from Nitrosospira multiformis, assembly GCF_900103165.1. Taxonomy (NCBI): domain Bacteria; kingdom Pseudomonadati; phylum Pseudomonadota; class Betaproteobacteria; order Nitrosomonadales; family Nitrosomonadaceae; genus Nitrosospira; species Nitrosospira multiformis. The sequence goes on along the minus strand of NZ_FNKY01000001.1, from coordinate 86,067 downwards.
ATGGGATTGGAATCGGAGAAAAAGACTTGCCGCATATTTTTGATGAATATTTTTATACGCCCAGAGCCGTGCTCCACAATAGAACATCCAGCGGGATAGGATTGTCGATCGTAAAAACCGTTGCGGAAAATAACAAACTGCAAATCAAGATTTCCAGCGAACCCAACATGGGAACAGCCTTTTCCGTTGTCTTTCAGGGTGCGAAAAGCGCATCGGTTGCGGAAAAGAGCGTACAAAAACCTGGGAGTCCGGTTGCACATCCGGCAAACTCGCAGGCGGGGTCGCTGGAGCCAACCGGTTAAAGGCGGATGTTCGTAGAGGCCTACTCGCTCATTCGCGGGGTAAATTGCCTGCTTGCCGTCACGACCTATCCGGACCAAGTTCGGTCAGTAATTTTTTTCTCGTAGTCTTAAGCTGCCCCCGCTGTATTTTGCTGTCGAGCCTCTTTGCTTGCGAACTACGAGTCGGTTTGGTCGGTTTACGTATCCGGGGTACCTTGGTTGCGCTATCGATAAGCTCATATAGACGCCCCAGTGCCTCCTCGCGGTTTTTCTCCTGGCTACGGTACCGCTGTGCCTTGATAACGATAACGCCTTCCTTAGTAATGCGCTGGTCACTCAGTTTCAGCAACCGCTCTTTGTAAATCTCGGGCAGCGATGACATGCCGATATCAAAGCGCAGATGAATCGCGCTCGATACCTTGTTTACATTTTGCCCGCCAGATCCCTGCGCCCGAATCGCAGTTATCTCGATCTCGTTTTCGGGGATGATAATATCCATATAGAGTTTTTCCCGCTACTTTCCGGTAATCTGCGGCAGGTGTAGGTTGGGGTGAAGCGCGGACCCTCAATCTACACCTGCTACCTTAGGTGCTTATATATGTTTGCAATTATGCCTCCATACCGTTTCTTGTAGGATGGGTGGAGCGCAGCGCAACCCATCATTCGGCTCGCAGCCCTGGCTAGATCATTACTTTGGATCTTCACAATACGGCAAAAACAGCCTCGGTAAAAACCCGAAATCCCGTGTCGCATCAGCGTGATCAAAACACAGATCGATATTCATGCGCATCGCCATTTCCGGTGTCATGTTCCGCTTGCCGGGCAGCAGCATGATGACACGTATCGCACCACGAAACAGCCATGCGGGGATAATCAGAAAACGTGCAGGCTTACCAAGTGAACTAAAAATTCTTTCGACCATCTGACGGTAACTTAACGTCTCACCACCGCTCACGTTATATGCCCTACAGAACGTAACCGGCTGATTAAGCGCCATGATGCACGCCTCCGCCAGATCATCGGCATGTACCGGTTGCCGTAATCCCGAGGCTTCCCCCAATAATGGAAAAAAACTATAGTTCTGAATAAAGCGTGCGATCACTGCGATATTCTTATCGTGCACACAATCGTAAACCAGCGTTGGACGAAATACTGTCCAATTCATTTCCAGAGCGCTGCCTAGACGCGTAATGGCTTCTTCCGCCGCAACAAAGCGCGCTACCAACTGTTGTTCACCCGCATCGGCAGAACTAGCCTTGCTAAACAGGCTGGTTGAACCGAAACCGATTACCCGCTTGATCTGAAGCGAACTCAAAACCGGTAGTAACGGTGGCAGCAGCCAAAGGGGGGCGAGATGAATGAGCGCCTGCGCGTTGACCCTGGGTAATTGCTCCGGATGAGTCATATCCACCGGGTGCCAGAATACCTTCTTATCAGTTGCGCCTGGATTCTCACGGCAATTGCGGCTGATGGCATGCACTTCGTAACCCGCATTCACCAGCCGGGGCAACAAGAAATGGCCAATGATACTGGTCGCCCCGGTGACGATAACTTTGGGAGGAGAGGCAGGATCAGACATTGAGCGCTAAACGTCAGGGTTGAGTTGAGAAAGTCAGTCCGCCTATAGTGGCCAGGAAGACAGAAAGTGCCGATTATTTTTACCCGGATCCTGCAATGCGGCGGGTGAAGTAATAGGTGGCCACAGCCGCAAAGCGCAACCATACCCCCAGCGCCACCAGCCACATCAAAACGCCGGGATACTGATGCCGGAAGAATTTGCGATAGAACCGCATCATCCCCTTGTGCTTGTGCCACTCCACAAAGATGGGGCGAGACCGGCTGCATACTCCCTTATGGTGCATAACCGGAGCATCCGGTACGAAAAGGATTTTCCACCCTTTCTGCCGAAAGCGCATGCACCAGTCAAAATCCTCACAATGCAAAAAATAACCCTCATCCCAAAGGCCAACATCCTCGATTGCCTCCCGCCGCACCAACATCAGCGCGCCGGAAATCGCCTCCACCTCGATCGGGTGATGCGGCAAGGCCTGCTTATGCAGATGAAAATCAAAAAACACGCGGGGCCAATATTCCGCAAACCGATACAACCCAAAGGCACGAACAAATGAACGCCAAGGGGTAGGAACCGCACGGCGCCCTCCCGCCTGCTCGGTGCCATCCTCATTGATCAATAATCCGCCTACCATCCCGGCGTCCGGATTAGTCTCCAGCACTTGCACCATGCGTTGTAACGAACCCGCACTCAAAACACAGTCAGGATTCAGGAACAGCACATAAGCGCCAGCGGCCCGGGCAATACCGATATTGCAGGCCGCGGCAAAGCCGAAATTGGTTGTGTTGCGAATAATCTTGAGTTTCGGCTCCTCAGGAAAATGTTCCGTGCAAAGCTCAAGACTCAAGTCTGTGGAGGCATTATCCACCACCAGCACCTCACTTACCTGTGACACCTGTGCCAATGCTGAATCGATACATGCTGTCAGGAATTGCCCAGCGTTGTAATTTACGATGACGACGGAGACTGAGGATTTATCTGAGTGAGTACCTACCTCAATAACCATTGGCATCTTTCATCTGTCTTTGCGATTCTTTTTACGAGGAAGCAGGCACTTGTCCAGCAACCGCAATTTTCAGTATCGTAGCGGCTCATGCTTCACGCGCCGAGCCTGAAAATCCCGGCCATCCAGTGCCATCAAGTTATTTGCACGATGGCTGAGCGATCAGCATGCCACATTCCACAAGTAGGCGCTTGAATAAAGCGCCGGCTGCGGAATTGGTTTATCGCCGCATTTCAGCGAAATTATCACGGAGATTTTGTATCTGTATTGTACGCCCGCATCTTTTCTCTTAATAACTCACTACTGGCAAAGATCAGATCCGTATAGTGGCTGTTTTCAACGCCCCAGATGGTGGATTGTTGAGATTCCTTATGTCCCACCAGAAAGGGCTCAATGGTCAATACTTTTATGGATCCGTGTCTTTCAAGATAGCGATCAATAGTGTTGGTTGTTACATCATGGTTGGTTTCATCCCACTGTGCGATAGTGTCGAATACGCGTTGGTGGTAGACGTCGAAAACTGTACTGATTAACTTATCGATAGTGGCAAAGTGGTGACCTTGATAGATGTGAGTTTCCAGGATACGCACATCCTTGTTGAGATCGGCCATTAGCCCCGAGAAAATGTCCCAATTCAAATTCTGATCGTTCAAGTGATGCTGTATGTCTTGCCACCGCGAGGCAAAATCGGGAGGAAAATCGACATCATCCTCGCAGATGGTTACTTGCGGCAAGCACTGCTGGCGTGCGAGCATGATCATCAACTTATAACTCATCGCGCAGCCCAGCCAACTTTGAGTGTGCCGCAGTCCTGGGAAGCATGAGAAACCGAAGTGATTATCTTTGTTGAATTCATTCTTGCGTTCAACATACTCGGGCAATGTGAGGCAAATTTTGTCACTAGGTAATTTAACTTTGTGACCAGCCTGGTGCCAAAAATCTTCAAAGGTAATGTTGTCTGTTGCCAATAGAAATCTGTAGAAAAAGTAATCGAATCGATTTGGCTGCTCTTGGAGCAACAGGCGATTCTCAGAGATACGCTGCCGACGCAAGCCATCGTTGTCTAGCCAATAGCGCACACGTCCAACCATACCCGAGATATCATCGATATCCACGAAATCAATAACCTGCAGCAGTTCATTGTGCTGATCCATGTCGCTGGAACGTTCCGAGATAACAAGCTTATTCAACGATAGGCATTCCCAAATTCGGGTGGTTTCTAGCAGTGCTCCGGCATAATAGTGAATGTTCACAACTAAGCGGGCGCGCGCCAAGGCAGCATGAAGGGGTGCCCCAAAGAGGTCATTAATAATTTTCACGCGACAATGTTTCTTAAGCTCTTTCAGAAATCCCTGTCGCCGCTTGTTTTTTACATCCCCATAAAAAATTACATCACAATCTTCCAAAGTAAGATCAGGCTCGGGCTCATAATTAGCGATGTACCCTATCGGAAGATAGTAGATTTGGCGCGGACTCAGGCCCTTAAGCGTGAGGAAGCTGATATTGATCGTTGAGTAATCGAGTATAGCAACCGAATTTTCTAAAATGCGCAGATACTTATCGGTAAACCAGCGTGAGCTGACCGATTGCTCCATCTGTAATGCGATGTAGAAGGGTGGTAGCAGTGCAAACATTTGGGGGCAAATGACAAAGTGGAGGTTATTGCTGTAGCCATGACCAGGTCGCTCGTTGATGATTTGGGTTTCGATTCCAATTCGAGACAAGGCGGCCGAGATGGCATGGGCCAGATAAAGACAGTGAGGAGTAGTAAGAATGATGACCGATTGTCTTGATGTCGATCGCAAGAGGAGTTTGGCTGGTGTGGCGGTAGGTGCAAGCGGTTGGCGCAGGCCGCCCCGCTTAACAATTTCGATTGTGCGACGTAAAGAGTTCAGTACACCCAATTTTCGTGCGTATAAGGCGTATCCGCGCAGAATTTCAGGGTGTTTCAGAAAGTATTTTATTGTCGCAATCTTACGAGAAAACTCAATTCGCACCTTTCGCACCAATCCACCCAAAATGCGTAGTGATCTAGTCTTGGCAAGGCTCATTTCGTCAGGTCTTGGAGTACGATAAAAACGGATTCAGCAAAGAACAGAAATCCTGAATCGTATCAGCATGATCGGAACATAGTTTGACGCATCGATGTGTCCCGGTAATAGTGCCAAGGGTATTTCAGCAAAGTCCGGGTTATGACCTGTAGTAGCCGCGACTTCATCTGACAGTTACCCGATTTGACTGGTGCGGTTGTAGATCAGATTCAATTGTTCAGCAATGTGATTTTATCGTGCCAGACCTCCTTTCCGTCAATTAATGTTTGTATGGGTGTACGCCCGCAACACATCTTGCCCTGATGGGTTCGGTCATGATTATAGTAATGCAGCCAGTCATCCAGATCGATTTGCAACTCCTCAACTGACCGGTATATCTTGTGCTGGAACGGTAATCCCCCTGAAAGTAGCTGCCGCAGCTAAAAATGGGATGAGTACCGTCCCAACCCATATGCTGGCAATCGTCCAAACCACATACTTCGAGGCGCTCGACAACACTTTGATTATACTAATGGTAAGATCCCAGATGCGGAAACGATTTTAGGGATGGATGTGACCTTGAATCCACCTTGTTTAGGAAAAACCTTTAGGAAAGAAAGCCATGGAAAAGACACTTTCATTGAATTGGAAAAATAACACCGATTTTGAAATAGGCGGATATACGTTAACCATGAATTATGAGCATGGTGGTAGTAAAATAATCTCTAAAGATAATAAATTCCTTCTAATGAAGGCCGAGAATTTCCTGAAGCACTATACGTCTTTAGATCCCAAAGAATATAGAAGAGTTCTTGAACTTGGCGTTTATCAAGGGGGTTCGTTTGTTTTCTTGGATCAACTCCTGCAACCGGAAAAAATTTCAGCCATTGAGTTATCAACCACCCCCCTGCCGGCGTTGGATAAGTATGTCGCAGCCAATAAGGATCGGGCAAGACTTTATTACGGAACATCGCAAGATGATGCCGAAAAACTAAGAGCGATCGTCAACACTGATTTTGGCGGAGAGTTGGATCTAGTCGTAGATGATGCATCGCATTTTTACGAACAGACTAAAACATCATTCAAGACGCTCTTTCCCTTAGTTCGCCCAGGCGGACTGTACATTATCGAAGACTGGGGCTGGTCGTTTCAGGATGTCTTCCAAGACCCTGACAATCCTTGGAACTCCGTCGCCTCCCCGGCAAATTTGATGATTGAATTGATGGAAGATATGACTCGCGGTGATCTGATCTTAGATATTCAAATTGCGCGAGAACTCATAAAAATTCGCCGTTCTAATTTGGTCGCTGGTCAAGTGTTTGCCACGCAAGCCCGCAGGGGAAGAACGTACAATTTACTCTAATGTGTAGTAGCTGCGATTTAATCTGACAGTAGGGCCTTGCCAAAGGTGGGGTTACCCGGTTTGATAGAGGTGCGAATCTTTATCAATTGAGCGCTCAAGCGCAAAGGAGTAACCCCATGAGTAGTGTTCAGCAAAATATTATCAAACAAGGTAGGCTTGCTTGATCTGGCAGCCGAGCTTGGTAATGTATCCCGCGCCTGCAAGGTAATGGGCTTTTCTCGCGCGATACGTTTCATCGCTACCAATCGGCCATGGCGTCAGGTGGTGTCGATGCCCTGATTGATGCCAACCGGAGGAAACCCAACTAAAATCACATTACTGAACAGCTGAATCTGATCTGACAATTGCACCAGTCAAATCGGGTAACTGTCAGATGAAGTCGTGACTACTACACTTAAAATATTTCACAGCCGCCGCCATGCGAGAAAATTCAATCCGCGCCTTTCGCACCAACCCACTCAAAACGCGCAGCGATCTAATCTTGGCAAGGCTCATTTCGGCGGTTCTCTGGGGCTAATCAAAAATAGTCTCGGCGAAAGCGAGAAATCCCGCAGCATGTAACCGGTATGCGAGCTGCGGGAATAATGGTTATATCGGACACGCCAGATGCTCATTTGGCAAAGTGTCGTCATTTCGGTTAACGATAATGACAGTAACTGACATCAAGTAACACGATTTGGCAATGTTTTCTTTATCCATGCTGCGGTGCGGACAATTCCCTCACGAATTTGAACATTAGGAGCCCAGCCCAATTCTTGTCGTGCTAATTCGTTGCTCAGGATGCTGATGGGTACATCAAACGGTCTTTCTGGCAGGTGTCGGTACTCGATTGGCTGATTCAACACGTCCTCAATCAATGCTATCAATGTATGGATACTGGTACCCTTTCCAGAGCTAATATTAAAGACGCTCTTCTGTCCGGAATAAGACAGTGCACACGCAAATGCATCCGCTACGTCGCTAATATAAATGTAATCTCTAGTTATGCTTCCATTCCCCCAAATGTCTATGGGCTGGTGACACAAAGCGCGATTTAGGAATACACCTATAGCGCCTTGGGCTGTTTCAATTCGCTGTCGCTCGCCAAAGGGGTTGGCCACCCGGAGTATTATGGATTTAATGCCATGAATCCGCTCAAACATCAGGAGGTATTTCTCTATAGCCAGCTTCGTAATTCCATAGGAAACCAGAGGATCGGTCGGATGGCGCTCATCAATTGGCAGATAGACAGGTGTACCGTACACCGTGCCGCCCGATGAGATGAAAACAATTTTTGGAATCTTTTTTTCAACCATAGTATTAAGTAACTGCAAAGTGGCTACCAGGTTACTCTGTACGTCATAGATTGGGTCATCGTTGGAACTTTTAGGCAGGGTAGTAGATACCAGATGCAACACCACGTCTACGCCATCAATGGCATCACTCACATCGTGGGCGCTGAGCAGGTCGCCCGTCATCCATTCCACATACTCGTATGTCTCGAATTTCCGATAAGGTTCTACTCTGGGCCGTTCGAAAATACGCAAGAAATGACCATCTAGTAGCAAGCGATCTGCAACCGCCGAACCGATAAAGCCACCACCACCAAATAATACGCATTTCATTAAAGAGTTCCTTTGTTCGGCCTGGCTTGTGTGGAGTCAGTTGCAGAAATATGGTGTATTGATTAAAAAATATGGGCAAGGAGAGATAGTCCATCTAAAACTCAACCGGTTGGCCTTATGGATGCCAAAGGATAACTTAGGTGCCCGATTCCAATACCACTTCCGGTATTCAGTATCTGCTACGTTGGCAATTAGCTCAGAGTTTTACCAGTTTTCTTTCTACATAACTCAAGATAAACCGCTTCATAATTCTTCAGTAAGATTGCCGGGTCAAATTTAGCTGCCGCTACGGGAACTCGATGCAGGTGATCAAGGTACAAGTTTTTTTCTTCCGCATATGTAGCAATGATTTCAGCAACATTGGTAATTGGGATATTCCAATTTTCCAAGTCGAATACTGTTCCGGCTGGACCACTGCTGGTTGACATCATTCTTTTAATTTCTCCGACATTACTCGCTAACATCGGGCGGTTGGAGTGAAGGCAATCAATCAATACAAGCGGAAAACTTTCTCCCAGAAAGCGCGAAGGCAGGAAACCCAGGTCAGATGTTGCAAAATAATCGCGAATATTTGCGCGGAACCCCAGGAAATGAATAAATTCATCTTTAATAATGGGCTTTAATCGGTCATATTCTGGCCCTTCACCGATTAGCAGCAGATGAATGTCTTTTTGGTGAATCTCTCTAGCCAATTTTACAGCCTCAATTGCCTCCTGCCAGCCTTTTTCCGGAATGGCGCGACTGACTAAGCAGATTAGGAAAGCATTTTCCGAAATGCCCAGTTGGAAGCGCGGGACTGGAGTTATTGGTATTATATCCAGGGCGTTATCAATCCTGACGAAGCGATTAATATCAAAGTGATTAGTATCGAATACCGTCAAATTTTTGTCCGCAGTATAAACAAATTTATCTACTCTCTTTTTCAGCAAGGGTAAGATATGAGGCAGCTCGATTGGAGGAATTGTCTCGTACATTCCGTGAAGGGTGACGATCAATTGACTATTAGAATTTTGTTCCAAAAAATTGCAAACACTTACATCAACCCATCCATGATGTGAGTGCACAAGCTCTATACCCATATCATCAACTACGGCACTTAGCTTCTCAAGGGTATCTAGTTCCAGCAGTGGTATGTCTTCCCGCAACATTCGTCTTACGCCGATCTCGGTAGCTGCTTCATGACAATTGAGAAATGTTATACCGTAACCGGCCGCCTTCAATATATTGGCGAGCTTAATAGGGAAAGTTTCTCCACCTCCTGCTATTAATGCAAAAGAGGCCATCAATAAGTTTGGTTTTCTCTGCGCCGAATAATGTCGAATTCGCTCATAGTCATAGCATTTTTTTAATGAATCCTCCGAGTAATCCGTACGAAAAGAACGCCAATGTAGTTCGAGAATATGCCGTTGTCGTTCAAATACTCCATTCTCTACCCGATACAATGTGAGTACTTGTTTTGCGACCTGCTCATGCTCCTGATAGTAAATATCCTTACTATATGTGTTTCTTGAGGTGTTATTTTGGTGGAGTCGGTAATAATTAGTGGCGTTCGGTGTGTAAGCTACTAGCCCGCCTCGTATAAGATGCAAATAAAATACCCAGTCTCCACATATTCTCATCCGTTTCCATTTTTTGTTCTTCAGTAACTCCAGTTTCCTCGGATGACGAAAGATTGCGCTGCTAACATTCGGTATGATGTTTTTAATCGCCCATACCTTATTTACTAGGTGGTGCGCCGACATAACAAAGGAAGCACGCCATAAATCTGGATCCAGTTCAACTAAATATTCCTCTAAACTCCAGATCGGTTCAGTAGACTCTCTCTCAACAAATGTTGTTTGACAATAAGCGAGCATCACAGCGTCATCCACGAAATATTTCACGAGATCGGCCACTAGATTCTCAGAGCAATAATCATCACTTTCGGCTATCCATATTAAATCTCCAGATGCTATCTCAAAGCCGTGCTGCCATTGATTAAACACTTCCCCAGAATTTTTTTCATTAAACGAACACTGAGTTATCTGTGGATAGCGCCGTCGATATTCTTCAAGAATAATTTGACTCTCATCCGTTGAAGCGTCATCCAGAAGAATGACCTCAAAATTTGAATATGTCTGCTGGTAAATTGAATCAAGCCGCTGCCGAAGAAAACGGGCATGGTTATAGCTGGGCACAATTACAGATACTTTAGGACGGAAATCTACAGGAACAGATTTCATAGTTCGATAAAGACGTTCAGAAGCAAAAATGGAAGAGGAACGATCCCGGTTTAAGTAGTGTCTTCTCAAATATAGCTTCAGCTTAACAAAAAGTAGTTCATGTAATTTTGGAGATATTGGATATATAGCCTTGCTTGAAATATTTTTAGCTGAGGCATACCAGCCACGAATTCTCGGGCTGGAGAGATATTGCTTTACCAAGTAGCTTGCCGCACGTCTGACGACCGGTGTGGCTGCGTGTCTGACTCGTTTTAGGTGATGTGCCGTCGTACGTAATGGCCACGTGATTCGCCAGCTGTTCGAATTATAAAGGCCAGCTATCTGCATATTTCGCTCAGATAATATCTGATTAAGGCTGGTAATCTGCTTGTCGCGTTCGGCGATCTGCTTGTCGTGTTCGGCCATCTGCTTGTCGCGTTCGGCCATCTGTTTGTCCCGCTCGATACAATAAACATCAAATTCCGCTGTCATTCTAATGAAATCCAGATGAGTGAAGGAGTAGAGTTCTTTTATCTTTCTGTATCTGGTTTCATCATTAAGCAAATCGAACAACCACTTTAGCCCCAATTGCCAGGCATTACGCTGTTTACATTCTAAGCACGCCATAGCTAATAAGAACTTATTATCAAAACCTTCTGGGTTTCTAAAACGTTCGAGACCGGGGAATGTCGCGACAATATCTTCAAAGTTAGCAATCGAAAGATAATTCTCCCTTAGAATATTCCATTCGCTGTTAGCCCTGATCGCAACCTCAATTCTGGGACCACTGGAGTTCGATTCATCCGAAAAGAACCGATGTTTTGTTAGTCTCTCCTGAATAACATGTATGGGAAATTTTATTAAAACTCTGCTCCACATTTCTGCATCACCCGTCTGTGCCAGGCCGTAGGAATATACCCCCACATCTTGGTAGCACTGTTTTCTAATCAATACGCTAGGGTGGTTTAGATGATTTTCCTCGAGAAAAAGCTGATTGAGCCACTGCCATTGGGTCTTATTTTCCTGAATAAACCAACTGTTTTCCAACTTAACACCGTATTCATTGATTATTTGCGACCATGTAAAGACTGCGCCAATTTCGGGATGATCATCCAGAACTGCAACCTGTTTTTGCAGTTTATCCGGTTCCCACGCATCGTCAGAATGATGGATTGCGATGTACTTGCCCGAGGCCACCTCGGAGATGGCTTTGTTTATGCCCCATCCACCTTTTTTTTGTACCTCATTACGAAATGCCCTGATGCGAGGGTCAGAATATTGGTTAATTAAATACCATGAGTTATCAGCGGAGGCATCATCCCAAATAATCAGCTCGAAATCGGTAAAAGACTGATTGAGGACGGTATTAATCGCTTCTTGGATGTGTTTCTCATGATTAAATGATGTCAGGATTACAGAAACTTTAGGCACGTCTACTTTTTCTCCGATATATTTTCAGAAGATTCGGTTCGATTACTCTAGGCGGTTTCAATGACCAAGTGCAAAAAGCGCAGCATGATGCTGCCTGAAATTGAAAGCGTCAGGGGTAAACAACTCTGCGGGACACCTGAAGCCCAGCGACTTTCGTGGCCAGGTGTTCAGTTTCCAGGCAATTGCATCCAGCTTTTCCTGGATGAAGCCGCTCAAGTCGCTGCCCTTGGGCAGGTGCTGCCGCAACAGGCCGTTGGTGTTTTCGTTGATTCCCCGCTGCCAGGGACTGTGCGGATCGGCAAAGTATACCTTCACTCCGGTAGCTTCAGTCAGCCGCTGATGCGCCGCCATTTCCCGGCCCTGATCGTAAGTCAGCGAAAGACGTTGTTGCGCCTCGATACGATTGAGCACATGACTGAATCCGCTCAGAGCTGCGTCGGCACTGGCATTGTCCATTCTGGACAGCACCGTGAACAAGGTGGTGCGCTCCACCAGCGTACCGACGGCCGAGCGGTTATGCGCTCCCTTGATGAGATCACCCTCCCAGTGCCCTGGCACCAATCGCTCTTCAATTTCAGGCGGGAGGTCATGAATGCTGACCCTGTCTGGAATCTGTCCCTGCCGGTCTTCGCCGCGCGCACGTGGGTGGCGCTTGGCATGACCGAAGCGCAACCAGCCAATCACTTCCGTGCGCAGTTCGCCACGCGGCATGGCGTAGATCGTGGTGTAGATGGTTTCGTGAGAAACCTGCAACGTAGGCGTTTCAGCATTTACAAGCATCAGTGTGCCAGCAATCTGCTCGGGCGAGTAGCCCGCTTTCAGGTAGTGGATGACCTGATCCCACGATTCGGTTCCCGGCCGCAGGCGACGCGCAACGCGCGCTCTGACCGTGCAGGCATGGGCGCGCTTATGGGCAGTTTGGGCACGGTAGCCGCCTGCCACCGGAGGACGTCCAGGGTAACGGCGTGCCGTCGGGCGAGCCCAACCGTTTCGACGGAGTTCGCGAGAAAGCGTCGATGCCGAACGATTTAACCCCAAGGCAATCGCCGCCGGTTTGACTCCCATCTCCAGTTGTGTTTGGATCATCGTGCGCTCTTCAATACTCAACTACTAGTAGATTTTTCCCATGCAACATTTTCTCCCAAAAATGTTGCACTTGCTTTTTGAGCGCGCCCTATCTAAAACTCCACAAGGATTTTTTTAATCATTGCTCGGTCCGGTAAATCAGTAAAACTGCATTAACCTGGATTGTTTCGGCCTGAATTTTTTTGTTGCTCTTACTAAATCTCAATTTATTCGCTGAACTTTGGTGAAATTTTCTCATTTATAACCACACCATTGCGAATCGCCTCAGCAACAACGGTAGGTGAACTCCACATCAAAACGTCTAAAATAGATAGGTTTGGCTCGTATGGGTAGGGCGCGGTGTTATAAACAAACTGCGGAGACTGTGCGAGATGTAGGGAGATATCGCGACGAGCAAAATCTGTCGGATCAAAAATATTTTGGCCGCTGGCCGGATTAACGTAACTGGTGGCACCTAGCATGCTGCATATTTCTGGTGCCCACTCACCCGGTCGCAAATTTTCTGGCAATGATAAGTTTAGGTCAGAGCAGATTCGATAGTTAAATGGGATACCCAAATAACAACATACAGCATTAAGACCACCCACATTGAGTTGAACAAGTGAATCGTCTGTGGCTGTATCAAATACCTCATGAACTATTGCATTGACAGCCTCAAAGTAAGGTGCCTTTTTCTTATAATGACTTAGTTTTCCAATAATACAGGTTTTTGCTTCGGAGAGATTTAACACCCTCGCTTCAGATGTTTTGATCGAAATCGACGAGTTTGATAGGGGCACAGTAATATATTGCCATCCTGTACTTGGATGGAGGATGCGGTTCCGGTTCATCCACGTTCTTGGTGTGTATTGCGTAATGTCAAATACGATCCATTCGTCGACAGCCGCAATCAAAGAAAAGTGTCCCAAATATGGAAAGAAATAGGGCTGCATGATCCCAAGGCTCAATTTATCGGTCATACTGCGAACGGATTACCGCCGAAGCATAGTGTGCCTTAATGAGAATCTTACAGATACGCTCAACGATTTGAGTTGAAACAAATGCTCCAATCGGAAACTGGATACATGATGCGCAAAGGATATCCGTATTAGGTAATCGATCCAGGTAATGCGCCTGTTCTTGAACATATGGAAGGCTGCGATGCAAACCGGGATAAAAATAGCGGCGGGCATTTACATTTTCTGCTTTGAGCACTTCAATTAATAAATCCCGAGAAAGTCCGAATTCGCGCTCGTCAACGCTGCATACAACGTATTGGTAATTTGAGAAGCTGACGCCTGTTGGCCTTACAAGATGAAGACCAGGAATTGCATCCAATTGCGTCTCATAATACCGATATAGCAACTCGTTATTTTTTTGGTTGACAGGGAAATCCTCAAGGCTCAGAAGCCCGATCGCAGCCTGTGCTTCCGACATTCTTCCATTTGCAGTCTTAACAACATTGACCAGCTTGCGCGCACCGTAGCTACTCCGGATATTCCGTAGACGCGCCGCCAAGTCATCGTCATTGGTACAGATACAACCGCCTTCGGTCGCGCTCACTACTTTTGTTGCGTGAAAGGAAAACACCTCAGCACGCCCAAAATTCCCAATCGCAGTGTCATCAACAGTACAGCCAAAGGAATGTGCAGAGTCAAAATACAATTGAACATCATGAGCATCTGCTAATTTAGAGAGTGCCTTCGGGTTGCACGAGCCCCCCCAAAGATTTACGCCCATAATCGCACTCACGTCACGGTCGATTAGTGCACTAATCTGGTCAATTGCGATTTGATGGGTGTCCAAATCAATGTCGCAGAAAACAGGCTCGAGGTCTGTCCAAGTCAGCGACTGCGCTGAAGCTATAAAGGTAAAAGCAGGAAGAATTACTTTTCCTGAAAGCTCCATAGCTTCTGCTGCAATCATGAGACCAATGGTGGCATTGGTCACGCAGATCGCATGCTTAACACCCAAGAATTGTTGAAGTTTCTCCTCAAGTTCTTCGGTCAATGGTCCTTGATTTGTATAGTACTGCCGTTCAAAGATTCCTCGAAACGATAATTCGTAACGCTCCCATGAGGGAAAGTAGAGTTGTCCAATGGGAAGATGCTTGTCAAACTCTGGTTCTGCGCCAAAAAGTGCAAAGCTATTTGCCTTCATTTATTTCACACCATTATTCTGCAAATGATTAATGATCAAATTTGCGTTTGTGGAGAGAAAGCTTAATAGCCTGACAGTCTCGTCAACATCATCGTTGCTGACGAGATGCCCGCATGGAAGGAGCATAAATCTTTCAGCAAGAATATCAGTCGCTGGCAAATCCACAGGTACATGGTCATATGCCATTCGTTTACGATGTAACGGCGGGGAATAATAGGCCCGCGCAAGAATATTTTCTGCGTTCAATATTCTGAGGGTATCCACACGAGTCAATGTCCATCTCTCAAGAAGCTCAACCACGATATTCTTATAGCCTGTTTGGTGGCTTTCTTCAAATTCAAGTAACCGTATTCCGGGGATAGAAGCTAGCAAACGCTTATAGGTGTAGTAGCGTTGGCGATTACGAAAAACCTGATCCTCAAGATCATCCAAGCTTGCAAGTGCCATGGCCGCATGTATCTCATTGAGCTTAGTGTTCATCCCCCCAGATACTACAATGTGGTCTACTCCCTTGAAACCAAAGCCACGGGTCAGTGCCAACCGCTCTGCCAGGTACGCATCATTAGTTGTGAGGTAGCCGCCTTCGAATCCATTTAACAACTTGCTAGCGTGCAACGAAAAAACCTCAGCAGCGCCGAAACATCCCACTTTGCCGCTATCAGATGATTCGTAAACGGATTCAACGGAATCAAACAGGAGTGGGATATTTTTTTCTTTCGCAAGACCAACCAATCCATCGATATCGCAGGAGTTCACAATAGGATGAACTCCCAGAATTAACGCAGTATTTGCGTTGATGCAAGAGCTTACTGTTGCGGCACTGACGGCGAGCGATGTTGGCTCGACCTCACAAAAATGGGGCTTCAGATTTACCCACGCAGCGATATCCGCCATGCGGCGATAGGTCAGCGAGGGCATCACAATCTCGCTCCTGCCTTTGGTCGCAAGCGCAGAGATTGCAAGAGTTAATGCCCAGAATCCGCTGCAGAACGTAATACAGAATTCGGTCTGATGAAAATTTGCCAGTCGTTGCTCAAGAAGTCTTACGAGCGGACCATTATTTGTATATTGACGCTGATCAAAAAATAATTTCGAGTAGCTCAGAAATTTTTCAAAATCAGGCCGCACTAAATTTGATGTTGATTTCGGTGTCGCAAATAAGCTTTCTCCGCCAAAGATTGCTAATTCTTCGGCCTTGCTTTTCTTAACCATGTACATCCACTCCGCCTCTAACGACTAAGCAATACATCATAGCGATAATATGAAGCGTAAAATTCAGCGGGCATGGTTGAAAACTTTACATTCCATCCTGTATTGCCAGCAAGTTGCGCAAATTCACTCCGTGTGCGCCAAATGCCTATCTGGGAAGAGCAGTCTGATAATTCTTCTGTGCTGGGTTGCTTTGCCTTATAAAATTCTGCTGCCCGATCTTTGTCTGGAAGATTACCTATGAAAATTGTCTGGACGTTACTGAATTTCTCAAACAACGTGTGAAGAACCTTGGTAGCATCGATGGTAGAAAAGTATGAAAAACTTCCATAGCAGAGCACTTTTGAAAATCTTTCAGGTTGGTTCTCTTGAAGAACATACTCCGAGGCCCCTTGGACCACAAACCGGTAGCGCGGCAACACTTCGAAGTTTTTCTTTGCGATCCAGATCAAGTATTCGGATAAATCAACGCCTAAATATTCTGCGCACGAATTGAAAAAAAGATGGGAGAGTGCTCCATTGCCACATGCCAGATCTAAGAGTGTGTCATCGGGCCTCATCCTGAGGGCGGAATTGATTGCATCAACAATCATGTTTATCTGGTCACTCGATACGGGCTTGCCTTGAACTGTTCGGCGAATTTGTCCCCAAAAATCATCCGGTGCGCGGGTTTTAGCATATTCGTCGTGATCGAATTTTGGGTAGAAGTTGTTTTCGTTTGGCATATGTACGTCCTGTTTAGTCGCTCCAACCAAGTGCAAGGGGACCGATTATATTATGAAGGCAGGATATTACTCATCGCTGGCCGCGAACATCCTATAGACCGCAGAAACATTCACGGTTAACAATCAATTGCCAATAGTAGTCGCTGACATGTAAGAGTAGAGCTGCATTACAGAAGTTTCATCTTGACACCAACGCTTCTAAGAACTCGATATGGTCGGACAACCATAGGCATAGTGGGCCGTTATCGGTAAACAGTCGTTTGCTAGACCATTTCGAGGTAAGAGGCAGGGATCTAAAAACAAATACACGACTCCAAATATACGACTTCGTAACTGAGATCATCTGCTCACCACATAAAGAATGCTTGTGCGCTTGAGCCCAAGCGAATGGAAAACTTTCTTTCCAAAATAACTTTCCCCAAGCTCCTCAACATGGAAACCGTTACTTTGGATTTTATGGACGTAATCGTCGTGAGCATAGAGTCTAACATGATCGTTTTGCCCATAAAGTCTCCAACGGCCTGCTTCATCCTTTACGCTTGGGTCTTCCACCGTTTTTTCCAAGCCCACAATAATGGGTGCCATGAGAATTCCGCAGCCACCCGGCTTGGTAATTCTGTATAACTCTTTAATGGCTTGGCTATCATTTTCCACATGCTCCAGTACATGACTACATATGAAGAAGTCGAAACTTTCGTCATCAAATGGCATGTTCATCATGTCAACTTTATAGTCGACAGCACCCATTAACAAATCAGCGGTTTTATAGTCGAATAAGTCCAGGCTTTTAAGTTTGCCCGACAAGACTGCCTCAGGCGCAATGTGAATCGTGTGCGTGCTCTTAGGGAAAAAGTTCTTCTCGATTTGTTGATCAATCCATAATGCATATAGGCGCTCACGATCAGATGCGCCGCAGTTGGTGCATGCATAAGTCTCGTGTGAAGTCATCTCCCCTTTCCCAAAATGGACAAAGCCATGTTTGTGCGCGCTTTCACGATAGAATTCCGGAAGGGGTGAGAATGCGGTCTGCTTGCTACCGCATACAGCACACCACTGGATAGGCTTCAATACACCCAGAAGACCTCGAGTCAATCTTGACAGCACGATTTGACCTCCACCTCATTTTCAATAAAAGCTTTTGTCCATATACGAGCGCCTTCTCGGCGAGCCATCGCGAAAACGAGTGCATCGTCTATCACATCAAGAAATTTCGCCGCATGATCTTTTACGACCCGCTTTGTAATCTGCAACTGAACACTGTGATTCCCTTCTTGAAGAGGCAAACGGGTTTTATATGTCACAATATATCTACCCCCGTTCTTAACACGCATCAAAGGTTGATTGGCAAGGGTCAGTCCTGCGCCAAGGATGAGATTTCTCTTATCGTCCAGAACATAGTAGTTGCAAGAAACTTCATCATCAATTGCGGTTTCGAAATATATTCTTACGAAGACAGTTTGATTGAATTCAATATTATTTATCACGCGCATGTGCTCATCAAGC
This sequence comes from Nitrosospira multiformis, assembly GCF_900103165.1. Taxonomy (NCBI): domain Bacteria; kingdom Pseudomonadati; phylum Pseudomonadota; class Betaproteobacteria; order Nitrosomonadales; family Nitrosomonadaceae; genus Nitrosospira; species Nitrosospira multiformis. The sequence goes on along the minus strand of NZ_FNKY01000001.1, from coordinate 67,919 downwards.
AATTCCGCAAATGTAATTCTTGCGCCGCCTTCTCCATATCGGGCATATGCGACCTGCTTCTCGAACTCTGTGGAAACCTTAAATTCGTCAGCATCTACTGGCGGCTGACTTTTCAAGGGGATGGCTGCCGCTGCCTTCGTGCTTGTGGAGGGCATTGCGGAAGTGTACTCTGCATTCATTTCTTCACGCATTTTTCGAGTATAGCAATCCGCGACATCACCACCAGCACCGATCATCCCAATTTCCCCGTGCTCAAGATAAACACCCCGCGAACACAAACTTTTTAGCGCACCAATGTCGTGACTAACAAACAACACCGTGGCTCCGCCATCTTGTATCCGGGTGAGCGCAGTCATACACTTGGCTTGGAAATTCATATCCCCTACGGCAAGGGCTTCGTCGACGATCATGATTTCCGGCGATGACATTACGTTCACGGCGAAGGCCAGCCTTACAAACATCCCGCTGGAGTAGGTCTTCACCGGTTGCTCGATGAACTGACCAATGTCAGCGAAGGCGGCGATGTTGTCAAACCGCTCATCCACTTCTTCCTTGCTCAGTCCCAGCACGGCTCCGTTCATGTAGACATTCTCGCGCCCGCTAAATTCTGGGTTAAAGCCAGAGCCCAGCTCAAGCAAGGCTGCGATACGGCCTTTGGTTTCCACGCTGCCGCCTGTAGGCGCCAGCGTACCGCAGATGATTTGCAGCAACGTGGATTTCCCAGAGCCATTGCGCCCAATAATGCCTACGGTTTCGCCTCTTTTGACTTCAAACGAAACGTCCTGAAGTGCCCAGAACTCCCGATGGTATTGTTTGGCTGGCTGACCAATGAATCTTTGCAGTCGCGGATAGAGTGATTGCTTTAGGCGGTCATGCGGTTTATTGTAAATTTGGTAACACTTGGAAAGGTTTTGGACGCGGATGGCGATATCGCTGTCGTTAGTGTTAGTCATTGCACTTTTGCCTTTATGGCTTTTCTCCTCATCCCGGTCCTTTTGTTCAAAAGGTAATGAAACAACAGATTTCTCGATATTTTTGGTTTCAGAGAACATCGGCAAATCCCCTGCGTGTCTTCTGAAACCAGGCAAAGCCCGCCCAAGCGACTAGCATTCCTGCTGCCATCATGATGCTCCACCGTCCAATATCCGGCAGTTGCCCAAAGACTAGTACCTTTCGCCCTTCTTCGATGATAAAAGCGAGCGGGTTGAGTTGTAGCCAAACCTGATATTTGACCGGCAAGATACTTAAAGGATAGAACACGGGGGAAATAAACAGCAATACCGTGGTAAACATTCCGGTGGTTTGTCCGACATCACGCACAAATACGCCAAAAGCGGCAAGAAACCATGCAAAGCCCATCGCCGTAAAAACTAGCGGAAGCAGAACAAAAGGGAAGAGAATAGCGGTCCACGGAATCTGGTGGCTCAGGATAAGCTGCGCGATAAGCAGCACGCCGATGCTGATGGTGGTATGGAATAGTGCCGAACCAAAAGCAACCCAGGGAAGTATTTCAAGAGGGAAAATCACCTTCTTTACGTAATTGACGTTAGAGAGAATCAATGCCGGGGCGCGGTTAACACACTCGGCAAACAGCCCATGCACGATCATACCGACGAAGAGAATAATAGCGAAATCAGTTTTACTTTCTTCCCCGCCCACACCCCAACGTGCTTTGAATACAACAGAAAACACAAAGGTATAGATCACGAGCATGAGCAGAGGGTTAAAGAATGACCATGCGATGCCCATGATGGAGCCGCGGTAGCGTCCGATGACCTCGCGTTTAACTAAAGCGGTGATCAGGCCTCGATTACGCCAGAGGCTGGCCGTCATTTCGCGCGGTGATATGGAAAACTTTTGCATGCGATTAACAGAGAAAGATTCTGTTTGATAACGGGACCGTCAGGTAAGCCACGAGTCTCATAACCTTCAGTCCATTCTGTTTCGCTTCCCATGCGATAACAATTGATCTGCGACATAAGTGGCGGAGGCCTCGAAACCTTGCTGATAGAATGCCCACAGCTTGTCCCATAAGGTGTTCAGGATAAAAAGAATCAATCCTGGAATAAATAGTGAGAAAGCTGAGCGGTCCTGCGAGCCGACATTAGGGGGTTTTCTCGAATGGATGCTATCCATGAGTGCTCTGCCAGGCAATGGCAGAAGGGTTGGGCGCCTCAACTCAGATAATCCATTAATCGACTCTCCGAGCCTACCCGAGTGCTGGCGGTCAGTTGCGGCCATTTTCGCCGCTGGCTCAACGTCCATAGACCAAGCTATGGACTTCTCCCAGCCGGCAAAACTGTCTCGCAACCTGCTTCGCCATTATCTCGCGTCCTAATGGATTATCCGGGTTCAAAGAACATTATATTTCTATACGGTTTTCAATGAATGGGTGGAGGGAGGCGTAATCCATCATTGGAAATTTTCATGCCTCGCCCAACCGCAAACTCGCCAGCACCGGTCATGGTTGATTGTGTTGTGTTGTGTGTGGTTTGATGGGTTATGCTGCTTTACCCATTCTACGTAAACGCTGGAGTGCAAACTTGTTAGGGCTGGATTCCGAGTCAAGCTCCGGATGATGAAATTCATCATCTGGGCATATGCCAGCAGTTGCTATTTCTGTCACATTGTGTGGCACATCATAACATAAACTTAAATTCGGCAATTGACCGCTCATTTTTAGCTCAGCGCTAGGATCAGCGTGCTTTCGCTTAGGGTGCATTCGTTTCCCCTTGATGGTTATTTCGGATAAATCGTCTTCTATCTGCTTGGATGCCATTTCTTGGTAATTTTTAAAATCTTTTTGTTAAGTATTGCATTTCCCTTAGAAGTGAATATAATTACGAATCATTCTCATTAATAATCGCTGAAGGAGCACTATATGGAAAAGTCAAGCGTAGTTCCGGAAGTGGATGTTAATAAAAGAAATTTTGCCTTGCTGGAGCAGAACGAGCGGATATACAGCGATACCTTGTTTCAGCATGGCGATGAAGTGTTTATTCAACATCAGGGCGAGCAATACCGCTTGCGCCGCACACGTAACGGCAAACTGATTTTAACTAAGTAGTAGACTTGGGTCGCTTATCATGTATATTTGTGTCTGCAAAGGTGTAACCGATAGCGCAATCCGTGAGGCTGTCCACAACGGCGCTGACCGGATGCGGGATTTGAAAACCTGTCTGGGTGTGAGCGGGCAATGCGGGATATGTGCCTGCCACGCGAAAGAGGTGTTGGAACAAACACTGATGCAGAAAACGCTGGCGCAATACCAGCCCACATAAACCCACTCGCCTATGCGAGATCTCGCCTGAGGAGGCAAACATGAAAAGCAACGCGGATATTATTCAGTGGCTAAACCGTCAACTGCAACATGAGTTGACAGCCATCAATCAGTACTTCCTCCATGCCCGCATGTATAAAAGCTGGGGCTTCAGCAGCCTGGGCAAGCATGAATACGAAGAATCCATCGAGGAAATGAAACACGCCGACGCATTGATCGAGCGGATCCTGTTTCTGGAAGGGCTGCCTAATCTGCAAGAACTCGGCAAGCTCATGATTGGTGAAAAGGCGGAAGAATGCGTGGCTTGCGACCTCAAGCTTGAGGTAATTTCCCGCGAGACTTTGATCGCCGCCATTGCTGCGTGCGAAACTGCCAAGGATTATGTGTCGCGGGAGATTTTCGAGGACATTTTGGTAGATACCGAAGAGCATATCGACTGGCTGGAGACGCAGTTGGATGTGTTGCAGAAAGTGGGTATCCAGAACTGGCTGCAGAGCCAGATGTAAATTTATCCGTTGCCGCCCGGTTCTCCTGAATCCGGCGGTATTTTGCCAGCCAGCCCATTCTGGGCAAGCCAGCTTTTTTTATCCGACTTGCCAGGGAATACGGGCTGTGAGGCAGTTTGAAATTTTTTTCTCAGGCGTTACCGCTCCCTTCCTGATCGCAGTCGCATCTCTCGCCGACGGAATTCCGCTCGCTTGTCTTCATGGCATGAAAGACATGCCCACTCACCCGCTACCTGAGTTGCTACGTGACGCTGTTAATACGGTCCGGCACGGGATTTTGATGGGTTACGCTACGCTTTACCCATCCTACGTAAGCTGTTGCAGGTGTCAGGTTGCAAATAGTTCATAGGCATATTGATTTGGGTCGTTGTGTTCGTCCAACAAACCCGTACAGTAATAAGTTATTGTGGAAACGAGAGAGTTAATCGAGGTAGGAGCATGAATTTCAATTACGCAGGCAGGATCACCGGGCTGATAGCTTTTGTTATGGGCTGCTGGATGTCGTTTCCGGCACAGGCGGTGGTGAGGGAATATTGGATAGCCGCTGAAAAGACAGCATGGAATTACGCGCCTTCGGGACGAAACCTGATCAAGCCCGAAGCCGGGCTCGGCGTATGGGGGGAAACGCCGGCTTACACTAAGTACCGCTATATAGGCTATACGGATGGCAGCTATGCCAAGCCGCTGGCACAGCCTGCATGGATGGGGATTCTGGGGCCGCAGCTTCGGGCCGTGGTGGGGGATACCCTCAGGGTTCATTTTCTGAACAAGACAGACAGACCGCTTTCCATGCATCCGCACGGGATGCTTTATGACAAAAACAGCGAAGGAGCGGACGGGGGCGGTGCGGGAGCAAGTGTTCCGCCGGGTAAGTCCCACACTTACACCTGGATTGCGGACAAGGATGCAGGCCCTGGACCTGCTGATCCCTCATCAATCGTCTGGCTTTATCATTCCCATGTAATGGAAGAGGAGGAACCGAATCTCGGCCTGATAGGCACTATTGTCATCACGCGCAAAGGGATGGCGCGTTCCGGCTCCGATCCTGCGCCGCGCGATGTGGATCAGGAATTTACCGCTCTCTACATGATTTTTAATGAAGAAGAAGGGAAAGAAAGCGGCATGAAACATACGATTAACGGCCGCATTTTTGGCAATCTGGATGGCTATGAAACCCGGCTTGGCAAGCGTGTTCGCTGGCACGTCGTCGCGTTGGGTAACGAAACGGATAATCATACCGTCCACTGGCACGGACAGACGGTACTCGATCACGGACGCCGGACCGATGTGGTTGAAGTTCTGCCAGCCAGCATGACTTCGGTCGACATGGTTCCCCGTTCTCCCGGCAACTGGCTCTTTCACTGCCACGTTGACGACCACATGATGGCAGGCATGTCCACTCGCTGGCGCGTCCTGCCGTAAAAGACGCGTATTCATGCATTCCCTCCTTCGGGTAGATTGGGGTGACGAACCCCAAGGTTTATTTCCAATACCACGATATGTTGGGGTTCGTGCCTCACCCCAACCTACAACTGCTGGGGGGTGGAATGGGCCGAATGATGGGTTGCGCTACGCTTCCCATCCTACTAACAATCGTATGGAGGGAATGTAAAAAATGCCTCAAGACTTCATGAAATAGAGAAAGAAAGCATATAGAAAAGGCTCACGTAGGATGGGTGGAGCATAGCGTAACCCATCAAAACTCACCAAAAAGGAAAATATTTATGAGGTCCAAGCACATCATACTTGCCGCCACTGCTGCTATCGTTAGCGGTCTGTTCAGTCTCAATGCCTCGGCTCATGCACTGTGGCTGGAGAACGATGCCAAAGCCATCAAGCTTTATTTCGGGGAATATAGCGAGAATCTGCGTGAAACTTCACCCGGCAGGCTCGACGGTATCGTCGAGCCTGCGGCGACGGTGATTGACGCGGCAGGCAAGGAAAATCCCGTCAAACCCATCCGCGAGAATGGTTACTTTGCGATACCCGGTAATACCACGGGCAATGCGGTGTTGGTGCAGGCACTTAAACAGCCTATACGTGAACCACAAGGCGAAAATCCCGGCCCTGTTTCAAAACGCTTTTTGTACGCACGCTTTGGCAAAGGCGGCAGTTTGCCGCTGGATATAGAGAACACCGGCGATTTGCTGCGGTTGAGCTTCATGGGCAAGCCTGCGGCAAAAACCGAGATCATCGTTATTGCGCCGAATGGATGGGAGAAGCATCTGACGACTGATGAGAAAGGGGAAGTCTCTTTTTCGCTGCCTGAATCCGGCCTTTATGTGATTGAAGCGAAATATGAACATAAGAACCCAGGGGAATTCGAGGGTAAGCCTTACGCCATCGAGATCCATAAAGTCACGCTTAGTGTTTACAAATGAGTACACCGCAATCCGGTACAAGCGAACCTGAGTCGCGGGCAACCGGAGCACGTCCGGCTGAGGCACACATAGCTCAGCCGCGTGCAGCTGACTCGCGCCAGCCGCCCCCCGTTGAACCGCGCGGCTACCTGTTTCTGTCGCAAGGCATGAAGCGCGGCCGTTTTCTTGTCTGGCTGCGCCGTACGCATGCATGGATGGGGTTATGGGGGGCGGCGATGGGATTGCTGTTCGGCGTGTCCGGCATCCTGCTCAATCATCGCACCGAGATGAAAATCCCGCTGGCCAAGCAGGAAGAAACCCGCCAGGTGCTTACTCCGCCCGCCGCCAGCCTGCAAACCCCCGAGGCCCTGGAGGCATGGCTACGGGCAGAATTCAAGCTGCCTGACGCTAAATCCCGCGTCCAGAAAAAACCTGCCGGTCCGGTTCCGTGGGGGGGAGGCCAAATCGAGCAACCAGAAAACTGGCGTATTACGCTCATTGCACCCAATCTGAATGTAAATGCGGAGTACTGGAAAGGTGACGCGGATACGCATATTGAGCAGAAAGATGCCAATCTCTGGGCAACTCTCGCCAATTTTCACAAGGGAAGCGGGATGTCCAACGCATGGATATTGCTCACCGACACATTAGCCGGCGCTCTGCTCATTCTGGCGATAACCGGAACGCTGCTGTGGAGCCGCCTGCATGGCCCGCGGCTGCTGGCGGCGGGTCTGATCGGTACTACGCTCACCGCTTTACTTGTTCTTATGCTGAACACGATCGTACTATCATGAAATTGCACCCTTTTATGGATTGGATATTCATGTAACGATGCCGATGTAAATTGTATTCTTTTGCCTCCCGCATCCGCCAGGAGGTATCCACAGCCAGCCAGTAAGCTCCGCAGCCTGTAGCCCGCAGCTTGTAGCCAGCCAATAACATTAATAACATTAAAAATAGAGACGTTATGAAACATGTGTCGGGATTCGGATTGAGGCGGGCTCACTTGGGGTTAATACCCATGTTGATAGCATTGGTATTGGTGCCGCTGCATGCGGCAGCCCAGGATAGCGCTGACAAACTGGTAAAAAGCGAGGCAGGAAACGAGGCAAAAAGTGAGGCAAAAAGCACTGCGTTGCCTGAAATCAAGATTACCACCGGCCGGGTCCGTCCCGGCACACTGGAGGATATAGCCCGAACGGGAAGCAAGACAGATACGCCATTACGTGATATTCCCGCCAGCATTGCCGTCGTGCCGGCAGCCTTGCTGCAAGAGCAAGGCGCAATCGACATGAATGACGCCATGCGCAACGTCAGCAGCGTGCAGCCTTTGATGGGCGGCGGTTATGGATTCGGTAACAGCTTCACTTCACGAGGTCTGGCGCTGAGCTATTTACGTGACGATCTGCCCGACGGGGGGGCGCAAAACAGCTATTTCCGCACCATGTACGATGTCGATCGCATCGAAGTATTAAAGGGTCCTGGCTCCGCGCTATTCGGCGTAGCCGGTCCCGGCGGCAGCATCAACATGATCACCAAGAAACCTCAGTACAATTTTGATATGTCGGTGGGTACCATGCTGGGCAGTTTTGGTACGCGCAATGGCTTTCTGGACCTGACCGGCGCTATCCCTTATATGCCAAACATGGCTGGACGCGTGATCGCCAATATGGAGCATACCGATGGTTTCCGCGGGCTTGAGCGCAATATCGTCGAGGCTTCCCCCAGCTTCATCTGGCGTTTGGCACCCGACAAAACCCTCTTGATAGACTTCGATCATCGGGAGATGAAAATCAAGCCCGATAATTACGGGATACTTTTCGATGGTAACTCCCATATAGCCAGTGTCTCCCGGGAGACTCGCTACTACACGCCCTTTAATAAAACGGATCATACGATCAATCGCCTCGGCCTTATCCATAACTGGGCGATATCCGACGTTTTAAGTATGCGCACGGCATTCACATACGATGCCCGGACGCTTGACCTGATACGAAATGGCGGGGGAAATCAGGGGAATGCGGCGGGTATTGTTACCGGACGCGACGTAAGGTCGCAATTCGATAACGCGGGTTACACCCAATTGCAAAACGAGTTTATCTGGAAAACGAATACGGGCCCGGTCAAGCACACGTTCCTGGGCGGGTTCGAATACAAGAATACGGATATCCAGACCACTCGTGCTGACTTCACTTTACTCAACATTAATCTTTTAAACCCGGTCATTCCGGAAACCTCATTAAATGGACTTACCCGCAGACCAATTTTTGACCGCAGAATCAGCAGCGATCAGACTTCTTTCTACGCCCAGGATCAGATTGATTTAACGGACAAATTCAAGCTCCGTCTCGGCATTCGCAACGACTTGGTAAAGTACAGCGACAAGGGATTTCAATCTGTTTCAGGTAATTATGGGTATCGTGAAATTGTGGAGACGAAGTCGTTGACCACTTATTCGACGGGAGGGGTATATCAGCCCACCAAGAATTTAGCCTTTTACACGGGCTATAGCACGGGCGCCTTCATTAATCTGGCAACCGAAGCTCAAAACGTATCCAGGGCGCCGGAGACCTCGGATCAGATAGAAGTGGGTGCCAAGACCGCATTGCTGGATGGCAAGGTTGATTTTAACGTGGCACTGTTCCAAACCAGCCGCAATAACTATTTCATCACCTTGCCCGGTTCAGGGGGTCAAGCCACTCAGGATGGCAATGACCGGTCGCGCGGGGTGGAAATCTCCTTCGGCGTGCGTCCGATGCCCGGCCTGAATATTATCGGTAACGGGGTGTGGATGGATCCTGAAACATTATCACGCAATGTGGCCACCAATGCTGTACTTGGCATAACCAGAAGTGTTTTTGGAACCCGTCCCGCTGGCGTTGCGACCCACATGGGCAGTTTGTGGGGCACCTATACGCTGCAAAGCGGTCTGGCACGTGGATTAATGCTTGGCTTCGGGGTCACATACAAGGGCGACAGTTATGCCGACACCTTGAATCTTTTGAAGATACCGTCTTATGTCGTGCTTGATGCCGCTGTATCTTATAGCATTAAAAGAATGCATCTCGCGGTCAATATAAAAAATCTGACGGACGCAACTTATTACACCAACCCCACATTTGCCGGGGCATTACCGGGCAATCCACTGAGCGCATTCGGTTCTATCCGCTTTAATTTTAATTAACAGTATCATCGTCGCCATGCCACCCCATGGCGGCATGGTTCGCGCTCGCGATCGACCCACCCAGTAGGCGTAGGGCAATGAAATGGACTCCTCCTTCTGTTGACTGTTTGTCGAAATTACAGTCTGGCACACTTCGATGCCGCCAGGAGGGAGGAGTCCATTTCATTGCCCTACGGTTTATGACGCTTTACGCGCGTGGAGATCTACGACGCAAAAGGCAGGACAAACCTGAACATCGCTTATCCAACCCCCCTTTCCCAAAAACTTCATCAAAAATCCGGCTCGATACGGCTCTTGTGCGAAAGCCTGTAACCCGCCACAGCTAACGGTTACAGCAAGTATCTTCCGTTTTTTCCTGTAAGATTCTACAGCTATCCGGGGTCTTCATTCCGTTGTCTCATAGCACCGTCATTAACAACCTGGACGGGGCAAAAATGGGACAGATCATGCTTGCGCGGCACGGAAACGGTTCATTGGATCAACGGGCGGTGATAGGAATGTATCGGCTGAGACACGAAGTCTTCCATGATCGGCTGGGGTGGGAGGTAACCAACGATAATGGAATGGAACATGATGAGTTCGATCATGCAAATCCGGTCTATGTCTTGGCAAAAGGTGATGAAGATGAGGTACTGGGCTGCTGGCGGCTGCTTCCCACCATCGGTCCCAACATGCTGAAGGATACGTTCCCACAATTATTGCATGGACAACCGGCACCCCGGCAGGCCGACGTGTGGGAATTGAGCCGGTTTGCGGTGACGGTTCCAAAATATGAAAGTGCGGGATTCGGGTTTAGCGATATTCCCGTACAAATGATGCGGACCTTGTTTCTCTTTGCACAAAACAACGGGATAAAGCGCTATGTAACCGTAACTACCGTTGCCGTGGAGAGGCTGATACGCAAACTTGGTGTAAACGTCTCCAGACTGGGAGCGCCCATCAAGATTGGACGAGTTCTAACCGTAGCCTGCTACATTGAGATCGACGCCATCACGGAGTTTGCCCTGTTCGGTACGCTGCCCGAGGATGCGCAAAGGAAGGTCGCATGAATATTCTTCTGGTTGGAGAGAGACAGGATGCGCGTTGCATCCTGCAACTGTTGCTTGAAAAATCAAAGCACAGGCTGGAGCGAAGATCGCTGGAAAGCTTTCCCGAGCCGGATCTGGAAGATTACGACATGGTCCTGGTTGATGGCAATGTATACGATTGCGCTCAACAGGCAAGTTTGTTGCGATGGATTCGAGAAGCGAGGCGACGATATCCCCATTTGCCCGTGGCAGTCATGAATGATGTGGGGTCTCACGTAGCATCCGAAAGCTATCGGGCGGATGGCGAGACCTCGCGCACCTGCGGTGTTTTTGAGTCCAGCGATGGCGTATTGAATATGCGCTGCCGCCTACAGGAAATAGCGCTGGGGGAAACGGCCGCGTTGATGCGCGATGGGTGCGAACGGGCACCGCTGGAGCCGGTCACCTTTGAATATTCAGGCCCCAAGTGGAACATCATGGAAATCTCAAAGAAGCAAAGCTGAAGCAGCTTCTGTCCTTACCCGACCCGCATTCAATTGATTGTAAAACTTTCACAAATCTTTCATCGAAACGCCATCTGTTCCAGTTAGCCTGAGCGTATCAATCAATTTACGAGTTTATCCTGGTTTAGCTCTTACATTCACAGGAGGCAGCATGAAACCTGAATTATCCGCATTGGTGATGCCCGTATCATCCGCGAGTCAGGCTGATCAACTTTTGCTTGACAGGGAGCCCGGGCAGGACTTGCCGGTTATGAGAAATGAAGGCGGCTGCTTGAATGATGCCAATAGCACATTCAATGATCCCGGTATCTTCAAAGACTCATATCGTGGTAGAACCATCGGCTTACGGGATTCCAGTTTAAACCGGCGCATTTATCATGCCGCGCCCTCCGTTATAACCAAGAAAAAGCGCTTCGGCTAGGGTTTATGGGATGTGCGCCCATATGATGAACGCCAAGCTGATGCACTATATGTACGAACCGGTTTTTGATAATTATCCGCACTAAAAAGAGGCGGGCATGAACCCTGTTGAAATCACCTTGCAGCCGGCTGAGTCCGCTGACATCTTTGATGCGAGTCCTGTCGATGCACTGCATGCGTTAATGAAACTCTACGAATCCGGTGAGATCCTTGATGAAGAGGAAAGCGAGGTTGAACTGATGATTCAATTAAGCGGCATGGTGATGGTGTACAACGATTTGCGAAGCGACGAGTAACTCGCTTCACATCAGGGAACCCCCAGATGTCTGAGGGATGCCTGAGAACCTGGTCCGCATTAAAAATGTGGCTACTTGGCGGACTCATACACGCCTGTTTTACCCGTCCGGCGCAGCATCTTGTTGACTTCGTCGGCGTGCATCTCCTCCGCGACGATGAGTTCGCGAGCGTACTCTTCCAGCAATACCGATTTGCCCTGAATCAGTTCCAGCAGTTCATGATAGGCCGCACAGGCTTCGCCCTCGTGTGCCATGGATTCCCTGAGGATATCGCCGATGTCGTGATGGTGCGTCTCCAGCAGCGGCCCAATGGACAGTGAAGGATATCCCCCCAGCAGGGTAACGAGCTCACCCGCTTTGTGGGCATGCACTAATCCTTCGTCGGCCTCTTTCTTGAGCCATTCCACGACGGGAATGCGGTTATAGCCGAAGACCATCAATGAATAATGCGTATAACGCACCACGCCGGCGAGTTCAAGTTCCATGATCTTGTTCAACAATGCGATGACTTTGTCTTTATCGAAGCTCATGCTTTTCTCCTTTTGGTTGCAAATAATCCGAACAGCGCAGCCCCTTCATAGAGCTAGCCATCAAATGAAAAGCTTCGTCTTTCCCGCGAAAGCGGAAATCCAGAGATCCTTTTCCAAGCATTTGATGATCAACTCTATAATCCACAACCATTTCCTAGATTGCCGCACTCTCTTTATTCCGTCATTGGCGGATTAACTCAAAGCGCCTCTGCGTGTTCACCCAGATATTCGGCTACACCCTCGGGAGAGGCCTTCATGCCGGGATCTCCTGTTTTCCAGCCGGCAGGGCAGAGCTCGCCGTGGCTTTCGTAGAATTGCAACGCGTCCACCATGCGCAGCATTTCGTCCACATCACGTCCCAGCGGCAGGTCGTTGACCACCTGGTGGCGCACGATACCGTGTTTATCGATCAGGAAAGAAGCGCGCAGGGCAACATGGTCTGGATGACCGACACCATAGGCATGCATGACCTCTCCCCCCACGTCGGCCACCAGGGTGATGCCTACCGGACCGATACCTCCTTTGTCCACAGCGGTGTTTCGCCAGGCGTAATGGGTGAACTGCGAGTCTACCGAAACCCCGATGACTTCCACATTGCGTTTGCGGAATTCTTCCGCCCTGTGAGAGTGAGCAATGATTTCCGAAGGGCAGACAAAGGTGAAATCCAGTGGATAAAAAAACAGTACAGCATACTTGCCCGAAATTTCGGTATGAAAGTTGAAAGCCTCATTGAAGCTCCCATCCGGCAGAACGGCGGGTTTGGTGAAGTCGGGTGCGAGATGGGTGACGAGCACGGACATCGGTATTTCTCCTTTAATGAAATTGGGTTTAGCTCAATATTTCACAATATACATGCAAAAACCTATCTTATCTGTGCGGTGCCGCGCATGAATATATCTTGCGAAAACAATGATTCTTTGGCATCGATGGTCTCATGACTGGTGAACCCATCCGGGGAAGAAAACCAGGTCCTAGTGAATTTCAGGGCTGTAAACCCACTGGTTCAACAGGTTGCGTGCAGTATTCGAGATTTCCGAGGCGGTCATTCCCACCGGGCCGCCCTGTTGCTTCAGCAATATATCCGCCGCGGCCCCATGCAGATAAACCGCCAGCAATAGCGCATTCTCCGAACTTACTCCCTGCGCCAGTAAAGCGCCTACGATGCCGGACAGTACATCGCCTGTTCCCGCGCTGCTTAAGCCGGGATTGCCGCTGGTATTGATATAACGTTTGCCACCGGATACGGCACAAATGCTGCCCCCACCTTTCAATACTGCGCAACAATTGAACTTCTTCGCCAGATTCGCCGCAGCAGCCATGCGGTCATTTTGAATCGCTGAGATATCCATGTTCAGCAGCCGTGCGGCTTCGGCGGGATGTGGGGTAAGAGTGGACGGAGCCTTGCGTTTCCGTAGCAGATTGGCAACGCTGGAATGCGTGGCAATGAGATTCAATGCATCGGCATCCAGCACCAGGGGCAGAGTGGATTCCAGCGCTGAACTTAGCCAGAAACGGGCATCGGGTCTCATTCCCAGCCCTGGACCGACAACCAAGCAGCTCAGTTGATCGAGCTTGAATATTTCATGTACAGGACGCAGCATCAGTTCAGGCTGCGTAGTGTCCACCTCAAGTGCCTTACCTGCAATCAAACCGAGATAGACGCGGCCCGCACCCAGCTTCAATGCCGCTGTGCCTGCCAGAAGTGCCGCACCCATCATTCCTGTTGATCCACCAATTATACCGACACTGCCGTACGTGCCTTTATGACTGCTGGCGGAGCGGGGCGGCGGCAGTAGCGTTTGAGCCAAAAGCTGGTCCATGATCCATGAGGCGGGTTCTCTTAGGGAAAGCGTATTGAGATCGAGATCGTCCAACAAGATTTCACCACAATATTCAGGACCCTGATGAGTCACGAGGCCGGGTTTGAGGCCAATAAACGTGACCGTCATGGCGGCCCGGATCGCCGCGCCGCGTACCTGGCCGCTGTCACTGCCCAAGCCGCTGGGAATATCGAGGGCAAGCACAGGCAGGTTCATGCGGTTGACAGTATTAACCAGGGCAAGGTATTGACCCGCCAGTTCTCTTCCTTCATGGTGATCGAGACCAATGCCAAACAGTCCATCTATCACCATATCCCATTTCTCATTTTCCGGGATCCCGGAAAATATCTTGCCTCCCGCAGTGAGCCAGGCATCCAGCATGCGCTGGGCATCGCTGGACAAGGTTGAGCGTTGGCCGGTGAATACCAGCGTCACCTTGAACCACCAGGCTTGCAGATGGCGTGCCGCCGCGAAAGCATCGCCGCCGTTATTACCCGGACCTGCCAGCACCAGCACTCGAGTTCTTCCGTAGATCAACAACCTGTCCCGTGCGACTTCGGCAGCGGCAAGACCGGCTTTTTCCATCAAGGCAGGGGGTCCAGGCAATGCAGCCGCGAGTTGCTCGATTTCCCGGATCTCGGCAGTGGTGTAAACGGCGGTGGAGTAATTACGCATATTATCGTTTATCAAACGTTTATCGGGCTGCGGCCAGCTTGTCTTCTCGTGTAAACCCAGATAATCCGATTAGGCGGACCTCCGAGCCTACGCGAGTGCGGTCAGTTTGCGGCCATTTCCGCCGCTTGCTCGGCGTCCATAGACCAGCTATGGACTTCTCCCAACCAACAAAACTGTCTCGCAACCTGCCTCGCTATCATCTCGCGTCCTAATGGATTATCTGGGGTAAAATTACATTTTCAACTTATTGATCTATTTCGCCGGATGCTTCGACTTCGTGGTGGCAGCGCGCTTTCTCCATTCCGCCTGGAAAAATTGGCGAGCGCGCTCAAAATTGCCGCTCCGCAAGTTTCCCACATTTATGCGGAATATTGGCATTTTTGCGCGCTCGGGCGCGCGCTGCAGCCAAATGAAAGCGTCATTCTTGAAAGATTGCTCAAGGTCACGCCGAAGGACGTTCCCCTGAGAGGCGATATCGAACGGCAGGCCAGCCATGCCACAGGTGAGCTGCTATTGGTGCTGCCTCGTCCCGGTACCATATCTCCATGGTCATCCAAAGCCACCGATATCGCCCACCATTGCGGACTGGAAGCGGTGGAGCGGCTGGAACGCGGCGTGGCATTTTATGTTCAGACGGAAGATAAGTCTGCTGCTGGACTCTCGGCCGATGGCAGGATTGCGGTACTTGGGCTGATACACGATCGCATGACCGAAGCGGTATTCAGCTCATTCGACGATGCGGGAAAATTGTTCAGACATTTTGAGCCCATACCGCTCACCACAGTGGATGTGCTGGCAGGTGGAGACGATGCATTGCAGAACGCCAACAACGCAATGGGGCTTGCATTGTCGCAGGACGAAATTGCCTATTTTGCAGCCTATTTCACCCGGATTGGACGCAATCCCACCGATGTGGAGTTAATGATGTTTGCCCAGGCCAATTCCGAGCATTGCCGTCATAAGATTTTCAACGCCGACTGGGTGATAGACGGCGAGCCACGAGCGAAGTCGCTGTTCTCGATGATACGCAATACTCACCACCAGAATCCGCAAGGTACAGTGGTGGCCTATGCGGATAATTCTTCCATTATCGCAGGGGCGAAGGTCGCCCGTTTTTACCCCGGCGAGGATAATGCTTACGGTTATGCGGAGGAGCCAACGCATATCCTGATGAAAGTGGAAACGCACAATCATCCCACCGCGATTTCGCCTTATCCGGGTGCCGCCACCGGGGTGGGCGGGGAAATCCGCGATGAAGGCGCAACTGGCCGGGGCGCCAAACCCAGGGCTGGACTGAGCGGTTTCTCGGTTTCCAATTTGAGTATTCCCGGATTTGTTCAGCCTTGGGAAGTGCACCAGCAATCGGGGGAGGAGCATTCTTACGGTAAGCCATCGCGCATCGCGTCGGCCCTGCAAATCATGCTGGAGGGCCCCATTGGGGGCGCGGCATTCAACAATGAATTCGGACGGCCCAATCTGGCGGGGTATTTCCGTACCTTCGAGGAATTTGTCGCGGGCGAAATGCGCGGTTATCACAAGCCCATCATGCTGGCTGGAGGGATAGGTCATATCGCCGAACGCCATTCCTTCAAGGAAGAATTCTCAGCCGGCGGCCTATTGATTCAATTGGGCGGACCGGGGATGTTGATCGGTCTTGGCGGCGGTGCGGCTTCCAGTATGGATACCGGGGTGAATGCAGAGCGTCTCGATTTTGATTCGGTGCAACGCGGCAATGCGGAAATGGAGCGGCGCGCACAAGAAGTCATCGATTACTGCTGGCAGATGGAGAGAAAGGGCGAGCCTAATCCGATTCTTTCGATTCACGATGTCGGCGCAGGCGGCTTATCGAACGCACTGCCCGAGCTACTGCATGGTTCCGCACGCGGGGGGCGTTTTAATTTGCGTGATATCCCCTCGGAAGAATCGGGCATGTCGCCAATGCAAATCTGGAGCAACGAGGCGCAAGAACGCTATGTGCTCGCAATCAGGCCGGAGTCATTGGCGCTGTTCCAGTCAATTTGTGAGCGTGAACGTTGTCCGTTCGCGGTGGTGGGCACAGCGACGGCGCAACAACAGCTTATCGTGGCCGATCCCGTATTTGGCAATCGGCCGGTTGATATGGATCTCTCGGTACTGTTGGGCAAGCCGCCAAAAATGATTCGGGATGTGACGCATATCGGGAGAACGCTGTTGCCGTTCGATACGGCGGGATTGAATCTGCGAGAAGCAGCCTACCGGGTGTTGAGGTTACCCGCGGTGGCGGACAAGACTTTTCTCATCAGCATCGGCGATCGTACCGTCGGCGGTATGACCGCACGTGACCAGATGGTGGGGCCGTGGCAGGTACCGGTAGCGGATGTGGCGGTGACACTGATGGGCTACCGGACTTATCTGGGCGAAGCCTTTGCTGTGGGTGAGCGCACGCCAGTGGCACTCATAGATCCCGCTGCTTCAGCACGCATGGCGGTGGGCGAAGCGATCACCAACATCGCAGCCGCGCGGATTGAACATATCGGAGAGATCAAACTTTCCGCCAACTGGATGGCTGCGGCAGGGCACCCTGGGGAAGATGCAGCTTTGTTCGATGCCGTGCATGCGGTAGGCATGGAATTTTGCCCCCAGTTGGGAATCAGTATTCCGGTGGGCAAGGATTCCATGTCGATGAAGACGGTATGGGAGCCGGCATCCGGCCATAGCGGCGCGAGTATCAGAAAAGAGGTGACCGCGCCGCTGTCGCTGATTGTTTCCGCCTTTGCGAGAGTAGCAGATGCGCGCAAAACACTTACACCGCGGTTATGCAAGGATTGTGGCGAGACGGAACTTGTCCTGATCGACCTGGGTGGCGGCAGGAACCGTTTGGGCGGTTCGGCGCTGGCACAAGTTTATAAGCAGGTGGGCGATGACGCGCCGGACATGGCAGGTCTGGAGGGAGCAGAGAAACTCAGAGGCTTTTTCGCCGCGATACAGCGCATGAATCATGAGGATAAAATAATTGCTTATCATGACCGCTCCGATGGAGGCATATTCGCGACACTGTGTGAAATGGCGTTCGCCAGTCACGTTGGCATAACCATCAACCTCGATCAGCTATGTTTTGATGTGCTCGCGAATGACGTGGACGGTCATGAATTGCGGCCGGAGGCGCTGGGCGGGAGATTTATGGAGCGCATCATATCCGTTCTGTTCAATGAGGAATTGGGGGCGGTGATCCAGATAAAAACGGAACACCACCGTGATGTGATGGCCATTCTGTCGGAAGCAGGCTTGCGCGATGCGTGCTTCGTTATCGGTGAAGTCAATGACAAGGATGAAGTCCAGTTCCTGCGCAACAATAAGCCGATATTCGCTGAGAAGCGCGTTGACTTGCACCGCGCATGGTCAGAGACCACTTATCGGATGCAGACGCTGCGCGACAATCCCGAATGCGCGCAGCAGGAATATGATCGCATTCTCGATATCACCGATCCCGGCCTGCATGCACAACTGAGTTTCGACGTGGACGACGATATTTCCGCGCCTTACATCAATAGCGGCATCCGGCCGCGAATGGCCATTTTGCGCGAGCAAGGCGTGAACGGTCACGTGGAAATGGCCGCCGCCTTTGATCAGGCAGGATTTTCGGCGACCGACGTGCACATGAGCGATATCGTCGCAGGACGTGTTTCTCTCAGGGATTACGAGGGATTCGCCGCATGCGGCGGATTCTCATACGGCGACGTGCTGGGAGCCGGGGAAGGCTGGGCCAACTCGATCCTGTTCAACCCTCGCGCCCGCGACGAATTTGAAGCGTTCTTCCAGCGGACCGATAGCTTTGCGCTGGGTGTCTGCAACGGATGTCAGATGATGAGTAACCTGCATGAGATCATTCCTGGCGCGGAACATTGGCCGCGTTTTGTGCGCAATAAATCGGAGCAGTTCGAAGCGCGCTTCGTCATGGTGGAAATCCAGCAGAGCCCGTCATTGTTTTTTGGCGGTATGGCCGGGAGCCGAATGCCTGTCGTCGTTGCGCATGGGGAAGGTTGTGCTGAATTTACCGGACGGAACAAGGTCTCAGCTATTGCATCTTTGGTTGCGCTACGTTTTGTCGATAACCGGGGCCAGTCCACCGAGATTTATCCGCTCAACCCCAGTGGTTCTCCCCACGGCATTGCCGGCGTGACCACCCCGGATGGGCGCTTCAGCATACTGATGCCACACCCGGAGCGCGGGTTTCGTGCCGCCCAGAATTCCTGGCATCCGGGTTGGCGTGATGATGCGCCGTGGATGCGGATGTTCAGGAATGCTCGAAAATGGGTGGGATGAGGTGCGGGGTATGGCAGCCTGCTGCGACTATAATAATTCGGATACGGATGAGATAAGTTCGATAATTCACGATGAGGGAGTATCCAGCTTGACAATTTCTCGAAGCAATCTGCCCTGGGGTGTCTTGTACAAAGGGGTATTTCTGGCCGTCATGCTATTCGCGTTCGCCGCCGGTCCGCGCGTCGCATGGGCCCAAGCCAAAGCGGGCAACAAGGATAAAGCGGATTGTGCACCGGCCGGAAGCTGGAGCATACCTGGCGGCGGGAAGATATCCGGCGCCGATGTCATCGCCCGCGCCGCAAGGAACTCGGTGGTGTTGCTGGGTGAAATGCATGACAACGCTGAGCATCATCGATGGCAATTGCAGGTACTCGCTGCGCTGCATGCAATGCGTCCCGATATGGTAATCGGTTTCGAGATGTTTCCGCGCAGGGTACAGAAAGCGCTCGATCAGTGGGTGGCTGGTGAGTTTTCGGAAGTGCAGTTTCTCGCTGCCGCGGACTGGGACGCCGTCTGGAGTACGGACGCGAGCCTTTATATGCCGCTGTTTCATTTTGCGCGCATGAATCGTGTGCCAATGGTGGCGCTCAATATCGACGCGCGTTTGCGGCGAGCAACTTCCCAGAAGGGCTTCGAGGGGGTTCCGGAGAGCGAGCGCGAAGGCGTGATGCCACCCGCTGCGCCAAGTACGGCTTATCTTGATTACCTGCTGCCGTTTTACGGTGAGCATGACCGCGGTGGCAGGAAGAAAGGTGAAATCAGCCGGGATGATCCGGATTTTCGGCGCTTTGTGGAGAGCCAGCAGCTGTGGGACAGGGCAATGGCGCAAGCCATACACTCGGCGCTGGATCGGCCGGGCCGCCCCCTTGTGGTCGGCATTATGGGCTCGGGACATATCAAATATGGTTATGGGGTCCCCCACCAGTTGAAGGACCTTCGCGTTACCGATGTGGGCACATTGTTACCATGGAATAGCGGGACCCATTGCGGACAGGTGGTCGGGGGGCTGGCCGATGCGGTATTTGGCGTTAATACGTTATCAGTCGTTTCGCATGAGTTGCCGCGGCAGCGCCTGGGTATCCGTTTCGAATTGGCGCAGGATGGCGGTGCCCGCGTGTTGCAGGTGGAGAAGGGGAGTATCGCCGAAACAGCCGGTATCCGCGACAGTGACATCATCACCGAAGCCGCAAGTATCACGATCAAGCGTATCAATGATATTGTGGATATCGTCAAACAGCAGGCTCCGGGAACGTGGCTGCCATTAAAACTGAGACGTGGCGGCGAAACGATGGAAATTATCGCCAAGTTTCCGGCGGTGCCGAAATGAGACGGATAGGCGGCGCGCGCCTCTGCCGCATTGGGAGAAACGTTGCATGGGTTCTACTCCCGTTTTTTGTTGCAACCGCCACATCTGCCGCGTCCATCGTACCTGCTGCAGCAGCGGACACCGCGGAAATCCACTATGACATTACGGTGCGGATTAATCCGGGTGCACGCACCATTGAGGGGCGCAGTGTTATTACAGCGAAGACATCGGAGGAGCTGACTCTGGTGCTGGGCCGTCGTTTCGAGGTCATGCACGGGCGTGTTGACGCGACGTCGCTCGGTCCGTCTGCGATTACCGGCAAGATGCGTGCCTGGCGTATTCCGGGCGATAAGCAGATACCACGCCGTATCGAGGTTCATTGGCGTGGCGAACTTTCAGCACTGGATACTTCACTTGATCATCCGCAGACGCTGGGAAGGAACGAACCGGCGAGTAGCGACGCGGGGACCTTTCTGCCCGATTCGAGCGGCTGGTATCCTTACATAGCGGAAAAACTCGCTAGCTACCATGTGAGCATCGAACTGCCAGGCGGGCAGCGCGGCATTGTCGCGGGCCGCCTCGTCGAGGAATCCGAAACGGATGAGGGATATCGTGCACATTTCGAGTTTCCTGCGCCGACCGGCGGCATCGATCTCATGGCCGGTCCCTACAAAGTGGAAACAAGCACGATGCGTGGCGCGGGAGGCAAGACTATCCAGTTGCGAACCTACTTTCATCCCCAGATCGCAGATCTTGCGCCTGCCTATCTCAGTTCGGTAAAAAGCTATATCGAACTTTACGAGTCGTGGATCGGAGCGTATCCGTTTACTGAATTCAGTGTCGTATCGAGTCCGACGCCGACGGGTTTCGGCATGCCAACACTCACCTATCTCGGCATCGAGGTGCTGCGCCTGCCGTTCATCCGTTCCACGTCGCTGGGCCATGAAGTGTTGCATAACTGGTGGGGAAACGGCGTGTATCCCGATTACGCGCAGGGCAACTGGTCAGAAGGGCTGACCACATTCATGGCGGACTATGCATACAAGGAGCGTGAAAGTCCGGAAGCCGCGCGGGAGATGCGTCGTGGCTGGCTGCGCGATTTTGCCGCGCTGTCGCCCGGTCAGGATGCGCCGCTTACCACTTTTACCTCGCGTACTCACGGGGCTACTCAGATCGTGGGCTACAACAAGGCCGCGATGACGTTCCTGATGCTGCGCGATCTGCTCGGACGCGAGACCTTCGATCACGCACTACAGGCGTTCTGGCGCGAGCAGCGCTTCCGTATCGCCTCGTGGGCGGATCTACGGGGTGCATTCCAGACAGTGTCCAAACAGGATTTAAATAGTTTCTTCGACCAGTGGCTCACGCGCGCGGGAGCACCCGTCGTGCGCATTGCGGAAGCCAAACGTACGAAGTCGGATTCCGGTTATCGCGTTAACGTCACGCTCGAGCAGGCGGCGCCCGAGTACCGGTTGCGGGTACCTGTCGCGATTCGTACCGGAGAAGGTGAAGAGATGCGGACCCTTGATTTGGAACATGGACGTCAGACTTTTACGCTTGATGTACGTACCCTCCCGCTGGAGGTGATCCTTGATCCGGACCTGCGGTTATTCCGGCGCTTGATGCCCGACGAAGCGCCGCCGATTCTGCGCCAGATCATGGTTGACAGGGCAGCAGTAACCATTCTGCTCCCGGAAAGCGGTGAAGTGCGCGGTACCGCCGAGACGCTTGCAGGTAAACTTCAGAATCGTGCCCTGAAACTGGTCCCGGCGACGGATAGTCTGCCCTCCGCGCCTGCATTGGTGATTGGTTTGGAGGAACAAGTCGATGCGTGGCTTGCGCGGCATCAGTTGCCTCGCCGGCCGGAGATCGTGCGGGGCAAGGGTTCGGCGCATGCCTGGACGGTAAGCCGTTCCGATGGCATGACGCTCGCGGTGGTGTCCGCACGGGAGGCGGCTTCGCTTGCGGCGCTGATACGGCCTCTGCCGCACTACGGCCGTCAGAGTTATGTCATTTTCGATGGAGCAAAAGCGATTGGCCGGGGCGCGTGGCCCACACGTGTACAGGCGGTGAAACTTGATTGATGGCGTGAATACACGGAGAACTCCGGATCCAAAAAGCTGCTACAAAACTCATCCATAGAGCACGCTATAGGCTTCTCCCAACCGGAAAAACTGTCTCGCAACCCGCCTTGCCATCATCTCGCATCCTGATGGATTATCCGGGTTTATCAGATCGATCTCGACCAATAACCGCCCTTTTCTTTTTTTCCGCCTTTGGAGAGGGTTTCTTTGTTAAAATACACTTTAATTTCTTAATTTAGTGGAGTATTTAATGGCTGTCGAAAGAACATTGTCTATCATCAAACCGGATGCGGTGGCAAAAAATGTAATTGGAGAAATCTATTCGCGTTTTGAAAGCAGTGGCTTGAAAATAATTGCGGCACGCATGATGCACCTTTCGCAGGCGGAAGCCGAGGGCTTTTATGCCGTGCATCGCAGCCGCCCATTTTTTAATGATCTGGTTAAATTCATGATTTCCGGGCCTGTCATGGTGCAGGTGCTCGAAGGCGAAGACGCGATCAGGAAGAACCGGGATCTGATGGGTGCGACCGACCCGAAAAAGGCGGAAAAAGGAACCATACGCGCAGATTTTGCCGACAGTATCGATGCCAACGCGGTGCATGGTTCCGATGCACCTGAAACCGCGGCGGTTGAAATTGCCTATTATTTTCCGGCACTGAATATTTATTCCAGATAAAAAGGGTTAAAAGGGTTTCTGGCTCAACATCATGAGCGTCAATCTACTCGATTTCGATGCGAACGCTCTTGCCGGTTTCTGTGCGGAAATTGGCGAGAAGCCGTTTCGTGCCAGGCAGTTGCTGCGCTGGATACACCGGTCGGGCGAGGCCGATTTCGCGGGTATGAGTGATTTGGCGAAGGGATTGCGGGATAAGCTTTCCGCAACCGCCGTGATTGAGCCACCCCAGTTAATCAGCGATCATGCCGCCGCGGATGGCACCCGCAAGTGGCTATTGTCAGTAGGTGCCGGTAATGGCATCGAGACAGTTTTCATACCCGAAACCAGCCGTGGCACGCTGTGCGTTTCCAGCCAGGTGGGTTGTGCACTGGCATGTACATTTTGCTCCACCGGCAGGCAGGGATTTAATCGCAATCTGACGGTTGCGGAAATTATCGGCCAGTTGTGGTGGGCGAATAAAGCGTTAGCGGGAACATTTAATGGCGAGCCCATCGTGGAACTTGAGGGAATCCCTGATGGTCAGAAAGGGGTGTGCCCTCCAAACCATCCCAACATTCAGAATCGTGGCCGTGCCGTCACTAATGTCGTCATGATGGGCATGGGCGAGCCGCTGGCCAATTTTGAAAACGTGGTGACCGCGCTCGATTTGATGCTGGATGACAATGCCTATGGGCTATCGCGGCGGCGCGTGACGGTGAGTACTTCGGGCCTGGTTCCGGCCATGGACCGGTTGCGCGGGCGTTGTCCGGTGGCTCTTGCGGTGTCGCTGCATGCGCCGAACGACGTACTGCGCGACGAGTTGGTGCCCATTAACAAGAAATATCCTATCAAGGAGTTGCTGGCGGCCTGTCAGCGCTACCTTCAGTCCGCGCCGCGGGATTTCATCACTTTTGAATATGTCATGCTGGATGGTGTCAATGACAGTCTGGGCCATGCGCGTGAATTGGTACAATTGGTGCGAGATACGCCTTGCAAATTCAATCTGATCCCGTTTAATCCTTTTCCCAATTCCGGGTACAGGCGTTCATCGCCGGAGGCGGTGCGTCGCTTCCGCGATGTGCTGATGGAGGCTGGACTGGTAACAACCGTGCGCAAGACCCGTGGTGACGATATTGCCGCTGCCTGCGGGCAACTTGCGGGAAAAGTGCATGACAAAACCCGGCGAACAAGCCGTGGAATTGTCGAAGTGGCGAGATGAGGCGAAGTCGGATGGATATCTTCACAGTGTCATTGGCGCCGTGCAGGTCATGGAAACCGTTTCCAAATTCCAAACAAGCATCGGCGCTGCGCAATCACGGATTTGAGTAATGAACGCCACTGACAGGAATGGTGGCGCCAACCACGGAGCGGGTTCGAAGCCAGCCGAGGTGGAAACAGGCGTGGGCCGCGAATTCCGGGCTGCGCGGCTGGCGCGTGGCATGAATATTGAGGACGTGGCACGGCAATTGCGGTTATCGGTGCGACAGGTTACCGCGCTGGAGCAGGATGACTACGACAATCTTGCAAGCGGAACATTTCTGCGCGGCTTCGTACGAAACTACGCCAAGTTGTTGCAGATGGATGCTGCACCGTTATTGCAGCGCCTGGAGCAATCGCTTCCACCCACTCCCACCCCAACCATCTCGTATCAGACCGAGGGGATTCCCTTCCCTTCAAATCAGGGAGGTGGGAAGCGTAACCTGATTATCGCGGGAGTAGCCGTTCTGGTGCTGCTGCTGATCTTTGAAATTTATGATGCCAGTGAAGGCAATAAAGGAAAGCAGCCGGCCGTAAAAATGGAAACTGGAACCGGGCCGGAGCGAGGTGATGTGCCACCAAAAAATCAGTTACCCTCCGCAAACTCGACCGGCGGCCTGGTATCATCTGCTGAAGAAGCCACGGTAACTGAACAAAAACACGAGGTGCCGGCTCCTCTTCCGGCCCCTGCTCCTATTCCCGCTGCGCCGCTGGCGCGGCAAAGCGCGCCAGCGGCTGTCGCTCCTGAACCGGCAAACGCCTCTGCCCGTGAATCAGCAAATATCTCTGCTCCTCAACCGGCGGGTGGCGGAGATGTTCTTCGCCTCGTATTTGAAGGAGAATCATGGACTGAAGTCAAGGATAGTGGAGGCAGGTTGCTACTTTCGCGGATTAATCCCCGTGGCACAGAGCAGGTGTTACACGGTAAGCCGCCATTCTCCCTTACGATCGGTAACGCCGCTGCAGTCAAGCTGGTCTACAATAACAATCCGGTGGATCTGGCACCTTATATCAATGCCTATGGAGGGACGGCACGTCTGTCGCTCAAATGAAATTTTCACTTTTATAAGATTCTCATACCTATCATGACTATGATACAAAATATTTTTCCGCCGCGCCGAAATAGTGTCGGCGTCCGTGTAGGGTCCATCACAGTGGGCGGCGGTGCGCCGGTGGTGGTGCAATCCATGACCAATACCGATACGGAAAATGAAATTGCCACCACGGTACAAGTGGCCCAGCTCGCACGTGCCGGTTCGGAACTGGTGCGCATCACCGTTAATACCGCCGCAGCCGCTAAAGCGGTGGCGGGCATCCGTGCGCGTCTCGATGACATGGACTGCCATGTGCCGCTGATAGGCGATTTTCATTTCAACGGCCATAAGCTGGTGACCGAATATCCCGATTGCGCGAAGGCATTGGCCAAATACCGTATCAACCCGGGTAATGTGGGGCACGGAAAAAAACGTGACGAGCAATTTTCCATCCTGATTGAAGCGGCTTGTAAATATGAGAAGCCGGTACGTATCGGCGTTAACTGGGGTAGTCTCGATCCCGAACTGCTGGCGCGCATCATGGATGAGAACGCCCGATCCGGTGATCCGAAGGATGCGTCGCTTGTCATGCGTGAGGCATTGATTACCTCCGCGCTGGAAAGTGCCGCCAGGGCGGAGGAGATCGGACTGGGGCGCGACAGAATTATATTGTCCTGCAAGGTAAGCGGCGTGCAGGACTTGATTGCTGTTTATCGCGACCTGGCATCGCGTTGCGACTATGCCTTGCATCTTGGATTGACGGAAGCCGGTATGGGCTCGAAAGGAATCGTGGCCTCTACCGCCGCGCTGTCAGTGCTGCTTCTTGACGGCATAGGCGACACCATCCGCATATCGCTTACACCGGAGCCAGGCGGTGACCGCTCTCGCGAAGTGGTGGTGGCGCAGGAGATTCTGCAAACCACGGGTCTGCGCGCGTTTGTCCCGCTGGTCGCAGCATGCCCTGGTTGCGGGCGTACCACCAGCACCTATTTCCAGGAGCTGGCGGAAAGTATCCAAGGCTATGTACGTACCCAGATGCTGGTGTGGCGCGAGGAATACGAAGGCGTGGAAAATATGACATTGGCGGTGATGGGGTGCGTGGTCAACGGACCCGGGGAAAGCAAGCATGCCAACATCGGCATCAGCCTGCCTGGTTCGGGTGAAAGGCCGGTGGCACCGGTTTATGTAGATGGGCAAAAATCGGTGACCTTGAAAGGCGACAATATTGCGGGAGAATTCCGCCAGATCGTCGATGAGTATGTGCAGGCGAAATATCCGAAGAAGTCAGGCACCGCAGAAATCAGGCAATGACCCGATCCATCCAGGCCATCCGCGGGATGAATGACATCCTGCCTGACCAGATATACCTTTGGGATTTTTTTGAACAGACCGTGCGGGAATGGATGACGGCTTATGGTTATCGTAACATCCGCATGCCGATCGTCGAGCAGACTGATCTGTTCGTGCGTTCCATAGGCGCGGTGACCGATATCGTCGAGAAAGAGATGTATTCCTTTCTGGATAGTCTCAACGGCGACAGCCTAACATTACGCCCGGAAGGAACCGCCTCCTGTGTGCGCGCGGTGCTGGAACATAATCTGCTCTATCCGGGGCCGCAGAGACTGTACTATTCCGGTCCGATGTTTCGCCATGAGCGTCCGCAGAAGGGACGTTACCGTCAGTTCCATCAGGTAGGCGTCGAAGCGCTGGGTTATACCGGCCCGGATATTGACGCCGAGCTCATCGTCATGTGTGCGGAATTGTGGAAGAAGCTGGGTATTTCGGATGTACGCCTGGAAATTGGCACGCTGGGTAGCGCTGAATCGCGCGCATTGCATCGGGCGCGATTAATCGGGTATCTGGAGCGGCATCTGGATGGGCTCGATGATGATGCCCGCCGGCGGTTGCACAGCAATCCGTTACGGATACTCGATAGCAAGAATTCCGAAATGAGAGAGATCATTGACGGCGCACCGCGGTTGCTGGATGACCTGGACGAGGACTCGCTGGCGCATTTCGAGACGTTACAGCGACTCCTGCGCGACCAGGGAGTGGACTTTGAGATCAATCCGCGGCTGGTAAGAGGGCTGGATTATTACAACCGCACCGTATTCGAATGGGTCACCGGGAAGCTCGGTGCGCAAGGCGCCATATGCGCCGGCGGCCGTTATGACGGACTGGTGGAGCAGATCGGCGGCAAACCGGCATCGGCGGCGCCAGCGTGCGGTTTTGCCATGGGCGTGGAGCGTGTGCTGGCGCTGATGGTGGAATGCGGCGGGGAAATACCGCACCCCGTACCGGATGTGTATGTGATACATCAAGGCGAGGCTGCGAATGGGGCCGCCTGGAAGACTGTCAGATATTTGCGCGATAGCGGACTCAAGTCAATTCTGCATTGTGGCGATGGCAGCTTCAAGGCGCAGATGAAAAAAGCGGATGCCAGCGGCGCGCGTTTCGCCGTTATTATTGGTGATGATGAAGCACAAGCCGGTGAGATAAGCATCAAGCCGCTACGTGAGGCGGCGGAGCAGGTGAGAGTCGGGCTGGCGGAAGCAGTGGATCTGCTTAAGAGAACTTGAATCAGAAAATTCTTATCAGGAAATTAAATGGCGACCTATGATCTGGAAGAGCAGGAAAAAATTGATGGGCTTAAATCCTGGTGGGAAGCCTATGGCACGCTGGTGATTATAATTGTGGCGATTTTGATTGCAGGCATGGGTGGCCAGCAGGCATGGAAATACTATAAGGCGCAACAGACTCAGCAGGCAGCGGAACTATATGCCTCGCTGTTGCAAGTCGAGGCAAGTGGTGATCCCAAGAAAATTAGCGATGCCTCACATTTGCTGATGGAAGGCTTTCCCGCCAGTGGCTACGCGGCGCGTGCCGCATTGATTTCGGCACGTGCGAGTCTCGAGGGGGGCGACATGCAAAATGCCAAAAGCCGTTTTCAGTGGGTGCTGGATAATGCCAAGGAAGAAGAGTTGAAGGATCTTGTGCGGTTGCGGTTGGCAGGCATATCCCTGGACGAGAAAAAATACGACGATGCCGTGAGGCTGCTGGATACCAAGCATGGTGAATCTTTTGATGGCCTTTATGCGGATCTCAAAGGCGATGTCCTTACTTCGGCGGGTAAGGTTCCCGAAGCACGTGCCGCTTATCAAATGGCACTCGACAAGCTGGGTAAAAAAGGTACCTATCATAGTATCGTTCAAATGAAGTTGGATGCCCTGGCGGAAGGTAAATAGAGGCACCTCGAATTTTCGATTGTGCGCATAATAAGACCGCAAGAATGAGGCGTAGACGGCAAACTATCCACGGAAGACTGATGCAGAGATTCTCCAGGATTATTTGCATGATCCTGAATCCGGTGGTTAATCGCTCATTCCCTTGTTTAACGTCATGACCCATAATGAATTTTTGCACCATTTGATCTTCACCTTTCTGGTGAGTTCGCTACAACTGCCGGATTTAAGATGATTCGACGGCATATCCTGCTGCTGGTGCCGCTGTTGGCATTTTCCGGATGTGTGAGTCTCATTGATATGGCGCGCGACATTGCGCGTGACTTGGCGGATATCGATGTGGCGGGTATCAGCGGCGGGCTCCTTGGAGGCGAGACCTTTGAGATGAGCCCGGAACAGGCTGCCCAATTAAAGACAATTCCGGGAGCGCGCCCATTGTGGCAGAACGGCATTGAGGAAAGTAAGGCGCTGGGATTTATGCCGGTATACGAGAATGGCGCCGTTTATGCCGCCAGTATGGATGGGTTCCTGGTGCGTTTTGATCCTGTTACGGGCAAACAAGCGGGAAATGTCAATACCAGGCATAAATTGTCGGGTGGCGTGGGTGCGGGTGACGGAATGTTACTGGTTGGGACCCTCAAAGGCGAGGTTCTGACATATGGCAGCAAAGATGGTAAAGCCCTGTGGACGGCCCAAGTATCCACCGAAGTGTTAAGTCCGCCGCGAGCGGATAGCGGCACAGTAGTGGTGCGCACTGGAGATGGCCGTATTTTCAGTCTGGATGCCGGCAGCGGTAAACGTAAGTGGATATACCAGGGCGCAACGCCATCCCTGACGGTTCGGAGCTATGCCGGTGTACTGATCTCGCAAGGGATGGTATTCGCCGGATTCGCGGGCGGAAAACTGGTGGCGATAAATCTGGCAAACGGCGCGGTAACGTGGGAGGCGGTGGTATCGCGGCCACGGGGTGCGACAGAACTGGAGCGGATGACGGATGTCACCAGCCTGCCAGTGGCTGACGAACAGCAGATATGCGCTGTCGCTTATCAGGGACGCGTTGCCTGTTTTGAGATCGCTAATGGTACTCAGATTTGGGCGCGAGACGCGTCGAGCAGCGCGGGTCTCGCCATGAATGATCATTACATCTACGTGAGCGACGTTCAAGGCGCGGTGGTAGCTTACAATAAAAAGGATGGCACCAGTATCTGGAAACAGGATATGCTCAAGGGCGTCCAATTATCTCCCCCGCTCATTCGGGATGAGCATGTGGTGGTGGGGGATTCTCTAGGCTATGTAAATCTCATCAGGAATGACACCGGTAGTATTGTCGCTCGATCCGCCACTGACGGGAGCGCCATCGTTGCCCGTCCCGTATCTCTGCCTAATGGTTTCGTGGTGCAGACCATGAAAGGCGGGCTTTATGCTTTCGGTATGTAACCGGTCTCGTTGGGCTCCTTCATTTTGGGCTCGTTTGTTTATTTTGGAATACGCTCACCGTTATCCTTCCGAGCAGAAGGATGGATGGTCTTCGCATAAGAACCGGAAGTCATGAAACCCACCCTAGTACTGGTCGGGCGGCCCAATGTCGGCAAATCAACGCTTTTTAATCGCCTGACCCGCAGCCGTGACGCCATTGTGGCGGATATTCCGGGGTTGACGCGGGATCGCCATTACGGCCATGGCAGGCTGGGCGATAAGCCCTACCTGGTAGTCGACACCGGTGGCTTTGAGCCGATGGTGAAGGAAGGCATTTTGCATGAGATGGCCAAGCAGACTCGACAAGCGGTGGATGAAGCGGATAGGGTGCTGTTTATCGTCGATGGCAGAACCGGTTTGGCGCCGCATGATAAGGTAATTGCGGAGCAACTGCGTAAAACGGGACGCGAAATCATACTGGTGGTGAATAAAGCCGAAGGCATGGCGTCATCCGTTGTCACCGCCGAATTTCACGAACTGGGTCTGGGGGAACCCTGTGCGATCTCCGCCGCGCACGGCGACAATGTGAACGAGCTGGTGGAACTGGCGTTAGCGGATTTTCCACTGCCGCAAGAAGAAGAAAAAGAGGACAGGCACCCAAAAATTGCTATTGTGGGGCGTCCCAACGTTGGCAAATCCACGCTGGTGAATACGCTGCTGGGCGAGGAACGCGTCATTGCGTTTGATCAGCCAGGTACCACCCGCGACAGTATCTATATTGACTTTCACCGCAACGGACGTCCGTATACGTTGATCGACACCGCCGGTTTGCGCCGTCGCGGCAAGGTATTTGAGACCGTGGAAAAATTCTCGGTGGTCAAGACCTTGCAGTCGGTGGAAGATGCCAATGTGGTGGTGCTGGTGTTGGACGCGGGAAACGAAATTTCCGACCAGGATGCACACATCGCCGGGTTCATCCTGGAAACGGGGCGCGCGCTGGTGGTGGCCGTTAACAAATGGGACGGTCTGGACAATTATCAGCGCGATACCATCAAGAACGATATTGCCCGGAAACTCGCTTTTTTACTGAATTTCGCTAAACTCCACTATATCTCGGCATTGCGAGGCAGCGGCATGAAAGGACTGCTCCCATCGATTGATGCGGCTTATGCGGCCGCGATGGCAAATCTATCTACCCCCAAACTTACCCGCGCCCTGTTGGCGGCAGTCGAGAAGCAGCAGCCACCGCGCGCCGGCTTATCACGTCCCAAGCTTCGTTATGCCCATCAGGGCGGCTCCAACCCGCCATTGATTGTGATCCATGGCAGTGCCCTCGATAAGGTTCCCGAAACTTATCAGCGCTATCTTGAAAACACTTTTCGCGAAACCTTTCGGCTGGAAGGTACACCGTTGCGGGTTGTATTCAGGTCGGGTCGAAATCCCTACGCTGAAAAAAGTCCGGCACCCCTCAGCGAAGCGGAAGCAAAACGTGCTCACCGCCGCCGTATGGTTGGCCGGAAAAAATATGGTTAGGGCCTGTTAACAGGCCCTAATTAAACCTAACCGAATGTTTCAATTCCTGATCTTGCCAGCGTCGCGTTCGCGGCAAACATGCGGCGAACCCCTTAATGCAATACCCTTGGTACACTCAAGATGAATTCAGGAATGGTTGCATCAAAGCGCAGACCGTCTTCAGCCACCATTTGATAGCTGCCTTTCATCGACCCAACCGGCGTGGAAATGGCGGTACCACTTGTATACTCGAAACTGTCGCCGGGTTTTAGGAGCGGCTGCTCGCCAACCACTCCCAGTCCCCGTACCTCCTGCACGCCGCCCGTTCCATCTGCAATAATCCAGTGGCGGCTGATGAGCTGCGCCGCGACCGTGCCGGTATTGGCAAGCATAATGGTATACGCGAAAACGTAACGGTCGAGCGCTTCGTCCGATTGTTCCGGGAGGTAGGTAGTGTGAACCGTTACAATAATCTCATATTTTTTACTTTCAGCCATCCCCGCATTGCACACTATTTTTTGAGTCACGGCAAGGGTGGTGGCTACAAAATATGGTACTGCGTGATAAAAATGACAGAATGATGGCTTACAGGATGAAGCTGTTAGCGCGAAACAGCTATTTGCGGTTAAAATGGTGTTTTTTGATTATAAGGAAGCCTTCATGGCTAATTATCGCATTGCTCCGAGCATTCTTTCCGCAAATTTTGCCAAGCTGGGCGAGGAAATCACCGCCGTTATCGATTCAGGTGCGGATATCATCCATTTTGATGTGATGGATAATCACTACGTGCCTAATCTCACCATTGGCCCGCTCGTGTGTGAAGCAATCCGTCCCCTGACCCAGGCGATTATTGATGTGCATCTGATGGTTGAGCCGGTTGACCGCATTGTTCCGGACTTTGCCAAGGCTGGCGCCAATATTATTTCCTTTCACCCGGAAGCGTCCAGGCATATCGACCGCACCATCGGGCTCATCAAGGAACAGGGCTGCAAAGCAGGGTTGGTATTCAATCCCGCGACGCCTTTATATTATCTTGATCATGTGCTGGATAAACTGGATCTGGTGCTGATCATGTCGGTAAACCCCGGTTTCGGTGGGCAGAAATTCATCCCTGAAGCACTGGAAAAATTAAAAGCGGTGCGCAAACGCATTGATGCAACCGGCAAAGACATCATGCTGGAGATTGATGGCGGCGTAAAGGTGGATAACATCGCCGAGATTGCCCGCGCCGGGGCCGACACTTTCGTGGCGGGTTCCGCCATTTATGGCGCAGGCAAGGACAGCGATCCGCACCGCTATGATACGGTAGTCGCAGCGTTGCGGGCCGAGCTGGCGAAAGCTTGATTTCAGTCCCGAAACAACAGGGCGCCTCGGAGAATCCAGATTTGCGAGTGCGTCGTAAGCTACGGAACTTTACTTGACTGTCAGGAATATACTACGTGAACAAAAGCGCTTCGCGGCTCGCAGATACCTCTGCGGCAGACATCGAATTTCCCCTGTTGATCAAGGCTGTAATGATCGATCTGGATGGTACGCTTCTCGATACGGCGGGCGATCTTGCCGCGGCGGCCAATATGATGCTTCGGGAACTGGGCAGGGCCGAACTACCGCTGGAGACCATTCAATCCTATATCGGCAAGGGCATACAGAAGTTGGTGAAGCGTTCGCTGACCGGCAGTCTCGATGATGAGCCCGATGCTGAATTATTCGACAAAGCGATGCCGATCTACGAGCGCGATTACGCGAAAACGCTGTGCGTTAATACACGGCCCTATCCAGGCGTAATAGAGGGATTGAACGCCCTGCGGGAAGCGAATTTTCGTCTGGCCTGCGTCACCAACAAGGCTGAGGCGTTCACCTTGCCGCTGCTCCGCGCCACTGGCCTGTTCGATTATTTTGATATCGTCCTGTCAGGCGACAGCCTCCCGAAAAAGAAACCTGACCCGATGCCCCTGCTGCATGCTTGTACACATTTCGACATCCTCCCCCATGAAATGCTGCTGATTGGCGACTCCCTCAATGACGCCGAAGCGGCACGTGCAGCGGGCTGCCATGTCTTTTGCGTACCCTATGGCTACAATGAGGGGCGCGATGTGCGCGAACTGGATTGCGACGCCATCGTTACGTCCGTATACGATGCTACAAAATTAATTCAGAAATTGTCATGATTCGCGAAAACACCGGAATCGAGGAATACGCGATCAAGGCCTGGCGTCCCTGGCGCCCTGGCCTTGATTGCTGGCGTGCCTAGCATTCACACGCCACGCTATTTCTGCCCTTCCTGTTTTTGTGGGATCAAATCATGACTGAAACTGAATTCAATGACCTTGTCGCGCAAGGCTACAACCGTATCCCGGTGGTGCTGGAAACATTCGCTGATCTGGATACGCCTCTGTCGGTTTATCTAAAGCTTGCCAACCGGCCTTACTCCTATTTACTGGAGTCGGTGCAGGGTGGCGAGCGCTTCGGACGCTATTCTTTTATTGGTTTGCCTGCCCGGACTCGGATAGAGGCGCGAGGCAACCGTGTCAGAATCATCAATGGTGCGGGATCGCAGGAAGTTGAGGCAGGAGATCCGCTGGCTTTCGTGGAGTCCTATCTGTCGCGCTTCAAGGCAGCGCCATACCCCGGTTTGCCCCGTTTCTGCGGCGGTCTCGTAGGCTATTTTGCCTACGATGCCGTACGATATATCGAGTATAAACTTGCAGGTCATGCCCGCCCGGATACGCTCAATACACCCGATATGCTGCTATTGCTGTCTGAAGAGCTGGCGGTGGTGGATAATCTTTCCGGCAAACTCTATCTCATCGTGTATGCAGCCCTTGGCGACACGGGTTCAATGGAAGCAGCGGAAGCGTATAAAGTCGCAAAAAAACGCCTGAAGGAGCTGCTTGCCAATCTCCGTAAACCGGTGGAAATCCCGCTTGAAGTGCCGAGCAAGCCCGCCGAGGCTGTCTCGGAATTCAATGAAGCAGATTTCATTGAAGCGGTGGAGCGCGCCAAGCGCTATATTTTTGATGGCGACATCATGCAGGTGGTTTTGTCGCAGCGCACCAGCAAGCCTTATGGGGCCTCGCCGCTGGCGCTTTATCGCGCGCTGCGCAGTCTCAATCCTTCGCCATACATGTTTTATTATCACTTTGGCGAGTTTCACGTGGTTGGGGCATCACCCGAAATCCTGGTACGCCTGGAAGGCGGCACCGTGACCGTACGTCCAATCGCCGGTACCCGTCCGCGCGGCAAAACCATCCAGGAAGATTCCGCGCTGGCGGCCGATCTGCTGGACGACCCGAAAGAACGTGCGGAACATTTAATGCTGATGGACCTCGGGCGCAACGATGTCGGCCGCGTCGCGCAGACCGGGACAGTTAAAGTCACGGAAAACATGCAAATCGAGCATTACTCCCACGTTATGCACATTGTTTCCAATGTGGATGGCAAGCTCAAGCCAGGCCTGAATGCGATGGATGTGCTGCGCGCCACTTTTCCAGCGGGTACCGTGAGCGGTGCGCCCAAAGTGCGGGCGATGGAAATCATTGATGAGCTGGAAGTTTCCAGGCGCGGCATCTACGCAGGCGCGGTAGGCTATCTCGGATTCAATGGCGATATGGATCTGGCTATTGCCATCCGTACCGGCGTCATCAAAGACGGCAAG
Organism: Nitrosospira multiformis; assembly: GCF_900103165.1. Lineage (NCBI taxonomy): Bacteria > Pseudomonadati > Pseudomonadota > Betaproteobacteria > Nitrosomonadales > Nitrosomonadaceae > Nitrosospira > Nitrosospira multiformis. The sequence continues at coordinate 32,854 of NZ_FNKY01000001.1, read as the reverse complement.
CTGCACGTGCAGGCGGGTGCGGGCATTGTTGCCGATTCCGTGCCGCAAAGCGAATGGATTGAAACCCAGAACAAAGCCAAGGCACTGCTGCGCGCGGCCGAGATTGCGGAAGGTGGATTGGACAGCAAGATCGAGTAGAGAGTGATTCGATAGGTGCCTCCTCGTTTCCCATGCAATCACTGACGTTTGGAGAGCCCATGCTAGCCCAGAAGGGTTTGTGCAATGCCCTGAACCCAAATAAATCTTGTTCATGGTTTCATCGCTGAGAACACGCATAAATTCTAGAATGACAGCCCCAACATTGGCAGCGAGAAAACCGGCGACATGTTGGTGCAACTTCCCGAACTGCCGGAAGGTTGGCAGGAATTCTATATTAAATCCGTAGCTTGCATGTGAACTGATTTCGTTAGGCTAAAAAAATTTAGCATTGCCAGCCAGATCGTCGCAAATAGTGTACGAAATAATGTACGGAAAGGCTGTCGCTTTGTTATAGCATATATCATACTTGTAAGGTTTTTCGCATATACATTATTACCCCTTTTAATACAAATCCTCACCCGCACCCAATACCTATGATTATCCATATTTATTCGCTGTGCTGGAATGAGGAAAGAATGCTTCCCTATTACTTTCGGCATTACAATTCAATTGCCGATCGTTTTTTCATTTTTGACGACGCATCCACCGATGCCTCGCTTGAAATACTGACCAAGCACCCGAAGGTGGAACTTGACCGTTTCCATAAGCAAACTGATTCGCTTGTGGGTAGCGCTGCTATGTTTAACGACAATATATGGAAGCGGAGCCGCAAAAAAGCAGACTGGGTGATCATCTGCAGTATGGACGAACACCTATACCACCCTGATCTACTGGGCTATCTCCAACAATGCCGGAAGGCGGGCATCACCGCCATTCCACCAGCCGAAGGTTATCAGATGGTTTCAGATTCTTTCCCGGATTCTGACGAACGTTTATGTGATCTGATCACCCGCGGCATGCGTTTTAAAAAGATGGATAAATTCTGCATATTTAATCCTGATGCAATCGAAGAAACCAATTTCGTTCCAGGTCGACATAAGGCCGATCCGAGTGGCCGAGTGGTGTTCCCCAAAAAAAGGGATCTCAAGCTGCTTCATTACAAATACCTTGGCCTGGATTATCTTATTACACGCTATGCTGAGCTTCGTACGGGTTTGTCTCGCGTCGACCTCGAAAAGCGTTGGGGTCGTCAATACCTGTTGGATCGGGAGAAAATTGAAAAAGAATTCCTTGCCGTGCGTGAGGCTTCTTCTGAAATATCCCTTTCGACAGTGACGTCCAAAGTCAGTCCCATGGGAAATTTTGAATACCAGTTCCGCAAAACCCTGAGAAACTTTAAGGAACGTTGGCGCGCCTTTATGAAATCGCGTAAAACAAAATGAGTAAGATACTGGTGATGTATAGTAACGGCCAGCCTTCTCCGGGACATGTTGAGCGATTGGAAAAAGTGCAGCAAGATGTGTCGGTGGTCGTCGCTGATTCAGAAGAAATGGCTATTCGCCACGCTGCTGATACGGATATCATCCTGGGACATCGATATCTGCGTCAAACACTTCCTTATGTGCAACACCTTAAGTGGGTGCAAAGTACCGCAGCCGGACCGCATCATCTGCTGTCCTCTGATTTGCGCAGAGTGAATCCGATTCTCAGCCGTTGCACGGCCTTTTCAGATGCTATCGCATGGCATGCCTTTACATTGGCTCTGTCCGTCGTGCGGCGAATTCCCGAAGCGGTCAAGGCTCAGCAACAAGGCGTATGGGCTCACTCCCATTTCAACATGCTACCCTTTCCTAAAACCGCCATGGTTTTTGGCGTGGGCCGTATTGGAAGAGAGTTGGCCATGATTCTGCGCAGAAACGGGCTGTCAGTTCTGGGTGTGACGAGGAAGTACTCGCCAGAAGCGAGCGCTGCATGCGATGAATTATTTTGTGACTACAATAGCTGGTTTGAACAATTGCATCGTGCTGACCTTTGTTTTATCACCCTTCCGCTGACCAAATATACCAGCCGTTTTTTTGACGAGACTATCTTGCGTGCACTTCCGAAACATGCCGTCCTTGTCAACATGGGCCGAGGTGGGGTTGTTGACACTGAGGCATTGGTCCGGCTCCTGCAGGAAGGTCATCTGGGGGGCGCTGCCCTCGACGTTGTCGATCCTGTCCCATCTTCTTCGTCCGATCCCGTTTGGACAGCACCACGTTTACTTATTACCCCTAAGGTCGCGGTATTTCATCCTGAACATCAAAAGAAGCTCGAAGCATTCATTGAAAATCAGGTAACAAGATATTTTAATGGCGAAACATTGCTCGATTTAATCACCATAAATGACCTGGCGGAAGGAAACTGAGGATGAGTTACGGAAACGATTTCGTATTAACGCTTTTTACTAATGACATTGAATTGGCCAGGCGGGCTGACGAGGCAGGGATTAACCGTATCGGTCTTGATCTGGAGATGCTGGGTAAAGCGGTACGACAGCAGCATTTGAACACCTGGATTTCTGATCATGAAGAAAATCAGCTGCCAGCGTTAAGGCAGGTTCTCAAAAAGAGCAAGCTTTTCGTGCGGACCAATCCACCACATCCTCGTTTGGATGAAGAAATTGATCGATTCGTTGAGGCGGGTGCAGAAGTAATCATGCTTCCCATGTTTAGGACTACTGAAGATGCTGCCAAATTCATTGAATACATAGACGGTCGAGCAGAGGTTTCGTTACTAGTCGAAACAGCGGCGGCGGCAGTACGTCTTGAGGAAATTGTGCAGCTTAAAGGAATCGACGAGATCCATATTGGATTGAATGACTTGCATCTGGATATCGGGCTGAAGAGTCACTTCGAATTGCTGCGCTCCCAATTTATGAATAACCTGTCAGATATCGTTCATAACGCGGGTATCCCCTTCGGCTTCGGTGGCGTCGGTCGGGTAAAAGATGCCCGCCTGCCCATTCCGTCTGACCTCGTCTATGCGCAGTATGCGCGCCTGCGAGCCGACCGGGCGCTCGTATCCAGAGTCTTTACCTCGCCTGACTATACGCAGCTTGATCTCACCCAGGAAGTGGCGGCTTTTCGCGATCGTATGGATGAGTGGAATGAATGTACGGAACAGGATTGGATTGAGGCGCGGGATCTACTTTGGAGGGCCGCAGAAGCGCTTTAGTCTGGAACAAACTATCGAGAAAAGATTGGGTGCTGAAGTGTAAGGCTGTAAGCCGACTTATTACTCATAGGAAGCGCCTGAAAATGGCTTTATCTGTGTTTAGACAATATTACCTGGGCCAAAGAAATATAACTCGCAAATAAGCACATATTATGAAAATTGGAATAGTCGTTGCCTATCACAACTTTGTGAATAAATTTATTTTGCCTTGTTTAAGTTCCATGCGGGAAAATATTAAGTACGAAAAATTCGTATGCGTATTTGATAACGAATCTAGCCATAAAGACAATGATAAAGTGACAGATTTTTGCAGCATGAATAATGAATTTAGCTATATTAGAATAGATGACCAGATTAAGAATGGCGGGTTGACGGGGGTTTGGAATAAAGGTGTCGATTTATGTATTGAAAATAAATGTGATGTTATTTTCATTATAAATGATGATATTTTAATTAATGAAACCTGGGAGCATTTTGTTTCATCTGTTACAGACGATAATGTTATTTACGGTCCGATAACAAATGAGCCTGGTCACGCCTGGATTAATAAAAAAGGCATTAAAATACAATATGCTTATACCCGGGATGGTAGAGATGAAAATCCCCAAAAAGTGGGTTTTGTTAATGGTTTTTGTTTTGGATGCACATCGAAAACATTTGCAAATAACAGGTGGAATGAAACGTTTTATTTCAATCCATATTTTCCTTTTGGAGGGAATGAAACAGAATTTCAAGTAAGATTATTTAATTTAACACCAGCCACCACTACTCCAAAAAATAAAAAAATTTTAGATTCGTTAGATGCGCATAACCAGGCAATAATAGTACCTAGATGTTATGTTCATCATTCCAAAAATAACGCATGGAGAATAAATGGCGGTAAATATTCAAATGATCAATTCACTTGATCATTGATCATTGGTCAGTGACGGTTTGAGCTCGAGTGCTCCGTAAGCTTCCCCATTAGCTTCCCTATTTAAGACATTAGCCCTATCACGGTCTTTCGTAAGTCCAATGCAGCAACGCGTCCATCGCTGGCTGCGCAATTCCCGATTTTGGATGATTGATAAAGAAAACCACGGCCACGCGCCTGCCGGATTTATCGAGCACATAACCCGCCATGGTTCTCACACCGTCCAGCAAGCCGGTCTTGATATGGGCCTGGCCCGCGGTGGCGCTGTCGTTCAGCCGCTTCTTCATGGTCCCATCCACCGCCGCGATCGGCAGAGAGGAAATGAATTCAGGCATGACCGGGCTCTGGAATGCCGCCAGCAAAAGTGCTCCCAGGTGACCGGTACTAATGCGTTCGTTGCGTGATAGCCCCGAGCCGTTTTCGATGACAAGCTCCGGGAAACTGAGCCGTTTGGACGCGAGCCACCGCCGGAGGGCCATCTCCGATTTGGCCAGCGTTGCGGGAGGTTTATCATAAGCACCCGCCATATCAGGGATTGTGTTGCCGACTCCACCGGCAGGCACCCTTGGCGGTAACCCGGCAGCCGGATCCGCAGTCAGCCCGGTAACCAGTTTTGCGGTCAGCGCACTAGTCAGTCCCAACGCAAGGTATAGTTGTCGCGCCGCAGTATTGTTACTGAATTTGTTGATGTCGCGCACGATGTCCGCGAGCGGGGGGGATTGATGGGTTTCCAGCGGCGTCATTCCTTCCGGAGTTATGCCGGTGCGTACGTTACCGCGAAATATCCCCCCTTGTTCTTCCCATAATTGCCTGAACAGGCCGAAGATGTAATCGGCCGTATCATGCACGCTGAGATACAGGGTCTTTTCGCCACAGTTAGTGGAATAGCTGCCGTTGAGGGCGATTGATACGCGGACATTGCCGTTGATGGTGGTGCGAATATCGGCGTCAAGCGCATCGCGCCATTCGTTGCAGGGGCCATTGGTAAGCTTCAGACTGTTCTTGAGTTCCAGTGATGGCAGGGATGGATCGACTACGATGCGAACGGTCTTGCTTCCGGGTTGCGGGATCAGGCGCAGCGCCAGGGTCCGGTAGTTCACCAGCAGCGCTTCGGGAAGCACGTTGTATGCACGGTGGGGCTTGCCGTCGAAGGCGGCCGGATTGCCGCTGGGCAAATCGAAATGGCTGCTATCCAGTACCAGATCACCGGTAATTTCATGTAACCCGGTCTGACGCAGGCGTCGCGTAAGCAGCCAGAAATTTTCCAGATTCAGCTTGGGATCGCCGTAACCCTTGATTACCAGGTTTCCCCGTAGCGTGCCACCTTCCAGCGTGCCGTCGGCATACAGCTCGGTTTTCCAGGTATAAGCCGGTCCCAGCAGTTCCAGTCCGGCAAAAGTCGTGACCAGCTTCATTACCGACGCGGGATTCATCGGCGTGCCGGTGTTGACGGCAAGCAATGGCTTGGTTGCGCCGATTTCTTGAACGTAAATACCCACTGCGGATTGTGGAATACCTGCCTGCTTGAGTGCCTGGCTGACAGGGACCGGTATGTTGTATGAAAACGCGGGGAGCGGTGCGGCGGCAAGCACAGCACACAGAACAATTGCTATTCTGAAGTGAGCCATGCTTCCGGTGTAACCGTTGTAATGAGTTTCGGTATCCGCCATTAATTTTTAGAATGAATCAAGCGTCTGGCAAAGTCCCGCTGCCAGCAAATCCATTTCCTGCTCACTATGTACAGAACGAATGGTGTCGAGATAGCATCTGTCTTCGAAATCATGAAGCCAAATACCTCTGCATCGATCAATAGGAACGAGTGATGCCTCATGCTGTTTTATCTGGGTGCAGGGGTGCCAGACCGACTTTAAGTGGTGTTTCAGTAAGTATTTGTGGCTCATCCACTTGAAACTCCCGGCCATAAGCCCTATTATTAGCACTCGTTGGCAGTGAGTGCTAACAGGTTTTTGTGGTAAGTCCGGAAGTCTGAACACAAAAATATCAGTTTTCCCATAGATTTCATCGTATTAATCCAAAACAGGAGAAAGAAACATGCAAATTCGTCCGTTACACGACCGCGTTATTGTCAAGCGGCTGGAAGAAGAACGCAAGACCGCATCCGGTATTGTCATCCCTGACAGCGCGGCGGAAAAGCCTGATCAAGGCGAAATCATTGCTGTAGGCAACGGCAAGGTTGGCGACGATGGCAAGGTCCGTCCGCTGGATGTTAAGGTTGGCGACAAGGTGCTATTTGGTAAATACTCCGGGCAGACGGTTAAGGTCATGGGAGAAGAACTCCTGGTGATGCGCGAAGAGGACATCATGGGTGTCGTCGAAGGTTAATTTACAATATTTTCTGGAAATTAGGAGAAAGAGATTATGGCAGCGAAAGAAGTGAAATTTGGCGATTCAGCCCGCCACAAAATGGTGGCCGGCGTCAACATTCTGGCCGATGCGGTTAAAGTTACCCTTGGGCCTAAAGGCCGCAATGTGGTGCTGGAGCGCTCCTATGGCGCGCCCACCATTACCAAGGATGGTGTTTCGGTAGCGAAAGAAATTGAACTGAAGGACAAGTTCGAGAATATGGGCGCGCAAATGGTGAAGGAAGTGGCCAGCAAGACGTCTGATGTCGCGGGCGACGGCACCACCACTGCCACTGTTCTGGCACAGTCCATCGTCAAGGAAGGCATGAAGTATGTCGCCGCCGGGATGAACCCCATGGACCTGAAGCGTGGCATTGATAAAGCCGTTGTCGCAACGGTTGAAGAACTCAAAAAGCTTTCCAAGCCCTGTACCACCGGCAAGGAAATCGCGCAGGTAGGAAGTATTTCCGCCAATTCAGATCCGGAAATTGGCAAGATCATTGCCGATGCGATGGAAAAAGTGGGTAAGGAAGGCGTCATTACAGTGGAAGATGGCTCCGGTTTGCAAAATGAGCTGGAAGTCGTCGAAGGTATGCAGTTCGATCGTGGTTATCTTTCACCGTATTTCATCAACAATCCCGACAGACAGATCGCATTGCTGGAAAATCCCTTCGTCTTGCTGCACGACAAGAAAATTTCCAATATTCGCGAATTGCTGCCGGTCCTGGAACTGGTGGCCAAAGCCGGTAAGCCACTGCTGATCATCGCTGAAGACGTGGATGGCGAGGCTCTTGCGACCCTGGTGGTGAATAATATCCGTGGCATCCTGAAAACCTGCGCAGTCAAGGCGCCTGGCTTCGGTGATCGCCGTAAAGCCATGCTTGAAGACATCGCCATTCTCACGGGCGGCACAGTGATTGCCGAAGAAGTGGGTTTGTCGCTGGAGAAAGCAACCCTCAAGGAGTTGGGACAAGCCAAGCGCATTGAAGTTGGCAAGGAAGAAACCACCGTCATTGATGGCGCTGGAGATGCCGCAAACATCGAAAGCCGTGTCAAGCAGGTTCGCAATCAAATCGAAGAAGCTTCCAGCGACTACGACAAGGAAAAATTGCAGGAGCGTGTGGCCAAGCTGGCTGGCGGAGTAGCGCTGATCAAGGTCGGTGCAGCCACCGAAGTGGAAATGAAAGAGAAGAAAGCGCGTGTGGAAGACGCGCTGCACGCCACTCGCGCCGCAGTGGAAGAGGGTATTGTTCCCGGGGGTGGTGTGGCATTGTTGCGCACCCGGGCCGCGGTAGCCAACCTCAAAGGCGACAACCATGATCAGGATGCAGGGATCAAGATCGTTCTGCGGGCACTGGAAGAGCCGTTACGCCAGATTGTTGCCAATTGCGGTGATGAGCCTTCGGTAGTCATCAACAAGGTATTGGAAGGCAAGGGTAATTTCGGTTACAACGCCGCCACCAGCGAGTATGGCGACATGGTGGAAATGGGCGTTCTGGATCCTACCAAGGTTACGCGCTATGCCCTGCAGCACGCCGCTTCTGTGGCGAGCTTGATGCTTACCACTGACGCTCTGGTGGCAGAATCGCCGAAGGAAGAATCCGGCGGAGGCGGTGGTATGGGTGGCATGGGCGGCATGGGTGGCATGGGCGGCATGGGCGGCATGGATATGTAGCATTTTGCCGTACCGGTCTTATTGGAAATGAAGCACAATAAAAAACCCCGCTACGGTGGGGTTTTTTATTATTACGACCCACATAAGCTACTGTAAGCCGAGATTCATTTTGAGGTGCACGATATGTGCTACATCCCTTTATAATCCTAAATCCGTCTTTTAGCGCGCTCATCAAAAAGATGAAGATCAGGCAGCGTAGAAATTGATGGAAAATTTAATTGACAGATGAGAGCGGTCAACCGCTGAATTTAGGATAATGCTCCATTAAATAAAAGCTCGTTTCTTTGTTCATGTGAAAGTGCCAGGCCACTCACTAAAGTCATGGCGGACACTCATAAATTGCAGGGCGGTAGCGGCCAAATGTTTTTTCATAATAAATTATGACCCCAGATCAGTATTGCCAGGAAAAAGCGATTCAGAGCGGTTCCAGTTTTTATTACAGCTTTCTCTATCTGCCATCGGAAAAACGCCGCGCCATTACCGCCCTATATGCTTTCTGCCGTGAGGTGGACGATGTGGTGGATGAGTGCACCGATGCGTCGGTAGCGCGAACGAAACTTGCGTGGTGGCGGCAGGAAGTCGCAGCCATATTTGATGCCGGACATGGAAATGAGCCTAGTCACCCGGTGGCTAAAGCGCTGGTTAACGTGTCAAAAACATTCAATCTCACGGCTGAGCGATTGAATGAAATCATTGATGGCATGGAAATGGATCTTAATTATAATCGCTATGCTGATTTCGAAACCCTGAGGCTTTACTGCTACCATGTGGCAAGCGTGGTGGGATTATGTTCAGCGGAGATTTTTGGCTATCGCAATCCTGACACCCTGAAGTATGCGCAGGATCTGGGACTCGCTTTCCAGCTCACCAACATCATACGCGACGTCGGCGAGGACGCACGCCGCGACCGAATCTATCTGCCTCAGGACGAGCTGGTTCGTTTTGGAGTATCCAACGAGGATATCCTCCATTCGCGTGAAACGGACGGTTTCAGGCAGTTGATGGAATTTCAGATTGAACGCGCGGAAAGCTATTACGCGCGGGCCTTCGCTGCTTTGCCTCCGGAGGACCGCAAAAACCAGCGGCCCGGCATTGTCATGGCAGCGATTTATCAAACCCTGCTCAAGGAAATCAAGGAGGACGGTTGTCATATCATGCGGCAGCGCGTCAGTCTTACGCCGATGCGTAAATTATGGATAGCATGGACGACCTGGATCAAGGGATGATTGGCAGCATGTCCTTCTGCTGACCATCGGCCAACTATCGGATTCAGGATGAATAATTTTAAAAACTATCACGCGTCGCCGGATTTGCTCAAGGATCGCGTGATTCTCGTTACCGGCGCAGGCCAGGGCATCGGGCGCATTGCGGCACTCACCTATGCCGCTCACGGTGCCACCGTAATTCTGCATGGGCGCCGGGTTGAGAAACTGGAAAGTGTGTATGATGAAATTGAAACCAGAGGCGGGGTGCAGCCGGCAATCTTTCCGCTCGACCTGGAAAAGGCGGGAGACAAAGATTTTCAAGCGATTGCTCAAGCCATCAAGCTGCAGTTAGGCAGACTGGATGGCATTCTGCACAACGCGGCATTGATATTCAGCCTGACGCCATTAGAGAATCAGACGCTGGAACAATGGCTATCGCTGCTACGCGTCAATCTGATTGCGCCATTTGCACTGACACGCGCCTGCCTGCCGCTGCTGAAAGCTTCGCCGGATGCCAGCATGGTAATGACCTCGGAAATGCATGGCCATGATCCCGCCGCCTATTGGGGCGGATTTGCGGTGGCCAAGGCGGGGCTCGAGGCGCTGGTGAAAATTCAGGCACAGGAATGGGAAATGCTTCCAAACCTGCGCGTCAACGTGATAATCCCGGGGCCGGCGCATACGCCGCAGCGGACGAGGACTCATCCCGGCGAGGTCAAGCAGGATTTGCGTCAACCGGAGGATCTAATGCCAGGGTACCTATATTTGATGGGCCCGGACAGTAAAGGCGTGAGCGGCCAGACCGTATTTTGCTAGATCGTCCCCGTACAGGCTGCCGCTGCAGGGAGAAATAGGTATAATTGGCCCGGAGCGGCGCGCGAAAGTGGCGGAATTGGTAGACGCACCAGATTTAGGTTCTGGCGCCGAAAGGTGTGGGGGTTCGAGTCCCCCCTTTCGCACCAGGGAGTTATAAGCGGTGCGAGTGATGTTGCGCGAGTCGTGTATTGACGGCCACATGACCGTTGGCTGCTATTGCTATTGTCGTGGTAGCGCCGCATGAATGTTATCAACCAGTCGGGAAATGTGATGCAATCGAATGTCGAAGACCTTGGTGCGCTAGAGCGTCGCCTTAACGTTTCGATTCCTCAGGAAAAAATCGAAACGGAAGTTGAAAGCCGCCTGAAGCGTTTGGCGCGCACGGCAAAAATACACGGTTTTCGGCCAGGCAAGGTGCCGCTGAAAATTGTCATGCAGCAATACGGCCCGCAGGTGCGTCAGGAGGTGATGGGGGATGTACTGCAGAAAAATTTCAGTGAGGCTGTGCGCGAGCAAAAGCTGCGGGTTGCGGGTTACCCGCATTTTGAACCGAAGCAGGTAGGGGAAGATACCTCTCAATTTGAATTCAGTGCAACCTTTGAGGTCTATCCAGATGTGACCCTGGGTGACTTAAGCGGAACCCGAATCGATCAGCCGGTAGTCAACGTGACCGGCTCTGATGTCGATAAGACGCTGGAGATTCTGCGCAAGCAGCGAGTTCAGTATGAGCCGGCGGAGCGGCCCGCGGTAATAGGTGACCGTGCCACCATCGATTATAGTGGCGTCATCGATGGAGTCGAATTTGCAGGCGGCAAAGCCGAGAATTTTGCTCTTGTACTGGGTGAAGGCAGGCTTCTCAAGGACTTTGAAGGACCTCTTGCGGGTATGAGCGCCGGGCAGGGAAAAACGTTTGAAGTAACCTTTCCGGCGGATTATCATGGAAAAGAGGTCGCCGGAAAGACGGCCACGTTTGAAGTGAAGCTCCACAGCGTGGAAGCGGCAAAGCTGCCGGAAGTGGATGCTGAATTCGCCGTATCATTAGGCGTTGCGGATGGCAACATCGAAAAAATGCGCAATGAAATTCGAGCTAACCTTGAGCGGGAAGTATCCAAACGGGTAAAAGCAAGAATCAAGGAACAGGTCATGCAATCATTGCTGGATGCGACTGCGATTCAGGCACCTAAAGCATTGGTGGAACAGGAACTGGAGCGGCTCATGCAGGATGCGCGTAACGATCTTGAATCGCGTGGCATGAACGCTAAAAATGTGCCGCTACCCCGAGATTTGTTTCACGAGCGGGCGCAACGCCGGGTGACTCTGGGGTTGATCCTGGCCGAAGTGGTAAAGATTAACGGCTTGCATGCAAAACCCGAACAGGTACGAACAGTGGTGGAGGATCTCGCGCAAAGCTACGAGAATCCGGCTGAAGTGGTTAAATGGCATTATGCTTCACAGGGTCGCCTGAACGAGGCGGAGTCGGCGGTGTTGGAAGATAACGTGGTGATGTGGGTGGTGGATAAAGTCACGGTAGCGGATAAGCCAATGACGCTGGATGAATTGATGGGAAAATCATGACATGATGCAACAATTCGATTGGAAACAGCGCAACCTCGATCCTAACAATTTAGGATTGATCCCCATGGTGATCGAGACAAGCGGGAGGGGTGAACGTGCTTACGATATTTATTCCCGCTTACTGAAGGAGAGGGTGATCTTTCTGGTGGGACCGGTGACCGAGGTTTCCGCCAATCTGATTGTGGCGCAGCTGCTGTTCCTGGAATCAGAAAATGCGGACAAGGACATTCATTTCTATATCAATTCTCCAGGGGGGCTGGTATCCGCCGGAATGGCGATATACGATACCATGCAATTCATAAAACCTGATGTCAGCACGCTTTGCATAGGTCAGGCCGCGAGCATGGGCTCCCTCCTGTTGACAGCGGGCGCAAACGGCAAGCGTTTTTGCCTTCCCAATTCACGTGTTATGATTCATCAGCCAATGGGTGGTTTTCAGGGTCAGGCTTCTGATATCGAAATACATGCCAAAGAAATTCTGTTTCTTAAAGGCCGATTAAATGCGCTCATGGCAAAGCATACGGGCCAAAACATAGAGACCATCGAGAAAGATACCGACCGGGATAACTTTCTCAGCGCGGAGGAGTCAGTAAAATACGGCTTGGTGGATTCTGTGCTCACTGCCAGAAGTGAGAGTGCGGGCTGAATGATCCAGAGTGATCTATAATAATCGTGGATGGAGATTTAATTTTTAGCTACGAGCGTACCGGCTCGGATAATGCGGGATAAAACTATGTCAGAGAAAACTGGCGGGGAAAAACTGCTTTATTGTTCCTTCTGCGGCAAAAGCCAGCACGAAGTAAAGAAGCTCATTGCGGGCCCATCGGTATTCATTTGCGACGAATGCATAGAACTTTGCAATGACATCATCCGTGAGGAGATACAAGGTGCTGAAGCCGCCAAGCTCACCAAGTCGGATTTGCCGGTGCCGCATGAGATCTGCCAGATTCTCGATCAATACGTAATTGGTCAGGAACCGGCGAAAAAAATCCTGTCGGTGGCGGTGTACAATCATTACAAGCGTCTGAGGAATCTCGCAAAAAGCACGGACGCTGATGATATTGAGCTGGCAAAAAGCAACATACTGCTTATCGGTCCGACCGGCTCAGGCAAGACGCTGCTTGCGCAGACGCTGGCTCGTTTGCTGGACGTGCCCTTCGTCATGGCCGATGCGACAACACTAACCGAAGCGGGTTATGTCGGCGAGGATGTGGAAAACATCATCCAGAAGTTACTGCAAAAATGTAATTACGACGCGGAAAAGGCGCAGCAGGGCATTGTCTATATCGATGAGATCGATAAGATTTCGCGTAAATCGGATAACCCGTCAATTACCCGGGATGTGTCGGGGGAAGGTGTTCAGCAGGCTCTGCTGAAGCTGATCGAGGGAACGATCGCCTCGGTGCCTCCCCAGGGCGGGAGAAAACATCCCAATCAGGAATTTGTTCAGGTGGACACCACCAATATTCTTTTCATTTGCGGTGGTGCGTTTGACGGTCTCGAGAAGGTGATACGCGCCCGTTCCGAGAAAGGTGGGATAGGCTTTAGCGCCAATGTAAGAAGCCAAGACAGTCGCAAGAACTTCGGTGCCGTATTGCGGGGAGTGGAGCCGGAAGATCTGGTCAAGTATGGTTTGATTCCGGAATTCGTCGGACGCCTGCCGGTGGTCGCCACCCTCGAAGAACTGGACGAATCGGCACTGATTCAAATTCTGACCGAGCCCAAAAACGCGCTTATCAAGCAGTATCAAAAGATGTTTCACATGGAGGGCGGCGTCGATCTCGAGTTCCGCGAGCAGGCGCTCAAAGCGATTGCCAAGAAAGCGCTGGCGCGCAAGACTGGCGCACGCGGTCTGCGCTCCATTCTGGAGAGTACACTGCTGGATACCATGTTCGATCTGCCCTCACTGGAAAACGTTGCCAAGGTGGTCATTGATCATGGTTCGGTAGGTGGCGATATCAAACCCATTCTGATTTACTCGGATAAACCGAAAGTGGCCAAAAGTTTTTAACCCGGGTTCTGACTATTTTACCTGGTCCGTTGCCTTGAATTTCCTCGCGGCGTCCCCATAACCTTTGTTCGTCTTTTATAGGTGAGCCGATATGTCCTCCCCAGTTAACGACCCCAATCAGGTGTCATTACCGTTATTGCCGTTGCGCGACGTAGTGGTGTTTCCGCATATGGTGATTCCCTTATTCGTCGGACGGCCCAAGTCCATCAAGGCATTGGAAATCGCTATGGAGTCCGGCAAGAGCATTCTTCTGGTTGCGCAAAAGTTTGCCGCCAAGGATGAGCCGGCTCCTGACGACCTCTATGGCGTATGCAGCGTTGCAAATCTGCTGCAAATGCTTAAATTGCCCGATGGTACCGTCAAGGTGCTGGTTGAAGGGAGCCGCCGTGCACGCATCATGAAGGTGATCGATGACGGCAACTACTTCTCCGGCCAGGCTGCATTGCTTCCGCCGGATGCCGTTGACAACCACGAGGTTGAGGCAATGCGGCGCGCAATGCTGGCCCAGTTCGACCAGTATGTGAAGCTCAACAAGAAAATTCCGCCCGAAATACTGACTTCACTTAGCGGGATAGATGAAGCAGGACGTCTGGCTGATACGATCGCCGCCCACTTGCCATTGAAACTTGAGCAAAAGCAGGAAGTACTGGAGATTTTCGATGTTCCAAAACGTTTGGAACATCTGCTGGGATTACTTGAAACCGAACTTGACATCCTTCAGGTGGAAAAACGTATCCGTGGGAGAGTCAAGCGCCAGATGGAAAAAAGCCAGCGCGACTACTATCTCAACGAGCAGGTGAAGGCTATCCAGAAGGAGCTCGGTGAGGGCGAGGATGGTGCCGATCTGGAAGAGATAGACAGGAAGATCAAGGCCGCACAGATGTCCAAGGAGGGTCGCGCAAAGGCGGAAGCGGAATTGAAGAAATTGCGTTTGATGTCTCCCATGTCGGCTGAGGCTACGGTGGTTCGCAATTACATTGACGCGCTGGTAGCGTTACCGTGGAAGAAAAAAAATAAAATCAGTAAGGACCTTAACGCTGCCGAAGTGGTGCTGGAGCAGGATCATTATGGCCTGGACAAGGTCAAGGAACGTATCGTCGAATATCTGGCCGTGCAGCAGCGCGTTGATAAGCTGAAAGCACCCATTCTTTGTCTGGTGGGGCCGCCTGGCGTGGGCAAGACCTCATTGGGACAATCCATCGCCCGTGCCACCAACCGCAAGTTCGTACGCATGTCCCTGGGCGGCGTGCGCGACGAGGCCGAGATACGCGGCCACCGCCGTACTTACATTGGTTCGATGCCCGGCAAGATCTTGCAGAACATGACCAAGGTTGGTGTCAAAAATCCATTATTCCTGCTCGATGAAGTGGACAAAATGGGTATGGATTTCCGTGGCGATCCGTCATCCGCGCTATTGGAAGTGCTGGACCCGGAGCAGAACAATTCATTCGTGGATCATTACATCGAGGTTGAGTATGATTTGTCGGACGTCATGTTTGTCGCTACCGCCAATACGCTGAATATACCCCCGGCATTACTGGATCGCATGGAGGTGATCAGGCTGTCGGGTTATACCGAGGATGAGAAACTCAATATCGCAACGCGCTATCTGTTGCCTAAACAGATAAAAAATCATGGTCTCAAAGAAGATGAGCTGGCGGTGTCCGAATCCGCCCTGCGTGATGTTACCCGTTATTACACAAGAGAGGCCGGTGTACGGGCGATGGAGCGGGAAATTTCAAAAATATGCCGTAAAGTGGTCAAGGCATTGCTGCTCAAAGGTGATCAGAAAAAGATCACCATCAGCGGGCGGAATCTGGATAAATACCTGGGGGTAAGACGGTATACCTATGGCGTTGCGGAAGAGAAAAATCAGGTAGGGCAGGTGACAGGTCTGGCATGGACCGAGGTAGGTGGAGAATTGCTGACCATCGAGGCGGTCGTGTTGCCGGGCAAGGGGAAAACCATCACTACCGGAAAATTGGGAGAGGTAATGCAGGAATCGGTTCAGGCCGCGCTGTCGGTGGTACGCAGCCGTTCAAGAACGTTGGGCATCGCCGATGATTTTTATCAGAAGAACGACATTCATATCCACTTGCCTGAGGGTGCGACGCCTAAAGACGGCCCCAGCGCGGGGATCGGCATTTGCATAGCGATGGTATCGGCGCTGACAGGTATCGCGGCTCGGGCGAATGTGGCGATGACGGGCGAAATAACATTGCGCGGCGAGGTATTGCCCATTGGTGGTCTCAAGGAAAAGCTTCTGGCTGCGCACCGCGGCGGCATAAAGAGAGTGCTGATTCCGGAGGATAACGTCAAGGATCTGACCGAGATTCCAGAGAATATCAAGAATCGGCTGGATATTCATCCGGTTAAATGGATAGATCAGGTGCTGGATCTAGCATTGGAACGCAAGCCGGAAGCGCTTCCCGTTACCCCTGCGCCCGTGCCTGGTCCCGTTGCGGTCGAGGAGGATACTGCCACCACGGTTATCAAGCACTAAATTCCAGAAAGGCTCGTGTAACTTTTATTTTTCAGTCTCCGGTTTATTCCATTTCATGAAACAGACCGGGTTTACTGGAGAAAGCAGGATTTTCCCGCGTAAGTTTATGTACAAAATGTTTCTGAAATATTTTCACAATTGCTTGACCAAGCACAAACGGCTTGATATAAAACAATTGCAAGGGTTTTTCTGTAACTAAAATAACGAAAGGGGAATCACCGTGAATAAATCTGAACTCATTGATGCCATCGCCAAGTCTTCCGACATCTCCAAGGCCTCTGCAGGTAACGCGCTGGATGGAGCATTATCCGCAATCAAAGCCGCTCTAAAAAAAGGGCAAAGTGTAACACTCGTCGGATTTGGAACTTTTAAAGTAGGTAAACGGGCGGCCCGCACCGGCCGCAATCCTCGCACGGGCGCGGCAATCAAGATAAAAGCCGCGAAAGTTCCGAAATTCAGCGCTGGCAAGGCGCTCAAGGATGCAGTAAACTAGCATTCTTCGGACGGGGTGCTTAGCTCAGTTGGTAGAGCGTCGCCCTTACAAGGCGAATGTCGGCGGTTCGACCCCGTCAGCACCCACCAGCAGAAACTTACAGATTGTTGGAGTGGTAGTTCAGTTGGTTAGAATACCGGCCTGTCACGCCGGGGGTCGCGGGTTCGAGTCCCGTCCACTCCGCCAGATTTTGTGCTAAACCAGGGCGAACGCGAGTTCGCCTTTTTTATGCATTTCTTAAGCTTTTAATAATGTTTGATTTTGTTCATAGAAAAAAACGTATCGTCCAGGCTATTCTGGCACTTGCCGCATTGCCATTTCTTTTCTGGGGAATCGAGTCCTATAACAGTAGTGACGGCGAAGACTATCTTGCATTGGCGGCGGGCGAAAAGATCCCGCGTCAGGAATTCGAGCAGGCGTTGCGCAATCAGCAGGAAAGCATGCGGGCGACCATGGGAGAAAATTTTAACGATGCAATGCTGAATAATCCGGAACTACGGTCTGCGGTATTGGAGGGGCTGATCCAGCAGCGGCTCCTGAAGCATGAAGCCGCGCGTGTTGGGTTGACCGTGCCGGATTCGCAACTGATATCCGTCATACAAGATATTTCCGCATTTCAGGAGGATGGCAAATTTTCCAAGCAGCGCTATGAAGAGCTGCTGCGCGGACAGGGAATGAATCCGCGAACATTCGAAGCGCGTGTGCGCCAGGAACTGATGCGGCAGCAATTGACTGACGCATATACCGCGAATGGTTTCGTTCCCGTCTCGGTGGCGGAAAGAATTATGCGGTTGGGGGGTGAGAAACGCGAAATTAGCCTGGTTCAAATACTACCGGAGCAATTCCTGTCGCAGATGAAGCCCGATGACGCGGCTATCAAGTCTTATTATGATAGTCACCAAGCCGAGTTTCAGCTGCCGGAGCAAGTGCGTGTTGAATATCTGGTGCTGTCTCTGGATGATTTGACTAAAGACCTGCAAGTGAGCACTGACGAGGAAATAAAGTATTTTGAGGAGCATCGGAGTGAGTTTGAGCAACCTGAGGAGCGCCGTGCGAGCCACATACTGATAACGGTTCCCGCCACGGCGTCCGATGCGGAGAAGGCCGTGGCGCGTGCCAAGGCCGAACAGTTGCTTGTTCAGGTAAGGCAGGCTCCGCAAAACTTTGCGGAACTTGCCAAGCAGCATTCCCAAGACCCGGGTTCGGCGATCAAGGGGGGTGACCTGGGCTTTTTCGCACGCAACATGATGGTCAAGGCGTTCGAAGATGCGGTTTTTCAGATGAAACCAGAAGAGATCAGTAATCTGGTTGAAACAGATCATGGCTTTCATATTATTAAACTTTCCGCCATAAAACCTCCAAAACTGGTTAGTTTTGAGGAAGTAAAGAGCCAAGTCGAGCAGGAACTGAAGAAGCAAAAAGCCGGAAAAATTTTTGGTGAAATGGCTGAAGGCTTCAGCAATATGGTGTATGAGCAGAGTGATAGCCTGCGGCCCGCCGCCGAGAAATTCAGCTTGCGTATCCAGCAGAGTGATTGGATTGGAAGAAATGCGGGTGAGCCACCTTATTTTACTAATGGGAGATTGCTGCAGGCGATATTCTCGGAAGATGCGCTGAAGAATAAGCGTAACACCGAGGCGGTGGAAGTGATGCCCAATACGCTTGTTTCAGCCAGAGTTCTGGAACACAGGCCGGCGACGACGCCTTCCATTGCAATGTTGCGGGATAAAATTAGCGAGAAAGTGGCCCGCAAGGATGCGATGGAAGCGGCCAAAAAAACAGGCAGGGAAAAATTTGCGCAGTTGCAGGAAGGCAAGGATGGAGCCGTTACGTGGGGCGCCACCCAGCAAGTTTCCAGGAAAGAGCCCCAAGCTCTGGACAATGAAACCCTGCGCGCGGTTTTCAAGGCTGAAGCCGGGAGACTGCCATCCTATGCCGGTGTGGAGAATTCTCAGGGAGGGTTTACTTTGATCCGCATTAGCCGCGTCATTGAACCGGTTCCAGCAGAAGCATCCGAACGCAGGACCTTTTCCCGGCAATTGCAACAGGTACACGCCCAGGAGGAGCTCTCATCTTATCTTGCCGGGGTCAGAAAACAGTATGACGTGACGGTCAGGAATGAGAGTTTAGAAAAGAAATAAGAATCCTGTATTCATTGTCAGGGACCTCTGAATCACTCGGGGAGTGCTTTGCCGGCAAAGCCCGGAAGTTTGTTCAGAGGTTCTTCAAGGTTAGGGTTCGCTGATATCAAAAGCGACCGTATTAAATCCTGCGTCGACATGGGTAACTTCGCCAGTAATGCCGCTAGCCAGATCGCTACACAGAAAAGCCGCGACGTTACCGACCTCCGTGATGGAAACATTGCGTCGTAATGGCGCAACCTTCTCCGTATAGCTCAGCAGTTTTCCGAAATTGCCAATGCCCGCCGCTGCCAGGGTTTTGATCGGACCGGCGGAAATCGCGTTGACGCGTATTCCCTTGGGACCAAGGCTGGATGCCATGAAGCGCACATTGGCCTCAAGACTGGCTTTAGCCAGGCCCATCACATTGTAATTCGGCATAACCCGTACCGCGCCGAGGTAGGTAAGCGTAAGCAGCGAGCCATTCCTGCCCTGCATCAGCGGCATCCCCGCTTTTGCCAAGGCCGCGAAGCTGTAGGAACTGACATCGTGGGCGATGCGGAAGGCCTCGCGGTTTACGCTTTCGAGATAGTCCCCGCTCAATGCTTCTCGCGGAGCGAAGGCGATCGAGTGAACGATGCCGTCAAGACCATCCCAATGTTTTCCTAAACTATCAAAACAGCGGATGATTTCATCATCGTTCGAAACATCACAGGGAAACAGCAAATCACTCTCGAATTCAGCGATTATTTTTTCAACTCGTCCACGCACTCCCTCTCCCTGATAGGTAAAGGCCAGTTGCGCGCCTTCGCGACGCATGGCTTTTGCAATGCCATAGGCAATGGAGCGATTACTAAGCAGTCCGGTGATGAGAATGCGTTTGTCAGCGAGGAGTGTCATGTCATATCCTTGAAGTAATGAGGAGTTTGGGGAATTATCCTGATTCCGGCAGTTGAGCGGAGTGGAGCGTATGATTTTCCCGGATGCAGGGTAAGGAGTTGCAACGCAGCCATGTGCCGCACAAACCATGCAATCCATCCCATAGCACTCACCAAAAAGGTAAAGATCAAATGGCGCCAAAAGTCTGCGTGGATCATGGTGCCCAGCTGAAAAGTGAGTAAAAAATGAGTGGTCAGCTGCCGGATTCAGGATTATAACTTCAAGTCTTTCCCACTTGTAGAATCATGAACGCCGCCGGGGTTGAAGCGTCATCTCCATTTCTGATATTTACGCTACACTATCGCATCAATGAAGGCCCTATCCAAATATCTGCCGGCATCGCTTGTGGTCCTCATTTGTGCCTGTAGCGGTAATTCATGGAACAGTCCCTATCCAGCAGACGATACGGGAAAAAATATCCTCTATACTCCGTTTGCCGAGCGCCCAAAGCACCTTGACCCCGTGCAGTCATACAGCTCCAACGAAATTCTGCTGACGGCGCAGATTTACGAACCGCCGCTGCAATACCATTATCTGAAACGTCCCTATACGCTCATCCCATCGGCGGCCGCCGAAATGCCGGTTGCGCAATATTTCGACAAGAATGGAAAGCGCCTGCATGACAGCGTGGATGCCGCGCAAATCGCCTATACAATTTATGAAATTTCCATCAAGCCCGGTATCCGATATCAGCCTCACCCGGCCTTCGCCAGAAATGAGCAGGGAGAGTTTCTTTATCATAATCTCACCGCGGAGGATCTGGCCAACGTCTACAAACTGTCCGATTTTCGCCACACGGGTTCCCGCGAATTGACGGCTGAAGACTATATTTTCGAGATCAAACGGTTGGCGCATCCCAAATTGCATTCGCCAATCTTCGGCCTGATGGCCGATTATATTGTAGGTCTTAAAGAGTACTCCATGACGCTTCAGACCGCCGTCGTGGCGCAGTTCAATGGGCAGGGTAGCGATGCCTATCTGGATTTGAATAATTATCCGCTGGAAGGCGCGGAAACAGTGAGCCGCTATACTTATCGCATCAAGATCAAGGGGAAATATCCACAGTTTATGTACTGGCTGGCAATGCCTTTTTTTGCGCCCATCCCATGGGAGGCGGAACGTTTTTATACCCAGAAAGGGTTGGCGGAAAAAAATATCACCTTTGATTGGTATCCCGTGGGCACCGGACCTTATATGCTCACCGAGAACGATCCCAATCGTATGATGATATTGGAAAAAAATCCCAATTTTCACGGCGAGGCCTATCCGTCCGAGGGCATGCCGGATGATGCGGAGGCGGGTTTGCTCGCGGATGCAGGCAAGCCGCTACCCTTTATCGATAAAGTAATATCCAGCCGCGATAAGGAAAGTATTCCGCGCTGGAACAAGTTCCTCCAGGGTTACTATGACGCCTCGGGCATTGGATCTGACAGTTTCGATCAGGCGGTGCAACTGACGGGCCAGGGAGAAGCCACCGTGACCGAAGCGATGAAGCGCCAGGGTATCCGGCTGGAAACCGCTGTGGCGACCTCCACGAACTACATGGGTTTCAATATGCTTGACCCGGTAGTCGGCGGAGTAACCAAGCAGGAGCGCGAATCTGCCAGAAAGTTGCGCCAGGCCATTTCGATCGCGGTGGATTACGAAGAATATGTTTCGATATTTGCCAATGGCCGCGGTATCCCGGCCCAAGGTCCTATTCCACCGGGCATTGCCGGTCATCGGGAGGGCGAGGAGGGAATCAACCCGGTCGTCTACGATTGGGTAAACGGACGGGCACGGCGCAAACCGATTGAAGCCGGCAGGGCGCTGTTGGCGGAGGCGGGTTATCCCAACGGGATGGACGCGAAAACGGGTACGCCGCTGGTGCTGTATTTTGATGTAACCGCGAGAGGTGTCGATGACAAATCGAGTCTCGACTGGATGCGCAAGCAATTCCAGAAACTCAATATTCAGCTGGTGGTTCGCAGCACCGACTACAACCGTTTCCAGGACAAGATACGCAAGGGCAACGCGCAAATCTTCGAGTGGGGCTGGAACGCCGATTATCCCGATCCGGAGAATTTCCTGTTCCTGTTGCATGGTCCGCAGCAAAAGGTCGGTAATGAAGGCGAGAACGCCGCCAATTACTCCAATCCCGAGTATAACCGGCTGTTCGAGGAAATGAAGAATATGGAAAACAGTCCCGAACGCCAGCAAATCATCGATCGGATGATCGACATTCTGCGTCACGACGCGCCCTGGCTTTGGGGATATCACCCCAAGGATTATGGGTTGTATCACACCTGGTACGGCAATGTTAAACCGAACAGGCTATCGCACAATAACATTAAATACTTCCGTGTAGATGCGGAGTTGCGGGATCAGAAGCGGCGCGAATGGAATGAGCCGGTGTTGTGGCCCATTGTGCTGGGATTGATCGTGCTGGCGGTAGGCCTTACCCCGGCCGTGGTCGTTTACCGCCGCAGGGAACAAAGGGCGGGAATCAGGAGCAGGGAATCAGAGACCGGGAATCCGGGGTCAAGAGGCGACGTTGCTTAATTACATCATTCGGCGCGTGCTTTATGCCATTCCCATTCTGATCGGCGTGAATCTGATCACCTTTACCCTGTTTTTTGTGGTTAACAGCCCTGATGACATGGCGCGGATGCAGTTGGGAATCAAGCGTGTCACGCCCGAGGCCATTACCAAGTGGAAGCAGGAGCGCGGGTATGATAAACCGCTCATGTTTAATGATACGGTGGAGGGTATCGCAAAATTTACGCGCACTATTTTTTTTGAGAAATCAGTTGCCATGTTTGCCTTTGATTTTGGACGGGCCGATGACGGACGCGATATTGCTCACGAAATCAAAACACGCATGATACCCAGCCTTGCCATTGCGCTGCCCGTGTTCCTGCTGGGATTGTTTGTCTACATTTTTTTTGCGCTGGCAATGGTATTTTTCCGGGCTACCTACGTGGATTTCTGGGGTGTGGTACTATGCGTCGCCCTGATGTCCATCTCCAGTTTGTTCTATATCATTGGCGGCCAGTTTTTGATCAGCAAGATATGGCATCTGGTCCCCATTTCAGGTTATGGAAGTGGCCTGAATGCCGCTAAATTCCTGGTATTGCCGGTTATCATCGGCGTAATTAGCGGTGCAGGCGCCAGCACTCGCTGGTATCGCACCATTTTCCTTGAGGAAATGGGCAAGGATTACGTTCGCACCGCCCGCGCTAAAGGATTGTCTGAAAGTCTTGTACTCTTCAGGCATGTGCTCAGGAACGCAATGATTCCGATACTCACCGGCGCGGTGGTAGTGATCCCGCTGCTATTTCTGGGAAGCCTGATTGCCGAATCCTTTTTTGGCATTCCCGGATTAGGCAGCTATACCATTGATGCGATCAACTCACAGGACTTTGCCGTAGTGCGTGCCATGGTTTTTCTGGGATCGTTGCTTTATATCGTCGGACTGATATTGACGGACATTTCCTATACGCTGGTGGATCCAAGGGTGAGACTGGCATGACGACGCTATAATCCTAAATCTGGCGATTGACCGCCATTTTTCAGTTTAATATTATGATTTACAAAGCTGTTTCGTCTCAATCAATCTTCACTTGGGTGAGTTCGCTACGGGGCGGATTGCACGATTTTTGCGGCGCATGGCTGCGTTGTAACTCCTTGGAATGGAACAACCATTCCGCGTCGTTGCGCCTTGCCCCGTACCCCAAAAACCGTACACTTCACCCCGTCCAACTGCCGGATTTAGGATAATGTCTTTCAAACCGGTAATTCTCTGGACAGATGCACTTGTCTACCTGTTGGTGGCGGTGATAATCGCCTTCGTCTGGTATGTGCGGCGCAATGAATATCTTCTGGCGCCATGGCGGCGTGTGGGACACAGTGCGAGCGGAATGGCGGCACTTACGGTTCTGGTATTTTTTATTGCCGTTGGATTGCTCGATACAGTGCATATACGCCCTGCCGTTGAGAATAGTAACAGTGGCAACGGCGAGAAAGCTTACGGTGTGGAAGTGCTGAGTTTGCTCGACGTGATTGCAGCCCCTTTGCGGACGCGCGTGGAAAAGACTTATTCCGCGCCCTTTGCCGCCTTTCTTTACGCCAGGGAAACAACGGAGCTTCCGGATGGACGGCAGGTACGGGAATTCCCCCGGTTGCAATTCGGCGGCGCGCATTTGCAGGATCCCGAATCTGAGCTTACGGCCGATGTGGCCTGGAAAGCAGGCGTGGGTGGAGGTTTGGGGCTTCTCCTATGGGGCATCGTGGTGGTTTCCTTGACCGGACTATTGGCGCGCCGTAGCGGTGAAAAATTCTCGTCGGTGCTTTCCGCCATCTGGCGCGGCACCACTCAGGTTCCATGGAATGCGGTATGTATCACGCTTGCATTCATATTGCTATTCTGCGGTGCCGCGCTGGCACTATCCGGCAGTTACCACATATTTGGTACCGATAAGGTGGGGCAGGACGTATTTTATCAGTCTCTCAAAAGCATCCGCACGGGTTTGGTGATCGGAACGCTCACCACGCTGATGATGCTGCCATTCGCGTTGCTTCTGGGCATCATGGCCGGCTATTTTCGTGGTTGGGTGGATGATGTCATTCAATACTTGTACACCACGCTGAGTTCAATCCCGAGTGTCCTGCTGATTGCGGCAACGGTATTGATGATGCAGGTCTATATAGAAACCCATCCCGAGTTATTCGACACCATTGCCGCGCGTGCCGACCTGCGTCTGCTGTTTCTTTGCATCATACTCGGGGTCACCAGCTGGACCGGCCTATGCCGGTTGCTGCGGGGGGAAACCTTGAAACTGCGCGAAATGGAATACATTCAGGCGGCCCATGCCTTCGGTGTTTCCCATTGGCGTATCATCAGTCGCCACATTCTTCCCAATGTGATGCATATCGTGCTGATTGCCACCGTGATGGATTTCAGCGGACTGGTTCTGGCGGAAGCCGTATTGTCTTATGTGGGTGTCGGTGTCGATCCTTCCATGATTAGTTTTGGCACCATGATTAACGCCGCGCGGCTGGAAATGGCGCGTGAACCGATGGTGTGGTGGGCATTGCTTGCGGCCTTCGGTTTTATGTTCGCGTTGGTATTGAGTGCCAATCTTTTTGCCGATGCGGTACAGAATGCCTTTGATCCACGAGCAAAAACGTTGCCGGCAAAGGCGGTAATATTGCGTCGCCGGGGACGCGGAGAGAAATCGGAAGCTCAATCCGTTTCTCCCACGGTTGAAGGCCCCTCCCAGCCATGAGTCCCTTACTGCAAATTGAGAATCTCGAAACCGTTCTCCACACCGGTGCAGCACCGGTATGGGCGGTGGATGGCCTTACGCTACAGATTCTTAGGGGTGAAACCTTCGTGTTGCTGGGCGAATCCGGTTGCGGAAAATCCATGACGGCCCTCTCGGTTATGCGACTATTGCCAGAGGCGGGAGAGATCGTGGCGGGATCCATCAGGATCGGCGAGGAAGATCTGCTTCTGCTGCCGGAAGCCGCCATGCGCGATGTTCGTGGGAAGCGCATCAGCATGATATTTCAGGAGCCGATGCTAAGCTTGAATCCGGTAATGACGGTGGCGGACCAGATTGGTGAAGTGTTGCGGCGGCATTTCAATTTAAGCGGTATGGCGGCACAAGAACGCGTACTGGAGATATTGAATCAGGTGGGTATACCGGATGCGGCGCGCCGCATGAATGAATATCCCTTTCAGTTTTCGGGTGGAATGAAGCAGCGGATGATGATTGCCATGGCGCTGGCCGGGGAGCCGGAGCTGCTCATCGCCGATGAGCCGACTACCGCGCTGGATGTCACCATTCAGGCGCAGGTGCTGGATCTGATGCGCAGCTTGCAGCAGCGCGACGGCATGGCGATTCTACTCATTACTCATGATCTCGCGGTGGCGGCGGAAATGGCGCATCGGGTGGCGGTGATGTACGCGGGTGAAATTGTGGAGACGGCGACTCGCGAAGATTTTTTTAGCGGTCCGGCGCATCCTTATTCGCAGAAATTGTTTGCTTCCCTGCCGGGCAAAGCCCTGCGCGAGCAGGGATTGCGGCTGGCGGCGATTGGCGGAAATGTCCCGCCGCTGTCAAGCGAATTCACCGGTTGCCGTTTTGCCGACCGTTGCGACCATGCGTGGGAACTGTGCCATGAGATCGCACCGAGGTGGAATGTGGTGGCAGGCGGACACCAGGTGAGGTGTCATCTCTTTAATGAAGATACCCGTCCCAGCATTCAGGACCCGAAACTCGGGAGTCAGCATTTCGAAGCTGCCGTTCAGGACTCTGAAAGATCAGCGGAATCAAGTCCTCAGCCCGCACGGGCTTCTGAATCACGAGACTCCAGCTGCTTGTTGTCCGTCACCGGCCTCAAAGTTTACTTCCCGATACATAAGGGACTGATGAAAGGTATCACCGGGTATGTCAAGGCGGTGGATGGCGTGTCGCTGACGATCCGGCAGGGCAAGACGTTGGCGCTGGTGGGAGAATCCGGCTGTGGCAAGACGACGGTCGGCAAGGGTATTTTGCAGTTGATTCCGCCGTCCGCAGGCAGCGTACGTTACAACGGGCTTGAACTCGTCGGGATGGAACGCAAGCGATTGCGGAAGATGCGCGCTGAATTCCAGCTCATCTTTCAGGATCCGTATTCGTCACTCAACCCGCGAATGCGTATCGTGGATATCATTGAAGAGGGCATGGATGCCCTGAACGTCGGAGATGGCGGCGACGGCGGCGAAGCAAGTCAAGCGGAGCATCATTCCACCCGCAAGAAGGGAAGAGTGGATGCGCTTCTGGAAAGTGTCGGGTTGCCGCCAGAAACCAAATGGCGCTATCCGCATGAGTTCTCGGGCGGTCAGCGCCAGCGTGTCGCCATTGCCCGCGCCCTGGCGGTCAATCCCCGGCTGATTGTTTGCGATGAGCCCACCAGTGCGCTGGATGTGTCCGTACAGGCACAGATCCTGAATCTGCTGAAGGATTTGCAGAGCAGCCTGGGGTTGGCATATCTATTCATCACTCATAATATCTCGGTGGTGGAGTATATCGCCGACGAGGTGGCGGTGATGTATTTGGGAAGAATCGTGGAGCAGGGGCGGGTGGATGAAGTATTGGGTCATCCCAGGCATCCCTATACTCAGGCGCTGCTGTCGGCGGTACCGGTCATTGATCTCGCATCAAAGCGCCAGATCATCCACCTGCATGGGGATCTGCCTTCTCCAGCCAATCCGCCATCCGGCTGCCACTTTCATCCTCGTTGTCCGCATGTCATGCCGATATGCCGTGAGCATTACCCCGAAACAAGCGCATTCAGTTCAACGCACACGGCGCGGTGCTACCTTTACCCACAGGAACAAGATTCAGCATGAGGAATATTTGATGGCGGTCAATCAGGAAGTGGCGCGTCGCCGCACGTTTGCCATAATCTCACACCCGGATGCGGGGAAAACCACGCTGACGGAAAAGTTGTTGCTGTTTGCCGGCGCCATTCATATCGCCGGCAGCGTCAAGGCGCGGAAAGCGAGCCGTCACGCCACCTCGGACTGGATGGAGATCGAGAAGCAAAGGGGTATATCCGTTGCCAGTTCCGTGATGCAGATGGAGTACCGGGGTTGCGTCATCAACCTGCTGGATACACCGGGTCACCAGGATTTTTCCGAAGATACTTACCGGGTGCTGACCGCGGTGGATGCGGCGTTGATGGTGATCGATGCCGCCAATGGTGTAGAGGCCCAGACATTGCGTCTGCTGGAAGTGTGCCGTGCGCGTAATACGCCCATCCTCACTTTCGTGAATAAAATGGATCGCGAAGTACGTGAGCCGCTCGATCTCATTGACGAAATCGAACGGACGTTGAACATGACGGCGGTGCCTTTTACCTGGCCGCTGGGTATGGGCCGTGGTTTTCATGGTGTATTCGACTTGCGGCGCGACCGCATGCGCGTTTTTCGTCCAGGCGCGGATAGGCTGGATGAGCAGGACGAGATTATCGAAGGTCTGGATAATCCTGAAATCGCGATACGTTTCGCGGCGAATGCCGCCCACGCTCGGCAGGAAATCGAGCTGATACGTGGTGCCTCGCCAGAATTCAGTCACGCGGCTTTCCTCGCCGGCGAGCAGACCCCGGTGTTTTTTGGTTCGGCCATCAACAACTTTGGCGTACGCGAGGTACTTGACGCACTGGTCGACCTGGCGCCATCACCCGGATCGCGCCAAGCCTTGCAGCGTCAGGTGCAACCCGCGGAATCGATGTTTTCAGGCGTCGTCTTCAAGATTCAGGCGAACATGAATCCTGCACACCGGGATCGCATCGCCTTCGTGCGGATCTGTTCGGGCCGCTTCGAGCGTGGAATGAACCTCAGGGTCGTACGTAGCGATAAGGATATCCGTACCAACGGCGTAGTATCCTTTCTCTCACAGCGGCGCGAGTTGCTTGATATCGCCTACTCCGGCGATATTATCGGCATTCCCAATCATGGAACGTTGCAGTTGGGAGATACACTGACGCAAGGCGAGCGCTTGCAGTTTACCGGTTTGCCGTTTTTTGCACCTGAAATCTTCCAGACGGTGGAGATTGCCGATCCAATGCGCAGCAAGCAGCTCAAGTTGGGACTCACCCAGTTAGGTGAAGAGGGGGCGATCCAGGTATTTCGGCCCCATGCCGGAGGTGCTTTGCTGTTGGGTGCGGTGGGTACATTGCAGTTCGAAGTGGTGGCGCACCGGCTCAAGCACGAGTATGGTGTAGATGCCCGTCTCGCTTCGGCAAAGTACCAGATGGCGCGCTGGGTCACGTCCGATGATTCGCGCGAACTGAAGCGGTTCATCGACACCAACGCGCATCGGGTAGCCTACGATGCGGTAGATGCCCCCACTTTTCTGGCGTCATTCGGAGCAGAATTGAGTGTCGCCCAGGAGAGCTGGAAGCGTATTCAGTTCCACAGACTGCGGGAGCATGCCGGGCTGGTATTCCAGACCCATCTGGAGGGGTAATTCGCTATCTCTTGCCACCTTGTTGTGAATGCCGCAAAGTCCCTTGATGCGGAAATCCGGCGTGACGTCAGGAAAGTTATTTTGATTTATACTCATTGTTCGACCTGAATCCGGCAGAGGGATGCTCTGTAGCAAACACCCTGGGAAATTCAGTGGGGTAAAGTTATGACGGGTGATGGTCTCGAGTTGAAAAATGGATAAAAATAAGCGGCAACTGCCGGGCTTAGGATAATGGCAACTTCAAAAAAGAAAAAAACATCGGCCGCCAACAAAAACGGAAATACCTGGTCGGGGCGGTTCGATGAGCCGGTTTCGGAGCTGGTGCAGCGTTATACCGCATCGGTCGGTTTTGACCGCAGACTGGCGGAATACGATATCCAGGGATCGCTTGCTCACGCACGAATGCTCTCTGGCGCAGGCATTATCGATGAGCATGATTTGGCTGCCATCGAATCTGGCCTGGGCCAGATTCGCGACGAAATCCGCAACGGTGAATTCGTCTGGCTCCTGGAACTGGAAGACGTGCATCTCAATATCGAGAAACGCCTCACCACACTGATCGGCGATGCCGGCAAACGGCTGCATACCGCGCGATCACGTAACGATCAGGTCGCCACCGACGTGCGGCTTTATTTGCGTGCCGCGATAGACGATATCATCGGGCTTATCCATAGTATGCAGCGCGCATTGCTGGAGCTTGCCGAACAGCATGTGGATACCGTGATGCCAGGTTTCACGCATTTGCAGGTGGCGCAGCCGGTTGTCTTCGGTCATCATCTCATGGCGTATTTTGAAATGCTGAAGCGCGATGTCGAGCGATTATCCGATTGCCGGAGGCGTATGAATAAATTGCCGTTGGGCGCGGCGGCGCTGGCGGGGACCAGTTATCCTATCAACCGCAAGGCGGTGGCGCAACAGCTGGGATTTGACGGGGTTTGCGAAAACTCGCTGGACGCGGTTTCCGATCGGGATTTTGCCATCGAATTTTGTGCCGCCGCGGCACTGATCATGACGCATCTGTCGCGGCTATCCGAAGAATTGATTTTATGGATGAATCCATCGTTTGGTTTCATTGATCTCGCCGACCGGTTCTGTACCGGCTCATCCATCATGCCGCAAAAAAAGAATCCGGATGTGCCGGAACTGGTGCGTGGCAAAACCGGGCGTGTCAATGGGCACCTGGTTGCGCTACTGACGCTGATGAAGGGTCAGCCGCTGGCTTACAATAAAGACAATCAGGAAGACAAGGAGCCTCTTTTTGACACGGTGGAAACGCTCACTGACACGCTGCGTATTTATGCCGATATGTTGACCGGCGTGCGCGTCAACCGGGATGCAATGCGCGCTGCCGCGATGCGTGGTTACGCCACAGCTACCGATCTGGCCGATTATCTGACGAAAAAAGGATTGCCTTTTCGCGAAGCGCATGAGGCCGTAGCCCGAGCAGTGCGCTTTGCGGACGGGAGCGCTCGGGATCTGAGCGCGCTTACTCTCCCGGAATTGCAAGAATTCTCTCGGTTGATCGACGGCGATATCTACGCCGTACTGACCCTGGAAGGCTCGATAGATAGTCGCGACCATATCGGCGGAACGGCACCGGCGCAGGTGAGGACAGCCATCAAGCGAGCAAGGAAGTGGTTATCCTAAAGCGATAATCCGGCATTCGCTTATGCTACCCTGGAGCGACATCACCGCACAAATCTCCAATTCCACCGGCCTTCCGTTCGCGATGGAAAAAACCGCTTCCATCGGTGGTGGTTGCATCAACGAAGCGCATCGGATTGAAGGTAATGGCCGGCGATTTTTCGTCAAACTGAACCATGCGGACAGCCTGGCAATGTTCGAGGCGGAAGCGATGGGTCTGCAAGAAATCTATCGCTCCCATACATTGCGTGTTCCAGTACCGGTCTGCTGGGGGAAAAATAAATCCAAAGCATGGCTGGTGCTGGAGTATCTGGAAATGGGTAACGTTTCCAGTAGTGGCGCTGCAGCCTTGGGCGCACGGCTGGCTGCGATGCATCGTATCTCTTCCGGAAAATTCGGATGGGTGCGCGATAACACCATCGGCGCCACACCGCAAATCAATAGCTATTTTCCCAGCTGGATACAGTTCTGGCGCGAGCAACGCCTGGGCTATCAATTACAGCTTGCCCGGGTTAACGGCTACACTGGAAAATTGCAGACACAGGGTGAACAATTGCTGGTGCAGCTGGATTTCTTTTTTCCGGGAGCGGAGCCGGTTGCCTCACTGCTGCACGGCGACTTGTGGAGTGGCAACTATAGTTTTGATCATGCGGGGCAACCGGTGTTATTTGACCCGGCCATCTATTATGGTGATCGTGAGACGGATATTGCCATGACCGAACTTTTTGGAGGATTCCCCGCTGCTTTTTATGCGGCCTACCGGGAAGCCTATCCGCTCGATCCTGGCTACTCCACCCGCAAAACACTCTATAACCTGTATCACATCCTGAATCATCTCAACCTGTTCGGTGGCGGGTATCTTCGCCAGGCGGAACAAATGACAAGCAGATTACTTGCCGAAATTCACTAGGAGGGACAGGCAGGGGGCAGGCGGGTAGCGAAAAATGCGCGGTCAAGTGCCGCAGGGGCATGGATTTCCAGTTAAAACTCCAGCGGATCGACATCCAGCGTCCATCGCACCTTGTGTGCCGAAAGCGTGTCGAGTTTTGCTCGCCATACGGAGAGAAATTCCTGTAATTGCTTGCGCGAGCCGGATTGTATAAGCAGGTATGCGCGCTCCATTCCTCTTAATCGCGCCATTTGCGCCGGAACCGGATCGAATATCTCGACTAGCTTCGGCGCCTTCGCTATGGTTGCCGCCCTGGCAAGAAAGTCCAGCGCAGCGGCAATCTGCAGCGCCTCTGCCCGCAACAAGGCCTGGTAGACATACGGGGGAAATCCCGCTGTCTTTCTTTCTGCCAGGAGTGTTTGCGCGAGTGAGTCATAATCCTGCCGCCGCAGTGCCTGATAGAGGGGATGATCAGGAAATTCGGTTTGAATCAGCACTTCTCCCAAGATAGTGGCCCGTCCGGCTCGGCCCGCTACTTGCATCAACTGAGCAAACAGGCGCTCTGACGCACGAAAATCGGTGCTGAATAGCGAGGCATCGGAATTCAGGATGCTAACCAGCGACAGATTTGGAAAATCATGCCCTTTCGCGAGAATCTGTGTCCCAATCAGAATATCCACACGCTGTTCCTGGATATCCTTCAGTATTTTTTGCCACGCATTCTTTCGGCGCGTACTGTCGCGATCGATGCGTACAATTCGTGCCTCGGGGAAGCGCTCGGTCAATGCGGCTTCCACCCGCTGCGTGCCATGGCCAAAGGGTACGATATCCTGGTCGCCACATTCGGGGCAGACGGAGGGGAAGCGCTCCTGATGACCGCAATGGTGGCATCGCAATTGTTTTTCACGCAGATGCACCACCAGACGGCTGGCGCAGCGATGACAGGTTGCTGTCCATGCGCATGACTTGCACAGCAACACCGGTGCGTAACCACGCCGATTGATGAAAACCAGGCTTTGCTGATGTAACGTGAGGCACTTCTCCAGCGCGGCGATTAATGGGTCCGAAAAACCTTCTTTTGTTTTGGCGGCGCGGGTATCGATACAGCGCACGACTGGCAGCGCGGCATTCTTCACCGCGCGGGATGGCAGGCGCAATCTGAGGTAGCGGCCGCTCAGGGCGTTGTAATAACTTTCAAGCGAAGGCGTGGCGGAACCCAGTATCACCGGTGCATTGGCATGCTTGGCGCGAAAGATCGCCACGTCCCGTGCCGAATAGCGCAATCCCTCTTGCTGTTTGAACGAGGTATCCTGCTCCTCATCCACAATAATCAGGCCAAGCTTTGGCAGTGGCGTGAATACCGCCAGGCGCGTGCCCAGTATTATTTTGGCTTCGCCCCGCTGTGCCTGCAGCCAGGCATTCATGCGCTCACCCGGATTGAGTCCGCTGTGGAGGCTGACCAATCGTATGGCGGGAAAGCGCGCACGGAAGATTGCTTCCAGTTGCGGCGTTAG